>NZ_JBYMLP010000001.1:0-1423303 GCF_057773605.1 Lysinibacillus sp. F12
CGAACCTTTTTCAGATAAAAATAAGGCACTTCTTGTTCAATTTTGAACAGGAAGTGCCTTATTTCTGTCTCACTGGATCTTCTGTTGCCATATCCAAATGACATATCATACTTTGAGCGCTCTACTAGGTCGACGTCTGATACATCATTAATCGCTTTTAATAATAAGTACTTAAACATGCGAATTGGAGGAATGGTATTACGTCCATTATCTAAACAATATTTTGTTTTTAGCTCTTCTAAAAAAAATGAAAATTCAACAAGTTCATTGACCTGGCGAAGCATGTTATCTTTTGGCACAACAATATCATAGATTGCCATGTATGGACTTAAATTAAGGGTTTCCTAATTTGAAATCATTGGGGCTCCACCTACATATTCATTCTTTTATTATAAAGGAAAGTGTGACTAAAATAATAGTATGATACATTGCGTTGTTTGCAGAAGCATCGCTCGACTCCTGCGGGAAAGCGAGACAGACGAGACCCCGCACGAAGCGAAGCGTAGGAGGAGACTCGGCGCTCGCCCGCGGAAAGCGAGCGGAATGCTTCGGAAAACAACAGTAGAGTCACAGTGCCAAATGAAAAAAAGATATGGACTTTTTCAGTGCCCTTCTTCACAAGGAGCGATTTTTTATGGAATCTCTTAAAAGCTTAATCGCTTCCCTTACTTCTTTTTCATGCTCCTCATTATTCATATTTTTCCTGGCATGAAGTAACACGGGCCTCAAGGATTCAACGGATCGCCCGAATGCATTCATCCATTCATAGCGGGGCACCATCCAAATGTGGAAATGATGAGTCATATCTTCGTTGTAAAAATAATAAACGTATGCTATGCCCAATACTTCCCTTTGAGCTTGTCTTATTTTTGTTAAGAGATGGATGTAATCCAGTTTTTCGTCATTATTTAATTCATCCAAGCAATGAATATGACACTTTGAGGCTACTATAACTAATCCCTTTATTGGATAAGCTATATCCTGATGGGCGTGAAAATAATCCGTTTCAATTAGAACACCCCCATTGGGCTCGATTTGTCCACTTATGATTGCACAGCTCAAGCAATCAACATAAACATTTTCTCCACTCGATAATACTATGTTGCGCATCAATATCTCCCCTAAATATAGAAGTAGCACGGTCTAGCAAAACCGTGCGTCTCTCCATGTTATTTACGTTCAAAAATTTGATATTGGAATGTATAGCCTTCTGAAGCTGTTTCAGGCTGTTCAGCAGCAACCTCTACAAAATCCTGCTCATAGCTTGGGAAAAAGGTATCGCCCTGAAAAGAATGATTGATTTTCGTAATATATAAGCGATCTGCTATTTCCATCGATAAACGGAAAATTTGCTCGCCGCCAATAATCATAATTTCCTGTACATCCCCTGCCATTGCTATTGCTTCTTCTAGGCTTGTCACAATTTCAATGCCTTCTGCACGATAATTTTCATCTCGTGTAATAACAATATTACGACGTCCTGGTAGTGGACGACCAATGGATTCAAACGTTTTTCGGCCCATAATCATTGGCTTGCCCATTGTTTTGTTTTTAAAATACTGCAAATCTCCAGGTAAATGCCAAGGCATTCCGTTATTATACCCAATTACATGGTTGTCATCATGTGCCACAATTAAAGAAATCATACTGTCCCTCCAAATACTTTCTTCCCTTTTATTATAAACACAATTCAATCATTTCACCTCTTTTATAAAAGATTTTTCTTTTTCTACAATTAAATCCTAGTAAAATTATATGAATAGTTTATAATATAAGATATAAACGTCAAGATAAAGGAATGATGAGGATGACTACATTAAGAAAAGAAGCTGTTCATTATATTCAAGCTCAGCATGGTGTGACACCTTACTATCAAGTCACACCACAGGAAGCTCGTGCGATGCGGACGGTTATGCCATGGCAATCCGTACACAAACCAACACTTGCGTCCATACAAGAACAAGCAATTACAGTGCGTGATGGTGCTCAAATTACGCTACGACTCTATATCCCTATTCATCACCAACCATTACCGGTTATTGTCTATTATCATGGTGGTGGCTGGGTATATGGTAATTTAGAGTCAGTTGATGCTGGCTGTCAGCTATTAGCAGAACAAGCACAAGCTATTGTCGTTTCAGTAGATTATCGTTTAGCTCCAGAATTTCCTTTTCCAACTCCATTACAGGATGCCTACGATAGCTTAGTATGGGTGCATGACCATATCAAAGCATTTGGCGGCGATGCTGCTCAGTTGACGGTTGCTGGGGACAGTGCCGGCGGAAATTTAGCAACGGTCGTGACCCACTTAGCTGCTTCTTCGGGTGGTCCGTCTTTGCAAGCACAAGTACTCATTTATCCCGTTACGAATGTAGATTTCACGACCGTATCCTATCAGGCTTATGGTGAAAATTTCGGCCTCGATAAAAAAGGTATGCAATGGTTTTCTCAGCACTATACAGAGGAATCCAACTATGCGAATCCATTTGTATCTCCTCTACAACTTGAGGATGTAAGCCATATGCCTAAAACCCTCCTCATTGCAGCAGAGGCAGATGTACTCTTTGACGAAGGTTTAAGTTATGCCCAAAAACTGGTGGACGCAGGAGTACCTGTAGAGCATATGACCATGTCTGGTTTGATTCATAGCTATTTTAGCAAGATGCATTATTTTGAAGAGGCGACCATCGAAACAGTGGCAAAAATTGCTGAATTCCTGAAATAAGTTTGGCTATCCCGTCCAAACAGTGCGATAATAGAGCAAAACGTTTTTTAAAGGATGACAACATGACACAAACAATTGCCCTACAAATAAAGCAGCCTTTTGCTGATCAATTAAAAAAAGGCTACCCATTAATTTCAAAAGATGCGGTGGATGCACGACAACTCCCTTCCGAGCAAGGGACACTACTTAAGCTGATGGATCACCATAATCGTTTTATTGGTACAGGTTACTTCGGTATTCAAAATAAAGGGATTGGCTGGGTCTTGACGACTGATATCAATGAAACCATCGATAAAGCTTTTTTCATTAAAAAGTTCAAAAAAGCCATACAACTCCGAGAAGCATTTTTCCAGAATGAACATACAACAGCCTTCCGTGTTTTCAATGGTGAGGGTGATGGCATTGGTGGCCTAACGATCGATTTCTTTAATGGCTACTATATGGTGAGTTGGTATAGCGAGGGTATTTACTCATTGAAAGAAGTCGTTTATGAGGCGCTTGCTGAAACCATCAACTACCAAGCTATTTATGAGAAAAAACGATTTGATGGTAAAGGCCAATATATGGAACAGGATGATTTTGTTATGGGGACTCCTGGCGAATTTCCAATTTTGGTCAAGGAAAATGGGATGACCTATGCAGTCCATTTAAATGATGGTGCGATGACAGGGATTTTTCTTGATCAACGGGAAGTACGATTAGCTATTCGTGAGCGCTATGCAAACACAGCCAATATGCTTAATACCTTCTCCTACACAGGGGCATTTTCAGTAGCAGCCGCGCTTGGAGGAGCTATTAAAACAACAAGTGTTGATGTTGCGAAGCGCAGTTTAGCCAAAACAATTGAGCAGTTTAGCGTCAATCAAATTGATTATGAAGCCCAGGATATAAAAGTAATGGACGTTTTTCATTATTTTAAATATGCACAGCGTCACGCATTAAAATTTGACCTTGTTGTCTTAGATCCACCTAGCTTTGCTCGTACAAAGCAAATGACGTTCTCAACGGCGAAGGACTATCCAAAATTACTGAAGGATACAATTGCGATTACAGCCAAAAATGGTATTATTGTGGCTTCTACAAATAATGCAAGCTTCGGTATGAAAAAGTTTAAAGGATTTATCGACCAAGCATTTAAAGAGACTCGTACACGCTATAAAATTGTAGAGGAATATGGTTTACCAAAGGATTTCCGTGTGCCTCGTGAATATCCTGAATTTAATTATTTGAAGGTCGTTTTTATTCAAAAAATCGACTAACTGATCTAGAATCACACTTTGCTGTGATTCTTTTTTTCGATAAAAAAGGCTTAAGAAGTATGTTCACTTCCTAAGCCACCTCTTTGTTAAAGTTTTTCCACAAACCAATCTCGTATATATTCCAGACGATGAATTCTTAATGTTGGTTTTCCGCTTCTTGACAGTTCATGATTCGATTCAGGGAAGCGGACGAATTTTGTTTCTTTCTTACGATATTTCAAGGCGATAAATAATTGCTCCGCCTGTTCAATCGGACAACGATAATCTTTTTCACCGTGTAAAATGAGCAACGGTGTTTCAACATTGTCTACATACTTCAATGGAGAATGATGCCATAGCTTCTCCATATTATCGAGCCCCGCTTGTATTTGCCAGTCTGTAAAGTAATAGCCGATATCACTCACACCTGCAAAGCTAATCCAGTTTGAAATTGAGCGTTGTGTAACTGCTGCCTTAAAGCGGTTCGTATGCCCAACAATCCAGTTGGTCATAAAGCCACCATAGCTCCCACCTGTTACACCTAGTCGATCCTGATCAATGAAATCATAGTGCTCTAAAGCATAGTCCACTGCAGCCATTAGGTCTTGATAGTCATTGCCACCATAATCACCACGTACTGCATCCACAAACGTTTGTCCGTAGCCATGACTTCCGCGCGGATTTGTATACAGCACCGCAAAGCCTTGAGCAGCTAGGATTTGGAATTCATTGAAATAAGTGTTGCCGTACATCGCATGTGGACCACCATGGATTTCAAGAATAAGAGGATATTTCTTCCCTTTTTCATAGCCCACTGGCTTCATGATCCAGCCATTGACCTTCCAGCCCTCAGCTCCTTCAAACTCAATACTCTCAGGAACAGCTATCTCTCTCGTCTTTAAAACTTCTTCATTGACGGTTGTCAACCGTTCTTTTTCACCCGTCTTTAAGTTGACGTAATATAAATCGCCCGGATTTGTTGTCGTACTTATTGCGACAACTGCTTGGTCATTTTGAGCATCTAATGAAAATCCATAAACATATTGATCATCGTGAATAGCTGGATAAATCTCTCCATCCACATTACCAAAATAAATTGCCGCATTGCCGTGATCTGTTACTTGAAAGTAGAAACTATGATTATCATTCATCCATTGCACAGGTGGAGCTGCTACCCCTTGCAGGAAATCACCGATGACATAGTCACCGACAGGGGCATCAAATTCACTTGTGGCACAGTTGAGCAGATTTTGTTCCATATCATAAATCCATAGCTTCGCTTGTGTGGCATTTTCAAACTCACGTTTTCCCCCAACGAAGGAAAGGAAGCGGCTATTAGGAGACCATGATGTTTGGTAATAAGAGCCAATTCCCTCGGTTACCTTGCGACTCTTTTTTGTTTCTATATCTAATAAGTAAATATCCGCATTAAATGAAAAATCTAAATCCTCTGCTTGATCTGCTAAGTACGTAAGATAGTTGCCATCGGGCGACCATGTACTCAGATGGCAATGCTTGTTCCCTTCTGTCATTTGCTCTAAGTCACCAGATTTTAAATCGACAATAGCGATGTGGGTATGCTGGTCCATATCCGTAAATCCACCAGCATCTGATTTATGTTTCATCTTATCGATTTCTAGCGGCTTTAGTTCTTTTTCTTCTTTCTTGTCATCTTCAACTTTATCTAGAATAGTTTCATCTTTACCGAGCATAACGGAAAAGGCAATTTTCTCTCCACATGGAGACCAGACAGGCGTTGACGCACCGTTTTTACAATACGTTACTTGTTTTGCCTCCCCACCTGTTTTCGAAAGCACAAAAATTTGCGGCTTGCCTGATCTTGTAGAAGAAAAAGCAATTTGACTGCCATCTGGCGACCACACAGGAGAGCTTGTCCGATAGTCACCATATGTCCATTGCTGAGGACGTTTGTCTTTTAAATTCATATAAAACAAATTAGATATATAGTCCTTTTTCTTCTCATCAATACGTGTCTCTACATAAACTACCTCAGTCCCATCAGGTGAGAGCTGTGGATCTGCCACTGATTTCAAGCGATAAAGATCCTCTGGTTGAATCCCTTGTTTAGATGTCATGTTCTTGCTCCTTTGTATTGTCATTTTCTATGCTCTACTACAATATTTCGACACCCTAAGTATTATTCCTGCTACTCGATCGATTTTTTTACTAGTTCCCAATCCGCATTCGATTTTGTTCTGCGATAAAACTTATAAAAAGGTTCATTGGAACGAGCTTGGTCCTGATAAAGACGAATGATTTGTAGCAAAAAATTTTCAATATGGTCGATCCTTACTCTCTTTGCAAAGAGAGTACCCGCCTGTGCTTTCGTCCCCATAGGAATGGCTCCTAGATAAACATCAAAGCTCTCATGCTGATAGACCAAACCGATGTCATCATATGTGGGATTATAACAGGCGGATGCACAGCCATTCACATTGACTCGCATTCTTGCAGGCACGGTTATACCATCCAACGCCTGATAGAGCTGTTCTGTTTGAGGAACTGCTTCCATTTTTTCACCGTCACAAAAATCACATGCTTTCATAACAATATGAGGCCCTGACGATGCAACAAACAGTCCAGCCTCCTGTAAGGCACGGGTAGCTTCAGTTAATTCACTAGAGGGAATCGATAATAATATGCTATAGGAAGCCGAGTATTTAATGGCTCCCTTCTCTCCTACAATTTCTGCTATTTTTTGAAATTGGGCTGGTGTGTAATGCTTATTGATAATGCCAGGGCTTACTGCTAATCGCGAAAATCCACCTTGCTGATTAAGGGTCTCAAATGTTTTATCTGGTATGTTTTGACGAAATGCGTTCAATAGTTATCGCTCCTTAAGAAAAAGGAGCTAGCACTTTGCTAGCTCGAAATTTTTAAAAGTTTTCTGGGTAGAAGCCCTTAGCTAAAATTTGAATGGCCTCTGCTGCACGGACCCCTTCAGATGCCGCTGAAAGTGGAAGGATGACAAAGCGATCATTTTTGACTGCTTCCATTTCCTTCAAGGCTGGATCATTTTTTAAGAAATTTATCTTTTGTTCAGCCGTTGTTTCACCATAATTAATTATGACAACCACCTCTGGATTGCGATCTACTGCATCTTCCTTCGACACGGTTGTCCACCCTGACTCCACATCTCCAAAGATATTTTGACCGCCAGCGATTGTCACCAGCTCATTCATAAAGTTTTGGCCAGCTGTGAATACATCTTTTTCACCACTGTCAAAGACTAGAACACGTAAATTTTCTCTATCTTTTGGTAATTTAGCTTGAACTTCTTCGACATCTTTTGTCATTTGTTCAATGAATGCTTCGCCGCGATCTTCCACGCGGAATATTTCTGCAATATGACGAATATCAGTGAAAATATCCTCTAATGTTGGCTTTGTCATATTAGAAGCTGTATGTAAATACGTATGAATTCCTAATTCCTCAAGCTCCTCTGGTGTTCCTACACCTTTTTCACCAAAGCCACTTTTCCAGCCTGCATACAAGAAATCTGCCCCGGCATCAATGACTTGCTCCTTCGTTGGGTATTGATCTGAAAGAACAGGAACTTTATCGTAGGCTGCTTGAAGCGGCTCGTAGATTTCGTCATCTAAATAAGCAGTCCCTACCATGGAATCCTCTAGCCCTAATGCAAGCATAATTTCTGTTACATGCTGATTTAAGCTAATTGCCTTTGTAGGTGCTTCCTTATAGGTTTGGGTAGTTCCATTATTTTTAATGATTACCTCAGTCGTTGTCGCCTCAGACGGTTCAACTTTTTCAGTTTGCGTTGCTGATTCAGGCTTGTCCTTTGTACCACACGCTCCTAAAACTGCGATGAGCGCGATGAGCATGACCAGCCATATACTTCTCCATTTTTTCATGTCCTTTTCTCCTTTGTTGTCATAAATATAGAAAGAAATCAGAGACTTCTTTGCTACCAGGATCATTGGAAGGGCATAAAAAAACCCTCTTGTCGCCAAGAGAGTAGCATAGTGAAAAAACGGTATAGTTACCTTTATCACTATCCCCATCCTCGTGGTTCTTAGTTAGCATACACATACTGGCAGGTATCCTGGCTTAGGTTCATCATCTATACACCTTCCCATAGTTAAACTACAGTGGCATCCTGTATAGACTCCCCATTTACAGTTGCGGGACAGCATCGGAATTACACCGATTTCCCTTTTAAGCAAAATGACAAATGCCATTTGCACCAATATGTTTTATTCATTCTATTGATAGACTAGCAGTTCATGAGTTAATTCGCAATCAGAGTAAATTGCAAAATCTGCAATCATCATTATATTAGCACTATTTCGACAAAAAGACGAATCATTTTACAAGAATTATTTGTGCTAGTATTCTGATACAATGAGAACATAGCCACCTATAGAAACGAGGATTTAGTATGTACAAGACGATTGGGGTTCTTGCTCATGTTGATGCAGGAAAAACAACCTTTTCTGAGCAAATGCTTTATCATACCAATAGTATTCAAGCGCGGGGGCGTGTCGATCATCAGGATGCCTATTTAGATAATCATGAGCTTGAGCGTAAACGTGGCATTACAATATTTGCCGAGCAAGGTCGCATGACTATCGGCGACGATACATATACGCTGATCGATACACCAGGGCATGTCGATTTCTCCCCTGAGATGGAGCGTGCCATTCGTGTCATGGATTATGCCATCATTATTATTAGTGCTGTAGAGGGTATACAGGGTCATACAGAAACTGTATGGCAGCTTTTACGGAACTATCATGTCCCTACATTCTTTTTTATTAATAAAATAGATCGTGACGGAGCAGATGTGAGAGCTGTTATGACTCAGCTGCATAAGGATTTCTCAGAACATGTAATCCTCATAGATGAACCACTGCAGGAAAACTATGTTTCAAGCACGATTATGGAATTGCTGGCAGAGCGTGATGAAGAACTGCTAGATAACTTTTTGAATGAAACATTGGAACATCGCCAATGCATGACTAGACTACAAACGATGATTAAAAATGAGGATGCCTTTCCTTGTTTTATAGGTTCTGCGTTGAAGGATGAAGGCATTGAGGAATTTATTGCTCAACTTCCATTCCTAACGGGTACTCACTTCGAGCCAGAAGCACCTTTTCAAGGAGAGGTCTTTAAAATACGCCATGATGGACATCAACGTTTAACGTTCATCAAGGCCCTTACAGGCAAGTTACATGTTCGGGATGAATTTACATTTGGAGATATCACAGAAAAAGTAACAGAAATTCGCCTATATAACGGCAGTCGATTTGAAACTGTTCAGCAAGTTGAGGCTGGTGAAATCTTCGCTGTTAAAGGGCTCAGTCAGGCAAATATTGGGGATCGAATTGGCAGTAAATTGCTATCACTGCCCTATGAGCTTGTCCCTACATTACAGGCAAAAGTTCAATATGAGGGTGAGCAACATATAAAAGAAGTATTAAGGATTTTCCGTTTACTAGAGGCCGAGGAGCCGTCATTGCGTGTCGTGTGGCAGGAAAAATTTCAGGAAATCCATGTGCACATAATGGGTGTCATTCAGTTAGAAGTCCTGATTGACGTGTTATTGAAACGTTTTGCATTACACATTTCTTTTGGAGAGCCGCAAATATTATATATGGAGACAATTGGGACAACCGTTACAGGCTACGGTCATTTTGAGCCACTCAAGCATTATGCAGAGGTTCATTTATTAATGGAGCCTAATGAACGCGGAGCAGGAATTACCTTTAGTAATGCCTGTCATGCCGATGATTTATCAGTGGGCAACCAGCGTCTCGTTGAGAAGCACTTGTTTGAGCGTGATCATCACGGCTTACTCACAGGCTACGCCGTCACAGATATTCATTTTACGCTATTAACGGGGCGTGGTCACAATGAGCATACCTCTGGTGGTGATTTCCGAGAAGCTACTTTCCGAGCACTACGTCAAGGACTAGAACAAGCACAGAACATCCTGCTTGAGCCATATTATCGCTTTAAAATGAAAGCTTCCAATGATTTTATTGGCCGTATGATGACTGACATTCAACAGGCTGCCGGCACATTCGACGACCCAGACCTCACCGAAACTGACGTTGTTTTGACAGGACGTGCACCTGTAGCAACCTTTATGAGCTATAGCACAATCTTTGCTGCCTATACCAATGGGAAAGGCTCACTTACCCTCCAATTTGATGGCTATGATGTGTGTCATAATGCAGAAGAAGTAATAGCCCAGATAGGCTATGATAAAAATGCGGACCCTGAATACAGTTCTTCCAGCATTTTTTGCGCTAAAGGCAAAGGCTATACTGTCCCTTGGCAAGAGGCTCAAGCAGCCATGCACTTTCAGGGATAAGTCAAGTAAAGTATTTGCAAGGACGGTGTGTTAGGCTAATAGCCTCAGATGAAGCATGATACGCTGGCATAAATAAAACAAGCCCCCCGCTTCATGGAGGGCTTGTTTTCATATCGCACCGACAGCTTTCTTTGAGGGCTTATGGACCTGATAAGCAGGTTCAACCACCACATAGCCCTGCGTATTAGTGAAGTCGATTAAAACTTTACCAGGCTGACTTTTTAATATTTGTAGTTGATCAATTAATGTTAACAATAGCTCATGGCCGTTCCCTCGTGGATGCCAATTTAAGTGATCACCATTTAACTCCTGAACCGCATCCAGAAATTGTTTATATTCCTGCTGCGCGAATGCGATTAGTTGATCCTGATGAGAAATTTCCATTAAATCATTTATATAAGTTTCATAAAAACGTATAACAATGGAGCATAGTAAATCATTGACACGTGCAGCGCTTAACACGGGATTGGGCTCTTGTGAAAGGCGATCAAGGTTAGGCTTTGCTCGTGTTGAATCAATGCGTGTAATTAAGTGATACGGCTCCCCGTTCACCTCATATATAATAGGGTTCGTCGGCATATACATCATAAAGCTATTCGTCTTCGTTTTCAGTTGATCCGTTAACGTTGCCAGAGCAAAAAGATGGCCTTCTACCTCACCATTTCTTATCCAAATAATGTCTTTATTATATAAAATTCGCTCAAAAAAGCGGTTGTTGCGAATCAGCTTCGTTGCTAATAATTGATCAATCAGTGATTCAACCACCATTCTTGTTTTCGCTTTTTTAGCAATTTCTGTCCTTGGCTGCTTACAAATGGTCATATCTACAAAAGGCGTTTCCTGTGTTATCGTTGCATGAATATTCATCCTATGTGCATCCCCTTTGCGTACATATTTTCAAAACAAAAAGGACTTCCTTCTATGTTTGAGGAAATCCTTCGCTTTAATGTGATTCATCACACAATGCCAAACAAACCCTAAGTAAATGTGAAGGAGTTCGAAAATGAACCCTTTCATGAACTTTGGGCGTTTGACGTACTGTGACGAACAGAGCATTCTGTTTTGTCAACATGCCACCTCCTATTCCTCGTAGGTTTATGGTGTGTACTCATAACAGGCAGGTATCCTGACTCATGGTCATCGCCACTTTTCCCCTTCCCATCATTTGACAGTGGTTGCTGAAAAGTCGCTCACATTTACAGTTGCGGGACAGTGTCGGATTCACACCGACTTCCCTTTTAAGCAAATTGCACGCAATTTACACCTATTACTACACGCTATTCAATTGTCATAGGAATCGGGTGTACTCCACATTCCTATTAGATTACTAAAATCAATTGTAAAGTAGTGGATTTCTAAAGTCAAATATCACAATATTTTCCAAACCATTTCTTCACTTAATCTTACAAACTCTGAAATTCTGACAACATGTCTTCCTATTTACTTTGATAGTATGATACTTCCTCAGCTTCATGCGGGTCATCTCTTTCGAAATCCCCTCGGATTTTCTACGCAGCATAATACTGAATAGCTTCAATTTCTTTACCGCTATACGTTCTGGTCTTTTCCAACGAATCAGCAAAATGGTCGTCTTTTTCACATATTAAATCAACGACACTAGTTAATGTTTTGTCCTAATACGTCCTTTACCGAATATCTTCTTTTAACATCCGTATCACCTTCATCTATTTTTCGGCGTACATACTCGCATGAGAATAAATTTTAGCGAATGATTAACGGCTTTTAAAAAAGGAGTTACGACACTTTTATTTTAGGTTATTAGTTATGTAATATTTGATAAAATGAGTTACGAGCGCAGGGGATTCCTACGCTCATTTTTTTAACGCAAAACCGCGAGTTAAATCGGGATAAGACACTTGCATCATTTTGAAATACTAACATAAACAACCTATAAACGCACCTCAGACAAACCTATACGCACAACTACGCGATTCAACGATTCTCGCTACATCTGACAGCGTTGAGTGATGTAACTAAAGAGTAATAACTTCACCAGAGTATTGTCTTAATTGTTCAATGGCTACTGTTACGGCTACTTCCTCAGTCTCAATCAAACTCAATCCTTTTTTAATAGGACTCCAAAATTCATATCCGCAGTCTTCTTGCCACATATATACTTCTGTTGTAAAAAGACCATCTCTCCGTTTTATAATTTGAACTTTATATTGATGACTTGGAGACATTATTTCCTTTAGCATCTGTTCCATCGTTTCACCATCTTTACAAATAGTAATGTGTATAACTATTATTCTTCAAAAAGAAAAAAAGCTTTGAGCAAAATCTTAAAAACAGGGGGCTTGGGAAGGTCATGCATTTTCAACACAAAAAAAGAGGTTTATGGTGTGTATTCGTAACAGGCTGGTATCCTGACTCATGGCCATTTCCACTTTTCCTCTTCCCGTCCAACTTAAAACGGTATTTTCTAAGGTCAAATACTAAGCTAAACACCAGTAATTGAATAAAAAAGGATAATAGACAATACTGCAAAGGTTTGAATGATAATCCCGATCACGCTACAAATTAAACCAGAAATTGCCAAACCTCTGCCATTTTCATTTCTTTTAGCAATTTCCTTTGTTGCCATTCTTGATAAAACTACTCCGAAAATCCCAAGAACTAATCCAATAAATGGTACGATGATAGAAAGAATACCAAGCGTTAATGAAATGATAGATTTATTATTCATTTCAATTTTTTCAACCATTTCCCTCACCCCCCAACAATCTAATGTTACGAATCACACTTCTTCAAAAAACAGTTCCATCCATTGAATTCTAGCAATATTATTGAAATATATCTATTATTTTACAATATAAAAGGTTATGCGTAAGGTAGAACCAGTCAGCGTTTCTTTGCTAATTTCTAAGCTCTGTGCGCTTGCTCCCTAATTGGAACGGGGCGACAGCATACACCCCTCACATAGTAATTTCCCCATCCCTATTCCCCCTTTCTAAGCACAGCCAAAAAAGCCTCGCATCTATGCGGGCTTTGAATGTGATTCATGATGGTGGCTTTATTTCATCATTACGATACTAAAACATACTGCGCTAAAACACTTTGCACTTTATAAATATTGGTCGCCTTATTGAAACTTTTTTGGATAGGTAGCGAACTGCCTGATACCCATATTTTTAGCTCTGCGTCTAAATCAAATGTACCAGCCGTTTCTACTGAAAAATGAATAATATTTTTATAGGGGATCGAATGGTATTCCGTTTTCTTACCAGTAACTCCTTGCTTATCAATGAGGATTAATCGTTTATTCGTAAAAATAAATATGTCTCTAATAATTTTATAGGCATTTTTGATGGTTTCGTTTGGAATTAATAAATCTTTGACCTCCTCCTGTAATTTTTCAAAATTCACCTCGCTTGCATTGCCGATTAATCCATCAAATAAGCCCATTCTTTATCCCCTTTCAGCTTTTGTTTGTTTAATATATTATGAAGAGAACCAGGCTACGACTCCAAGTTTTGGTATTATTTTTTCTGTAAGGAGGGGGTTCATTGCGAGCATTCCTATTTATTATCATGTCCCTCCTAGCTATAGTTGTTTTAGGCTGTACGGATAAAGAGCTAGCAGTGGAAAAATGGCGAAGGTCAGCATTTCTAACGGCGAAGGATTTGACACTGTGAATACTGATTTTATCTAAGAATATGAGGATGAAGAGTCTCTTGAAATGTTCCATGAAGTCATTACTACTGCTGTGAGAAATAAGGGAATTGTTAATATGGCTACCCCTCCATATGATGTACAAGTAGTGGATATGGATGGAAACCAATATGGCTTCCATCTTTGGGTAGGGGAAATGGGGCAAAAGGGAACGTTGATGAACGTGAAGGATACCCATACGATTTATAGCATCTCTGAAGATTTGATTGCCCCACTTAGATCATTGCTGCAAGAATAAAAAACACTTTCCATTCAAATAAGGAAAGTGTTTTTGGATTAATCATACTACGGCTTGAAACAGCATTTGCGCATATCGGTCTGTAAAAGCAAAGCCACCTTCGCCTTTATGGCTCTCATCGACAATTTTACCCGACTTCATGACATAAATACGATCACACAAATAAGAAACCGCCTTTAAGTCGTGCGATATAAATAAAATGGCCATGTTTTTTTCTTTTTTTAAAGTTATTAATAAATCTATCATTTCTCGTTGAATCAAGCGATCTAAACTCGAAACAATTTCATCACAAACTAATAGTTGGGGTTCGACTAAAATCGACCTTAGTAAATTAACCCGTTGTCGCTCCCCTCCACTTAGCTCAGATGGCAGGGCTTCTAATATATCGGTTGGGAGCATCACTTTTTCTAGCATTATCTGTAGTTCGCGATCAGTCAAAGACTTATGTGCTGCCATTAGAGGCTCACGTAACAATTCCTTGACGGTCCATACTGGATTTAAGGCAGCCGTAGCATTTTGAAAAATGATTTGGCAGTTCTCATAAAAATGCGAGCGATTTTGCTTCGTCATCAATTGATTTTCAAAAAACACCGCCCCTTTTTCAGGCTTTTCTAGCTGCATTATCACTTTGGCTAAAGTACTTTTCCCACTGCCGCTTTCTCCTACGAGTCCTACGATTTCACCTTTTCCCACGGTTAGGTTTATATTCTGTAATACTTGCTGTCCTGCTTGATAGCTTTTACTAACATGATTTACATGAAGCAACAATATCAACCGCCTCCTAAAAATGATGAGCGACAAGCTGCTTCGTATATGGATGCTTGGGCTCCTTAAAAATTTCAGACATTCTCCCACTTTCTACTATTTCGCCATTTTTCATCACCAGAATAGAATCAGCCATCTTAGCAACTCCTAAATCATGCGTAATCAATAGTATCGTCGTCCCTAAGCGGGCATGGAGATTTTTTAGCAATTTGATAAATTCTTGTTGATGGAGCATATCTAGAGCAGAGGTTGGTTCATCCGCCATCAAAACGTCTGGTTCATGATAGAAGGCGCAGGCAAGCATGCAGCGTTGTAGCATGCCACCTGAAAGCTCAAATGGATAGCGATTTAACACATCCTTAGGTAGGTTTAACTCCTTTAAAATGGCTGTGATTTTATCTAAAAATTCCTCTTCCTTTTGCCCTAGCCTCGAAGCGGTCAACCTATAGAGTTGATGCTTTATTTTTTGGGTGGGTGAAAAACTATTCATTGCATCCTGAAAAATGGTAAAAAAGTGCTTTTTGCGTAGCTTCACACGCTCCGGTTCTGACATTGTCATGACATTTCTTTCATTAAATACAATGGAACCCTCCATAGTTGCTCGTGCTGGTAGCATCCCAAGCAGAGCTGAAAGGGTCGTACTTTTGCCGCTGCCACTCTCGCCAATGATAGCGGTAATTTGACCTTTAGGTACAGTAAAAGTCAAGCCTTGAATAAGGGATTTGCCGTCTAATTGAACAGCCAAATTGTCAACTTTAAACATGCGTTCGGTTCCCTCCTTGTTTGAAAGTACCTCCAATAACTTGCACACATAAAATCGTTATAAAGATTAACAGTCCAGGGAAAAGACCCATCCACCAAGCCCCCACAAGTAAATCATTTTGCGCTGTGTACAGCATTGTTCCCCATGATGGAGTAGCTGGTGGGACACCAATTCCTAAAAAGCTTAAGGAAACTTCGGTAAAAATAGCCCCAGCAAAATTAAAAATGGTTACCACAAATATCGCAGGCATACAATTACGTAATAAATGGCCAAAGAGAATTTTCCACAACGGCGTGCGGAACATTTTCGCCATCTGCACAAACTCTTGCTCCTTTAATCGGATAAATTCTGAGCGGACGATACGAGCTGTCACAAACCATCCCGTGATACCCATCACCATCGCCATATGCCACATACTGCCCTGCATCATTGCCTGTAGAGCTAGCACGATGACCAATGAAGGAATTGTTAAAAAGGCTTCGAGAATACGCATCATTACTGCATCAATGGCACCACCAAAATAACCACTTATGCCCCCATATATGATACCAATTATGCTAGATAGGACGACCGATACAATGGCAATAAATAGCGTCACCTTCCCCCCCACCAATAAGCGAGAAAGAACATCTCTACCCAACTGGTCAGTCCCTAATAAATGTGTGGCATTAGGTGCTTGATAAATTTGATTCATATCCATTACATTAGGCTCAAAAGGAGCTAATAATGAAGAAAAAATAGTCGTTGTAAAAATAAGAGCTAAAAGCACAAGCCAAAAAATCGGATATCGCTGTTTTCTCATACAAAGCCCCCTCTTCTTAATCGAGGGTTCAAACCAATCATCAGTATGTCAATGACGAATAAACAGATGACCACGACCACGCCTATGATTAAAATAGCCCCCATCAAAACGGGGAAATCTTTGAGCATGACGGATTTTACCAAAAGCTGTCCTAAGCCTGACCAACCAAATAATGTTTCGACCACAATGGAGCCTCCGAAAAATGATGGGATGGTCACCCCAACATAATTGATATAAGGAATGACAGCATTTCGTAAAATCATCCTTCGAATTTCACGTTCTGGTACTCCATTCGCGCGTGCTACTTGAACATAGTAGCTATGATTCTCTACTTTCACACTATCCTGCAAAAAACGGGCAAAGATGCCCACATGCGACATCACGAGGACTATAAGCGGGAGTGCCATATGATATAAACGATCCATGAACCCTCCGTTGCCCCGCACATCATTCATTCCTGAAGATGGAAACCACCCTAATGTTATGGAAAAGACCATGATGAATACTATGCCTAGCCAAAATGGTGGTATGGCTGAGCTTGCAATACTAAAGATGGAAAGTCCGCGGTCGAGTAATGAGCCCTCCCTCATGCCAGCCTGTAAGCCTAGCCAAATAGAGGCAATCGTTACTAGAAATAACGTCAGAACAACGAGCTGTAGTGTGTTGGGTAACCGCTCAAGTAAAATCGTCAAAACAGGTCTTCCTTCTTTAGCTGAATATCCCAAATTACCTTGTAGTGCTTCACCTAACCACCGTCCATACTGTAAGAGAACAGGTTGATCGAGTCCAAAGGCTTGTTCAATACGTTCCTTCTCTGCGGTCGATAATGTTTGGGCATTGCCTCCATAATAAGCTGCTGCGGGATTACCAGGAGCGGCATGCATCATGAAAAAAGAGAGGAAGCTCACGATAATGAGGACAATTGTCCCCATTATCATTCGCTTCCCAAGCCATTTAGCGATCATTCCATTTCCACTCCTCAACATTCCATAAGAAGCCTGCCCCATGGTGACCTAAAATTCGCTCTTTAACACCATTAATTTGTTTATCGATACCATATACAGCATCTACATAAGCAAAGTAGGCAAAAGGTGGGTCTTGAGCTAGCTCCTCCTGCAATGCCATATAGACCTTCTTACGTTGCTCAGGATCGACTGTAGTACGGCCTTCCTCTAGCAATGCATCTACTTTTGCATTGGCATAGCTGCCGTAATTATAGCCAGCACTTGTGAGACTGGATTCTCCAGAATGGAATAGGCTGTAGGTATGATGGTCCGCATCATAGGGACTTCCCCATCCAACCATAAAGGCTTCTGTTTCTTCAATAACAATATTGCTCCAATCTAGCGCGGCCACTTTCACATCTGCCCCAACAGCTTTATAGCCCTCTGCCACATAATTGGCCATATTTACACGCACAGTATCAGTTATGGGCGCAGTAATGGTAAATGTTAATTTTTGACCATCCTTATAGCGGAAACCGTCATCGGCTAATTGCCAGCCTGCTTGCTCGAGCAGCTTATTTGCTTTTTTTACATCGTAAGTATAATGTTCGATTTTTTCATTTACAAAATTATGTTGTTGTAGCGGTGAATAAGCTTCTGTTCCATAGCCATGTAATATACCTTTTACAATGCCTGCACGATCCGTTGCGTAGCTAATTGCTTTTCTTAGTGAAACATCCTTCCAAATAGGATACTTCATATTAAATAAAACACCTCGATAATCAGCGGATTCAACCTCGTACATTTTTAAACGTTCGACTTTTGACAGTTCCTCAACCTGATTTGGATCAAGTAATGCAATATCCACCTCACCCGATTTTAGCTGTAGGGCACGCACATTGCTATCAGGGATAAATTTAAAAATGACTTGTTCAATCGAAGCCTTTGTCCCATAAAAAGTAGGAAATGCTTTTAGCGTCAGGCTTGTCCCTTTATCCCATTGTTCAAACCTATAAGGCCCTGCGCCGATTGGTTGTTGGTTAAATGAAGCGGTTCTCATTTCCTGTCCTTCGAAGGCATGCTTTGGCAAAATAGGCACAGTTAATTTGTCTAGCATCGGTGTAAATGGTTCATCTAATTGGATGGTCATTGTCGTGTCGTCGATTTTTTTCATGCCCGTCACATGGATAAAATCAGATTTTAAATAGGAGCCGTTTGCATCGTCAAGAATACTTTCAATGGTGAAAATAATATCGTCCACCGTTAAAGCCTGCCCATCATGAAATAGCACATGATCATTAATCACAATTGTATACGTCATCTGGTCATCTGATATTTTAATACTTTTAGCCATATCAAATACTGGTACATTGTGTTCATCGAAACGCATCAAACCTCTAAATAAAAAGGCATCTAAATTCGTTTCCTCTAAAAGAGGATTTAAACCTGCAAACTCAGACTCTGACGCAAAAACAAGCTCATTTGCTTGTGAAGACGACAAAGCAGATGACTGTTTCTCCTCGCCTTGACTGGACTCTTTCGTACAGCCTGCAAGACAAAGTATCATTAGAAGTATCCATACTGAAAACTTTTTCAATTCACTATCTCCTTTATCACAACAGAAATTACAATAATGCTGTCATCTGTTCAAACATACGATTTATTTCCTTGTGAAGTGTTCGTTGCTCTTTGGCGAGCCATCTACAATGAATCGCCTGATCTGTTAGCTTTGTTACGCTTGCCTGAAGAGATTGCTCCTGTTGAATTAAATCCTGTAAATCTCGCATGTTAAGATTTTTCACTAGTGGTGACACAATCCATAAAGAGCCGATATAAAGTGCTTTTTCGAGCAAGCCAAGCGCTGCAAAATTCATTTCCTGTGGTTTGAAATGGATGGAATCAAACGCAATAAGTTGTTCCTCTACATAGACCTTATATTTCGACTGGTAGGCTTGATAATCAAAGACTTCCCCTCGCATTTCTCGACCTGGTGCAACAATTTCACCCCAAATTAATGTCGAGCTCTCCTTCATGCGAATGGTTGTATCTGCTTGAAACTTGGCTCGTTCAAATGGAATAGTTACTTCAGGGAGCCATTCTAATCGTGCCTCATCAGCCATCTCAACGGTAATAGCCTGGGTACAATGATCGCCTGTATGGGAAGGATAGATTTTCAATGCCGATTGTTGCTTCAGCCTTACTCGGCTTCCTGACGCAAGTTTGACATTGATTTCATTGCGGTCTCCCGCTACCATCCCACCAGAGGATTCCATCAAGAATACTGTGGCAGTTGGATCACTACCTTCATATAATTCACGGCTAGCCTTTAGGGGAGGCTGTTGGTACACATGAACCAGTCGTGTATAGCCCCTCCTAGGCTCAAAGGCCATTTCTAATTTGCCAAAATGATTTATTTTCTGTGGATTAACCATGGTTGTCAACGGCTTCTGCACCTTCAAGTAGCATATGGTGCTGAATCCATTCAACCACCTTATCTACATTCGTTTGAGAACGAACATCTGCAAAAATGTATGGACGGCCACCACGCATTTTTTTCACATCCTGATCCATGATGTCTAGATCGACCCCCACATGAGGCGCCAATGATGTTTTATTGATTAGCAGTAAGTCTGAACGCGTTAGCGCTGGACCGCCTTTACGTGGGATATCCTGTCCCTCTGCCACATCAATGACGTAAATATAGCCATGCACTAGCTCAGGACTAAATGTTGCAGATAAGTTATCCCCACCACTTTCAATGAAAATTATATCCAAATTTTTGAAGCGTTTAGTTAAATCATCAATCGCTGCAAAATTCATTGATGCATCCTCACGAATAGCTGTATGAGGACAACCTCCTGTTTCTACCCCAATAATACGCTCTTCGGCTAAAACACCATTCGTAATTAAATATTGGGCGTCCTCCCTTGTGTAAATATCATTGGTAATTACCGCTACTTGATAATGCTCATGCATCACACGTGTTAATTGATCTACTAATGACGTTTTTCCTGACCCAACTGGGCCGCCGATGCCAATACGTATTGGTTTCATTGTTATCCTCTCTCTTTCTATGAAATAAATAATCTGGAATATAAAAACTCATGTTTCATGGATGCCAATTCAATCCCTAACGCATTATTCGTTAAATCATCCATCGTTAACAACATCACTGTTTGCGCTGCTTCTTCTACCGAAATCAATAGCTCATTCAATGCTTGGACACCTGTATTTTGACCAAATGGTACTGCACGTACAGCATTTTGTACTAAGCCGCTAATTGAAGCATACATAAAGGTCATCACTGCGTGAAAGACATTGACACCAAGTGCCTCGCAATAAATTCCATAAAGCACAGCGTAATGTCCCTTCACTTCTTCACGCTCAATTTTCTCCTTCCATTGCAATAAAAAAGGGCATTCCATAAGTGGTGTCACCGTTCGCACAAATTGCTTCCCTACGTTTACACTCGCCTCTTTAGATTCTTTGGCCAGCTTCATAGCCCCACAAAGTTCATCCAGCTCTGTAAGACGAGCAAGATCTCTGTCTTTTGCTGCGTGGAATGCTTCTTTAATTAGTATCGCATCTCCATGCACTAAATTATGAAATAAATAGCCCTGACAAAATTCGATTAATTGATCCTTTGTGCGAATGAGATCTGCTTGAATATACGTTTCCATACCATAGGAATGTGTATAAGAACCTATTGGAAATGCCGAATCATGAATTTGCAATAGTTGCAGTATCGATAAATTAGTGAGAGTGTCCACGGTATTTGAATGGCTGCTTGAAACGTCTTTCTGTTGTTTCATAGTGCACCCCTATTTCATCTAATAATGGATTAATCGTATGATCCGCTCGTACGATGATTTCATTGTTTTCAATTAGGCAAGGGGTATGGCGATTCCCTAATTCGAAAGCTGATTTTCCCATTTCATGCATGTCGTTTGGCGTTATAACAATAACAGGCTCTAATTTTGTACGGATGGCGATACGACGGTGTTCATCCTCCCATAATAAATCGCCATATTTTAATGGTTCATTCCCTTCTAAACGTAAAGCAATGTCTGTACCTTGATCTGTTTCTGTGCGTAGGATTCGTTTGCTTAATTCCTCCCACTCTAGTTCAATCCACTCTGTTTTCTTTTCATGATGTTCTTCTTCGTGTGCAATGTTCCCCATGATTTTTTCAATTAACATATGTTTAGCACCTCATCGTCTTTTTATTGGCTGTTACACTCACTTTAATTGCTTAGAATAAGAAATATCGTTGAGCCATCGGTAGTACATCCACTGGCTCGCATGTTGCTAATTCTCCATCAATTTTTACTTCATAGGTTTCTGGATTCACATCTATTTCTGGCGTCTCACTATTTAGATTCATGTCAGATTTGCGAATATTTCGGCAATTCGAAACCGTCCCAATCATTCTTTTCAAGCCTAATTTTTCTGGCAAACCTTCTTCGACAGCTATTTTTGGTAAAAATGTCATGCCACAATTTTGAGGACCCTGTCCATAGAAGCCATAAGTCTGACGGCCTTTCATTGGCTGTGGTGTTGGAATGGATGCATTTGGATCTCCCGTAATCCCATAGACGGCAATACCAGCCTTGATGACCACTTCTGCCTTTACGCCAAAGAATGCTGGGTCCCATAAAACGATATCGGCTAATTTTCCTTCTTCCAATGAACCTACTTCATGGCTAATACCATGTGCAATTGCTGGGTTAATATTTAGCTTCGCCATATAGCGCTTGACACGGTAATTATCATGCTCCTTGCCCTCATCCTGTGGTAAAGGTCCACGTTGCTTTTTCATTTTGTCTGCTGTCTGGAACGTCCTAATCGTCACCTCTCCCACACGGCCCATCGCCTGTGAATCCGAAGACATAATGCTCAGGATTCCTAAGTCCTGCATAATATCTTCTGCAGCAATCGTTTCAGGACGAATACGTGAATCTGCGAATGCGACATCTTCTGGCACATCATGCTTCAAGTGATGGCACACCATCAGCATATCTAAATGCTCATCAATCGTGTTCGTTGTAAATGGTTTCGTAGGGTTCGTCGAAGCTGGCAAAATATTTGGTAAAGATGCCATTACTAGCTGGTCTGGCGCGTGTCCACCACCAGCACCTTCCGTATGGAAAATATGAATAACACGGCCACCGATGGCATTGATTGTATCTTCTACAAATCCTGCTTCATTTAATGTATCGGAGTGCAGGGCTACTTGAATATCGTATTCATCTGCAACAGTTAAGCTTTGGTCTAGTGCAGAAGGTGTTGCCCCCCAGTCCTCATGAATTTTCAAACCAATGGCACCTGCACGAACTTGCTCGATAATTGGTGCTGGGTCTGAGGCACTGCCTTTTCCAAGTAGTCCAACATTGATTGGAAAGCCTTCCATGGCCTGTAACATGCGATGTAGATGCCATTCACCTGCAGTTAAGCTTGTCGCCTTTGAACCTGCTGCTGGTCCTGTTCCGCCGCCAATAAAAGTAGTTGTTCCTGCTAATAGGGCCGTCTCTACTTGATCGGGACTGATGAAATGGATATGGGTATCAATAGCACCTGCTGTAGCTATAAGCCCTTCACCTGCATATACCTCTGTCCCTACGCCGATAATCATGTCCTGATCGACACCATCCATACTATTCGGATTGCCAGCTTTGCCGATGCCAATAATTCGACCATCTTTAATACCGATATCAGCCTTCACAATACCCGTATAATCAATGATGACGACGTTTGTGATGACGGTATCTAGCACACCTTCATTGCGTGTATTTTTACCGTTTTGCCCCATCGAAACACGCAATGATTTACCACCACCAAAGACACCTTCATCTCCATAGGATGTATAGTCCTTCTCAATTTCGACCCACAAATCCGTATCGGCTAAACGCAATTTGTCGCCAACTGTAGGACCGAACATTTTCTCGTAAGCTTCATGTGTTACCTTCATTTTTCTTCCGCTCCTTTAAAGCCGCCTTCAATTGCCTTGTCTAAAATTTCATCTTTATGATGGGTAGACCCTTCTGTTAGCTTATTTAAGCCAAAGACATGCTGCTTACCACCAAATTCGACAAGCTCTACTTCTTTTTCTTCCCCAGGTTCAAAGCGAACGGCCGTCCCCGATGGAATATTTAAATGCATACCGATTGCATCTTCTCGATTAAATTCTAGAAATCTATTGACTTCGATAAAATGAAAATGTGAACCTACTTGAATCGGGCGATCTCCTGTATTGGCTACTAGTACCTTTTTGGTTGCCCTGCCTACATTGATTTCAATTACACCCTTCTTTGGTCGGATTTCTCCAGGAATCATTTACCCACACTCCTTTACTGAATTGGACGGTGAACTGTGACCAGTTTCGTACCATCTGGGAAGGTACATTCCACCTGTACATCTGAAATCATGTCACCGACACCCTCCATTACGTCCTCTGCTGACAGAACATGCTTTGCCTCACTCATTAGCTGTGCAACAGTTTTTCCATCTCTAGCACCCTCCATTATAAAACTACTAATAAGAGCAACTGCTTCTGGATAATTTAACTTTAAGCCGCGAGCTTTTCTTTTCAGCGCAAGTTCTCCTGCTACATGGAGGAGTAGTTTTTCTTGTTCTACTGGTGATAGCTTCAAATTAATCTCTCTCTTTCCTATATTCAGAATTATCTTTCAATAACAATTTTCGAAGCATACTTCCTTTCAATTGCATGTGCTTTTTAATAACCATTTAGTTTTTTAGCATATAATTGTTGTCTTACAAATTATGATTTCGCAAGGGATATGCGAAGAGAAATAGAAATGACTTGTTGACCCGGCAAACGCGGGTTGCAATAGTTGAAGTGAGTAATAGAGGTAACAGCTAGTCCATTATAAAAAACTACATTAAAAAATTCAACATTTTTATTTATCTGTGAATTTACAAGTTTTATAAATAACTCACAAAAAAAGAGGCTTATTTTACAGAAAATCGGTCAACTGTAAATAAGCCTCTTATCATGTTGAGTAAAGTGAAAATAAAATTATACTAAAAAAATTGTAATTTTATGTTATTAGGGTTATTATTTCAGGGCTATAAACCCTTGAAATTTTTCACTTATATCTTATACCCCAAACTTATTTGTTAATTTTTGTAAATCATCAGCTTGTATGCTTAAATCCTGTGTGACGTGATTGACAGCTTGCATAGACGCAGTTTGCTCATCCATTGATTGCAAAACAGCCTCTGTATAATTCGATAATCTGCCCATTCCATCCGCAATCGTTATGACGGTTGATGCCACCTCATTAGCGCTACTAGCAAGCTGTTCAGCTGTTGCGGAAATGTCTTCAAGCTGGTTATTCATTCGACTTACATGCTGAGAGATTGTCCCAAATGATTTTGTCGCCTCATCAATGACATAAACACCTTGCTGAACATTTTTCAAATCCTCGTCCACAGAGGAAGCGACTTGTTTTGTATCATGTTCAATACCTACGACTAAGTCAACGATTTGCGTAGCAGATTGCTTCGATTGCTCAGCTAATTGGCGCACCTCTTCGGCCACTACTGCAAAGCCTTTACCATGTTCTCCCGCCCTTGCTGCTTCAATGGCAGCATTTAAAGCTAATAAATTCGTTTGATCTGTAATCGCTGTAATCATATCAGTCATCGATTTAATATCTGACATTTTAGTGGACAGCTGCTGCATAAGACCACTAGTTATCTCTGTTGACGATGAAATATATTGCATCTGTTCTTTCGCTACATGTAAAATGCTTACCCCGTTTCCAGCAACCTCATTCGCCTCTTTGGCATGACTAAAAACATCCTGTGTAGCTACCGTAATTCGTTCAATTCCATCAACAGTTTCTTGCATAGCTTGGGCACTATCACTAGCGGATTGTGCAGCTTGCTTCAAGCCATCCGATGTTTTCTCTATCTGTTGGTCTACTTCTTCCACAGCTAGCGTAATTTCATTTGTACTTGCTGATAATTCTTCAATACTCGTCGATAAATCTGTAGAGCTATTCGCAATTTTTTGCGTCATTGTTCGTAATTGATTTTTCATGTCTAAAAAAGATTGTGCTAGCTGAGAGATTTCACCTTTGTCATGTACCTCAATGACAACTGTATCTAATTTGCCAGTAGTAATCCCTTGTGCAGCCTCCGTCAGCTGTTTGATGGGCTGTATCACTTTAAAATGGACATAGACCGTGTACGAAAGTGTAAGGACAATTCCTAAAATGGTTAAAACAGTTGCAAGCCATTCTAATGTTGTTACATTGGCCAAATCTAAAAATAAAATAATAATCATTAACACATTTAAAGCTGAAAAGCCAAGTAAACTCTTATTTCGTAAACTCATAACAAATTCCTCCAACTAAAATATTACTTCCATACCATTATTATAGTTGAATAATCCTAAAAACATAAGAAAAAGCCCCCTTTTCATAAGAATAAAGGTCTAAATCTCCATAAAAAAGACCGTAGACAGCCACGAAGGCATATCTACAGTCCTTACCATTATTTTAAATTCATGATGCTAGAGCCAGCGATTCCTGGGTGTGTCATTTCATATGGGTCTAAAATTAGGTCTAGCTGTTCATTTGTTAAGACACCCGCTTCAATACAAAGTTCACGGATTGAACGACCTGTTAGAATCGCTTCACGCGCAAGACGAGCAGCAACTTCATAGCCAATATGAGGGTTCACAGCAGTTAGTACCCCTACACTTTTCTCTACATATTCTTTCATACGTTCTTCATTTGCTTCGATATCTTTTAAGCAGTTTTCTGTAAACGCACGGAAGACATTATTCATAATGCTGATAGATTGGATAAGGTTAAATACTAAAACAGGCTCCATAACATTTAACTCTAATTGACCAGCTTCAGAAGCTAATGAAATTGTATGGTCGTTACCAATTACTTGGAAAGCCACTTGGTTCAGTACTTCTGGCATCACAGGGTTCACTTTACCCGGCATGATAGAAGAACCTGGTTGACGAGCTGGTAAAAGGATTTCCCCTAATCCGGCACGTGGACCAGAAGCCATTAAGCGTAAGTCATTAGCAATTTTCGACATATTAATCATACAAATTTTCAACGCACCCGATACTTCTGTATAAGCATCTGTATTTTGTGTAGCATCAACTAAATGTGTCGCACCTTTTAATGGTAAACCAGAGATTTCTGCAAGGTGCTCATCGACAGATTTAATATAATCTGGGAAGGCATTTAAACCTGTTCCTACAGCAGTAGCGCCCATATTTACATCATATAAGTTTGGACGTGTTTGACGTATACGTACAATATCACGGTTGATGACACGGCAATAAGCTTCGAACTCTTGTCCTAAGCGAATTGGCACAGCGTCCTGTAAATGCGTACGTCCCATTTTAATGACATGTGCAAATTGCTCTGCTTTTTGATGGAAAACAGATTGCATATAATCCATCGTTTCTAATAATTCATCTATTAAATTTAACACAGCGATATGAATAGCTGTTGGGAAAGCATCGTTTGTTGATTGTGACATATTGACATGACTGTTTGGACTTACTGTATGATAGTCACCCTTTTCTTTTCCTAAAATTTCCAGGGCGCGGTTGGCGATGACTTCGTTGGCATTCATATTGATGGATGTTCCTGCTCCACCTTGGATTGGGTCTACAAGGAATTCTGCATCCCATTTGCCATCAATTACTTCTTGTGCTGCTTCGACAATTGCCTCACCAATTTCTTTTGATAATAGGTGTACTTCCATATTACTTAAAGCAGCTGCTTTCTTCACAATCCCCATCGCTTTAATAAGTGAAGAGTGAATTGTGTAGCCTGTAATCGGGAAGTTTTCCGTTGCACGTAATGTTTGAATTCCGTAATAAGCCTCTGCTGGTAATACGCGCTCACCTAAAAAATCTTTTTCTATACGTTGTGTTGACATCATTGTCGTCTCCTTTTATGTAATACTCACACTTGATAGTAGCTAATAAAAGTCGTATTGTAAACAGTCATTTTTCTGTAAACGAAAAAAATCCTTCAAAAAAGCAAAGAAATCGCTAAAAACCGAGCACATTTTAATAATGCGCTAGCATTATTAGCCGATTACCAAAATAATTAGGCAACTGTTTGAGATCGTATTACAACAGCTACTGTCTCGTTCAGCAATTATGCAAAAAAACCAATAGAATAACCGACTAGGTCCATTCTATTGGTTTGTTCCTTCTTCTATTATTTATTCGATGTGACAGTAAAACGGCTATTTTGATGTTGAGGATTTTCAAGCTCATCCAATACTGCCACTGCATAATCTGCGTAGCTTACATAACTTTCACCAGCTTCATTTACTAATAAATGATCTACCCCTGCTGTATAGTGACCTGTACGTGGACCTTCTGGATCAAAAAATGCAGACGGACTTAAAAATGTCCAATGGATAGCAGATTGTTGTAGATCCTGTAGGTTTTGTCCTTGATTTTGCGCAGTTGCTAGGTACAAAGCTGGGAAATCTGGTGTTTCCATCACACGAATTTGTTTTTCAGGGTCTACAAAAAGGCTGCCTGCCCCTCCGACAACAAATAATCTTGTATCAATGCCTTTAAAAATTTCGATTAAATGACGACCAGCTTTCACATGTAAATCCTCCTGACCTGCTGGTGCGCCAAACGCATTCACCACTACATCGAAGCCTTTCATTTCTTCTTGCGTTAAATGAAACACGTCTTTTTCAATTACGGGGATAGCTGTTGTTACTTTTGCTGCAGAACGAACGATGGCTGTTACTTCATGACCACGTTGCACCGCTTCCTCTACTATTTTTTGTCCTGCTTTACCTGTTGCACCAATGACAGCAATTTTCATTGTATGTTCCTCCTTAAATTATAGTTGTAACTATTTTAGTTACAGGTTAGATACAGAAAGACCATCTTCGCTTAAGTACGAAGCTGATCTAGCACATCCTGCAAAGTTTGTGCGTGTAGCTGTGCTTCCATTGCCTGCCAAATAGATGTATACACATCTTCCAAAGTATGTTGGATTTCTCGTCCCACTGCACACGCTGGATTTGGCTCATCATGAATTGCAAAAAGCTGTTCTGGCCCATTGATTGCTTGATAAATTGCTAAAAGTGTTAAATTCTTTGGCTCCACTAAAAGCTCGTACCCTGCAACCCCGGAATGTGATAAAAGTAATCCTGCCTTTTTCAGAACACCAATCATTCGTCTTACGACCACTGGATTTGTATTTACACTCCCAGCGATAAAGTCCGATGTAAGTAAGCTTTTATCAGATGTTGTAGCAATTAGCGAAAGAATATGGATCGCCACCGAAAATCGACTGTTCACCATATGTATCACCACCTGTTGTAACCATTATAGTTACAGGTAAGTAAAAAAGCAAGCACTTTGTTTTTCACTACCTGTCTTTATTTTTACGTTTCTTCATGTCATTATACATACAACTTAGATTTTATTTACATATATCACTAGCTCCTGTCGTATTTGCCCATTGTCCTCATAAAAATCTAAATTATGAAATTCATATTTAAAATGACCTACCGGAAAAGTCACACTTTCTCCCTGTACAGCCGCAAGTATACCTGCCACATCGTGTGAAACCATGTGTAATAATTCATCGCCCGTGACTGAATCTAGAAAGATTACGTTCATAAAAAACACCTCCACAGCTATTATAGCTTAGAAGGCGCTTACATTTA
Organism: Lysinibacillus sp. F12; assembly: GCF_057773605.1. Lineage (NCBI taxonomy): Bacteria > Bacillati > Bacillota > Bacilli > Caryophanales > Bacillaceae > Lysinibacillus > Lysinibacillus sp. F12. Next base: position 29,239 of record NZ_JBYMLP010000001.1, read on the forward strand.
TAGTCTTTCTTTATAGCCTTTCATACGAATTTCTTCAATCACTTGCATCATGTCGAAAAGTTGTTGCCGGGATAAATGGGAAGTGTGAGCGTCCTGCGCCTTTTGCTCGGAAACCATTTTTCGTTCTAGATGATTAGACTGTTGGGGATTATCTTCCACTTGAAGTACTGTTGTTTTCTTCACCATTTCACCTCTACCATAAATTTGACCGACATTCCATTTCAAATCATGCTAACAATCCCACAATTACTATAATCAAGTTCCTAGCAATCAGTCATCCAACTGCTAGCCTATTTAGTAAAACATATATTTTGACCTACTTATTGAGCCTAAAAAACAGCAGCCAAACTGGCTGCTGCTTATGTTAGACCGCAATCGGCGCTTTAATAGCGGGATGTGGGTCATAGCCCTCGATTGATAAATCCTCAAGCTCGATATCAAAAATCGAAGTTTTATTTGGATTGATGTGTAATGTCGGTAGGTCCTTTGGCTCCCTAGCAAGCTGTTCTTTTACTTGTTCTACATGGTTCGCATAAATATGAGCATCCCCAATGCTATGAATAAATTCACCCACCTCTAATCCACACTCATGTGCAATTAAATGAGTTAACAATGCGTAAGAAGCTATATTAAAAGGACAGCCTAATAAAGTGTCTAAGCTTCTTTGCATAAGCTGACAGCTTAATTTGCCATTAGATACATAAAATTGGAACATAACATGACATGGTGGCAATGCGGCTTTACTGCCCTTCGCACCTGCATTGATTACATCCTCAGGGTTCCACGCATTGACAATAATCCGACGTGAATCTGGATTATGCTTTATTTGATGAATGACATCCTGTAACTGGTCGATGCTTTCCCCAGTAGAAGTTGACCAATGACGCCATTGCTTGCCATAGACATTACCAAGCTCTCCATATTTTTGAGCAAAATCATCATCGGCTAAAACACGCTCACAAAAAGAGGCTAACTCTTGTTGGTACATGGTATTAAATGCGTCATCGACTAAACAACGTCGACCAAAATCGGTCATATCCGGGCCAGTATAATCATCTGATTCCACCCATCTTTTAAATGCCCATTCATCCCAAATATGATTATTATGTTGCAATAGATAACGGATATTCGTATCCCCTTTAATGAACCATAACAATTCGCTCGCGACAAGCTTAAAAGGTACGCGCTTTGTCGTTAAAAGTGGAAACCCTTTGCTTAAATCAAAACGCATTTGATAACCAAAGACGCTATATGTCCCCGTACCAGTTCGATCCTCTTTTTTCGTGCCATTTTCTAATATATGTTGTAGTAAATTTAAGTACGCCATTTCTGGATGCGTCATTTTTCTTCAACAGCTCCTTCCAGTTTGCTGTTGACCATTATACCATTTCATCCCGGATTTTCGTATGAAGAAATTATTTCATTGTAAGCCTGAATGAGAGGAAGAGTTCTTCAGCTCTCTCGAAATCTCATTCTCTGTCGTGACAAAAAAGGTAGGAAGCAAAATAATATTTAATAAAACAGGGCCTACAATCACTAATAAATCGATGCCTGGACTAAAATATAGACCGAATGCTGTAATCAGCCCCGAAAAAACAAGGAATACAATTTGCGCAACAATAATCATGATTGGCAATGATTGATACATGTAATTTAGCTTACGGAACTGATGTAAATTGGCTGGATTGTCGATGACTTTCCTTTTTAACCGTCTCGATAAAATAAAACAAGCAAGCAATTGAACCACCATAAAACTAAAATAAATGACCGCATAAAGGATAAATGGACGTTTCTGTATCGTACCATCAAAATGACCGACTCTTTGGTTTAATAAATCATTAACGGCTCCTTCATACACATATTGACGTTCACTTAAAAAAGGAAAAGGCTCCATAAAACCGAGTGCTGCCCAATCCTTCGTATTCACCGTCCAATTCGATAATTTACTCGCTAAAATTTTCAATTGAATTGGATCTTGCTCGCCAAACATTCCTACCAAAATACTATAAGGAATGGCTACTTTTAGCTGTCCATCTTGTTTTTCTTGAAATAGATCCTGAATGTAAAAGGTATAGGATACATCTGATTTATTGGTATCGTAACGAGCCTCTTCAATTTCCCAATGGCTGGCTAGGGATGCTTGAATGCCATTTCTCATCTCCGTATATGGGATATCTTTATGTAATCTCTTTGGAATTTTATAAACAAAATGGTTATCACTACCGATTAGACAAATTTCAACTTCCACTTTATCTTCATTAACCATCTTAGCCTTCGTGGTCAATGGGCTCGTAATCAACGCAATCAAGAAAAAAAGAATCAGTGTTAAAACGCCTTTTTTCACGTAAAAGTCCCCCTTTTCGTCATAATTATTAAATTTACACTATCATAGCCATGTCCGAAAAAACTATTTCGTCATTCCGAAAACGCAATAGTGGTTTTCCGAAAGCCTATATTTCGGTATTCCAAATTTATCAATAATTAGCGATAATATATAGGAGTTTATTATCATCTAACAAACAGAGGTTTCATAATGAAAAAATGGACATATGGTATTTTTCTTACCTATTTAATGCTCGGCACCTACGTATTAGCAATTGCCATAAAAACACCTTTTATTAGTCTCACCCTTGATACGACAAGCGGGCAAGCAGCTATTATGGATAGCTACTATTCTTCCTGGGCTTCTCAACAAAATATTGAACAGGGTGATATTGTTCTAGCCATTGATGGGCAACCTTCCTGGGAAAATCGCTCTGTGCAATTATTCTCACTGATTAGAAGTGCCAAACAACTAACTATCCAAAAGTCTGATGGGACGATTCAAACAATTGATGTGAGGCATATAGATATGCCAGAAGAATTATATTTGCAAATTCTATTCCCGATTTTCTATTTTCTTCTCGCTTTCGGTGTAGCTATTTATTTATGGCGACGCAACAAGGATAACCCTCCAACATTTTTATTGACGTTATTTTTATTAACCTGCTCCTTGGCTTATATTAGTACAGGGGCATCAGCAAGGGGCAATCTCATTGGCCAAGTAGTTATTGGTATAGGTATTATTTTATGCATGGTGCTTTTCATTCATTTTTTACAGCACCTTTTCCATTATCTTCAAATTCAATGGACTTATATGGACAGCAAGTGGCTGTATTTTTCACCATTCATCATCCCTGGTTGTTACTTATTGGAAGGCTTAAAACCGTCATTCCGAGAGATTACCCCTCTCCTGAACTTAGGTATATTCGCCATCCTTGTGCTATATGCTATTTATATTTTATTAACGAGTTATTTGCGCACAAAATTGGCTAAAATTCGGTTGATTGCCATTGCCTTTATCATTCCGTTTTTACCATTTCTGATGTTTTTCGTGACACCTGAAATTTTAGGGCATAAGCCGTTATTACACGCTGACATAGCCTCGTTATTTTTATTATTTATACCTTTTTCATTTCTGTTCATCCAAGTGAACGAACGATTATTTGATATTGAATACCAATTATCTCGATTACGTTATTATTCGACTCTGGCGTTTTTCAGTGCTCTCCTACTGACGACAGGTATTGCTCTTTTGTTTATGGGACAATTATCCATAGTGCATGTTACAAGTATTTTTTTACTAGTTTTCATGGTGATGATGGCTAGTTTTTATATAAAGGAACGTATTGATTTTAAGTATCGAAAAATTATTTTTTCTTCTACTGGAAATTATGTACATAATTTATATGCCGCCGTTCAACGTATGGGGAAGGCTAAAAATCAACAAGATTTACTGGAGCGCTTTAAGTATGAAATCACCGAAAAGCTAGGCACGACAGCCTTCAACATAAGCATAGTCACAGAAGATACACCTGCTCCCCTGCCCGAAACCCACTATACTCAATTGCTGCTACATGATGCAGGTGACGAAAAAATAGTGTTAGAAATTAAGCATGCGCTACAAAAGGAAGAACTGCTGTGGCTCGAGCTACTTGCACTATATGTTTCAATGTCTATTAATAATTTACAGCAAATTGAAGATTTAGTACTTGAAGTTCAACAAATGAAAAATACGAGTGATACACCCCTTCCTTGGCTTGATAAACTATTATGGAATATCATTGAGAAGGAAAAGAGTATTTTAGCACAGGAACTACATGATACGGTTTTGCAGGAGCAGCTACATTTAGCAAGAGAACTCGATGTCCTCGCTGGCACCCCTATAATTCAAAGGGAAACCATTTTGGATATTCGTGAACAGCTCCTGAATGCCACAAAGGATTTACGGGAATATTGTGAGAATTTAAGCCCGCCCCTATTGGATACCTTTGGCTTACAAATGGCCTTAAAAAAATTAATTCAAAAGGTAAAAATACGAGCCAATTTTTTAGTAAGCTCTCAAATTGAACGAGTAGAATTTAAGGATGTCACACTCCATCTAGTCGTCTATCGCCTAGTACAGGAGCTATTAAATAATGCGATTAAACATGCCAATGCCACAGAAGTGTCTTTAATCCTTCAAGCGATACCTCAAGGCTTTATTCTTCAATATGATGATAACGGTGTAGGCTGTAATATAGAGGATTTAATTCAGTCTTCCGCTTCTATGGGCATCAATGGAATTCGTGAGCGTGTCCGTGCCTTTAATGGGGACATTACCATCCAATCTAGCCATAATGAAGGAATGCATATTTTTATTCAAATACAAGAGGACGGGGATTCATATGATGAACATACTTATTATAGATGACCATCCTGTCGTTTTAGATGGTACAAAAACATTGTTACAGGATTTAGTCAATGTCCAGATTGAAACCGAACAGGATAGTACAGCAGTTATACGAAGAATGGATACAGAAGCCTTTCAGTTATTTCTCATTGATATTAATATGAAACCCATCAACGGTATCCAACTTGCCGAAATGATTAAGAAAAAACAACCAGATGCCCTCATTATTTTATATACAGGCTACGAGCTTTCTGATTATTATGAGCTATTAATTGAGAAAAAGATCGACGGTTTATTATCAAAGCTGGCAACCAAAGAGCAAGTCATTCAAACCATTCAAGCTGCCCTTCGTGGTGAAATTTTACTGGCAGCAGACTTCTTAGACTTTGTCCAGCAACGCTCTAACTTGCCGAATAGCCGCCAGGAAGTATTGCTCAGTGATAAAGAACAGGAGATTTTACAGCTCGTGGCTCAAGGCTGTACAAATAAAGCCATTGCATCTGCCATCGGTGTTACCCAAAGAACCGTTGAGAATTATTTGTCCAAGCTATTCGTTAAATTAAACGTTGAATCTCGTGCGGAGGCAGTGATTGTTGCAAAGGAAAAGGCATGGATTGACTAATGCTAGAAGATCGTTTCATTACTAATAGATTACAATTGTAAATTTTTTCTTACTAAAAACGGAATTTACTGGATATACAAACAATTCTGTACTATAATAAAACTAATAATTACATTACTTCATTGCTACGATTAAAAACGAGTATTCAAAGGGAATACGCTTTTTATATGTATTGAAGAAATTGATTGTTGAATTTTTTGGGGAGGGTGTTTACATGACACAAGGGACAGTAAAATGGTTTAACGCAGAAAAAGGTTTTGGCTTCATCGCAGTGGAAGGTGGCAATGATGTATTCGTACATTTCTCAGCTATCCAAACAGATGGCTTCAAAACTTTAGAAGAGGGCCAAAAAGTTGAATTCGGCGTAGAAGAAGGCAACCGTGGACCTCAAGCAACGAATGTAGTGAAACTATAATATTCACCTCACATAGACGAGCAAATGAAAAGAGACATCCTTAAATTGGATGTCTCTTTTTTCATGTTCTCGCAGTAAGACTTATGATGGCAATATACAACGGGTATCCCCCAAGCATGACCAACAGGATAAGTCCTTGCACTGGGACTGGCATATCTCCTCGATGGGAAATAGGAAACAGATAGGCAAAAATCATTGTGAACATCACAGTATACGGGAACCATAAAATCATTGTTGCATAAACCCATCGACGATGCCCAAGCCATGTAACTGAGAGCCTATACATAAATATCGTCGCTACAATAAGCCCCACTAATTGAACAATAAGAAGGAAAAGATCCAACTTATCCCCTGCCCAGCCCGTAAGTCGTAGTAGTCGATAATAATTGAGTTGTAAGGCCATAGATAGAAAGAAAATCAAACCATACAGCAGACTAACCATATTCAATTTTAGAAAAAAGGACACCTTCATCGCAATTTTCCTTTCATAAGTATGGCTTAGCTTGAATACTTCGAAGCACGCCATCTATCTGAATGAGTGGCTCCCTCATTTATTTAGGAGCGGGGTCCTGTTGCAAATAAGAAAAGGAGTTCCTACGCATAAGAATGCAAGCCTGCAATCACTAGATTAACAAACACTTGGTTAAACACGATGATACCGAAGCCAATAATGGCAAGCCATGCTGTTTTCTCTCCTTCCCAGCCTTTGGATAAACGGAAATGAAGAAAGGCTGCGTAAAATAAAAAAGTAATCAATGCCCAAACTTCTTTAGGGTCCCATCCCCAGTAACGACTCCAAGCTATTTGTGCCCAAATCATGGCAAACAACAGTCCACCTAATGCGAATAACGGGAAGCCTATGACAACTGCTCGATAGGAGATTTCATCCATTAATTGTGGCTGTACGCGACTTGTCCATGGCTTTAATATGGCACTCACCGATTTTCTTGTGACCAGACGAATGGCAGCATAGAGGACCGTACCAATCATAAATGCCCAGACAATTGAATTGAACTTTTTAGCATCTATTTTATTTGTCATTTGGATGAATCCAACCGCATCACCAGTTTCTGTGACCGCTCCTTTATTCACAATCAAGGGTTTCATGGAATAGATTACTTTTTCTGACTGACCTTGAGCATTTTCGAATTGTACCTGTACGTCATCCGCTGCAAGGCTGAAAAAAGTCGAAATGCCGATAAATCCAATTACGACAACCAAGCAATACAAGACGAATTCTAACGAATATGTACTGATGGATTTTTTGGAAACATCCAATGTTTTTAATAAAAATATTAATCCAGTGGCAAAGGACACCGATAAAATAGCACTGGAAAAAGCGACGGTCATCACATGTATAGTTAACCAGTGACTTTGTAAAGACGGAACGAGTGGTGACACTTCTTTTGCGAAAACGCTTCCATAGCCAAGAATGATTAAGGACACAGGAATTGTAAATAAGCCCACAACAAGTTGCTTGTATAAAAAATGGATGATGAGATAACTCCCTGTAAGCATGATGCCAAAGAACGTCATAAATTCGTACATATTGCTGACGGGTGCATGTTCTACAGCTACCCATCTCACCACAAAATAAACGAGCTGTAGGACAAAGGCAACAGAGGTAAGGAGTATACCAAACTGACCAAACATCTTCCCCTTCGATTTGACAGCAAGTCCTAATGGCACAATGGCAATCAGTAATAGGATGAAGGCAAAAAATAAGGCATTACTACTAATGGCTAATAAGGTTTCTTGATTCAACGGAATCCCTCCAACGTCTTTTAATACGGAATTTGCTTCCAAATAATAAGAACGCTTCGGATGACAGGAAGTGCCATAATTTCCTTTTAATTTTTTTTATTTTTAAGAATTGTTACATTTTTATGACGAAACAAATCATAAGATATTTGACAAGGTCTTGTTTATCTGAAGAAACGGCCATATTCTAACCATAAAAGACATTCATCCTTCCATGAAAAATAGCAACAGGCACAATGGATTGACCTCATTCACGAATTATTGAAAGTAAGCAACAAAAAAGCGGCTATCCACACTGCTGGCATAGGATGGGCTTATCTAGTTCAGCTATAGGGGCAGTAAATAAACAGGTACGTTACCTCGACAGTCAATTTCTTCTAGTAAAGCGCGGAGGCTGAACCAATGGTGAACCCTATTAGGTATAACAAAACGAGTTGAAAAAGAGTGATGATGAAAAGAAGTATGATGCGTAAAGTATTAGGAGGTTTAACAAAAAGGATATGAAAATACTGGATAGGAGCCATAATTATATAGGCTTTATGAAGGAAAACATTGTAAAAAAAACAGGTCGCTGGGTGAAATTCTTTTAAACATGAATCACCGATAGACATGGGGATCATCATGGTAGCACCAAGTAACGCTCTACCATGCTCCAGGAAAGTTAGAAAATAATACACCAAAGACGTGAGGCTATATAGAAAACTTTGTGATGAGTAGAACCCACTAGCTTTCTTCCGAAAAAATAATTGTTAATAATTGGAACTAAAACACGATTTAATAATGGCATGCCTCTATCTACATCTTACAAAAAATTGTATTATAAGTCTATTTCTTTTTCATTTCCCATGGGAAAATAATAGTGCGCACAAATGACATAACGTTATGTTTCACAAGCTGGAGGTTAAAATGAAACAAAATATTTATGACAATCCTGAATTTTTCAATCAATACAAGGCATTACGTCAAAGACCAACTAATTATAATCGTCTTTTAGAGCAACCTACCATGAAGTCTTTACTGCCACCTTTAACGAATTTACAAGTACTCGATATTGGCTGTGGCATGGGAGAATTCGCCCAATACTGTATCCAACACCACGCCAAGCATGTGACTGCTTTGGACGTATCAAGCAATATGCTATCCATCGCTCAGTCAGAAAATGCACATCCACAAATTGATTATAAACTACAAGCTATTGAGGATTATGAAGCATCCGCCAATCGTTTTGATTGTATCACAAGCTCACTTTCGCTTCATTATGTTGAAAATTTTGAGGCAGTCATTGGTCAAATAGCCCGAATGCTACGTCCAGACGGCGTTTTTATTTTCTCAGTGGAGCACCCGATTGCTACCGCTCGTCGAACGACGGAGGATAATTGGATGTATGATGAACAAGGTAAACAGCTACATTATGCAATGGATCACTACCAAGAGGAAGGCATAAGACAGCAAACATGGCTGGTGGAGGGAGTGGTCAAATATCATCGCACGATTGCTACCATCATCAATACATTAATTGATCATGGCTTATCAATTGACAAAATTGTTGAACCTCATCCAAGCGATGAAGCTATTCAACAGCTACCTTCTATTGAAAAGGAGCTTCGCCGACCATCCTTTTTATTCGTAAAAGCAAAAAAATAAATGCAAGCCTCACCCTACTACTGTGGTGAGGCTACAGACTGTTGAAAAACTCAAAAAATTTGAGAGTTTGCTTACAGTCTTTTTTCTTTTACAATGAAATAAAGTAAAGCCGTTGATTTCCACTACGGGCGGACGCTTTCCGCGGGCGGGGTCGAGCTGCTTCCCTCGCTTCGCTCAGTCCAGGATCTCGACTTTCCCGCTTTTCCCGCAGGAGTCGCCGCCCTTCGTTCCAATCAACTTCTACATAAAGTACTTACTTTTATCTATATAGGGTGTTGAAAAGTAAATTTTTGAGGTGATAATTTATGCCAAGCGCAAAGAAACGATTGAGCGTGTCTTTGCGGATGCAAAAGAAAAGCATGGTATGCGATGGACAACCTTAAGAGGTCTAAAAAAATGGTCCATGCAGACGATGCTTCATTTTGCTGCCATGAATTTAAAGAAACTAGCTACTTGGACGTGGCAGACAGCTTAAGAGAGCATCTATGCTCGAAGAGTATGTTGGATACAGCAATGATTTACCAAATATTGAAAATGAAAGAGATAGAAAAATAACAAAAGCCATCGAGAATGAACTTCTCGACGGCTTTTGTCTATAGTCTGAAGCCTCACCCTACTACTGTGGTGAGGCTATTTTTACATAAATAATTTCCGGGTCACCGTCATCAAGGTTTTCAATAACGCCGCTTTTGACAAACCCTAACGTCTGAAATACATTTTGCATCGTTGTATTAGACTGATTCGTAGAGGAAAAAACCTTCAACGTTGTGGACGTTTTTACATAAGCATTAATTAATGCAGAGGCTATACCTTTTCTTCGCTCTGATGGCTTAACCATGACCAAGGAAATGAAATCATAGCCAAAAAAGTCCTGAGTAAAAATTAAGAATCCTGTAATATCATCAGCAAAATGGTGAAGCAGACAACGTTTCTCCTCGATCGCTTGCTGAATTTCATCACTTCTGGATGAATTCCCAATCACCTCATGATCGATTGCACATAGTGCCTCCAAATGCTCCAACCTTGCCACTTTTATATCGCTCAAATCTCCACACCCTCCATATAATAACTCATGACCTTAAGCTCTTCGCCAAAGCCAATCGCCTGTTTACCCTCATCTACAAACCCACATTTTGCATAGAGTGCTTGTGCCGCTACATTTGGAATATTAACGCCTAGTACTAGCTCGTTAATGGATGGAAAATGCTGACGAACAAAGGTTGGTAACAATTGTAGAGCTTCCTTAGCATAGCCCTTGCCCTGTTCATGATAATCGGTAGAAAATGAGCGAATTAATAATGCCTGTTCATTCGAGGAATAAGGCCTCACTCCTTCTTTTTCATGTAACACAAAAAAGCTTACTAGCTTATCTCCATCTAAAGCTAAAACAGCATGTCTACTGTCATCCGACTTAGCAAGTTCAATGCTATCCTTTGGTGACTTTGTATAACGAAGCTGCTCTTCTGTAATGGTATATTGCTCTACTAACGATTGAGACTTGTCCTCATAAAGCATTAAAGTCAGAGCCATCAAAACTCCTCCTCGTAGAGAGCTGTAAATTCATAATCCCCCTCAACAAGCTGCTGTAAATATTCATCAAACGAAGAGGCAATGACTTCAAAGCCATCGGGATCATGGACATATCGAACCACTTGCCCTATTTGGCCCCTTTCAGTTGGCGAAAAATCAAGATACAAACTAGATGTTCCTCCATTATTCATGCAATCTGCAAAACATAATCGCTCATTCAACGGTACATGCATATTAATCTTATTATCTATGTCCACATACTCTAAAAAGTCCTGATAACGCTCAAAAATTGTGTCACGCTGATGTTGAAAATCTGCTAGGATTTGTTCAACTGACTTTAAATAATACGGGTATTCTCCCAAATCAGAGCCTAGTACAAGCACACTGATAGTTTCTTTTCCATGCTTGCAATGATAAGTGCCGTTGACATCCTGTAGTAGTTCAATTAAGGATTGCGGACTATGAGGAAATATTTCTAGTAAACTTTCAATTTGTGCATCTGAGGCACCTTGTGCCTTCTGTAATTGTTGTTGCTCCTCCTGCGGTAAAAATTGTAGTAAATTTTTAAAATAGGCTGTATGCACTGCCATTCCTTCCTCTCTTAAAAAATATTCCCCGAAATTGGTAGACATGGTACAATTTAAGCATTCTAATTAAAGGAGTAGTGCCTGTGAGTGCGAAAAATGTAGTAAACGCTAACGTTTTGCTATCAATCTAGGGGTTGTAACAATACTTGCAGCCCTTATTAAAGGGAGAATAATACATGGAACATTATGTAAAAACATTTTTAACGGGTCAATTAATTACTTTACAGCAAATGTCCCCCGCTGATTTAGAATCATTTGTAGCCATTGAAAGTGAAACAAAATCTTTACTCCTAGCCAATGATGAAATTCCCTTTCCCCAAACTATGGAGGACCATTCCACATTCTTCCGTTCTATCAGTGGAAAAAAAGATGAATTCTTCTTTGGTATCTATGAAAAAGAGACTCAGCAATTAATTGGTTCCTGCGGTGTTTTCGCCGTTAACTGGCAAAACAGCACTTGCTCTGTAGGTATTTCAATTGGCCAGCAATGGCAAGGAAAGGGCTATGGCACGGATGCTATGAAAACACTTATTGAATTCATTTTCCAATACATGGCTATCCAAAAAATCAAGCTGCAAGTCTTTAGCTTTAATACGGCAGCTATTCGCTCCTATGAAAAATGCGGCTTTACTAAGGAAGGGCATTTACGAAAAGAAATATTCCGCTTCGGCACCTTCCATGACATATTAGTATTTGGTCTATTACGTTCTGAATGGACACAAATCAAATAGTAGCTGTTCCCCAAGGGAGATACATAAATCTTGTCTTCTTTGGGGTTCTCCTAGATTTAACGAATCGGCATAACACGTTGCCCCACAGACACATTGTTGTTTTGCCCAACTGCCTCAGTAATAGTCCTTTACGTTGGCCCTCTCAAAAAACCTTCACTGGTTGTCTGTCAGCCCTTTTGCCATACACGTTCTACCTCTACTAAAGTTAGCCCACGGAAAGATAATCGATACACATCAGGCATAGACAGCCTTTGCCAAAAATCATAACCATATTGGGCATCAAAGGATTGCATCATCAGCACCATAATATTGCCATGCGTACCAATAACTAAGCTGTCATGGGGGTGAGAAAGAATGATGGATTGTAAGCTCTGTATAGCACGCCTCATTGCCTGCTCATTAGATTCCCCACCTGCCCACGCAAAACTTGGTTCTTGCCAAACTCGTTGTATCGCTTCCTGAAAATCTTCCATCGTTCCATTGGCAAGCCGTCGTTCTTTTAGTGCATCCACTATTTTAATTGGCACATCATGATACTTAGCAATACCCTGTACTGTTTGAATGGCTCTTTTATAAGGGCTCGAATATATCGCATCGATTCGCTGATCGTTCAATAAGGCTGTTACTCGATCCACATCCCTAATCCCTTTTAAGGATAGCGGACGGTGATACTCAACCTCTGAATAATCGGCATGTGCATGTCTCACAAAATATAATTCGGTCATTCCTGTCACCTCTATTCATCATTTGCTGAATCAAGGTAAATGAATCTTCCAAATACGCTCTTGCAATTGTAATGTAAAGGCCTCTATATAACGTTAGCTACCTACATAAATTTCCAGTTGGGCAATCTACCTATCGCTTCAGGAATACTATTCGGTCATAAACCTATATAATACATGTGCTTTGAGCAAATCACCTTCAAGGGATTCATCATAGCACTGCTTTTTTTTGGAAATTTTTTTCGCTATATGTAATGGCATATAATGCATCCATACGGACTCCAGCACTCATTCCTATCATTAACAGCATTTCCTCTGATGAAAATGCCTGCTTTCCATCATTTTAAAAATGGAGGGTAGGCTTCTTTTTTGTTAAAGGAAATCTTCTACATAACTAAAATGAATGGAGGTTGACTGGATATACATAATGGATGGTTCCTGTAAAAGGCTCCTCCTACTAGTGAAATAGAAAAGAAACGACAGAAGCTAGCATTTTCAGCATGCACCTCCCCACCTCATTCCACCTTCTATTATTCCATTAATTTCAAAGATTCTCAATAATTCTCCACACACAATGAAATGTCCCCATTTCTAAACAACATCAAAGCTAATTTGATAAAATGTGACAAGATACGGATAACGCCATGAATTGTTAGAAAATTCAATATCAAATAACAACTTTTTTCATAGTATAAATGGTTTAAGCCCCATCTTTTTCACACTTAATTTTTTCTAAATAAAAACATGAAAATAACCCCAATAACTTCTTATTTAGGGTCATAATACTTAGCTAATATTTAATAAATGGTTTTTTATCAGAAACTATTTTACTATTAGGTAAAAATAGTTTGTTTCTTACTTTGCAGGATGAAGGTCCCTATCTGTGACTAAATTACGAATTTGATTTACGATACACAATATGACATTTTTTTTAATATAAGTGATATACAATGAAAAAGTTGAATCGAGGTCATAGGGAATTAATTTTATGAATAAGGATAAAAAATTAGGAGGAAAATATCTTGGTAAACTTATTACTTAAACAATTCTTGAAGGCGGAAATTGAGATCAAACGTAGAATTATGTATAAAAAAGCAAAGGATCTTGGTTTCACTCACCCGGCTGTAGTAGATTACAGTCAAGAATTGGACGTCCTACTAAATAGATATTTAAAACAAGCACAAGCTTCCTAATCATAACGAGGCATATAATAGAAGAAAGTATAGATATGGGTAAAGCCAGACCTACATTATTCTGGCTGGTTTTATCTTTGCATCATGCTAGCACAACCTCTCTTATGTATAGATCCAAAAAAAGTAGGCGATGTTTTGGATAAGAAGACATTTGGAGGTTGAATAATGCATGTATTCATCTTAACTTTTATGGTTGTTTCCAAAATATTATTGCCACCCCAACATTCAGTAGACCTTACGGCACCCACACTTTGCACACCAACTGAAATAAATACACTATATCAATATCCAAACAACCAATTTCAATCGTTTCGTGATGAGGACGAATTTTATCAGCAACTAAATCGTACAATTTACGAGGAATATCCCCATGCTTCATGGAATATTCGGCAAAAAATAGCCTATAGAGATATAGCGGAGGCGATGGAAAGCTTTTATTTAAAAACCAATAGTAAACAAGAAACAATAGACCTCTCTCAACATACTTTTGTTCATCCCAATCGACAAGTTTATTTTTTAGCATCTTTTCAGCACAATACCGATGAGACCTATCGAAAATTTCTAATCATCGACGCTGAAACACAAACCGTTTTACTTGGTCAATCCCAATTCCAAGAGAGGACCAAGGACCTTTAATTCATTGTATGCATCGCATCTAGATTCTAGTAGTCATTTCAAAAAAATAGAAATTATTTTTTTGAAAGCTTGCTCTGAATAGTAAATCTATTCAAAGCAAGCTTTCTTTTATAAGCTCTTTTGTTTGATGGCTTCTGTTATTTCTTTCATTAATTGTGATACTGTATATTCAACAGAGGCTTGTTGTCCGTGTCTACGGACGGAGATGTTTTGATTGGCCGTCTCCCGATCACCGATAACAATGATATAGGGTATTTTATGCAATTGTGCCTCCCGAATCTTTTTACCGAGCTTTTCCTGACGATCGTCAATTTGCACCCTAATTTGCTCATGTTGCAGGGCTTTTACTACTTGCATGGCATAGTCTTGATGTGCATCCGCTACTGCAATGACTTGCACTTGTTGCGGTGCAAGCCAAGTGGGGAACGCCCCTCCAAAGTGCTCAATGAGAATACCAAGGAAACGATCAATGGAACCAAACACCGCACGATGGATGACAATCGGTCGAACTTTTTCATTGTGTTCATTAATGTATGTTAAATCGAATTTCTCAGGTAGCTGGAAATCGAGTTGTACTGTGGCACACTGATGACTTCGGTGAATAGCATCTTTAATATGGATGTCGATTTTAGGTCCGTAAAAAGCGCCATCCCCCTCATTAATTGTATAGTCGATGCCTAAATTTAACAGAACATTTTCAAGCGCCTCTTCTGCCTGATCCCATAGCGCCAATTCTCCCATATAGTCATCTGGACGTGTCGATAATTCAACCGTGTATTGGAAACCAAATACGTCGTACACCTCATCAATTATGTTTAGTGCCAATGCAATTTCATCCTCAATTTGCTGAGGTGTAGCAAAGATATGTGCATCATCCTGACAAAATGACCTAACACGTAACAATCCATTCAGCGCTCCGCTAAATTCATGTCGATGCACTTGCCCGAATTCCGCCATTCGTATCGGTAAATCTCTGTAAGAATGTAGGTTATTTTTAAAGATTAGCATATGTCCTGGGCAGTTCATTGGCTTTAAGGCAAAGCTTTGATTATCCACCTGCGTAAAGTACATATTGTCTTTATAATGATCCCAATGACCTGACTGTTCCCATAAACGCTGATTCATCATTAGAGGTGTTCTTACTTCCTGGTAGTCATATTTTGCTTGTAAATTTCGTAAATAGGATTCCAGCTCATTACGTAAAATTTGACCGTTTGCTAAATAAAAGGGCATTCCCGGTGCTTCCTCTGAAAACATAAACAATGACAGCTCTTTGCCCAGTTTACGGTGATTTCGCTTTTCAGCTTCCTCTAAAAACACGAAGTATTTTTGCAGTTCCTCTTTTGTAGCAAAGGCAACCCCATAAATACGTTGTAGCATCTGATTGTTGCTATCGCCTCGCCAGTATGCACCCGAAACATGCATTAATTGGAAGTGTTGTAATTTCCCTGTAGATGGAACATGGGAACCTCGACATAAATCATAAAATTCCCCCTGCTCATAAATTGTCACGGTTTCATCGGCGGGAATAGACTCCAACAGTTCCAGCTTTAACGCATCATGAGCAAATAGCTTCTTGGCTTCATTCCGTGAAACCTCTCGTCGCTTGATCTGCACATTTTCCCGCACAATTTGTTTCATCGTTTTCTCAATCTGTTGTAAATCACTCGGTGTCAGTGTATCCGCAATGTCAATATCATAATAAAAGCCGTTTTCAATCACGGGTCCTACCCCAAACCGTGCATGGGGGTATAGCCGTTTGACAGCCTGTGCTAACAAATGGGCCGTTGAATGACGAATAACCTCAATCCCTTCCTTAGAGCTTGCATCATACAATGTAATTTGAGCATCTTCCATAATCGGGCGCGTCAAATCAACGATGGTTCCATTAACACTCCCCGCGACTGCCTTTTTGCGAAGCTCAGGACGAATCGCTTGGGCAATTTCGGTAAGTGTCACGCCTTTTGTAAATGCTTGCTGTTGACCATCTGAAAATTGAATGTGAATAACTTGATTTGACATGTTCTCGACTCCTTTAATTTTTATCAATTTTGCTCTGGCGTCATAGAAGTCCTGTTTGTGCTCACACAATTCGAAATTCTATGGACCTACCCGAGACATGATCCTCATTCAGCTTTAGAATGGGAATCAAAATAAAAAAACACATATCCGCCCCTGCATAGGGACGAGTATGTGTTCATTACCCGTGGTTCCACCCAAATTCCCACTAGTAAATAGACTAGTGGCTCATTGATTTTGCTGTAACGTTGCAAAAGACGGTGCAAGTTTCCAAGCACAGCTCCAAGGTAGTAAGAAGGGATCACAACATTAGGAAGCTTGCAGCGAATGCCTCCCTCTCTGAAAATGGTTAATCGATTCTCTTGTCCTCATCATTGCCCATTTCATTTTTGCATGAAATTGTTAATTACTATAACGAATACAGTTTTTTTTGTCAAACATAGAAATAAATAAATTATCCATTTGTTCTGGTCGATTATATACCATGGCACATCATGCACAATAAGCCTATGGCATAGGAAACATGCCTGTTAATCAATAGTGTATTATTATTAGTCATTAATGATTTTTTATTTCTAAAGTCTCACTTTCAGATTGCCATTGCATATGAATAATTGGCGTAGCATTCTGCTTAAAAAAACTCTCACTTTCTTTTTTAGTAAAGGAATAATACCCCTCTTTATTCAACTGCACATCCACTATATCTTGGGATTCCTTTTCCCCTTCAATGGTGATTTGTAATGGTCCTAAATCAGCCTTATCTTCAAGATAATATAAGCGTAATCCTTGATCAGAATTACTATGGTAGATCGCTTTCCAATGATCACTTTTGGCGATATAATGAACTTCCTTTTCAGGGCTCTGACAGGCTGTTAACAGAAGTACTAGAATCATTGGCATTATCCATTTTTTCATTTTATATTCCCCCTCACAATGCATGGTAACAGTCAATCCAGTTGGTTTTTTATCCTTGTACTCTGTAAAGATAAAGCTGAGTCCTTGTATGTCATTGACTAATGGAGGGTCACTACATATCTAATACTTTCTTACCCATCTGAGCTAATCGCTCCTGTGTGACAACATTCGTAGGGAGGGTCTAAAAATAGCCCTAAAAAATGGCGATTTAGTCTTTGACGAATAGCTTGATCGGAATCTTGCTACTAATCCCAGTCAATCAATAGCTGTATGAGCGAGCATAGAAAACCGTATAAATTCGGTCTCCCACTTCCTGGGATGTAAAACAGGATTATATTCACGAAATCCTACTGGTTCAACACATAATTGATTGTATTTTTCTGATTTGATCATACTAAAAATCATCTCAAAATAAGTGTCATCGAAGCCCTATTTTTGCGCCGATTCCTTACATTTCGTTCACCTATATCCTTCTCCATCCTACAAGGCCCTCTTCTTTTTATACGTTATTCCCATCATATAGTTCCATAATCAGCCTAATTTTACTTTTTAGCACTAAAAAAAGCTACCCAAACTGGATAGCTTTTCTCAGGTTAATTAATGACAACATCATTGTTCCAGCTAGTGGAATCTGATAATTGATATGTAATCATATTGGCTGTGACGGCAAGGATAACACCAGCTCTAGATGATCTATGGGAAATTTCAGGATTTTCTAATACGAGAACTGCATACCCCTCACCTCGCCCTTGCTCATCGATTGCATTGGATGCATGAATCTCAAAGGTAGAGTAAGACTGATTTTTTGTTGCATAAAGTAGTCTCTCCTCACGATACATACCATTCTCCTTTAGATTATAGCTAACAGGCATCCATCCTTCAGACCACTCAACACTGCCTAGGATTTGACGTTTCCTACTAGCAAGTTTACCGATAGAATACGTAAAATATATTTTCATTATGGCTTGATCTAATTCATTTTTCCCTTCTGAGGTGGCTGTTACTTCAAGCATAATTTCATTCCTCGAAAACTTCTTCATAAACACTAAAGCCACAGTGATAACACAGATAAATAGTACTATACCCATTATGAGAATTGCCATTAGGTCCCTCCTAGTATCACGATTGCTGTTCCTATAATATTACCATGTTTTAGGAGGAGTAAGTGGTTTTCATCAAACAATCTTAGAAAATGACACACGCATAAGCGATAAGACAAAATTAGCGTTTAATCTATCTATTGGCCTTGCTGGAGTTCCGCTGTTAGGGTAAAAGGTATTTGTAAATATTCATATTGAATCTTTACCTTCTCAATGTCGGCTGCTTTGACTTGAACAGCGTAATACTGTGGCTGCTTGCCAATTGCTTGTTGATCTATGTATGCACGAGGTAAAATCTTTACTTGCGTTAATTTATGAAATGACATATTTGTATTTCCCTCAAGCTTTGTTTCGACCTCAATGGTTCAGACTTACTAATGATAAGCTCCGCGCTGTCAGGAAGTTTGTCACCGACAAGTAGTTGCTTAAGCTTAATTTCACGTAATCCTTTATTTTCTATCGCAATGACCTTTACCGCTTCGTCGCCCTGTTTACTTGTGTAACTCTGAATGACAAGTGGTGGATTACTCTTAAGATAAATTAGAAATGCTGCGCCAACCAAAAGCACACTTAGAAATAATGCAAATACTATTTTTTTCATACTTTCCCTCTCTTTCCACTTTTTCAGTATAACAAAAAACAACCGGACTTTTTACAAGTCCAGTTGTTTTTGTAGTCGTAGCTCATCTCGTATTGGAATGCCTTCATTGCCGATAAGTGGGATGGAGGATTTATAGGCTCTTGCTTTTTCCACCGCATTAGGTAATACTTCGATAAAGTAATATCCCCGTTTTTGATAGAATTTTAGCGCCGGTAGATTATCATTCGTTGTAATAAGCGTCATGCTTGTACAACCGTGATCCAAAGCTATCTGTTCTACTGCTTGGAGAAGCCCGGAACCGATACCTTTGCCTTCTACTAGACTATCGAGGGAAATGATTTCACACTCTTGCTTACGAATCACGTAAGTAATCAGCCCTATCACCTCTTGACGGTCATTTACATAAGCAAAGCCCTCTAACTGGCTACAGTCATAAACCCCACTAGAAATGACCATTTCTGTAGTTCCCCAATGTTCCTTAAAAAAATGAAGTACATTTTGTTGTGGTAATTGTTGAATATCAATGATTGTAATGTCTGAACTCCTCGTTAAATGGAAATATGAAAAACCCCTGCAATGGCCTTTTGAATGCCCAAGAAAACCGCCCAGGAAAGTATACCTAAACCAATAGCGAAGACAATATGAATAGAGGATTTCATCGCCATGTAAATAACAAACAGCATGCACATCGTTGCTGGCAAACCAACAATAACACCAACTGTAAAACGCTGAATATGCTCACTCGATTCACTTTGCACCGTCAGCCAAATAATACTTAAAATGCTCACTAAAGGTAATGCCGCAATAATCCCGCCATAGGATGGAAATCTTCGAGCCACTTCTGTGACTACACCAATAATTGCTGCTGAGCTAAGAATTTTAAATAACGTGTACATTATTTCGCCACCTCACTTAAACGTCGGAATGCCTGTAGGATGGCTTGTTGTTCCTGTTCTGTTAGCTGATTAAGGGCATGCTTTAGCTTTTCTTCATCTAATTCTGAGTTTTTCTTCAGCACTTGTAAGCCCTCGACTGTCAAATGAAGAATTACCTTACGTTGATCGTCGCTCGCACGTTCTTTCGACACCCAGCCATGTCGCTCTAGTTTTTTCACATGCTCTGACGCTGTATTAGGAGAAATATTCAGTAACCCTGCAATATCGCGTACTGTTACCTCTTCTTCCTTTTGAATCATCTGTAAAATCCGCACGCTTTGGTGAGAAATCACATCTTCATGTGTTGTATGTAGATGATAAAAGATCGTAGTAAAATACTCATTTATATTTGTAATCATATTGGAACCCCTTCTATATATCGTCAAATACGATTATATCGTATGATACGATATAATAAAAGTACTTCCTATAAAGTTTATATTTTCAGATAGTTTGCTAGAGCAAAAATGCCAGTGAAGTACGTACGCTTGCTGTCTATGCTGTGTTTGTCGATGTTCGCCTAACAAGCAAAAGGAGCTATCCTATGATAGCCCCTTTTGTATGAATTACCTTAGCCTATCTGTCATAGACTAACCATTGATGATTCTCACATAAACACCCTTCTCAAACTTTTTATTCGCCCAGGTGTTCACTTCTTTTACATAGTCTGATAAATCGCTCGCCTTATACAATTGCTGGTATTGATATACACTTGGATCAATCAAACGTACTTTTTGTCGACCATGAATATCATAGTTCTCTAGATCCTCAATCACTTCTACCTTTTCATGAAGCTGTAGTAATAAACGTTGAATATCTTCATCATTTGATGCTTTCAATTGCTCCCATACTGCTGCATCATCTTTTTGAAAATCGACCATGGATAGAATGCCTTTCGCTACTGCGAGCTGTAGGACATGTGCTAGCTTATTAGTTGCATAAATATTGATTGGTTCCATAAAAAAATCTATAACTTCTTGATAATACGTTTTTACAAACCATTCTGCACTATCGATCGTTTTCACACATAGCTTCCCCTGATATACAAATACATCCTGTAAAAATCGTTGGATATCTTTAAATGAGGCTTGTCCGTAGTGAAACATATCTCGTAATGTATAATCTACTCGATCTGCACATAGTTCTGGTGCTGGCTGCTCAAGCAAAGACCATTTCGTTAGATTACATAAAATTTTCTCCATATTATAACTGTATTTGCTAAGGATTCCTGGAATTGCAGAAGGCTGGGTAACATCTAGCAATATCGTATCATGATAATCTTCTTCTGCATTTTCAAGGACCGCATCTACTACATGTGAAAAAGCAGTATGAGAAACATCATGCAACAACCCTGCAATTTGTTCCTCCAGCGTACCTCCAAATCGTCTAATCAGCAGCATAACACCTATTGAATGCTCGTATCTCGTAATGGCCCATTGACGATTCACCAAATAGCCAGCTCCAGCTTGATGAATTCCTTTTAATCGTTGAACAGGCGCTGACTGAATAAGTTCCTCTAGCACACCATCTATTTCGAATTCTCCATATAAAACGTCTTGAATGAGCATTTATCTCTCTACCTCTGTATAGTTCGATATGACAAAAACACCACCACAATGGGAGATTGGGTAAAATTGTAGCTGACAGCAATTCTCCAACCTAGTTTTTAACTCCTCATGAACAAAATAAAACTCATCATCATCCCAATAGCCTTTACTATCCTGACGGCACTGTTCTAGCTGCTCTCTTGTTTGAAAGGCAACATCGCCAATTAAAATTTTACCATCGGGTGTTAGTTGCTGTAATAATTGTGTAATATACGTAACCTTCTGCTCATCAGTAAAATGGTGTAGGGCATACGTACTAACAATTGCATCATATTGATAGTTCATCAATGTTACAGGTAGACCCTTCGATAAATCCCATTCGATTAAGTTAGCCTGTGGCATTTTTGCCTGTGCAATAGCCATCATCTTCGAAGAAAAATCAAGACCATAGATCATGTGCCCATGGTCATAAAGCTTAGCTGTTAAAACACCTGTCCCAAAGCCAATATCTAATACAGTCGAAGCTGGGACTTGCATCACCTCATTAAAAATTTTATTTAAAATATCTTTATAGCCTGCAAATGGGTATTGCTGATTTTCCTCACTAAGTTGAACGGTTTGATCATAACCATCCGCCCATAGATCAAAACCTTGTTGATTTAATAGCATAGTGCCTCCTAAATTGAATAAATTCTCCAAGCATTGTTTCGTTGACGATTCATTTTCTGTGTCATCACAATTCCTCCTTTATAAACCAATTCATTCCATTATAGCAATCATTCATTTACCGAACAATTCAGAAAATAAATAATGCCATTTGCCATATGATAAGGGTCAATATTATTATAATTTAATGAAAACAGGAAAAGCCCAGACCATAAATTTAATGGAAGGTCTGGGCTTTCTATTACATAAACTTTTAAAATTTATGATAAATCATAAGTTCTCTTAATAGTACCTGGTAATTTCGCTCCAATGGTAAATCCATTTAAAGTTACACCTAAAGTGTAAAATCCGTCTGTTTCAATCGTTGTGTTACTTATTGTTGATTTTCCTTTTCCTGATTGAGTCCATGTCCAAGCACTTACTCCATAAATATCAGCTACGATATTAGTTTTCTTCAATATTATTATACTTTTGTTGAGTTTCTCTAAGCCCCTATTCTGCTGTGCATACTTCTTCCTGTATTACTGGCTCCTGCGCTTTAACACTCTGTGCGGATGTAAAACTTATTGAAAATGACCCTACTGCTACTAATAATGTTACCATTCTCATTTTCCTTCTATTAACTTGAATTACACATATAAAAATAAGATTTATTGGAAAATACTTCAATTAATATTCCCAACAAAATACCATATTCCAATTTTTAAGTTATAATTATTAGGTGGTGAAACTATAAAAAGGAGGTGGCTAAATGCAAGTTACAAATAAAAAGGGGTTATTATGGATTAGCATTATCATGACCTTATTGTCCATTTTCTTTGTATCTTATGGTACCAATAAATTTGGAGCCCCTTTTCAATTTATAAGTTACATCGGTGAGAATGAGTTATCATCTGTATTTTCTTTATTTACCAAAAACGGTATTACTTCAATTCAATTTAATATACTTTATTTCTTTATAGATGTTACACTTATTTACTTTATTCTTTTTTATGGTAGAAACATAATTAGTTTATTAAAAATAAGCAAACAATCCTAAATTTCTCTTAAGAAGCTCTAGACTTCAAATCCAACGGGCTGTTATATAGATTATGAGCATAATATGTTAATGAAGTAAGTTTCAAAGGCAATTGGGTCATATATGTTTAAATACTTACCACCACTTCACTGGTCATTTGACTATTGAAAATCAAGCGTAACATTTGATAAAATTAAAAAATCAAGATAATTCACTTGTTAGACTAAAAATAAAAAACTTATATAAATCAAAATCCTTAAGGGAGGGATCGAAATGTCCGCATTCACTTGTAATGCATGCTCTAGAACGGCTTCTGAGGTCCAAGAGGTCTAAATGAAGTTATATCCATAACAGAAATTGAATGATCTCTTAGGCCAAATGCTTTTAAAATTAGCCTATACAACAGGAGAGATTTCAAATGGAAAAACAAACTATTCAGCCGTTCTTAACGGTCGCAAACTATCACTTACTGGAACAGCAATTAAGTAAAATTTTACATGCCCTTACCACAACGAAGGACAAAAGTGTCATTCTTGCAGTACGGGGGCTTGTCGAAACGGAAATTACTACCAAATTAGAGTTATCCACTGAGGAAACACAGCTTGTTGAACAACTTTTCACCGTCACAGATCGTGCGCAGGGCGATGCCTTGTTAGAGCAGTTAAAGGCCTATGTCATACCGTTTAAGCCAGTGACAGCTAGTACGCTCAAATCATTGTTTAAAAAGGAGAAAAAGCTGAAGCTACCTAATTTAGATGAACTTGATTTTCAACAAATTTGTTACCTAGCATGGGATGATGTTGGGACACATCGAAAATACGTTGTCCTCGAACAAGACGACAAACTACAAGGGATTAAAGGTATATTTTCCAACAATACTGTTCGCGGTATTTGCGCCATCTGTAATCGTCATTCAGATGTTGGCTTATTTACGACTTCCATTAAAGGGCAAGTAGTGGGTACATTTACTAACCATAGTAATTATATTTGTGCAGATAGCCAAACATGTAATGAGCATGTATCAGATATGAATAGAACGCGCGAATTTTTCCAACGAATAACCCATAAATAATTGAAACAAGGGCGGGAATGTTGTGTAGGCAACATTTCTGCCTTTTTAATGACTAGCGCAATTTGACTCTTTATTCCTCTCCCACATCCTGCCTGGAAAAACTTCAGAAATAATTTCAGACACAAAAAATCACCTCCTCTATAAAGGAACTATAGGAGGAAGGTGATTTAAATCAAACTCATATAAAATTATTATACTATAGGTCACATAAAGCTTTATTAAGTATCGACACTACGTTTAGCGTGACTCTTTTGGTGGCTGGCATACATCACATTTTCGTTGATGTTTATTTTTAAATTTAGTAAATGTTTTTTCAAAGTTACTTCCACATGCACATTTGAATAGTAACTTTTGAGAAAATCCGTGATATTCTGTCGTTAGCAACTTACTTTCCGAATTGTTCTCAACAAATTCTTTAATTTTACCAATCGTCCAACGTTTATTCATTTTCTTACACCTCCATACTGTCTCGTTCTGCGGAGGCTTTTCTTGGCATCCGTTCAAGGTCTTAATTAACTTAAGCTCCTCATTATAACATGAGCTGGCATACAAAAAATAGATGGAAGCTATCTTATTCAACGTTCGTATTGGTCAATATGTTCTTTTTTGGACTAGCTAAAATGATTGAAGCTAGATGTAGTGATGGAAGATAGCAAAAAGAATTAACAGATTCGAGCCTTACGGAATCCATCAAATATATTGATGGCTACAGATAAAATAAATATGATGATTCCCCCACTAACTACCCATATTTCAAATTGCTTCGTTGTTGTGGTAAATAATTTACTCATATGAGTTATAAACTCTTGGTTCATTACATTCGGATTACTTATGATCACAATAAAGACAACAGTTGTTAAAAGTTCAAGAGCAGCATTCACGGAAATCGAACTATCTCCCTTCTACAAATAAACGATACAGCCTCTTGCCTCTAATTCATCTAACCAGCTTGGGATCTTTAATTCATGATTCCACCTTAAATCTAGTCGTTCTAAGCTTTCCATTGCCAATAATGACTCCGGTAATTCCTTTAAATCATTACTTCTTACATCTAATTCCAATAGATTTTTCAAATGACCTATCGATTCAGGTAACGTACTTAATTTATTATGTCTTACATTTAACCGTCTTAATGTTAAACATTTGTGTAAGGAATCAGGCATTTTCTGTAATTGATTGTCTTCTAAATCTAAAACCCGTAATAATGCTAGTTCTCCGATCTTTTCAGGCAATATAGTTATTTTATTTTTTTTCAAATGTAATTCTCTTAAATTCGTTAATCTACTCAAACCTTCTGGCAACTCCGTTAATCGATTATTCATTATTCGCAGTTCTACCAGTTTATTTAAATTCCCTATTTCCTCTGGTAGTTCACTCAACAAATTATCACTTACGTTTAAATATCTTACTTTTGTAAGCTGGCCGATTTCTGGAGGAATCGATTGCAATTGATTATTATGAAAATACAAATAGTCCTCCATATTCACTAAATGACCAATTTCAGGAGGAATGAGGTCAATATGATTATGCCCTGCATCTAACATTCTCAGATTCTTTAAGTTCGTGATTTCTGCTGGCAATTTGTTAATTTTATTGACTGAAATATTCAGTATTTCCATACTCGTCATATCAAATATTTCTGTAGGTATTTTTCTTAAGTCGTTATCAAAAAGATTTAATTCCTTTATTTCTTTTATTTGAGATTCCTCTACATCAGGTAGTTTTTTTAAATTCATCTGTGCTAAGTTAATTTTCATCTTCATCTTCTCCATAATTTAATTTTAAAGCTAATGTAATGAGAGTTTTGGACGATAATAGGATATGTATGGTAAATACTAAAAAATTAGGAAGGTGGAAACATTTTATGATGACATCGAGAAATTCAGCAACTATGCAATATTTAATGACTCGCAGATCTTATAAATATGGTCTCACACAACAAAAACAAAACAACCAAAACAATAACGACATTAACCGTACTTCTAAAGAGAAAGAGAGAATCAATAATGTCAATAAAATTATTGAAGGCAGCAAAACCTCTAAACTCACAACAAAACAAATTGAAACACTTAAAAATGCGGCTAAGGATGGTTTGTTGGGCTCTAGTATAAATAAATTAGGTCCATTAGGGAAACATAATCTCCAAAATATATTATCAAAATCAACGTACATCTCCACACAAAAAGCTTATCGTAATTCCATCTAAGCACCATAACCATACAAACACCCTCTACTCTTTTAGAGGGTGTTTGTACACTGAGGAAAACTTATATAAAGTGTTGGTAAATGGTGCCTTTACCATTATATGAATCTATTTCTGCATAAGCTCCGTTAATCAAAGTGATTTGTGGTGGCACATGACCACAGTCCATGTCATAGATAATAGGAATTTGTAGTTCTTTCGAAAGTTCTTGATACACATCTTCAATTGTGTAATTTCCAACCGATGTATTAGCAGCACTTCTACCAAACATCATACCTGAACAATTAGTAAACCATCCAGCTAATTTCATTTGTACAAGAGACCTGCGTAAATCAGTTGTGGATAATTCACAGTTTTCAAAGAACCATACAATAGATTCACCTTGTATATGCGTTTCTTGAAAGCTTTGAACATTACCGAATTTCGTTCCAATTAGATGTCTGATGGTATCGATACATCCACCAAGTAGCCGCCCTTGTATGTTCACCCTATGATCTGATGTAGTTTGCCATTTCGTTTTTTCGGTAAAATTAAAAACATAAGGCGTGGGGTTATCAAACTGCCATTCCTTTTGATATTGATTGGACGAATGCTGTAGTATGGATTCCCCCTTTTTTAAGGATAAAACTGACTGCCACATAGCGGTTGTATCATCAGAATACTCTCCTCTTAAATCTACTAAGTTCGTACCATGTGCGGTAGCGATACCAGTTGTTAAAGTCATTGCCAACAATAAAAGACTAACATCTGAGTACCCTAATATCCATTTAGTTTGAATATTGGAGAAGTCAATATATTCCAGTATTTCAATAAGAAGCTCCCCACCCCATGGTGGAATAATGATGTCGATCTCATCATTAGACATCATATTATTAAACTCTTCTGCTCGTTTTATAGCAGGGGCAGATTTTGCCTTATCCTGAGTCCAAGCAGTTTCTCCACAAACAACCTTATACCCTTTATTTTCCATACGCATACAGGCTGTTTTCAATAAATCATGAAGTTCAACGGGAACACCAGAGGAAGGTGCTGTCACTCCAATGGTGATGTCCTCTTTTAATAATGGATATTTCATCATATGCCCCCCTTTATTTTGTATCATTTTAACATAAGTGCGAGATTTTCAAAGAAAATTATAGAGATGTACAATCCTTTCATTTCAAATAACACTCATGTAATTCATATCTCCAAAGCCTTGTGCTGAATGTAGTTCACCTTTTAACATCAATATAATTACATCCAGCTATGCGAACCAGCTATTCTTTATTTTTAATGCTAGCATGATATCCACAGACAAGTGCTTGCGTTTCATTATTATAAATGATGGATTGATTTCAACAGAAAGTGTGCCCGCAAGTGTATTCAAAAAAAGGTAGTATTATCTTCATTGAAGTAGGCGTTTGATTGTCAATTTACTTAATAAATGCTGTTTCTGAGTAACAAACTTCAGTAGCAGATTTCCATATAAACTCTTCGTTTAAATCTTTATGAATCACTATGCTGGCTCTATTTTCACCAAACTTTTTATCTATCAAAGCATCAACTATAACAGGTATATTTCCCTTTTTGAATGAATGTTGCCTTTATGTTAGCAATCATATCCCTATAAGATTAGGCTCCATGTACAGTCTTATTTCCTCGGTAATTTGTTTATCCGCCACTATTTCAACATCTAATGATGTATATTTCCCTTATGTATTAGGTTCCTTCCCTAGGAAATAAGAAAAAAATTTCCCGGGTAAGCGCAGAAATTGACATAATCGATTCATATTCCAGCACTAAGCGACCGATTTCAGCAATCTTCTATTTACTTAACATACATACGATCCTAGTCAACATACTATCATGACTAATTTTTTCAAAAAAAGGGATTGATATTAGATGAATAGCATCTCTCCCATCTCTAGCTTTACATATTCTAGATGATAGAGGGGAGGGATTTATTATGGGTACCAACTATGGCAAACATGATAATTTATCATTCGCACTAATCATTGTCCTAT
Organism: Lysinibacillus sp. F12; assembly: GCF_057773605.1. Taxonomy (NCBI): domain Bacteria; kingdom Bacillati; phylum Bacillota; class Bacilli; order Caryophanales; family Bacillaceae; genus Lysinibacillus; species Lysinibacillus sp. F12. Next base: position 57,870 of record NZ_JBYMLP010000001.1, read on the forward strand.
TCATACTTTTAATGATTGTCGGCACAAGGCGCTAGTGATGTTCATTAATTTAACGTCTTATGTTGACAATAACAAAAAGTCTCCCAATTACCTTCCTTCTTCGAATTAAAATAACATGCTTATCTACTTCCATTACTACATTTACCATAAAAGGGTCGCCACTAAAAATGGACCCTTTTTTTAATGTTCATTGCTCACAGCTCAACTGTCTGGGAATTCAAATACCTATGACCTGATGTTTCTCTAAAAGGAACACGCAATTACACTTATAGTATTAGGTCCATCCATCATTGAACTGCTTTGTTTTGTTTGTTTATTTATATACTCCCCAGATTTATGTCGCAAACTTATGAGGTGGCTCATCATTAGAGGATGCTTTAATAAATTAGAATGATTATTTTCACTCTATCTTCTTTCTAAATACTGTTAACCAATTGCTATAAAATGTTCATCTGGCGCATTCTCTTTACTAATTGTTCTCCATAAATGCGGATAGAACCGTTCAACTCCTCTTTCAGTATCACCACTTGCTAAGTTTAGGCAATGGAACGTATTAGTTTCTCTATTAAACGCAATTTCTCCATCCAACTCATCACTTTCGCGACTATACCTGTAAACAATTTGTTGTTCATCATCAATCATTTTTTTAAGTTTCCACCACATACTTACACCCCTTTTGCACTTTATCTTGCCTCTATTCTACATATAAATTAAATTATGAGGTCACTTTCAATATACAATGGCTCCGTTTTTTAAATCAGCTAAATAATTTTAATAATTAATAGGACAGCCTTTTTGATTATTAATCGATGAAATCACTAATTAAAAGTAATTTTAAAGGCAGGAACGTTCTTAATACCTCGTTTCTGCCCTTTGTTTTAGTCATGTCTGTTTTTCTTCATTGCTTCAGCCACTGCAGAAGCATGTGGGTCGCCTTCTTTATATAGCTCTTTTATAATATTTGCGTAATCCGTATTATTTCGATTTTGACTTAATTTATAGGCAGCCTGAACCTCTTCTACTTTGATTTTAAATCCTTTTATTCCTTTTATTTCTTTTTGTAACATGATAGGAGAAAGCTTTTCCCACAAGACAGGATTCTCACGAAATTTTTCATATTTTTCAAGTAATTTTGTTAAGTCCTGTTCTAATTCCGTTCCATCTATCATACTTGCTTTTCCATAAATATGAACGGATTGATAATTCCATGTGGGGACATTTTCTTGCTCATACCATGACGAAGAAATATAAGCATGTGGACCATTAAATATAGTTAAAATTTGATCCGTATTCTCGAAAGTTTTCCATAAAGGATTGCCGTAGGCTAAGTGACCCGTGAGGTAATAGTCATCCTGATCTTGATTAAGCAGCAATGGGACATGAGATGCAATAGGTCTCCCCTTACTTATCGCCACAATTGTTGCAAATGAATTCATGTTAATAAATTCATTAATTTCTTTCATATCTGTTATTTTATAATATTTTGGAATAAACATATAAACCCCTCCTATTAAAAATCTTTGGACCATCCTACCATTGCCCTCTAGTCCCATTCCTATTAACATTTTCATAATAATTATCCATACTAATTAAATCACAACATCACAGTATAAAGACTTCACCATCACTTATGTTAGGTAGCTCTAGTCTATAGTTCATTGACAAATTTCTCTTCAAATTTTATTTTACTAAAGGTAAGTTGCTTTGGGTATGCTCGTACCTAAGTTACCTAAAATAAAAGCCATTATTTCTTTTAACGAAGAAATAATGGCTTTCCTCTCCTTTATGTGTATGTAGCAAAGGTGGAGGCAATTTACTGTTTATAATGTATGTTCATTTAACTATCAAAAAACCAATGTTTTCTTATAATCCAAGGCTATAACAATTGTGGCTAAAAAACGACCGATTCTCTTAATGCTGTCACCTCTAGCTGTCCTGTTAAAAAATTCAAAAGACATTAAAGAAGCGTTGGTTTGGAGAACATAACATATCCAAAAAGAAAGCATCCTCCTTAACCAAAATATTAGATTAATCCCTCTTCTAGCAAAAATTCTTTAAATAACTTACTAGATTTCTCATAGGTTAAATCCACTTCTTTGATTTCATATTCCCGAACCATATAGCCAAAGTGAGTATCAAACAAATCATAGTTATTTTTCATTGTCATATTATAAAATGTAGAATTGAAAAATAAACACCATTTATCCAAGTTTTCCACCTTTAAAAATATTCCTTCTAAATCAAAACCATTATCGTAAAATCCTACATGTAAATGTTGATTTTCCTCAAAGTTCATCATATATACCCCTTTATTTAAAATATAACATGATGCATCAACATACTTTACAACTATTTAAGGGAAGTTGTCATTGGGAGAGACATCTCAAAAAAAATAGTGATAAGAAAAGATATGAAGCTTTTATAAAAGCAATATACGGTGAATGATTGCGAGCTTGCATTAACTAAATCCTGTTACATGTTTTGAATACCCTGTGATCATTCTCTTTAAACGGTTTCAGCTCTATTCCCCTCTTCCTCAGTCCATTATGATTCCATACCAAAGAAAAAACACCCGACGTAAGCGAGCAAACTAGTCCCATTTGAAATGGATAGTTTGAACACTTTCATTCGAGTGTTTTAAATATCTCTATAAGATTTATAGAGATTATGAAAAATATTTCATGAAGTTTTGTAGACTTAGACAGCTCTTCATGCTTCTGCTTGTAACGCCTCAATCGTTTGAGCTACTTGCTCTTCTGTTAAATGGTGACGCACGATGTAACGGTTGCGCGCATGCTTGGTACATTCGATTGTACAGCCACCTAAATGCTTTGCTTCATTTTCTTCAGAAGCAATGATTTGCTTGTTACATTCAGGGTTTGCACAGTTAATGTAACGTTCACAGGGTTCACCGTCATAATGATCACGACCAATAATCACATGCTCTACTTGATTAATGGGCACCGTTAAACGCTCATCAAATACATACATTTTTCCGTCCCATAATTGACCTTTTGCTACAGGGTCTTTTCCGTATGTTGCAACACCGCCATGTAATTGACCGACATTGCCAAAGCCTTCACGTTTCATCCAGCCTGAAAACTTCTCACAACGAATCCCACCCGTGCAATAGGTTAAAACATTTTTTCCCTCGAATAACTCGCGGTTTGCACGTACCCATTCCGGTGTATCACGGAAGTTTTCTACTTCTGGTCGAATCGCACCACGAAAATGGCCGACATCGTATTCATAGGTGTTACGCACATCTAATACTACTGTATTTTCATCTTGCATTTCAGCAAGGAATTGTTCTGGTGACAGGTAGCGACCTGTTAATTCATGTGGGTTTACGTCTTCTTCTAAGCCTAAGTTTACTAACTCAGGTCGTGGGCGTACGTGCATCTTTTTGAATGCATGTCCGTCTGCCGCATCCATCTTGAAGACTATGCCTTCAAATAATGGATCAGCTTGCATGTTTGCCATGTATTGCTCTGTTTGCTCAATCGTACCTGACACAGTACCGTTAATGCCCTCATTGGCTACTAAAATACGACCTTTTAAACCAATTTCATTACACATGGCTAAGTGCGTTGCTGAAAATTCAGCAGGATCTTCAATCGTTGTGTAATGGTAATATAATAATACTTGATAATTCATTGTTTTCCACCTATCATTTCAATATTTGCAGGATATTCCTGATAGTGTCTTTTACGACCTATTAACCATAAAGGAAAATCACTTAAAATGCTATCGGTAATTAGACTGAAATGGGTATAACTATATTAATAAAGAATTTGCAAAGTGGACATTAGAATATTTTTACAAATAAATGTAATTCCACCATTAGGTCCGACTCCGTTTATTAAGATTATTCAACAATACACCTTAGTAAATTTCCCCACTCTTCAGGGCAAAATAAAAACACCCCGAAGGATGTTAAATACTTTGATTTCGTTTGAGTTGGTTTTCAATACCAGCACGATCAATTTGAATCCAATATTCTGCTATTTTTCCATTTTCAATTCTATAAACTGCGCTTGCTATTTCTATCACTGGAAGCTTCGTTGGCTCATATCCATCGACCTCGCCAACATGCGTCCCAACTTGTTTCCAGCGTACATATACTTTATGATCTTGTACAATAAATTCTTGGATTTCTAATGAAAAATTGCCATACGCTTCTACCATTTCTTTTACATGGTCAGCATAATCTTTTGGCGTTCTTTTAACCGTTAATTCTTCTTCTGAAATAACTTGGTGTGCCAGTACTTGGTCTGCCATTAATTCAGTTGCGTAATCGGGATTTTTGCCTGAACGTACTTCTTCAAAAAATTTCTTAACAATATGCTCTGGTGTCATGATAGTCCTCCGTTGCTATATATGATGAAGGGGGTATTAATATCTCCCATACTTCATAATAATGTAAGAGTCATTGAATTGGAATCTAATTCTACCATTTTCACTCTCATAGCCCCACCAAACGTTGCTCTCTTGCTTTTGGATGCAGGTTTCAAAGCAAAAGCAGTAGTACCTTGTCTATGTGCATAGGATATAATAAATCATAAAAAAGTTTGAATGAATACATATTCTATCAATAAAAATACTCCGATAAAAAGCCAACCATAAACTTTTTGCTCTCTTTGAAATTCTTTAATCCCTAAAATTAACATCAATAATCCTAAGAAGAATATCATTAAAAAATTCAACTGGTAATCGTCTGTGATAATTCCGTAAGTTGAGAGTGATACTACTATGATTGAAAAAATAATTTGTAATATAGTTAGCAAAATAATCATCACCTTTTAGATATTGTATCTTTGATTATACAATACAACTAATAACATGGATATAATTCCCAAAAAACCTTTTGTTTTAATTTCTATACCTAATCTGTAAAACATCTGCTGGTTATGTATGTCTTGCCGCTAACACATTTATCGGGCGCAGTAAAATGGGAATATTTTCTCTGACAATCACTTTTATGTTAACATTTAGTCACGATTATCTTAGATAAATGAGAGGTGTTTTACATTCCAAAATGTACAATTAATAATGTAGATTTGTATTATGAAACAAAAGGACATGGAGAGCCATTAATTTTTACTCATGGTGCATCATGGGACCATCAGCAATGGGATAAACAAGTGGATTATTTTTCTAAATATTATCAAACCATCACCTGGGATGTTCGTGGTCATGGAGCTTCATCTCTTCCGAACGGGAAGGTAGATGCTGAAGATTTCACTAAAGATTTAATTGGTTTGATGCATCATCTAAAAATTAGACGGGCCCATTTATGTGGTTTATCAATGGGTGGACATATTTCTTTACAAGCCGCCATTCACTATCCAGATTACGTAAAATCACTTACATTAATAGGGACCCCCTTCACAAACAAATTTAATTGGTATGAAAAGATACTAGTTCCTGTTAATCGATTTTCTAGCTTATTCATTCCAATGTCACTTCTAGCAAAAATACAGGCACATACACTATCAAAGTTTAACGAAGCAAATAAACACTATATTTATTCCACAGTTGCAGCAATGTCTTATAAAAATTGGATTCGAATTTGGAATGCCGTATCGAGAATGGAAAGTGGCCATGAATTAGGAAAAGTAAATTGTCCTACCTTATTATTACATGGTGACCACGATACGATGATTCAAAGACAACAAGAGTATCTACATATAAAGATTAAAAAGTCACAGTTAAAAATAATTAAAAATGCCCATCACGCAACTAATTTAGATAGACCTGATCAAGTTAATGAGTATATCCACCAACACCTGATCCACACATCAACGACTATTTAATGTTCTATAAGTGTTGCTTGGCAATAAAGTTTGAGCAAAAATACCTCGAAAACCCTTATTTTACGTTAAATAAGTAGAATCCCTTTTGAAAAAGATTAATCAAAAGGGATTTTCTTTAGCAGTTTGAAGTTAGGTTTTTATAAAAAAGTTTGATTATTTATTACCTGTGTTGCTCCACAATCGCGCACGATTGTTGAAGATGGTTTCACTTAAACCACCAGCAATTGTAATAATGGATTGAGAAGAATACAGATTTAGAAAGTCTCCATATACAGGTTTTTATTCATATAACACCCCTACAATGTTTTCTGCAAAATTTTGAAAAGTCTTATTGTAAACTCTCTTTATATACCTTTGTATAAAAAATGTATAAACAATATCCAATGAAAAAGCCAAGTAACGTTTGTTTTACAGCGTTTCTTGGCTTATGTGTCTACCCAAACTTTTATTTGGGAACGTTATTTCGTTATTGGATGTACAGATATACAGCTCAACTTCTTAACATTCATCTTGATAAATTTGAACTGTTTTAGGTTTTAAATTAACTATATTTTTAAATACTTTAAGATTTTCTATATGTCTAAAAAATTCATCTAAGCTTTCAAAATCCATTGACCATTCTGTAACTTGTAATTTTTTAAATTCATCAATAGGAGTAAATAATAGTTTGCAATGAAGCTGGCTCATTCCTAAATATTCATCATCTTCGTATTCAGTAAACTGGCGTACAAACGAAAAATGAAACATTTCTTTACGGTAAGTACCACATTCGAATAAAATTTCCTTTTCATCTTCTCCTACAATATCTTCCTCACAAAATTCTTTAAATGTTGTCCAAATAGACGCTACTGAATCTGTATCAACATTTATTTTTCCTTTCAAATAACCTTCTACTTCTTGAATCCTCACTATTTATCGCCCCTCTTGTTACTTGTTTAACCTTTATTAAGAATAAAGAGCCAAGTCTAAATAAGCAAATAAAGTTACCAAAGCGTCGTTTGGAAATATATCTTTAAAAATTGTTATTCAATAATATGACCAGTTTATTGAACAAAAAAATCGTGCATATCAGCATAGGATTTTTAATCAACCTTTATTATGAACGATCAATCTTTTTTATAAAACTACACTATGCCGTAAGAATTATTTTTTGTAGATTTTTACTGCATCTTATGTTTCAATTCTTTACTTAGCCGACCTACGCAAATGCCTAATTTGCTCTAGCTCTCTCCCACGTCCCCTATAAACTTTGCATCCTCCGCATTACTTACTAGAATCATCAGCCTCTGCGCATAATAGGAAAATGTCCGAAGCAACAATTGGAGCCAATCTAATGCGAGTAACCCCGTTGTACGACATAAGATGAGCCTATTATTCTTCCTATGTATAGACAGTTAAAAATCATTAAAAAGGAAAGAGACTCGCCATTTTTTGGCGAATCCCTACATTTTATCTTTCATTTGAGTATGATTTATAATCTTCTACATAGTTTATGGCACACATAATGGAGTAGTTAATTCAACGTAATTGCCATTTCCGCGTTCGGCGCACCAGCAAATACAACCGTTCCGTTTTTCGGCAGCTTTACTTTGTTATTGCCGCTCACAATTGTAAAGTTGACGCATTGTCCGGCCTCATCATACACGGCAAACGAACTCTTTGCTGGCAGCTCCACAGTCATTGTTTTCCCTGCTGCTGCTTGAGGGATCGTAAACCATTCCGCATGCCCATTTGCTTGCAGCTTAACTTTGGATGATTGGCCTGCATGCAGTGATTTCAAGTTGGATCCACTGACATATATTAATCCGGACATCTCCATATATTCATTACCGCCTTCTGTATAGAAACGAGATTCTGTTGTATCACGGCCTGCCATCACAGGGATCTGAAGCTGATGCGCGGCTGTATTTGGACCTGTAATTTTTCTGCCATTCCAATAGCCCTTTAGTTCTTCATCGCGAGTAATTTGTGTGGTAAGCATCATTGGTAAGAGATATTGAGCAGAACTAAATTTCTCGTTGACGAGATAGAACTTAACGCCTTCCCTCTTTGCCCATGCGGCAGCGGTTTCCTTCGATAACACATTGTCTTCTAATTTCTCGGCTAAATATTGAGTAACCGCTACTTGACCTAAACCTGGTAAAGTTATAAATGTGCTTTCCACCAAATATGTTCGGCCATTCTTCTCTGTGACGAAGTTGAACTTGGAGGTACCTGTTTCATTAATAAAGCTTCCATTCGCAGTATATACATATTTTTCTTCAGAAATAGCTGGTAAAAGTAGTTCTCCATTGTTCGTAATTTTTATTTTAAAATGACTGAAGCTATTGCCATAAAAACCTGCTTTCTTTACTATGTCTTGAGGCATCTTGGCCTTGACTGGCTTGCCAAAGGATTTGTTCGGCTTAATCTCCTTAATCGTGCCCTTCTCCTTAAGCGCAGCGAGCAATATTTCTGTCGCCATCATTTGATTTGTAGAGCTGCTACCGCCCGATGACAATACAGCCACAGCCATCTTCTGTTCAGGAAGTACGACCAATGAAGCATGTTGCAGTCCTGTATCGCCACCTTTAGCTAAGCCCTTTATCCCGTACTCACTGAATGGATATAGCTTCACACTATCCCAGCCAAGACCATAGTTGATGATATTGGCTCCATCCTCTGGCCACATTCCTTTTTTATATTCTTCTTGCTCCATCGCCTTGACTGCCTTATCAGAGAGAATTCCTTGTCCCTGTCCCATAAATATTTGTGCGAATCGTACCATATCTTCTGCTGTGGAAGAGATCCCTCCCGTACCAATCACATTCACCGATTCAGCAGGAAGTTGCCCATGGTACGTAGGAAAATAAAGTCCAGCTCGCTTATCGTTTTCCTCTTTGTCCTGCGGTGTTTTCGTATGATTTAGCTTTAAGGGTTTTGTAAACCGATCATGTATAAATTCAGTAAAGCTCATACCACTTACTTTTTCCACCATAATCTCAGCCAACGTAAAGCCGTTGTTGCAGTATACCGAGAATGCACCTGGGTCCGCCTTTAAGCTTTGGGTGGACAATTGTTGCAACAAGTTGTCATGGGCGAAGGTATCATTATCGTCAAATAAAAAACTATTACCATACCCAGTACCTTGCAAGCCGGATGAGTGGTTCAGCAGCATACGTGGCGTAATGCGTTTGTAACGCTCGTCTTTCATCTTGAAATCAGGAACATAGTGAACGACAGGAACATCTAAATCAACTTTTCCTTCATCGACCAATTTCATCACAGCCGCCGTTGCATACATTTTACTGACTGAACCAATTCCATATAGGGTATCTTTAGTCAACGGCTGTTTTCCTTTCATATCGTTCTTCCCAGTCTGACCCGACACAATAATATGACCATTATCAATTAGCGCATACTGTACACTTGTTGTCTCATAAGACTTAATGAGTAGATTAGCCTTCTCTGCCGCAATTTTTTGCAGAGCTTGGCTAGCAACTTCCTGGCTAACCAAAACCGTAGACTGATTGTTGCCAGAAGCCGCCAGAGCTCCTGTTGGTAGGCTAATCGTTAACGCTAATGTAGCAGCTAACACCCCAGATAATTTTTTCTTCATGAAAAATTTCCCTCCTTAGATAGGTATGATTGATTTTAAGATTTTCATTTCCCAAAACCAAGAAACATTTCCTATAAATAGAATATCTTAGTTTTATAAGGCTCGTAAATACATTGATAGGCTTATACCATATCAGTCTTAAGACTTATATTTGACTAAATTAGCTTTGTTGGTCACCCTCTATTATGTATGACACTAAACTGTTCGAAAGTTCAGTTGTTCTCATTCCTTATGACGCCTACAAAAAAAGACAAAAACAAACAAGCCATCCATATTGAATGACTTGTTATAATAAAGTACCTATTCTCCTTTATATGAGAACAAATCTAAAGAGCATGTTTTGAAAATAATGATTGTCCAAAACATGCTTTTTAGTGGTACCGCCTTTTATTATAATCGCTCTAAATCCTGGTATTCTTTCATATAAGGGCCATCTTCTGCCACATATGAATGATACAAAGCTTTTACTGCGAAATTTTTCTCTAATCCCATTTCAGATTTTAGCTTTTTTAGTTCATCATGCAACGCTCGATGTTCATTGATAAGCTTTAGCATAATTGTTTTATTATATTTCATTACATCCGTCCTTTTTTATAACTTGAATGATTACAACTTTAAAAATAGTTACATTCCGGGAAATCCCGTGCTATTCTACAGGCATCTGAAAAAGTTGTATCTGCCTCTTTAAGGCTTTTTCAATATACGTTTTAAATTTCACCTTGTCAATCTCGTGTAATTTGCTGAAGCTTTATCATACCATTGAAGTGGACCTGATATACCACCATAATATTTTTTTAACACACTAAAAAACGGATACTAATTCACCTTCTGTACAAACTAAACTCAGGAGGTGATTTTTAATGGCAAACAACAATCAAAACTTTAACTCAAAAATTCCAAACGCAACTCCCAACGCAATGAACGTTGAATTTGGAAATGAAACGGATGTTAATCAAATTAAACAGCAAATCCAACAAGCTGAGGCTAACAAAATACAAGCTTCTGGTTCAACGAACTCGATGAGCCAAGAATTTGGTATGGAGACGAATGTTAATCAAATTAAACAACAAATCCAACAAGCTGAAGCTAACAAAAACCAAGCTTCTGGTTCAACGAACTCGATGAGCCAAGAATTTGGTATGGAGACGGATGTTAATCAAATTAAACAACAAATCCAACAAGCTGAAGCTAACAAAAAATTTGCTTCTGGTCGATTTGCAAATGAAAACAACTCAAAATAATACGCATCAACAACAGCCTGCAGCCTCTGCTGGCTGTTGTTTTTTTAACTTGCCATGGTAAGTTAAGTATTTAACACCAGTAACCATTTCTAAGCACAACACCTTCGCAATCAATAAATGCAGTATGGTTCCTATATAGAAGTCCTACATCCTATAACTCAGAAAATTCAGCAGTCAAAGTATTACTAGGTCAAGAAAATCTATTATCTTGTTTAGTCAAAAGGATAAGGCAACCTTAAGATATTTTCATCATCGTTTACTATTTCATTGGTGTTACCCGTATGTAAAAGCATTGGTTTAATTGGAGTAAATACCATCACCTATCCCCCCTCCTATACTACCGAAGTCTGTCGGTACCTTCACTCGAAATTCTATTTCTTCAATTTAATTAACATTTTATTAAATAGGAAAGAAAAAAAAAGGATATTTATCGTACATTATTATTATGACGCATAATTTATTATTTAATACGAAAGAAGTGACAAAGAAGTTACTAGGTTAATGTTAAATAAAAAATGTTCTCGTAAATTGATAGTTAAAAAGGAGGAAACAAAATGCAAGAAAACCGTGTGAGGTTGAATGGAGGATTTAATAACGACGTTTTTTATATCAAAGACAAAGAAAAGATCGCTAGAATTTCTGAAAAGAACAAAACAAAGGAGATGGTTTTACAGGAAATAGCGTGGATGAATTTTTTATATGAAAAAGGTGTTCTTGTACCCAAGCCAATAACTCCTTTAGAATATGAGGAAGAACGGGTAAAAACATATTTTGAATTTATGAAGGGAGATCACATTGATGTTACAAATAAATCCCACTGGAATGAAAAAACGTTTAAAAAAATTGGTAAAATTTTGGGGAGAATGCATGCACTATCCAAAGATTTCAAATTACAAACGATAGAACGTCCTGAATGGAAAGTTGAAAACCCTGATGTATTTAATATTAGAGGCAAGTTAGAACCATGGATTAGCGAGAAATATAAAAAGCTGGGGCACAGTCTCACTTCATACACGATTACTCCTGATACTTTCGGGCTTATTCATAATGATTATCATCAAGGAAACTTCATTATTAATGAGGAAGGTAGTATAACTATCATTGATTTTGATGACTGCTCTTTTAATTGGTATGCTCAAGATATTGCAGTAGCTTTCTATCATGCTTATTGGCAGCATAGCTCATACAATGACAGTACAAATTCTTTTTGTGAACTCTTTATGAGTAATTTTTTTGCAGGCTATAGAACAGAAAATATGCTTCATAAGGATATAATTATACAAATTCCTATTTTCTTAAAAATAAGAGAGATTTATTTATATCAATTATTTAAAGAAAAATGGAATACAGGTAATTTAGAAGAATGGCAAGGATATACTTTACAGAATTTAGAAGACAAAATCAGACATCAAGAACCATATGCCGGTATTAATGATTTTTCCATTTTTTTATAAGTTGTTTCAACATGTACATACTCCTATATCTACAGTTGCGGTTTAGTTGGAGATACTCCTCAGACGATTTATAAAGTTTATGCACATTCATTTTAAAAAGATAAGGTACATGCATTCTAATCTCATGGATGAAATCATCACTTATAAAAAATTGGGGATACATGCTTTTCCCTACCTCCATATTAGTTGAATAAGCAAATTGACTGCCTCATACAAAGGCAGTCACAATTGCTTATTTAAAACCCTCAAGCACAATTTTCCCAATGGTTTTTCCATTTTCTAGAATAGAGTGCGCCTTTCTCAAATTGTCTGCATTAATGGGATATAGAATTTTAGTTATTGTGGTTTTTAAAATATTACTATCCACTAGAATTGCTATTCTATTTAATAATTTATGTTGTTCATTCATATCTTCAGTCTGATACATAGATCGTGTAAACATAAACTCCCACACAAATGTTGCGCTTTTATTTTTAAGTAATGTCAAATTCATTGGCTCATCTGTTTCTACAATAGAACAAATTGTTCCTTGTGGAGCGATAGCCTCCGCCATATTGACCCAATATTCTTGTGTCGAATTCAAACATAGAATATAATCAACTGCTTCAAAACCTATTTTTTTTAGCTGTGGAATAAATTCCTCATAGTGATTGATCATAAAGTCTGCACCTAGTTCAGTAGCCCAAATGCGTGACTCTTGTCTAGAAGCTGTACCTATAACGGTTAATCCAGCCCATTTAGCTAGTTGGATTGCAATAGAACCTACCCCACCAGCTGCACCAATAATTAAAATTGTTTTATTTTTATTTTCGTTTGAAAAATGACTAACTTTCATTCTATCAAAAATGGCCTCATATGCAGTAATTGAAGTCAATGGTAATGCGGCAGATTCTGCAAAATTTAATGACTTTGGCTTATGACCTACAATTCTCTCATCGACAAGATGAAATTCGCTATTACAGCCTTGGCGAGTTATATCACCAGCATAATATACCTCATCACCAGGTTTAAACAATGTACATAGAGGACCAGCCTCGACGACAATGCCTGCCACATCCCACCCTAAAATTTTAGGAATTTCTTCATATTTTTCTTTCGGAGATCTAACTTTATAATCAACAGGGTTCACTGAAACAGCCTTTACTTGAATTAATAAGTCCCTATCCTTAGCTACCGGCTTTTCTATTTGTATATCTAATAAACTCTTTGCATCATCAACAGGTAAGTATTGATGTAGACCTACAGCTTTCATTTTTTCCATCATTAAAATTGCTCCTTTTCCATTCATTTTTTAATTCTTTATATCAGCTATAATAATACGATGATATATTTAATGTAAGTACACACATTTTTGTTGGATAGTATCAATTTGTATACTAAATATTTTGGAGGTTATCTTATGACAGATAATAGTAATTTAACTTTATATACTGCTTGTCCGGATGCCTATGGATGTCCAGTTGAAGCAACACTCGCAGTAATTGGTGGTAAATGGAAAGGTGTGATTTTATATCACCTTATGTCAGGGACGAAGCGTTTCAATGAATTTAGACGTTTAATGCCCGATATTACTCAAAGAATGCTAACGTTACAACTTCGTGAATTAGAAAAGGATGGCATAATCCATAGAGAAATCTTTAAAGAAGTACCACCCAAAGTAGAATATTCATTAACTGAATTCGGTCGAACACTCGAACCAATAATCAAACTGATGAGAGATTGGGGGGAGCAGTATAATTTAAAAAAATAATATCTTCTTCGAGTAACAAAATATGTAAATATTAAAAATAGGATGCAGCCGTAAAATGAACAAGAGCCGTTAATGCTCTTAATTCATCCCAAATTTAAATCAGTGACCATTTGTTTTATAAAAAGCACGCTCATGTTGAGGGTGCTTTTTTCCGTTTAACCACCCTATTTTTCAGAATTATAATTATGAATTTTTAAGAAAGACTTCCTTTAATAGTAAATACACTATTAAGAATAATAAAGTTACTATGCCAATTTCATAAATTATTCTTATCATATCAAGCTCATAAATTGGATAATAATCATCAACTTGGAATTCCTGCGTGTGTAATTGCCATAAAGGAACATACCTTTTATCATAAAATTCAAGATGTGGCCCCCACTTTAATGACACAGGTACGTACAATATACCTATACAAAAAATTATACTGAAATAGCCAGAAAGCAAAATTTTCTTCAAGATACCAATCCCTTTCTTATATATGTAATTATTAGTTCCAACATCTTTAGCTTGTACCTCTCCATCGAAAGGTAGGTGGAACAAAAATCGGAAGTGAAGAATTAAAAAAATACCCATTACGGAGAATGACTTAGGGTCTTGCTGGTATAACGAAAATCCCCCCTATAAAACCTTCTTTATAGATGATCCTGATACCTTTAAATTATCAGAAACTGTTAGATAGATTGATGGAACTTTTGGCGCCTCTAAAATCGGGTTCTATTTAAAGTTGGAATATTCTGTTAATTGAGTATGTATTTTTTACAACTCCACAAAGTTGCTGTAGATACTGGTTCTATACCAAACACAACACAAAAAATCCCACGGAAAAGCAGACTTCTTTTCCGTAGGATTCTTTTATCATTAATTGAATATCATGTTGTACTTATAGTAGTGATTACCCACCCTATTATTATAAAAAATGAACGAATGTGCTCCAAAGATGTCAAGGTCATAGAATAGTTAACGAAACTCCTGGCGCTAACACTTTAATAAGCGGATACATTTTGCAATGGTTCCTGTCCAACTGGACGTTTCTATGGAAGATTAGAATGTGCTTTTTTTTACATTAAAGATAAACTGCTAAAATCGATAAAATGTATCTTCACTATCTGCCATTGGAGGCCTAACGCTTCACTCTTTAACATATTCTAGAATAATGTTTTTTAGACAGAATTCGTCTTTATTCTACACAAACTGTATTGACTTTATATTTCCCTTATATAATACTATTTTTAAGTATGATAAATCTACCAAAGTTTTAGTATGTTATCCAGTAGTAAAGCCTCTATCCATTATATATCGATTAACTTTATTCCAGATTTTTGAGCTTGCTTGAATTCATTAGAGATTTTACATTTAACTATCAACGAAGAGGCTAAACCACTGAAACTTTGGTATAGGGGGAAAAAACATGAAGAGCATTAAAAAGCGGTTACTTTTTTTCACACTGGGATTACTATTAGTAGCCTCCATTGTTAATGCGGGCTTAGCTGTATGGATTGTTAATAAAAAGAGCCAAGAAGTACTAATAGAAAAGGCTCAAGAGCAAGTTTTTGAAATGGCTAAACAAGCCGAAACAATTTTAAATGCTGAAACAGATCCAATACCTGAACTACAAAAATTAGTTGATACAAAAGTACAACAGGACAATGTAACATACGCCATTATTATTGATAAAAATGTCAAAGCTGTTGCACATAGTGACTCAAATAAGTTAAATAAAGTCTATGAGGATGACTACACAATAGAAGGGGCCACTAAAGGGGTAAAACAATTTACAAGATGGTATGCCGAAGTTCAAGGTATATGGACGTATGATATTATGGAACCTATTTACCGTAATGGTGAGCTTTATGGTGTTATGGACATCGGAGTCCCTGAAAGTGGAATCAAATCCATTATTGAACCTGTTCTAATGTTTCAAATCATTATTGGCATTGCTAGTTTTTTAATTATTGGTAGCTTAATGTGGTGGATTATTGATCGTATCGTTAGAGCACTAAAAAGTTTAGAAAATACGCTACAGCAAACCGCAAATTTAGATTTCCATGAAAGTGTGGAATTAGTAAAGCTATCGAATCACAAAGATGAAATTGGACAAATGGCTCAAGGCATCACAGCCATGCGTTCCGCCCTTAGAGATATAACGGTTAATATTCAAAGTACAAGCAATGAGTTAGTAGAATCATCTACAACACTTTTACAGATTGCAGATGATACTGTACAAACAACGGATGAAATTGGTATAGCGATTAGCGAAATTGCTAAATCCACTGAGGAGCAGGCATACGATACCGAAAAAGGAGCCGAACAATTAGAACAGCTTTCAAGCAATATTGACCGTGTATTTGAGCATACTGAAAAAATTGCAACAATGACAGCTCAAATTGATGATTTAAGCAATCAAGGTGTAGATACAGTTCAGCAGCTTTCTATATGGTCGGAAAAAAATCGCGATTCATCACAGCAAGTTAGTACAATTGTTCAAGAAGTTGATAAAACATCTTCAGACATTTCGAGTATTGTTAATACAATTACAGAAATTGCTTCCCAAACAAATTTACTTGCTCTTAACGCTTCGATTGAATCTGCTCGTGTTGGCGAAGCTGGTAAAGGCTTTGCAGTTGTTGCTGATGAAATTCGGAAGCTATCTGAGCAAACATCTAACGCAACAGAAATTATTAAAAGTAAAATTACAGCCATTCAAGCGATTTCGAAAAGTGCTGTAACGGAAATCAAAACTAGCATTGAAATCGTTGAACAAAATGCAAAGGCAGCTACAGACACTAGCAATATTTTCAATACAATTAAAGAGGCTTTAGATCAAACAATTGAAGTTGCTCGTGATGTTCAGCAGCTTTCATCTGAAATGAATCAGAGCAAGGAGAAAATTATTAGCTCTATTCACAATATTTCTGGGTCGGCAGTGGAAACATCTGCTGGAACAGAGCAAGTCTCCGCATCTGCACAAGAACAATTAAAGAGTATCAACATCGTATCAGAAAAAGCTCGTGACCTGAATTTATTCGCGGAGCAACTAAGAAAAGAAATAGATAAATTTTCACTGTAAAACATTATTCAAATAAAGGTATTGTAGCTCGAATCATTGCGCAAGGCACATGTTGAAGTGTCTTGCCAATGTTCGGGCTTTATTTTTATGTCGCTCACTTACAGCAGGTTATGTATATTATGATTTCTAAAACTTTGTTCAATTTTGCTTTAAGTAGGCTAACAATGCGATTGCCCATCCCCTACGGCAAAATATTAACTGACGTAATGAACAACCTAATAAACCCCAATTTTTAATTTTTTTGTTTTTTAATCGATGCTGTCATGCCACTTAATTTATGGAAATGCACTATCAATAACATTCATTCGAAAAAGATGAGATACATGTATCTACCCTCATGGATAAAATCATCACCTTAAATTCATTTGAAAAATCTTATGAAATCAAATCATGATGATTTTGGGGTACAATTTGGGGTACATACTATTCCTTACCTCTCCCCTCAACCTTTCATGTTATATTTAATAACTTAATACACTACAACAAACATTGATATATCAACGTTCCCCCACAAAAAAACACCCGTTTTGTAAACGAGTGTTTCGAATCTTTTATGACAACTGTTTTTTTCAAAATAACAATTAGGTTGCCCAATGCCATCTAACATAACCACCACCGACATCATTTGTTTGTTTTGGAATACTACATCAAATTTCTTTATTTCATAAAAACACCTCATATGAGATGTTTAGTTTCTTCAGTCTAATAAATCGTAAATCTATATTACTGCTCTAAAACCTCTTGGATAGATTGTTCTAAAATATCCATTGCCAGTTCTAATTCATGTTCCTTAATGATAAGTGGTGGAGTGAGAGTAAGCACATTTCCTTGGGATACTTTAAAACTTAATCCCTTTTCCATACATTTATACATAACTTGCTCTGCTTCAGATATAGCTTTTTCTTTCGAAT
Source organism: Lysinibacillus sp. F12 (assembly GCF_057773605.1). Taxonomy (NCBI): domain Bacteria; kingdom Bacillati; phylum Bacillota; class Bacilli; order Caryophanales; family Bacillaceae; genus Lysinibacillus; species Lysinibacillus sp. F12. The sequence continues at coordinate 75,710 of NZ_JBYMLP010000001.1, forward strand.
TGCGATTTAATACTAATTCTACTCCGTATAAAAGACCGATTCCTCGAACATCACCTATAATTTCATAGTGCTCTTGCATCTTTTTAAGACGTATTCTCATATAATTTCCTAATTGATTAGCTTTATCAATTAATTTAAAATCCTCGATATAATTAAGAGTAGCCAATGCTGCTGCACAACCTAATGCACTTTTTTCATGAGTGTAATGACCGAGTGCAATATCTTGGGCAACATCAAGTTCTCCTTTTACAAGCATCGCTGCCATTGGAAATACGCCTCCACCCAATCCTTTTCCCAATAAAACAATATCTGGAATAACTCCAAAGTTTTCAAAAGTGAACATTTTACCTGTTCGCCCTAAAGCTGTTGGAATTTCATCAAAAATCAATAATATATTGTTCCTATCACAAATATTACGTAAACGTTGATAGTACTCTTTTGGTGGGATATGTACGTCTGTACAACGAACAGGCTCTAAAATAATTGCACCGATTTCATTTTCTCTTTCAAGTACATATTCTAGATAGTCAAGGGATTTAAATCTACCATTGACATCATCAAATAAACCACGATATGAATTGTAAGGAGCTATATGCAGACTCCCTGGCATTAGAGGGCCCATACCGTTACGGAAAAGTGCTTCTCCTCCAACTGAAATAGCGTCTAAAGATGCACCATGAAATGAATCCCACATAGATATAGTTTTAAATTTACCTGTTACCTTTCTAACAAGTTTTAAAGCCATTCCAACAGCTGAAGTTCCCCCAGGAGTCAACAGTACTTTATTTAAACTTTCTGGTGCAATATCAACTAATTTTTTTGCCAACTGGATCGCAACTTTATTTGTATAACGTCTTGGTGAGAATGGAAGAATATCCAACTGCTCTTTTACTGCTTGGATAACATATTCATTACCATAGCCTATTTGATGAACATTATTTCCATGAAAATCCATATACTTCCTTCCATCTATATCCTCTATGTAAATTCCATAGCTTTTTTCAATAATATTTAAACAAGGAGTAGAAAGAGATTGATGTAAATAATACTTAGAGTCATCGTTTAAAAACTCAAAAGATTCTTTGCTCAAATGTTTTTCTTGCCATAAAGAACGAGTTTTTGTTAAATTAATGTCCCCCTCTGTTCTTAACACTTCAATGTTTTCTTCCATTATTTCTTCTCCTCCATTATAGGTAATTAATTCTTTTACCTAAACAAAATAACATTTGTTTTTTAAATAGATATTAATATCTTGTAAATCTTTTCACCTAATCACATTTATACGTAGTTGTTGGTTGTGAATCAAGGGTGAGGAACTGCCCTATACTTACTTATCAGGGCAAAATAAAAAACCACTCAATGGAGTGGTTAAAAATTTTTAATATAAGATTTTGCCTAAATGAAATAAGCGTTAAATTTCTAAATTAAAATTGAAGCTTTTTTTCGTAAAATGACTATTTTTATCTTTTCCATAGTCAATTTTATATATTTGGTATAAAACAGCTTTTGAATCTATTATTTTATTGTGGTGAATCGATAAAATAAATATATTAGTAGAACTATATACCATAGGTACGTACTAACATGCCATTTAATACTTTTTATCTAGCTATAGCTAAATTTAACTCGAACAATTATTATCCTATCATTTCCAGCAACGCCATTTCAAGGGGGGATTACTGCCAAATCCTTGGTGGTCATATTCCAATTATATGGCGCGCAATTCTTATCACGCCAATTATTTCGTCATTCACTGGCGTGAATTGGCGTTGTTTTATCCCTCATAAGCCAAAAGATACATTTTTGCTAAATCCAAAGTAAAAACTTAAAATTATTTCTCCTACTTGTCCCTCTCCCTATTACATTCAGCATTAATAAATTAATGAACTAACACAAACATTGATATATCAACGTTTTCCCACAAAAAAACACCCGTTTTGTAAACGAGTGTTTCGAATCTTTTATGACAACCACTTCGGTGGTGTGTTTTTTTCCCAATAAATATCGCCTAGGTTATAATGTGCCATGAAGTTGTCCTCGACACTGTGATAATGGAAGTTGTAATAATAGCCTTCCTGTGGTCTTTTTTCTGTACGTACATGGAAGCGGATTACATCAGCTCCTGTGTCGGTGTTGATCACGTTAAAAATTTTCTCACCATAATTACCACTTGGCTTTTCTGAGATGGTTAAAGATGCTAAAGCTTGCTCGTCCAAACTAGCGACAGTCATTGCAATCGCCTCCTCCATTTTTGGGAAGATGATGTTGTCGAATTCATGGCTAATTTTTGGACCAATTTTAGTACCAAACTTTATGTATGATTGCTCTCTCGCTGCATCCATAAGCAAGGCATTATAATCAATTTCTTCCTCTTGGATATGAACCTGCTCGTCCCTACTAAGATCAGGCTCAGCAGCTAGAGCCGTGCTTGTCCCTGATGCAGGACCAATAGATGCACGATTCGAAGGATTTTGATCAAATGCTTCCCATATTTCATGCGTTGGCGTAATTAAACCAAATGTTAAAAACGCAACCATTATGACAATACTTTTTTTAACCCACGTTTTCATTCAGTATCACCTACTCTTTATGTACAAATTGGTAATTCTCCTATTATTATATACGTTCTCGCCATTAAAAGGTTTCATATTTCTATAATTCATTGTACAATATTTATGAATAATGTGTCGTTTTTTAAAGGAGGTACAAAGCATGAGCATCGCAATGGGTATTGGTCTTTTATTAATGTTAGGTTATTTATCATCTTTATGTTTCACGGACTAATTTTTTTATTTTGTAATATGTACCCTACAAAGCCCTCAAAAGCCTGTTCTATGCAGCTTTTGGGGTTTTTCATTTATTCTTTACAATGCAGATTAACGCAAAGTAAATTTATGTAGTAATGCGTATTAACTTTTGGCTGCATTAACTGTGCATCCACCCTTCGCCTTTATGAGTATCGATTTCTGCATCAAAATTGGACTAATTTTCTCGTTTAATAAAGTCTCTTTTTCTTTGTGAACCGACTACATGCACGTTTAAAACATTGGATAAATCGTTTTAAAGGAGTTGTTTGTAAATACCTCAATCATTACTTAGAGCGGTTTTTATTTGTAGATAGTCATAGTAATGAAGGCACAAAAAATGACAGAAACATATCGTAGTGGACACTGTCGTATTTTTTATTTAGTAGTTCAATGACTATTGAAGATACTTTTAATAAAAATTAGAGCCACAGTTTAGTGACTCTAATTTTATGTCTATTCTTTACAAAAATCCACAAATTTTTTTGCCTGTATTAAGGACATATCGGTTTGCTCTCTCACAAACTTCACCGCTTTAATTTCACCGTCGGACTTTATTTTCTCTTTTACTAAGGCAATCAGTTCTTTATTATAGATTTTAGTATAATCCATTTTTCCGACCTCCTCTAATCTATAATACCTTATACGACTACTTTAACCATTTAGTTTCAAATATATATTAATACCACAAAAAGGCATTTTTAAAAATAAGGAAAAATCGATTGTAAGGGCTCATCTATACCAGATAAAACAACATTAAAATTTAACAGTGCCTTATGTTTTAAAAAATTCTAAGTATTTAAATGATCCAGTATGTCATGCCAATAGCTGTTAGAACAGCCACTCCAAAAGATCCCAGTACTAACCAGCGCGGAACATGATTAGTCTTCTTTATTGTCACATATTCTATCACTCGAACTACTACGTAAATAAAAGCAGCCGGCATAATAAGCGTATCAAAAGTAATAGGTCCATTCAATGCAATCATTAAAGCAATAAATAGCATCCCAAAAACTAATAATGACATGAATCCATGACTAATTGGATCAAAAATTCCACTTTGCGAGGTCCTAGGGTTCTTCATTTAAACACCTCTCTTATTCAAAGCAATAGGTTTGAACTCCATCGATACCTAAAATTTCAGCAGCCGCTCCTCCACCAATTGCTAACCAATCGCTAGTAGTTGATGCTTTAGCTAATAATTGAACAGTAGCTTTAACTCCGCCTAATCCTTTAATTGCTTTATAGGCAGCCGCTCCTGGAACAAATACTGCTGTAATGGCAGCTCCACATTTAGCTATATCCCAAGTTTTACCAGCTATAACCTTTATGTCGTCCCAAAGATCTCCCCAAAAACCTAATGGCATAATTTCATTTTCCCCAGATTTTTTAATAGCAACTAAATCACCATTCTCCTCTACTATAACAGATTTGACATCTGCTGAAAAATGAACAGGAGATCCAAGTTCTTCAAACATGTCATTTAAAACCGTTACTTCTTTAGCATTTTCTGCTAATACAATATTACTATCTAATTGATCTGTACTAAAATTAGGGTCAAATAGTGCACCTAAAAAATCTTCTTGTTGTTTCTCAGTGTCTAACCCTATTAATACTTCATTAATTGCTTGAAGTTGTGTCACCACTTCATCTGCAATATTTTGTTGTTCTGGTGTAAACTGTGAAATTTGACTCGCCTCTAAGCTAATAGTATCCTTTTTCTCTGCGGCAAATGATGTTGATGTGCCTATTAAACCGAAAGTCATAACTGCGCATGAAACTGAAAGTACTAATTTCTTTAAAACCATGATATCATACACCCTTCTAATTAAATTATAATGAAATAACGACAGAGTCATATAATTCTAGTCTATTGATGTTTTTAGCCTGTCAACCAAATAACTAGACTATTAAAATAATTACTTTCACTTACGCAAATAAACACCCTCAATAACCCATAACATTAAGTATCTAGTTACAGATTACAGCAACTTCAAAAATCAACCATTATAAACATAGATTTTTGATTTGCGTACCAATAATGGCTTTTTCATCATCATTTCCCCCCTTTGCGTTTAAGGATGTACTCATATTAATACAAATATTGTAAAAAATCATTTCGATCTGAAGTGAAAAATATAAAGATACTTATATTTACCCATTTAGCCTTAGAAATGGGTAAGAATAGGATATAAGAATGTTTCACTAGGAGGTATATGAATTATGAAGAGTGGGTAAATAAAAAAAAGCTCCCCTTTTACCTGATTCATAGGGAAGCAATTTTTTATACATATCATGTGAACAAGTGCCTTTGCTCATGGTAGACAATTTGATAATACAAAGAATTATTTAATAATTTAAAGAAGAATCCTGCATTCTTATAATGCGTGTTTATTAAATCCTTATTTTCTCCAACACGTTCATAACATTTTGCTAAATAATAATTATAGTGACCAAGAAAAGACATATTTTCTAATTTGACAGATCGTTTAATCCCTTCTTGTAGTAAATCTATTGCTTCCTTATATGACTTCATATCATAGAAAGTTTTGGATTTATTATAAATAACTCTTAATATATAAACGTCCCTGCTCATTTTTGGTGAAGTTTCATTAAGTAGCTCTAAATTGATTTTATTATAGTAAACCAATGCGGATTTATAATCATTATTCGTTGCATAGATAAACGCAATAGTATTACAAATACGTTCCTTTAAAAAATCTTTATCTAATATCACAGAGTATTTTGTTGATAGGAGCTCTTTTAAATTACGTATTACTTCATTGAATCGTATTTTCTTTAATTTATAAGAACTCAAATTTAATTGCCATTTTAAGAAATGGTTAAGCCATGGATCAACGGGTTCTGCGATTTCTTTTACCGCAATTTCATAAATTTGCTCATATTTATGTTTTGCTGTCAATTCTTCGAAATACATGACCAGCTGGTGGACTTGACTGTAATTATTCATAAACAAGACATGGAGGAAATAAGAAAATGGTTTTTTCAAACGGAGAGATAAGTAATAAATTGTATCTAAGCTTGGTAATATTTCACCCTTCTCAATTAAACTGATTGTCGGTTGTGTACATATTCCATCACTAAGCTGCTTTTGGGTTAGCTTTAAGTTTTTTCTAGTATTATATATTACATTTCCTAACTCTTGTATATTCATTTTCTAACACCTCTTTACCTTTAAATATATTTAAAAGGAGAATATCAAATGAAAAAATTAAAAACAGTATTAATTCTTGCTCTATTAGCTACGCTAATTGTTACTGGTCACGACTCAATTATTACAACACTAGATTTACCTTATGAAGCTTAAGAAATCCAATATATAGTAATTAAAAATTTTATTTCTCAGGACCCACTCATCGTTGAATTAAACCTAAATGAAAAACCATGTGCCCTCTTATATGGAAAGCGCAAGGTTTTTCATTTTTTTACAATTGCTTTTTAATACAATTCAGTTCATTGTAAAAATCGTAGCAGCACGTTGGACATTCTTCACATTCCTTATTAAAGAAATGTTCCCGATTGTTGAATATCGTTTATCACTTAAAGACCCTATAATTGAAGTATAGGAACGATAGAAAATGTAGTTTTAAAGCGTCAATATACAGGTTTTTATTCAGCAAACACACTTACACATCAAAGCTGTATAAACAATAATCAAAGGAAAATCCATGAAATGTTGGCTTAACAGCATTTCTCGAATTTCGATTTCTCTCCAAACTTTAATTTGGGAATGTTTTTAAGTTTATCTATGTATACGTTAAATCCTCTTTTCATTAAAGCACCACCCGTGTGCCTTCCTTGTAGGGCCAAGTTAGCACGCCATCACAGAAATTGAAAGCTGGTTAAGTTCTCGAGTTTAATTTCGTTATATGCGAGTTAACGGTGTTTCTGGTCGACTAGAGCAATACTTGCAAGTAGGATCACTACATGTTGATTCAGTCCAACTATTACATTTAGGACAAAAATAAGCATCAAAATCATCGTAATATAATAAATTACATTTGCATTTAGAACATTTATCTTGTTTCATTTCACCATAAAATTCAAAATCATCTATCATCACTTTGCCGTAGCCTTCTGTTATTTTCATAAATAACCTCCTTGAAATCAATTAATTGGTAATTGATTACCATATTAGAATATATTAACCATGCAATTATTTCAAATATTTTACATTTTCACCTTTCTACTTCGTTAAAGAGCGATTTGGAAAGCTTTCCTCGTAGCGTCACCACAGTAACCTGCAAAAATTTTTGAATTAAACTATTAATCTATTGGAGGGCATAATGAACACGAACAGAAATGAGGGCCCTATAAGCTATAAAAATAAAAAATTCTCTATTTATTCATTGGAAGAAATTGAAAAACTGCTTGAACATTTTTTATCATAAAAAAATTATCGATGATAGTTGTTTTCTATTGGCAACGATAGATGTATCTAGCACATAAAATTAAGCCAAAAAAAGTCGGTTTCCTGTGCGTTCAGGAAACCAACTGCTCAATCTAAACTGGTCTATTAACATATGATTTCTATAACCAAACTTTAAGCACATGCATTAGCCGTCCTTACTACATGCCTAGCCTCTTAACACCCACCAATTGCTGTCCCCTAAATTCCATTTTGTATATATCCGGCTTGGTTGTTTGTAGCAAAAAATCTAAATTGTACGTTTCATGAAAGTATCCCATCATCAAGGTCATGACTAATGCGTGAGTTCCTATTACTACTTTTTGTCCCTCATAAGTAATTAATAGCTCTTTTAAAACTTTTACAGCTCTTGTTTGACAATCGGTATTCGATTCTCCACCCTCTATTGCAAAATTGGGGTCCAAGAAGGATTTCTCCAATAGCGGAAATAATTTACTATCAGGTAATCGCTTTTCTTCTGAAGAAAAAATTCTCTCTTTTAATTCTTCACAAACGATCACTTCCTGACTCAATTGTTTAGCTAATGGCTCAACAGTTAATATTGAACGAGTATATGGACTGGATAGGATAATATCGATTCCTTCACTCTTTAACACATCAGCTATACTTTGAGCACCTAAATGTCCTTTCACAGTTAACCCTCTTGTCCGTTCATTTCCAACATACGGAGATTCACCGTGCCGTACCATATAAATGAACGTCGTTTTTCTATTATCAAATGCCACCACACTCACCTCGTGTATTATTTAGCTGGAATAATATATTAGATTAGATTCCAAAAATATATTCTTTATCCTTTTTTTAGTACCATTTTATAGAACGAATCTTAATGAAATGAGTTTCAAGAAATGTAATTTAACACCATCAATCAGCTTACATTGGTAATTTGATAAAGAATAAAGAGCTTTCTATTCGACTCGATCTGCTCCAGTTCCTATTCTAAATTAAAAATAAAGAGCATCATCCTTTTCAGGAATGATGCTCTTATAAAACCATATTTACGTATGTTCAGGGTCTTACTATAACTGATAACTGCTATATTATGCTCCAACGGCTTGTTTATATATACCCTAGCTTGTTAAGGAGACAATTCATTATTATCGCCAATTCTGCACGGGTTGTGGTTGCAGTCTTTAAAAATCACCTTTATTATCCCCTATTGCGATACCGTTGGAAATGATTTTTTGCATTAGCTCAGTAGCACATATCTAACAATTGGGGTGCAGCTCATTATTATTCGCAAGGGTAGTATTTTTATTGCCAAGCTTGCTCCTTACTATTCCATTGTTTAAAAAACTCTCCATCTGCCACCATGGCTTCATATATGGGATCGAAAAATTGCTTAACGATTCCTTTTTCTAGTATAGGTGTTACCTCTAATGTCAGACGATGTTGATCAAGCATTTCTTCAAGATAAGCCTGTAATTTACGACCTTCTATGTGTTGTGTTTGTAGTACCCTCTCTATATCCAATACGACCTTTGAGGTCACAGCTGGATATTGGTAAATGTCAAGCAGGGCTTGGGCAACTACATATTCAATTGGATATGTATAGAGCTCCGCTGGCTTCATGTCTAGCACTGATGGGGAAGTAATGATCTGTGGTGCGACTCGATTTTCTATAAAGGTTATTTTTAATTCTATGTATGTAGTGATAGAGCCCAATGTAGCTGGTATTTTCAAGTGAATACTCGTATCCATTATGATACTTTCTATGTCATTTTCGAAAAATTGAACACCGTCCTCTGGTATCTTAATCGAACAAATTTCTGCAAATGCCTGTTGAACTAAGTCGTTTTGATAAGCGCTTTGTTGGGCTGTAAGCGTTAGTTCATTTGGTGGCATCCCTACTCCTTCAGCCAATGTAAAGAATAAAAAATCCCCTTCTATGTAAAATTGATCATAATAGGATGATGTTGATAAACGGTTGAGAAGTCTTTCCTGACAATAAAACAGTATTAATTGCTCAATGCTTGCATTCTTCATTTCTGCCATTTTTGTTAATTGTGTGATTACATCTGCTGATTGTGTATTGATTTTCTCCATAAACTTCCCTCACCTTTTTGATTTTTCAGATTTTCAACTATAGAATTTTGACTTTTACTAAAATTCTTGCTTTCATTATTACTTATTTGTCTAGCATAGTAAACGGCAATGTATACCAGCATAATTTTGGCAACAAAAAAAACTGCCAGCAACTCATGCGACAGCGTTCATCAATTAGACAAGGGGCAGCCTCGCTCATGCGAAACTACCCCTTTAGTATTTATAGGTAACATTTTCGTAAATTGTAAAAGTCTCAACCCAATCATCTGGGGAATATTATCTTGAAACAATAGTTGTTTCATCACCGCGGTAAAATTCCACTGTGTGCTCTCTAACTTAAGCAACGCAAACCCTACCATCTTTTGCGTCCTTGCAGCCCCAAAGCATGCGCCAGTGTGAATAAGTATCTACAAAAACAAAAAGCAGAATGCCAGATTACTGAAATATGCCACCTAAAATAGCACGTTTCCAATTATAGCACTCTACATTAAAAATGTAAAGCACTAATTTAAAGTATGTTAGCACCATTCGAATTATAGGACAAAAATCAATTGAGTTCCTATATTGAATGGCATTCTTTTCTTGAATAGATGAAGGCACCACCTGATCCCATAATCATTACATGTTTACCGGAAGGAGAAAACCCACATTTTATAGCACCATCCAAACGCTGTATATCAATAGCTGTAGCATGGTTCAAATAGCTATAACGGGGTGTAAATAGATAATCGAGTACTACTGTTGCACGTGGCCACCACGGGTAAATGACTTCAACCTGCCAGCCATCCGGTGTCACATGTATCCCATCTCCCGCTTCCAAGCCAAAAATGGCGGTAGGCTTTTTTGATATCGGAGAGTGAAAAATTAAGCGGTCTTCACTGACACAGTCCTCCGTCAATTCCTTATCTCGTTCTCGATGAAGACGAAGACCCGTTATCGGTTCAGTAACACTAAAGCCAGACCCACTTATGAGGATGATATTTTCATCTTGATCCCATCCACATGCTAGGACACCATTGGCAGCAATTACCGTTTCATGTTCCCACGGACTCGGAGGCTTTGTAGTTTTCAAAGATTGTGCCTTGGCTAGTAAATCTAGTTCAAAAGGGGTTCTAATTTCGTTAATCGTCATATGGGATTTGGAGCCTCCTTCTTATTACAATCTAGTTAAATAGAGGCCTGTCTAAAAACAAGCCCCTACACTTCGAGAACACCATAATGAAACTTAGCTGTCACTCGCTCGTATTGCTGAAAATAATATTTCCTAAACCATTCTGATCGAAAATGGGCTTTCAGCACCACTCTCTTTTTAGCGACCCGCATCGCTTCTTGCACCCATTCATCGGTTAAATTAACATGCTCACCTGCTAAGCGCAATGCCTCGAAATTATTGGACTCTTCAATCACTTCTTCGAACATAGGATCCATATAAACGACATCAAACGCATTCGCTGGCAATTCTTTTAAATAACGGACTGCCTCGGCATGGACGACCTCGATTTGTCGCATACAGGCCGTTAATGGTAGCTCTGTTGTATCATAAGTTTGCATCCCTTGCCCCACAACGAAGGCCACATTTGGATTCGCTTCCAAGCCTACTATGCGCCCTGTTTCCCCGACGATATAAGCCGCCAACATGGCATCCGCCGCTAGCCCAAGCGTACAATCCAGCACTGTATCACCTAGCTGAAGCTGGGCAGCCTCTAAAAATGGCTCCGCCTCACCTCGAGCGATCCGTTTTAAGCGAAACGCCGCAGAATTAGGATGGAAGAAAAACGGCTCTCCTGCCCCAAAAGCATAATAATCATAGCGATTCTTCCCTGCTACTAGGATATTCGCCTGAAATTCCTGTGACATCTTCCAAACAGAGCGCTTTTTCCTCGGCTCAAACGCAGCTCCTAATGTTTGACATGCAAAAGCAGCGAGCGCCATCGATTCCTCGTCTGGTCTGCCCGCTGTTGTTACAATCGTATTTATTGCTCGCATGTTTGCTCTAGCACGCCCGTTAAATGAGCAACAATTTGCTCCACAGGGAAGCCTTCAATTTGTTCACGTGGAATAAAGTAAGCCAATTCTCCATCCTTTAAAATCGCCATGGAAGGTGAGCTTGGTGGCACATCTTCAAAGTAACCGCGCATCGCCGCAGTCGCCTCTGGGTCCTGCCCCGCAAACACTGTCACAAGATGATCTGGCTTCACTGCCGCAATCGCCTCTCGCGCTGCTGGACGAGCAAGCCCTGCCGCACAACCACACACCGAGTTAATGACTACTAACGAAGTCCCCTTCGTCTCAGCCATAAATTCATTCACCGCATCAGCCGTCGTCAGCTCCGTAAACCCAGCTCCCACCAGCTCCTCACGCATTGGTTTCACAACCTGCTTCATATATTCATCATAAGCGTTCATGCTTTTACCCTCTTTCCTATGTATTCGCAAACCTTATTATAGCAAGGTTTTGTATGAATGTACAAAGACATGCTTTTTGTTTGATTTCGGGGGTTTTCGGGGGGAATGTGACTTTTTGTGTAACGAGGGTTGGTTTGTTAATCGCTTGTTACAACCCCAAAAACGGAATTAATGGGTGGGATTTTAGTTATTGCGGCCATCACTCTAATTTAGAGAGGATTTTATAAGGTACTCACTTTCAATTGAAAAACTATCATTTTCACGATATGTTGCATCGTATCCGTTTCATACATAAAGCGATTAACAAAGATGATACATTGTCAGAACTAAAAGATTTAGCCTTCCGATTATTCTTCAAAATTTTCGGGCCTAAAAATTTTGTTTCGCCTGTTTAATCATTAGTAATACTAACTTTAACGTAAGCTTAAACATTATCTAACTTAGAGCTTAATAAATCCTCACTTGCATGACTTGTACCCGTTGACAAAAATCCGAAAATAGCTAGTGCAAAAATAGAATTTAAGATTTTTTTGAACATATTATTATCACCCTTTCTTTATTTTTTCCATATCAACACATAACAGACTGAAAATATATAATTTTCTGAAATTTTAACTAAAAAATAATTTATATATGATATATCCGACAAATATCAACAAAATTAACGCAATCGATTCTTTCCAACCCATACCAGTTAAATTCCCGCCAATTCCTCTATTAATGCCATCATTTAAAGAACCAGTAGGATTCTTTTTAAGTTCACTTTGTCTTAAACGTTCTCTTTTTTCTTCTGGTGTTTCCTTTGGATCCATGTGATAAACCTCCTAAAAAATTTTAATTTACTTATTTATAACACATATGGTTTTAATATTTATCAATTGGTAAACTATGGTATTTAATCACCTTTTATGAAATGTTAGATATCCAAAATATATTTTAAAATATATCCAGTATGGATCACCCTGAAGTTAAAACTGAAAATCTCACTATAATGTCCATCGGTGTTATAAATTCACAAAATTCCAACTTTTGTTTCACTAAGAGTGAAACAAAAATAACCTTAAAAAAGCCTTGGTCAATCATTATAATTTTATAAAAAAATAAAAATGTACAATTTGATAGAAAAATATACAGTACAAGCTATGGATACACTGAACATAGCTACTTTTTTTCCAAATGTGAAATCTATTTTTTTCTTAAATAGTAAATATAGTAAAAATGTAAAAATGAATAAAGATACTAGTAATGACGAAGGGAAAAAAATTTGGTAAGCCATTTTTTGTGTAGCTGTTATATCTCCTGGAAAATTTGAGGCTGCATAGCTTCGACTAAGGTCTATATAAACTTGACTTCCTAAAAACCAAAGATAAGTAATACCAACAGATAAAATAGTTAAAACTCCAATCAATATAAAAAACATTTACTATCTCCTACTTTAATTTATCTTATTATCTGAAAATTCATTAACCGATCAGCACTCTATATGTTACAAAAGGATGAATTTTACAATGAAAAAATATCATTTTTCTATGCTATTCATTTTATTGATTAGTGAAGGTACAGTCTTTGATTCTTTATCTATCGACGAAGAATTTATAAAAAAAATCCTGCAACAGGGGGTATTCCAAAGATTGGTCTTACTTAGATACTCCAGAAAATTCTAATTACAAAGAGATGTTCAAAATTATTTGTCTTCTATCCAAACAATTAGTTTACATGATACTATAGAAATTCAATTAAGTTACATACAAATGATAGATTGTGGATGATTTAAATGAAAGTATAGACGCATTTATAAGTAAATAGATGATGCTGAGTTAGCTGGACATAATTCTATAGCTATTACTCCATTCCATTATGAAGCACCCTAAAATTGATTCTGCAGCAACAAAAATAGTAGAGCAACATCCTCTGTTACTACCTTATAATCCTTGTTTGTTAATTGTAAGCTTGATAAATCTATAATTGGTACATTGTCAGGCTCACGTTTGAATACTATTACTTCACAGTTCATAATACCTACTCCTTTTTACAGATATTTCTACATAATAGGTTAAATACCCTTCTATCTAATTCAATTACCGATTTTTATTTCAATGTACAAAACATGTTAATTTGCCTAAAATGGTAAATAGTAGATAGATATATTGCGGTGGAAATGAATGAATAATTGTCCTAATTGTTTAGCCAATAATTCTTTTACGAAAGTATACAAAGATGGTTTAGTATTAATAAAGTGTGAGTACTGTAATACAGTTATAGAAGATAAAAAAATACCAGAAGATTGTTAATTCAGAAGTCCAGGATGAATTTGAAAATGAATATGGAGGCAATGTTAATGAGGGATATACTCATATTAACGGATTCTTATTTTTGGTACTCTCAGCTATAAGTGTATTTTCGTACATGATTTCTTTAGATAACATCGAAATTATACACTGGCTTATTATGTTTATGATTGGAATAGTAATTCTACCTTTCGTTATATTTTTCCTTTTTTAAGCAATAATTTGTGAAAAAATACCCATTACTAATTTAGGTAACAGGCATTTGTTTTATCGTTGGGAGATTATAATTTTTAATCCCTCAAAATCACCACTTGTCATCGTACCTTGGTCGAATTTATCAAGTAAATGGCAATTTATCATCATCCTTTAGTTGTATTGGCTTGGTATTTCCTATTAGTTGGAATAATTATTTGACCTTCAATTCTGTACCTCTTCGGCATAATCCAAATTGGCTTAACCACAAAATGGGGATGATCAATATTACCTGTCCAATCTTCACCCTGTGCCTAGCTTACGTGCAATAGCAACTACTCGACTTACAATTGCATCTGCAACTTATTTGGAAGAAATAACTTTAATAGGAACAAAAAAATCTCTTTGTTTTTTATTTTTTAAGAAAACTATAAACTAGTGTAATTATTCCTAAAACAAAAAAAAGTGGAACAAATAAATTGTCGGTAAACGAACTCATTTTAATATCCGGAACTTCTCCGGACATATTACCTGCAAAAAATCCAGCTTGAACAATGCTAGTTGATAGCATGGTAAACCCACACTCTATTGTGTAAATCAATCCAGCCATAATTAAAAGCGCAACTCCAATTATTCTCAATATAGACACCCCCAATACATTTTCTAACAGGACATACTTATTAATTTTACCAAAAAATTATAAAAATACTATTTTACGGTTGCGTTTGATTTGTTTTTCACGCAAAGTATTCAATGTCACTGCTCTTTATTTCCGTTTTTAGCCCCTTCTATTTTAGCTAACCACGTCTTTCCACCTTAAACGACTAAGATGGTTTCCGTACCTTTTCATCAAACATCTTCATTCTTCGAGAGATAAGAAGATTTAAACCAAACACGGCTCAATCTTTGTCTGCTAGTCGAATTTCTCAATTAAAATTTGGATGTATGTAAATTGTTTGGAGTCATTTGTGATGATGTAACTCCCTCAGTAACCACGAGTGCTGTCATTGGGATTGAATACTGCAGCACCATTTGACAATTCAAAGCTTTCAACATGCTTCATCGCTCCTAGTATAAATTTAATGTAAAGTATACTTAGAATTACTAAATTTACCAAAACACAAAGAAAAGCCTCGACTCAAATTGAGTACCTAGGCTTTGAAGTTAAAAATTATAATGGTATATATAGTTTTATAGAATAATTACTTTCTATATTATATGTCCACATGTGGCATTGTTATTCTTACAGCTAATTCTACAATTGGCTTTGAAAAAGTACTTGGAATCATCGGACTTGGTAAATCGTCAATATGGTTTGCAAGTCCAAAAGACACTTCTGCCTTTTTTGTAGGGTCCACTCCAAGAATTTCAAAACTTCTGGACTCGCCTGTTGAATTTGCTTAGCGAAAAGTTGACAATCCTCGCAACCACAATGAGTTTTTTCGGAAGTTCTTTATACAATTCAAGAGTTTTATCCTTATCTATTCTTACAATAAAATTATTTAATTTAATGTCCTCCATAAAACACCTCAATTACAATTTCCACCATTTGAGTTAGAGTTTTCTAGTAGTTTATTTCAATTTATCGAGAAAGACTCTTCATATGGAAGAGTGTCTTGGAAATCTTCTTCATTATACAAAAAATCATTTATCACTTTTTCTTTATCCATTCCATTATTTACAACTGTTTCTTGACTCAAAGAATTTATTTGTAAACCCTAAGATTCATTCGCCTGTGCAAAACTAGGTGAAATAATACTGAGAACCAATGTAAACCAAATTAATCCTATAATACTTTTAATTAAGTTATTTTTCATAATAAATATCCTCCATTATCTAAATGGCAATTTTTCTAATTCAAGAGTCAATTCACGTCATCTGAGAACACTTTTAATGATGTTCCTAATTTTCCATACTACAAAAGTAATATTTCTTGTGAACATAAGAAAAAACAATTGAAAAAAACTAATTTCGAAATATCAAGTTAATAAATCTTCTTCACATAATTGTAATATTATGATGTGACCTCCTGAGTTTTAAGGCTACTTTTTACTACATTGTTTAAAATATCTAATTCTTTCTAATCACCACTAGTCAGTATATCAGGCCCAACCTCAAACTTTCAGAAAACATCTCAAGGCACAGGTTCATATTTTTTCATTAAGGTTTTCTATTAAGCACCTAAACATTGTATGTTTTTGGTTGATTTTGTAGAATGAATGAAAGGGAGGCGAACTAGCTTGGAATTCACAACAGAAAGATTAATAATTAGACCTTTTAAGAATACCGATTTACAGGACGTATTTGCTATTTATAATAATGAAGATACTTGTAAGTTCCTATTACATAATAAATGGACTCATGAAAATATGGAGAAAAAATTCAATAAGAAAGTAGCAAATGGATTACTCTCTAATGAGTCCATGCTAAGTTTGGCAGTTGTATATAAGAACAAAGTAATTGGTGATTTGTCTGTATGGTATACAGATATGAAAGATACAGTTGAAATTGGATATAGCTTTTCTAATGAAGTGGCTGGGAAAGGTTTGGCAACCGAAGCAGTTAGTAGTTTAGTAGGTAAATTATTTGATGTTTTTAATGTACATCGTATACAAGCTAAACTGGATGCACGGAATATCGCTTCACAAAAATTATGTGAACGAATTGGCATGAGAAAAGAAGCCCATTTCACACAAGATTTTTGGAATAAAAATGAGTGGACTGATAGCATTGTATATGGAATGTTAGCCTCTGATTTGAAGGAATAATATATGTTAGGTATTTAATGTGCTAACAGAGGGCTAGCGTCGAATTACCAGGATTTTTTGAAATCCGTATTTTACCATTTACTATTGTTTAGCCCTCCAATTAGATACATATTAATAAGCATCCAAATTATCATAAGAGGATGCTTGATAAAAAAGATTATTCGGCTTTGATGTTTGCTTCGAAGCTACATCCAATTGAATTAATTCCAACGCCGTTACTGAATAATGTATTGTCATCGCCTAAGCAAATACATTGCCCCCTTCCCTTATTTTTTTATATTTATTTTGTAATCTGAAATAAAGAAAAAGAGTGAAAGTCCTAGTAAAATAACGGGAAGGAAAAAGAATCCTGCATTATATTTGATGGAATGCTCCATTTTTAAGCCAAACAAATAGATGAATAATGTAAATGAAAAACATAATGATAGTGTCCCTGCTAAACTTTTCATTCAAATCCTCCTTATGTCAATCAGATAACATAAAACTAATTCGTGATGCCAATCAAAGATGACAATTTCAACATGAATAAGACCTTGCCCCTGTCTAGTTATTTTTGTTTTATAGCCCCTTCCATTTAAGCTATCCACTCCTTTCCACCATAAACGACAAAGGTGATTTCTGTACCATTCCTATTAAACACCCTCATTCTTTGAGATAAAAAAGTTTAAATCAAGCACGGCTCATCTCCGTCAGCTAGATGTATACCTCACTATAATTTCAGATTCAGATTTCACGCATGAGCGGAAAGATCAGACATTGGTGGTCTTGAATTTCATTTAACTGATAATTGAATGCCGTAATTATGTAACTGCCATAGTATGCACATATAAAGCCTCGGGGAATAAACGTTGCAACACGTTTGGCAAATAAAGCCTTAACCACCGTTTCATCACCCCCATTGATTATTTTCCGCACACCCTATAATATACTAACAATTACTTAATATTCCAATATTAGGTTAAATAAATCCAATGCGCTACCTTTTGGCATTCTTCATCAGCTTATATTTTAGAGATTCCCCAAATAGAATATAGTCCTATAAAAAATAAATGAGGTGGTTAATCATTAGTGAGCATGGCTACAAAAAGTACAAAATTTATCCAGAATCAGAAAGATATACTGCCGTATTTTTATTGGTTTCTGTATTAGTTTGGGGAATTTATGATCGAGTTACGACGGGGAAGATGGTGGGGGCACCATGGTATATAATCATATCCACTTCTGTATTTAATACCATCATTAGATCATATTATGCAAGAAAAGAAAAAAGGAAAAAACTAATATGTAATGATGGTCCATTTGGATGTAGTCCCTATCAAAAGCAGGTGCTCGTGCGCTTACTTTTTGATTTTGGATTATTCATACAGCTTACAAATGACCGTTATATATAACCACACCCTTCCACTTCATAATTCAAAAAATCCTCCGTTTCCCTTTGTATCCAATTCAATTTCACCTTCATGAATTAAACTTTTAATTTTTTTCTGATGTTCCTATGACATTTATCGCTAATCAACTTGTTAGGCATACATATTATAAAATTACGAAAGGAGGTTTATCATTATGTCTGGATACTATGGTGGTAACGGTGGAGGCTACGGGAATGGTGCAGGATTTGCACTTCTTGTTGTTCTATTCATTCTTCTCATAATCGTTGGAGCTGCTTTCCTGTATAATTCATATTAATATTTTTACAAGGGTTCAACCCATTAATCCGTCCCGTGAAAGCAATAAATCCTCCAATACTGGGAATAACAATCATCCATACACTTATCTTTTTTAGAGTCACTTTCCTTGGGTGACTCTTTTTAATTTTTTCTTCCTTGTCAATAGAGTCAACGACATGATAAAAAACCCCCGTAAAAGTTAGATTGATGTCTAACTTTTACAGGGCAGTTCAAAACAGATGTGGCTTTCGTCATACATTAATCAAATTGTATAGTATGTTGTACGATGGATACCTTATAAACATCTTTCGTATTAATTAATATTGATTGAAAATGTTCAGTTTCTGTAAAGGTATACCAAGGTTTCTCGTTGAACCCATTAAACATTTCTTCTGTAAATGTTTCTTGGCCGATATTAGTTTTGATTTTATATTCCTCTTCACGACTTTCGTTGAAGTGGAACTTCACTGTATATTCATAATCCATGAACCAACACCCCCCATCTATCTTTATCATGGGAAAAATGGTGTGGAAGTAATCAAAAGAAATATAAATGTCATAAAACCCCATGCCATTATAAGTGTTCTTATGTAATCATAGAAAAAAAACCAGGTACTCATTATAAATGAGCGCCTGGTTTTTTATTAGTACCCGATATGGGTATTGAAAGCATGCAAATATTAAAGTTTTACGATGTTTGCAGCTTGTGGTCCACGTTGACCATCTTCGATTGTGAATTCTACTTTTTGGCCTTCTTCAAGTGATTTGAAACCTTCACCTTGGATAGCTGAGAAGTGTGCGAATACGTCTTGTCCGCCTTCTACTTCGATGAATCCAAAACCTTTTTCTGAGTTAAACCATTTTACTGTACCTTGTGTCATTTGAATGACCTCCATTAATTGTATTAAATAAAATCTTACATCTCTAAAGAAAAAATTCACATATTGCAAAAAGTATCCAAAAAACACGATTACTCTTTGTAATATGTGAATTCATTGTTTCTTTACGACTACGACCGATTTTATTAATATCATTGTATAATAAAAAACCATATTTGTCTAGTACTAAGTAAAAAAATCCATTATCAATTTTTTTTGCTCGTTACATGTTTGCATGTACTTATAAAAAAATCTCAGGCAATCAAGTAATTTGATTACCTAGAGATCATTGTTTTTTCATTATCATTTTTACTTAAACCTTTAGTGATCCTCGAAAACCTCTAGCAGCATAGTAAGAATCTGCCCCATTATGATATACGAAGATGGTGTCGTAGCGACGATCACAGAAGATGGCACCGCCCAGCTTACGGATTTTTTCAGGGGTTTGAATCCAGCTAGATGTTTTTAGATCAAATTTACCTAGTTGCTGTAACTCCCGATATTGCTCTTCCGTTAAAAGCTCTATTCCCATTTCTGTAGCCATATCCATGGCGGTCGTTTCTGGTTTATGATTTTTTCTTGCTTCCCATGCTTCTCGGTCATAACATACACTTCTGCGACCTTTTGGACTTTCTGCCGAACAATCATAAAAGATATATTCATCTGTCTCTGGATGATAGTGCACAACATCCGGTTCTCCCCCAGTTGCTTCCATTTCATGGAGCGACCACAGTTTGTCCAAATTAGCCTCCAGTTTAGCCTGGACATTTGTCCACTCAAGGTCTTCGTGACGATTCATATTTTTTTCAAATCGAGCTTGCAATGTTTGCAATAGTTCCTCGCGTTGTTCAACGGATAATTCTTTATTTGTCATTTTAGTTTTCTCCCTCACTCGTAAATGATAATCCCTCTTCTTTCAATGAAGCTCTCAACATAGGTACAGACGCTGGTCCAATTCCATGAATTTTTAATAGGTCTTTTTCGGTGTATTTGGATAGTGCATGTAAGGGATCAATCCCCTCGTGAACTAAGGCATTTCTTGCAGGAGCACTCAGCTTTGAAAGGAAGCCACTCGTAGGCTTATTTTCTTTATCACAGGTCGGGCAGCTGGGACAGTCCGTGCTTTTGTAAAAACTATGTCCTTTTTCGCAAAACCGTAAACGTTTTTCTGCTTTCACTATCATCCCTCCAGCATACATGCTATTAGTTTATAGTATCATATTTCACTTGTCGGAATGATAAGAAGAACCGTACTATTTAAAACGTTTGTAATTGGTTATCGGTTAAATTTTGTGCTCCCATATATTGAATTTTTGGTTCTCCATCCACATATTTAACTACCGCATATCTTTGTATATCTGGCTTTAGCCATACCCGAGCATCCATTGGCCAACTTGCAATGTCCTTCTTAAACATATCCTCAGAAGTGACCATTACATCTTTTGTTAAGGAATATTCTAAGTCATTAAATTCAGAGTCAAGAAATGTTACATAATAGACATCTTTAGATACTTGATAGACATCTTGATAATTACGATGAATGGAATCGAAATAAAAGCCAGTTGGATAGATATAAAACTTACCCAACTCATAAGTTACAATGTCTTGGCTATCTCTCGATGGAAAGTTCATACTATCTATAGCAAGTTCAACACCGAATGCTTCTTTATATTTCGCTTGAACGATAGCTCCATCATAAACCATTTCGCCATTGTCCGAATACTCATGATCAATATTGTACTTCTGGACAACGTCTAACACTAAAGACATGACAATTTTCGGGTCATGATGATTAATGCTCCTCATACTACTAAATTCATCTAATGCTTTAACAATCTCTTTCTTTTTATCCTTCTCAAGTAATTTTTCTTTGCCTACAATAGTATTTACACTCGGTGAAAGAGTTGCAAGGGTTTTTCCAACAATAGTGGCTGGACTAGAAGAATCAAAACCGTAATTTTTCTCAGCAAAATTGCTAATCAGTATGGGACGCTCCTCTCCATCATATCGTGCTAATTCTTCTTCGAACGTAATTCGATCTGTTTCCTCATCATTTAATGTATAAAAGAGATCACCCTCATTATTATGACCGAAATTACCGGACACAACTAATTCCATCTCTGATTTTTTGGAATCCTTTGCGTATACCCATATTTTGTTATTTGCAATACCTTGACTCATTTGATGGGAAAACATTTTAAGGAAAGTACGCCCATCCTTCCCCTTTACTAAAGAAACATTCATGTCACAAGCCGAACATACCAATTTATCAATTTCACTTGAAAAAGATAGCAACGCATTTTCTCCATTTGCATGTCCTGTCCAAATTTCTTGTATATAATTATCTTTATTACGATGAGGATAAGCGGATAGTGGGTAGTCAGCTCCTTTCATGAATGTATAAACCTCGTTAACACCATCATTATCAAAATCGACTAATTCCGCATATAAAACTCCTCGATCATGCTCATTGTCTGCAAAAGTATGCATGTCATATGTAAAACCTAAAGTTTCCACTGCTTCAGATAGTTTTTCATATAATTGACGATTGACCACTTGCTTCTCTTGATCATTTGTTACTATTTTTTCAGCATCCTTAGCTGTGACAGTAGGTGTCTCCTTTACTCCATTAGAACATCCATACATTAATACAACTAAAAATAATAATAATAAATAATTTTTCTTCATTTAAAGCTACAACCTTTCAATACCTTAATAATATCTATATCAATTTCCTATATTTACTACTTTATACCAATATAACGAAGCTGTATCTAGTAAAATTTTGATTTTACTTAAACACTATAAGAAAATAACCAAAAGGATGTTTATAAAAAAGAATGTATGATATAGCCCAATCCTTTCTGATTCATTTATAAAGTACCGTTATTTTGCAAAGTAATGCACACGTTTTAATTCTAAAAATTTGGCGCAATGAGCAAGTTGGTAGTCAGTGTTTGCTAGTTACATGGCGCGATGAAAAAGATACTATATATACTGTTCCGTTTAAACGTAACATCATCTACACAATAAAATGAATAAAGGAGCCTGATACGTTGATGTTACGTACGTCCACTCATATGAAAATGCCGTTAGGATTTTGGGAGGGGCTCCGTCAATTAGGGGTAGCCCCTCACGATGTTATTCAAAAAGCACAACTACCTATCGCATTGATGACTGAACCAACTGTTTCTTTAGCACAATATTACGGAATTTGGTAGGCTTTTGCTGATCTTATTGACAACATGGCCGAAGGAATCATTAAACTGGCAACTAGCTTTGATAGCAATCATTTCCCGCCTACTGTTTTAACGGCCTACCATGCTCGTGATTATCGTGATGCTCTTAAGAGAATGCTAATTTAGAGATGAGCTTTCCAGAGAAAGAAAAAAAATTTATGAAGACTAATCTCCCTCAATCGGAAATACAGAGATTTATCAAACCAATTGAAATCGGGAGAATTACTACATTTATTTGTAGTCCCTATGCTTCCGCATTCAAAGGCTCTCCAATTCGTATGGATGGAGGGATGATACCGACAATCTTTTAACATTTAGAGCTCGTAAACGTAAGGCCGATGATTGCCACTACAGCGAGTCGAACTGCTTTCACATCTACTTTACCTATCATATTGACAATAGCCATCAAGAGTGAATCCTCTCGATGGCTATTGTCTACCGCTGAACGGGCATATTTTCTATACTACTATTTGCATTTCCTTCCCTTCATTACTGCACTTGTACTGTATATGTTCCGTTCTCATTCTCAAATTTATAAACATATAAATAGTACTTTCCTGGCTCTGCATGTAATTTACCGTTTATCATGTTTCCCTCTTCCTGTCCAAAAGATGCATAATTTTGACTATCTGATTCATGATAAAGCACCCATGTCATACCAATTCGGTTTTCATTTAAAACAGATATATCTAGTTCTTTTGGAGATGTAACATTGAATTCGTAAACATCCGTATGATCATCATCCATTAATCGACCTTTTAATGGTGTATTAAATGGAAGTATAGTGGCTTCTTCTGGACGATTGTTTGGTTCTATCTCAGCTTTTGTATCATTTTGTACTTGAACGGTATATGTCCCATTCTTATTATCAAATTTATAAACATATAAATAATACTTTCCTGGCTCCGCATTAAACTTACCTTTGATTGTATCTCCATCTTCCTGTCCATATGCTACATAGTTTTGCATATCAGATTCATGATAGAGCACCCATGTCATACCAATTTGATTTTCATTTACAACAGAAATATCTAGTTCTTCTGGAGACGTAATGTCAAATTGATAGACATTTGTATCATTATCAATCAAACTACCTTTTAGTGGTTTATTAAATGGAATGATTGTTGCTTGTTCTTGCTCTGTCTGTCCTCCCTTTCGAACAGTTGCAATTGTTTGCCCCTTACTTGCTAGTCCCTTATTATTTTTCACTGTTAATGTCACATTGTAAGTTCCTTCTTTTTCGTATACATGAGTAGGGTTTGCCACTTCACTTGTTGTGCCATCCCCAAAATTCCAAAGATAAGAAACTATTTCTCCATCCTTATCTTTTGTCCCATCACTTTTAAACTGAATATTTTCATGGGTCATGCCTGTATATGGACCATTTATATTTACAATTGGTGCTTGCGTTTCGCCTTCATCTGTAGAAACGCCGTGGAAAACCACATCATACTCAAACTGGTTAGCCGCATTTACACGATAATTGACAAAATACGCTGTCATTGTTTTATAGCCGCTCCACTCTTTTTTAGACAATTGGTCCAGCACTTGGTTTACTTGCTTACTCATCGTTTTCCAATCCTGAGACTCACCCTGTGTGGCACTACCTACGTATGTCCCTTCGAGTGTAAATGTATTAAAAAATTGAGACTGATGCTTGGTCATTTTTGCATCCTGCAATTGTGCCATATCGACAATTTCTTGCTGAACCTCGTTTAATGCTTTTGGTTCATGCTGCATTAAATAATCCTCTGCTACTTGTGGCACCTCATATTTTTCTTGGTTATCGATCAATTGCTGCATATACGCTTGGAATTCCATATTAAGCTGTGAATCTTTACTTAACGACTCACGATAGTCATCATAATTTTTCACATCGTTCGCGCGAATTAAATCTTGAATTCTATCAAACATATCAAATTGATGAGTATACATATAAGACTGTAATGCAAATGAATAGTTATAGAATTCCCAGGAACCATATTTTGCAAACATTGTTTGTTCAGCTGTATAGCGTTGTGACGGATCATGTGACAGCCCACTAATTATGCTCTTACGTGGCACAACATCATTTGTACGTGTTGACCCAGCAAAAAACTCTGCATTTCCTTCCTGGAACCATGTTAATCGCTCATTTTGGTACATATCACCTGTCCCGAATAGACCAGGCACCTCAAATCTGCCTTGTAAAAAGTGCGTATATTCATGTCGGAACAGCTCTTCCAAACTATAAATGCTTTGCTCAGGTGTACGTTCATATGTAAAGAACGTTCCAGTCTCTTCAATATAAATACCACCATTGTTTGTTTCATATCCGTACAATTGACGGTTTAATCGATATTGATCGGGAGAGTTATAAATGACAACTGTTAAGACATCGTCAGCATTACCAGGCTCCAGTGCTTTATCATTCCCGATTACACGATGATACTGTGCTTTTACCTCTTTTGCAGCCCAGTATAATCTTTGAATTTTATCTTCCGTTACTTGATCTCCCGTTTTGAATACAATCGATCCATCATCAAATGTATATGTTTTCGGTAGATACTGTTTTTTTCCTTCTTCACGTACTTTTTGTAAATCCACCGTATTACCATGTAAGTCACGTCCACCATAATTGGTCGTAATTTGCTCTACTGCCACAAAATAAGCTTCACTTAAATAGGGATACATATGCATCGCCTGTGTCACAACTTCTAAACCTTTATCCGGTTTACTATGGAACTGCCCTAAACGCCCTGCATAATAAATGCCATTATTGATTAACCAACTATTGTTATCCGTCACATTATGTATAAGCGCAATGTTATTAACTTCCTCAATAAAGCCATCAATCTTTCCATACCACATCGTTGTATTAGCCTCTTTACGAGTATCATATAAGTACGACTGTAAATCATAATCAATACCCTGTATTAAATCGTAAATAGCTTGTCCTTTTGAATTTTCGGCTTCATATGTAGAAAGATTGTCGTTATATTGTTTTAAAATTTTCGTAGCATATTGAACGGTTTCCACATCACTAGAAGCATTACTTATTAATTTTCCATAAGAAGATACTACTTTATCCTGCTCATCTGTACCAAGTTTAAAGTTCGGATTATTGGCTATTGCTTTTAATGCTGGTAAACACTTATCATGGAAACTTCTCTCATTTAAATAACCTAGTTCATTATTATAAAACGCTACATAAAAAGCAGAACGGAGTACCTCAACAAATGTTTCAATCCCCTTTGAATCATCTTTTGTAAAAGAGCTTCCTCTATTCCCTAACTCATTGATAATTACTTGCATGCGCTCTTCATTTTGATAAAAGGCTTTTGTGTCATCATTGAATTGAAATAAGTCTGTAATTTGGAACCAACGTATATTTCCAAGCGTATGAATAAGCTCCCGATCGCTCATTTTATTTAGCTCTGCCATCGAGTACTGCTCTTGCAATTGCTGTGTATCCATGCGCTCTAAAGTTGGAGCAGGGCGTTGTGAAAAATCTCCAATTTCCAAACGTTCTTCATAGGATAATGTTTCCTCTGCCATAGTGGAATGCACCATTTCATCTTTCGGCATTTCTATGCCAATAGGTTTCATTTGTAATACATTATACGGTGTTTTTTCTGCTGCGGATGCTTCAGCCTGTAACCCACCTAACGAAATGGCCATTGTACTAACCCCAATTAATAACTGATTGAATGTAAATTTTTTCTTCATGTTATATCCTCCTATAGTCCTATTCAGGTTTTTTGGTAATATATTTAATTTTTAGTACTATATTACCTCTATAAAAATAACATATTATGTAAAAATATCAACATAAAATGTTATATTTAGGAATATTTTCTTTCGAATTTTGAACACTAAGACACATTTAGACGGTTTCTTTATAAAAAAAGAACCCAATAGACAGATTCTTTATCGGAAGGAACGTACCTTTAGGGGGAGACGACCATACTTGCTGAAAGAATAGCCTCTTTTATTTCCCTCTATTTATGCTATTCTTGAAAATAAATAAGCTAGTATAGGGTAAATAACATTTCTCTATCCTCCCCTCCTACATATTATAGGTTGTAGAAAGGAGGGATCTTCAATGGGATACGGATACGGCGGAAATGTAGGTAATATGAACAGTGGCGGTTGTTATTATGGCGGCGACAATGGCGGCAGCTATAACGGTTCATCATTTGTATTAATCGTTGTTCTTTTCATTCTTTTAATTATCGTTGGCGCTAGTTTTATGAGTGGTGGATACTAATACATCCCTTTAGCACCTAGAAATATCCCTTCAATATAATGAAAGGGTCACTTAAACCAGCCTAGTGATCCTTTTACTTTTCAGAAAGGAGCGATTATTTCTGCAACATTATCAACCGAACATCTTTATGAGAGTAATAAAAGGGATCTTTGGCTCTGCATTATTAACAATGGGCCTTATGTTTATCGTTATCACAGTAGGCGATAGGCAATTTCTCCAAAACGTATTATTAAGAATCATCGGTGTCAGCAGCATTTTTATAGGCATCCATTTTTTACATAGACAATTTCATCCTCATTCATACAATAAACCAGGTACTCATAAATAATGGGTACCTGGTTTATCTCTTCATATAGCCTATAATTATAAATAGATTTTTTTAAGGGTCGGTACAAGGGTCTACAAAACCAAGTTATCCAATCATATAAATAGTAATGTTAAGCGAAAGTCGTTTAACAAGGCATCTCCTGATTTGTTACTGTGGGGCACTTCCGAGGGGTGTGCCCTTCCCATTTTTCGGTCATTGAATACGAGAGATAAGAACGGTCTACTTCATTCATTTGGTTAATCATTATTAACATTGAAAGTAAGCATAATAATATTGTCTGCCATAACTAAAAAAAATGAACATAATCAGTTGTAAATATAGTAGGTTTTTTGTTTTTGAACGAATACATGCACTCCTAATATTATCTTGTGATTAGTGTTTAATTTATTATTGATTTTCATTGCTTTTGTTCTTTATTTCCTTCTTCGATATATAAAACTAAATCTCTTCAGATATAAATTTAAAGCCTGTGAATTTTTACTCTTCGTAAAAATTCACAGGCTTTTTAAGTAGAGATTGTTTTTTCCCAACCCCTTTTATTCTCGTTATTAATTTAATAAATATATTACTCTCTATTTGCATCTAATCGCCGACGAAATACTAAAGCTGCAACAGCGAATATAATGAATGCTATTGTTGAAGCAGCTGTAACCATCAGTACCACATTTCCAATTGGAGATTTGAATAACAATGCGACCGAGATGATTAAAACGGCCCCAGTTATACCCATTCCCAAAATCGAGATTGCCAAAACCTTATGCATCTATTCACCTCACAGGTAATTGAAACAAGCTACCGCTCCGGCAATACCACCGGCACCAATAACTGCATATGCACCAATACATGCAGCACATATCGCAGCAGTCACTGGTGTCGGTGTTGCACACGAACCACCACACGCAACTGCAATAATATATGCCGCCGTAGCACCAATACCAAGTACTGCACCAAGACAACTCGCCACTGCTCCTACACCCATCGCTTCCATAACTGGCTCCTCTGCAAGCATCTCTTCATCTGTAATATATGCAAGCTCAGTATCCACAGAATTACTAAGTGATCCATCCAAATACGTCTCAACTCGGAAGTTTCCTAAATCATTCTTGGTAACCAACATTTCATTTGTTTGTAATACAGTATTATCCTCATCGAAGAATACTGTTATATTACTAGGAAGGCTATAATCCCCATGCAAAGGAACTGTAACAACCGTAACTCCACCCCCAACAGTGTACACACTCGAACCTTCCAAATCAAAAGCAGACACAGGAGCTACATTCTCAACTTCACCCTCCTTGACTGCTCGGAGCGTCGAATTTACCAGTTCCTTAGCAAGTTTGCCAGAAACTACAACAACACTCGGAGAATCCTTAGCTTGCACAGACATATCTTGAGCTGGAGAAAAACCTAAACAAAAAATAGTAAAGATCATTAATACTGGCAAAATTATTTTTTTCGCCTTCGACATAATAAAACCTCCTATTTTTGGTATTTTATTACACACTTTATTAATTCAACACTAAATTGGAATATCCCTTCTATAAAATGAAATTTTTTACATTTAATCTTAAAAAGAATTATCTGTTGCTACTCTCAATCCTTAAAGATGTTGGGACAAAAAGAAAAAAATGGTAGACCAGGATACAATCGGTCCAACATTTTTTGATTTAGGAAGGCATATTTAACTTCGCGAAGTAAAAATTCTAAAATTCACTTGATAAATGATTTTTGCATGCCTCTTTTACTTTTTATAAGTTATTGATAACTACCCTACACGACTAATAAAATTTCATTTATAAAAAAATTCTTTATATGCTGATATAAAGTTTTTGTCTTTAATTTCTAATATTTCACGGTAAGTTAACCTATCTTCAATAAATCGTGCATCTAAGTTAATTTTCACAACTGCACGTTGGTAACCTTTTTCAACAGTAAAGTAAAAATCGTCACCCCATCCAGTTTCGCATATAATCGAAACTGACGAAGAATGTACTGCGATAAAGAACCCAACCAAAATTGGGAGATACCGTTGCACTTCTCTCGTACAGCAGCAAGTGTCAAAAAGGATTGTATCTCCTGAACACCCAATTTGTTAGCAATTTTAGCCAATGCATTGAATGGTTCTACGACTTTACATACAAGAAAATTCGATCGCAATTTGGAAAGACTACTACAGAATGATTGGTTTGAGGAAATGTACCAAGATGATCGGTACCAAGAATTATTTTTTGCGAATCACCACGTCAGAAAGTATCTTTAACATAATAGACGTGTTATACAAATAGTGAAGAAAAAAGCACAAGCCAAATTTATGATTTTTTATATAAACAATTAAAGAATCATACGCTAAGCTGATAGAAATAGCTCCCCAGAAGAACGTACATTCGTGTATAATTTTATTATACTAGCGAATGGAGGAAGAATATGAATTCAATTGATGTACTAGTATTAAATTTTGAAGAAGTACGTAGACGTAGTATAAAACTTTGGACGTCGATCCCCCAAGAAAAATTACTTTGGAAGCCCGACAATGAGGCTATGTCTTGCATCGAAATGGTAAGACATGTTCTTGAAAGTGAGCATTATTACCATCTAGCAATTAAAAATAAAGGTAGTCTAACTGATTATGACTCACCCTTTGAAAACCAAGCATACTCCACTGTTGAAGCAGAATTATTAACGACAGCGCCCTATAGACTTGAATTTATCGAAACAGTTCAATCATTCACAGATGAGGATTTAACAAGTATTCAAATTGACCGCTCAGATGTAGGATACATAAGAAATTTAGGCGATATGTTGCTGAGGATTGCCTATCATGAGTCCGTTCATACGGGGCAATTACTGGATTATTTGCGAACAGCGAAAGTGACGATACCGAAAATTTGGGATTAATAGTCGAAGGTGTATCACATAATGGATACACCTTCTTTCTATATAAGGGTCAGGATATCCGACGGTTCCTGTAACACATAATCCGCCTCTTCATACCCCTCAGTCGTTTTGGCACCCCACAGGGCAAGGGCAAATTTCGCTCCTGCTTCTTTTGCGCATTGTAGATCATATATGGAATCCCCTATATAGATAGCATTTTCAGGGGCTATCTGCAATAATTCCAGACATTTTAAAAGAGGCTCTGGGTGGGGTTTATGTTGCTCCGTATCACTGGCACTAATAATTTGGGTGAAATATTCACTTAACCCAAACGGATCAAATTCATCTATTACTTCTTGTCTAGTTTTCGATGTAACAATGCCGAGCTCTAATGGTTTACTTGCTAAGGATTGGATGACCGCTTCCAGATTAGGGAAGACGGAAACCTCATGAGAAAAATCAAGAACAGCTGCAGACCACTTTTGATGAACCGCCTCTATATCCTCAACGTTTAAACGCTGTAATGTGTCCTTCCCTGGAATACCTAGGGCAAATCGTAATTCCTCACAAGCATATTCTTTTTGCGTTTCCTCACGCAATGTCCTTTGCAGCGACTGTAAAATCGCTTTTTCTGTATCCAACATCGTCCCATCTACATCAAAAATAATAGCCTGTAGCATGGCCAACCCCACCTTCCCTATCAATGATTGCTATTTACAAACATACATAATTGTTGATACATGTCCTCATCATAATCTTTCTGACCGCGAATAAATTTCTCTTTTAAATTATAATAACAAATTTCAAGATATTCCCTATTATGATGTTGCTTAAAAGGTGTTTTTGCCTCGACAGGCCCTAAATCCTCAAAGTATTTATTCATTTTTTCATAGGCTCTAATTTGATAGCCACGCTTCTTCATTTCAGCAATGACCATTTCCGTATAAATAAACAAGTCGTCTTTAGGATATTCATAAATATAATTAATGAGTATATGCTTATCTTCCTTGGCAAATATACTGTTTAATTCTCGCCATTGTGAAAGTAGCTGCCCTTTTGGTAGGAAGCCTATTACATCCACATGCCATAATCTCATGCTCTCTCCCCTTTCTATTATTCATCCAATCATGTAAAATATTCCATATTAGTAAAACATAAATGGAGGTATATGACGATGGAAATAAAAATTGCCACACTTGATGCCATTCCACAGATCGAGGTGTTATACCAAGAGCTCTTTTTAGAAATGTCTATTCTACAACCTAAATATATCAGACCTGCTAAACAAGATGTTAATTTTATTCGATATACCATTATCGAGGATGATTCGGATATTTTAATCGCTGAAAAAGATCATGAAATCCTAGGATTTTTATTAATAAAGGAGATGACGACTCCTCGCTATACATGCATGGTCGAATACACTTACGCCTTTATTATTGATGTCATTGTTGGAAAGCGATACCAAAGTAAAGGAATCGGGTCTGCCTTACTGTTAGAAGCGAAGAAATGGGCTGATACTCGCAAATTAAATTACTTGGAGTTGAACGTTCTGTCTGGAAATAAAGGAGCTATAGCCTTATATGAAAAACTTGGGTTTAAGGATATAAACCATACGATGCGCTTTGAATTATAGTATAGTTTCTCCCTCGCTATAGAGCAATTTTATAAAAATGTTTGCGCTCCAATCTTCAAATGAATAGCATCAAAAAGTCGCCTATATAGGGGCGACATTTTGATGTTTATTTCGTTTTATGGCAGCGGCTCATACATATTTTCGCTCAAAGAACCTATTACCCATTGATTATTTCTTCGTTAATAAAATCTGCTGAGAAACGTAATTCGATTGATTCGGTATCCGCTCGCTACGATAGACTAAATTTAATAGTTTCATTACATTCCGTTCATTCTTTCTAGGATGAAGATTTATGTTCGTCATAAAAATAGACAAAGTCCCTTTAAGGGCTTTGTCTATTGAGTAAGCTGATTCCGCTAATTACCCATGTCTATATTAATTTACTTTCTTTCAATAAGTCATAAATAATCGTATCTTTTGTTTTGTGAATACCTAATTTACCAATTTGTTTTAAGATAAATTGGGCATCAATATCTGTTAATTGTTTGCCATCTAATAAGCGAGCAGTTGAAGCTAATAAAGTGCGAACATCAAAAGAAGATGCAAATACTTCTGGAACTCCACGATCAATATTTAATAGTTGATAGACTGCCTCCATCGCAGTTCTTACTGAATATTCAGTTGTAAAAACCGTATCTCTTGCTGTTTCACTAAAGTTACCAATGAAGGCTAAATTAGCAGAGCCTTCTGGTACAACTAGTGGACGATCCCCCATGGCTCTTGGCATGAAATAAGAGGTGATATAAGGCATATAGCACGGAATAGTATTACAAGAATTTTGGGCGATGTCAGGAATTTCATCAACCGGTACACCCATATGGTATAACCACTCTTGTGCTATCTCAATACCAGTACATTCCGTAATACTTTTTTTAATAAAATCACCTGGTTTATTTGATAGTAAACCATAAATCCAAACGACTAATTGGTCTTTTGGTTGTTGTTTAAAGTGAGGTTGTCGGTTTAACGTATAGCTTAGCATCCAATTAGAATCTGTAGCTGTGACAATGCCTCCAGTCACTACTTTACCTGCATAAGGGTCCCTTTTACTAATTTTCTCAATATAGGGAGCCACACGATCATCTAATGTCGTTAGAGTGGCGGAAACAAACCAGCTTTCTTCTGGAAGATGATCACAGAACTTTTCTGGTCGTCCAAAGTCTGTATCTTGGGCAGCCATGTTTTTCCACAGTGACCAGCTTCCACCTAAATCTTTATTGATAGGGGCTGGTGTATAGTTATCTCCGTATGTTGTACTCTCCGTGATACTACCATTTGTCACAAACACCAATTCATTTTCTGTTAGCTCAATATTCTTTTTCACGCCATTTTTTCTTAAAACTAACGTATGAGCTACTTTTTTGTCGCCCACTTTATCGACCAAAACATTCTCTACTACCGTATTATATTGAAAATCAACATCATGGCTTTCTAAATATTTTATCATCGGTAATACTAATGATTCATATTGGTTATATTTCGTAAATTTCAATGCTGATAGGTCTGGTAGTCCACCAATGTGGTGAATGAAACGCATAATATAACGGCGCATTTCCATAGCTGAATGCCATTTTTCAAATGCAAACATCGTAGACCAATATAGCCAAAAGTTCGATTCAAAAAATTCTTCAGAGAAAACATCTGTGATTTTTTTATCCTCTAGCTTTTCCTCAGGCGTAAAGAATAATTTAATCATTTCCTCAGATGACTGATCCGATAAGGTAAACTTGCCATCATCTTCAAGTCTTTGACCTCTATTTTTTATTAATCGGCATTTTGAATAATTGGGGTCTTCTTTGTTTAACCAATAAAATTCATCTAAAACAGAAGCATTGTCTACCTCTAATGAAGGAATGGAACGGAATAAATCCCATAAGCATTCAAAATGGTCCTCCATTTCTCGACCACCGCGAATAATAAACCCTCTCGTCGGATTAAGTATGCCATCCAGACTACCTCCTGAAATATCTAACTCTTCAAGAATATGAATGTTCTCACCTTTCATTTGGCCATCCCGAATTAAAAAACATGCTGCTGACAGCGAGGCTAGACCCGAACCAATTAGATAAGCAGATTTTTCATCTACCCCCTCAGGTTTTTTAGGACGTGCGAAAGCTTCATAGTTACCATTGCTGTAATACATATTAACGCCTCCCTATTTATTATTCCAATATAGAATAACACGTATTTCCACAGAAATGGTAAAATGAGCGAATGATTAACAAAATATTCAAATTCAAAAGAAAGCACGCCATTAGAAGTCCCCTATAATTGGACATAACAATCATTTGTATTTTTATAAGTGGATGATGAGGTATAAAAAATCACGATCCGCACCTAGCTCAATGCCTTAAAAAGGAAAATGAAATACAATAATTGGATGTATAAATTGCATAAATATTATACCGAAAAATCATTCATCACATAAATTTTGATTCTCCATAGCTAAACCTTTCTTTTTTGTTTCCCTAATTTTTCATTCCCTCTTTTAAAATTGCCCGTCATTTTCGCTAATAATAATTGAACTTCTATTGTCTGTTGTTCCGCTTCATGGATTTTTGCTAAAAGACGCTCTGCCTCGTTTTCCTTAACCACTTTAATTTGTTTCCCCTCGTAATAAATAGCGACAGTCCCTTTTTTCGTAATTTCATACGTAAATGGCTCCTCGCTTAATCGATTACGTTTATCAATTCCACTCACTTTATTCAACTCCCGTCCTCATTATTGTCCACATCAATTAAAATATTTTTGACGTATTGTTATATTCCACATCACCAACATCTGTATGTTTCTACGGTTCTGCAGTAATACTAATAAAGATTAGATTAGTTAGTAATGAAAGGGTAAAAGATGATTTTACATTTATTTTTAGTTTTTCTCATTCCTTGGATGATTTGTCTCATGCATCTATACAAAAAAGAAAAAATATTGCTTTTTTTAGTGGCTCCATTTTTTAGTGTCGTTGCTTATCTCATGAATGCTCTCGGCTTTTATTTCGATTTTTGGGAGGTGCTACCTTTTCCCGAACAAAAAAGTTTCGCTTCACTCCCTTTTGATGTTGGCATATACCCTGTCTTATCCTGCTACTGTATCTATTTCATAAAAAAAACGAACAAACCTTTTTTGGTTCTATTTTTAATGACTTTGCTCACCACTTTTTTAGAAGGGATATTTGTTTTCTTTGAAAGGGTCATCTACCAAAACGGATGGAATATTTATTTTACCTTTTTCTCCTATTTGCTCCCTTATTTATGTTTGTATGGGTATTATAGATTTTTACTGAAAATACGAGTCCTCCGATAACTATTTTTTTGCTAAAAAAATAATTTTTCTTCAATATAGTTTTAATTTCTACTGAAGAGGCCATCAACTAGATATACGAAGTGAACTCATCATATATATAGTAATAGTTAAGCTAAACTAGTTTAACAACCTCCTGATTTGTTACTTAGGGTCACTTCTAACCAAAGTGACCCTTCATATGTTTTACATGACTTACATAAGTTATTAGGAAGGTTTAGTAAACATAAATTTTATAATATATTGAAACTATTCAATGATTAGTATGCTAAATATGGGCATCCTTATCTTTGGATCAATAGCAATTATCGTTACCCACTTCTAGTCTTTTAAGTACTTAGCAACATTATAGATTGATGATAAGTACATTATTTTAAAAGGAGGAAGGAAATGTCGAAAATACCCATTTATATAAAATTGCTCATTGGGATTGGGATGATTATTATACTAACCTCACTGTTTCTGTTAAAGGATCATCCCTATTATGTCTGGCTAAGATGGACAGGTAATATTTTATTGATCGTTGGTATTGTACGGATTCCTTTTTCGAAGGAAACTGATAAAAGACAAGTCAAAATTCGATAAATCCCTTGGACTTGAGGGTAATTTCAGCCCCCACGAACAGCCCCTTTCATTTTGAAGGGGCTGTTTTACTATAATGGAGACAAATATCAAATAATCAATAAAGAAACTATGAAATGATGCAAATGAGACAAGCAAATTGATCAATAAAGTTTGATTAAAAATCCTTTGTTGATGTGCAAAATCTATTCATCTACAATCAGGTCAGATTGAAAGAAAAGATTCCAAACATAGCTTTTGGAACTTTAAGTTTCAGCATGTGTTTATCTATTATTTTCACAGGGTATTTTAAATACTAAATTGCACTTGAATGATCACAAGGTTTATTGTTTTCCTTGTAGAATCTAATTACTATAATAAATTGGAGTGACTTTCAATTATAAAGGGCGTGTAAAAATGGACCTATTACTTTGGATAACTATTGGCTTCATAATAATTGGATTTATTGTTCTCACTTCCATGAAAAAAGGGATGGAAAGTAAGGTTGCTTTTATAAACGAGGAAAATTCATTCAAAGCTAAATCCGTAATTTGGTGGCTATGGAGTTCCACTGCTTGGGGGATAGTGAGTATGTTTCTTGTTATTTGGTGTTTTCATCATTATCGTGGATAACTAATGTTTTGTATTCATTTTCTGATGTATTACTGCAATGACTATTCTTGATTAATAAATACTTTATAGATTATAAATTCAATAAACGTTCCCACACGAAAGCTTGGAAACACACTAAAAGGCAGGAATAAGTCAATGTTGGTGCTCTTTTAGCTATATATACATAGCTGACATCTGATGCTTTCCTTATTTCGTAAAAAGTGCCGGTTAATTAAAGATCGTTATGTAAAGTATGCGTCGTTCCCTGATGCAAAGTAAAAAAGTAATACATTTTATTATTTGTTGAACCGCAGCTTTAGCTAAGAAAAAGCCATTCTCTCTACATTGGGAGAGAATAACTTTCCTTCATAAATCGGTATACAATTGATTACAGTTTTGCCCAACGTTCCTCTAACCAGTTCATAAATTGTACACCTTTGTCGCCTTCATACGCATCAAAGACATCTAAACGCATACGTTTTAGTTTATCTGCAAAGTCTGCCACTGTATGGTCCTTCGGCAAGCTTTTTTTAACCCGCAGGAAAATTTTGTCTGTTCCCTTGATAATATCAAAACGTGCAGGTGATGGTTTCTCTACGTCCTCGCCAAGCGCCACAAGTGCTTCATAGGCTGCTACCTGCACCTTGTAGACAGTATCATGCTGCATACGATTTAATAATAAATCTATGATTTTGTCATGTTGATAAGCCGATAACTTTTCGACTGCGTCTAAACGCTCTCGCCAGCTAGATGTATAATTGGCCTGTTTTTTTAATGTTTCATACTGCTCAGGTAATGCTGTTTCAAACTGTTTCAAGTAATTGCACCTCTTTTTTTGACTAGAGGAAAAATAAATTCTTTTTCTTCTGCTTCACTTATTATACGTTGTCTTGGTGAAAATAGCGATAAATCACTGGTAAGCCTATTAGACCGGATGCTATCGAACCTTCTGCTTTTTTATTTGCCTATCCCCCTATTCTTCCTGTTATTATTATAATTAAGGTATAAAATCAGATGAAAAAGAAGGTCTTTTGATGTTAGAAAAATTAAATGTATTTCTCCAAAAATACATTGCCATCTTGACACCATTAAGTTTAATTTTAGGTGTATTAGTTGAAAGCTGGGGACAAAATTTATTATTCCTCGTGTCCTGGCTATTTGCATTCATGACATTCTCAGGAAGCTTACATATGAAATTTAAAGATGTAAAAATCTTTATGAAGCATCCAGGACTTATTATCTTCTCCATTATTTTTCTTCACCTATTCATGCCGTTATGGGCGTATTTCTTATCCACTGTGATCTTTGACGACCATTTATTAACGGTCGGCTTTGTTTTAGCGGTTGCACTTCCAACAGGGGTTACAAGTGTTATCTGGATCAATATTTGCAAAGGAAACTTACCATTAGGCTTATCCATAATTTTAATCGATACGCTACTTTCTCCATTCATTCTCCCTTTCATTCTCTTCTTTGTGTCGGGTGAAAAAATTGAATTAGACGTTCTATCGCTTGTATTTAACTTAGTTTTAATGATTGTCTTGCCGACGATTGTCGGTATATTGGTGAATGAATGGTCAAAGGGAGAAATACCCAAGAAAATTGGAAAGAAGCTTGCACCTTTTTCAAAGCTATGTTTATTTACTGTCATTTTAATTAATAGCAGTGCGATCGCTCCATACTTGAAGGATTTTAATCTACACCTATTGTTCGTGATATTATTAGTGTTTTTAATTGCTGTATCCGGCTATGTTTTCGCCTTTTACATAGGTCGCTATTTGCTAAAAGACTATTCACATATGGCTACCTTTGTTTATACTGGCGGTATGAGAAATATTGCCGTTGGGGTCATTGTTGCTACTACATACTTCCCGGGTAAAGTAGCAATGCCTGTCGTGTTTGGCATGTTATTTCAGCAAGTGCTTGCATCAATTTTTAGTAAACTGGTGATAAAAAGAACCACTTTGATGGATGAAGTTTCAAATTAGGTGGTGTTTTCATGAAAAAGGACATGATTACAGTTATTTCTGTTTATGGAGTAGGAGCTATTTTAGTTTTATTGGTGTCCCTCCTCTTTTATAGGTTTTTTTAGGCTGACTATTCCCTAAAAGAGCAAAAAAGAAGTGGCATGTATCAAGCTTCGTTCGTCAATCTAATTTTCAGGGGGGATGTGATGACTGTTAAGAGTAGGATTTTCATCTGTTTAGTTAGCGGCTTAGCATTATTTTTAGTAGGAGCCTATAAAATCTTTACCAATCACTTGGAAGCTATGTCCCAGCTTGTAGCTTATATGTTCTTCGTTTGTGGATTTATAGGCTTTGTTTTTAGTAGTGTATCGTTGTTTAGAACAGCTCGAAACTAGTATTGCTATTCAATCTGAATCGCCTTGCTGAAATCAATGACGTTTCCCTTGTACTTATAAAAATATATGAATAGGATGGTGTGATCTAAATGATGTATGCTCCATTGTTTGAACAGGACGTTCCAGCACTTCTTCTTCCTTAACGGTAGAAGCGCTTTTTCTCCGTTAAGGACATAGGTATCTATGAAAACGGAGGAAAAAACATGAGAATTAAAATTATCGGTGCCCTCTTTTTATCGCTTGCGGCGAGCATTTGGGCGCTATGTATGTAGTTGTTAAAGTAGTGGTGGAAGTCGTGCCACCGTTGGAGCTTGTTTGGATTCGTTATTTGATTGCCGTATTAGCGCTTGGTTTAATTGGCATTATGATGAAGCAATCTTGGAAAATCGCCAAAAAAGATAGGCTCCTTATTATTCTTGTCGGCCTCATTGGGAATACAATTTCGATAGTTACCCAAGAAATGGGCACTATGCTTTCCACTGCCCAAATGGGTGCGATTATTACGGCTACAACACCTGCTTTTATGGTGGTCTTTGCTCGTATCATATTGAAGGAAAACATAACGCCGAAAAAAGGATTGTCCATTATTCTTGCCACAATTGGCGTTGGTGCTATTGTAGGCCATGGCGGAATTAATTTAACCCAACAATTAGGTGGACTCTACTTATTGGTTGCTGCATTAACATGGGCATTAATGTCAGTACTAGTAAAAAAGGTTCCAAGTCATTACTCTCAAATTGTTGTAACAACCTACTCTTCTTTGATTGCCGTCATACTACTAACGCCTTTTGTCATTCCAAGGCTAAAAGATTTGAATTTATCCGTTGTTTTACAGCCTACAATTTCAGGCGGCTTGTTATACTTAGGTATTGTTTCAACTGCTGGAGGTTTTTTATTGTGGAATAAAGGGCTTCAACTAATGAATGCTTCTAGTGGGGGCTTATTTTTCTTCCTTCAGCCCGTTGTAGGCACAATTTTAGGCTGGCTTCTTTTAGGTGAAGCGATTGGTCTTTCGTTTTGGTTGGGCTCCCTATTTATTTTTAGTGGAGTATTTATGGTCATTCGCGAAGAGTAACAGTATGTGCGTTTCTATCTTGTATAGAGGCGCGCTTTTTTCTTAAACCAGCTACTGGCGGATATCACGTATTTTGTTGTCATGTTCATACAGCTCGGCTCATATATTGCAACAGCCTAAAGGAGATGATGATTTGATTACCTTATTAGATTCCTTAAAGGAGCTATCCTTTATACTCATACTTATTTCTACTATGGTGTATCGTCGACATCTTAAATTAACGAGATGGAAAAGAAAACTAACGATGGGTGAATGGATAATGTATATCGTTACGTCCACTGCCCTTCCTGTTTATGCCATACTTTATATGGTTTTTCTTTTGGGAACTTAATTTGTGGAAAATAATCCCATTCACTATTAATAAATATATAATTGAATGGAAGATTTCATTTTAGGAGGTTTTTTATGTTTCAAACAGTAGAGCATTTTTTACAATCCTGGACATTTGAGGCCACTGCTACGCAAAAACTATTACAACAGCTTACTGATGAATCGCTTCATCAAGCCATTACTGCTGAACATTGGACTTTAGGACGTATAGCTTGGCATACGGTCACAGCCATTCGAATTATTTCTGCGAATACCCATCTAACATTCGAGGCACCAGCAGAGGATTTTCCTGTTCCTACTTCAGCACAATTGATTGCAGATAGCTATTACCAAGCGAGTAATGCCTTTATGGAAGCTTTAAAAACACAATGGACAGACAAGACCATGAATGAAACAATTGAATTTATTGGTCAAACCATCCCTAACGGCTCCCTCTTATTATTTTTATTGCAACATCAAAGTCATCATCGTGGACAAATGACTGTACTAATGCGTCAAGCAGGCTTAGCTGTTCCAGGCATTTATGGTCCAGCCAAAGAGGAATGGGCACAGTTCGGGTTGCAAGCTCCCAACATGTAAATCAAACAATTAAATCGAGGTTGCCTATTAAGGGACAACCTCTTTTATGGAGAACTTAGTTAAGAGTAGCTAACCCGTTATTCGTGTCTGCAATGGTTGGGTTTGCTAAATAATGCCCACCTTCAATTTGCAATGTTTGACCTGTCATAAATTTCGATTCGTCAGAGGCTAAAAATACCACTGCATGACCAATATCATCTGCTTCACCATGATACGGTAGAGCATTAAATTTAGAATAGATTGCTAGCATTTCTTCTGGCATATTATTTTTCGCTGCTGGTGTTAAAATGAGACCTGGTGCGACCGCATTACAGCGAATTTTATCTTTACCATATTGAGTGGCAATGTTCTTCGTCAGATTGACCACGCCTGCTTTTGTAGCCCCATAAGCTGTACGGATTTGATCACTAGCGAATGCGGCCATGGAAGCTGTGTTAATAATAGAACCCCCTCCTGCCTTTTGCATATGTGGAATCGCAAAACGGCTACCGAGTAAAATGGATTTTAAGTTCACATTGACTAAACGATCCCATTCATCTAAGTCTAGATTGACAACATCTAAATCCTTCTGCAAGTTCGTTAGACCCACATTATTAAATAGTACTGTGAATGTGCCGTATTGTTCCACCGTGAAGTTCACCGCTGCCTCTATAGAAGAGGCATCTCCTGCATCAAGGAAAATAGCTGAAGCTTCGTATCCTTCTTTCACTAAAGAACTGGCCGCTTCTTTAGCACCCTCTACATTGAAATCGGCAATAACAACTTTTGCGCCTTCCTGTGCTAATAAGGTCGCTGCTGATAAACCAATCCCTGATGCGCCACCTGTTACTAATGCTACTTTATTTTGTACACGATTCATTTACAATTCCTCCTTATAACTAAAAAGAGCAACCAACTCTTTCTTCCTGAAAGATAGTTTAACATTAAACTATTTATTTTTAAACTAAAAAGACTAGCTAATCGATTACCTACGCTCTCTTTTTATGTTAAAATTTACATATATTACATAAAGAGGTGTTCATATGGCAAGCAATAAATTGAATTGTAAAGCATGTGGAAACGATGCCTTTGCTTCAGGACAAATTGGCAGTTTCACCAGTGAAGGAAATATACGGCCGATGGGCTCCATTATGGCTACTGGATCTCCCCTCATCTTAACGTTTTGTACAAAATGTGGGGAAGCTTCATCCATCAAAGTGGCTAAGCCGGAGAAATTTAAATAAGGCGCATGGGTATTGTCAAGACAAACGTCGATGTACTGGCTTGAGCTATCGTTTTCTTTTTCAGCTCATCCGTTGACAGTGCGTGTTTTTTCAAGTCACCAACTACTAGAAAGTGCAATGTTCAAGGGTTAATTTAGTGTGACCATACACCTAATTCCTACCCTTCTATACAAGAACTAAATAATTATGCTATAATACATTGGAAATCCTCAGAGGGTCAACCAATTCTTGGCTGTAGCGAATAATCTCGCTACAGCCCTTTTTATTATCTATTTAAAAAAACGAAAGCATCCTTAGTTGCTCCCGTTTTTATGCTTCCCCTATTATTTTTCTTCCCCATTGATACAGTTTTTTCGCCCAATTCCACATCAAAATAAAGAGATAGATGATGAGCATTTTTGATGAATCGTTTTTACAATGAAATAACTAATAGGTTAAATGAGTAAACTTAATGGAGCTCGCGTCATGAATCAAACATGGTTGTAAGCTTCATGATTGTTTTCCAATTACGAACCGTTGCGGGCACCTCGAGCTTGGGCAATTGTTGACTAAGCTTAGCGTTGCGAATGCTATTGTAAAATAAAAGATAAACCTCTCTGCCGATGATGACACAACGCTCTTGCTCATTCACATATGATAAATATTTATTACTATTTTCTTCCGTAGGGGCAGCAGGTAATAAGGCGACATGAAGGCATTCCCCTATTGCCGTGGCACTAGCGTCAGCCATGTCTTGCTGAGAAAATGGGCAATTGTTGACGATATGCTGAAGTTCCTCAGCGGTTCTAATGATGACTGTACTTGTAATATCAAAGTTTATTTGGATTGTTTCATGAATTATCTTCTG
Source organism: Lysinibacillus sp. F12 (assembly GCF_057773605.1). Lineage (NCBI taxonomy): Bacteria > Bacillati > Bacillota > Bacilli > Caryophanales > Bacillaceae > Lysinibacillus > Lysinibacillus sp. F12. The sequence continues at coordinate 118,423 of NZ_JBYMLP010000001.1, forward strand.
CAAAACTTCCTCTGATTCGGTGGATTCAAAAAGAATATTCCCGCTTTGTATATAGGTACGAATATTTTGCAATCCAAGTGGTATAAGAGCTTCCCTTAAGTCAGCCATTTTTATTTTATTATGTCCACCTACATTAATGCCTCTCAGTAATGCTACGTAGTTAATCATACACCCCCACCTTTCTTCCTAATTGCATTATAGCAATATTTAGGGAATAATAGGAAAAAAACTGCACTCGGGAAGTCCAAGTGCAGTTGAATAATTATGCTAGTCGCTCGATGTCCTTTATTAAACGCTCCACATTTTCTTTTTTTGTCGCCCAGCTTGTGCAAAAACGAACAACCGTATGGGTATCATCGAAGGTTTCCCAAACAGAGAAGGAGTATTTTTCGCCTAATTTCTTAAGTAAATCGTTCGGCAAAATGGGGAATTGCTGATTGGTTTTTGAATTATAGCGTAAGGTGAATCCTTTTTGGATAAACGCCTGCTGAATGAGCATTGCCATCTCTACCGCATGATGGGCAATATCCAAATAAAGATGATTCTCCAATAATGTTTCAAATTGAAGACCTAGTAATCTGCCTTTTGCGAGTAGCCCACCTCTTTGTTTGATCATATAGCGAAAATCTCGTTGGTAAGCTGGATTCACAATTACGACCGCTTCGCCAAATAAGGCGCCCATTTTTGTTCCACCTATATAAAATACATCGCAAAGCTGAGCAATATCTTTTAACGATAAATCATTACCGTCTGCTACTAAACCATAGCCTAAACGAGCACCGTCTAGAAACAATGGCAATCCACAATCCCGGCAAACTTTACTTATTGCACTTAGCTCTGCTTTACTATATGTTGTTCCATTTTCTGTTGGATGAGATATGTACACTAAGCCTGGCTGTACCATATGTTCATGTGTGCTGTCTTGCCAGTGGGCGTCATAGCATGCCTTTACCTGTGCGGCCGTTATTTTACCATCATCGCTAGGCAAAGTGAGCACTTTATGACCGGTCGCTTCAATTGCCCCTGTCTCATGGACAGCAATATGGCCTGTAGTTGCCGCAATGACTCCTTGATGAGGACGTAGGATGGAGGCGATGACAGTTGTATTCGTTTGCGTGCCACCAACTAAAAAGTGAACGTCTGCCTGCTCAGCCGCTATCTCTTTTTTGACATAGGCTTTAGCTCTTTCCGAATGCTCGTCCATCCCATAACCTGGAGATTGCTCCTCATTGGTTTCCACTAATTTTTGCAAAATTTGTGGATGGGCACCTTCTGCATAATCATTTCCAAATCGTATCATATCTTTTCCCTCCAATTTCTCTCTGTATCTATAGCTTATTTTACAACCTTAGGATGGTAATAATCTATGGTTAGTTGGTGGTCTAAAGGACTTATTCGCTATTACAAGGAACGCTTCGGGCTGAGATACTAATTATAGGAATGATTATCATTTTAAAAATCATTCTCTCCCCCCTTTAAAGGAGGCTTTATTTCATTGTTATAAATCTAGTATGTCATCTGTAAATCATACTTTTAGCCATAATTTCTATTTACGATGAAAAAACTACAATCTTTCTATAAATTTGCCTAATGATAAATAATAATCATTAGGCTTTCTTACTAAATTAGATTTCCTCATTGCTCAATCTCCTGAAGGACCACATGACGAATCACTAGTTGTTGAGCTATCAGCACAATGATGGTTCTCGTGAGTAGTAGTATGCAAATGATGACCATTCCAATCGTTTGTTGAATGTAAATCATGTATCTCCTCATTGGATTGATTAGATTTTTGGCTAAAGCTACTAAGGATACTGACGACTATGATGATGCCAATAAACATAATAAAAAATTCCACTATTTCCATCCCTCCTCTTTCATTATGTATGATTATAGCATGCAAAAAATGGAATCTGTTCTCTTTATACCCATAGTTTTTATATAAATCTGGTAATTGATAGGAATGGATGTTAATTTGGTATCTGTTTATGCATTGTATGTACGGATTCAAACCATCTTCTCTGCTTTAGTCTACTCATAGGTGAAATTACGGACAAAATAATACCACAATCGTATGGATTGTGGTGTGTGAATTATGATTGAGATTTACATGATGATGATTCATTCGCACGATTCGTATCGTTTGAATTTTTCTTTTGTTCTTTTGTTAAAGAATTATCTTCACGCACATCTAAATCATCTGGACTTAAATCTGTCGCTAATTCCGCCAACTCTGACTGACGTTTATATTGCTTGCCCTTTGTCAAAATGATCACCTCCAAGTAGTATTACATTGCCCTAATTGGTTCGATCTCATTCTTGGAAAGGTATGAAATAATCATTTCTAGCTATGCTAATTGAGGTACAAGCTGGTTCAAAAGATGGTGATATGCTTGTAAATCTTGGTCATATAATTTTTTATAGGTCGCTAGGCTATAATGCTTTATATAATCAAAATCCTCATCACTTACTAAGTGATGTTTATGATTGAGAGCCCAAGCATTTTCCCATGCAGTTTGCTCAAATTGAATATTCATATGATGTTCTTCCAGCAACATAGATAACAGATGCTCATGAAGATAAATTTCCTGTAAGCTATGTTGTTTTTTCATTGTAAAAATTTCAATGGTACGCGGAAGCGATGATTGTAATGCTTCACGATCCACCGCATGACCCAGCTCATGTAAGGTCATTGTTTTTACATACACTTCAAGTGAAGGTGGATGTGGCAGCTCATTCTTTGCCTCGATTAATCGCTCGGCATCAAAGCCTACATAATGCCCAATAAAGTTATAGCTCATATTAATTCCTGAATGGTCCTGCTTTATAGTCATCCGCATGCCAACAGCCTGCACAACGGAGTTGATGATATCATATAGTTCTTTTTCATTTTGTTGTTTTGTCATGATCCGTCCTCATTTCCTCTGCAAACAATCTCATGTAACTATAATGGAAACGGATTAAATATATACTACAATTCATATAAATTCAACAAATAAATCCTGTAGATCTTGAGGAAATGCTCCACAAAAAAGGCGCTTGTAGTAAAAACTACAAACGCCCCGTGTGTGAAGGGTCTTATCTTATTTAAAGGGATTAGTTATTATTGTTAGTTCTTCGATTTTGGTTAGTGTTATTACTACGCTGTTTGCTGCGAGCCTCGCCGCCTTTGCGACCTATTTCTTCGTAAAATTCCTCGCCGTGGTTGTCAGCTGTAGCTTCTCCACCTTTTTGGCCAATCTCTTGATAAAATTCATGTCCATGATTTTTAGACGTAGCCTCGCCGCCTTTACGTCCTATTTCTTCATAAAAATCACGATCATGATTTCTGGAGGTAGCTTCTCCGCCTTTACGTCCCGCTTCTTCGACAGTCATGTTTTCATTGTTGTTTCTGTTGCGATTGTTTTGCTTGTTAGCCATTTTCTATTCCTCCTAATTTTTTTTGAGCTATTGACTAGCTCGCTATTTATATTCCCAGCTACATCCTATCTAAACATCCTTTTTTCAAAAAATTGATTTTTCTATAGTAGTAGAACCTTGCCATTCCAGCTCTCTTCAGTCTTCGAGCAATCATATAAATTTACTCGTACCAATATAATACTAATCTATAACATTGTAATTTTATGAAGGAAGGGTGATGTGAAAATGACAATTTTGACAAAGCCATCAATTGGCTTAACACAATTTACGGACTTCACGATGAAGGGAAGTGCCGCCAAGACGAAATTTGTGAAAGATATTAAATATCAGGGCGATTATCATCCAATTAAGGATTATTGGAAAGCAATACGCGAAGGGTTAAAAAAATACCATGAACATCATTTTAATGACTCCTACCTTCTCGATCTTGTAGACAATGCCCTCCCTGCTCGTCAGAAAAATTATCAAGAAGCTATAAAAGCCTATTTAAAATTTTTTAAAAACAAAAATGTGCAATGGTTTGAACCCGGTAAATCTAATTGGGTTTGTGATGACTTAATCGTCCGTTCAAATCCAGAGCTTGGTTTAATCGTTGATGACATCCCCTACCTTATAAAACTATATTTCAAAGGAAAAAATGAACGCATTGATAAACATAAATGTCGATCTGCCCTTACCCTCCTAAAGGATTCTCACTACTCCGTTGAACATCCTGCTTCTGTTAAACATGCCATTTTAAATGTTCAAAAAGGTCGCTTAATTACAGAGGATGAATCGACCGAATATCACCAACTAGCCCTTGAAGCGGATGCTGCACAATTTATGTTTATTTGGAATAGGCTTTAATCGTGAACAACTATATTTGAATAGCGTATTTTTTATTCGAATAAGATGGAAGCATTTCTAGACGAAACTAGTTCAATCATGACAAAAGGGCATGCCCTATAGGATAATAGTAAAGAGCGTTGAAATCAGATAATAAAGGAAGTGCTTCTATGAATGCAGAAATGGTGATGCAGGAGCTGAAGGAGCTAGGCAAAGAACGGACGAAAAAAATGTATATGTCGAATGGGGCACATGAGCCGGTTTTTGGTGTGGCAACAGGAGCCATGAAGCCGATTGCCAAGAAAATTAAAATCGATCAGGCATTGGCAGAAGAGCTTTATGCGACTGGCAACTATGATGCTATGTATTTTGCAGGTGTCATTGCAGATCCAAAAACGATGACGGCGGCTGATTTTGATCGATGGATGGATTCGGCTTACTTTTATATGCTGGCTGATTATGTAGTGGCAGTCACTTTAGCGGAATCACCTATTGCACAAGAGGTGGCGGATGCATGGATGGCGAGTGGTGAGGAACTGAAAATGTCAGCAGGCTGGAGCTGCTATTGCTGGCTTTTAGGAAATCGTAAAGATAACGAATTTTCTGAAAGCAAATTAGCAAGCATGCTAGAGGTTGTGAAAAAAACAATTCATACTGCGCCTGAACGAACAAAATCTGCGATGAATAATTTTCTTTACACAGTGGCGATTTCCTATGTACCCCTCCACGAAAAAGCTGTGGCAATAGCACAGGCAGTTGGTCCTGTGGAAATGAAGCGTGACAATAAAAAAAGCACGACACTGAATGCCTATGAAACTATTCAAAAGGAACTTGATCGAGGAAGGCTTGGTTTTAAACGTAAATATGTAAGATGTTAATGAATCAATCTAACAAGCATTGATCCCATTCGGATGAATGCTTTTTTTGTTATCGCATAAAAAATATTGGTTTTCATTATTTTTTTAATTTCCTATATTTTATTTTAGAATTCATGCGTTTATGTAACGACAACAAAGAACAACCGAACAAGCATTGTACTATAGTCATCATTTTCTTTATCCTAACAGGGTACTGTCTATGATACTTCTTTATAGGCAAGAAGATATGACCGGTAGTATTATGAGGGCAATGAGTCTTATGTTTGCATCAAGTACCATAGCAACTTTTGCAGCTGTCCTCATCGCCTCTTGCAAAAACCGAAAAGAATTAACCGTTTTCTGTTAGTGCCTTCCATTTTGGATATGTAATAGCTTCCCTATATTTCACTACTATTTTACTATAAAAACATACCAAATTTTACTTTTTGATAGTATAATAATTACATATTTTGATAATAGGAGGATATATATGAAAAAATTAGTCTTATTTTTAGCGATGATTACCCTATTCTTCACCACTACCACGATTGCTGATGCACATCCAGGGCGTCTCGATAGCAATGGTGGTCATAATTGTTCAGACAAGTCAAAGGCAAAAGGTCTTTGTACAGGCTATCATTATCATAATGGGAATAGCGACAGTGGTTCCTCCTCAGGTGGTCAAAGCAGCTATACACAGCCCACAACAGCAATTCAGGCTCCAGCATTGACAAAAGTAGCCGTTTATTTGAATAATGTAAAACAAAGTTATACGCCAAGCGCCTACATGAAAAATGGCACAACATTGGTACCGATGAAACCAATTTTTGAAGCTCTTGGAGCAACTGTTTCTTATGATAATGCCACTAAAAAAGTAACTGCGACGAAGGTCGGGAAGAAAATTGTTATCGGGGTTGGCAACAAAACAGCTTATGTTGATGCAAATGGAACGACATCTACAATTAGCCTTAGCCACCCTGCCGAAGTTTATCAAGGAACGACAATGGTGCCTTTACGCTTTGTTAGTCAAGCCCTTGGCGCAGAGGTAACATTTGATGAAGCCAAATTAACCGTCTATATTACAACAAAATAATGGACAAACAAAAAGCAGCTTCCTTGGAAGGATGCTGCTTTTTTAGTGTTGTTCTAACTCGAACTGATATTTTTTATTAATTTTATTAGCTATTTTCTCTAAAAATGCAGCAACTGTCATATTTTCAACTTCATTTGTATACCATGCCAATTTGGCGCCATAATTTTTTTTATTATAATTTACTTCTAATGGCCAGAAATTTTTAGTCTTATAGGTATAATCAAATTTTATATATAGTTGTTTTCCCTCTGGACACTCCATGACCACGTTATATAACGGATTTTTTCTTTCCTGCTCAAATTTTACTTTTCTTATTTTCGTTAACATCCTAACCCCCGCCTCTCTTCTTTTTATTTCGACAAAAGTTCTAAAGATCTTTAAAAAAAAAAGATAAAGCACGCTGTTTCAACGAACTTTATCCTTTCTTTATTATAGCATAGTTATTTATTATCGACAAATTTATCGTAATAACGTTTGAGCATAGTAGCCATTTGCTCACGTGTGAGAACCCCTGCCGGATTCATATTTTTACTGCCATCGCCTCGGATAATGCCTTCTCTAATAGCCCATTCCCACGCTTCTTTATGAGATGCGGCTACTTCTCGATCGTATAGTAAACTAGCTTTTGTAGCTAATACGCTTTTTAAAGCTTCTATTTCCTGCTTCAACTCATTATATTGTGACATTGTTAACCCCTCCTCCAGGCCATTTTTTAAATCTTGCTGGAACTGTGCTTCGCTAATACCCATACTTATTAAATAGGCAAACGGATCTTTGTGTGTGGTGCCGCCCAAATTATCAGCTATCCAACGATGGGATTTGATGCCGTTGCCAGTACCATCTAAAATAGTGGGAATCCCTGCCTCTATAGCCATTTTGCGCAATAACCAAATATATGCTGCGTAATCTTTTTTAAATTGTTCCTTATCAGAAGTCCGCGCTAGCTCTACTTGGGCATAGCTATATGGATTCCCTTTAGGGCCACAACCATATTGAACGCGATTAACTGGTGCTATTTGCACAATGCGTCCGCCACCCCCTACCCAGTGAGAAACGAAGGCATTGGCTTTATTTTTATTCATATAGGCAATTTCATTTTCTAATGCATTTGGACCAGTGTTAGTGCTATTACCCGATTCATGTGCTACCACGTACTTAATGGCGGTGAGCGGTTGATTAGGTAATCCTGACATCATCTGCAATTCAATCACATAACTCATTATGCACCATCCTTTCCTATCATTTCTTTGCGAATGACCACCATGCTATTCATCAATAGTTCTGACGATTATAGGGGTGAATGGACAACTAGTTTTATTGCGACAGGCTAGCTATTTGCCATGGTTGACTGATGGGCTGAATGGATGACTGCTCTATTTCACCTTTTTTGCTGCTACACATATAAAGTGAATGAAGGATGAGAGTGACATTCACTTATTCTAATAAATGCAAGCTACACCATTTTTTCTAGTTAGTTGTGCTCATGACTATTATTTAAAATGATGAATAAATGATCATTTCACTTCAACAGGTGCATTGACAAAGAACGGCTCCATATAGTATTTTGTATCTTCTAAACTGAATGAAGGAGAGAGATAAAGTGATTGTAGAAAATATCATGAATCGATTAACTAGCCTACACGGTTACACGGCTATTAAAAAAATCGACAAAGGCTATTCCTCTGATACCAAATATGTCGTAACCGTTAATGATACGCCTTATTTTGTACGCCTCTCCGATCTCGCACACCAAGAGAAAAGATGGATTGAATTTACTTTGCTACAGGACTTAGAGCTCCAGGGAGTTCAAACACATAAGGCCATTGAATATATGGTCCTCCCGGACGACCATCTTTCAGCGATGGTGATGAGCTATTTAATAGGCTCCCCTGCGGATGAAATCATTCTTCAGCTTTCGGACACAGAGCAGTATCATCTCGGTCTAATGGCTGGGAAAGAATTAAGAAAAATTCATCAGGTGAAATCACCAAAAACTATCCATTGGGAGACGTTACAAAAAGAGAAATTTACTAATTATTTACAAGCCTATCAGCAGGATTCTTATCAAATTCCGCAAGAGGCTAAATTATTGTACTTTATAGAAGAACATTGGCCGCTATTAAGACAACGCCCAACTACCCTTCTTCATGATGATTACCACCTTGGGCACATTATTTGCCACCAAAATAGTTTTAATGGGGTTATTGATTTTAATGGCTATGATGTAGGTGATCCCTATCATGATTTTTATAATCTAGCCCTGTTTAGTAGACGGCATAGTGTCCCCTATTGCATCGGGCAAATAAATGGGTATTTCACCCAGCCACCAGATGATGAGTTTTGGCGACTATATGCCTTATATGCTGCCATAAATGTCATTTCAACCATTGCCTGGACACGCCAATATGATCCGCAATCATTTGACGATGCGTTAGCCAGAATTCAGCTAATTTTACAGGATCATGCTTACTTTTCCTCCGTGAGGCCTTTATGGTATCCCGATCAGCAGGTCGTTTAGCCACTTTCGAGCAGCGCTAATATTTTTTGCCGCTCTGCTTCAAAATTAATGGCTGGCTGCTGTGGCCGTTCCTCTTCATGACGATGGTGAAACCACTGTGGAATAATCTCTTGACGTCTCTTGGCTGGCATGTCCGTCACTTTTTTCTTCTGGGCATGAAAGCGCATTTGGTCTGAAGCAATATCTGCCATGGTCTTTAGTTGTTTATGATGCCAATTTTGCAATATCTTCTCAACATACCGCCAGCACAATACATTGTGCTCCACAGCTAGCTTCATCGCATGGATGACTATTTCCTCTGAAAAAATGTTTAGCCAGGAATGAATTTTTGCAGTCATATACGCCGACAGAGAGCCAAAGCCTTGTTGTTCGAAAAAGTAGTAGGCTGTCTGTGATTGTTGATTATCATCTTTATTGTTTAGTAATTGGTTATTTAGTAATTTATTATTTAGTTGTGTGGGCTTTTCCGTTTGTGGTGCGGCCGTTGACGGATAACCCGTTGACGGCTGGGCAGCACGGTTAGAGACTTCAAAAACGACAAACTCCACCTTGCTGAATTTTCCATCCTTTGCTCGCTCCTGTACCTTTTGAAGATAACCTTCCCGAATCAGTTCATTAACAATGCTAGCAGTCCCGTCACGTCCACATTTACTACGTGTCGCCAAATCTGTCAGACAAAAATCCCAATCATCTGGCAATGACAGCATATAGGCAAGCAATCCCTTTGCCTTCCAACTTAATTGGTCATTATTTAAAAAGCCCTTGTCCAATACCACAAAGTTATCGTTCTTCACTACTCTGTAGATCATGGCTATCCCCCTCCTCCACAATTACTCTCTGTACTATCTATATAAAAGTTTATGCTATAAAAAGGGACAAATTTTTCTAATTTTTTATTTCGCTAGAATTTATGGTCCTTTTTTTGAGGGTGTTCTTCTGAATACATGGACAAAAAAAGACACTTACCATTTCGTAAGTGCCTCTGCTGCAACGCTCACTGCCAATGTTGAGTGTGCCTTGTTTTATTCGTATAGTTCTTTATAGATAATAACTTTTAATGCAGCTATTTCTTCATCTGATAATTTGCCTTCTACCTGTTGTAATGCCTCTTCCTTCGTCATGGAGCCGTCCTGTAATTTCACACGAATATCATTTAGCTCTGTAATGCCTACTTTTTGAATGATTACTTTAGTAGCCTCTTCTTTCGACGTAAAAGGTAACGTACTACTATCTACCGTTTTCGCCTCTTCCATATAGGCTTTTAACTCCGGATCGTTTTCAATTGTATTTTTGATTTCTTCCTTTTGTCCACTATTCTCTAATTCTGTTGAGAGTGTATTGACAATTTTTTCTGACGCAAATTTCGTGCCAAAATGTAATACACCATAGCCAACTATACCAATGAAAATAATAAAAACAACTAACCATTTCATGAATCTCAAAATCGCTTCACTCCTTTATCCACGTTCATCATACTATATGGAGTGGGTGATTGAGAAACAATTCTCCCTAGAAATTATGTAAAAAAACCCCATCCGATGATGAGGCTTTTATTTGACGTATTTCAAATACTTGCGGACAAATTCTACAATATAAAGTATTTCTTCATCAGTCATACTTAAAAGATTGCAAACACGTTGCAGTCTTGCTGGTGAAGTTAATTGTTGACGAACTTGATGGATATACATGTATTTGCATTTACGTGGATTAACCTTATCCCGTATTTGCTTGTATCGAAGGTATGCGTAGCGAGCAAATGCATTAAGCATCTCCCGCTCCTGCTCATCACGTTCTTTTTTTCTAGCAGCTTCATCAATTATGTCCGTTTCAAATGTCCGTGTACCATCTGTTAATTGCATAGTACCACCTCTCTATTGCAAATGTACTCCTAACTATTAAATGCAACAAAAAAAGCCACACCTAGGGTAGATGTGACACTTTTATTGATTACCTATGTAAAGATTATTGAGAGTGCTTTCTTCTTTGATCTCGCTTCTTCAACATATATCGTGTAATGCCAAGGGTGATAACAATTTCGTTTATTAATAAAAATTGAAAACCATTGGGAGTTGCATGTCGCCAATCATAGATGCCCCAAATAATAAGTGTGAAGAGAACAACTGCAAGTGTATATCTAGAAGCCTCTGAATAATAATCTTTTTCTTTATCCAAAATCTGCAACATCCTTTCTATTGAGACGGTTTTTTCACATATAATACGCAAAGATAGCGACAATAATATTCGGTAATGCTAACCATAAAGCGTTATTCATGATGTGATTACGTTCATCCCTATCTTCTTTGGTTTCTGTTGCAAAATTGGCCCGCATTCGATCCCCACTCCCCATTGATCCAGACATTAACAAAGCGAAAATAATGAGTATTCCACCTACAAGCCCCGAAAGGAAATGGGCTTTTTCTGTACCCCATATTAGGATTGAAAATACAACACCTAGGATGGACATGATCGTTCCGATGCCTACATATTTCATTTCCACACACCCCTTCTGTAGTATACGGTGGAAGCTTCATTTTCGTTTCAAAAAAACCAAAATTTTCATATTCATTACAGCCACTATATAATATAATGAGGAATTTTCTTTATTTATAAATCGTTGCGATGAGCAAAGTCGACGGTTTTCCAAAGAATACAAAAGGAGTAGATACAAATTGAAAAAAGAAATGGGTGCGTTGCTATTGTTGAGTGCTATTTTGTTTTCAGGTTGCCATTCAGATCAAAAAGAAAATCCCACAGAAGAAAAAACTTTAAAAAAAGCTTATAGTCCAACACATGCTGATGCCACATGAATGGGTTCCTCTGCCAATAAAGAAGTAAAACTGTATAAGTAAGGAGATGGCGTAAAACTGGAGTTTAATGGGAAAATGAAGGACTTTAATTGGAACAACCCTGATGATACAGGAACCGAGTCTCAAGTGTTTTACATAGATATGACAGATGACGGCGATGAGGAAGCTGTTATTATCCTTCAGACTGGTAGAGGAACGGGGCTAGATAATTATGATATTCATGTAGTAGATCAGGACTTACAAGAAATAAAGGTTCCTCATTATGAGGAAATTGTTGCTCAACATATGGAGTCAAACGTTGTGAAAAAAGACTTTGAAACATTAAATATTACGGGTCGAGCATTTGGCAAGGAATATCACTTTGACTATAAAATCGATCCAGAGCTAGAAATACAGCAGGATCAGCTAGGTTTTGGTGCAATAACGATTTATTATATAGAAAACCAACGAATAAAATTGACCCTTGCAGCTAGCGTATTTCCTATAAATGTGGCTGATTTCCATATTACCTATACATTCGATCATACGAAGAACGAATTTATGGTCGATCAAATAGAAGTAGAACCGATTCAACAATAAATAACAAACGAGTATTTTTCCTCTACTATTTATTCGTATAGGATAAGCTCCAAACGTTCATAGTAAGTATGGTATGAAACTCATACCGAATCATACGACGGAGGGATCAATTTTATGAATAATGTTCGTGAAGGTTTAATCCCAACTATTCTCGGGTCGGCTGTCACAGCGGCAGGATATGCCATGAAGCAAAAGCATGGTTCTAATAAAATGGTGGCCAACACCATTTTTGGCTTTGGTTTAGCTCATATTGTGTTAGGAGCTATTGACCTGGTGGAGCATCGTCGTTAAGAAAAGAAGGGCACTCTATGTGCTCTTCTTTTTATTTTGAATAATTTCCCATACAATGTTAGCATGATAATATAGTTAAATGAAGGAGAGTTGTCTATTGGCCACATTTGAAGATTTTACAGCGCTTGATCTACGAGTTGGTACAGTTTTGCAGGCACAGGAGCTACCAAAAGCGCGTGTTCCTGCTATTAAAATGAACATCGATTTTGGGGAGGAGATCGGCATTAAACAGTCTTCCGCCCAAATTACAAAACGGTATACGCCAGAGGCAATGGTCGGAAAGCAAGTTGTAGCCATTGTTAATTTTCCTCCACGCCGAGTTGCCGGTTTTAAGTCAGAGGTGTTAGTGATTGGTGGAGTGCCCGAAGAGGGAGACGTTATCCTGTTAACACCTGATCAGCACGTACCAAATGGCACAAAAATACATTAAAGAGCCGTGCATTATGCAAGAGGCTCTTTTTTGTGAATGGGTATCCATATTTCACTTGTAAAGGTTGGTGAGGAGAAATCAGTGCTCGCATGACTGACAATTTCAGGGCCAGCCACCTGATTATAGCCAGAAGACGGAAACCATTCGGCATAAATGCGGCCCCACGATTCCTGAAGTGTTTGCGGGAATGGTCCTACCACTGTAAAGACTACCCATGTATTCGCAGGGACAGCAAGCTGACAAAAGTACCCAGGGTTTGTTGCTTCTGTAGTAGCTACTCCAATATAATGATCGAGTTCTCCCTTCTCCTCCATTCGCCCCTCTGAAAAATTTGTAGAGGCTTGGATGATGCCCTTAGGTTCCACATTGGACAGCTTTTTAAGCTGCTCAATATCTGTAATTGTTAGAGATTGCGCCATTTTCACAATGTCCGGATTTTCTCCCTGAAAAATAATCGGTACACGTTTCATCAAGCCAACAATGTGAAAGGCTTCTTTTTGCTCGAGTCGGTAATTCATTTCTTTTCCTCCTTGGATGGTAAGTTGGAAGGTCATCCGTGGGAAAGCTTTAAATGTTTGACCAGTTTGCCTTGCCTCTGAGGGTGTCATTCCATGTAAGTGCTGAAAAGCTCGTGTAAAAGCATCTGCTGAGCTATAGCCGTACATAACAGCTATATCAAGGATTCTCAAAGAGGCGTTCGACAAATCAAGAGCAGCCAGTGTCAAACGTCGCCGACGAATGTATTCAGATAGTGAGATACCAGCTAGAAATGAAAACATTCTTTTAAAGTGATACTCTGAACAATACGCTTTTCTTGCTACTTCCCTCATGTCAATATCGTTTGTCAAATTGGCCTCAATATAGGCAATTGCTTCATTCAATCGTGTGCATGAATCCACTTGAATAACCTCCCTTTACACAACAATAGCAAGAATAGAATGATGTCATCCGACATATTGTGCCCTAATTAGTCGCCTTTCAAAAAATAATCTATCGAACAGGCAGATCACTAACTTTCAAAGCTACTTTCACATATATATAATAGTGTAAAGCTAATTTTAGCCTTACACCTCCTGACTTGATACTTAGGGTCACTGGTCGTACAGTGGCCCTATGAAGAAGAAGGTTTCCATATAACTTGTATCCCAGTTTTACTATATCCAATAAGTTACCTGTTCCATTTCTAAAAAAAATCTATCCTTTTGGACAAGCTTTTGCTATAGCATAACGTCTTTCATGTAGTAGATTGGATGTTTTAGAAAGTAAAAGGAATGACCAAGAACTAAAATTCTTGGTCATTCTTATGTTAGCGATAGGTTGAATGGCTCGGCTCAAATAAATCTTCGTCGGAATGACGCACAAGGGAGAAATGGTCAACATTGTAATGACCATGTAATAAGTCATTATGATGTGCGATTATTGCGCCTGGTTCTAAAACCTTGGAGCCGTTCGTCGAATGTCCATCACCGACAACTGTGACATCAAAGCCTTGAACAGTGGCAGTTCTGACGGCGGTATCTACACAGTGCTCGGTTTTACACCCCATCATTACCAAGTGCTTCACATCATGAACCTTTAAATAGTCCAGCAAACCCGTGTTGTAGAATGCATTGGTAGCAAGTTTATCAAAAAAGACAGCTGATGTGGGAACATGGATTTTTTTATGTACTTGAAAGCCAGCTCCCTCCCCACCAGCTACATCTTGATCACGAACAAAAATAATTTGAGCATTTTCTTCGATTGCCTTGTTAATCACCTTATTGATGGTCTCTACTAATTCGTCTTTACGATAAACAGCTTGTTCCTCCTGATTACCTTCCATTAGTTCTTGCTGTGCATCAATCACAATTAACGCTTGTTTCAAAAGCATCTCTCCTTTTTGGGTTACTAACCATACTTTACCATAAAGGAGGTTTTACCTTTATTATTTTTTTACTTTAGAAACGGTTATGCCATCCCCAATTGGTCAAAGGATGGACTCCAGTTGCGGGTGGACTGCCACCAGCTCATTAAATTTCTTCATGATGGCTGTATAGCGTTTTGGTGTTATCTCTGGATCAGCAACACTACCCGACTATCCGTGACCATTAACGCACCAGTATTTTCTATTTTTATACAGTACGCTAAATAGGGCTCATCATTTTCCTTGTGCATATTTTTCCTCTAACTCTAGTGAGGTTAATGTGCCCCACATCTTCAATTCCTCTCGCCAGGCAGATGCCACTATAGCCACCTAATGCTCCAATTTCTAATTTGTATACATCATGTCAATAAACATATTGCTTTCATCGTTCAACATATACTGGGGATAGCGATTACTTTTGAAATGGAGGTACGTGTATTGAAAAGAGTCATAAAATATGTTTTGGGGATTGGCACATTATTGATACTGTCAGGCATCTTTTTAATTGGTGCGCAATCTCACTATAATCAGAAGGAAATTAAAATTGCGAGTAAAATTTGTCTTGAAAATGGCGGACATCCTAAAATCATTCGTGATTATTTGGCTCTTAACTACTCCTTTTCCTGTCAAAAGGACTGAGGTTTTACATAAGATGGTGAATTAAATCATAAAGATATTTCTTATCAATCAAAGATGAAATGGATCCATTAACTAAATCGTTTGAGTTGCATTTAACAATTCGAATATGCTAAAAACACCGTATCTTTTTTATAAACATCGCAACCTTATTGCAAAACTAAACCTAGCATTTTAAAAATCTAAAAAGGAAAGGGTTGCCACAAATAATCAGCTTTCACTGACTTTTTGGACAACCCTACTTTTTTCTATTTTAATTGCATTGTTGTAATGCAAGTGCCATCGCTTTCATAAGTAGAAAATATCGATTCTACCGTTTTGCCTTTGTGCTCCATTTTTATGTTATACGTTTGGTCACGAGGTAGCCATAAATCAATAAATCCATTTGCTAGAGTTTTCATGCTTTCGTCCACTAGCACATTACCTTTTGAGTCTTCAATATAGACAGCTATATCCTTATTAGCCAGTTCTCCTTGGCACCCCGTCAAGCTATGGTTAGTACAAGGGTGAGTTTCATTTATGTAAGGAGCTACAGAAACAAAAAATTCGTCTTCTGGCAAAGCATATGCTGACTCAATTCCTTCTTTATCAGTTACAATCAGCTGGTTTGATGTGATTGAAGCAGATTCGTCTTTAGTTTTGTCCCCGCTATATTCATTCACCAACTCCTTAATATTTTGCATCTCCACTTCTTTTCTAGGATTATCGTCATTAGTACTCTCTCCATTGCAAGCACCTAGGACAACCGTAGTAAGTAAAGTTACAGCAAAAGCTTTTAATTTCATTTTATTCACCTCTAATTTCTTCATTCTTTCTACTTTGTAAAACGCTGACGATTTATACTATAAACTATAAATAAGAAGAAATTGTGCAGAGGAAAAATAGATACATTACAAACAGATTTTATTTATTTGAGTATTGGTGACTGCAAATCCATTCCAATGAAATAAACGTGATCATGTTGCTGATTATAGGATAGTTTTTTCAAAGTTACAGCAGAAAAAATTTTCTAAATTTTTAATATTATATACTTTTAAAGAGTATCTCATAATCATTTCCATTCAAACTCCAATGTTTTTAGTTTTGACTCAAATTCAAAGCCCAATTTTTTTGCTAAACGTTTAGATTCAAGGTTTGTTTCCATCGTTGACCATTGGGGTACTAGTCCATTTTTTATACAATCATCTAAATATGCTGAACATACTAAAGTTGCTAATCCTTTATTCATGTGTTTCTCGTCGTATGTTTCAACACTAATTTCATGCTTATTCTCGTGTACACAGCAAGAAAAACATGCACTTACTATTTTATTATCCCTTAGGATACAATATCCCAGTCCATGAGTATTAAAGTCTTCAATTGAATACCAAACCTCTTCTAATACGTCAGAAAGAATTCCATCTGGATCGTTCTTAATGACTTCGGTATCAATTTTTTTTATTAGATAATTATCCGGTAAAGGTTTGTATTGCTCTTTTAAGGAAACGAAAGCCTTAGGATTGAATTGATAATACAACTCATAATCTGGTTCGTATTCTTTATCAGCAATAACATTTTCTACTACTTGTTCCCATATCTCATCTTTTATGACTGCAATAAACCAGGTTCCACCACACGATTCATAAGTATCCATTTTTAATTCATTATCAAGAAAATCTCGTAAAGAATCAATAAACTGTTGATTAGTCGCATTCCCAATAAAAATACTGCTTATTCCTGTTACATCTATTAGTGCTGTATTGGGTTCTTGCAGATTGTCTACATAAATTGTCCCTCTGTTCATACCATTAATTATGGAATTTAATGTTAAATCATTCTTCTGATCAGGTGTTTGTAGTAACCTTTTTATTTTGTAGTAGTCTCTTTTATCCAATTTATAAATCATAAAACAGCTCAGCTCCTTTCATAATCCGATAAAATATTTGTTTGTATTTAAATTCCTATAGTTTTTTTAGAAAAAACTGCTTTATACAGGCAGCTATGAAATGGCGTAGCGATGATGCATTTTCAATCTTACTGATTTTATTTTTTTATCTGTACGAAAGAACTATAGGGTAAAATCCTTAATCAAATAATTATCCAGCATGAAATAGCCCCTTCTAGCTCTTTTCATTTTAAACGTTCTGATGTAATATTTAATATTTTACCATTTTATAACTTTTTATAAAGTAAAGCTAATAACTGCACGTTTTGATTCACCAATAAATGAGGGAACTTTTTCCTGAATTGATTACTTCGGGGCAGGACTAAGCTTTACTCTTAATGATGCAAACCCATAATAAAAAAAGACGTCAGGTAGACGCCCTTAAAGTTTGATCGATATCCTCTATCAACCTATCCACTTGTTCCTTTGTTATCTTTATGACATATAGCTCTGTCTTTTCGTTTCCATCTTGATTGGTTAGGTGTTCAGGATATTGATAGTGGTTTGATATCTCTTTGCCCATACAATCACCTCTTTAATGATATATATTCGACATAAAGTATAGCAAACCTTCAATAAAAAGGAAAATATCCATTTACTTTCTCACCCTATAAGCATAAGTATCCGCTATTCCTATTAAAACCCTGTCCATTGAAGGAATCCATTACTTAACAAAGCTATTACTTCCCCATTTTCGCAATTTTTTTTAGATAAAACACCCCAATAGACAGAAGAAGGATACCATATACTTTTACCATCATATTTCGAATGGCAGCATCCATCGTTGTATTTAGCAGAGCAAGCCCAATACATGTAATGAGCAGGCCAATGAGCATGTGAATGATTCTCATTTTTTACCCTCCTTTTAATAGGCGAGCCCTACTCGCGTTTTAACGAATTCCTTACTAAAGATTTGTTGGTAGGCAAAGTAGGCTGTATCGGCTACTGATATTTCACTACCGCCTTCAGGTAAAAAATTACGCTCCACTCGATAGGTTCCTGTAAATGATCCATCTGGTAAATAGGTTGGACAAACAATCGTCCAATCGACATTGGAAACGTGTAATTGTTCAAAAACGTACTGATGCTCCTTAGCAGCAAACGTAGATTTTCGTTTGGATTCCGTTGATTGATAACGAAGAATTGTTGGCGACACTCGACTTTGTAAAATACCCGCAGTGCCAATCGTAATAATTCTCTTTATCTTTTGTTGCTCCATAACCTCAAGTATGAGCAAAATACTAGTAGATAAAGTATCATTCCCATCTGTATTTAATGCACTTACTACTACATCCACATTCACCATAGCCTGTTCGAGATCGTTCTTATTTAAGACATTTCCCTGAAAGATATGTAATTTCTTATTGTCCATCTGTAATTTATGGGGATCACGGACAAATGTCGTTACTTCGTGTTGATCTTTTAACGCGAACTCAACAATTTTTCTTCCCACACGTCCAGTTGCACCCAAAACTAATATTTTCATAGACCTTCACCTCTTCATTCCATTATAACATGCCCCTTCTATGCAAAAGAGACACATGCAATATGTGTCTCCCGCTTTCCTTATTTTGTTTCTAATAGCTGAACATTCACTATAAATGTTCCCATATTCTCTTCTTTGGCTAGCTCATGGATAATCGTTTGAATCTCACTTTCTGTGCTTTTTTCTATTTCATTACCATCGTGTAATTGGATGGTGATGATTTGATGGTTAGGGGAATCTACCAAATAGCCTACTGTACTATCTGGTGAATAACCTGCCTTTCGTACTGCTTGTATAATCTTTTGTGTAAAATTAGTCTCTTGTAATTTTTCACTAAACTCTTCCGCATAGGTCGGAGAAGGAGAGAAACTTACGGCTATTGGTGAAGGCTGTTTTTCTACAATCAGCCATGATATCACTACTATAGCGAACATCAGTAAAAAGAAACCTTGTAGTATTCTCTTCATACACTCGCTCCCTTTCACCTTTATATTAACAGGCAGAAATCTAGTATTACCCCCTAAAAACGGTTAGTTATGTACGACAAAGTTTCCATTTTTCTATTCCAAGGGCAAATTACCAAGAACTCTATTTAATTTTTCATAGATTAGATGTGTAAGGGTTGCGCGACCAATACTAAAAATTAACCATAAAGGAGATTAAAAGATGCAAGATTGTAGATTTAATCATTATATGAATTGGGGTCAACAAAAAGACGAAGCAAAAAAGTGCTGTGAGAAAAAATGTAAGCATACATGTAAATGCGAACACAAGGAAGAAAAATGCCCTGAGAAAGATTGCTGTGAGAAAAACGAATGTAAAGGCTGTATTTGCCATCAATTAGAATGTCTGCCTATTGGCACACTTGTAGACGTCGTGTTAGCAGGTGGTTTTAGCTTAGCTGATGTCTTTTTCATTAGCCTAGATCCTAAAACGTGCTGTGCTACATTCTTAGAAGTAGCAGATGTAGGAGCTTCTCCGATTATCATAGATTGCCAACAAATTATTCTAATACGAAGAAGCACAATTGCTTAAAGAATTCTGGAATTGATATTTTCTAATATATGTAAACGGACTATTTATTTGATCTTCTGCCAGGTTGAATCCTGGCAGAATTTATAGGCTTATTCATTAATAATTACTTTCACAATGGGCTCAAGTTTTCCTCGATAAACATCGCCCAAATAATCCACTTCCACTACGACTACTCTAGGCTCAAAACGCTGGATACACTCAATCAAACGTTTGGTGTTCATTTTTTTCATACGTTGGAAGAGTTTACGAATATCTGACCGAATGCTCCATTCCCGTTGCGGGCAAGAGACCGTAAACGTCGATAAAATAAATGCTACATTTTGTAAAATACCTTCCACTCCCGTAGCTTTTCCATTCACATTACTTAATGCCGTTACTTGATGTGTCATGCTATCAACCTTTCTTCTACGTTCATACTGAAGTTTGTTCTCTTGAAAAAGAGCACTTTGTTATTTATGCTTGTTAGTCAATATTTATGAACGTTACTTTGTTTGTACCCCAAAAATTTTTGGAATAAACAAATACTTAGCTGATAGGTATGCTTTAAAGTTTAGCGAGTAAATGCATAATAGAGGACGTAGAGCCAGCTAAAGCATCCATGGATGCTTGCCCATATGATGGAATGATGGACACTCCATGAAATCGTAATCGCTAAAACAGAACCAAAGCCTATGCCATTCTTGACGACTGTTTTATGCTCCATTTTCTTCACCTTCTTTATTTTTTTCATCTCCCCATCTTGCCATCTCACCTTATTCCCCTCCTCTATATTTTTGGTTTATGTACCAGCTAACAAGGGCATCCTGAGAAAAAAGGATGTGTGTGGATGAACGTCTTCATAATGGTTACTATCATTGTCATACCTGCTCTCATGGTCTATCTTCAGCAAAAAAGTGATAAAATGCGCCTTGTTTTCAATGCGTTAGGTGTCGTATCAGCTATTCTTTTTGGCTATATTGCCGCTACTTCTATAGCGCAGATTATTCGTGAGGATGTGGTCTTTATGACAACGATTCACGCTGTTTTCTTAAATCCTATTTTTCTAATGTCAGGCGCGTATCTAGGCTTATTTTTCATTCAATACATGATTGCTATCACAATACATTTTTGGGCTAAGCCTTAAAGAATGTTAATAAAAATCACAATAGACGCGCCATGTCTGTTCGTTTGGATTATAAAAGAAATAAAAATTGCCATTATCCACAATATTCAGTTGTGCCTTGGCATCTGAGGCAATCTGGAAGACAAAAGGTGTGTCTTCTCCAAAATCATAACCACTTTGACAAAAGGTCGGGTAGCCACCAATTTTGTGTTGCGGATACAGATCTTCGAGGATATCGTCAAAATAATTGAGACCCTTTTCATGCTTCAATCTTAGTATGTCCTCTTCAATTTGTGCAGGAATACCCCCGCCATCCCATACTGGATAATCATTGTGAATAAGCTCTGCCTGCAGAGGAAAGGCTCGAATACGCTCATGCTGCCAGTCCCGCTGTACTAGGTTTTCTAAAGTGGTGTAGGCTCTTATTTTAAAAAAGTTGCTCAAATCATCCTCCATGAGATGTTCGAAAATATTCTCATGGACAAATAGCGTTACCAATTGAAATGGCTGTAAAGCAGGAGGAACATAGGGCAAATCTTTCAAAAATAATGTAGCAAGCGGTTGAAAATTGGAGGGTCGATCCTCCTCTAGTAATGACCATCCCACATAGCCAATCCAACTTTCTAAAAGCTCATGGGTTGGACGGAAGCCACCCGTCTGGAATATGGTCGCTTGCTTGGCTAGCTGAGATTGGATATGTTTAATGCTCATGCGCAAGCTCATGTTGTCGACAGCAGCAATCCGTTATATGATCATTGACCATACCAACTGCCTGCATAAATGAATAACAAATAGTACTTCCTACAAATTTAAAGCCGTCCTTCTTCAATTGCTTACTCATCCGATCACTACGATCTGTTGTCACTGGTACCTCTGCCATAGATGGCCATTCATTTACAATTGGTTGGTGATCGACAAATCCCCAAATATATTCAGAAAACGAGCCATATTTTTCTTGTATTTGTAGAAAAGCTTTAGCATTCGTCACAACGCTAGCGATTTTTAATTTATTGCGCACAATACGTGTGTCTTGCTGTAATGCCAAAAGCTTGTCCTCTGAATAAAGGATAATTTTTTTAGCCTCGAATTGATCAAATGCCTCTCGATAGCCCTCTCGCTTTTGTAAAATGGTCCACCAGCTAAGTCCTGCCTGTGCCCCCTCCAAACAAAGCATTTCGAATAAATGCTGATCATCATAGACGGGTACTCCCCATTCTTTGTCATGATAATCTACATACAACGGCTGATCTAGCTTGACCCACGAACATCTTTTCATCGAAAAACCTCCTATGCTTATATATTATTTTATGGCCGTAATACATAGCCATCCTTTACTTGTCTTTTCACTTATATATACCGTTTGGAAACCGGTTTTTTTCAATAAATCCTTCATAGCTGCTGGTGTTTGGAATGCTTCCATATGGTAATTCATTTTGTAGAGCTCCGCAATGACAATAAATTTTCCTCCATTTTTTAATACCCTCCATACTTCCCCAACATCGTGCTCCAATGATGGCCAAAAATAATGGGTTTGAAAAGCTGTGATTGCATCAAAGAATTGGTCCTCATATGGAATTTGAGACACACTTGCCTCCTTAACAATGATGCTGCCACTTGCGACATTCGCTTCATTCATTTTGATGGATTCCTTTACTGCCTGTGCAGAAATATCAATCCCATAAATTATACTATTGGGATTCAATTTCGATAAAATTCCGAGTGTTTTCCCTCCGCCACAGCCAATATCTAACACACGGTCCCCATCATTGATGGCACCTTGCCGGATAAACCAACTATTCATGCCACGATGAGTGATATTCATGATACGTAGCATCCATGAACCCATCCATCCTTTTGGATTTTTTGCCTGTTCAATTAACGATTGTAATAATGACATATCGGTTCCCCTCTCATCAAAATCGATGTGGATTTTATCCTTTTTTTACATGTATACCCTGTATATAATGATAGAAAGCACATCAACGACAGAAACTCTTACTAGTTTGTACGTACAAAAAAGATTTTTGTTTCGTTTTCGGAATGAATAGGATGGAGGAACTTTGAATGATTCAACAAGCAGAGCAACAGGATGCCCTGGCAGCTGCGACATTAGCTTTATTGCTGTGGCCTAATCATACAGTAGAGGAATTTACTGAAAGCATGACACATTTATTGAAGGATGACAATGCAGCTATTTTCTTAGCCTACGACCATGACAAGGCGATTGGCTTTGCCCAATGTCAGCTGAGAACAGATTATGTAGAGGGTACGGACTCTAGTCCAGTCGGCTATTTAGAAGGATTATTCGTCATGGATAACTATCGACAGCAAGGCTATGCTAGACAGCTTGTAGCACATTGTGAACAATGGGCCAAGCATATGGGATGCTCAGAATTTGCAAGTGATTGTGAATGGGACAATACCGAAAGTTTACAAGTACATTTACAGCTCGGGTTTACGGAAGCGAATCGAATCATTTGTTTTACAAAAAAATTATAAAAAATGTGATAA
Organism: Lysinibacillus sp. F12; assembly: GCF_057773605.1. Classification (NCBI taxonomy): domain Bacteria; kingdom Bacillati; phylum Bacillota; class Bacilli; order Caryophanales; family Bacillaceae; genus Lysinibacillus; species Lysinibacillus sp. F12. The sequence goes on from NZ_JBYMLP010000001.1 coordinate 141,840, forward strand.
AAAAATCACAAGTGCTTCGAATCCTGCACTTGTGATTTTTGCATCTATATATATGGTTAATTTAAATATGTATGGTTAGAAATATTACGTTCGCGCTCATCGATTATTAAATGGATCAGTAATGCAAGCTGTTGTTCTATGCGCATATTGTTTAGTTGTAAGATATCAGCAATCGCACTTTTATGCTTCTCTGCTAATTCAATTTCCTCTAACTTTAAAAGAATTTCCTCTTTTGTCAGCCCAAACATCTCTTATCACCCCCATTCCTTTTTATTATTATTTTAAACAAATTACACACACTTCACAAATAACATATAATCATCTTATATATGAACCATTTTTACTAATTATAGGCTAATTCACCGAAACTAATCAATCTATTATCTAAAATTTCTTACTATTTTTTTTACATCAATTCCAAACTTTATTATTCCAAAAATAACATTTACAAGAAAATATACCATTTTACTTCTTATTTTTTTGGAAAATTGCAGTAATTGAAAAGAAGTTGTCTATACCATTATAAAAATAATCAGTCAGTTTGTCGAATTATAGAGTTTTCGCTGCCTATTTATCTCATCGTTTTTGACACAAACATATTACTTTACCCATAAATATAAAGTTGAAACCTTCTGATGCCCGCCATAAAAAAAGTAATTTCAAAATTGAAACTACTTGTCTTAGTTGTATAATCGGTTATTAAATTATTTTTTTAATATCATTTTTCAGCATTTTTATATGGTTCTCTTCATTTGTTTGAACCATCTCTATTTGTGATACTCTTGAAGCTGTGTCTCGATGCCAAGTTGTTGTCTGAACATGCTTTTGCACATATAACTGACTGTTTTCCTGTACCACCGCTGGAGCCTTCACTGCACTTAAATCTGTATCACGTATTTCTAATAAAGATTGATTGGACAGAGCTAAAAATGGGCGTGCTGCTTCGCCTACTTTGCAATGTTCAATACGTCCCATTGAACGATCAGACCATATCATCGCATACGTGCTATCCTGGCAGTCTTTGAAATGGCTGTTGGCTACTTCAAAAATGGCGTCAATACACGTAATCCCGTTATTTTGCATTTGTTCAAACGTACAATGCTGAGTAAACAAACGGGCATTGTTCAAATATACATGTTGCTTTTCCAGCTCTCGAATGTTTGTATGGTGAAGCATAATTTTGGCATGCTCATTGCCATAAATACCACCTGATTGCCCAAATTGAATAGTCGTTTGATGGAGCTGTAGCCCACTTGCATCCACAATGATATGAAATTGCTGATGGTTTTGGATTTGACATTCGGTCATCGAAACATCAGCTTCATCTACGATGGTCATACCAACAGCCATTCCATTACGTACATGGCATTTGCGAAACTCTGCCTTGCTATTCTCTATCAGCATTTGTGCTTTTACATGACGGTTAAACTGACAATCGTAGAATTGAGCTTCAGTTTTTTCTCCCAGGTACAGCCCGAGTCCTTGGCCATCTGAAAATATAGAATCAGATACCATTACCTCACTACGGTGGACAATCATATTCGTGTCATGATGATTCTTAATCTCACAGCCATCCATACGTAAAATCGTATCATCAAAAAGCTGTATACCAACCCCCTGTCCTTGGTGAATAAGGCAATTGGTGATTGCCAGCTCACTAGACGCCGCTACAATTTGCTCCTTTTCATGACCATGAACTTCACAATCCTCCATTACCATCTTCACATGGCGAATCGCAAAAATACCATGTTTTTTCCCTTCGAGTAGCAGACAATTGCTTAATGTCATTTCACAATTTTGTGCAATAATTTGAGCTTTCACATGATGCTCAAGTGTTGTATCAACGAGAATAACACTGGAACCATTAGCAACACGCAGACCAAAATGATTGAGCGATGTAGCAAGCACAGCACAATTTTTCATCAGTAAACTACCATAGCTGACCATAATCTGTGTGCGAATCAATTGCTCCTCTATAATACAATTTTCTAACTGAAGATCTCCTTTCACATAGAGCCCCTGTCCTTGACGAAAACGTAAATTGCGCATATCTACATGGGTCTGGTAGCGAATAAAAACACCACCTTTAATTGTAACATTGCCAACTCCATACAATGTCAGCCGCTTGGAAATATCCAAGCTTTCCTCATAAATACCATCTCGAATTTCTATCATATCCCCAGGCATAGCCTCTTCAATTGCCTGCCCAATGCTTTGGTACCGATGCATAATACTTCTCTTTACTACAAGTGTTGCCATTTACACACTCCTCAGCCTAAAAATGATCGTACCCTATTTATATACCGAACAGGCTTGTAGTTATTCAATTTTGTGTAAAATTACTGGAATTTACGTGGATTCACTTATGATGATTGAAGATTGTATGACGGTTTATGCTAGGGAATGGCACATCAGCACGCTTCCATACCTGAAATGAAATCGAAAAAACCAACAAAGAATGGGCATCCTTGTTGGTTCTTATTACTTTCCATTATTTTCTTCTTTTCACAAAAACAAAGGCGAAGATAGCTGCCAGCACTACTAGGATGGCAATGACCCACACAGTGCTTGAGTTAGAGGATGTTGTCTCATCAGTTTGCTGCTTTTCTCTTGGTGTGGCATTGGATGTTTGTACTTCTTTTGTATCATCTTCAGCTACCTGAGCAGAGCTGATTTGCACATATTGAAGTGTGGCTACATTCGAAGTTTGGGCATCATGACTATCTCCATGACCTTCTTCATGATTACCCTGTCCTTCTTGATCGCCGCCATGTCCATGATGGTGATCGCCAGCTGTTGTAAAAATAGAACGTTCTAGCTGTTGACCTACCCAGCTTTTAGCATCAGTTGATTCCGCAAAAATGCGAGGGTGGCCTGACAGCATATACGTTTTACCATTGATAATAATGCCCGTTTCATCTCCTGTCACGACATCTTCAATGGTACCAGTTGGACCTTCAGCATAACCACCCATTTGAAGAAGCGTGTGGCCGCCCATATCATAGTCCAGATGTTCCATTAAGAAGGCAATATACTCCTCCTTGGTCATTGTTGCATCGGGGTTCTCTAATTCGAGTTTATGATGAAAAAGTGCTGTATTTATTTCCTTGTATGTAAGGTCGCCCTCCAAGGAAGAAATGTATTCTTCTTTTTGTGCTGCTTGTGCTAATTCATCCACTGTTGCTCCTTCAAGTCCAAAGAAGCCACCTACCCAGCTTGCAAAATCTTTGCGTGATAAGTTGTCAGTTGGGTTTAAGGCCATATCTTTGCCATTATACCCAAGGAGCCCAATACTATGTAACACCATAATGTCCTGAATAGTTGAGGTTGTTTCAGGGACATCCGTAAATAGTGTACTTTTATCCATCGTATGGGCGTAGGCAGCAGGTGCCATGAATAAAGTACTCATTAGTAATAAAAGTAAATATTTTCTCAAAATGATTCCACCTTCCAATACATTAGTATACAGCGTAAATGTGATGGAAGTTTGAAATTAAGGGACATATCGTTACAGTTTAAATCGTCGTATTAGACTATTTAATTGCTCGGCCATCTCTGCTAAATACTCGGAACTATGTTTAATTTCCTCCATAGAGCTAGCGGCCTGTTCGATGGTGGCTGATGTTTCCTGTATGCCTGCCGCTGACTGTTCAGAAATAGCAGCCATTTCGTCTACGGATTTATTAATCGTGTCAGTATTGTGAACGACATCATCTAGCTCGGAGGACGTTTGTTCAATATTTGTAGCAATGGCCTCTATTGCGTCAGCAATATGATGAAACGTTGCATTAGTAGTCGTAATTTGCCTTGTCCCTTTCTCTACTTCGCCATAGCCTTGTTCAAGAGAAGCGGTCACTCTATTGGAATCATCCTGAATGTTTCGCACAATATTCGTTATATCTCCTACAGAAAATGACACTTGCTCAGCCAACTTTCGTACCTCATCGGCAACTACAGCAAACCCTTTTCCTTGTTCTCCCGCTCGGGCTGCTTCAATCGCTGCATTCAATGCTAGTAAATTCGTTTGTGAGGCAATGGATTGAATGACAGTGACAAGCTTAGAAATTTCTTGTGTTTGCTTGCTTAATCCATCAACCTGGTCTACCGCATCCTTCACAATACGTTGAATTGCTCCCATCTGCTTCGTAGAGGAGGACATTAAATCACGTCCTTCTTTTGCTAAAGCTTTGACATCCTGAGAATAGTGCTGGACGTCTTTATTGCTTTGATGAACGGCAGTTACTTTTCCAGCAAAATCGTTCATGGAGGTAGCAATAGCTGTCGTATGACTGGCCAGCTCTTCCGTTCCACCTGCAATTTCTGTCATCGTATTGACGATTTGCTCGGTGCCTGTCTTTACTTCAGTTGTAGATTGCAATAGCTCCTCACTCTGGGTAGCTACATCATTTGATACCGTTTGAATATGCTGTAATAAGCGATTTAATATATCCGCCATCGTATTGGTTGCCGCCATGAGTTGGCCCACTTCATCTTTTGATTGAATCTTTAATGGGGGACCGCTTAAATCGCCATTCGTCATTTGTTGCAGCCGCTCCGTCAATGTAATAATGGGTCTTGATATACCACGAGCACTCAGTAACTCAACAATAATTGCAATGACAAAGATGAGTATACCTACGACGATGCCAATTAGCTGCTTATTTTGGCCGGCAACCATCACGTCGGCTCCTACCTCATTAATAGCTTGCTTGCGTTGTTTGGCTAGATCTTCATAGCCTTCACGAATGGTCGTTGCTGTTGCATCCATTTTCGTCATGTTTTGGATAGCGAGCTTTGCGTTGCCCTGTTCATAAATAGCAAATACTTGTTGTTCAATATAGCGATTCCATTCCTTCGCTATTTCTGCAAGTTTGCTGAAATCTTCAGAGCTTGTTAAGGCTAATCGCTGTTTTTCATTACTCGCCGCGCGCGCTACATTATCTTGAAAAATAGTTTTATACTTTTCATTGCCAGACAATATATAGCCTCTAGCCGCAGCTATTCTTAAATCAATGGTTTGCGCTTGCTCGTAATCTATAGTCAATAATTGTAATTCTTGCGAAACCATTTGTTCTGTCGCATTGTTACTTTGCTGAATGGCAAAATAATTGTACACGATATATAACGCCATTATTGTAATGACAATGCTAAAGGAAAAAACAATTCTTCTACTAATTGTTTTGAATGACATGTGCAAAAACTCCTTATTTTCCGAATCTATTCCATAAAAAGTAATCTACCATTTTAACAGAAAGATTGGTGACTTTAGGAATTTTTGCTATATTTCCAGAAATAACTTAGTCTTTTTTGTGTATTTGATAGCATCTTTCGACATGAGTAATTTGTCCTAATCAATCCCAAGCATGAAACATTACATCTCCAATAGTTTGACTTTTGAAGTAGGCAATGTTCTTCCATTCCATAGGAGATAAACTATGCAAGGCTCGGTCCTTTTCCAGTAAAGTATTCAGCGTTACCGCTTCCAAACATTTTCGCATAGGAAAATATTTGTGAAGCTGAGGCCTCGATAAAAAGGTAAAGCTAAGTTCTTTATCCGAATTTGCAAAAGCAATATATGGCATCCACCGATGGTGAAGAATGGTCAGCGTCTTTCCATCTAATTCCACTACTGCTTGCATATAGACAAAATGCGGTTGATCGATAAAATGTCGTACTTTCGCTCGCTGTTCACTTGTTGCTAAATGATATACCATCGATTGAAACATGCGCATATCCTGTTCGATTAAATGGTCGGCATCAAAGCCGGTAATTCCTTTCGTTAATCGCATCCAATCACTCCTTCATGTTTGTCACTCTATAGACCTTCTATTTCGAATAGTCATACTCCTCCCAGCATACTTACTTTGTTTCGTGAGAAGAAAAGAGTATTTTTAGCAGTCCTACTATTAATTAGTAAAATAATTATCAAAAACTAAATTGGTTTCTTGTTTTTGTATTACTCATCATTTAGCACAACAGGAAATTATTGTATTTATTGTGTATAATTGAAATAAAAGTGAGGTGAGGATTTGTCAAATCTTCAATTTTTAATGCTGATGTTTATTTTATTGATGGGGATTGTTAGTTTAATTAAGGTTTATCAGATTAAGCAAGAGTCCATCATCAAGCTAAAGGAGCTCGAAGTGGAACTTGAAAAAATTAAGTTGGAAAGAGAAAAATAAAAACGCACCCCTAAGTTTTGGGGTGCGACGATTTGATTTAGCCTACTAGTTCTTGATATTCTGGATGCTTTTCGAACTCTGCTTTTGCGAACGGACATAATGGGATAACTTGTAGTTTTTCTTTTTTCGCATATTCAACAGCTGCTTTGACCAATTGCTGTCCAACATTTTGGCCCCTTAGATGTTCGGCTACATGTGTATGGTCGAGAATGATTCGACTATCTCCTACACGTACAAAATGCACCTCTGCTTCACTATTATCCTCGTTTCCGATATAAAATGATTGGTGACCTTGTTTAATTTCCATGGTATGATGCTCCTTTTATCTTTTATATTTTAATGCGCCACTTGGACATCGATTGATAACTTCTACTACATTTTTGACAGCTGCTTGATCCGGTGCGATCCAAGGCTTTGCTTTAACATTAAACACCTCTGGCAAGCCCTTTACACATTCAGCTGCATGCTGACACATGTCTTTATCGAAAAAAACTGTTATCTCTTCTCCTCTATACTCACGGTAACCCATACCTAACACACCCCTCATTTTTCTTTTTTCATTACCCCAAATAATGGTCTAATAATCCATCAAATAGTATATTTTTCTTTAGCGATATATACAGTTAGACCTACATCTAAAATGTTTATTATTCAATTGGTGTTAATCTTTCTTCTATTTTTAAATTAGGGCTTGTCAAATCGCGAAAACATTCTTGTGTTTGTCTTGAGATATGTTACGAATTTATATATCTCGAATTAATTTATCTCTAATTCGAGATAATGATAACATAATTTACTATTGGTCGTCAATCTCCCTACCAGTAAGCTCTTCACTATAAAAAACTCATGATTTCCTGAAGGATTTCATCCTGCTCACGACCTAAAGTCATTAAATGCTTGGAGTTTTCAAAGCCCCTTTTGTGTTTCCTAGCAGAATGAACACGCTGATAGATTGTGTCAGCACTATACGCGTATAAGTCCTCGTCTCTTTTGCCGTAGAAAATAGCAATTGGAATCGTGATTTTCTCAAGCTGCTGCATCGTTTCTATAATAAAATGCTGAAATGCAATCATCGCGTCCAATGGCATATCACTAAACGGCTTCATCTCATCTGTAACTTGAGACGCTGATTTACCCTCGATATGTTTATAATTATAAGCATAGTCAATGATTCTTTGTTTTAGTTGTGCTGGCTCCTTATTAATCGGTACCGATAAGACAATGATTTGCTGTAGCTTTTTTAATTGTGCAAGTTTCAATGTAAATATACCACCGATGGATAAGCCGATAACGGAAATTGTTTGATAGCCTTCATCCAGCAAAAATTGGTGCGCTTTCAACACATCCTGCCACCAGTCCTCAACTTCGTACTGTACTAACAGTTCTGGCTTCTGGCCGTGTCCTCTGTATAGAGGTACATAACATGTATAGCCCTTTTCGTGTAGCTTCGTCGCCACTTTCTTCATATCTCTTGTATGGCTTGTGAAGGAATGTAAAAGTAATACCGCGTGTTCATTTCCTTTCAAGTATATTTCTTTAGCCCGTAAAATAGTAAGCACAACATCAGAACCTTTCTTCACGTTCATCATAATAGAAGGTAGCCTCTTTAAGGCTACCTTCTTGTTGTATTTATAGCATAATGGAATGACATATGCCACTAATCTTGGCGTGCCCTATTTTATCATGCCGAATAAGCATAATGTTAGGCTCCCACAAATAATACAGCCTGTCCAATGGCAATAAAAAAGGCTTCATGCTGAATAGGACTGTTATCTTCAATTTGAAGTGTAATGTCAAAATGGGTTTCGCAGAAAGTCGCTTGCCAACGTGCGATCGGCTCCTCATTCCATGTAAAGATCGACCAGTCTTCCATTTCTTTACTGAGCTTAATTTGCTGCTCTCCATCTGTAATAACTAAATCAGGAATCATTATTTGCCAACCGTCATAGGCAATCATATAGTCCTTCCCCGTCACTAAATCCTTGCCTCGGAAATGTACACGACCACGTCGAGATACCTTTTTACAAGTAAATAGTGGCTGACCAGTATGATCTTGGACGTCAAAACGTACAAAATAACGGAAGTCCATCGTCTTATCAAATGCTTTTTTTAGAGCATTAGAATAAACACGTTGAACCGTTGATGATGTCTCTCCTGATTCATTTAAAATCGATACCACCTCTGTAGAATCAATTTCCATTGGCTGTTTATATGTATAGGTTTTCAATCGACTCGCTCCTTCAAAACAATTGCTTCCTTAAAACTAACATAAAACAAGCACCCAATTCAAAGAATGTAAGCGTCGGTTTGTGCAGTATCATACATTTACCTATTTCAAGTTCAAATGCTTCCTGTTCAATGCTTAGCATCATCTTATAACATACAAAAGTAGACTACCGCTTTACTAGTAGTCTACTGCATTTTCTTTATTTATCTAATTTAAACGTAATATCTCCTAAGCCTATTTCTGATTTGATTTCCAGTACAACATCCGCCTTATCATATGCTTCATTGACATAGACACCTTTGCCCTTCGAAATGAGACCTTCAATATTGGATGAACCTATGCCCTTTTCTGTTGTTAATTTGACACCAACCTTTGAAGGGACAATGACTGTCGTTTGACCTACCCCAGTTTCAATACTTGCATTAAAGCTTTTTTTCCAATCGCCACCTAAATTGACAGTGAGATCACCAACACCCGCTTCAATATCTAGTTTTTCTAGCTGCAGTCCCTGTAAATCAAGATTGGCTAAGGAAGCCCCAGTTTCTACCGTCAAATCCATCGGGATATCGTCATTTAATTGGATGTCCCAAGTATTTTTAATATTGGAGATGCCTAGCTTCGTCGAGCCTTTATGTTTTATTTCTACTTCCCCTGTATCGCCACTTACATCATAATTAACTTGAGGGGCTAGCTTCTTAATATTATAGTCCGCTTTGCCCTCAACCCACTCCTTGGCGCCACCAGTTAGATTCATTTCGCCGACACCTAAATCAATAGCTACCTCTAATGTCTTGGCTTTATCCTTTTCTACTAAAATGGTTTCTTCTTGCATTTTGCTCGGCAAAAACGAAAAGCACCCTGATAAGACGAAAACTGATGTGCCCAATACGACACCTAACCCAACTAATTTCTTCAATTTAATTTCCTCCCGCTATATATTCTACCAATAATTTCATTATATAGGAGTGGAACATATAAAATACGACCTTGCGCTTGAAATTCATCTAAGACCTGAGACGTAGTCGTTACGATAAGTGCGGAAAATCACCACCCTCTAGCAATGCTTTTAGATTAGCAAGAGGCGCATCATAGCCCTGCATATTGAAGCTAACTGTTGTGCCATTGTCCTTTACTGCTAACGATATAGCGATGACCGTTTCTGGAACTTCCAAGTAAAATGAAAAAATCTCCTGTTTTTTGACCTGCTGAATCGTTAACTGCATTGGCAATGGATCTGCTAGCTGATTATGGTCATTAGGCATTAAAGTAAAGATCATCTTTTCTCCTGCAGCTAGTTTAGGGATGTTCCAAGTAGAGCCTGGCGCATACCATTGAGAGAGGTATTGCTCCTCGGTTACTGCTTGCCATACATTTTCTACTGCTGCATGAATCCAAATTGAGCTACCCATCCGCAACACACCCATTTCCTATTTTTCCATTATTTTACCGAACTTTGTGATAAGAGGCTACTATTGGTTGTTCTCGATAAATAAAACGCTCCCACAATAACCATCATAGCTACTATATCCAATGCCATCTGATGACTTGAAAATATGGAAACGAGTAAACCGTAGATAGACGGAGCCAAAACAATAAAGAATTGATTGATCGTTAAAGCGGCACTCACAGTAAGCCCCACAGATTGAGGATCGGACTGCTCCGTTACACTCGCTATATATAAGGAATACCAGCCAAGGGCGAAAAAGCCCATTACACAGCAAAATAAAATCATTAAGCTCTTAGCATGTAAAACAACAGGCATACAAGCGACCATTACAAATGTGGCAAGCATAACGATGATTAGTAAGTGCTCGCGCTTCTGAGCAAAGTATCGGTCACTCAGCCATGCAAGAGCAATTCTTCCTACCATCCCTCCAAGCAAGACCAAACTCAAATACTTCCCTGCTGCTGTTAATGAATAGCCACCCTCCTGATGTAAATAACTCATCAAATGGGCGATGAGGATCATCTGTAAGGACATCATCACAATGCCCACAAAAAAAATGGGATAGAGTGCTCGATTGTCTTTGATAGCCTTCATCTTTTCTTTAAACGGTATCGGTGTTGCTACAGAAGATTTATGCTGTTTTGGCTCCTGATACATCAATAAAAATAATAAACCGCCACCGATTGCTACGAAACCTTGTGCCCCATGCACAGCTGTCAGATGGATGTGATGATATAAATAGGTAAGTATGAAGGAAGCGAGAGCCCCTCCGATGGGAATTCCCGTTTGGCGAATTCCAATCGCTAAACCTCGATGCTCGTTAGGAAACCATTTTACGATGGCTGTACTACCTCCTGTTTGGGCACTACCGTACCAAAAACCAACAACTATTAATACGACTAGCAATGTCGTATAATGATTCACAGGAATTAAGAGGAACGTACAGAGGCCCAGTAAAATAGAGCCCCATCCAATCAGCCGTTTTTCTCCTTTTTTATCCATGAGATAGCCAAAGAAAAGCATCGAGAAAATCGGTCCAATATTCACGGCAGAAACAATTAATCCTGTTTGGAATGACGTTAAGTGCCATTCCATTTGATAAAAGGCGGCGACGGGCCCCATCCCGTATGTGACAAAGGTTGAAGCCGTTTGCGAAAGCGTAGCCACCAGTAAAATGATCCATTTGTAATAGGTATGCATGTAAATCCTCCATAGCTATATACCGCTTTATTTGTGCAGTATCATTTAGATATCTTGAGTTTACGTTGACAGCTAGCATTCGTAAAATGGAGGAAAATGATAGCGGCTATCAAAAAATTTAATAGGTGTGTGACAAATAACATGAACATTGACGACATTGCCATCAAAATTGAGCTATTAGAAAGGCAAAATTTAAGTAAATCTGCCGAAATCACCAACTATACACAATCGGCTCTAACCTCGAAGGTAAAGAAGATGGAAAGTGAAATTGGACAGGAAATCTTTAAACGAACACCTCAAGGCTTAAAGCTAACAGACGTCGGTGACCACTATTTACACTTTTTAAAGCAGGTGGCCCAACAATATGATGAATTTTTACAAACGGTTGGATTTACGCAAGCACATATTCAATTTGGAACCTCCCATACGACGATTAAATTATATGGTGCGTCCATCATGAATGCGCTACAAACCGGTCATAGTCCTATCGACGTGGATTTCACGGTCGAATCGAGTACATCCTTAAATCACAAAGTACATCAGGCGGAGCTAGACTGTGCATTAACGAGTAATCCATTGAAGCATTATGCTGATTTACACTATGATTTAATGACAACAGAAACCTTCGAAGTCATTTCGAGTCCTTCACATGTCATCGATTTTGACCAGCAAACGCCTGTGACACTCCTAGTCTTAAGTAAAGGCTGTATGTATTCGAAGGCATTAGCTGAATGGCTTACTCACAAAGAAGTCCCTTTTACGATGAAGGAAATTAAATCCGTAAGTAGTATTCTTGATTTTCTAGAAATCGAGCATACATTGGCCGTGTTAAATACGAGGTTACTAGCACTCTATCCATGTCCGGACCTGCACTTTTATGAAATGGAGACACTTAACAAGGTCATTGAGACTGTCTTCATTTATAAAAAGGAAAACCATAAGCATTCTTCTATACTGCAATTAAAGCAGGTCGTAGAATCCTTGCTTGAAAAGAAGTAACTAAGTAATCGATAGCTCAAATTGCTGTTTATGCGAATATTTTAAAAAGCCTATATTATTCAAGCAGACTGCACTATAATAGGTTTGATATTATTAATCTTGTAAATACATAGGAGTACATCATGTTTTATTACATCTCATTGTTTTTAGCAGTATTTGCTTTATCTACATCAGCTATTTTTGTGAAGCTTGCTGATGCCCCGCCGGCTATTACGGCTTTTTATCGACTATTTTTTGCGATGCTTGTACTCCTTCCCTTTTTAGTAGCTCAAAAGGGGCTACGACAAGAACTAGTTAACCTGTCTAAAAAACAGTGGGGACTGGGCATTCTATCAGGTCTATTTTTGTCCTGTCATTATGTTTTATGGTTCGAATCCTTAAACTACACATCAGTGGCCAGTTCCACAGTTATTGTCACGTTACAGCCATTATTCTCTTTAATAGGTAGCTATTTTTTATTTAAAGAGCGTTTTTCAAAAGGCGCTATTGTTGGCTGTTTGGTAGCGATCATTGGCTGTTTCATTATCGGCTGGCAGGATTTTCAAATTAGTGGACAAGCTCTTTATGGCGATATTCTAGCTTTTATTGCGGCTGGCATTATTACAGCCTACTTTTTCATCGGGCAATCTGTACGGAAGGATTTATCACTTATCACCTATTCGATTATCGGATATGGCAGTAGCTCAATCTTTTTAGCCATTTATGCGCTCTTTATGCAGGAACCGTTTTTCGACTACCCCGCATCCACATGGTGGTCCCTATTAGGACTGGCTGTAATTGCAACGATTTTTGGGCAAACGGTATTTAATTGGCTATTAAAATGGCTAAGTACGACAGTCATCTCTATGAGTATTTTAGGAGAAACAATTGGCACATGTATTTTAGCTTATTTTATTTTAGATGAAATGATTTCCGTGCAACAAGGGATTGGCATATTCGTCATTTTACTAGGACTTGCCCTCTTTTTACTCCAACAACGAAAGTCGGCATAATAAAAAAACAACGGCACATGATGTCCGTTGTTTTTTTATGACGGAGTAAAGCGAAAGGTCGTACCCTCCTCGGTGGATTGTAAAGAAACTACAATGTTCAAGGTTCTAGCAATATCTTGGATAATTTTCAGTCCAAGTCCGCTCTGTTCGACGTCAGAATGGAAGCCGATGCCATCATCAGACATCCATACTTCGCCTCCTTTAATCGTCACCACAAGTTTGGTTGCTTGGGCATGCTTTAACGTATTTTGGAAGACATTATCAAATAAACGTTGTAACCATAGTTCATTACTTGTCCAGATTGCCTCTGCATCCTTTGGATAAAAATGAAGAGCAATATTTTGCATGCTGTATAAATAACTCCATTTCCTAATCATAATCTCCAATAGTAAAGCTGGCCGAACTTCTTCCTGAACGACAAAGGAATTTTCGCTCGTATCAAAAGACTGGTATGGCAATTCATTCGTTAAATTCGCGATATACTGAATTTGTTCATTTAACGATTCCACCAGTTTTGGCTGCTCTTGTAGTTGATCTTCTAAATAAAACAATTGCAAACGAATCGCTGTCAAAGGGGTATGGATGTCATGTCTCAATTTTTGGAGTAGCTCTTTTTGGAGCTCCTGCTGTTGTGCTAACTCTAATTCCCGATAAGTCGTGCGCTCAATTAAAAGATTGACAGAATGAATTAACTGCCCTAATTCATCCTCACTGCTTACCGTTAACGTATCGGGTATCCGTTCATTACTCGCGAGTTCCCGGATTGTTTGATTGAGCATGGTAATTCTAGCTAATAATGAATGAATGGATGTGGAAAATAGTAAGGCAAGAATCCCTAAAGACAGTACAAATGCAAGAAGCATAACAGGATATGCAAAGGATTCATGGAATGGGATGCCATTATTTTTCGTTTTAAAAGCCTTGTTATAAAGTATGGACATAAACACACTAATACCTAATAAAACGACGGGCACACTCCCAATTGCTACAAATAAAAGGGTTCTATATTTAGTTTTTAACGTCATTTCTTAAATGGGTATTTAGACGATACCCTTCTCCATATATATTTTGTACAATCATGCCTGTTGAATCATCCAACTTTGTCCGAATCTTTTTTATGTAGACATTAAGAATATTATGATTACGATCATCCAACGGCCATAAATAATCAAAAAAGTGTTCCTTTGTTAAAACTCTGTCACGGTTATCAAATAAATAAAAGAAAATTTTTCGTTCTATTGCCGTTAATGAAATTTCGTTTTGAAGATGTTGATGAAATACTTTTCGATGCTCTCCGTCAATGAGTAAATGCTGTATTTGTGTAAACGTTCCATATTGTTGCACTAGCATTTTTTGGATTCTCAATAATAGCTCCCTTGGATCAAACGGCTTTGTCAAATAATCTTCACCAACGGTTAAACCTTCTAGTTTGCTTTCAATATCACTACGTGCCGATAGAAAAATGATAGGAATATTTAAGCCTAGTTGTTTAATATTTCTGCTTAATTGGTAGCCATCCTCTCCTGGTAGCATAATGTCCATAATGACTAAATCTACATCATGAATGAGCCTCATTACATCTCTGCCATCTGTTTTCCACACGGCCTCATAGCCTTCACGTTGCATTATTTTTTGAAGTAAATCACCAATCATGTGATCATCTTCTACAATTAAAATTCGAAATCCTTTCATGTTAACGACCTCTCTCATCAGCATTCGTTTTCATAAAATCCATCGCTAGTTGATAGATTGCATCTGGTTGATACAGGTATATACTATGGGTGCCACTTACCTCTTTCACTACGGCATGAGTGAATTGCTTCGCAAAGTCTGCGTAATCCTGCCGGTTTTGCTCTGTATATTTTGAATGTACATTTTCCTTGGAAATAGCATCCACGATTAACATTGGGGTTTCTTGCGGCAATGGAAGCTGTTCTGATTGTAAACTATTTTCATAGACGTGTAACAGCTCATTTTTCATATCTTCATTAAAAAATTGCTTAAAGGACAACGCCTGATAGATTTCCTTTTCCTCAGTCGTTAAAAAGGACATGTTCAGAACTTGTGGATTATATACCTGTGATGGCACTAGGCGGTGTAAACCAACGCTAGTAGCTAGACTTACCCCCTTCACCATCCATCTATCGAAGGTGCTCATTTTATGCTTTACATATTGACTAGGTAAGCCAATATCCAGAGCGATAATCCCCTTCACTTCTTCTGGGTATTTTTGTGCCCAGTAAATCGCTTCAAGTCCTGAAATAGAGTGAGGAACAAGAATATAGGGCGGCTGGAGCCCGCTTGCCAGAAGAGCCTCCCTTGTTTGCATAAGAATGGTATCAATAGCTCTTTCATCATGGGCAATTTCACTAAAGCCATAGCCTGCTCGGTCCACTACAGCAATTTGATGGTGCTGCGAAAACTTACTATAAAGCCCCTTTAACTCATAAACAGGGGCTGCAATGCCTGACCCTGCCATAAAAACATACGTATCCTCCCCAGCCCCCTCCCGATAGACATTCATGCTCTGACCATCAATATTTACCATCATGCCTTTATTACGTAAAATGGCCTCCTCCTTTTGGGTCAAACTATAGTGGTACATACTGACGGCTACGATACCGATCGATACGATGAACACCAAATAAATAAACATTTTCTTTATGATATTTTTCATACGCCTCTCCTCTCCGTTGATACTTGTAAGGATACATACGAAAAATAAATATCTCATTAAATTTTATTAACCTATTTGCTAGGTAAGTTGAAATTCTTGTCTATGAACACAAAAAAGCTGCCTACATCATGTGGCAGCTTTCTTTGAGTCATTCATTTGGATAGGTTTTCTGTAAAAAGGCGATAGACTGTTGAATAAGAGCCTTTAAAATAGTTTCTTCAACATCAGCGAGTTTATTAATATAAACGCAAGCTTTCCCTGTTGTGTGTTTACCAAACTGCTGTAATAGCTGCTCTCGCTCACGATCACCTGGTGCAAAGTATAAACTAATTTTTGCCTTGCGAGGGGAGAATCCGACAAGTGGTGCATCGCCTTCATGGCCTGTTTGGTATTTGTAATGATAATGACCAAACCCAATAATACTTGGTCCCCACATTTTAGCCTCGTAGCCAGAGACCTCCGTAAAAATATCCAGTAGTCGATAGGCATCTTCCCGTTTTTTTGGATGATCGACACTTTCAATAAATTCAATGACACTTGCATCGGTTTCTTTCGTCTTTAATTCATACATGTGTATCCCTCGCCTTCACAAAATTGCATTGTTCATCCCTATTATTCCCTATTCTGCCTGCTCTAACAATAGCTTTTGTTGGAGTTGACGATACATCCCTTGTTGTTCCATCAACGCTTGATGATTGCCTTGTTCAATAATTACGCCCTGCTGTATAACGAGAATTTTATCCGCATTCTCAATGGTTTTCAAACGATGGGCGATGACAAAGCTGGTGCGACCCTGCATTAAATGCTGTAAGCCCTTTTGAATATCGACTTCCGTTTGCGTATCCACACTGGATGTCGCTTCATCTAAAATTAAAATATCCGCGTTCTCCAAAATAGCACGGGCAATAGCAATGAGCTGGCGTTGTCCCTGACTTAAATTAGCGCCACCCGCTTGAACAGGCGTATCGTATTGTATAGGTAAATATTTTATAAAATGATGGGCATTCGCAATTTTTGCTGCTTCCACAACCTCAGCATCCGTCGCATCCAACTTTCCAAAGCGAATGTTATCACGAATTGTGCCAGAGAACAAATAGGTATCCTGTAAAACCACACCTACCCTTTCGCGAATCGTAGACATTTTATAGTGTTCAATATTGTGCCCATCAATTAAAATTTCACCCTGATCCACGTCATAAAAACGTGTTAGTAAATTAATAATGGTTGTTTTCCCTGAGCCAGTAGGCCCGACAAGAGCTATCGTTTCTCCTGCCCTTACGTGGAAGTTAATGTTTTGGAGAATGGGCTTCCCTTGCTCATAGCTAAACGATACTTGCTTGAAATCGACATCTCCTTTTAAGGACGGAGCCTCAATAGCCTCAGGTCGATCAGCTACCTCTGATGGTTCATCTACTATTTCAAATACACGCTCTGCTCCAGCAATAGCCGACTGAAAGGTGTTTAAAAGGTTTGATAATTGATTGAGCGGGCGAAAAAATTGCCTTGTATAGGTGACAAATGCAGCGATAATACCAACTGTTACATACCCTTTCACCGCTAAAAGAGCTCCTGTCCCGATCACTATCGCGAGGCCAAGGTTATTCATAAAGTTATTAATAGGTCCTAATAAGCCTGATGTAATCTCTGCGCGTAGTGCGGATTTTCGCAAGTTTTCATTTTGCTGATGGAACGTGTCAATGGATTGCTGTTCCTTGCCAAATAGCGTGAGTACCTCTGCACCTGTCATCATTTCCTCAATATAGCCATTCAGCTTACCAAGATCTCGTTGACGCGCCGCATAATTTTTACTGCTGCGCTTGATAATTTGCTTAGTAGTGAAAACGATAAGCGGAATAATGATTAAGGTAACAATCGCTAATGGCCAGCTTAATGTGAACATGGCAATACTAACACCCACGACCGTTAAGATGGATGATACAATTTGCGTCACACTTTGAGCAAGCGCTGTATTTAAATTATCGATATCATTTGTGACACGACTCATTAAATCACCGAGCGCACGCTGGTCAAAAAATCTTAATGTGAGCGTTTGTAGCTTTTGAAACAGCACTAGACGCAATGTCCGAATCGTTTTCATCGCCACATGAATCATGACATAGGTTTGCAGCCATGTCAGAATCGATGCTACCGTAAAAATCACAGCTAATATGATTCCTAGTCGGATGGTCCCATCTATATCTTTTTTCATAATGTAATCATCAATGATATGGCCTATCAAATAGGGTCCCGCCAAGCTTAAAAAAGTGGAAGCGATCACCAAGAAGATCGAAAAATACAGTCCTATTTTTTGCTGTTTGACATAGTGCCAAACTCTTGTCAGTGTTGCCTTTTGATTTTTCGCTCTTTCAGCTGGCCCACCTATACGAGGCCCTCGCCCAAAATTCATTTGCTTTGCTTGATGTTGACTCATTCTTCTTCACCAGCCTTTTGCTGTGACGCGTAAATTGCTTGGTAATGTACATTATTTTGAAGTAGCTGTTGATGCGTCCCTTGCCCAACCATCTCGCCATCCTCTAAGACAACTATGATATCTGCCTGCTGTATCGAGGCAATTTTTGAAGCTACAATCAATGTCGTCGTGTCTTGAAAATGCGCAGCAATGGCCTGCTGCACATGTTTTTCTGAAGCACTATCAAGGGCTGAGGTCGTATCATCCAGCACGAGAATAGCTGGCTTTCGAACGAATGCTCGGCTTAAAGCTAAGCGTTGCTTTTGCCCACCTGAGAGATTCGTTGCTCCCTGTGACAACTCATGTGCTAAGCCCTTATCAAGGCGCTCCACAAATTCGCTGGCACAGGCAGCATCTAATGCCTGTTGTATTTCCTCTGCCGTTGCCCGTTCGTTACCAAGGCGTATATTTTTTTCAATCGTCCCAGAAAACAATAAGGCCTTTTGTGAGGTAAATCCTATATGGTCCCGTAACGTGGATAAAGAATATGCTAAAAGGGGGTTACCATCTATGTAAATAGCTCCTCCTGTTGGATCGAATAAGCGCGGTAAAAGCTTTACAAGTGTTGATTTACCGCTACCTGTTTTCCCAATAATACCAACTGTTTGCCCCGGTTTCACAGAAAACGAAATGTTTTTAAGAACATCCTCTGCTGTATCATAGTAACGATAACTCACATGGTCAAATTCAATGGCCCCTTTTATCGAATCTGTCCTTGCAAGTTCTGCCTCTTTCACGGCAATATCCATATTTAAGACATCCACAATTCGTTCTCCTGAAGGCAATGCACGCGCAATTTGCATCAGCACCATACTGGAAGACATTAAGCCATTTAAGATAATGGTTAAGTAGTTGATAAATGCGAGAATAACCCCAACCTTTAATGTACCTGCCTCAACCTTAACGGCACCAAGCCAAAGTGCCGCGACAATCCCAATGTTAACGACGAACATGGTAAATGGCACAAGCACCCCTACAATTTGTTCTGCAGTGATGAAACGTTTTGTCAGCCCATCATTTAGCTCACTAAATTGGGATACCTGTTGGGTTTCCCGACGAAAGGCTTTAACGACACGGATACCCGCTAAATTTTCCTGTAGCTTCGTATTCACCGCATCAATAGCCTCTTGTACGCGACGATACAGCAGACCCGAATACTTCGTGAAAAAATACATAGCCACAATCAAAATCGGCACAATAATAAGAAGTATGGAAAAAAGTTCCCGTGCTGTTACAAACACGATAATGACTGCCCCGATAAAGAGTAGCGGCCCACGCACAAAAATACGCAGCGTCATCATAAACGCGCGTTGAAGGCTTTCAACATCGCTCGTTAAAATGGTAATTAGCTTGCCAGTCGTAAAGGCATCCCGTTCTTTAGCTGAATACGTCATCATTTTCTGATAGAGAGCTTGCCGAACATCCGAAGCAAAATGAATCGCAGCCTTCGAGCTATAATACGAGCAACCAACCCCACCAACAAGCCCAAGTACTGCACTTGCTAGCATCCACACAAACATACTCAGCACATAAGCATGATCACCATTGACAATCCCTGTATCAATCATATGCTGCATAATGGTCGGCTGAATTAAATCCATTGTCACCTCCAGCACCATTAAAAGAGGAGCTATAAAGGTGAAAAATTTATAGGGCTCCAAATACTGCCCTAGCTGTTTGATTGCCTGCATACATTCGTCTCCGTTCTATTTAAATCCCACTCGTTCCTCATTATAACTGAAAACCATTCCCATTTGACAATATTTTTTCGAGACTCGTAATAGTTGAGATTTAACTAAATGAGGAGATATCGTCGAGCATATGGCTGATATCCATCCAAATAAAAAGCCCCCATGCCTATACAAAGGGCACTGAAAAAGTCCATATCTTTTTTTCATTTGGCACTGTGACTCTATTGTTGTTTTCCGAAGCATTCCGCTCGCTTTCCGCGGGCGAGCGCCGAGTCTCCTCCTACGCTTCGCTTCGTGCGGGGTCTCGTCTGTCTCGCTTTCCCGCAGGAGTCGAGCGATGCTTCTGCAAACAACGCAATGTATCATACTATTATTTTAGTCACACTTTCCTTTATAATAAAAGAATGAATATGTAGGTGGAGCCCCAATGATTTCAAATTAGGAAACCCTTAATTTAAGTCCATACATGGCAATCTATGATATTGTTGTGCCAAAAGATAACATGCTTCGCCAGGTCAATGAACTTGTTGAATTTTCATTTTTTTTAGAAGAGCTAAAAACAAAATATTGTTTAGATAATGGACGTAATACCATTCCTCCAATTCGCATGTTTAAGTACTTATTATTAAAAGCGATTAATGATGTATCAGACGTCGACCTAGTAGAGCGCTCAAAGTATGATATGTCATTTGGATATGGCAACAGAAGATCCAGTGAGACAGAAATAAGGCACTTCCTGTTCAAAATTGAACAAGAAGTGCCTTATTTTTATCTGAAAAAGGTTCGCTTTTATGAAAACATAAATTTTTCAGTGCCCTCGTCTATTCATGAAGGTCGCTTTAAATAATTCTTGTACCGCTCGTTGGATTATTTTCAAAGCAGTCGTTTTACTCAGCACTTATCCGCAGTTTCTCAAAATTTCTTTGGAAAAATTGATGTGCCAACTGCTCTTTTTCTGGATCCATACCAAGTAAAATCACTGTACTTGGTCCTGCTGATTTGGTCATATCATGTGAACATTCAACTAATTGCTGGCCAAAAAGACGCGCACACTCACCCTGAAGTCCCTTAGATCCGACAGGCCACACTTGCTGAACGATTTCTGCCAGCCATGCCTGATAAATAGGTTGCAACTGCGCCACATCATCAGGCTGTGCTAATAGTTCCTCGCCAACAAGTGGTAAGCCGTATGTGTACCAACTAAGCTGTTCAAGGTCCCATGCTTTTCGCTGTTGTATTTCCCCAAGCATAGTAATTGCTAGACCAGACTGTAAAGTTGGCATATTGGATTCCGAACTGCCTGCAATGACTGGACAGGGAAGGCCTGTTTCCTCGAACACTTGCTGAATGCCTCTTTCATAGCGTGACCATGCAGCATCCCCTGAAAAATTAGCGAGTAAAATTTGAATAGGAAGTGCCTGTGCAGCCAGCTGCTCTAAAAATGTCACACGGGCTGTCATATAGGCTGTCAATTGATCGGAAGCTGGCACAATATCTTGTGGCTTCTCCCCAATGGCCGCCGCATTATCCATTGTCGCAATAAACGCGCCCACTTTCATAGCATTTCTCACTAAACGCGACCTGCCTTACGCACAAAAACCTTCGAAAGAATGGGCATGACCACAGCTACAATGATTAAATTTATAGCCGTTGCGATGAAAATACTCCCTAGAGCACCCCAGAAAAAGGCAGGACTAATAATAAAATAAAATGGAAGTGGTGCCACGATGCCGTTCAATACAAGGGCAACTGGCCATTTCCAAAAATGCATACCTTTTTTATGCATGATTCCAAAAATCCAAACAACAATAAACATCTCTACTGCAATAATTACATGGAGTGGACCAAGTGGGAAGCCAGCCGTTAATGCGCTAATAAAATGACCAATGAATCCAGCTATCCCAGCTAATAATGGCGATAAAAAGACAACACCTAAAAAGGCAGGTGCCGAATCCAGTGCTGCAGTCGAAATAAATGCGGGTACTTTAATGGCGGCTCCTACTGCACAAATGGCTGCTACCATAGCCGTTAGTATCCATGTCATTAATGTTTGTCGATCCATTGCATTTCCTCTTTTCCGTTAGTATGTTGATCTCATTTGAGTTGCTCGCCAATCCCGTACCAAATACGTACGACTTGCTCTGCTTCAGCAAATAATGCCTGGTATAAGCGACCACACGTATCACGTAATAAACGAGCTTGTTTTTCCATCGGTACAACACCGCGGCCCATATCTGTCACAATAAGTACCAGCGAACAATGTTGGGCAAGGGCTGTTAATTTAGTGAGGACGGATTGTACCACGACCTCATCTTCCTCAAGGTTTTGTGTCAAAAGCCATTTTTCCACATGTTTAATGACAAGGATTTCACAGGCTGGTGCAACATCCGGTAGATCGCCTTCGACAAGTACCACATCGTGCTGTTCATATAAACGCATCACATAATCGGTTTTTCCGTTATAGGCGCCTCCGATAAAAACATGCATCTAGCTCCCTCCTCCCAAGCCTTTCTAGTAAAAGTTAAATGAAATTGGTGATCATGTGGCACTTGGTATGACCAAAAAGGCTGCTCTGTTGGCGCATAAGCAACGAGTAAGGCACGAATCACTCCGCCATGAACGACTAAGAAATAATGATCCTCCATCTTCGGCAAATCATTGAAGCCTTCCACAACTCGTGCTACAAAATCATCAAAAGCCTCTCCCTGTGGCGGTGGGAAGTGAATAGGATCATCCAACCATGCACGGTAACGAGCATCCTTTTTTAAATCCTCATAGGTTTTCCCTTCAAATTCACCAAAATTTGATTCTCGTAAGCGAGCATCTGCATAATAGCTAGCATTTGGGAAATAATGGGCAGCCGTGGTGCGACAGCGTTGTAAATCACTGCCATATACCGTTTCGATAGATGCATCCACGACAGAGAGCTTGGAGGTATCAGCTAATGGTGCATCCGTCCATCCCAGATAACGCTTTTCTAAATTGGCCTTTGTCGGCGCATGCCGCATTAAGCACACAGTAACAATGTCACCCATAATACAACCTCCATCCCTTCAATAGATGCACCTAGTAAATCTCCCGAGACACCACCAAAATTACGCAATGTAAATTGGCGAAAAATAACAAGCGCAAGCGCTAAAACGAGGACTAATATAATTGGGAGCATCGAGAACTTTGTGATGATCAGCACAACCGGCATGGCCAATAAAAGGAACAGCAGCATCATTATTTTTAATCGTTTCGCGTGTAGATGAGACTGAAAGAAAAAGGCAAGCCCTTTTTCCTTTGAACAGTTAAGTGACATAAAATAAAAGCTCATGCCAACCCTTGTTAAAAAAGGAATGAATACGACCATCCATAATGCAAATTTATGTTGCACAAAAAGCTCATGTAGAACAACAAATTTTCCAAATAACAAAAATAGTATGGATAGCACTCCGAAAGCACCTACCCGAGGATCATCTAAAATCTCAAGTCGTTTGTCCCGATCTCGATAAGAAAAATACGCATCCCCCATGTCAATAAAGCCATCCAAATGTAAACCGCCTGTCCATAAAGCAAACAGCCCGATGACGATAAAGGCGAGCATGACCTCGCTACTGGCTGTCCATTGTGTAAGACTGTAAAGGACTCCAGCTACAGTTGTCCCCATCAAGGCACCTATCCATGGCAAGCAAGCAAACATACCTGTAATCGTTGACCTTTTTAGAGGTAATTCCTTATGTACTGGCAAAACCGTAAAAAATTGAAATGCCAACAGTAGGCTATACCAAACATTTTTCATTGTCTTGCCTTCCTTTTCCCTTATTTCCATCTCTTTAAGATACCATAATTCATTTCAAACGCTTCTTGAGCCATCACAACAAACCATTGATGAAATTGTCCTAAAGTTCTTCGATACAGCTCCACCTCTTCACTTTGATAAGGAGGTTCATCAAACAGCTCATTTGACACCACTAATAATGTCACGTTCTTCGTTAGCAGAGAAAGGATGGCCTGTTTAACAGTGTGTAGCTTGGATGCTAAACAGCCAGGCTTCGTTAAACATGGCGCTCCACTTTCATAGCCTTCATAAAACGCATTAGTGAGCCAAGTAGTGACGCAATCCCATAGCACCACATCCCCATCCTTGAGTGTCTCAAATACGGGCGCGATGTTATAAGGGGCCTCTACTGTTATCCATTGCATGGGCTGAGCTAGTCGATCAGCTTGATGGCGATCAATTCGCTTCTTCATTTCATCATCTAAAGCAATACCAGAGGCAATATACATTAACCGTTTTTCTGTACTAGGCTGCGTTTGGTAATACTGTATGGCGGCTTGTTCTGCAAAATGAGATTTGCCACTACGCACACCACCTGTAATAAAAACGAGGGGCATTTGTAAAACCTCCTATTGTAAATGATGTAGCGTACCAATCTCTTGGATTACCCATTGCTGTCCCTGACCTTCAATCACAGTGACGCTTGTCCCATGAATATATGGAGCTGACCAAAGCTCACCAATATTGCGCTGTAAAATGGCATTAATCATACATTTAATCGTCACTGCATGGGAAACGATCAAAATATGCTCATCTCGGTGCTGCTCCGCTATCTTTTTCAATGTATACATTGCTCTTTCTGTGACAGCACCAAAGCTTTCCGTATGGGTTGCCATAAATTGAGCTGGGTACTTCGTATAGAGCTCATAATCTAGCCCATCTGTCAGCAAAATATCCTCAATTTTCTTACCTTGCCAATTCCCTAAACAGATTTCCCGCAAATTATCCTCATAGTAAACTGGTAATTGGCGTTGAGCCGTCAAAATATCCATCGTTTCCTTCGCACGACCACTTGAACTACTGTAAGCTGCCGCAAATGGGATTGACTGTAGTTGCTGCTGTAATCTAGCAGCCGCTTCTCTGCCATTGTCGGTTAGCGGAGAGTCCAACCACCCTTGTAGTCTCTGCTCCTGATTCCATTGTGTTTCCCCATGTCTTACTAGATAAAAAGTTGTCACTTTTCTCTCCCCTTATTTGCGTTAAACCACGCCTGCAGACAATTATGTAAATATGTCATGGCCGCAATATCTTTAATCCCAATACGGAACCATTCGCCCTGTAATCCTTTAAAGTTTTTCGTATGACGCAGGACAACTCCCTGTGCTAAACAATACGTAAAAAAGGCGTCCGCCTGCTGCTCCTTTGGCAATGAAAAACACACATAATTTGTCACACTATTAGTGACACGACAGCCGTTTTCTTGTAAAAAACGATGCAACTGCTCCCTTTGCGTTGTCGCATAGGCAATTGCCTGCTGACTATAATGCTGCTCATCCAAACAGCCTGCACCAATAACGAGTGCAAAGGCATTTAAATTCCAATGTGGGAGCATGTCCTTTAGCTCGTTTACGATGGAGGTATGAGCAACTAAATAGCCTAGGCGCAAGCCAGGTATTGCATACATTTTAGTCATCGAACGCACCACAAGGACATGTGAATTTTCCACACTTTCGTGAATGAGGGAATTCGCCTCATCAACCCAATCCATAAAAGCTTCATCGATGACAAGCTCACATTTGACAGCTCGACCATGCTCCAATAAGTCTAGTATAGCTTCCTTCTTTGGCAATACACCTGTTGGATTATTCGGTGTACAAATATAGAGTGCGTCTGCCTCCACCATTTCTTGTTTAAGCCGTTCCATTGGCAACGTATATTGGATAAAGTCCGTCACCAAAATCGGAATAATAATAGCCCCTGCAGCTCGCAATGTTCGCTCATATTCTGAAAAAGTAGGATGTACAACGATGACGCGCTTTTGAGCATAACGCCTCGCAATAATACTAAAGAGCTCTGACGCCCCGTTGCCTAGTAAAACCATGTCCTTCTTCACTTGATGAAAAGCAGCGACCTTTGTTAGAAAAGGCTCTCCATCCGGATCTGGATAGCGTTGAATGAGCGGGTAAAATGTACGCCAACGTGCTTCGACAAAGGATGGTGGTCCTGCCGCATTGACATTTTCACTAAAATCATATACCTCTTCAGGCATCGTTAAACCTAATTGCTGATAAACATTTTGCGGATTTGCTCCGTGATTAGGTAATAGCATAAATGAACACCTCCACTGCTAACATGACAAGCGTAAAGAGCACCATGGCAATACGCATTTGAATAATAGATGCCATTATATGTTCCTTTGTTAGAGGAACTAATTTTTCTCCCATAATCGCACGTTGAGAAATAACGCCTTGATAGGTATTTTTTCCGCCTAGTTGTACGCCAAGCTGTACTGCCGTTGCGGCCTCTAAATAACCACTATTAGGACTTGGATGCTTTTTAGCGTCTTGCGCCCACCGCTTTAATCGTTGTCCAAATGAGTAACTCGTTTCATTTTTTGTACCTAGCACCATAAGAAAGCCAGTGATACGACTTGGAATAAAATTCAGGACATCATCAAGTTTGGCCGAAAACATGCCAAAATCTTTGAATGTTTCGTTTTTATAGCCGACCATGGAATCTAACGTATTGACAGCCTTATAGCCCCATAAACCGATAGCCCCAAATAAAAAGGCATAAAATAGTGGGGCGGTCACCCCATCACTTGTATTTTCCGAAACGGTCTCTACAACACCACGTACAATTTCATCTTCTCCCAGCTTTTCGGTATCACGCCCAACAATCCAAGATAATTTGACCCGTGCTTCCGCAAAATCACCTTTTACAAGGGGCTCATAAACTGCCAGTGCTGCCTCCTTCAAGCTACGCTGCGCCAGCCCAATGCCAATTAAAAGTCCTTCCACCAAAATGCCAAAAATTAAGCTTACCTGATAGCTGAGTAGTAAAATAAGTGTGACCACAAACATCGTTGTCCCTACAACTGCCAGTGCCATCACCATACCACGCAGTTTCCGCCACTTGCCTCGATTCCACAAAGCTGTTTGTGATTGAATCAGCTTGCCAATCCATCGCACGGGATGCGGAAGCTTCGGAGGGTCTCCTACTAAAACATCGAAAATTATCCCTATGATACAGGCAATCACTATGGCAATCATAACGCCTTCTCCTCTTTATCTTTTTTGTATTTCCGAATAGCCGCACGCATCGTTTCATAGACACCATAGCCAATAACCTTACCTAGCATTGTGATAGGTCCAGCATATTGATGGTAGTCTCCTTCTTCAGTAGAAGCAATGAGTAAGCTATCAGTGGATGTACCCGTTGCTTGCGTGCCAGTGGTAGGATCAGTTATGCCTTCATCCGTTAACGCTTTCACCTTCGCCTCCGTTGTAGAAATCATAGCCTGAAATAACGCTTCATCAGATAATTTTCCGTTAATAAGCACCCATGTATTAATTGTTCCTGCATGGTACTGCTCCTCACGATGGAAAGCACGTGTAATATCCACGGCATTGCCCAGACCAGCAGTAATCATAATGACTAGATGAATGCCTTCATATGTAAAATCACGAATGGTCGCAAATTTAGCTTGGACAGCCGTCATCATCGCCACCGTGTTATCGATTGGAAAACCATGTGCTTGCAAAAAATGTTGTAAATCACGATGGGGCTGTCGATCATCATAAGTAATGGGCACAGTTCGATTCATCAGATGAGTAAAATAACCAAAGCCTGGATTATGCATGGCCGAGGATACAACCTTCATAGGTGAAACAGCTTGAAGTGCTACATATTGGTCTAAAATTTGAATATGATCCTTTGAAAGTATGGGCATTCCCTTGCCTCCTGACGATAAATAAATGACGAACATAAAAAAACAAATTCTTACAAAGAAGAATTTGTACTGTCGATTCTTTATTAAAATTTGAACCTTCTGAACGTTTGTACAGACTAACAACTTCATAATACTCAAATTATTTATTTTCTTTGAAATTGTATCATAAGTTTGCCTATTGCTACAATTCCATTTTGACGTGTTGTTACTGCTTTTGCTTGAGATTTTTAAAGCGAATCACAGAACCAATAATGATAAAGACCCAACCAATCGCTATGTAAACCACTTTCATTGTTTTTGTCGATGACGGTAAAATATCCATAATCGTTAAACAGACAAAAAGTATCCCAACAATCGAAAAAAGCATACCAATCGTTAAATTCTTCACGAAAAACCCTCCCAACTATGTACGCCCTCGATTTTACCGTATTCTTAGCAAAAAGAAAACACTAATCCAAGTAAGAATCCTTGGATTAGTGATAATTGTGTCATTAAGCTTTCGCATGGGCAAAAAATTCTTCGTATAACGCCTGTAAAATGCGGTTTTCATATTCCTGAAGTACACCAAAAACGAGACTTACTTCAGAAGAGCCTTGATTGATCATTTCAATGTTTGCACCAGTTCTTGAAATCGCAGTAGCTGCACGGGCAGCTAACCCTGTATTATGGCGCATGCCTTCGCCAACAATCACAATCATCGAAAAACCATGACGCATTTCTACATACTCAGCATGTAGCTCTTCTTTCACTCGACTAATAATACGCTCTTCATTATCTGGTGATATCTGATTCGAACGCATAATGACTGAAATATCGTCTAAGCCAGAAGGTGTGTGTTCATAAGAAATATTCTCATCTTCTAAAATTTGTAGTAGCTTTCGTCCAAAGCCTACTTCACGATTCATCAAATATTTAGAAACATATAAAGTTGAAAAACCACTGTCTGCCGAGATACCTGTAACGGGACGACCTGTTGCAGGACGACTTGGTACGATACGAGTACCTGGGGCTGATGGATTATTTGTATTTTTTATGTTAACGGGCACCCCAATCTTGTAGACAGGCATTAATGCTTCATCATGGAACACTGAAAAGCCTGCATATGATAATTCGCGCATTTCGCGATACGTAATTTCTTTAATTTCCACTGGATCATTGACAACCTTCGGATTCGCAGAGAACACACAATCCACATCCGTAAAGTTTTCATATAACTCCGCTTCAACAGCTGCTGCTAAAATGGAGCCAGTAATATCAGAGCCTCCGCGGTCAAATGTTCGCAATACGCCCGCTTTAGTGTAACCGAAGAACCCTGGGAACACAATAATTTCTTTTGTGTCTTTTAAAGGCGCTAAATTAGCATACGCTTCGGGTAAAGCAAATGTTCTTTCTGGCAAATCATTGACCACTAAACCATCCTTAGGACTTACATAGCGTGCGGGCATTCCAATGGCATTAAAATAAGCGGCAATAAGCTTAGCGTTATTATCTTCACCAGCTGCTTTAATGCTATCGATGAATAATTCCACGTTCGTTTTGTCACCTTGTACACGTTCACGTAAATCTTCCGCAATCACGTCACAAATGGCATCATCTAGCCCTAAGCCATCTGCAATTGCTCGAAAACGATCGACTACAATTTGCAATTTGTCTTCGGTATCTTCATGTTGTAACGCGGCAGTTGCTAATTGTATTAATAGATCGGTTACTTTTATATCGTCACCAGATCGTTTGCCTGGTGCTGAAACGGCAACGATTTTACGTGCCGAATTAGATTTCACAATGTTTGCCACTTTTTGAATTTGTTCTGCGTTTGCTACAGATGTTCCACCAAATTTACACACGATCATATCTATCAAATCCTAACTTTTTCAAATTAATTGTATTCCTCCAAAAAACAATTGACTGTACACAGTGTACAAATTATCAATTCCTACGTCAATACAATTTAAAAAATTCGCGCAATTTACTGAGAAATATGGACAATTTTCGTACTGTTTGATTTATTATACGGATTTCGTATGAAATAGTTAAGGTTTTTATGAATTTTTTTTCGTGACGTTCACAGATTCGTGAAATTTACCGTTTTGACTTTCTTCTATATAATGAGGAAAACGCTTACTCCCCACTATGATATGCACAAGTATCCTCGTTGTTTGTGCTAATTTGCAGGCGAAAGGAGGGTTTTGAGTAGGAGGTTATAAGTGGTTTATCATCTTCCTATTGACCTAGAAGATGGCTTGTTCACTTTTTTGCGGATATGTAAAATTCCTTCATGACTAAGCTTGAACAAGGGAATATCTTTTATATCTCCCCCATCCATACAAAAAAAACTAGGATCACATATTTTTAGTGAAACCTAGTTTTTCCTAGCTATTCATTTAAATCGCAGTCCAGCCACCATCAATGACTAGTTCTGCACCTGTCATAAAGCGCGATTCGTCAGAGGCAAGGAAGACCACACCGTAGGCTACATCCTCAGGTGCACCAAAGTATGGCAGTTGTGTATAGGTTTTATAGAAAGGCAATGCGCCGCCTTCCTCCATCGTTGGCGCTGTCATAGGCGTAACGATAATGCCAGGATGAACAGAATTTACACGAATATGATCTTTCCCATACTCGACTGCAGCTGATTTAGATAACACTCGAAGTGCTCCTTTTGCTGCAGTATAAGGGCTTGTCCCTGCCATTCCGACGATTCCACCAATGGAAGAAATATTGACGATAGAACCGCCACCAGCCTTTTGCATTTCTGGAATCACATATTTCATACCAATGACACAGCCATTCAAATTAATGTCCATCACTTTATTCCATTCGTCCATTTCCATGTTGGCGATCGTTTTTGGTGATGAAATTCCTGCATTGTTGACTAGTACATCGACTTTACCATATACCTTCACCGCCTCTGCAATAACAGCCTTCCACTCGTCCTCAGAAGTTACATTATGTGAAAGAGCAATAATCTCTCCACCATTTTCTTTAATTTCTTTGACCAAGTTATTCAACGGCTCGATTTGCACATCTGTCGCAATAACCTTTGCTCCTTCTTGTGCAAATAGTTTTGCTTCAGAAGCTCCCATACCCATCGCTGCTCCTGTAATAATAGCTACTTTCCCATTTAAACGTCCCATCTATAAAACTTCCTTTCCTTTATCAATCCATTCCCACTGTGAAAATGCCCCAAGATTTTTCCAATCCTTGACATAAGCAAGAAGTCTTCATTTCGATTCAGCAGGTGTTTGGACACCCTTAAAAAAGTGCAACAAGCATATCTTTTCCGTGCGTTTGCTACTAAATGGCTGAATCAGATAAATGTATAATTCATGAACATGTTAACAACTAGTTGTATTATCGACACGGTGTCGTTAATATAATTATAACTGTCTGTTCAAAAAGGGCAAACTACACAAGAGCGATAATTGATGCATTAACAACATGGAAGTCTTTCGTGTTGTATAAACGATAAATTTAATACAAGGAGCTTGAAAATGTCGAAAAAAATGGACCCTCGCGTGATTAGAACACGCCAGCTATTAAGAGATGCGCTAGTGGAATTAATTGATGAACAAGGCTATGAGAAGATTACTGTGCAAGATATTACCCAACGGGCCACCTTGAACCGGGCCACCTTTTATTTACATTATCGTGACAAATTAGACTTACTGTATCAAAGCTCTGAGGAAATCCTACATGAATTAGTAGGTAGTATTCACCCAACGGTTGAAGAGAAGAAAGATTTCGATTTATTGCCTCATTATGATCAGCCGCATGAGACCTTTATGCATTTGTTTGAACAAATTGCGCTGAATAGTAAGCTTTACAAAGTCTACCTCACAGAAAAAGATATCCCTTATTTTTCGGCAGGCTTAAAAAAGATAATTATCGATTTTGTATCAAGTGGCATTCAATTGATGGAGCCTGATGATCAAAAATTAACCGTACCGCGTGAGATGGCTATCCGTTTTTATGCTGCCGCCTTCCTTGAAGTAATCGTCTGGTGGTTAGAAAATGATATGCCCTATACGCCAAAATTTATGGCCACTCAGTTAATGCGTATTACCATTAAGGGACCCTACTTGGATAACCCCTTTCAGCAACCTTAAAAGCTGGCATTTATGATATGCCAGCTTTTAAGGTTAATTGATATGTACAATAACTGACCAATTATACTGGATGGTCACGGTTGCACCACAGCCGTAGTAACAGCCATCCCTTAACTTTCCCACCCGATCATTCCCTCCACTTTTTTAGAAAATAGATGTAAAAGTTCTGACAAAACTGCTATTCCTTTCGATGTAGTTTGTATACAAATATTCATTGAAACAGGAATGATAGCAACCCCTTTAGTTCTATTTCTAAAGGGGGTATTTTAGCTGTACCTCAGCGTATAGGATTGTCAAAATTCCAGTTCGTATAAATGACAGCCGCGTTTACTGGGTCTGTCGTCGTATCTTCCGTGAAACCGCCTATTAGATTCCCTACTCTAAATGTTGGCTCAAAAAATTGTTCTTCCTTTGGGGGTGCGGTGGGACCATCTATCCCCAATTTCGTCTCATCTGTGACCACAACTTCCATGCCGTTATCCAACGTAAAGCTCAGTCCATCCTTTCCGACTTCTGTGATTTTTCCTTCAATATTGACGACTGCTTTTGCCGCAGGAGCTGCATGATCCACTACAATTCTTTCCGTTAAATCAAGTGCAGTATCATTGTTTACATTTACTAAAGGAGCAGCTACAGCAATTACTGCACAGGCAACTAAACTTCCCACACTAATTCGTACTTTTTTCATAAATGCCCTCTTTTCTTTTTGCTCAAATTCCATCATCTCGTTTTGCATCTTTATCTTAAATTCATCGGAAGCATGAATTTGCTTCAGCACATTTTTATAAGCATTCATCAGACCTTAGTCCCTTCTTCTAGTATTGTTTTCAATTTCATTCGTGCCCTTCGTAGCTTGGAGCCAATCGTGTTGCCATTCATTCCTAATAGATTAGCGATTTCTACAGTTGTATAGCCTTCATAATAATGTAAATAAACAATGACTCTCTCTTCTGGACTAAGCTCAAAAATCTCCGTAAGAACCATCTGCTCCTCTTTGGCGATAAAGGACATTTCTTCAGTAATCGGCACTGTCTTCGTCACACGGGAAGACTTAAAGTAATCCTTACATTTATTAAAAGTTACTTTGATGAGCCAAGCTTTTAAATGATCTTCATGATCAAAGGGCTTTCTCTGTTTCATAAGAGTCATAAAAACGTCTTGAACAATGTCCTCTGCCTCAGACATATTTTTTGTCTGATGCACAGCAATTCGGATTAAGGTGTCACTATATGTTTGAACAACCTCTTGAACACATAAGCCCGCAAACTTTTTCATATTTCCTATCGAGCCCCCTTCTTTTCATAATACGATTCATCTTTTAAAATTCGTGCAGTGGATTATACTTTTATTATCATGGATGATTGGAGGCTGTCCTAAATGAAAAAGAAGAGTAAACTAATTCCCTCCTTAAGATCACATGTATTTTTTATGAAGTTGTAACCACTGACTTCATAAGAATTGTATGATAACTATCAAAAAGACCGACAAAATGCTTGTTCTAACAGTTATACTGAATATTAATTTATAATGATATGACAAGAGTTGGAATGATTATTAACAGGAGAATGATAGATGAAAATAGTAATTGCAGAAAAACCAGACCAAGCTGCCAAGTTAGCTGCTCCCTTTTCTTTTACTAAAAAGACAGGATATTTTGAAGTCAAAGCCAACTCATATTTCCCAAATGGAGCAATTATCACATGGGCAATTGGGCATCTATGTGAATTAAAAACACCCGAAGAATATGATTCTACATGGAAAAAGTGGAAGTTGGAAACATTACCCATTATCCCCGATCGATTTGAATATAAAGTCTCTAAATCTAAGTATAAACAATTTACTATCATCAAAAATCTAGTTAAAAGAGCAGACATTCAGGAAATTATTATCGGTGGAGATGCGGGTCGTGAAGGGGAATTAATTATTCGTACCATTTTAAGGGTATGCGGTGTAAACAAACCGATGAAGCGATTATGGATATCATCCTTAACCGAAAACTCGGTAAAAAATGGCTTCTCTAATTTACTACCTGAAGCACAAACGAAGGATATTTATTACGAAGCTTTAAGTCGTTCCTGTGCAGATTGGCTAATTGGTATTAATACGTCGAGATTATATACGGTTCTACTTAAGAAAAACGGTGTCAAAGATGTCTTTTCCATTGGCAGAGTACAAACCCCAACCCTTGCATTAATTGTTCATAGAGAACATGAAATCGCGAATTTTAAATCAGAGCCTTTTTGGGAAGTCGAAGCAGTCTTTCATTTTGCAGGTAAGATGCTAAAAGCAAAATGGCACAAAAATAATATGTCAAGAGTATTGGAAGAAAAACAAGCGATAGCCATCGCTAATTTCTGTCTACATAAAAATGTAGACATCACAAAAATAATTAAAGAGACAAAGGAATACGCACCGCCTCTTTTATTTAATTTGTCAGGGTTACAGGCTACAGCAAATAAGGCTTATAAGTTTTCACCACAAAAAACTCTTGATATTTTACAAAAGCTTTATGTAAAAGGTTTAGTTTCATACCCAAGATCTGATTCACAGTTTTTAACAAGCGAAGAAGCCAAAACACTACCAACTATATTAAACAATTTGAGCAAAATGGATAAATATAAAAACCTTCTGCCTCCCCCAATAAACTCCATTATGCATAACAAAAGATATGTAAATGAGAAAAAGGTTACGGACCACCATGCAATCATTGTGACAGAACAGATGCCTAATCTTAGTAAGCTAAGCATGGAAGAAGAGAAGATTTACGATTTAGTAGCTAGACAAGTCATTGCAGCACATTATAACCATGCCATTTTTGCTTACACCACCATTCATTCGCTTGTCGATAAACGAGCAGAGTTCATATCGAAGGGGAAGGAGCAAATCGAGGAGGGCTGGCGTAAAGTCATTTATCCAACTAAAGATAGTTCATCTCAAGAAGAGGAAGAAATGCTTCCCCTGCTTCATGAAAATGAGCTAGGAACTGTGGCTCAAGCTAGCGTTAAACAAGGGGCAACACAGCCACCTAATAGATATTCAGAAGGTCATTTAATTACATTGATGAAAACAGCTGGTAAACATCTTGATGATGCGGAATTAGAAAAGGTTTTGTCTAAAACAGAAGGTTTAGGGACTGAAGCAACACGAGCGGGTATTATTGGTACACTCAAAGATCGACAGTACATTGAAATAAAGAAAAATCAAGTATTTGCTACGTCTAAAGGTATGCTATTAATTGAAGCGCTCGGTGAAAACAGCCTATTAACATCACCCTCCATGACGGCAAAATGGGAGCAGCGACTAGCTGAAATTGGTGAAGGACATGCTTCTCCCCAAGCATTTATGGAGCAAGTAAAAAAGCTTACCTATAAATTGATTACCGATGCACATGAACGCGAAAAAGCATGGACATTCGATCAAAAGGAAGTCGAAAAAATCAGTGCCAATAATCCTTATCAAAAGAAATATAAAAAAGAAAAAACCGTTGTCGGAAAATGTATTCTTTGTAATGGCTCTATTATAGATCATGGAACTTTTTACGGTTGTTCAAACTATAAAGCTGCAAACTGTAAATTTTCTGTGTCCAAGAAAATTCTTAGTAAAACCATTTCACAGACGAATGTAAGAAAGCTACTAGCCACTGGTGAAACAGACATGATAAAAGGGTTTAAGAAGGGACAAAAAACCTTCAATGCGCATCTTATTTGGGATAAACAAGAACATAGGGTACATTTTAAATTTCCTCAATAATAGAGCATTTAGGCGGGAAGGCACTTCAAAGGGCGATATATTTATATCGCCCTTTCTTTCCCACTACCTCAAAAGAAATATGTTAAAGCATTGCTTCCAGAGGTTATTAATGCTAATAAACCTGCAAGCATCATCCATAGCGCATATCGGTTTTCTTCCTGTTTTCTCTTGCCTATCCAAAATAAAATGAAGCTGATGATTAATAAAACACCCCCTATTATTGCACCTGTAATAATCCCAATCATCATGCCCATTTCCTATTGCCTCCTTATCTTCTCATCAAACTATTTGTTTTAATCTAGTTTCATTGTATCTATCAGTCATCACTTTTTTCTTACTCATTCCTTACATATTCATTAAGTTATAAACACTTCTATCCGCCACCAAACTAAAAACACCTTAATAGTTACACTATCAAGGTGTGGTTCGTCAATTGACTAGCTAATGTAAATACCTGATCCATGCGCTCATCCTCTTCTACCCTTCAAAAAAAGAACATACATATCGATATGTATGTCCCTTTCCCTCTTATTTCAAATACGTATTTAATACTTGGTCCATATGTGCATTGAGCTTATTAAGATCAACTGCTGATACTGGCTGATTCACAAGCTGATATTTTTCTTTCAGCTGAATGATTCTACGGACACTGTCATTAATTTGCTGCTCTGTGATTTCCCCGTTCTTTACGGCTGCCTTCAATGCATCTATGGCCGCTGTGACATTGGCGAATTCATGGGCAATTAAAATAATATCATTACCCGCCTTCACAGAATCTACAGCAGCTTGCCCAATATTAAAATGATTCGTAATGGCCTTCATCGTCATATCGTCAGTCATTACAACCCCATCAAAGCCAAGCTGATTTCTTAAAATCCCAGTAATAATTTCCTTTGACATCGATGAAGGGTATTGTTGATCGATTTTAGGTAATAAAATATGACCGACCATAACCACATCAACGCCTTTATCAATCGCCGCTTTAAATGGAATAAGCTCTAGCTTAGTTAAATCGTCTAGACTTTTCGACACTTTGGGTAGCTCTAAGTGAGAATCTACTGATGTATCACCATGACCAGGGAAATGCTTAATGACTGGAATTACCTGCTGACTTTCTAACCCCTGCATAGTCTGAATTCCTAATTGACTAACGATATCAGGCTTATTAGAGAACGAACGATCACCAATAATCGGGTTGTTCGGATTGCTGTTCACATCCATTACAGGGGCGAAGTCTAGATTGAAGCCAAATGCCTTTAATTGTTCCCCTAATAATTGACCAATCTCATAGGAGAATTGTGATTGATTGATTTGCCCAATCTTTTGGTTTGTTGGGAAATTTTTTAACGGCCCTGGTAATCTGACTACTTTGCCCCCTTCTTGGTCAGTTCCCAAAAATAATGGTAGTCGATTAGTCCCGTTCGCTGCCATTAGATCATTCATCAGTGAGACTGTTTGCTGTGGTGTTTCAAGATTATTGGCATAAAGAATCAATCCTCCAACCTTGTAATCACGAATTAAACTCGTTGTCTCTTGCTGAAGTGATGTGCCCGAAACACCGGCAAACATCATTTGACCCAGCTTTTCATCCAATGTCATCTGGTTGATTGTCTCTGCTATATCATCCGTTATTGCTGTATAGACAGAGATGTGATGAACAGCAGGATTGGCATCACCGTCAGTCGGCTTTGGCAAAATCCACTTTAGTTGATAGTGGTCGTTAACCTGATACACTAAAATAATTTGATTGGTCTTTGTGTCCTGATAATAGCGGACCTCATCAGGCTCGCCCAATTTATTTTTAATATCTGCTAAATGAATATTCCTTATATCTGCTTTAAATGAACGGATATCGAAAGCTTTTGTACTTTGAAAGCCAATCGTTATCTCTTGTTGAAGAAAATCCTCGTATTGTCCATTAGCGGACTCCGTTACTTGCTGAGGGTCCCCCCATTGCTGATGAACCGTACGGCTATCTGACTCCCCTGCGACAAATGGCACATCAGGTACTTTTCCTTCTCCTGCTAGGTTGACAATATCCTGAATGACTACGTCAAGATTTCCGGTATCGCCGCCCTCAGTTGCATGATCGCTATGCTCCTGGATTGGGGGTGACTCCGAATTTCTAGTCGTTTGTGTGGCTGGTCGCATCTTCATACCGATAAAAAAGAGCAAACCCATTAAAATCAGCACAAGAAATAGGAGCAAGCCACGTCTTCTTTTATGCATGAAAAAACCTCCTCAATCCAACCCTAAGAATCATAAATCATTCTACCAGCTAACGTTATCATATCTAATGAATGAATACAAAGCATGTGAAATCAACAGAAACGATTCACACTTTAGAAAATATTATCGTAAGCTAGCAAAAATACGAAGGAAAATGTTAAAATATTCTCATAAAGGGGGAGGCAAGGTATGGGGAAATTGAGTAAAAGGAATATATTGTGGATTGTACCAATCGGCATTTTAGGGGTATTTTGGTACTTCTATGGTCCACAAAAGGATATTACTGACAATGAATATATTACATATGTAAAAAACTATACTTATGAAAATAGTACAAAAACTTTAGAAAATGGCTTTGCTGCTGCCTGCGAAAATCCCTATTGGGTTTATTTTGAAACACAAAAAAGACAGGATGTAGTCGAGTTCAAAGGAGATTGCTCCGTTAATAATAAGGTTGCAAAGGTCAATGTGCAATTCCTTGTTGACAATGATAGGACAAATGTTCAATCAGGTGCAATGTTAGTGGATAGTAAAATGCAGGATGAATCGGATCGCGATCAGTTTTTGCTAGCATTAGTTAAATAATTAACATCCCCCCTCATCATTAAAACAGTGAGGGGGATTTCTGTTATTTCCTCATCTTGATTTTTAATTGCCAACATTGAATTATTCTGAATGATTACGAAAGATAAATAGATCATCAGGATTCCAAACATGCAAGTCGTCAGCAAGATATCCACGTAGCCAAAGTACTCCATCTATTTTTCTAATGTAAAATCCTTTAGGAAAATCCTCCTCATCACTTACGATTTCTGAGGCAATTGTGATGGACCCAGAAGGCGCTCGATTTTGTTGTTGAGGATTCCCTGATTTACTTTCAGGTTGGTCTAAATATGCAAGTCTTACGTAAGGTCCGACCTCAAGAGGACATAAATCCAAGCCAAGTTTGTTTGCTTGTTCAATAAGCTGAGGCATCGTGGCTCCATCAGGAAAACCAAGATTTCTAACAGCAAGTTCAACAATTTTTAGGCTATACTTTCTTTCAGAAGTAATAAATTTATCATCAGATAATAATTTCTCTCCGTAATGATTCATCGAGATAGAATGCTCTTGTAACTTTTGAATTAGCTGCCATTTCGTTAGTCCACCAACCTCTATTGACTTATCAATAACAGGGCAATCAGGATAAATTTTCAATTGTATCACTCCTTATTAATAAGCACCACATTATACATTTAATGAAAATAACGACATTCAAATCTTTTTCCTCTGCCGTTCGCTTACGTACATTTGTTCACGGTATCTTTCACATATAGTCTAAGAATACGGCTCTTGTCATGATTAAAAGCACAATTCTTGTTGCAGAATTGCGCCTAATTGTTAAGAATTGTTATTCAATTTATGGAAACAAATCAATCTACCTAGTGGCTACTTCTTTTTTTAATAAAGAATAGATAAACGTATCATATGCTTTTTCATTTTGCACCATATAGTCTCTTAGAATTCCCTCTTGCTGAAAACCTAGCTTCAGCAGTAACTGATTGGATGCTTCATTTTCTAAATACACAACAGCCCCAATCCGCTGTAAATTCATGTGTTCAAAGCCATAGGCGATTACTTGCTGAATGGCTTCTTTTATATATCCCTGTCGCCAGTAATCTGGATGGATTTCATAGCCGATTTCCGCTCGTTTGTGTGGAGCAGACCATAAATGATAACCAATCGTACCCATGACTTCGCCAGTTTCTTTACGCTCAATACCCCACCGTATGCCTCTCTTTTCCTCATAGTTTTTGTCAAAAAGCTTGATTAACTGTTCAGCCTGCTGTTTTTCAATAAAAGGTTCCTGCCCATAATAGCGTGTTACCTCCACATTGGAAAGGCAATGAAAAATGGCAGGTACATCAGCCTGCGTCAGTTTTCTTAATTTTAGTCGATCTGTTTCTAACTTTGGAAACATCCTTCTTCCCCCTTCCCACTTCTATATCCTTTAATCTCAAGCATAAAGGCGACTTCTCATACACCATGATCGATACATACTATCACCTATTACAAAAAATATATTTATTCCATCTTATGAAATTCCCATTTTTTGCACAAGTCATTTCTCTTAAATTTTAATAGAAATAACAAATATTACTATATAAAATTTATAAAATAGCTTATAATAGAAAGCTGACTATGCACTCCTACATTAAGCATATAAAGGTGATTTCAACATGCTATCTTATGAACGTATTCTAATAATGGTCCCGCCGGTTCCCTAGCTACGCTTTCTACTTGTCACTAACAGAGTAGAATTTGCTTGTAGGAGGGCAATATGTTGAAAAAACAGGCTGTACCATCTTTATTGTTAATGATTGTTCTTGTGGCGTTCCCACAAATTAGTGAAACCATTTATACACCATCTCTACCGGACATTGCAGATGCACTTGGTGTATCCAATAGTTCTGTCCAATTAACCTTAAGCATCTATTTTATTGGATTTGCATTCGGTGTTTTTAGCTGGGGATGGATTTCTGATATTATTGGCCGAAGACCTGCCATGTTAGGCGGTTTAATTTTTTATGGAATCGGGAGCGCATTATGTTTTTTTGCGGACACAATCTCCTTTCTCATTGTAAGTCGTTTTATTCAAGCATTCGGTGCTGCTACTGGCTCTATTATTACGCAAACCATTTTGCGAGAAAGTGTAGCCGGTCATAAACGACATGCAATGTTTGCACAAATTTCCGCAGTCATTGCGTTTACTCCTGCGGTAGGACCATTGATTGGGGGCTGGGTGGATCAAGCCCTTGGCTTCCGGGCAGTATTTTTTGTCCTAGTGGTCATGAGTATATGGTTGTTCATCTATGCCTTTGTTAGGTTACCTGAAACGACGCAACCAACTGCTAGGCAAAGAATAGCGATTTGGCCTGTCGTCAAACGCATTTTCGCTTCCCCGACCGTTCTTGTCTACGGTTTGGTCATTGGGGGCATTAACGGTGTGCTATTTAGCTATTATGCGGAGGCACCTTTTATTTTCATTGATTACTTTCAGATGACGCCGGGTCTCTATGGTTTTCTTGGCATCATCGTAGCATTGGCCTCGATTATAGGGGCTATGATTTCTAAGCGACTTATCACCACACGTTTACCTC
Source organism: Lysinibacillus sp. F12 (assembly GCF_057773605.1). Taxonomy (NCBI): domain Bacteria; kingdom Bacillati; phylum Bacillota; class Bacilli; order Caryophanales; family Bacillaceae; genus Lysinibacillus; species Lysinibacillus sp. F12. The sequence goes on from NZ_JBYMLP010000001.1 coordinate 182,665, forward strand.
AACAAATTATTCATATAGGTTGTTCGGTGATGTTGATAGGGGCTTTCCTCTTAATAATTGTCTGTACTTTGCCATTGCCTACAAGTATGCTAGCCATAGGCATTATGGGTACAGTTTTTATCTTGCTGTTAGGCTCGGGCATTGCTCTTCCTAACTGTTTAAGTCTAGCATTAGTAAACTTTCAGGACGTCATTGGAACAGCAGGCGCCATCTTTAGTCTCGGCTATTACTTGCTTGTCAGTATGATCACATATGGTATGAGTTTGCTTCACAATGAATCCTTGCTGACGATGCCACTTTATTTCTTGGGATTAACGACCATGATGTGGTTAAGTGCAAAAAAATATATTCGATAATGGATGTTAGCGGGCATCTTATCTACTAAAACAAAAATGCCACCCTGTTTTACAGGGTGGCTTCTTTTTTATTGAAAATAGTGATCCACAACTTCTTGTGCGGATTGAAACACCTTATTGCTTTGAGTCTTATAAAGGAATTTTGGATTCATACAGGCTTTCTCAAGACTTTTGGCTTGCTTTAACTTATCTGTCATTTGCTCAATAATATCCGTATAGCCGTCAAGCTGATTCGAGATTTTAGGTAGCATAATAGGTGAAATATCTAACACAATTGATACCTGATCCTCTGCGTAGCTATTTAAATTAATAAAAAAGCATTGTTCCAGATGCTTTGAATGTTTATCGATATTAATGACCGCCTTTTGAAAATGGGCGATGAGGCCTGTAGAAGTTTTCGTAATGTTAAAGCCTTGCTCTGTTAGATGTTGTTCAACGAGCTGTAAAAACTGATCAACCTCAGCATCTAGTTTTGGCGTGACCGTTGATTGGATTAAATCATCACAATTTTGATAAATTGTATCAATCTCAGTCTGTTTTTCAACAAGTATTTTAAAATTGGACATTGAATACACGCTTCATCTCCCCTTTTTATTAAGGTAGACATTCATGGAACGTTTTAGTCATAGACATAAAAAATTAACCAAGCTAGGGAGGTTCCTATGATAAGAAATTCTGTCAAAGCCATCATCCTCGTTGATGGTGACATCTTGCTGATCAAAAATAAAATTTCGGAGGAACATTTTTATCTTTGTCCTGGAGGTGGACAAGAGCATGGTGAAACATTTCATGCGACTCTCCAACGAGAATGCCTTGAAGAAATAGGCGCATCTGTGCATATTGGAGAGCTTCTTTTTATCCGCGAATATATTGGGAAAAATCATGAGCATGCTGCCTTTGACGCGGATGTTCATCAAGTAGAATATTATTTTCTATGTCAGCTCCATGAGCAATTGCCCCAACCCACTAATCCAGATAGTCACCAAATTGGGACAGAATGGGTCTCAGTGGCAAGGCTCCACGAGTTCCCACTATATCCCAAATTATTAATTCCACAGCTTCAGCGATATGAGCAAGGGCTACAAACCACTATTTATTTAGGTGACATCAATTAGAAAAGGCTGCCTATTTTTAGAGACAGCCTTCTTTAGCATTAAATGTTTTGACCATTGTATAGTAGCTACTGCCAGGCGGATAATCTTTTATTTCCCCCACTACTTGATAGCCTCTTTCCTCATAAAACGTACGAGCTTGGAACGAATAGGTTGTAAGCAAAGCCTTCTTAGCACCCATTTCCTGTGCGGCTATTTCTACCTGTGCTAGCAGCTTACTGCCCAAGCCTTTTCCCCGATACGCTTCTTGAAACCAACATTTATGTATTTCCAGCCATCCCCAATAAACTTCAGCGGTCAAACCACCGACCCATTGCTGTTGTTGATCCGTTACGATCAAATGGAGAGGACGAACCGCTCCCTTCTGTCTACTTTCCCGATGATATGGAGAATGCTCATTATTAAAGCTACGAATTTTATCATGTAAAAAATTCGTAAAATCATCATACGGTTCATATAAAATAGAAATATGCGTATCGAAATGAAGTTCCTCCTAATCCTGATAACGTTTCAATAGTTTATCCTGATGCGCGACAAAAATTTCCTCAAGTGGTATATCATATTGATTGGCAATGACAATAATATTCCCTATTACATCGCCTAGCTCCTCAATGAGCTCTTGCTTATTTTCCTCATAGGTTGGTGTAATTTCATCTGGTCGATCTCGGCCAATTTCTAATGCTCGTATTGCTCTAGCTACCTCACCAGTTTCTTCAGCTAAAAAGCCAATTCGTGTAAATATGTTAAGCTCTGACCACCCGCGGCTTTCATAGTAGTCCTTTACCCAATGTTGAAACTCATTTAACTCCATTTTCGTTCCCCCTCCATTTCTTTCCTATTCAAATTAAATTATACTATAAAAGAATCTCATCAGATATGGAGGAGTCAACAATGAAAAGTATCGCAGTATTTTGCGGATCTAGTATCGGCGCTTTAGACGCCTATCGTGAAGGTGCAATTCAGCTAGGGAAAGAGTTAGCCAAACGTCAAATTACCCTTATTTATGGTGGGGCAAGCGTCGGCATTATGGCAACAGTGGCCAATACCGTGCTACAGGAAGGTGGAAAGGTTATTGGTGTGATTCCTACCTTGTTAGAGGAGCGTGAAATTGCTCATCAGCAGTTAACAGAGCTGATTGTTGTCAACACCATGCATGAACGCAAAAGTAAAATGATGGAACTAGCAGATGGCTTTATCGCCCTGCCTGGTGGTCCTGGTACACTAGAGGAATTTTTTGAAGTGTTTACTTGGAATCAAATCGGCCTCATTCAAAAACCTTGCGCCATTTTCAATATTGAACAGTATTTCGATTTATTAATCTCATTTTTTGATCATATGCAACAGGAACAATTTTTAAAGGCCCAATATCGGGAAGCCTTAATTGTTGAGGCAGAAGCTACAGCGCTTTTAGATCAATGTCAAAATTTTGTTCCTCCCGCTATAAAAACCTACGAGCTAAGCAAATAATCAGGTGGTAAGGGTAGTCATCCTTTTATTCGACTATGCTTACCACCCTTTTTTTATCTCGTCGCATCTCGCTTTTTCACCACGAATACAGCTACCAATACCATAATGAGCTTCACCACCATGATGATTACATATACACTAAATGATAGTATGGTCGGTAATAAAACAAGCCACCATGACCAAGTAATAATATCCGTTACCTTTAATAGGACAAAAACAATGGTCAATACTTCTGCAATGCCCATCTGTTCACCACCTTTGTATGTATGTTCACTATGTAGTAACTATATTCCTCAGTATAGGGTTCATGTAACAGGAGGAAGTACCATGTATCCTTTAGTTTGTACTTTTAAAAAAAGTTGTGTAGGCTCAATCAGAATTTGCATTTCCAGCCAAGCATAATCTGAAAGATAATGAATTTTTAACAGACAAACCATTAGCAACCATGATGAAGAGGAGATTTCTCATCATCATAGTTTGTCACTTTAACAGTCATGATCCACGTTCAAAAAAATAATATGAATAATGCGCTACATGTAATGGCACATTACTTATAGGAGGTGGACAAATTATGTCTAGAATTATTGGTGTTGAAGAGTCTTTATCCAATATTGAAGATGCTTTAAAAGCGAAAGGCTATGAAGTCATCCAGCTTCGAAATGAAGAGGATGCTAAAAAATGTGATGCCTGCATCATTACTGGTCAGGACCGAGACGTCATGGGGATTAGTGATCCAATTATAAAGGGTCCTGTCATTGATGCGAATGGGCTTTCAGCTAACGATGTCGTTCAGCGTGTCGAAAAATATTTCCATTAATGATGAAGTGCTGTCGCGTAAACATCGCGAGCAGCACTTTCTTATTTGGTTTTTTCCTTACATACTTATAATCTCTACTTATAATACACCTATTAGTTGTACAAAATAAATAATAGGAACTTTAAAAAGTAGGGAGACATATGAGCCAAAAAAATATATTGCTTGTTATTTTAATGCTTACGACCACACTACTCATGTCAGGCTGTTGGGATGTAACAGAACCCCAACGGATGTATTATGTGCAAGGTGTTGGTGTTGATTATAAGGATAATGAATATATAGCGTACATCCAACTTATGAACTTCGCCAACGTAGCAAAAATCGAACAATCGAACCCACAAGCAGCACCAACTGAAGTCGGTAAAGCTACAGGAAAAACTATCGAAGAAGCCATTTATAAATTGTATCGTTCAATGGACCAAGAAGTTTTTTGGGGACATATGACCTTTCTCCTTTTCTCGGAAAAAGCAATGGAAAGTGAACATGCCATTCCCATTATCGACACTTTTTTACGCTTTCGAGAAACAAGATACCATATTTGGGTCTATTGTACACAAGACCCTATCGAGGAAGTATTATTAGCATCTCCTATTCTTGAAAAATCGCCTACTTCTACCAAATTGAGTAATCCTAAAAATACTTCAAAACAAGAGTCGTTTGTAGAGCCTGTTAACTTGAGACAGCTAGTCATTGGGTTAAATGAGCCAAATCATGAAATGAAAGTCCCATTCATTTCCATCAATCAAGACTGGGAAACGGCAAAGGAATCCCGAACTGAAACCGTTTTTGCAGGTGTGGGCATTCTTTCAAAGAACGGTTTCAAGGGTTTTATTAAAGGCAATACAGCTCGAGGAATAGAATGGATGAATAATGCAACGAAGCAAGGGGAAATTACGATAAAATTAGACAATAGTGAGGAACGTGACTACTTAACCGTTGATATTAAAAAATTAGATGTCAATGTCAAACCGATTGTTCGAAACAATCAAGTGAAATTTGAAGTGTATTTAAAATTTAACACCATTTTGAATGGCTTTAAAGGGAAAGTGACACCGAGTCAAATCAGGAAAAAGGTGGAAAAAGAAGTCAAAAAGGAAATTATGGCTACTTTTGAGGAAGGCTTAAACTTGGATGCAGACGTCTTTCGTTTGTCAGAATATCTCTATCGTGACAATGTGAAGGTATGGAAAAAAATACAGAAGGATGGCAAAATCCCTTTAACCAAGGATTCCATCAGTAAAATCGATATTCATATCAACAAAGTAAGCCCCGGGCGAAAATCGTTTGAAGAAACTCTTACCGAATAACAATAAGAGACCACCCAATAATTGGAGTGGTCTCTTGTTTATGATAGCACTTGATGAAGCTGATCAAGGACCGCTCCTCTACTTATGCCCCCGTGATAGCAAACAACCGTCTCAATTTCGAGGTCTAGGTATTTTTTTAAAGACTCCTGAGCTTCCGCCAAATCTAATACGGATGGCTCATGGATACCCACAATATTGCCATCAACACTGTATAGCGAGTCTCCGGCAATTAACGTTTTGCTTTGTGTCAAATAAAGGCTAATATGTCCCGGCGTATGCCCAGGTGTATGGATGATTTGAATACCTCCACAAAACGGCAGTTCCTCACCATCACTTAAAGTCTTATCCACTCGCCCCTTAGGAGGATTCTCTAAATGTGCATCTTTTAATAAGGGTAGTTTCCCTTGAATATAAGGTTGCTCTAGTGCATGCGCGTATATTCGTATTTCCTGTGCACATGTATCTATTAAATCCGGCAGGCAACCAATATGATCCACATCCTGATGCGTGAGAATGACCGCCCTTAGCTGGTTCAATGAAACACCAACCTGTGCCATAGCCTCTCGCAATTCTTCCATTTGTCCAGGAAAACCTGCGTCTATTAAAACAGCCATATCTTGATCCCACAAAAGCGTAGGATGAATCATGAATCCTTGATAATTCAGTTCCAGTACCTTTACGCCTTTCGATATTTCTATAGCATTCGCCCCCTTTGCCAAACATGAAGAGATAATGTGATCCTCTATTTAGTTTCTGCTTTCAGACTAAAATTTCCTGCCAACCCCATCATGGACTTTAAAATTTTGTAGTCTGTATGTGATTATTTTTTCTCGTTCTCTTAGCATCTATATAAACGAACAGAGCAACAAGTAGAAAGCTTAGACTAACAAGACGGAAAATCATCTCTACACTCATCCATTCAGCTAAAAGCCCTAATATAAAGGCACTAATGCCAACTCCACTATCAAAACTAGAAAGAAATGTTGCATTAGCCGCACCACTTTTTGCCTCACTGACTTTTTGAACAGTCCATGTTTGTAAACAAGGCATAACTGTTCCATAGCCTGCTCCGAACAGGATGGCTGCGATAATAAGCAACCAACTATTAGTCGCGTAAGACAACACCATCAATGATAAAAACCCTACTACTGCTGACACAATGATAATAGACCATGGCCCCGTTTTATCAAACCATTTTCCTGTAAAGGGACGTAGTAAGGTGGAAACAATTGCATTGATAAGGAAAAATAAAAAAATATGATCTAATCCTCTTTGTTCGCCGTATAGCACTAGGAAGGTAATAATTGCACCAAAGCCAAGCGTCGTCATAACAGTCAATAATGCTTGAAACCATACTTCTTTCTCAAAAATTGCTTCCATAAATTGAAATGGCTGTTTCTCATGCTTAACCGGTTCAGCCGAATAAACAAATTGAAGTGCTATCACTGCCAAAAGGCAAAGCATGCAAGAAGAATAGATTAATATACTGAAAGAAAAAGAATGATAGAGTAGAATGCCTAAGCTAGGGGCAATAATAGCTCCTACGGTTGTCGAAATAGAAAAATAGCCTATCCCTTCACCTAATCTAGTTTTAGGAATTAAATCCACCGCCATTGTACTATTTGCAGTAGTCGACACTCCCCATGTGGCTCCATGGAAAAACCGTAACAGTAGAATGAGCCAAATCGTGTTCATAAAGGGATAAATGATTGTAATAATCATTAGCGTTATGCCTGCCCCCATAGCTAAACCTTTTCTATTGTTATCGACTAAATAATAGCCTACAAAAGGTCGAATAATAATAGCGCCTATTGTAAATACTGTAGTCACTAACCCTACCTGAAAGGGAGAAGCATGTAAGCTCATCAAATAGGCAGGTAGAATAGGTAGTAACATTTCAAATCCTATAAAAGTTAAAAAGTTACTCATAAATAATAAAAGAAATGCTGAAGTAAAAATAGTTTGTTTATTCATTTTAAAATTCCTCGCTTCTAATTAATCTTTTAAATTAGAAGCGCTTGGCACACTGAAACATTCCTAAATTGCCTTAACTTTTTCAGCAATAGTCTCACCCTTTCAAAAATTTTTTGGTCAATTATTTTTTTTAAAACGCAAAAAGACGCCAGAAAACCGGCGTCAGGAAATGCATAGAGTATTTTAAAAAAACTTTATCTATTAAATACAAGGGCAAAAAGCTTCCGGTTGCTGAATTCTATATGAAGTTTCGCTAAAAAAAGACAGACTGGTCCCGTTGAATTGACATCAGCTAATTGTAAAAATGTCTTTACTTCCATTGCAGCCATTCTAAAAATAGTATCCATCACTTTTTGCCTCCTTTCGAAATATCAATACATTATAATCTAATACAAAATAATTAAAAATGCAAATTCAGTTTTCCGCCATCACAATCATTTAGCGCCACTTCGTACAACCTAGGAACTTATCTGTGCACAATATACCCCACCTTACGTGGAGCCACTACGTTTTGCTTTTCAACACTTTTCATACGATCATCTGGATTTTTTTTCATAGGAGTTATCAAAAGTTCAAACATGGTTAGTTGTTTAGCCATATTCATCCCCCCTTATGATTTTAAAAAATGAACATACTATTGCCTACTTTTCTTATATATGATTCATAACTCGTTTTTATACTAGCCATTTCCTTTCAAAAGAGAGTCATACTCAAAAAAATATAGACAACTTTATCCCTAGTTCTTTCATTTAAATAAAAAAGAGCAGCCTGATTTACAATCTACTAGGAAGTAAAAGGTATCCTACTAGTAAAAGGACTGGCATCAAGGAAACAATTAAAGCCACTATTTTCAACTTCCCTTTTTGGCTAAAAAGAGCGGCTAGAAATGAAGCTAATATTAAGGAGATGACCACAATGTCCCCAATTTCAGAGGTTCCATTCACTACAATGGGGGTAATAAAAGCAAAAAGAATGAACAAAGAAAATAATAACAATGAAAACATACTCAAATATTTTCTAAACACCATTACTTCACCCCATCATGGTTTTTTCTTCCATTATTTTAACATAAATCATTTCATTTCTTATTCAACTAAACCGCTCAGAAGTTAAATAAAAAAGAGCTGCACATGCAACTCCTAAGCTACTACCTACACTTCAACTGTTTTAACAACACTTTCTTATAAAATTCGTGCAGTCTTCCCGTCGATAATTTTAACATGTATATACGACGAACCTCCACCTTGAATAAAATGGTTTGGCACTTCAGATACATCAAGGAATTCCTTTATATGAATGGACTTTTTACGGTTAGGCTCAATCGTCATAAAATAAGGACCAGCTACATTCATGAGCGACTCCATACGCTGTCCTTTTTCCGTTAAATGATCATCTAAAAACTCTAGCTCAAATGACACCGCTTCATTACTTCGATTTTGTAATTCAAGATGACATTCTCCCTGTAATATATGTTGGCTAACTACATCAAATTGGCATTCGCCATTCTCTGTATAGGAAATCGCCATGATGCCGCTAGCGAAAGTCTCTTGATAGATGGTTATCAGAAGTAAAGGGAAAAAGGTAAAGGTGATTAGCACTACACCAATCGAAAGCAGATGGAATTTTTTTATACCTTTGACCAATAAAATCACAGCAAGGATAAAGAGAACTGAACCAAGTATACCAAGCAACACATAGCCCTCATCTTTGAGGATAGGAAACGACATAAAAGAAATTCGAGCATTCAGCATTTGATAATTAGGAAATGGGAAAAATAAACACATACAAATTCCTAAAAGGATAATGGAAGTAACAAGCGCCTTTTTATTTCTTATCATTTTCCCCCTCCTCTTGTACAAATGAAAATAGGCGATGCTCCATTTCTACTTTTGCGCACATAATTCTCTAAAATTGCATCCACGACAATGCCATTTTTCTTGTGTTTGATCAAAATCCACAAGGTCTACAGGCTCGTTGGAAAAAATATCGGCTTGATACTTTTTCATTTCTAACACACTATACTGAAATGTATGTAAAATATTTTCCATATCAATATCGGTGAAGCTATATTTTTTCCGTTTTCCCGTTAGTAAATATTCATTATAGACCTCGATTTGCTCAAGCGGCACCCGATATTTTTGCTGCACATAATAGGCATAGAGGGCTAATTGCTGACGATCATCATCTGACTCTCCCCCCGTCTTCCAGTCCACGATAACCCATTTATCTGTTAGTTCATTAAAGTAATGAAAATCCATTACAACAAACACTTGGATATCGTTGATTTTCATCGAGCGAAATTGTTCTGGTTCTCCAATTCGTAAAGAGCCTCTTTGTGATGTAATTTGTTGAAATGTTTCACTTATCAAAAAATGCTCAAAGACAAGCTGGATTCGTTCTTTATAATCCTGTACTAGGTCAGAAGAAAGTTTGCCAGAATAGTATATTTCCTGCATCATATAATATTTATTTGGCTTGTGCCTCCAAGATTCAAGATGGCGAGTAGAATCTATAAATGCCGCATTCAGCTGTCCTCTAGCTCCATGAATCAGCTCCTCTAATGTGGGGGGCTGTCTAGTTTGTAAATAATCATTAATAGCCTGCTCAATAAAACGGTGAACAATTTGCCCAAATAAAATAGGCATGGGCTGCAGCTTTTTCAAACGATAAACAAGTTGATGATAAGGCTCCACATTGTAGCTCAGCCACCCGTTATGAGAAAAATAATATTCATAGCCATATTTACGGGCACAGCTTGTTAGCGTTTTATGGCGTGACAGTGACCACGAAAAGGTAGGATATGGTGTAATTTCAAACAGGACAATCACCTCCTATAACTGCTGTATAAAATCATAAACAAGCTGTACGATCAACACAATGGTTACAATACGGAGTAGGAGTTTTACTTGATTTGCTTTCACCTTTCTCGCTAAAACAATGCCTATTTGCGCACCAATCGTAGAGCCTACCATTAAAATCAATGTAAGTGGCCATTCAATTTTTCCCGTAGCAATATAAGTAATTGCTGCTCCTGAGCACATGGCGAATACACCTACCCTTGAGAGTCCAACTGCTTTAATATAAGAAATTTTCTCATGAGCATATGTATAAAGGGCTAGTGTACTACTGCCAGGCCCAAACATACCATCATAAAAACCAACTCCAAGAAGGATTGGACCATTTTTTCGATTCATCTTAAAGAGTTCTTTATGGCCAAAATCAGCCCCACCCATAAAGGACATCATTAACGCAAAGCCTAGTAAAACGATGGCAATAAACGTCAATGCTTGGCTACTCATAAACGAAGCAAAAAGTCCACCCAATGTTCCACCGATTAACGATACTAATAAGACTGGCTGCATTTCTGACCATGCTAATTCTTTTCGTTTATAGATCGTATAAAAGCTCGAAAAAGCACTTACCATATTGGACACTTTATTGGCGCCAATGGCAGAATGAACTGGCACCCCCATTAACATCATCGTTGGTAAGGTGATTAAACCACCGCCACCCACTAATGTACCAATGACATTCCCAATGATTCCAATGAATAAAAATAACAAGTATTCCATCATATCCTTCTTTCTCTCTCACAAAAGCAATCATTCTATGATACAGTATAACAGATTGTAATTTTGAATGAGGATGGAAATGAGGGCAAGGATGCAAACACAACAAAAAACACCAACACCACGCTTTTGTCACCAGCTAACGATCGTCGTGGCCATCATTTTTTTAGCTGGCTTCACAGCTACACTGATTCAATATCAAAAGCTTCCTGCAACGATTCCAGTTTTACAAAGCTTTACGAGTGACCACGCACAATTCGGACCAAAAATCGCCATATTTTATTTACCTTTTATTGCACTTATGCTATTTTTACTTTTGCACTATTTAGAGATGAAAGCAGCCTATCCTGTGATGCGTAAAAATAAACCGCCGCTGTCCCATAGTCAGCGTCAAAATGGCATCATGACATTTTGTCTCATAAAAAATAGTATTTTATTGTACTTTACGTACTCCCTTTTCAATGACCTTACGATCGCACTTGGGCACGATCGTATTTTACAGCAATGGCATGCGTATCTCTTTCTTTTCTTGCTCTGTGGTATTTTCAGTATGGGAATCGTACGAGGCATTTTATTGAATAAAAAGCATTAAAAAAGACGTATTAAAGAGTGGCTCTTTAATACGTCTTCCAAACATGAAACTACTCTATGGATTGCATAAATAAAATAAGCTGATCCTCTTGTATGCAATCGATGGCAACTTTATTACGTGACAGGTGACCACATTTTTTACATTGATGTACAATTTGATAACCTTTTTTAGATGAATAATCAATAGTAATCGGTTGCATTAACCCTTTACATGGATTGGCTCTATCACCAGGTATAATATCTAGGTGCTTAGAATATAAACAATGTGGGCAATGATTGCGGAAACTACCATTGTTTAATGGGATCACGTCCAGCCCACACTGCTCACAATGAAATGCTGTATTTTCAGTTTTTCTACTCAATTGTTCTTCCTCCAAGACGATTTTTTCATCTTTGGAGAAAGGGTTCCGTTTTGTTTTTCTAAATTAATAGTATTAGGCTTTGATCATGATTTAACCCATTCACCGTTTCGCTCTACAAAACGATTACTTCTAGTTCCACCTTCAAAAGAACATTTTTCATCTCTTTATCCGAACCACGATTGACTTTAGACTATTGTATCAACCACTGTAAGACGGACCTCTCCACCTTCCACTAGTCGGTGCTCATTGATCATCACTAACTTAGGCATTCGTCCCCTTATGAACAATTGTAGGATATCTATTTACCTTCAAATGATCGACTCCTCATACGTTTCATGTTTTATTTAGTATACCAAATAGTTATTCACCATCCAATTCTCTTTCCATTTGTCTAAAATTATGTATTAAACCATACTTTTGTACACCACGCGCTTGTTCGATGCTAGCATCAGCCCATTGGCGGAACAATTCTTTATTGTTTTGGCTATGGGCGTAAACTGCCTCTACAGCAGGTTGCATCCAAGGCTGTGTCAGCTTGTCACTTCTCATAGCTGCCGTTCGACCTTCCATGGCTGCAATATAGCAAAGGGCGTAGCTTGACAATGGCTCCTTGTTAATTTGCTGGGCAGCAGCCTTTGCCGCTCCAAGATTTTTTTCCATAATCGCTTTCGTAAATAGGTAATTGTTTTTGATAGCTGGCTGCTTATAATGGTGGATGATGACATCCATAGCACGAATCTGTTCGTCTACCGTTTCATAAGCGGATGCATAGAGAGCCGCAAATATTGGTTCTTTCTGACGGCGCTTCACCCATTTATCTACAAGTTCCATATTGTTTGTTCGATATAAAATATGTACATGACGATAAATAATAGCTACCACGAACAAAGCAATTATACCGAGGGAAAAGGATAGCCGCACCCCTGATAAAGATAGCCCCATTGCCAGCAAAATAATGGCTAAATAAATGACTGTTAATTGAACAATTTTCATAATGCCTCCTACTGCAGCTTCCTGCGCATCTTACGTGAAAAGATGAAACCCGCTCCTATAAAGAAGACAAGTGCCATTACTTTCATGATAGGAATGATAAAAAGCTTACTGATGAGGAAAACAACGACTATATAATAGACCACCATTGCCAATAAAAATAATGTTAGCTTATTCACGCGGCTCCCTACTTTCCTCTAATGCCGCCTCAATCGCGGCAAGCGCTTTTGGACCCATTCCATGTAAATGAGCTAAAGTGGAAAGCTCAACGTTTTCCAGCTGTTTCAATTGTGTATAGCCTGCTGCTTGTAATGCACGAATTGCAGGCTTGGCTACTCCCTTTGGCCATTCTGTCATGTTTGCACTTCCCTTCACGAAAAATCTTCTCTGCCCTATTATGCAAGTGACGTCAAAGAAATGCAAATAAGTCAAAAAGATAGAATTTGAAACAATGATAAGCAAGCAGTCATTAAATTAGTCAAACTATGAATACTCCAGCTTGTCACAATGGAACCTCCGCCAACTCGCTCATTCATCCATCCCATTACATAGCCTGCAAGCCCTGTAGATAGTACAACTAACAAGATGATTGGAAATGGTAATACCGTCCACAACAGAGCCCCATGAATACACCCAAAAACGAGGCTTTGTAGCAAATTTCCGACTTGGAAACCAAAGGATTTTGCCAGCCTTTTCAATAAAAAACCACGGAACAATAGCTCCTCTGATAAGCCGGTTTGAATCATAGCATATAGAAGAGCGGGTATGAGCCCCGCTAAGCCAAGGCCAGCAAATTGATTGGACGCTAATATGGAACCATCCATATAAAAAAAGACGAGAGCGAAATTAGGCATCACTACTATTACAATAGAAAGTATATAAAATATGGCATATTTCCCCTTATCGACAATAATAGGCCTATGCAACCCTAACCATTCAAGAAAGGGTTGTTCCTTTTTTGCTGAAAAACTCCACCAAACAAACGGTATGACTGAAAATAACAACACTTGCACAATAGCATTAATCATATTTTCTCCCCCTATTCATTACGTTAAGTGTAGAAGAAAGAGCTATTAAATTCAATAATAATTTAATGATAATCATTAAATTATTAATCTTAAATATTAATTATTCATCGTTTCACTTTAATTATAATCGGGTGAGATTTCTTTGTTGTGCTTTGGTAAAATTTCATATATACTCAATTACAGACTATTAAGGTCTTTAATGTATGTAATAGTATTGGAGGTAATAACTATGAATATACATCTATTAGAGAAGGCTCGCATCTATGAACAAAGTACTCGTATCTCTGTACCAGCTTATGACACTTTATTCGCCATGACACAAGCCTATTTCCGAGCTCATTTAGGTGAGCAAGACTCATCCCTGCTAGTTGTAGGAGCTGGGGGCGGTAATGAGCTATCCGCATGGGGACCCTCTAATCCAAACTGGACTTTTACAGGTATTGACCCGTCTGAAGAGATGCTACAAATTGCTCAGTATAAGGCACAGCAATTATCTATAGAAAGCCGAGTTCAGCTTCTTCAAGGAACCATCGATACCTTGCCCCCCTCTCCATTAACCTATGATGCTGCTAGCTGCATCCTTGTGCTGCATTTTATCGAAAATCGACAGCAAAAACTTAACTTATTACACAACATTCATGCGCAATTAAAGCCCGGGAAACCTTTTATCCTCGCATGTGCTTATGGAGATCGAAATAGTGACGAACTGCAAGATCGCATTAAAATCTGGCAAAGCTTCTTTTTAGACGCAGGATACAAAAAAGCTAAGGTCGAAGATATGGGGAAAGTCATTATGAATATCTCTTTCCTATCCGATCAAGACATGCAGGAATTACTGAAAGAGGCTGGATTTAAGCAGGTTACTCGCTTTTTCACTTCTGGTCTTTTTGCAGGCTGGATGAGTCATGCCTAACCGAAAGCCCCCGCCATTTAGCTCAATTGGTGGGGGCTTTCACCAGGTGATTAGTAGATTTCATACAAACAATGACTTTTAAAAACTATAGCGCCGCTTTTCACCAATACATACTGTAGTAATACACATGATCATCTGTGGTCATCCCTACTTTTTCATAGAGCTTTTGGGCATTAACATTGTCCTTTGCTGTTTCGAGCATCAAGTAACGAGCGTTCTCCTGCTGGCAATAGATGTAGCATTGTTCGATTAATGCTTTGGCCACCCCTTTTTTTCTAGCATGCACTGCCACAAATAAATCATTTAAAATAAATGCCCTTTTCATAGCTACGGATGAAAAGGTAGGAAATAGCTGCGCAAAACCTACTGGTTCCCCATTCAAGTATGCGAGAAAAATAGTGGATTGCTCCTTTTCTACACGTTCTTGGATAAACTGTTCGGCTTGCTTTAAATCAGTCGGTTGTCCATAAAACTCACGATAAGCATTAAATAACGGGACCACATCCCTAATTGTTGTCTGTGATACAGTACAAATATTCATATTCTACTCCCCATTTCAATTTATTGGTCATTCTAGTATGATGGTAGTAGATTATCTGACATTTCAAAAGAGACAGTTTCAAACATTTCAACATGTCGATGAGGTGCATTATGGACGATTTCATCTTTTTATTAACGGACAAAGAAGCCAAATATAAACAAATCTATCAGCAACTGAAAACCCTCATTATGGAAGGCACATTGGAAAAGAATGATACCCTGCCTTCTATTCGGAAGCTAGCAGAAACTTTGCAGGTGAGTCGCAATACGACATTAACGGCCTACGATCAGCTTGTAGCTGAGGGGTATATTCGAGGTGAAGGTCGGAAAGGGTACTTTGTGAATGCGTTGGAGCAAGTTTTCTTACAAGAGCAACCACAGCCTATTCAATCGAAGCCAATAAAGGATACTTCGGCATTACTTGTGAATTTCCTAGCTGGGGCTGTCGATCAACAACACTTTCCCATCAAGGCCTGGCGTCAAATCGCCAATCAGGTTTTACAGGAGCCAGCCTGTTATCAATATGGGGCACTGTTTGGAGAGCCTATACTAAAAGAACAGCTTGTCCAGTATTTACTACAGGCAAGAGGGCTCTATACCAATCATGAAAATATCATTATTGGAAGTAGTACACAGCAGATGCTTCTGTATCTTGCATTTTTACTGAAGGAAAATTTCCCTAGCATACTGCTGGAGGACCCAGGCTATGATGGGGCTCGGGAGGCATTTCAATTACATAACTTTGACATTGAGACCTTACCTGTGTTCGAAGCAGGTGCACAGCTTGATGTCTTAACAAATTGTCTTTCACGTCTCTTGTATGTCACACCTTCACACCATTTCCCCTATGGTGTCTCGATGAACATTCAACAACGGCAAGCACTGATACAATGGGCACAAAAAGTGAATGGCTATATTCTTGAGGATGATTATGATGGAGAATTTCGCTATACACAACAGCCATTCCCTGCCCTTTCCTCCATCGACCCATCTCGGGTAATTTATTTGGGTACATTCTCGAAATCCTTTTTACCAGGCATACGAATAAGCTATATGGTGTTACCTAATGCCCTCGTGCAGCCTTACAAAAGGAAATTTGCTCATTTTGAACAAAACGCATCCACCCTTCATCAACGCACCATGGCCCAATTTATGGCGCAAGGCGAATGGACACGCCATATTAAAAGAATGCGTCTAACCTATAAACAAAAAATGCATTGCCTTGTGCAGGAGCTACAACAACAATTCGGAGAGCAAATCACTATTTTAGGCGAACAATCGGGCCTCTATGTATTAGTGAAAATAAAGACTTCACTTTCTGAACAACAGCTCATCCAACAAGCAGAGTCCCACGGTGTAAGAGTTTATCCAACCAGTCCGTTTTTTCTCCAGCAAGCAAGTATAGAACCGATGCTACAACTAGGCTTCAGTAAGTTATCAATGGAAGAAATTAAATTAGGCGTTCAACTACTAAAAAAAGCATGGTCACCCCTTCAAAATAACACCTTTTTCGTACAATGAGTTTCATAAAAAGGACCATCAAAAATATGATGGTCCAACTTCTTCTTTCATTTTATTGTTTTAAAACATTTCTAACAAACAGTTGCTTATTTTTGTGAGCGATTACACTGACTATCGCAAGTAATAGCCCCGAAATGACAAAAACCAGTCTAATTCCTACTAAATCTGCTATTACCCCCATAACAAGAGAGCCAATGCCGAAAATCCCAGTCCCGATAGCACCTAATGAAGTATAAACCGTTGATAACTGTTCTTTTGACACACTGGTTTGTATCACTGTTTGTTGAGGAATTTGTTTAATTTGTCCAAAAAGCCCTACACAAAGTGATAAAAGTAAGGAAATCATTGGAATGCTGTTTATGCTAAATAACATTGTAAATATGAAGCTTGCAAAGGAACCGACAAAAATATAGGCTCCTATTTTCTCTTCCACCACAGAAGAAAATTTAATACAATAGGCACTTCCTAAAATCAACCCTAAAAAGTTGGCTCCATTGATAAATCCCCACCATTTTTCATCAACGTTCAAAGCATCGCTGACAAACACATATAAAATAGCAGCTATCCAAACTGTTGCTGCAATTGTTTCTAAAAATTCTATCCAAGCAATCCTTTTTAAAACTGGCGTATTAGATAAAGTTTGCCAACCCTCTTTAATCTTTTCAAGTTTCCCCTTTATTTCGGTTGATGGATGATTGTTTACACTTTCTAGCAGACAAAGTAATACGCTTGCCGTGACAAATAAACATCCAACTAACCAAATCAGTTGTTGAGCGCTCATAATAATTAACAAGGAACTTCCTACGAACCACATACCTGCTTGGATGACCTGCGTAATCGTTTCCGAAATTCCATTAGCTTGAAGTAGCTTTTCAGGTTTAACATAGTATGGAGTCAATGTCTGCCTGATTGGGTTAGCACATCCATCAAGAAAAGCAATCATTCCTATTATGAAAAAGATAAAATAATAATTAGCTGCTGATAAACCCATTACCATAAACCCTAGAATAAAGAGTAAAATCGTTTTTGCAATTTGTGACCCAGCTAGTAACCATTTAAGATTTAGTTTCTCCACCAAAAGAGGTGTCAGCAGACTAGATATAAACATAGAAGAGGCAATTGTAAATGGCACAAACGATGCTGCAATGGCAGAGCCTGTTAACAAAAAAATTGTACTTATAACACTGACTATATATAATACATCGCCTATATTAGCGAGTGACTGACCTAAAAGTAATAAAGAAAAATTTCTATTCAATTTCATTTTATATCCCCCGATATTTCAATCTGATTTTGGCTAAATAGGGGAATATTAGATTGGACTATTCATTGAAATTTGACTCCTATCATCTAGCGGATAAATCTGGGGGATATCGATTTATCACAAGTTTTTTGATCTTCCATACATATTTAAATGAATTATAGCATTGTTTCTTTAACTATTACACATTCATAGTAAATTATTACCACATTTTAAGTTCATTCAATAACCAATCCTTCTTCAACTCAATTGCTCCATTTGTACAATAAATAAAAAAGAGCTGTCTACAGTCTTTTTTATTTTACATGAGACAAAGTAAAGTCGTTGATTTCTACTACGGGCAGACGATATCCGCGGTCGGGGTCTAGCTGCTTCCCTTGAGGAGTATAGTGAAATCAGCAATAATTTACCAATATTAGAAATGAAAGAGAAAGAAAAATGACAAAATCCATGGAGAGTGAGCTACTCGATGGATTTTGTCTACAGTCTGGGAGCTGTCTAAACAGCTCAATACTCTTCATCTGTTAGTTTAACAAGGCGAAATAGTTAAAGCATAATAGATGAAATTTAATTTCTGACCATTCATTTCGAAACTCTCACTACTAGTCGTTATTTTCTCAAAACCATTTTTTTCTAAAACTCTTTGAGAAGCTATGTTATTTGTTGTTGTTTCCGCCTTAATTTGTTTTATATCCTCATCAGCTATTGTTTCAATTAATTTTTGTAATGCTTGATTAGCAATTCCTTTTCCAGTATGTTCTTGCCCCACCCTATAACCGAGATGACCGATTTTATGAAATCTATCAATATCCACTAAATTTATTCTTCCTAGAATAGAACTATCTTCATTTTTAATTAAATAGAAATATGACCCTCCCTGAGCTTGTTCTTCAAGTAAAGCTTCGTGTCTTTTTTTAAAAATCTCAGGGTTATAGTATTCTTCTCCACGAGTAGGTACCATTTCTTCGAAAAATTTTCTGTTTTCAAGTTCAAATTTATACAAACTTTCGGCATCTGCCACTTGTAATCGTTCAATATATAGATCCATATAATAAAAACTCCATTCCAATAGGACTCTACCCTTTACTTGAAGTAAAATCCCCCTATTGGCAAATGCCTTTATTTTTTATCTCTTATTTCTTCCAGTATTACGATGACACGATTGTTTTGTTTTTCAATGGACTTCAACCTTTTTTCAATTAGGCTAGAAGAGAAAAACACAATGAGTACAATAGCTATTCCGACTATTAAATCCATTTCTATCCCCCTCACTATATCCATGAATGTCTATGTATTTAAAGGTACAACCTTGTTCAACTATGCAGTAACATTATGACAAATAAAAGCTGAACTATTGTGAGAAGTAGTTCAGCTCAATATGCTGTTTCATGTGCCTAGAAATAATCAATGAAGGTCGGTATGCCTACGGGTAATATGTCCTCCAGTAAGGCAATTTCCTCTTTACGTCCCTGTAACCGTTCGATTTTTTCTAAATAGCTTGGTCGTTTATAGCCTAGCAGCATCGTGGCCAAGGTTTGCACCGTTAAATGGACAGCATTTTCATTTAATGTCTCACTCACCTTTTGGACAGACAGCTTACCATCCACCATTTTGATGATGAAGGTACCATTATTCCAAGCTACAATCCGATCTGTTACGGCTAGCTGAAGTTCAAAGTCTTGACTGACAAATGGATAGCGTAATAAAAACTCTTTAACATCCACAATTCTCGCCATAAAATAAGGAGAGACCTTTTGAATAATCTCACTATCCTCTAATAGAAATGCTACGGCTTCATTACCTGTCGTTTTCCCATAGACATTATAAATCATGGAGCTATGGGCAGAGACAAAATTCCATAACCCTTTACGTGCTTCTTCCTGTAAATAGACGATTTCATCAATATAATAATTTTCCTCCATAATACGATAGAACATATAGCCCTGCGCCACATCTCCTTCATCGTAGTAGACGGCAGCCTGCAGGTTAACATCACTGTCAATGAATTTCTCTTCCCAGAAATCCTCCTGAAACTTCTCATTCCACGCAATGCTATTTCGCACCATTACCCCATGTGTTTTTTCGGCATATCGGGCGTAGATATCCACTACATCCTGATGCTTTGGATCGACACGTCGAATTTTCCCATTGAGTCCGGCATAATGCGGGAGCTGTGTATCCTTCACTTGGAACTCTACAATGTCACTCATAATTTCCCATCCCTTTTTTCGGTAATAGGGAATTGAATATGGAAATAAATAGGATATACATTGTCCCTCGTTGCGCATACTTTGTAGGCTTTCAATAATCAAGCTCTCCATCAAGCCATGGCCCGAATACTCTGGGTAGGTGCCAACTGCTGTAATCCCCCCCATTTCATAAATCTTCCCATGGACATTGACTTCAAAAGGCAAACTTAAAATTTGCGATACTAAATGCGAGCCATCAAACCATCCGATGGCATGTCCCTCATTAAATTGTCTACTTTTCGCATTCACAAAACGACGGTCCTTATGAATAGACATGGACATTTGAAAGACATAATTTAATAAGTCAATAGATTGTGCCATTTCATCCAATCGAATTTCTCGCATGACTAAGCCTTTTCGTTGATTCATGATTCCCTCTCCTCATCAAATAACTCACTAAAAATAGTTTGCGGTGCATCTAAAAACCGTTTGGTGACAATGTAATGAATGGAATCCTCATAACGGATTGTTTCAATTTCATCATTGTCAAAGCTATAAATCGTTGCATTAGGATAGCCCAGTAAAATCGGTGAATGTGTGGCAATAATAAATTGTGCCTCATGCTCTAGATCCTTCATAATTTTCAACAAACTTAATTGCCTTGTTGGAGACAATGCTGCCTCGGGCTCATCCAATAAATAAATCGCTTTACCCTTAAAACGATTCATAAATAATGCCAGAAAGGATTCACCATGGGATTGGTGATGTAGAGATTTTCCACCAAAAGCGTTATATCTCCTTGGATCTTCTATCAAATCAATATGACTGGCAAATTGATAAAATGTTTCGGATCGAAGAAAAAAACCATTTGAAATTTTCGGCATCCACGACAAACGGATATACTCACCCAGTGAAGATTCTGCCTTATGTACTTCATACAGATTTTGGCGGCCACCACCTGCCGTATTAAAATCGCAACGATCTGCAATGGCTTCCAGTAAGGTTGATTTACCCGAGCCATTTTCCCCAACAAAGAAGGTCACATTAGTTGGAAACTCCAACTCCTGTAAATCCTGCAAGCTCGGGATATTAAAAGGATACATTTGTTTATTAGGAATCGTGTCCTGTAGCACTTTACATGATTTTAAATACATTTTATTTCCTCCTTCCTCTTATTATAACGAACAATGTCTCTACTGAAACGTTATCGCACTACCTCTTTGATAAAAAAGAATTAAGAATAGTCAATCACATCATAAAGTCATTATTTTTTCAATGAAAGTTCACAGCAGGAATAGTGCAAAATTGAGCGCTCGTAGTCCCACTCAACACCGCCATTATGTAAGAGATATTTCCCGAGAAATAAATAAGAAATATGTCGAAAGTTGCAATTTCATTCCGTGAAATTATGTCATATTTTTGATTTTTATAAAATTAAGTGGCAGCGTGATTCTCGGTATGAAAGAAATTTTTCAATTGCGAAGAATGTAATTTCCCAGCAATATTCAACGGAGTTCTATGATTATACCCAAGATCATCAGCATTTTTGCAGGCCATGGTCCTTTATATGCTGTTTGAGTAACAAATTTTCTCCGTGCACCTATTCCATCTATAAAAGTTCTAGAAACTAGGCTCCCCTCATAAATTGAGTAACAATCAAATGTTAGAAGGAGAAGAACAATGTTTGTCACTCATTATTATGAAAATAAAACGTCCGTATTAAGCCAATTGCTCGTCAAACTCCCTGCCATCGAAGAGGATATTCGTATTAAAGGACGAAAGGCAAAGGTAACTGAGGTGCTTCAAATTGACGACCACCATTATCATGTGAAAATTATTTTTGAGAAAGTTCCTAAAAAGCAGCCACTTAAAGATTTAGGTAAGAAAAAGAGATAATCTATAACGTTTATTTCCTCTAAATTCGGGAATAACCATAGTACTATTGCGAATTATTCTCACCCTATTATTTCTCCAAACAAATTTGTTGACATTTTAATTGATAACAATTATCATTATCAATAGATTATTTCTTTTCTCCAAATTGCTTATTTCAGAATCCCCCTCTTTTTTGAATAAGCATGTATCAAACGGATATTCTTACATCAGACTAAGAGTATCCGTTTTTATCTGTATATTGGAGGAATTTTACATAATAAAGGAGCTGTTTTGACATGGATTATCGTATTGAAAAAGACACTATG
This sequence comes from Lysinibacillus sp. F12, assembly GCF_057773605.1. Lineage (NCBI taxonomy): Bacteria > Bacillati > Bacillota > Bacilli > Caryophanales > Bacillaceae > Lysinibacillus > Lysinibacillus sp. F12. The sequence continues at coordinate 204,863 of NZ_JBYMLP010000001.1, forward strand.
GGAGAAATCAAAGTACCTGCTGATAAAATTTGGGGTGCGCAAACACAGCGCAGTAAAGAAAATTTCCAAATTGGCACGGAACAAATGCCTATTGAGCTTGTGCAGGCGATGGCTATTTTAAAGAAAAGTGCTGCAATCGCGAACAATAAACTAGGCAAGCTTTCAGATCTTAAAGCGAATGTAATCGTTCAGGCAGCAGATGAAGTTTTAAATGGACAATGGGATGATCAATTCCCACTAGTTGTTTGGCAAACTGGCAGTGGTACACAATCAAACATGAACGTTAATGAGGTGATTGCACACCGCGCGAACCAACTTTTACAGGATGCTGGTGAGGCAGATCGCATTCATCCGAACGATGATGTCAATAAATCACAAAGCTCGAATGATACATTTCCAACTGCATTGCATATTGCGGCAGTTTTAAAAGTGGAAGATTATTTATTACCACGACTACGATTATTAAAATCAACTTTGGAAGACAAAGCCACTCAATTTAAAGATATTATTAAAATTGGTCGTACACATTTACAGGATGCCACACCTCTTACATTGGGTCAGGAAATTAGCGGCTGGGCAGCTATGCTAGAGAAATCCGAGCATATGATTATTCAAAATATAGACTATATGAAAGAGCTTGCGATTGGTGGAACAGCGGTTGGTACTGGGATCAATGCACATCCAGAATTTGGTGATCGTGTTGCGGCGGAAATCAGTGAGCTAACAGGCAAAACATTCGCCTCTGCTGCAAATAAATTCCATGCATTAACAAGCCATGATGAAGCCGTTGTTGTACATGGCGCTCTCAAAGCTTTAGCAACTGATTTAATGAAAATTGCCAATGACGTTCGTTGGCTTGCAAGTGGGCCACGCTCAGGGATTGGTGAAATTACGATCCCAGAAAATGAGCCAGGCTCTTCCATTATGCCTGGTAAAGTAAATCCTACACAAAGTGAAGCGATGACAATGGTAGTCACACAAGTAGTAGGAAATGACGCGACGATTGCTTTCGCAGCATCTCAAGGGAATTTTGAACTAAACGTCTTTAAGCCAGTCATCATTTATAACTTCTTACAATCAACTCGCCTATTAGCAGATACAATGAAATCATTTAATGACCATTGTGCAATTGGCATTGAGCCGAATAAAGAAGTACTCGATCATAACTTACAAAACTCATTAATGCTTGTAACAGCATTAAATCCATATATCGGCTATGAAAGCGCAGCAAAAATTGCGAAAAAAGCTCACAAAGAAGGCACTACGTTAAAAGCAGCAGCTATTGCAAGTGGTCTGCTAACAGAAGAGCAGTTCGATGAATATGTTGACCCCGCTACAATGATTTACCCGAACGTAAAATAATGTAAGAATAAGTATATGGTTAAAGGATTGGGGTCATTTTCCCAATCCTTTTATTTTTCACGATTCTAGACTATGATTTTTCATATTGATTAGAGAATAAACATACGTATCATATGGCACATTATTTTGATGCATATATTTCTTTAATAAGCCTTCTTTTTCAAAGCCTACTTTTGTTAATAGCTTGTTGGAAGCATCATTTTCTGTGAAAACAATGGCTCCTATACGTAATAACTCCATCTCTTGAAAGCCAAATGAAATGACTTTGTTCAGCGCCTCTTGTGCATAGCCTTTTCCCCAACTGTCAGGGAAAAGGGCATAGCTTATCTCAGCTCTCTTATGCTCTGTTGCCCATTCTTGAAATCCAATAGTACCTATTAGGCCTTCTCGCCCCTTCAGTTCTATCCCCCATTTAATGCCTTGTTGTTCCTCATAGTTTTTTGAAAAACGATTAATGATTTGTTTAACTTGCTCTAAACTAGTTAATGGATTTTGACCGTAATGACGTAATACGTCAGGGTTAGAAAAGCAATTTAAAATAGCTTGCGCGTCCTTTTCTGTAATTTCTCGTAACACTAATCGATCCGTATTTAAAGTAGGGAACATGTGGCCACCTCTTTCAAGTATGTTATATCTTCCATATTTTATATGAAAAGAGCAAAGATTGCTTTATTTATTTTTTAGTAAACACGATTGTTATTTAAGTTTAATTTTTTGAATGTCAGCAACAACTATAGATTCTGCCTCTATTTTCATATATTGATATGTAGATTTCTTCAAATAGCCTTCTTTGTTTAAATACTCTTTTAGGTCTGATTTTTTCTCAAATATTTTTTCGTTCACCCATTGCTCGTAATCCTGCTCATCATTCCCTTTCGTCATGGTCATCACATAGACTTTCGTCATACGCATCTCCCTCTCCCTTGGTTCATGCCACACTGATGCACCTCATAAAAAATACCCTGTCAGTGGACAGGGCGTCAGCAACGAAGCTGTTGATATCGTAAAAAAATAAGTACTGGTGGACGAACGTCTAAACTATTTATCGACATGACCATTTTGTCATTCCTTTTCCCTTGGAATGGCTGCATGATCATCGGCTTTAAACGACGGGTTGTCCGTTTCTTTTTGTTAGGCTTGCTACCGTAGTATGTTAATGGTAATAGCTGTCGCTTTGATTGTTTGATGTTGCGGTGGTGTTTTGGGTTCCATATACAATGTTGAGTAATACGCATCCGCAATGACAATCACATAAATAATCAAAAGTAATCGTTTTGTTCAATAGCTCAAAAATTTCAATTCTCCCTTTTCAAATCAAATCTGTCTCTACTAATTCATACGAACAGAGATGAAAAAGGTTTCAACTATTTGTAGGGAGACAAATTTGCCTCCCTTTCCCCCCTAAACTACTGCCACCATCATTTTCCCAACGATCGATATCCCAATGATCCTGATCTTTTTCTGTGCTTCTCGGAACGAATGCCAACTCCCTCACCCTTTTCAAACGTTCTTATCTAGTTTATGAAAGGATAAGGGTTTTCGTTCATCGTAAAATAGGCTTAATTTTAAAACCTAAGGCAATCGCCGCTCCGATACAACTGGATAGACAGCCCACGATCAAATAGATGCTTACTGTAGATTCACCAATCAGGACAGAGGCAATGCCGCCTATGACAGGAAATAAGGCGACCATATAGCCACTCTTCGCTCCTCCAATCCTTTCGACTAGCTTTAAATAAAATAGCCAGGCGAGAAACGAGGCGATTACCGTTAAATACAGCAATGCTGATAAATAGGTTATGGATGTTGGAATCATTATTTTTTGTCCTGCCATCCAGACAATTCCACACATGACCAAACTCCCAACGGCAAAGCCAATCGCATTGGCATAAACCGGGTCAATGTGGCGCTTCGCATTTCTGGCAGAGCTAGCATCACCGATTGCTGTCAGTAGTGTCCCTAAAAAAGCAATAAAAATCCCTTTGAAATCAGCTAACCCTGAAAAACTATGTAAAGTTGGGTAGATTAATACACCCACTCCTATGACGCCTAAAATACCACCAAGAAGTACACGGCGGTGCAAAGGTTCTTTCAAAAAAATTCGTAAAGCAATGGGCGTTAATATCACTTTAAATGAAAAAATTAACGTGACAATGGCTGCTGAACTGAGCATCGTTGCGTAATACAAACATAAATAACTGAATGCAAAATTACAAACACCAAAAACAATGATAAAGGGGACATCCTGCTTCTGTGGTTTGCCTTGTGGTTTCATCAACCAAGCAAGTATTAAAAATAATAGAGCTGTTATGACTAAACGATAGGTTAATGATAATTCTAAACTAACGGGGGTCCCCTGTATTTTTACGGCAATAAAATTTAGACCCCATACGATTAAACAAAATAGATACATAAAATTTGTCATACTGTAAATTCCTTCAACTTCCCTATGCCTTCCATCTGCCCATCAGGATAGTGTGATAGTATTGTCCATCAGAAAGGCGCTTATCATTTTTTAGCATACCTTCCACTTCAAAGCCACATTTTTGATAGAGCTGAACGGCCTTGTCATTAGATTCTAACACTTCTAGTGCCATTTTCTGAATACCATTTGCATCTGCCCAGTCGATAGATACTTGCAGCAGGGCTTTTCCAATGCCGTACCCCCAAAAATCCTTCCTAACGCCTACGCCAAAAATAACCTTATGGGCAAGCCTTATGAATGTAGAACCCTCACATCTTGAGTACCCTACAAGTTGATCATCAACGACCGCTACTAAACATAGATTTTTGGGGCTTGCTAGGTCATTAGAGATGAGCTGCTCGAATCCTGCTCGGTCAATGAATCCCTCCCCTTGTGTTCGGTCAAAGTATTCCGTTTCACCATCTAATTGTAAACGTAGGTCTGACAAGGCTTGTGCATCATCCCATTCGGCACAGCGAACCGTGTAGGACCATTCTTTACAGGGATAGTCTCTCTTATTAATCCACATGCTGGAACCCCGCAACTGGTTGAATTCGCACAAATCGATTGTGCCAGATACATTCATGATGCTGAATAATTTGAGGTGCTTCAAGAATATCATTAGCTAATGTACTGTGGGCTTCCTTCACTAAAATATTGTGATGATAGCCATGACTGAAAGCACTACGAATCGTTGTATCAAGGCAAAACTCAGTTTGTGCACCAGCAAAAATTAATTGCTCAATATGCTGCTCCTGCAAGTATTCGGCAAGCTCAGTTCGATAAAAGGCATCCCATGTTGGTTTTTGAATTACCTTATCCTCCGCTTGTCGATGAAGACCGTGGTATAGCTCCCACCCAGGCTGACCATAAGCGAAATCCACATCCTCGGCGTCTGTATGCTGAATAAAAATAACAGGTGCCTCATTGTGGCGTGCCCATGCGATTAACGAATTAATATGCTTGATGATCGTTTCGTCATTCCATAGATTTTGTTCGTTGTCTAAAAAGAAGGCTTCTTGTATATCGATAATGATAAGAGCTTGTTTCATAGGTTTCTCCTTTATTGGCGACTTTTTCTTAATTATTGTACTGAATTTTTCATGGGAAGAAAATACAAAAAAAGAAGTACCTAGCGATTTGCTAGATACTTCATCCTCTTTATTTCATTAATTCTTTGACGAACTCTACAGATACATATGTTTTACCATTTTCTAATAAAGCAGGTGCTACGTCAAATTGGCGAAGCGCTTTATTGTAGCCATATTCTTTTTGGCCACGAGTAATTGTGTAGGAAACAGCACCTTTAGAAATGATGGCACCTTTAGGCGTTACTTCTACGTCAAAGCCAAGCTTTTCTACAATTAATCGTAAAGGAACCATTTTCGTCCCTTCTACCTCATAAAAATCTTTTTGCATAATCTCTTCAATGGCAGCGTGATCTGGTGTTGGTTCAGGCGTTGGCACTGGGTCCACCTCAACTGGCTCTTCCTTCTCAATAGTATCCAACACGATAACCTTTGAAGGTGGTGTTTGAGCAGGAATACTCATTGTTGCGATTGTGTAGAACACAACTAAGTGCTGTTCTTCTAAATCACTAGCTTTTAGTTTTTTTCCAGAAGCACTTTCAATTTTTGTGTCTTCTCCAACGTTTAATTTCAAGTAATTGTCCGTATCGATTAAGTTTTTATCGAAGTAATCGACTTCCACACTGCCCATATTATCTTTTTCTACAATAATAACCTCTGGGTTATATTGTGGTGGATAAATAGCAAGCATAGGCTTTTTCGCATAAGAGTAAGCTGACACCTTATCCCCTTTTTGAAGCTTCACTTCTTTTCCCATGTTGTCGAACACGAATGAATCTTTATCGACAACCACTATATTCGTCTGTTCACCTTCTACTACTGTATAGTAGGTTGCGTTCTCACGGACCTCTACATTTTCAACTTTCCCAGTTACTTTAATAAAAACTGGCTGAGCTTGTTGTTCAATAGTTTCTGAAACAGGTACTACAGTCTCAGCCTCGCTCGCTGATGCAGTTGGAACGCCCATCGCGCTCCCTACTAATAGTGCTGTCATAGCAAATGGTACGACTTTCGTCATTTTCATATAAAAAGCATCTCCTTTATTTCACGAATTCATAGAAGTAGTCGTGTTCATATGAAAAAGGTTACAATATGGCCAGATTTTTTTAAAAGCCGTTGGGCAGGTATCGCATTCCATACTTAAAATATAAATTTCAATCGGTTAAGGATCCGTTGTAAGAAATATTGATGTTCGCTTTGCTTTGTCCTTAAATCGCGGGCAACATCAGGATGATCGGTAATGACGCCGCTCACATTTTTCTCGATAAAGGTTTGTAAGGAACGGTCATCATTCAGCGTCCAAACAAATAAATCCATCGGGTTTTGCTTCAGCTCTTCAATAAGCTGCTCAGTTACCCATGACTCCTCTAAGGCAATGAAATCCACACTTTCTTCCATTGGGCCGATATTAAGTGCATAGACAATACCCACTCTTAAATTCGGCACTATTTTTTTTAATTGAGTCATTTTCTGCCCATCTACAGATTGCACATAATACGAATCCAGTACTTTGTATTTTCGTAGCTTTTCTACTAATTTGGGCAACACATCTTCCGTTTCCTTGCCATGTACCTTTAACTCAATTAGTAACGCGACGTCTAAAGCTTTAGCAATTTCGATACAGTCCTCTAAAGAAGCAATTTTATCGCTATAGCCATTTTGATGAATCGTTAATGTTTTTAATTCACGTAAGGTCATATTAGCAATGACTCCATTTTTCCCTGCCAATCGCCTCAAAGTACGATCATGGAATACAACAAATTCGCCATCCACTGTTTGCTGAATATCAATTTCAATGAGGTCTGCTCCGGCATTTGCTGCGCTCACTAGCCCGCTAATCGTATTTTCCACATTGCCCGCCACATAGCCTCGATGGGCAATAATTTTAGTATCGGGTGCATAGACGCTTTTCTCTAACGAATTAATATTCATCATACTTAAGACAACAAAAACAACAAGGCTAATGAGCAGTAAAGGTTTATAGCGTCGTTTTCTTTGTTTAGCAGACCTGTTGATTTTCCCTAGGATAGGTGTATTGTAGGTGATGGCAACCATAACTTGTGAAAACATGGCCTGTAATAAACTAAAGAGCACCACAAACACCATTTCTAGAAAGGCGAGCGTTACCCCTGCTGTTATCAATGCGGCACTTGGTAATAAGCGCTCCATAAAATAAAGTGGAAGTGTGCTAATTACTGTTATACTGAGCATGACGAATAGATGACCTGTTAAAAGCATAACCAATAGGGCTAAAAGCTCCAATAAACCTTTTTTGGAAAATCGCCAGCTTTGCTTGAAAGAACGTAAAATAGAAATCTTTGGCTGGATTGTAAAGATAGGTAACGTTAAAATACTCCGAATACCGATCATTACTAAAATACTTGCCACTGCTGCATATGCTAATCTACCAGTTCGACTACTCATGATTTCTTCTGTTAAAAAATGTGGAAGTGAGATGGATTGGGTTAAGGTGAGTGGTAGCATAAAAGAAGCAAGTGGCATTAATAGAGCAAGATAGACGATTAAAAATAGGACTTGGACACTAAAAAAATAAACAACCTTCCGATTTAGCTGCTGCCATAAAGAAAAAAATCGATAGCGCATTCCTCTTTGTTGATGAAAGGCCATTAAAAATAGAAAGCCCATTTCATAATAAACAAATAATAAGAACAACAAGATTAATAGACAAATCATCATTATGACAAAAGGATGTGCCATAAAGCTTTGCCAATTTTGCTCGGTTATATGTGTATATCCTGTTACTCGTAGCATGAGCTTTAACAGCATAGTACTTACAGGGATCATTAATAAAAACTGAAAGACTCTAATTAATGCGAAAACCTGTACATAGTCTAATCGATAAATATAAATATTATTAACAGCCTGTCGCATTACTTGTCCTGCCTTGTGCACATAATCACCCCTGTTACAGTTAAAATCGCTCTCTTCTAACGTATGTTTTGACCGCCATGACACAGTACTCAAAGCAATAAAATAGCAATTTGTTCAAGTATCCTATGCAACTTGTAGAAAAAATATTTGTGTATTTATCGTGACGTTCTCCATTTTCTTGAAACTTTTCTCGAAGCCATCCTGTATATAACTAGATACCCTGTAGAGAAAGGAGCGCAAACATGAAATTCGACATTGGCGATATGATTAGTACAACGGTTCTTTTAGGCCTGTTTTTAGCAATCTTTTTCGGGATGATTCGTATGATCAAAAAAATGAAAGCAACGATTCCTGTGCCTCCTCCACCAACCATGCAACAGCAAGTAGAGGACTTAACAAAACGTGTGACAACCTTAGAACAACAAATACATCATATTGTAAATAGAAAATAGCTTCAAAAAAATCGCTGCAAGGTTACCCTTCGCAGCGATTTTCATATACAATCTTCCCATCTACCACGGTACAAAATACGTCAATTTGAGGTAGTTGCTCTATATCCACAGTGAAAATATCCTCTTTTAAAATCGTAAAATCAGCTGAATAGCCTGCTGCGATTTTACCACGAGTGTGCTGCTGACCAATTATTTCAGCCGCTCCTCCTGTATACAAATGGACTGCTTCAAAACGAGAAATTTTCTCCTTAGGATTGTAGCCATCATGTTTTTCTCCCACATTGCACCTTGTGACAGCCGCATAGATTCCCATTAATGGATTCGGTACTTCAATCGGTGCGTCACTACCACCAGCAACGACAAGCCCATGGTCAAGAAGTGACTTTAAAGGGTGTAAACCTTGAACGCGCTCCTCACCAAGCTTCGATAGCTCAGCGTCATATTCTCCCTGAACAAATTGCGGCTGCATATCGATAGCAACAGGCAATTTAGCTAATTTAGTTAAAATGTCATCATCGACCAAGCTACAATGGATCACACGATCAAGCTGACCGGCCTGTGGTGGATATGCCGCAAAAATATCTACAATCAGTTCGATGGCTAAATCACCGATTGCATGGACAGCGACAGTTTGTCCAGATTGACGAGCCAACTGAACATACTTCGTTAATTGCTCTGTCGTATGTATAAGCATTCCTGTATTATGTGGGTCATCGCTGTATGGTTGACGTAGCGCTGCGGTTCTTCCTCCAAAGGCTCCATCAATAAAGATTTTCATAGCACCAAACTCCAAAAAAGGTGAGGATGTAGTATCTAATTTTTCCATCTCCTCAAAAACCGTATGATGCTGCAATAAATGAACCTTGAATGAATGCTGTGATTCCACTATTTTACGGTAAGCTTGAATGGGTTGGTTTGGCGGCCCGTAATAGCTTAAATCCTCCGAATGACCACCCACTAAACCATATGCTTGTAATGAGGCCACAGCTTTTACCAAGGCATCCTCAATATACGCAGGTGTAATATGGGGCATATGATTAACCACTAAATATAACGCCGCATCCTTTAATACGCCCGTGAGCTGACCATCTATTTTTTCAATGATTCCCCCCTCTGGTGAAGGCGTAGCATTGGTAATCCCTGCAAATGCAAGTGCCTTAGAATTAGCTAAAATTAAATGGTGACAGCTACGTTTTATGATTAAATAAGCTTCACCAAGCGCATCCAGCTCCGCTAAAGTAGGAAAAATGGGCTCTTCAAATTGGTTTTCATTTAATCCAATCGCTATGACCCATTCATTGGACGCTGCCTTGGACATACGCTCTTGAAGCTTTGCTAGTAACGCCTCTTTACTCGTTATCGCCGATACATCAATATGCTTCAGTTTTTCCCCGTAACCAATAATATGTAAATGACTATCCACAAAACCTGGATACATCACATTGCCTTGTAAATGTCGAGTAGAAGTAGCTAGTGGCGACAAGCTCTCTACAGAGCCTGTCGCCACAATTTTCCCATCTTCTTCAAGGACTGCTTCTACTGTTTCATCAACCTGAGCCATCGTGTAAATCTTTCCACCTGTCCATAATGTTGCCAAAACAATTCCCCCTATGTCCTACGCTATTGCTTCAATTAAATGTGCTCTTTCTAAGCGGCGACGGACAATGACACCTATCCATGCTGCAAGCACCGCTTTAACGATTCCTACTACGATAAATGGTGCCACACCGCCCATAAAGGCAGCTGTCCACGTATAGTCTGCTACAATTTTTAACCAAACTGTACCAAATGATAACGTAATAATCATCCCTATGATATTTGCAATAATCGCTTGGGTAAATGAAATACCAAATTTATCTAAGTATAAGCCCATAATAATCGCTGTGGCAAGGAATCCTACAATATATCCCCCTGTCGGCCCAACCAAAATTCCTAGACCCCCAGACATCCCACTAAACACAGGTAAACCAGCTGCCCCTAACAACATATATAAAAGAACAGATAATGTCCCTAATCTTGTCCCTAAAATAGTGACGACGATGCCAACTGCTAAAGTTTGTCCTGTAATTGGAATTAGAGGTAGTGGAATAGTCACCTGTGCCAAAACAGCAATAATCGCTGCCCCAAATGCCGCCAACACATATTGATATGTACTTCCTTTTTTCAATGTAAAAAGCCTCCCTTTGCTATACGTTAACTAATAATAAAAAATAAGTTAACACAAAGATAATGCAAATGAAAACGGTTGTCAATGTATTTTAGTATAAAAAAGAAATTGCTAGATGAACTTCGCAATTTCCCCTTCGATATGATGATTACCATAAAGGTTCATTCATAGAATCCTTATCTTGTAGCTTAAATACATATGGTACGATTTGATAAAGAAAAATAATCACCCCTACTAGGAAGAAAATAAAACCGATGTAGTAATTATGGAACACATGTTGCAACAAAATGATTAGTGGTATTGGCATAGAAAGCATCCCCCCTAATTGCATAGATTTTTTCGTGCGATACTGTTTTTGGCCACAATGAGAACACACAATTTCTCCATTTTTGCGATACAATTTGCGCGCGCCTTTTGCAGACCAGCTCTCCCCGCATTCAATACAAATAGGAAGACCGTATCCTTTTTTTATTAATACACGCTTGACAATAAAAGCGGCACCGACAAAAAAGCCCAACAACAACATTCCTCGCACATAATCCGAATTGAATAGTGACCACCAGCTCCAGGCATCCGACTGAATAGTTGCTGCTTGGTGACCTGTGGAATGCTGTTCCTTTTGCTCTGTTAAAAGATAACTAAAACCAATGACCAATACCGTAAAGGTTGCCAGTACGATACGATACGTCCATTGATGACCTACTTGATGTTTTTCCTTTCGTCGAGCCTTTTCTGCGATTAGTTGTTTACGTTTCTGAGAGAATTTCACATCTTGTAGTTCCTTTAATAACCCTTCTTTAAATTGATTCATGACGTAGCACCTCCCAATCAAAGTCTCCCATTGCTGTTGCCAGCTGTTTACGCGCTCGTTGTAACCTTGTACGAATTGTCGCTTCCGGACATCGTACAAGCTGTGCAATTTCCACAGTTGTCATCTCCTCAAAATAATACAAAACTAAAACCTCACGATAGGCTACTGATAACGTAAATAACGCCTCTGTCAGCTCTTTTTTAACAGACTTCTCGAGCATTTCTACCTCCGGCGTTATTGCCGTTGTACGACCCATAATCTTTTCAAATAATGTCAGTCGTTTACTTTTCCAGCTCCGTAAATAATCATGGCTCCGGTTTACTGTCATTTTTACTAAATATGTACGCAATGATGCTTGCTGCCGGAACTGTCCCTGCTTCTGGTAAAAGGCTATGAACACATCCTGCACAATATCTTCCGCTGTTGCCTTATTCTTCACGTATAAATAGGCTACTTTTAGTAAGTAATCTCCATGCTCCTCGATTACTTGTTCAATATCCATCATTGCTCTCACCTACTTTCTATACTACTGACGGACGCCATTGCTAAAGCGATTCATTTTTTCTAAAAAAAATAAAAAAATCCGCAATAGCTACTCCAAGTCATTGCGGATTTTTTGAATTCATCTATTAAATACCCATTTCTCGCATCGTGGTTGCAACTTTTGCCATTCTATCATCCAAATCAATACCCTTGAATCGTGGTAAACGCAATTCACTGATAATAGAACCATCACTCATAAAGAGAATACGCTCGGTTCGTGCAGCAATTTTCGGATCATGTGTCACAAGCATAACCGTTGTACCTTCTTGATTGATGGAGGCTAGAATATCCATAATTTCCTGGGCAGTCGTTGAATTTAATGCGCCTGTTGGTTCATCACCAAAAATCATCGATGGACTACTAATTAAAGCTCGACAAATGCCTGCCCGCTGAAGCTGGCCACCTGAAACTTGCGTAATATCACGCGTTGCTAAGTCCTCAATCCCTACTTTTTTCATGATGCTCTGTGCTTTTTCCGTTAAAGCTACGATATTCTTTCGCTGATCACGTACTGCTGGTAACAATATATTATCAAGGATATTTAAACTTTTAAGAAAGGTTGGCTGCTGAAACACAAAACCCATCCTCGTTCGACGAAGCTCAGCTAGCTCCTTGTCATGGAGTGTTGTTACATCGACTCCATCAAAAGAAACCAGTCCTTGATCAATGCTGTCCATCCCACTAAGAGCGTATAGTAAGGTTGATTTACCGCAACCAGAAGGGCCCATAATTGAAACGAACTCGCCTTCATATACATCAATAGATATAGACTTTAAAACCTCATGTCGTTCAGTTCCGACCTGAAATGACTTGGCTATTTGTTCACCACTCAAAAGCTTTTTCATATTCTACTCCTTTATATGATCCATTATTTTTAACTGTCCCGCCTTAAAAGTACCAATAAGTGTTGCTAGGAGTACGACACTTAGGAGAGCTAACGGGCAAAAAACATAGGCAGATAGTGGATTAATGATAAAATTAAATGAAGCTGCACCGAATGATGCAATGATCGTGGATGTCAGGAATTCTCCTAATGTGTTAGCGAGAACTGTCCCCACAGTAATGGCCAGCATCAAGACAACAACTGAACGTGCCGCATATTGTATGGAAATATCTACGTTTGTAAAGCCCATCGATTTCAAGATAGCAATGGGAGATCGATCCTTTGCGATAAGCATTTTCATAAACAACACTGTCATCAGCACACACATAAGGAGAGCTCCTACAAGTGCTACACTTGAAACTTTCTTAATAGCACTGATGGTCGTTCCGAATGTTTGATAAATATATTCCTCGATGCCTGAAACCTTGGCAAAATGAAATCTATCTGCATACTCCGTAACCTTTTTTTCGACTTCCGATTGATTAGACAACGTTCCATAAAATACGTTCCACATACTATCTGTAGAATCATCTAAGAATGCTGCCTTCGCTGTTTTCCCACCATTGGTAATATCTGAATAAATGCCACTCACTGTTAAACTTTTCATTTCACCTTGGACGATAAGGATAATAGTATCACCCACTTTTTTGTGAAGCTCCTCCGCATTAAGAACAGAAAGGGCCATTTCATCCTGGGCTACCGGCGCCCTACCTTGCGCATATTCTACTGGGAAAACGGTATGGTCGCCCAACTCTATTTTTAGACTCTCTTCCACTCCGTCATCTGTCATTGTTGTAAATTTTTTTGTCGTCAGAACCTTATAATTCGTAATATCTTTATCACGCTCTAGCGTTTCGAGCACAGCTGTTACATGCTGAATATGTTGGTCCCCTTGTGGGATATCTATGCGGATGTCACTATTGCCAATCCCCATATACGTGATAAATTTTTTGGAGGAAATGGTATTGTATAAATTTTGAGGTACAATAATGATAAATGTTGCTAATAGTAAGACAGTAAGCATCGTGGCATATAATCTTTTACGGGATAGTACATCCTTCACGCCCAAAAAGAGATTGATAGGAAGCCTTTTATTGGTGCTAATTTTTAGCCACCTCGCATGTCTTGCTTTACTTTGCACCGCTCCAAATCGGATAGCCTGAACAGCCGAAAGCTTGCGAAACTGTTTCAAAACAAATTGTACATAAATCAGAATGGAAGCAAATACTAGCACAAGACCTATAATAGTGAACAGCCAGATAAGTGCCGTATTGGCTGTATCCCCCATATAAAGACGGATATTTGCTAAAAGAATATCCCTTACCATAAATGAAAAGGTAAAGCCAAGTACACAGCCCAAGGCCGCTATCACACCGTATTTTGCAAGATACATTTTCTGTATATCGGCAACCCGTAAACCAATTGCCTTCATTACACCAATTTCACGATAATCCTCTTCCATTTTAGTTAGCAATGTAAAACGGATACACATCAATGCAATGACCACCACTAGCACGCTGATTAATAAAATAACAGCGATCATCAAACCATCTGATAGGGCATTTAGCATTTTAAAGAGCGGCCACGTAATCGTAGGTCCGTTCGCTTCTAAATCTGCACGTTGATAGGCCTCTTCAAAGCTTCTCAAATCAGCCAAATCTTTCAAACGAAACTCTATTAAATATTCAATAGTGCCAGCTGCCTTAATGGCTGCATAGTCCTCTTCACTAACGAGAAATCGTTTAGACGACGCTAGCATAGAATTCATTTGTGAATCCCTTAAAAAACCTGCAACTGTAAATGGCTTATTATGTATCATTACTGTATCACCAAGCTTGGCTGTGCCGTCCCTCATATAGCCTACAGGTACGTAAATATCTCCTTTTTCCACTTCAATCACACGGCCATCAAGGTCTAGTAAAAAATCAAACTTCTCACTTTGGGTGGTAAACCCATTGTCCTGTACATTTTGTGCAAGTGTGTTGCCTGCAATGTTTATCTTGGCACCATCTACATTGAGAAATTCATTTATCTGAAATTCATCCACCTGCTCATTGCGCTCCGCAAAATGAATGAGACGCTCTTGATCGATAGTACCCGAATGCATTTGAAGAAAATGAGATGTTTCCGCTTGCTTTAATAATGTATCAATGGAAGTGGATAAATGAACAATAAGAACGGCCGAAAGCGTAACAAGCATAGCCGCACCTGCCACAAATAATGTTGTCAAACATGTAATCACCTTACTATTCGCTATATCATTCCGTACAATTTTGAAATACATAGGTCACCCCTTTGTCAGTATTAAGACCCTCATCCATTTATTTCGTCTCGCCTTGCCCTGCATGACTAAACATTTTCATCATGTACAACAAACTACCGCTTTCCACGCCAAGCATTCGCTCCACATTGAAGATAAATGCTGGGATACGAGCGGCCCGCTCTTCATCTGACAACAATACCAAGTCATCATCGAAGACGGTATTTGTATAAGCGACAATCATCTCCATACATTCGTATGGGTACGGTGTATGATAAATCCCTTGCTCAATACCCTCACGGATGATATCCGTCAATAATGGCGGCACTTGATTCATGACTACCTGCTGTATTTTTCGATGCATTAATGCATTTTGCGGCTTATGAATGTGGTCCATAATTTCCTGACCATTTTCATTTTCATTCTGCATATTTAATGCCATCACAACCCTTAATATGCGCTCATTCACCGCAATACTGTTGTCCACTGCAACTGCCCTTGCTTTCGTTAACATGGTTTCGGTATATCGTTCGATGAGGGCATCCATAATATCTTCCTTGGATTTAAAATGGTAATATAGCGTACCGCGGGCAATCCCAACTTTTTCAAGAATATTATTGGTGCTAGTGCCATCGAACCCCTTCTGCGTAAACAGCTCATCTGCTGCATCTAAAATTTCATTTCTCCGTTCCTCTGCTTTTTTCATTTCCCTCATCCAAACACTCCTCTCAATAGACCGACTGACTGTCGATTTATCTTAGCTTTATCGTAGCATAACTATATTCTATTGGCAATATTTACTACATTTTTTTATTCTAAGTAAATACGGATGACTCGTGTGAAAAAATGACAAAAGCCATCGAGAGTTATTCTCTCGACGGCTTTGAACTACAGTCTTTATCCTTCGTTCCGTTTATATTCTAAAATATCCCCAGGCTGACATTCTAACGCCTCACAAATCGCCTCTAATGTTGAAAAGCGAATTGCTTTCGCTTTGCCATTTTTCAAAATAGAAAGATTCGCCATCGTGATGCCAACCTTCTCTGAAAGTTCAGTTACACTCATTTTCCGTTTCGCCAACATGACATCAATATTGATAATCATCGCCATAGTATTCACCTCAAACCGTTAAATCATTTTCTGATTTGATATCGATGGCATTTTCTAGTAGCTTTTGAAGAACAGCAGCAAAAACTGCAACCACAAAAGAAGCACAAATAATAACCATTCCAATAAGTATAAGACCAGGGGCATCGTCTACTTCTGCAGCATAGTATATCAGTGGCATGCCCACCACGTAAACACTACTAATGATAATTGCACAATATTTAATATTAATTAAAGCTTTCACTGACAGCTCTGAAAAAGCAATGTTTTGATCAATATAGCTTAGCAGCTTGATTGTTGTATATAGAGCAACAAAATAAGCAATTGCCGTTGCATAGACGCCAAGTAATGCAACAATGGTTAAGATTGGAGAATGCTGAGCTGTATCTAAAGCAACACGTGGCACCACCCATATACATAAAGCAAAAACCGGCAATCCCATTAGAAAAACAGCGATCTTTAAAAAGAGCGTTTCTCGTTTCATATTACGCACCTCTTTTATTTATTATCTTGTTCAATTTACCATAACATTTATCGTTTTTCAATAAATTTTTATCTAATTTCAAGAAATCATTAATTTCCATTATGTAGTTTATTCCTTCTATTTAATTGTGTTATAATCTGTTTTACCATTTTTGAAGGGGGTAATTCAATGTTTTACCAAGCAACAGACAAAACAATCGAAACAGAGCGTCTCATGCTCCGACTTTTTACAGAGGCTGATGCACCTGAAGTAAGTTTGTTATGTAACAATTTTGCCCTTTACAAGAGCACGTTAAATTTGCCCTATCCTTATACGTTAGATTGTGCTTTGTCATGGATTTCCAACCATCTACAAAATTTTGAACAAGAGAAACTATATGAATTTGCTATAACGGACAAACAAAGCGGACATTTATATGGGGCTATCGGGCTATCCAATCGACAACAGCATCGAAATGGAGAAATGGCTTATTGGATTGGGGAACCGTATTGGGGGAATGGCTATGGAACAGAAGCTGCTCGTGCCATCATTGAATTTGCCTTTAAAGAAAAACAGTATCATCGTGTCTTCGCGCAGTATTTTCTATCTAATCCCGCCTCTGGCAAAATCATGGAGAAGTGTGGCATGTGCTATGAGGGAACGTTAAAATCTCATGTTTTTAAAAATGGTACTTTTGAAGATATCGTATTTTACGGCATTATTAATCCTGACAGCAGCTTGTAAACGTATTTAAAAGAGGCACCTACTATAAAGTCATGCCTCTTTCTCTTTAAATACCATTTCCCACATCACAATAATGGTTATAGTGTGTAATTTGGTTACGTCCATTACGCTTTGACTTGTAAAGTGCTTCATCCGCATGCTGAATCAGCTCTTCCACTTTCTTGATTTTGCCAAAATGATTCGTACTAACTCCGATACTAAATTCCAATTGAATCGTTTCGCCATTTACCGTGAGTGACAAAGCCGTTAAGGTTTGATAGAGGTTGTCGGCCAATGTTTGCACCGTTTCCCCCTCTTTTACTTGACTGAGAATGATAAACTCGTCTCCCCCAAAGCGAGCAACGATAGCTTCAAAGGGTTGAAAATAATCTTGTAATGTTTTAGCAGTATTCGTTAGCGCATCGTCTCCAAATAAATGGCCATTCATATCATTGATTTCTTTAAAATGGTCTAAATCCACCATCATCAACGCTAGTTGCTGATTGCTTTCAGCTGCTTTTTCGAGCATCCTTTTGGCATTTTCATCAAAATAACGTCGATTGTAAATATTCGTTAGCGGATCAAAATAAGCATTTTTTTCAAATTGCTTTTTATGATCATTGTACTCCATTTCAAATAATACATGAGAGTAATTTTCACGTTGGATTTCTAACAAAATATTAATATATTCCTTCTGAACAGCACATAAAACAATTTTATTCCCTTGATCCTCAATTAGCTTCACTAATGAATTATAGATGATTTGGAGCAAGGACAGGTCATTGTTTTGCAAAGCATAATGTTTAGTCTTTTGATATAAATCAATAGCCTCACTTACGCGTCCTTGTCGTTCACAAAGAACAGCATATGCATTGAAGACCTCTAATTGTACTTTTGAATAGGGTGGGTTATGAATTGTTGCTAATAATTCTTGTAATAGTACATTAGCCTCATCAAACTCTTCCAGCCATATAAGTGCTACTGCTAGGTTTGTTTTTGGATACATAATTCCTGTATAAGGTTCTTTATGCTGCACTTCAAACGCATTTGAGTAATAAAGACTTTTTAAGGCGAATTCCTTGGCTGTGCGATAATTGCCCATTGATATTTCCAAATCGCTTAGATTATTATAAATTTTCCCCAGGCTCTCCACATGTTGAATAGATTCAGCAATTTTTAATCCCTTTAACATCAGCTCTTCAGATTTCTTTAAGTGACCAAAAGTCCCCCAATAAATGGCAGCTATATTATAATATTGAATAAGATCAATATCATTACCATGTTGAAAAGTCAGCTCTCGATATTGTTCAAGTACACTAATCGATAGCTGTAAATCACCAGTTTGAAAATAACTGGCACAGCTATAACGTAATAGAAGGATGGCCTTATCATACATTCCAAGCTTAATGGCACTTTCGACTGCGGCACTACTTATTTCTATATATTCTAAAAAACGATCCGCGTTATATAATTCATTGAGCGTAATCCATAATTCTTCAAATTCTTGTACGTTCATACCGCTCCCCCTTATTTTCACCCTTACATCTTTAATACTACCTGCACGAATAAAATATTACAATTCTTTGGACTCATTTGTTTTTACAAAATTAAGCAATTAATACTAGACAAATGAGTGATTGTGTATATTTTCCTATGTTACTATTTTTATATTTTACTGGTAAATTTAACATGGTACTTTCACTATAATTTTCTCGCAACCAAAAAACAAGCCTCTTTCACAGAGACTTGTTATGATTCTTCAATACCCAATAATTCTTTTAATTTCTTGGCCTTTGCAGAGGTAAATTTAACTTCTCCACTTCCTCTCTTTTGGAGATAAAGTAAACCTCCAATAGCCCTTCTATATTTTAATACGCCCCCCTCCCCCTAACCGTATCAAATTTTTTCTTAAAGTGTATTGACCTTGGAGCTTACTCCAATGTTAGGATGATTGTAGGAGGTGCTTTTATGAAAATTAAACAATTTGCTGAGAAGTTTGGATTATCCATCGATACAGTCCGCTATTACGAAAAAGAGGGACTTTTACATCCGCAGAAGTTAAACAATGGCTACCGTGTGTATGATGGCACATGTGAACAGACCATGAAATTTATTCTCGTCCTACGCCAGCTTGGCTTTAGCTTACAAGAAATTAATTTTTTACTGACACTCGAACAGAAACCTATATCCACGGAATGTAATGAAACAACCGTACAGCTATTTTCTGCAAAGATTGCCCATATTGAACAGCTCATGTACTTTTATCAGCACGCACTACATTCCTTACAGCTAACCAAAGCATTAATGGCTGACGGACAATTTCAGAACAACCAAGAAAAAATTAACTTACTAATGGAAGATATGTACCAAAACTTACAGGAAGGTCGTGGTCACAATGAAACTACGTAAAATTCTCTCTCTAGAATATGTCATCGCCTTGATCATGACTATCTTTTTTTATGGGCACTTAGATTTTTCATGGCTATCATTTATGATATTTTTACTTTTACCTGATATCACGATGCTCGGATATATGATCAATTCAAAAATCGGGGCCCTTTTCTATAATATTGGACATAGCTTTGTCATACCGGCCGTACTTCTCGTAATCGGCTTTACGCTATCTACGCCAATACTTCTGATGGCTGCCTTGATTTGGCTAGCACATATTTTCTTAGATCGAGCACTCGGTTACGGTTTAAAATATGAGGAAGCCTTTACGAAAACACATTTACAGCAGATTGCTTAATGAATAAGAAGAAGCCTGAATAAAGGAATATCAATGGTTGAGCAAAACCATAAAAAAGGTGGTCAACGATAAAACAATAGCGTACTCCTACTATAAAAAGCAGGATCCTCATCTGAGATCCTGCCTTTCACTTTTTATATTAATCGTTTTAAAAGTGATTCATATAGCCCTACCATCAATAATCCAATCAATATCGGAATAAGTGAAGTAAAGCTGAAATAAAAGCCTACTTCATCGTATCGACCCGTAAAATGAAATTGTAGCCAAGACACCTGATAGGTATCCCCTACCCCGTATAAAAAAATAGTTGTAAATAAAAACAATGCAAGACATTTCATCCCATGTGCTCTTTTCATAGCATCACCTCATTGTACAATTTCCATTTGTTGTGCATAGCTTATAAGATCCTCAATCGTTAACTCTGGATTTTCGCCAACGATACTATATTGATAGCCGTTTTCTTGCCAAGCAATCGAACGGAAATTTTTATCATCCATAACCGTTCCTTTTTGTCCTCGAATATCCATCTCTTTTTCATTTAAGATGGGACCAATTTCACTCATACTCTCATCCGCTTTAAAAATAGTGATGAAAAACGCTGGCTGCCCATCTAATCCAAAGTCAAAGGAATATTCTGGTCGATCCTCTAATCCTTTAACCATTGAAATTTTATCTATAGAAAGGGCATTTTCTTGCGGAACCATTAAAAACTTTCCTAGTTGTTGCTTTGCTTCGTCCCATGAAATTAATGCTGAAGTATCTTCACCGCTAATTTCTTGGATCGTTACATCCTCTGGTAGATCAAGTATAAATTGTTGATCATCTATTTTTTCATCAACATTTATTTTTGAGTATTCTGTGATTATTTGATTACCTGCATTATCTGACTTCATTTTTAACATCAGCCATGTTTTTTTGTCAATCCATGCTTCTATATCCCCAAATAGTGATTCGGTTTTTGTAGTTTTTGCTACAATTTTATATGTGTCTCTTCCAGCGACCTTCTCTTCGCCTGCTATCTTAATCTCATGTGTATCTTTAACCAAATTAAAAACAAGCTGTACCTCTTCCCTAGGCGATCGTAGCCCGTCAAGTTCGCCTTGTGGATACGCCATTTTAAAGGCTGTATGTTCCGTGACATCATAGCTTATCAGCTCAGAGTCAGTTTTGACCGTGATGACATGTTCACCATTGTCACCTTTCATTTCTATACGTCTATACTTATCCTTGACCCATTCTTTTACCTGAGCTTTGCCCCCTAGCTCTCCCATATCTAACGTATATTCGCCATAATAGGTAAGCGGTTGCTTCGATTCTTGGAGCGTCTGCTCAATAATTTCCTGGGGTGAATACGATGCCTCGGTATTACAGCCTACTAAACTAAATGTCATGACAGCGATTAAGCCTGCTGCTCGGCATGAATTTTTCCAACTCATAGTTCGTCTACTCCTTTATTAGGTGGAAGCCAGCAGACAACAGCTGTTCCAATGTTCTCACGAGAAAGCAGCTCTACCGTACCACCATGTTTTTCAATAATTTGTTTCGTAATATTTAAGCCAAGTCCCGTGCCTCGTTCTCCAGCCTTTGATCTGGCATGGTCCGCTTGATACATGGGCTCGAATAATTTTACAATGTCCTTTTGTGGCAAGCCCTGCCCGCTATTTTGCACAATCATATACATACCCTCTTGCTTCGTCAAAGCTGGCTTAAGGAAATCAAACCCCCATTCCGGAACACTTCCAGCTTTAACCGCTGCTAAACCAATAGATGTGCCGATCTCACCATAGCGCCAAGCATTGCTCAATAAATTATCAATTACACGTTGAAGTTGTTTAGGATGCACAGCATATAGCCCATCTACATCACAGAACACTTCTAATGTAAACCCCTGTTCCTCACATAACGGTTCATAGTCTGACAAAGCCATCTCAAAAAATTCTTCCCCATCTACGTCTACCAGCTCTAATTCATAGCTCGTAGATTGGAGTAATGTAAACATTAATAAATCTTCTAGCATATGCTTCATTCGATCAGCCTTCGTGATGATAACCCGCTGATAGTCTGCTTGCTGCTGTTGTGATAAGCCATTGTTTAGTAAGGATTCCGCATAGGCTTGAATAGCCGTAAGAGGCGTTTTTAAATCGTGGGAGATACTTGCAATCATCATTTCCTTTTGCTGTTGTTCTACTTTTAAGGAAGCTCGGGTCTTTTCAATTTCATGTTGCATCGCCACAAATGTTTGAGCGAGTGAACCAATCTCATCTTTCCTTGTACTTAAATTAGATTCTATATGCTCACCTTTGGCAAAATTCCGCATTTGATGCATCAATTCTCGTAATGGTCGATTAAGTTTTCGATTAAGCAACAAAATGACCCCTATATAAATCACTAGAAACAGCAAGATAGAGCCTGTAATGACAAGCCATGAACGCTTCTCCACGCCTTTCACCCAATCAGTTCTTATTAATTGAATTTCATAGATGCCTAACAAGTCCCCATTGCGATATACTGGTTCCTTGTAGGTAAAGGCGTTGTATGATTGTTGTAACTCATATAAACCTTTAAACATGCGCTCCTTCCATACATAGCCCGATTTTAACGGGTTAGAGGAATATAAGACAAAACCAGATTTCGTGTAAAGTGTAATCGCCAACTGCTCATTGGTCAGCTCTTCTATTTCTTCTAAATTTGCCTGTTTTTGATATAGTGCTGGATTGTCAACGATTGCTTTTACCTGATTTAGCTCTGTCCACTTGTCAAAGTATTCCGCAACATTTTTATCTTGATAATAAGCATTTATCCACACATACAGACTATAAGCACCAGATATGGGCAACACCATAACAATAAAAAAAGTGATAAGTAACCAAGATTTTATTTTCATAGCGGTTCACCAATAAAACGATAACCCTTGCCCCATACAGTTTGAATAAAATATGGATGTTTCACTGAATCTTTTAGCTTTTCTCTTAGTGCCTTAATATGTACTGTAACAGTATGAGTGTCCTCTAACGTTGCCTGCTGCCAAATATACTGATACAGTTCCTTCTTCGTAAAGGTTTGACTCGGATTTTTTGCTAGTAGCTTGACAAGAGCAAATTCTTTTTGGGTTAATGCGATTTCTTGCTCATTAATGCTCACTATTTCCCGTTTCCAATCAATGATTAATCCATTTGCATAGGCAGTTTGCTCTTCTACTTCGTCTTGCTTGTTATAGCGTCTCCAGCGTCTAAGATGCGATGCCACACGAGCCTTTAATTCCTCCAAACTAAACGGTTTCGCGATATAATCATCCGCTCCTTGCAAGCCCTCCACTTTATCCGCTTCTTCCTTACGAGCACTCATCATGAGGATGGGGACATCACTTTCCCAGCGTATATTTTGACAAACCGTAAGACCATCCATTTCTGGTAGCATCCAGTCAACTAACACTAAATCAAATGGTTGCTTCTGAAAATCTTCCAGCCCTTCAAGACCCGTAGTTGCCCACGTCACTTGATAGCCCTCTTGCTCCAGCGTATCTTTGACAATGCGACCAATTGCAGCATCATCCTCAATCAGTAATAACTTTACCTTCATCAGTTCTCCTCCTGCTTAAACCTTACTACGGAAAAAGTGATTTTCCCTGAACTTTACACTTTCTTTATAATTAACTTAGAACGAATTCTTATTTTGCACAAATGATTAGGATTGTCCATTTCTACTATGCGGAGCTATCCTTCTTCCCAAAACAAAAAAAGAATGCACAGTCGTTGTGCATTCTCCTCGTCAAACTAGAAAAATAAACTTAAAATATAGTAAATTAATGCTGCCATTACTGCAGAGATTGGCATAGTGATGACCCAAGTTGTTACGATTTTACGGGCCATTCCCCATTTAACGCCTTTGACACGATGTGCTGTTCCTACACCCATGATAGATGAAGAAATAACATGTGTTGTGGATACCGGTAAGTGAATTAATGTCGCACCAAAGATAATGGAAGCCGATGCTAAGTCGGCTGCGACGCCATTCACTGGGCGAATCTTCATAATTTTACCGCCCACCGTTTTGATGATTTTATATCCACCTACTGAGGTACCAAGACCCATTGCTGTAGCTGCTGCAAAGCGCACCCAGAAAGGGATATCGTCACCTGTGTGTAATCCTCCTGCGATTAAAGCAAGTGTTATAATCCCCATTGCTTTTTGCGCATCGTTCGTTCCATGTGTAAATGATTGTAGGGCAGCTGTCCCGATTTGCATGGTACGGAAGCCTTTATTTGTACGGTATAAATTCATATCTTTAAAGATGACCTTCAATAGGGTCATCATTAGGAAACCAGCGGCAAATGCTAATAATGGTGAGAAAATCAGTGCTTGTAAAATTTTAATAAACCCTGCATAGTTCAAAATATTGAATCCTGCTGCTGCAATAGCGGCACCTGCTACTGACCCAATTAATGTATGGGAAGAACTTGACGGAATTCCAAAATACCATGTAAGTAAATTCCATGTGATAGCAGATAATAGAGCTGCTAAAATAACGACAGAACCCGTGATATCGCCATCAAAAGCATTTAAGCTAAACGGGTCCACAATGTCTTTTGTTAAGGCTTTTGCTACTCCAACAAATGTAATGGCTCCGACGAAGTTCATAACTGCAGCCATGTAAACCGCTGTACGTGGTTTTAACGCACGGGTTGATACAGATGTTGCAATAGCATTCGCTGTATCATGGAAGCCATTTATAAAGTCGAATACTAATGCAAATATAACGACTAATATGGTAATGAGTAATATTGTATCCATTTGTTACACTCCATCTTATGCGTTACGCATAATTATTGTTTCAATTGTGTTTGCCACTGTTTGGCAGCTATCAGCAATATCCTCGAATTGCTCATAAATATCCTTGAAAACAATGAGGCGCATTGGATCTTTTTCTTGAATAAATAACTGCTTCATTGAGGAACGGAAGATTTCATCACATTCACGTTCGTTATCTTTAATTTGAATAGCATGTTTACGCATCTCAACAAGCTTTTTATTATTTAATAGCTCCATGGCTTGTACCATTTCATCTGTACTCTTCGAAATATATGTTAGGAATTGACGCATTGGCTCCGTTACTTCCGTTAAATTGTACATATTGAAGTGGGCAATACAGCCTTCCATTCCATCAATCACATCATCCAATTTATTCGCTAAAGCTAAAATATCTTCTCGCTCAATTGGTGTCATAAATGATTTATTAAGCATAACGATGAGCTCATGAATTAATTTATCGCCGCTTGTTTCATATTCTTTCATTGTATCGGCAATTTCTTTTAACGCATCTATATCTTGAATATGGGCATTATGAGCATAATAAATTCCCTCATTCACATTTTTAGCGATTTTTAATAAGGACTGAAAAAAAGGATCTTGCTTGTTTGAGTTGAACATCTTGTTCCTCCTGTAAAATAAAAATTATCAATATCTGAACCATCATAACAAAACATTTACACAATTCTACAAAATTTTAAACACTTACGTGTTGATTTTACAAAACTGTAATATAAAATTTGCCACATTTATTTTCAGGGCAGTTTCCAAGTTGAAAACGTTGGAAATCAAATAATAAAAATCACTATTTTTCTTTAAATATGAGCATTTTTTCTGTTATTTTTATAAAAATACTTGAAATTTACTTTTTCCCTTCTATTTGTTTACCACTTGAAATGTTAAGGAATTGTAAACAAGATTTACATTCTAAATAAATATTCCTCTGTTATTTTTTACCTAAAGAATGTCGAAACATGTAACCTTTCCTATTTGTTATGCTCGTCCTCGTTGTTGCTTATACATAAAATAAAAAACAACAATTTTGTATAACTTAAAGGAATTCTTCAATTTTCTGTCAATTGACAAAAAATATTAGCGTGCTATAATACTTTTGGGCTTCACCGCATTGAAGCGAAGAAGTATTTAGTAGGAGGTTACATATGTTTCGAATTGAAGCTAAAAGCAACCCTCGATTTATTGAGGCAAGCTTCGTTATACTTTTAATTATTGCCACAATGGCTTTTAGTATTGGGTATTTAAAAGCAACACCCCATATCCCAATATTTCTGGTTATTTCACTTTTACTAGCCTATGGATTGTTAAAAAGAGTTTCCTTTCGCGATTTAGAAGGTGGGATGATTGCTGGTGCTAGTGCTGGATTGGGCGCTGTTTTCATTTTCTTCTTTATTGGTATTTTAATTTCGAGCTGGATTATGGGTGGAACAATCCCAACGCTCATCTACTATGGTTTTTTAACCGTTTCACCCAACTTTTTCTTTGCCATCGTTTTTTTAATTTGTAGCATTGTAGGTATTTCTGTTGGTAGTTCGTTAACAACCGTGGCAACTGTCGGTGTGGCATTTATGGGTATCGCAGGTGCCATGGACATTTCGTTAACAATAACTGCTGGTGCAATTGTTTCTGGCGCCTTTTTTGGTGATAAAATGTCACCCTTATCCGATACAACCAATCTTGCTTCAGGAACAGTCGGTGTAGATCTATTTGAACATATTAAAAATATGGGCTGGACAACAATCCCTGCTTTCCTGATTTCATTCGTACTATACGCCATTTTATCGCCAACAGGTGAAGCAACATCTTTTGATACGGTTGAGCAATTTAAAGAAGGATTGCTGTCTACAGGACTTATTCATTGGTATACATTATTGCCAATAGTTGTCCTTGTTATTATGACATTCTATAAAGCTCCTGCCGTTATTACATTAGCGGTTGTCTCAATTCTTGGAGTGGGTCTATCTTATACACTGGACCCCCTACCTGCTTCAGACGTCTTCAAAATTTTATTTGATGGCTATGTCTCTCACTCTGGTAATAAGGATGTAGATGCCTTACTGACACGCGGTGGCATGAATAGCATGCTATTTACAATTGCACTTGTACTACTGGCCTTAACAATGGGTGGCCTCTTGTTCACACTTGGTATCATACAAAGTATTTTAGCCAAGGTTGAAAGCTTATTAAAAAGTGCTGGCTCAGTTATTACAGGCGCGGCGATTACTGGCATTGGCATCAATACATTAATCGGTGAGCAGTATTTATCTATCCTGTTAACTGGTGAAGCATTTAAAGCTCAATTTGCGAAGGTTGGCCTAGCTCCTAAGAACCTATCTCGTGTCATGGAGGATGCTGGAACGGTTGTCAATCCACTTGTCCCTTGGAGTGTCTGTGGTATTTTCATCACAAGTGTCCTTGGAATTTCCACACTGGATTATCTACCTTTCACCTTCTTCTGTTTACTCGGCCCGATTCTAACCGTTATTTTTGGCTGGAGTGGCAAAACATTAACAAAGCTTGAGCAATAACAAAAGGTAGCTGATTAAAAATCAGCTACCTTTTTATCCACCAAAAATTTCTATTCTACCTTTACTTGTCCCATCATACCATTATCTTCATGCTCCAATAAATGACAATGGAACATATAGATGCCCTTATCTTGAAACTTCACTGCTAATTTAACTGACTCACCTGGTTCAATGGACACCGTATCCTTCCAGCCCTGTTCATTGGGCGGTGGCGCCTGACCATTAATGGATACAATTTTAAATTGCGTGCCGTGTATATGAAACGGATGGGTCATGCCTCCCATCATATCAGGTTTATTGTAAATTTCCCAAATTTCTGTCACTCCCTGCTGTTGAACAAAATCAATTCTATTCTTATCAAATTGCTTGCCATTAATCGTTACCATCGTCCCCATACCAAATAGCTCTATACGTTTAGATACAGGTAATTGTTGTTCTTCACTAGTTGTAGAGAATTGATT
This sequence comes from Lysinibacillus sp. F12, assembly GCF_057773605.1. Classification (NCBI taxonomy): domain Bacteria; kingdom Bacillati; phylum Bacillota; class Bacilli; order Caryophanales; family Bacillaceae; genus Lysinibacillus; species Lysinibacillus sp. F12. The sequence continues at coordinate 232,636 of NZ_JBYMLP010000001.1, forward strand.
AAATACATCCTGCATCTTCTGTGGAGTAGTGCGTTCATTTGTGATCGTAAACGGTAACAGGACTACACCTTCTTCATTTATCAATGATAAATCATTGGAAGTACGTAGCTTGGAAAAATCGATGATAATTTCAGCACGTTCACCTGGTGTTAAGGTCAGTTTATTTAGTGGAACAGGGCTATTTAAAAATCCTCCATCTGTGGCGATTTGTTGAAAATTCTCATTTGTACTAAGCTTAAAAGTGAAATTCCGAGCATTGGAGCCGTTCACTAATCGAAGTCGAACAGGCTCTTGGCGGACATGAAGCTTCGGATTGAGCGTACCATTGATGAGTAATGTATCACCAATTGTCCCATCATTATTTTTGAATTGCTGGTAGTTCAATTGCTGTTGATCATCAAACTGGCGGTCCTGAAAGATTAACGGAATATCATTCACGCCATATTCATGAGGTAATCCTAAACGCTGTGAATGTTCATCCTCCACGTAAATCAGTCCTGCCAAACCTTTATATACCTGCTCAGCCGTCTGTCCTTCTGGGTGAGGATGAAACCATAAAGTAGCTGCTTGCTGGCGGATATTAAAAGTCAGCTGCTTCGATTGACCAGGTTCTATTCGTTCATGAGGGCCACCATCCCCCTCACCTGGTATTTCTAAACCATGCCAATGAAATGTTGTCTCTTTGCTCATTTCATTTGTTGTTGAAAATTGCACAGTTTGTCCCGATTGAATCCGTATCACCGGCCCTAAAAAGGACCCGTTATAGCCATAGGTTTCTGTTTGAACCCCTTGATAAAACTCTGTTGTCCCTTCTTGTGCGACAATTGAATAGTGAGCTGGATTATCTCCATCTGGTTCTAGTAAAGGTGGGATGACCAACTCATTTTCTCCTGTAGAAGGTGCAAGCTGTAAGGGATTTGTATGACTCATATGACCATTTGTCCTATCCATTCCCTCATGAGCCTTGTTCATTGGTTTAGTAGATAATTCGTCAGCTGTTTTACTAGTACTACACCCGCCTATTAGTAAAATCAATAGCGTCAGTAATGAAAACCATACTTTAGATTTCATCTATTTTCCTCCTTTTGTTACAACAAAACGAATGTAACAAAGAAGTATGGAGAAATGATGAAGGTCGTTAAAATCCTGAAAAACCATCGAACAAGGAGCTTAGCCAAATGATGATTCTTGTTAAACCATCGAAAAATAGAATAATGCCCAGCACAATCATAAAATAGCCACCCACTTTTGTGATCATGTGACTATACTTTCGTATCCATGCGAATTTCGTGACAAATTGTGATAGAAGGAAAAATGGGATGGCGAACCCTAACACATAGGCGATCATGTAAAACATACCCATCCCTGGATGCTGGGAAGCCATCATAAAAACTGCCCCCGTAATTGGGCCTGTACAGGGCGTCCAGCCCGCTGCAAAGGCAAGACCAATAAAAAAAGAGCCCAAATAGCCTGTGGGACGATTTTTAAAGGAAAGACGTTTTTCTTGCATTAAAAATTTCGGGGATAAAGCACCTATAATAATTAAACCAAACAGCACAATTAATATAGCCCCAACCTGTCGCAAAACATCTTGGTACTGGAAGAAAAACCACCCCACAACAGATGAGCCATAGCCTAAGAAAATAAAAATCACAGAAAATCCAATTAAAAAGAATAGTGTATGCAACATACCAATCGTTCTTAATTTTTTATTGTCTCCCTGAAGCTCATCCAATGACATTCCTGTAATATAAGAAATAAAAGCTGGATAGAGCGGTAAGGTGCAAGGCGAAATAAAGTTTAAAAACCCTGCGCCAAAGGCTAAAAAAAGATTCATATCTGGATTCATTTTGTTCGCTCCTTACATCTTACAAGTTAAGTTATCCCCAATATGTAATGGTGTCCATTATACCTAGTAATAGTAACAATATGCCTGCCATTAATTGAATAACTCTCCCCATCTTCATGCTTGTTCGTAAAATGAGACGCTTAGCATCGAAAAGATAAATGAAGAGAAGCATGATGAGTAGTGGTACAGAAGTGGCAACCCCAAAAATACTCGGTAAGATAAACCCATAGGAAGTGCCTGTCACAATGGGCATTAGCCATACAAAAAACAGCACAAACATGGTTGGACAAAAGGCAATAGAGAAACTAGCCCCCATTAAAAAGGAGCCTAATTTGCCCCCTTTCATAACAGGAGGAATAAGATTCGACAGGCGATTTAAAAATTTTAGCTTTAATAAACCTAATAAAACGAGCCCTGTCAGTATCATAATTGGTCCAATGGCCTGACGAAAAATGGGGAAATACAATGTCATTTTAGTTTCAAACGATTGTCCAAATAACCATGCTAAAAAACCAAGTCCGCTAAAAACAACTACTTTTCCAAAAATAAAAAACAGAATATCCTGCCAATTATTTTTCATTTGAAGCGTCCTATTTCCATAAAATGTAACCGCACTCATATTACCGGTTATTTGGCAGGGAGCTAGTGCCCCTATGAGACCTAAAAGAAGCGCCATAGCCCAAGCTGAATGCTCATAGGCATTTAAAAATTGGTTGATTGGCTCACTCATAAATTGACTAATCGCTGACAAAAAACTATACAATTGAAACACCCTCTATCTGTTCATCATTTCAGCTTTAAAAACTAGCCAAAACTAGTATAAAGGTTAAATATGAATAAACGGTGCAGAAATCGAACACACCGTTTTGAGAAAACTATGATGTGATCAAAGTATGTCTTTTTGTTGGTAGACGCTATCATACGAATCCACACCGGGAGAGCGATACTAGATATGGTTTCATTGCTCGTGCTATCGCCATCCCTCTTTCGATTTCCAATGAGTATGGCGAAAAATTTATGAGTCTTGAAACCTTTTTTCAAACTGTGCGTATGTATATCTAACAATGTCAGTAGGAGGAATGTAAGAATGTCTTTTTTTCATAAAGCACTAGCAAGTTTTGGAATAGGTTCAGCAACAGTTGATACAAGGTTGGAAAAGGATACTTATCGAGCTGGAGAAGTCATGCGAGGTGAAATCATCGTGCGTGGTGGTCAAGTTGAACAACAAGTGGATTCTATCTATTTATCTATAAATACGACATATATACGAGAGTCCAATGATCATAAACATACAGAGGTGGCCACTCTACAAAAAGTCAAAGTGACAGAGCCTTTTACACTAGCAGCTAGTGAAGAGAAGGTCATTCCCATTTCATTGACACTGCCCTTTGAAACACCCATTAGTGCGGGCAAAACGCAAGTTTGGATTCAAACTGGACTTGATATTAAAAATGCCGTAGACCCAAGTGATAAAGATTATATTCGTGTAGAGCCAACAAGCCTCGCATCACATATACTTGACGCTATAGGGCAATTAGGTTTTCGTTTACGAGAAGCAGAATGTGAACAAGCCCCAGCACGCTTCCGTGGATATTATCCATTTGTACAGGAGTTTGAATTTGTACCAACAGGTTCCTTTAGAGGACATCTAGATGAACTTGAAATAGTTTTCCTCTCGCAGTCCAATCACTCTGCAGAAATTCTATTACAAATTGACCGCAAAGTAAGAGGGATTGGAAGCTTCTTCGCAGAGGCTCTAGAGATGGATGAAAGCTACGTTCGAACAACGATTACGATGCATGATCTACCGACGCTTCCAGAAAAGCTTCAACAACTTATTTCAAAGCATATATAAATTCAATAAAAAGTAGTTGAAGAGCACTTCAACTACTTTTTTATCTCCAAGCACACGTATGGAGGAGATGATTTTATGTCATGGCAAAAAAATCGGGTTTTGCTGTGAAAAAGAAAAAAGACTGTAGACAACTCAACATTTTTTTGAGCTCATCTACAGCCTGAACCATTTACTACGTGTAGCTAATAGAAAAGTTATTTCACCGCTTGCTTTACTTTTTCCATAACCTCTTCAGCTGTTGCTACTTGTAACGCCTCAGTCGCTAAAGCTTGCATGTCCTTAACAGACAGACGCTTCAATAAAGAGCGTGTTTTCAAAATGGATGTTGCGCTCATTGAAAATTCATCTAAGCCTAAGCCAAGCAATAAAGGAACTGCTAGCTCGTCGCCTGCCATCTCTCCGCACATCCCTACCCATTTCTGTTCTTGATGGGCGGCATGAATGACCATTTGAATCAAGCGTAAAATAGCTGGATTATAAGGCTGATATAAATAAGATACTTTTTCATTCATACGATCTGCAGCCATTGTATATTGAATTAAATCATTCGTTCCAATGGAGAAAAAGTCCACTTCCTTCGCAAAAACATCAGCCATCACTGCTGTAGCAGGAATTTCAACCATCATACCAATTTCAATGTCAGCACTTACTTCCTCCCCCGCTGCTTTTAGCTTTTCTTGCTCTTCTAACAAAATCGCTTTGGCATCACGGAACTCTTGAATAGTCGCTATCATCGGGAACATAATTTTGAGGTTTCCATATACAGATGCTCGCAGTAGAGCGCGCAATTGCGTACGGAATAATTCCTGTTGCTCTAAGCATAGACGAATGGCACGATGACCAAGGAATGGATTCATTTCCTCCTGTAGCGGTAGATAGGGCAAATGTTTGTCTCCACCAATATCTAGTGTGCGAATGACTACTGGCTTCCCCTGCATTCCCTCAAGAACCGTTTGATAAGCCGTAAATTGCTCATCCTCAGATGGCAGGTTTTCTCTGCCCATATATAAAAACTCTGTACGATATAGGCCAATTCCTTCAGCCCCATGGCGCAATACGCCCTCCAAATCGCCTGGAGAGCCAATATTAGCGGCTAGCTCTACATGTACACCGTCTTTGGACACCGTTTGTTCGTTTACTAAGGTTGCCCATTCCGCTTGTTGAGTATGATAGCTTTGGGCTTTTTCTTGATAGCTAACAATCACATCAGCCGTTGGATTGACAAACACTTGACCGGATAAACCATCCACGATTAATATATCTCCATCTTGAATCGTAGTCGTTGCTACACCAGTTCCAACTACTGCTGGAATCTCTAATGAACGTGCCATAATGGCTGAATGAGAGGTGCGCCCCCCAATATCCGTAATAAAGCCTAGGACAAAGTTACGATCCAATTGAGCTGTCTCTGAAGGAGTCAAATCATTAGCTACAATAATCACCTGTTCACTAATACTACTTGGGTTAGGAATATGTACACCGAGTAAATGTGCTAAAATGCGGTTGGTCACATCTTTAATATCTGAAGCACGTGCACTCATGTATTCATCATCCATACTTTCAAATAACGCCACAAACATTGATGAAACTTCATGTAAGGCAAATTCTGCATTGACTCCTTCATCAGCTATTTTTTGATTGATAGGCCCAATTAATTCTGGGTCCTTCACCACTAATAAATGCGCTTCAAAGATGGCTGCTTCCTCGGCACTGAATTTTTTTAATGTTTGCTGTTTGATGGCCTCTAGCTCTTGCTCCGTTTTGGCAAGGGCAGCGGCTAAACGTTGCTGCTCCGCCTGAACATCTTGAACCGTTGTTTGGCTAAATGTTAAATTCGGCTGTACAAACCGATACGCTTTAGCAATGGCAATGCCGTCTGAAGCGGCAATACCAGCGAGATGTGTCATTGTGCAAGCCCCATTTCTGTCAGTAATGTTGCTAATGCCTCAAATGCTTGATCTTCGTCTTCCCCCTCTACATATAGTGTAAATTGAGAACCTTGCTTTAAAGCTAATCCCATTACGCCAAGAATTGATTTTAAATTCGCTGCTTTTTCTTCAGTACGCACTTCAATTGCGGAAGCGAATGGTGTAGCTTTTGCCACAAGCTGGCTTGCTGGACGTGCATGAATTCCTAACGGATCGATTACTGTAAATTGTTGTGTTTTCATGATTTATTCTCCTCTACTTGTAAATCTGTTAAAATGATGACATTTGGATGTTTGGTTAAAGCACTTGCTGGAATTTCCTCTGTATAATCAGAGGCCAGCACACGCTCTAATACTTCACGCTTAGTTTCTCCCACTGCAATTAACAAAATGCATTTTGCACGCATAATAGATTGAATCCCCATAGTGAACGCTTGCGTGGGCACTTCATTAATCGATGAAAAGAAGCGAGCATTGGCTTGACGAGTCGATTCTTCCAATGTTACAAGATGTGTCAAGGACTCAAATGGTGTACCTGGTTCATTGAAGCCAATATGGCCATTTTGTCCGATACCAAGCAATTGAAAGTCTAAGGAATGTTGTTGTAATAGCGCTTCATAGCGAGCTGCTTCCTCTAAAGGATTCGTCGCTAAGCCATTTGGTAAATAAGAAGCTTGGAATGGTTTTTCGTGAAATAAATGCTGATGCATGTAATAGGCATAGCTTTGCTCATGGTTAGCTTCAAGCCCTACATATTCATCCAAATTAAAGCTGATGCAATTCGAAAAATCAATATCTGTTTTACAGATTTTAGCATACAACGGTTCCATCGTTCCACCAGTAGCTAGCCCGAACGTTGTGGACCCATTATTTTTAGCAGCCGCAATGATGGCAACGGCTCGTGCATATAAATCTTCTTTTGAATTAAATCTTTCTATGTTCACCACATATCCTCCTTTTCCTAAGGTCTTAAAAATGAATACGCTGACCATATTGATCAATGAGCTCATCATTATTGGTGTTCCCTAAGTTACTGCTAGCAAACACGGGTAAGCTGGCGCCTTGTTCATGCAGAATTTCAATGATTTGAGCGCATAGAGCATTTAGTAGCGCTGCCCCTAATACGGTAGATACAGGTCCATATTGGAACTCATCAACTGTTAAAACCCCATCCCCTAGTGGTACATGCGTATTTAAAACATCATCCACGATATCCTCTAAACGTTGACCTGAGGGATGGCGTGATGGCTGCTGTTGATAGGCCAATGATTGTAGTGATATCGTATGCGCACCTGCTTCTTTTGCGTAAATCGCCATATCAATTGGTACTGGATTGTTGGCAGAGGTTGAAATGATGATACAAACATCTTTGTCATCAAACTGTAGCTCATCCTTATAGGGAGCTAAAAATGCTTGCTTCTTTTCATTTTGTGAAGATTGCCGGGCTCCCTGATGTAGCATTAAGGATTCAATGTGTATCGGTTTGACTGGAACTAAGCCACCAGCCCTGAAATAACATTCTTGTGCTAATAACATGGAATGACCTGAACCAAATAACTGGATAATGCCTCCCTGTACTAGACGTTTAACGATTAACTGAGCTACACGGTTAATTTGTTCACTTTCTTGTTGTGCCACCATTGTTAAATAGCGATTGACTTGTTGAAAATAGGTATTCATCATCTATCACCTTTTCATTTCAAACATTTCTTCCTAATTGTTTGTCTGCACCCTGATCCGGCCAGCTTTAATCGTTTGATGGAGCAGCAAGTGTTCATCTACAATCACTGCATCCGCATCATACCCTTCTGTAAGCTGCCCTTTGTTCGTTAATTTTAATTGCTGGGCAGCATTATAGCTGGACATTTTCACAAGCTCCTCCAATGTACAGTTGGTAATCTGACGCATATTTCGTACTGCTTGATCCATTGTTAAAATACTGCCTGCCAGTGAACCGTTCGATAAATGTGCGCCTGATTCTGTCACATGCACCAATTGACCACCTAAATCATATTCACCGTAGGGCATACCCTTCGCTCGCATCGCATCCGTTATTAAAATAATGCCGTCTGCCCCCTTCAAGCGATAAGCCATTTCCACAGCTCCTTCATGCATATGAATAAAATCAACAATTAGTTCAGCCTTTATGGCATCTACTAGCAAAACACCACCAACCACACCTGGATCACGATGATGGAATGGACGCATTTGATTGTATAAATGAGTCCCCTGTGATGCACCTAATTGAACAGCTTCCTGCATTTGCTCAAATGTAGCGTCGGAATGACCAATTGATACAATAACGCCACTTTCAGAAAGGCTTTGGACAGCTGCCATTCCATTAGGTTCCTCCGGTGCCAGCGTAATTTGTTTAATTTTTTGACCACTTAATGCTTGCCATTTTTTAATGACTTCCATATCTGGCTGGACAATATAATCAAGTGGCTGAGCTCCTGCACGCTGCTTCGATACGAAAGGTCCCTCAATATGCAGACCAAGTACTTCCGCTTCATCTGACTTTGGCTGAAATTGTGCCACATTGACGATGGCCCGTTCGATTTTGTCAAAGCTTTGCGTCATCGTAGTGGCTAAAAAGCTGGTTGTACCCTCTTTTAATAGTGATTGGGCCATGATATGTAACCCTTCATCAGATGCATCCATCGTATCCATTTGGGCAGACCCGTGAATATGCATGTCAATAAATCCTGGCAATAAAAACTTTCCTGAACCCTCTAATTGATCAACGCCCTGCGCGTGAATATGCTGGGCAATCTGAGCAATTTTGCCGTCCTTCATCCACACATCCATCTGTTCATCTCGACCACTCGCATTGACCACTGTGATGTTCCGAATTATTAAACTCAAGAAAAACATCTCCTCTTCTTGAACAAGGGCTGTTGAAAAGGTATCCATTTGCAATATGATTGCCTATGTTCCCTCTGCACACAGCCCCATGACTTGTTACTTTTTCAATGAAATAATATTGGTAGCGCCTGCTCTTTGGAAACTTGATTTTTCTAACGTAATCTCTTGCCCCATTAGGCTAGTGAAAACGACAGGGGTAATAATGGAAGGCACTTGTTCCTTTATTTTTGTGATGTCTGCTTTTAATAATGCCTCTCCACGTTTAATTGTTTGACCATCTGATACAAGCATGTCAAAGCCCTCACCATTCAGTGTTACAGTATCTAAACCGACATGAATTAATAATTCTACACCAGTTTCAGATTTTAAACCGATCGCATGCTTCGTTGGGAAAATCATCACCACTTGACCGTCAAACGGTGCATAAACAGTTCCATCTGTTGGACGAATCCCAAAACCAGGACCCATCAGGCCAGCAGAGAATGCTTCATCCGGTACTTCTGATAACGGTAATAAATCCCCTGTCATTGGCATTTCAAAATCATGGAAAGTTGTTGTTGCGTCACTTTTTACTTCTGCTGTCGCTACAGGCTGTTCCGTCAGCAACTGGACATTAGCAGGTGCTGGGTTGCCTTTTTGCAGACGTTCTTTCATAGCCTCCGCTAAAAACTCAACAGATGTTCCAATAATTACTTGTACATTGGTTTTACTAATACGCATAACACCTCGCGCACCTGTTTGCTTCAATGTTTTCTCATCCACGACACTGGCATCCTGTACGGACATACGTAAACGAGTCGTGCAGTAATCCACTTGCTGAATATTCTCTTTACCACCTAATGCTTCAATTGTGTAGTAGGCACGTACATCAATATCATCGGAAATAGCTGAATTTGATTCCCCATCCTCTTCCTCATCATCTTCACGTCCTGGTGTCTTTAAGTCCAGTTTTTTAATCAAGAAATAAAAGACGACAAAATATATGGCCCCAAAGCCTAAACCTAATGGTAGAAGCATTAATGGTTTATCGGCCAAACCTAAGTTTAGCAAGTAGTCAATTAACCCTGCTGAGAATCCAAAGCCATCACGGAACCCAACCATATAGGCAACTGCAAGGGAAATACCTGTTAATACTGCATGGATACCATAAAGAACAGGTGATAAGAACATGAATGAAAATTCAATCGGCTCCGTCACACCTGTTAAAAAGGCTGTTAAAGCGATAGATACGAACATTCCACCCACAATCGGTCGTTTTTCTTTTTTCGCTGTGAAATACATCGCAAGACAAGCTGCTGGTAAACCGAACATCATTATTGGGAAGAAACCAGCTTGGAAATGTCCAGCTGTTGGATCGCCTGCTAAGAAACGATGGATATCCCCTTTCACAATTTCACCCGCGGCATTCGTAAATTCACCGAAATCAAACCAAATAACCGTATTGATTACATGGTGAAGACCAACTGGTATTAATAGACGGTTGAAGAAACCATACATCCCAACGCCAAGTGATCCTGCACCGATCATCCAATTGCCGACAGCATCAATACCGCCCTGAATTGGTCCCCAAGCAATGGCTAAAATGCTCCCTAAAATCGCCATAGTGATGGACGTGATAATTGGTACAAACCGCCGTCCACCAAAGAATGATAACCATTCTGGAAATTTCACATTATAATATTTGTTATACAGTAAGCCTGCCGTAATACCGGCAATAATACCACCAAACACACCCATATTTAATTCTTCATTAACCGTCCCTAAAACGGCTACTAATACGAGGTGAGCAATCGCACCTGCAAGAGCTGCTCCCCCACTGCTATCATGTGCTAACCCCATCGCAATACCAATCGCAAAAATAATAGGTAAATTGCCTAGTATAGCATTCCCAGAAGCGGCCATAATACTAGCAATGTACTGAATGGCTTCATTCGGCACTGCTCCAAGCATATCCCCAGAACCTAAACGCAAAAGCAAGGCTGCTGCCGGTAATGTCGCGATTGGAAACATAAGTGACTTACCGATTTTTTGTAAGAAAGCAAACATTCTTTATCCCCCTTTGGTATAGTTGTCTAGACCACTTTTATGAAAAAAAAGCGTTTTCATTAAGTTGCTATTATTATAGGCGCAATTTGAAAAAAAATAAATACTTTTTTAATAATTCTTGATGTAAAAAAACCGTACCCTAATAAAGCATTAGGGCACAGTTCTTCTTTAAATTATGCAGTAACGTCTCGTTTCATAAAGGATGTATAACTAATCACTAGGAAAATTACAGCATAAATAGCTAATACAGTTAGCGAGAAAGGCATTGTCATATCTGGAACCATTAACATATCTTTTTCATACTGAGTTAAATCTGCATGTGTTAGCCAAATGTATTTGACAATGTCGTATCTACTTAAGAACATAATGATCATGCCACCTGTAAATGACAGGAACATCGTTAAGCCGATTGCTAATGAGCTCGAACGGAATACTGAACCAACTAAAAAGGCAAATAATGTAGACATAACAAAATCACCGCCAGATAATAGATAATGGTAGGCTAAATCATTCCATACTGCCTTTTCAGCCACCTGACCATTAACAATCTCTAATTCCACACCTGAGCCTACACCAAATAATACTAAACCTACAATTGCACTCACAACTACATTTACAGCAACTAAAAACAAACCGAATAAGAAGGTTGTCAATAATTTAGACGTTAACACCCTCGCACGGGACATAGGACGAGTCAACAGCATTTTAATAGTACCTGTTGAAAATTCGCTGGAGACAATACTTGCGGCAGTAATCACCGTAAATAAAGTGACAAGTGTTAGCATATTGCTTGTAAAGGACATAAAGCTTGCAAGGCTGCTATCTTCTTGACTCGGCGCATCATGGGCTAATCGGTACTCCGAAATAGCAATTCGCTCTTCAAAAAATGCTTTGTCTTCCTCGGATATGTCCTCCTCTGCCAGCATTGCCTTATTATTTTGGATAGACTGCTGCTCTATCTCCTGCCATGTTCCCTCATCTGATGATTTACCCTCATAATATTTCATGATGCCGCCAGGAACTAGAATGACAAGGACAAGCATAGCGACCATTGCCCACGTCCCTTTTTTATGCCATAATTTCATCCATTCATTTTGAATTAGCTTCAGCAATTTGTCCGCCTCCAGTCATTTCTAAGAATTGATCCTCTAATGTTTTCTGATGTGGCTGTACGGCAAATAGTTGCATACCTGCTTGCACAAGCCCTAATGTCAATGCAGGAACATCCTCTTTCTTCAATTCAATTACATAGCCTTGTTTCATTGCCTCAAACTTGTAATCATGTTGTGCCAGATGGGCAGAAACCTGCTCTTGTGGCTGTGCTTCCACATAGTAAAACGACGTGCTTTCATTATGAATTTCACGAATGTCGATTAGCTTCCCATTTTGAATGACGGCCACTCGATCACACATTAGCTCAATTTCAGATAATAAGTGACTGGATACAAAAACCGACACGTTATCTTCTGCCGCAATTTTGCGAAGGTACATACGGAATTCGCGAATACCAGCTGGGTCTAAACCATTCGTTGGTTCATCTAATATTAGAAATTTTGGTCGATGTAATAGCGCCTGAGCAAGCCCTAGTCGTTGACGCATACCAAGAGAATACGTTGCAACCTTTTCATGGATACGATTTTCTAGACCAACCTGTTTAACGACCTCCATGATTCGTTCCTTTGAAACATTTTTATGCATACGTGCAAAATGCAATAAATTTTTATAGCCCGACATAAATTTATACATTTCTGGATTTTCGACAATCACACCAACCTTGCTAATCGCTTCCTCATAATGCTCCTGTAGCGATAGTCCATCAATGATGACCTTGCCCTCTGTTGGATGCATAAGGCCCGTCATCATACGAATCGTTGTTGTTTTCCCTGCCCCATTGGGTCCTAAAAAACCTGTAATTTGTCCTGGATATAAATCAATGTTTAATTGTTGTATTAATTGCTTTCCACGAATGGTTTTCGATAGATTTTGCAATTGAACAATTGGTTCTGTCATATTTATTCACCCTTTCTTTTTAGTTACGCCTGAGCCTTTATCGTTAAAAGTGTTGGCGATCGTTATCATTGGAAGAATGACCATAAAAACCTTTCATCCATTGAACCGCATCTTTATTGGTCACATCACGCAATGTCTCTACGTCTTCATAAGCTGTGATAGAGCCAGCTTTTAATAAAATAATTTGATCTAAAATAGGTTCAACCTCATATAATTCATGCGTAGACAGCAAAATCGTTTGATTTTCAATGTCCGTAAATTGAATTAAACCTTTAATGAGCTGCTCTCGCACAATGGGGTCTAGCCCAGCAAATGGTTCATCCATTAAATAATAAGGAACTTCTCGGCCCAGTGTAGCAGCCATTTTCATACGTCCACGATTCCCTTTTGATAATTGACGTAGCTTCTTATTTTTATCCACCTGTAAAAATTCAGCTACTATACATGCCTTATCATAGGAAAAGTCTTCAAATTGAGAAGCGTAGTGCTGAAAGAGCTGTTCCCCCGTATAATAATCAAAAAACAAATCAGTATCTGGTAAATAAGCAATTTGATCCGCACTTCGTCGAGTAATTGGTTGACCATTCAATACCACTTCACCAGTTGAGGAGCGTAATAAGCCAGCTAAAACTTTGAGAAGTGTAGATTTACCACTACCATTTTCCCCAACGAGCCCAATGATCTGTCCAATAGGAAAGGAAAAGGATAAATCCTGTAAAATGGGCTTATTCTTATACTGAAAAGACACATTTAATAGCTGTAACATTCCTTCACCTCATGCTTTATTTTTTAATACAACGAGCATTTCTTCTTTGGAAAATCCCAACGCCTCGATAGATGTTAAAAAACTTTCGGCTAACTTATTTTTCATATCATCTCGTAATCCTTCGATGCGTTCCTCATTAGTCGTAATAAAAGTACCCTGTCCTCGTTTGGTTTCCGTTATATTCATTGCCTCTAACTCCTTATAGACTCGTTGCACCGTATTAACATTGACACCCGTTTCGACTGCATATTCCCTTACAGAGGGCAGTCGATCTCCAAGCAATATCTGCCCCTTTAAAATGTCCCCGCATATCCGATCGACAAGCTGACTATAAATTGGTTTATCACGTGAAAAATCCATCGTCATCGTAATACCACCTTTTCAAGCCACTTGGATGCCGTTAAAAAAAGCAGTACGATGAGTAAAATAGAAGCTACTTCTTCAACAACATAAATAGAGCCCAGCCTCCATTCCATCGTTGTCGTTGCTTTTACTTTGGGTAAAAACGGTTCTAATTTGCTTAACGAAATGGCGCCACGGTGGAAAACCGTGTCATAAAACTGACTCTCCGTTATTCGTACCCAAGCCGATGTGGTAAGTCCAAAAGCAACCATCGTCAATACAATGGAAAAACGCCCAATCACATGCTTCAATTGCAAGTAAAAAGCTAAAAAGAACAACAGTAAAACAAATAACATAAATTGGAAAATAGTTAACGCAATCACAATTCCTATTAAAACGAATACGATTTGTCCAATATTTGCGATAAACTCTTCTTTTATATTAAAGATGGCAATACCCACAAAGAGCGTATTAAAAAGCGCATAGCCTATGAGCGAACAGACCATCTTGGCTCCTACTAGCTTTGTGATGGAACTAGTGGAATGGAGCCAGCTTTCCTTAGCTTTAATATCCAAACGCATACTCGCTAAAAATTGTAAAACAGAATAAAATCCACCTACAAAAAGGACAAGAAGCGTAAAGGCAAATGCTAGCTGATTTTCTTTAGGGAAGAGATCAACAAATTGATGTAATCCATAGGGAACGATCCAAGAAAACATAATTCCCGCAAATATCCCCATTAAAAACCATGAGCGGTAAAGTACCCATTCTTTTTTTAAAAGTCCTACAAAACTTTTCATGCTCAACACCTCGTGTCATAGTGTACTAGTCAGATATTACACTATGACTTCTTTATTTTCAAGTACCAAATACAAGAAAAAGGAAATGAGAGCCTCGTTTGATTAAAATGAAACATTTAACTTGTATAGCATGAGCTCTCTTCAGCTATCAATAAAGTCTAAAACAGAATACATTGCGAGGACACAAAGACAACAAAAGGCGGAACCAAAATGGAAAAAATGGTGCTATTTTACTACTATATTGAGTTTACAAATAGAGGGGGCATTCAAGGGCAAAAATTCCGACTCGGTATTGAAGGAGATGACATATCCGAAGTTAGCCCAATATATTGTAGAGGATATGAGATTGCTAATGGTTGGTAGAGTAAGCATTCTTAACAAGAAAATGATGAATGAAAAACTTAAAAGACAAACCAAAAAGGAGAAATTAGGACGTACAGATTAGTCCGAAGAGTGCTATTGATTCCACTATCATGAAGTAAAAAAAAGAAGAGCCCTTTTTAGGACTCTTCTCAGACTGTAGACAAACTCAAAAAATTTGAGAGTTTGCCTACAGTCTTTTTTCTTTTACAATGAAATAAAGTAAAGTCGTTGATTTCCACTACCGGCGGACGCTTTCCGCGGGCGGGGTCGAGCTGCTTCCCTCGCCTCGCTCAGTCCAGGATCTCGACTTTCCCGCTTTTCCCGCAGGAGTCGCCGCCCTTCGTTCCCATCAACTTCTACATAAAGTACTTACTTTATCTACATAGGGTGTTAAAAAGTAAACGATGATGACGAAGAACAATCCAATGAACGAGAACAATTAGAAATGTTAACGATTGATCCATTAGTTCCCAACGATTATTTAGTGCGAAAACTAGGGGCTGCTATTGATTTTTCATTTATCTATCCTTTAGTCGAACAGCTCTATTCACCTAATGGGCGTCCTAGATTGATCCTGTTGTTCTCTTTAAAATGACGTTTATTCAGTACGTTTTTGGTATTCGGTCTATGCAGGCGATGCTTACTTTTGCTGCCATGAATTTAAAGAAACTAGCTACTTGGACGTGGCAGACAGCTTAAGAGAGCATCTATGCTCGAAGAGTATGTTGGATACAGCAATGATTTACCAAATATTGAAAATGAAAGAGAAAGAAAAATGACAAAAGCCATCGAGAATACATTTCTCGATGACTTTTGTCTACAGTCTGAGAAGAGCCCTTTTTACGACTCTTCTTTTCATCGCTACACCATTTTGCCTACTACTTTTACTTTTAATCTTGTTGCGTTTTCTGGATGATACGCTAATGGTGTTTCTTCCACTTCAACCAATTCGATTGTTTCCGCAAGGGCACCTGCTAATACAGCTTGTTTTACTGCTTTATTTTGTGCATCCTCTAAAGATTCCTCCCGAGGTTCTTTAGAATAAATATAAATTTGCTCGTATTGCCCACTAATTTGTGCAATGGATGCTCCAATCGCATTTGCCACACCGCCAAACTCTGATTTAACAATAGTAGAAACACCTTGAATTTTTTTTGGCACAATAATACTACCACCGCCCACTAAAACAAGCGATACATCCTCTGATGATGTTTTCATTTTATCAATGGCTTGTTCTAGTAATGAAGAAATTTCTTCTTGAACGGCTTTAGCGAATGCTTCATCAATATGTGCCACTAAATTTCGATCTCCTACTTCTGCAAGACCTAAACGGACGGCAATATCTGTGGTTGTCATAGTTGACCCACCAAATACTAATGCCTCTTCACTAATTTTATAACCGACACTATCGGGGCCAACGGTAATTTTATTTTCCTTCACTCGAACGATACTACCACCACCTAGCCCGACTGAAATAATGTCAGGCATTCTAAAGTTGGTGCGGATGTCCCCTACCTCCACTGCGACTGAAGATTCTCGGGGGAATCCATCTTGTAACACGCCAATATCCGAAGTCGTACCACCTACATCTAATACCATTGTATTTTGAATTTGTGATAAATACGAAGCCCCTCTTATACTATTAGTAGGCCCACAAGCAATCGTCAAGATTGGGAATTGCTTTGCATAGTCGATGGACATTAATGTTCCGTCATTCTGACATAGGTACACGTCTACATTGAAAATACCCTCCGCTTGAAGTGCCTGAATAAAGCCCTGTGTTGTCGTCTCAATGACCTTGCATAAAGCGGCATTTAAAATCGTTGCATTTTCACGTTCAATTAAGCCTACAGAGCCAATTAGTGATGAGCAAGAAACCGGGAAATCTTCCCCATAGATCGCTCGAATCCAGTCACGAACCTGCAATTCTTGATCATTTTTAATAGATGAAAAGACACCTACAATGGCAATTGATTCTACCTGGTCACGCCACTCTTCTAAGAGCTTTGTAATCTCTGCGTGATTAAGCGCACTCAATAGCTGGCCATCGTATTCATAGCCTCCATGTGCGATTGCATAATTCCCTGATAATTTATCAATCATATCGGAAGGCCAAGCTGTATAAGGTAGCACCGAGGCTGTAGCTGGATAACCTAGTCGAATAACACCAACCCTTGCTAGCTTTTTACGCTCAACAATGGCATTGGTACATTGTGTTGTCCCTAGCATGGCATGTGTAATTTTCGTTTTATCAATGTTTGCACCTTGTAATAATTGCTGCAATGATTGTTCAATACCTGATTTAATATCTAAACTTGTCGGTGACTTCACACTATAAATTAGCTGACTATTATAATCTAAAAGAATAGCATCTGTATTGGTTCCACCTACGTCAATTCCAATTTTATACATGTTCAGCTACCCCCTTTTTCACCAATTCTTCAATTGGCACGAAATCATAATTATAGCCAAAGTATTTTGGTCCTGCAGTTTCTATCCCTTTTGCTGTGCGCCATTTTTCATGTGATGGTAAACCAATTACGCGCACACGTTTGCCATATTTTAAACTTTCTGTCGTCACAGGCAACAAGGTTTCAAAATCGACTAAACAAATCAGATCTGGTGTCATCGCAACAACTTGATCGTTCTTTTCTGCCAGTAAATTTTCATTTTGGAAATGAACCTTCATCTGACCCTCTTTATAGCCATCAATTCCTTCTAGAAGCATTTTCCCTAAGTTAAAGCCACCCTTCGTTTCGCGAATTACATCGACAATTTTCCCTTGAAATAGCTCGTACCCTGCAATGAGCTTTAAAAGGCTTGCAAGCTTATCGTTCACCTCTTGATCTTTAGAGGCAATAATTTCACCGATTTTTTCAGAAAGTGTCACAATATGATGCACACCACTTTTCTTTAGTTGAGCACCAGTTGTTGGATACAGGCTCACCAAAGAGCTAGCGCCCATTTCAACAGTAGCGGCGCGGGCGATACGCTCTGTCCATTTATTATCAATCGTTTCAAAAATGCCGATATTGCCTTTTTCATCTGTGATGGCCATAGGCGTTGCGGAAATACCATCTAAGTTAAACGTCACCATTTGCAGCTCTGGGAATGCCCGCCCCATACCATCGCAATCAATCAAAGGTAAACCTAGCTGTGCAGCCACCACAATTGGAATCATTGAATTGACCCCACCCGCTTCCATCGGGTATGTACCGGCAATTTTATCTTTCCCTAAATACTGCGCAAGCTTTTGGAAAACTTTTACAAACTCATCACCACGAGGAAATTTCTCGACTAAAACTGATGGTGCTCCCATCATAGCTGCGGGAATGAAAAAATCCTCATCTTCAATTTCCTCCACGGAATACAGCCTAACAGGACCATTTTTTTCAATGGCAGAAAGCGCCATTAATTTCCCAATATACGGATCTCCGCCACCACCTGTTCCTAAAAATGCTGCACCTATAGCTATATGTTCAATAGCCGCTTGATCTAAATATCTCATCTATGTTCCTCCAATATGGCAGTTTTTTGTACGGATACACGATACCCAATATAATAAATAAGAAATGAAATAATAATGCCGATCATCGGTTGATTAGGTAATGTCGGCAATCCAGGAACGAAAGAGAATACAACGGGCATACAGGCAATCACTGCCCCTACTAGCCAAGAAAACACCCCTAAGCGATTAACGCCTTCTACCTCAGCCCAGCTATCTTTATGTCCTTTATGGATAACCCAATAAGAAGCAATCATGACACCTGCAACAGGTGGAATCATCGCGGATAGAATGGACATAATCGGTGTGAAGTAATTTAAAATCCCTACGACTGCTAAAATCGTACCGATTGTCCCAGCAACAAAAATCGCCATTCTCTCTTTGTTTTTTGCTACGTCAAATACATTAATTAAGGCAATACCGCCTGAAATTGCATTGACCAAATTGGTTTTCCAAGTGGCTAAAATTAAGCCAACCCCGCCGATAAATGGTGTAGCAATATGCAAAAAGACTGCGGTAATGTCACTTGTTTGATAAGCAATTGTTAAAATAGCTCCTACGCCAATCATTAACACTCCAGCAGGAATAATTCCTAACGTAGCGGCCTTGAAAACATCCGAACGTTTTTTGGAATATTGCGAATAATCACCCGCTATGACTGCCCCTAATGCGAATGAACCAATGGTCACTGCTAAACCATCCATAAAACTCATATTTCCTTGTGGCTCATAAGCACGAATGAACTCAAGCTGCTCCCCTGTTAATGTTTGGACTAAACCATATACACAAATAATGACTAATAATGGGACAGCAATATAGCTTAATATACGTAATACCTTCATGCCATATATAGCAGAGACCACCATGACCATACCACTTATGAACGATGCTAGAGGAACCGATATATTCAAGTGATAGATGGCTAGCAAATTCGCTAAGGCAACCCCACAAACATTAGCCTGAATACCAAACCACCCTAAGCAAGCAATTGCTAGGATAATAGATAAAATCGTACGAGAGCCTTTTTTCCCAAACACTTGCCCAGCGACATGGACAGTCGGCCTACCTAAATCACTACTTTGCATTCCTTGTAATACCATAATGAAGACGACGATTGCGTAGCCTACAAATGCTACAGCCAGTGCCTTCGATAAGCTCATACTTGTAATGAGTGTATTTCCTACCAATAAACTAGGAATACATATCATGGCACCACCCCAAATAATCCCTAAGCTATACCATGATTGAACATTGTTGTCATTTCTCAAGCGACTCCCTCCTTATACTTAGTTGATGGATGAATGTTTTTAATTATAAAGAAAGCATAGAAGGGAGTCTTTTGCCTAAATAAAAAAAATAATCTGAAATTTTGTTCAAAATAACAAAATTTCAGATTATTTTAATCATTAATTAATCGATAGAGCATGCAAGCCATATACACATCATAAAATTCGGCGTAAATAGTTACATCTGTGCCAATCAGCTCGCTAATTTTTTTGATACGATATTTCACCGTATTTTTATGAATATAAAGTAGTTCCGCACAGCGCTCCATACTTGCATTTGCATCTAATAAAAAGGTAATCAATGTCTGTAATGTATCATGATCATGTAAGATGGGTTCAATGACCGATAAATATTCCTCAATCATTTCTTCCCCTTGCTTACTTACAGCAATAGCTCGTTTCATGGAACGAACCTCAGCTGCCGTAAATAATTTTCGCATGGGGTATATCGTGTGGGCTTTATCCCCTACCTGATTGACTAACTGATACATCTGACGAACGGCCTTCGTGTTTTTCATTTTGGGTGCATAGACGATTTCTACGATTTGTCCAGCATAATTGGTAGTTTCATTAAATTCGACAGTAATTTCAAACTCATGGTGCTTGTACAAGCAATTTCCGAGTAGCACAATCATACAGTGGTCAATACATTGAATGACTCTTGTTTGATAATATTTAGACAACTGCTCTTCTAGCTCATCTCGAACCTTTTTTTCATCCGCTAAATCATGCATATATACTAACCACATCATTTGAATAGCAGAAACATCAATATGCAGGAGATTGGCTAATCTTCTCATTTTTTCACTTTCATCATTGATGATTGCTTTGACCAGGGCATATTCGCTGACCTCATCATGCTTGTCTCCCCATAAATTAATGGCGACTTGGACAACCTCACTCACCTTTTCAATTGTCTTGGCAGGTAAATCGGTATTTTCCTTTATAAGGAATAAAAAGAGAGGCTCCCCATTTTTTTGATGCACTCTTTTATAGTCAATCACACATGAGATGTCACTTTGTTTTAACTCAAATTTACCTGTTTCACGAAAAACTTGTGATTGTGAGCATTCATGGATAGCGTAGACCACATCTAATGATGAATTTCTTGGCCACATGACTTGATTGATAATATCCAAATGACTATTGGTTAGCAGAATATTGGCTTTCAAGCGATCTGATAGCATTTTCAATGTAATTTCCACACTTCTTAAATGCTCAGGCAATAAGGATACCTTCTCTAAGGTTTCTTTAACGAAATGGTCATTAACACCCTGATTACTAACAATCGCTTCCATAACTTCATAAATAACTTCATTATAACGGAGAGAATAATCATTTTTGGGCATACAGATAATTATAAACCCTTGAGATTCGGCTAAGGCAAGCACTTCCTCTGGTATATGTGGCAACACAATACCCACATAATATAAGATAAGGCCCAGCTCTCCTAAATCGTGTAAATGCTGAATTGTCTCACATTGCTGTTCCACACTATCTCGAATGGAATAAAAGGAGCTAATCACCAGCTCTTCTGCATACCATTCCTCTTGCACACGATTAATAATTTTCGAATAAAAATCAACATTCGATACTTCTAAAACAGATAAAGAAGAGACCGTGCGATGCAGATTATCTCGACCTGTTAAAACCTCTGCCCCGCGAAAGGAAGGCAATTGCAATAAATCTTTCACCGTTACCCCATGTTCAACCACCACTACTTTTCTAAATTTTCTATACAACGTCTTGTGAAGAAGAATAACATAATCACACCTGTCTTTCAAAATATGGTTATCTGCATATTTCATAACCTAATATGCCCGTGCTAAAATAATAGCAAAGTTCATGAGGGAAGAGAGGGAAAAAAAGGATGTCTAATCGAACAATTAGAGACACATCGTTTGGCATGACAATTCGAGAAAGCTTACAGGCAGATTGCCCAAGCTGCTTTGGATTATGTTGTACAGCATTAAATATAGTCGCTTCCAGTGATTTTGCCATGCATAAACCAGCAGGCAAGCCATGCTCCAATTTAACAGAGGACTATAGCTGTCAAATTCATAGCAAGCTAAGGATGAGCGGCTATAAAGGCTGTACTGTATTTGATTGCTTAGGTGCCGGTCAGCACGTTTCCCAAGTGACATTTAAAGGGCAAGATTGGCGCCAATCACGAGAACTTGCTGACAAAATGTTTCAAGTGTTTCCAATTATGGAGCAGCTATATGAAATGATTGCTTATGTAGCGGAAGCTCTATCCTATCAAATTGACAGTATGCTCCATGAACAGCTCCTCGTTCAATTAGAACAGCTACAGCAGGCAGCGGAACTTGACGCTAATGGTTTATTGGCACTGGACATGATGGCTATTCGTATGCCAGTAAATGCTCTTCTTTTAAAAACTAGCGAACAAATGCGACAACATCTTGTAAAGGGGAAAGCTTCTCTCAAATTGAATCAGCGCGGCGTTGATTGGATAGGTAAAAATTTTCAGGGTAAAGATTTGCGAGCTACTGATTTAAGAGGTGGCTATTTAATTGCTGCCAATTTACAAGGAGCCAATTTACAAGGGGTAGATTTCATTGGGGCCGATCTGCGTGATACCAATTTACGTGGTGCTGATCTATCGACAAGTTTATTTTTAACACAAATGCAAATCAACGCCGCACAGGGTGATAACACTACCAAACTACCTTCTTATATTAAACGTCCAGCACACTGGCAGTAAAAAAGGATGCCTCCATCGAGACATCCCTTAAGGCCATAAGCGTTTGTGAAAGACGTTCAGGCTTGCTTCTTTTTATAAATGATGGTTGCCACGATTAAAATTAATAATATGGCTTGGCCAATCATTGTTTCCACGGTTGGATAGAAACCTATCATGCTTATGACAGGTAAGCCATCGACAATTGTTGTAGAAATCTTATTAGTCAGCTGTAATGTATGCAGACTGACACCGATAATCTTAAAGGCTAATACATAAATGAGCCATGTTGCTACGGCAAAGAATTTATGAATAGGAATTTTCCCACTTGCCTTAAACAACACAATGGCAAGCAAGGCAAGGATAATGAGTGCAACTACAATCCCAAGGATAAACTGAGAAGTCGCCATTTTCGGTGCAATACCCGCGTAAAAAACAAGCGTTTCTGCCCCTTCTCGGAAAACAGATAAGAAGCTAATCGCTGCCATGGCAAAAATAGAGCCACTGGAAATAGCATTGCCCATTTGCTTCGAAATATAGCGATTCCAACTGACCACACTTGATTTACTATGCAGCCATATACCTACACCAATCATCATCGCAGCGGCCAGTAAGCCTACATAGCCTTCCATTAATTCACGATTCGTATCAATTGTAGCCGAGTTTAAAATTGTTGACATAAGAACTGCGGCAACGGCTGATAACAAAACACCCACAAATGCTCCAATATAAATCCATTTCCGCATTTTCTTTTGCCCTGACTTATTAAGAAACGATACAAGAGCTAATATAATGAGTAAAGCCTCTAGCCCTTCTCGTAATAAAATTAACGCTGCATCCCAAAGCGTATAATCCGAATCTCCTTGAATCAATTCGATTTCTGTACGGAATGTATTTAATTTTTTTGTAATTGCTTCTTGATCGACAGAGGATTTTAATAAATCACTTGCGATAATAGGCATATCACTTTCAATTTTAGTATAAAGACTACCATTACGAGTTGAGATTTCTATTTCAACACGTGGCCAAATCATGATAAATTCTCGAACCTTATTAGAGGCTGCCTTATAATCACCGTCATCTACAAAGTCCATCGCCTCATCAATATAAGCAATTAATGTAGCTAATGAATAGTCACCTTCTACCGCTTCTGCTGTTTCTTTACCCGCTACAAAATCTGTAATCGTTTGTTGTAAATCTGCAAATTGAGTTTTCATTAACGCGATATCAGGCTCTTCAGCAGAAATAGAGATTCGTAGAAATGCCATCTGTGTTTCGATTTGTCCATACATGGCAATACTTTGCTCACGTACGGGGCGCTCACTTTTGTTCCACTTGAGATTAAAATCCTTATAAGCTTCGTCAATTGCCTGAGCATCCTCACTAGCTAAAGCTTTTTCAAAGTCTGCCAAAATCGGCTTCATCTTTTGCCCAAACTCCGCTCGCTGTGCAGCCTCATCTACTGGATTTTCCAGTTTTTCTAGGGCTCGTAAAGCATTCGACAGGGCAGACAGCGCCTCTAATCGGTCATCCTTTGATGTGGCCTCTGTTGCTTGGGCAAGGATGTCATCAACCTTAGCTTTCGCCTCTTTTTGTTCTGAAGAAACCTTAGCCCAATCTGTGGCAAACTGTTCAAGAGCCTGTTTAGCCTCTGTCTCTTTATCCTGCTTTGTATTCATTAATGCATCACTAATTGCAATATATAAATGACTATAGGATTGCGCAGCTTGCACAGGTAAAGCTAAAGTCAGAAATAAAGCAATAACGATACTACAGCGCGTTAAAAAGTGCTTCACCTAAATAACTCCCCTTTTGTACACCAGGGAAGCAAGCAAACACTGCACTGCCTCGATGGGTAATATACTCATTCATTTTATCCATACGTCCCAAGCTATTTTGAATCGTTGTAAATTGGGCAGGGTCCTTTTGAAATGAAATAAAGATAAGCCCTGCATCATGAGTGCCTGTATTCGACATCACACCAGATGCATAGGAATACGATCTCCGCAAAATACGAGCTCCTGCTTTACGGGCCAAATGAACATGTGATGTATCAGGCATAATATAATTCCCTTTATCATCCTTCGCCTCTACATCAAAATCATCAAATTCCTTAGTTTTACCCATCGGTGCCCCACTATCACGGTAACGACCAAATGTAGCTTCTTGATCTTTTAAAGATGTACGATCCCATGTTTCAAGATGCATTTGAACTTTACGTGCAACTAAATAAGAGCCGCCTTTTAGCCAACCTTTATCCACCCAAACAACTTTTTTTAAATCCTTTTCATCTGTAATGGATGGATTCACTGTGCCGTCCTTGAATGCAAAAAGATTTCGGGGGGTCCCACCACCTGCTGGGAACGAGTTAAAGCCTGACTGTGACCATTTAATCTCCACTTTCCCAGATGCTGCACGCACTAAATTACGGACCGCATGGAATGCCACCTGTGGATCATCTGCACAGGCCTGAATACACAAATCACCACCTGTATATTCTTTCTGTAGCTGATCTTTTGGGAAATGTGGTAAATCCTTTAACTCCGCTGGCTTTAAATGCTGCATACCAAGCTTATCGAATAAGGAAGCACCCACACCAATAGTAATTGATAAATTGGCAGCATCTAAGCCCTCTGCCTCACCGGTATCACCAGTCGGTACTCTCGTATTCGATGAAATATCAGCCATTAATTCACCATTCATTAAACGCACAACAAGAGGTGTCCATTGCTGGAATAACTCTTGCAGTTCCTTCTTCGATGTCACTAACACATTTAAAGAAGCAAAATAAATATTCGTTTGTACAGGTGTTACAATACCTGACTGATGGGTGCCGTAGAAATTGACCTTATTGCTTGCCGTAGTACTGTCAGCCACAGGCTCAAAAACATCATAGCCCATTGCTTTCATTACACCACCTAAACCAGAGGCACCAATGGCAACACCTGCCACCCCAATGCCTGTCAGTTTCAACATATCACGTCTAGAGATTTTTTTATTCATCCATTTTTCTTCATTTGATGCTGTCATTTATGTTCACTCCAAAATGATTCCCATTTGACTTAATGGTTCTCCAAGCTGATTCACCGCTGCCGCAAGCGCTTTTGTGTTGTCCTCTGTTAATTCCTCGTAGGAAATATAACCACCATCGGCAGTGGCATGCTGTGCTAATAAATCGTCCACCGCTTTGAATTTTTCATCAAGCGCTGTGACTAATTTTGAATCTTTCGCTTCTAATTTTGAACGTAAAATTTCAAAGATTTTTTCAGCACCTTCAATGTTCGCTTTAAAATCATACAGGTCTGTATGGGAGTAAATTTCTTCCTCACCTGTAATTTTAGATGTTGACACTTCATTTAATAAATCAACTGCACCCGTTATCATTAAATCAGGAGTCACTTCAACTGTTTGTACGAGGGCATGTAATTCCTTCGCATCTGCCAGAAGCTGATCAGCCACTACCTCATAGCCCTTTGTTGTATTTTCTTCCCAAAGCGCATACTCAAGCTTATGATAGCCTGACCATTCTTCTTCACCTTTTCCTTCTTCCTGTATATCAGCTAAACGACCATCAATACGTGGATCTAGGTCGCCAAAGCTTTCTGCAATGGGTTCAGAACGCTCAAAATACATACGTGCTGGTGCATACGCAGCTTTTGCTCCTTCAATATCTCCAGCCTTAACAAGATTGACAAATTTCTCTGTTTCTAGTAAAAATTGATCCATTTGCTCTAATGCAAATTGTTGATAGGCTGCTAGTTCAGAAGATAAATCAACCTCTTGTGCAGCTTTATCTGATTGCTCTGTTTCTGGCTTATCTTCTTTTTTTGTATCTTCTGTATTACCACAGCCTGCCATTAGAATGCCTCCTGCTACTAATACAGACAATAATGATTTGTTTTTCATACTTCGTACCTACTCCCGATTTTGTTTTATATTGTGATGATAATGATTATCATCCTCTAATGCAAGATAATTTTTTTTAAAAAGAAAAAAACGTCATTTTTAAGTTGTTTTTTATAAACAACTAGAAAAAAGACGTTTTTTCCACAATATAATGATTCTAATCTACAAAATTTTTACTTGTTTCATTTTTTCATATTTACCATGTAAGAAATAATAAAGCACAATGGATAATAAAATGACAAAGACCATCGCAAAGAATATGGCACTGTAGCCCGCTGAAGGCACAAATAATCCTAAGAAATAAGGCCCGACACCCAATCCTAAATCATAAAAAATAAAGTAAGTAGATGTCGCAAGTCCTAAACGTTCATTCGGCGTTACCTTAATAGCAACAGCCTGTGCAACAGAGTTGAAGTTACCATAGCCAATACCTATACATGCTGCAGCAATTAAAAAAGCAATGGTTGTTGACGCTGAACTAAATGCATACATACCAATAGCAAAAATCACCAAACATGGATAAATAATAATATTAGCACCTCGTGTATCTAGTAATTTCCCAGTAAATGGGCGTGTAGCTAAAATGACAATAGCATAGATGATGAAAAAGTAACTGCCTGCTGATACTAAATCAAGCTCCTTCGCATAAAACGTCATAAAGGACATAACACCCGAATACGCAAAACCAATTACCAGTGCAACAAAGGCAATCGGTACAGCACGCAATTCAATGAAATTCGTCATCTTAAAGCCAGCCTTCACAGCTGCATCCACTGTCTTCTTCGGCGCATCTGGGACTGTTACGATAAAATACATGAAAAAGCAGATAATAGCTAAAACGGAATCAACAGCAAAAATCATGCGATAATCCTCAAATAGCTGTGTTAATAAAATACCGACAAAAGGTCCAATAGCTGTAGCCAAAATCGCACTTAAGCTATAATAACCAATCCCTTCCCCGCGTCGCTCAGGTGGTAAAATCTGTGCAATAATCGTCCCCGTCGCTGTACTCGCTACTCCAAGGGCAATCCCTTGTATTAAACGATTCAGCATAAGTAACGGTAAATTTCCTGCTATAAAATAGGACATCGTTGACAACATAAATAAAAGTAATCCGCAGAATAATGTTTTCTTGCTTCCCCAATCCCCAATAATACGGCCCGTTCCAAGACGCCCTAATAATGTTCCAATAATAAAAATACTCGATACAAGACCGGCTGTACTTGTAGACGCATTAAAATGTTCCACTGCATAAGCAGCAATCGTAACCATTAATAAATAAAAGATTAACGTAATGGTAAAATTTATGAGAGAGACAATTAAAAAGTCCTTTGTCCATAGTTTCTTTCTTGCTGTTACTTCCACGTTACTCGCTCTCCTATTGATTAATATTCATACAAATTCTTTCAAAAACCTGTGTCGCAATTTCAATATCTCGCTGAGGTACACCTGCCAGTGCATGCTCAAAAAATGGCTTCAAGTGAGCTTTAATCTCCTGCACAAGCTCCTCCCCATACGACGATAAATACACAAGCTTTTCTCGCTTATCCTTACCCACCATCGTTTCCACATAGCCTAGCTCCACAAGCTTATGTACAAGCTTCGTCACACTCGGCTTCTCAATAGACATAAAATTCGCGATATCAACAAAGGAATGCGGACCCTTATCCTTTAATAAACGAAGAACTGCCCACTGTGAGCTATATAACTGATACGGTTCAAGTTGCACATTTAGCTTATTAATAAAAGGCCTATACATTAAACGATACTGATTAAAAAACTCCTGCTCAATTGTCACGAGATCACTTCTTCCTTTTATATTAGTTAGCCTAGCTAACTATAAACCTAAAATCTCTATTTGTCTAGTCGGGATATCACATCTATAAAATAAGGGTAATTTGGGTGCATTTGTTATTTTTATATAGCACTTGATTAAGTGGTGAATTTCTTTGGAAGGAGAAGGAGAAATAATGAAAAAGGGTATAATTTCAGGCATGGTATTTATGTCAATTTTATTAGTCGGCTGTAATGGAGAAGAGAAAGGTGGACAAGGAGTAGAAAGCGAGCAGGAGTATCCGTCACTTCTTGCGATTCCCTTATTTTCGCCTCTCCACCCGCGCCTTCCTCATGCGTATCCATCACTTTTCACTCTCTATCCGTCACTTTTTCCGTTCTATCCGTCACTTTCCTCCCTCTATCCGTCACTCTTTGCGATTCCCTTATTTTCGCCTCTCCACCCGCGCCTTCTTCATGCGTATCCATCACTTTTCACTCTCTATCCGTCACTTTTCCTTTTCTATCCGTCACTTTCCTCTCTCTATCCGTCACTCTTTGCGACTCCCTCATTTTCGCCTCCCCACCCGCGCCTTCTTCATGCGTATCCATCACTTTTCACTCTCTATCCGTCACTTTTTCCGTTCTATCCGTCACTTTCCTCTCTCTATCCGTCACTCTTTGCGATTCCCTCATTTTCGCCTCTCCACCCGCGCCTTCTTCATGCGCATCCATCACTTTTCGCTCTCTATCCGTCACTTTTCCTTTTCTATCCGTCACTTTCCTCACTCTATCCGTCACTCTTTGCGACTCCCTCATTTTCGCCTCCCCACCCGCGCCTTCTTCATGCGTATCCATCACTTTTCACTCTCTATCCGTCACTTTTTCCGTTTTATCCGTCACTTTCCTCCCTCTATCCGTCACTCTTTGCGATTCCCTCATTTTCGCCTCTCTACCCGCGCCTTCTTCATGCGTATCCATCACTTTTCACTCTCTATCCGTCACTTTTCCTTTTCTATCCGTCACTTTCCTCCCTCTATCCGTCACTTCTTTCCCTCTATCCGTCACTCTTTGCGATTCCCTCACTCTATCCGTCACTCTTGATGTTCCGCTCACTTTGCCTCACTATCTCCCCACAAAAAAACTACAACTCAGTCTGGCTGAATTGTAGTTCGTTTCTATTCCATGATCCAATACTGTCTATGTTTCTTTATTCCGTCTGCTTTTAATGGGAGCTGCTGTAGTAGCTTGTAGGCGACGTTTGGGGAATCGATGGCAAAGAATTCGCGGAAGCTTTTATTGGTGAGCTTTGGACCTACTAATAATCGATAATCTTCGAGGGCTTTTTTCAATGCATCCTGGTCGACCCATTTACAGCGAGGGCAATGCCATTTTTTATAATGGTAGTTCATTGGCTGACCATTCGCACAATGGGGACATAGAACCCCCTTTACCATCTCCTCAAGAGGTACCTTCACCTCTCTTTTTATTGTGCTATGCAGGGACATGAGGTGCATAGCAAATCGAAAGAGGTTTTCATTCTCTACTGGTTGATGCAGGTCGAACCATTTTTGTAAATGTGTACGTAATCCGGTTACATGAAATATTGGCTGTCCATGAAAACCTTCTGATAAAATTCCATTTTTTGTTGCAAGCACGACTGCATGCAAAACAGGCAATTGAAATTTTTCTTGATGTAACAGTTTTTTCATCCATCCTACATGTCGTTCAAGTTGAAGAAATGGATCAGTCATTCCCTCTACCTTGCCTTCTGAGGTCATCCGTGTCAATTGTGCAAAGGAGGTATCATATGAGAGAACGCCTGTTATATTTTTGATTTCTACAATCAGTAAAAAGTGTGGACATAGAAAAATGGTGTCCATTTGGTGAGTAGAACCGAAGTTATTCATCGTTTGAAAATCATGGAGAAAATAATAGGGGGTAGGAAGGTCTATCTCAAGCCACTCTGCATCTACACGCTGTTCGCCTGCGTGTCCAGCCTTTAAACGTCTTAAGTTTTCATCATAATTCGAGTACTCCTGGTGAGAGTTTGAGAGTCTTCGAACAATGGCTTCTAGTGTCTTCTGTGTTTCCGATATTCGACGTGCTAATAGAATCATTTATTCACCTCCTGTCTTGATTATATAAAAAAAGAACCTCAACAAATGAGGTTCCTAAAAACTTGCCATATACATTTAGTAAAATAAATCTTTCTTTCATTTCAGTAGTTCAAAAGCCTTTGCTTTCGAGCATCCATTTACTCGTGCTATCACTTTTCTATACACTTTTCCGTAATAAATATAAAAAGTAAGGTGCGCCAATAAAGGCCACAATAATTCCCGCTGGCACTGTTGCAGTAGCAATGGCAACGCGGCCAATCGTATCGGACAGCATTAATAAACTTGCGCCAATGCATAAAGTCAATGGTAAAAAGAATTGGTAGCGTGGTCCGACAAGCTGTTTGGCAATATGAGGTGCCATCAACCCTATAAAGGCAATACCACCTGTTACAGAAACTGCTGCTGCTGCTAGTGCCACAGCGACGATTAATAAGCGTAACCGCTCGCGCCCGATATTCATCCCAAGACCTACGGCTGTTTGCTCCGTCATCGCCAAGACATTTAAGACATTGGATTTATAGAAAATGTACGGAATCCCAAGCACAAGCCAGGGCACTAAAGCCCAGAAAAATGGCCAATCCGTACCCCAAACGCTACCTGCAAGCCATTGGGCAATGAATTGCACATCACTACGCTCTGCTGAGGAGATTAATACCATCATAACCCCAGATAAAGCAGAGGCTACCCCTACCCCAATTAAAATCAATTGAACAGGTTGCACCCCTTTATGGCGTTGATAAGAGAAAAAGTAAATGCAAAGGGCAGTAAAAAGAGCACTACAAAACCCTACAACTGGCAATATATAAGCAAAATGTGGGAGATCGCCATTTACAAGTAAGTAAAAGACTGTAATCCCGACACCTGCTCCCGCATTAATACCAATGATCCCTGGATCTGCTAAATCATTGCGTGTAACCCCTTGTAGGACCGCACCTGCTAAAGCTAACGCCATCCCTGCCGCTGCTAATACCAACATTCTTGGTAAGCGAACTGAGAATAATACGAAGGATTCTTTAAAACTACCGTTGCCTAACAAGGTTGGTAGAATGCGATCAAACGAAACTGAGGCTGGTCCTAAAGAAATGCCTAGAACAAAAATGAATAACGTGACGACAAGCCAAGTAAAAAGCCATTTTCGTTGTTTTTTGCGACCTTCTTTAAACAAATTGGCGTCCTCCCTTCCTTACTAATAGTAGGAAGAATGGTAGACCAAGAATCGAAACAATCGCTACAACTGGCGTTTCAAATGGTGCATTAATCATGCGACCTGCAAAATCAGCCGTCACCATAAACCAGCCGCCAATAATTGCGCTCATCGGTAAGACAAAACGATAATCCGTTCCTACAAATGCGCGAACAATATGAGGTACCATTAAGCCAACAAATGCTAGATTCCCAACAAGAGCTACGGCAGAGCCTGCTAAAATAACGACAGCAAACATCATAATACCTTTAATCAATGTTGTGTTTTGTCCAACTCCTACCGCAACTTCTTCATTTAAACTTAAAATCGTTAATTGTCGACTAAAAGCAAATGACAATAGGAGACCTATGACAATGACAGGAACAATCAATAACGCCTGCCATGTCGTGCCAATGAATCCGCCACTCGTCCACATCGAAACATCCTTGGAAATTTGAAATAAAATGCCTGTGCCTTCAGCAATCGCCTGTAATAATGCAGTAACTGCTGCACCAGCTAAAACAAGTCTCAATGGTGAGAAACCTTTCTTAGTAGAAGCACCGATCCCATAAACGATTATCATACCAATTCCAGCTCCAATAAAGCAGGCTAAAATTAACGTATAATAAGAGAATTTCGGGATAAATGCCATCGTTAAAGCAAGGGCCGCATTTGCCCCTGCTGTTAAACCAAGTAGCCCTGGATCCGCTAATGGATTGCGTGTAACCCCCTGCATAATCGCTCCCGCAACTGCGAGTGCACTGCCAACAAAAATAGCAGCAATGATACGAGGAAATCGAATTTCACGTAAAATCGTGTAATGCTTACCACCACTTTGTCCGACAATTGCTTGATAGACATCTTGAATGCTCGTATTCGCTGCACCTAAGCACAGCGAGATACAAGCTGTGCCGATTAATACGAGCAATGCAAGCAATACCTGAAGCCAAAATGGTAACTGTCGAAACTTTGTCATTTGCCTTCGCTACTCTCTACTAATTATTGTAAAAATTTCTCTTCAAAGAACTTCAGTTGATGTTCTAATGTAATCGGGTCATTGAAATAAAAGGCATTTGCATTCACTTCAAATAAATGACCATTTTTCACTGCTTCTAAGTCTTTAAACCATGCTGCGTCTGTAAATGAATTATCTTGGTCTTGGAACATACTGAAGATCACATAGTCCCCTGCATAATCCCCTAAAACTTCTTGAGAAATAGCATAGTAGCCTGGCTCTAAAGCTGTTTCTTTAACTTTCTCAGGCATTTTTAAGCCCATTTCTTGATATAAAATCTCTGTTCCGCGTCCCCAGTTATCGCCATAAATATAAAATTGTTTATTAAAGTTTTCTGCGACTGTTACAGTTGCATCTTCCCCGATTTTTTCTTTAATTTTTTTACCAGATTCCGCTGCACGTACTTTAAAATCTTCTACCCATGCCGTTGCTTCTTTTTCTTTATTGACCACTTTACCGATTTCAATAAATTGCTGTAAATAGTCTACTTTCCCATACGTAAATAATACAGTTGGAGCGATTTCTGATAATTTATCAGCATTTTCAATACCATTTAAACCAATGATTAAGTCTGGCTCTAGCTCAAGAATTTTTTCGATATCTGTATTTTCTACAACTACTGCATCTTTAATAGCATCTTCAAAGTTCGGATTTTTCGCTGCCCATGCATCTACACCGACAACATCAACATCAAGCTGTAATAAATCCCCTACAAATGAAGATAACACGACTACACGTTTAGGGTTTGCTGGTACTTCAATAGGTCCTGCTTCAGATTGATAAGTAATTGTTTCTGCAGAAGTCGCTTCTTTCGAGCCTTCATCAGCCTTTTCTATTTTCTCTTCTTTATTGCCGCACGCTGCAAGTACTAGTACGAGCATCATAAACATTGGTAATAACCACTTCTTCATTGTCTTTCATTCTCCTTTAAACGGTTTGTAATAAGTTATATGTAATGCACATTGGTTTGTTCGTTCGTGGATCTTTGCCAATTACAGCATCAATATTAAACACTTTTTTTAATACTTCTGGAACCATGACTTCCTCCGCAGTTCCAAATTTAACAAGCTCTCCTTGTGACAGCGCCACAATATAATCAGAAAAACGTGCCGCTTGATTTAAATCATGGAGTACCATAACAATCGTGCGCCCTTGTTCTTCATTTAGCTTGTAAAGTAACTCTAAAACCTCTAATTGATGTGCCATGTCTAAATAGGTTGTTGGCTCATCTAAAAATATAATGTCGGTTTCTTGAGCTAAAGACATGGCAATCCACACTCGTTGACGCTGTCCACCTGATAAAGCGTCTACAGATTGCAAGCGGAATTCTTCTGTTTTTGTCACTTGTAAAGCCCAGTCAATGACCTCTTTATCTTTCTGTGATAAATTGCCAAAGCCCTTTTGATAGGGAAATCGACCGTAGGATACAAGCTCTTCCACTGTTAAACCATGTGCACTTTCTGGGCTTTGCGGTAAAATCGCAAGTTCTTTCGCCAATTCCTTCGTGTTCATCTTGGAAATATTTTGACCATCCAGAATGACCTGTCCACTCTCATGCTTTAAAATTCGTGTAATGGCCTTTAATAAGGTAGACTTTCCGCAGCCATTTGAACCAATGATGGTTGTGATTTTGCCATCTGGAATTTGTAGCGATAAGTCATGCACAATCGTTTTATTCTCATAACCAACACGAATCGATTCAACTTCTAAACGCAATTCGGACCCTCTCTTTCATTTTACTTCATTCCATGCTATGATAGGCACTGTTAAAAATGATAATCATTATCACTAAAATTAGTCTAGTTTTATGATAAGATTTTGTCAATTACTTTTTTACTATCAATTAAGGATGTGGCAATAAAAATGCAACATGTGTATGATGTGACAATTATTGGCGGAGGCCCTGCTGGCTTATATAGCGCCTTTTATAGTGGTTTACGAGGATTAAAAACAAAATTAATAGAGAGCCAATCTCAACTTGGTGGAAAAGTATTACTTTATCCTGAAAAGCTTATTTGGGATATAGGAGGCCAGCCCCCTATTTTAGGCGAGAAATTTGTTAAACAATTGATCCAGCAAGCTAAAACATTTGACCCTACTATTCTAACAAACACAAAAGTAGATTTTATTGAACGACAAGAACATCTATTTATTGTACATACGGCAACTGGAGAAAGGCATTATTCAAAAACTGTTCTATTAGCGGTTGGTGGCGGTATTATAAACCCTCAGAAACTAACACTGGAAGGTGCTGAGAAATATGAAATGTCCAATTTACACTATACCGTTCAATCCTATAAACGTTTTGTGAATAGGGATATCCTTATTTCTGGTGGTGGCAATGCGGCCATTGATTGGGCTGTAGAACTGAGCCCCCTTGCTAAAAGTGTGACAGTGGTTTACCGTAAAGATACATTATCAGCGCATGAAGCAACTGTAAAAGAAGCCATTGATGCAGGGGTCCTAATTGAATGTAATACGACGATTACAAAGCTTTTAGCGAATGATGATAAAACCGCTATTCAATTAGTGAGATGTGAAAATTCGAAAACGAAGGAAAGTTACACTCGTCAAATTGACGAGGTTATCATTAGTCATGGCTATAATTGTGAAGCGTCCCTCACGTTTGATGAAGCCATTTCTATTCCTAAAAAGGATGATTATTATTTTGAAGGCAAAGCAACTGGTGAAACAGCACAGCCTGGTATTTTTGCGGCAGGAGATATTTTATCATTTGAAGGAAAAATCAATTTGCTGCTTGGGACATTCCAAGATGCAGCCAACGCGGTCAACTCTATTAAAACTTATTTAGAGCCAACTGCTTATCGCCATGGAATGGTGTCCTCTCATAATGAACTATTTAAAGAGAAAAATCGCTCCATTATCGAAAAAGAACTTGTCCCATCCCATTAGTTCGCAATAGAAACCCTCTTAAAGAAAGCATTCTTAAGAGGGCTTCTTTCTTTTATTTGAATAAACTTAATAGTGCCCCCATCTGTCTTAACATATTTACGCCATTCGTAATCGTTCCAGCATGCCCCATGATTGCATGTAAATGATCTGGCAATCTTCCTAAACCAGGACCTTGAAATTGCCGATTGGGTGGATAGTTAGGTTGCATCGCTCTACCTCGAAATGGAGGACCAAAAGTTCCCATATTGTTTGAAGGATAGACTCCTCTTCTATAATTCGGCTGAAAATGTGGCATTTATACACCTCCTATCTAAAAGCTCTCCCCTAGTATATGTGCATCATCTATGAAGGAATTAGACGTATGAAGAAGTATCAAAAATTATCTATTTAAAAATAGGATTTCTAGCTTTTCATCATATGTAAGGGAACCATACTAGTTTTCTTTTCATACTATATGAAAAAGAAGGTGGTTTTCATTCAAGACTCTAATTATCTCCAATTCCTAGCAAAATTTGGTGTTGGTGGTGCCCATCCTGGTGGCATCAATCTATCAAAGGAAATCCTAAAGAATGAGAGTATTCTGCCAACCTCTCATATTTTAGATGTTGGCTGTGGTACAGGGCAAACAGCTGCCTTTTTGGCTTCCTACTATACAACAAATGTAACGGGTATCGATATTAATCCCATTATGATAGAAAAGGCACGTCACCGCATGAAAAAAGCACGTTTACCAGTCAATATCATTCAAGGCTCGATTGAGGAAACATCACTCCCCAATGGAGCATTTGACTTTGTGCTTGCTGAATCTGTTCTTTCCTTTGTTCATAAACAACGTGCATTGCAAGAGATTTTTCGTTTATTAAAACAAGGTGGGCGCTTGATTGCTATTGAATTTACAATCCCTACGCTTCTTTCCTCACAGCTGGCAGACGATATTCAACAATTTTACGGGTTTGATGCTCTCTTTACGAAAAAGGATTGGGTTGCATTATTTCAAGAGATAGGGTTTCAAGATATTCGCATACAAAAAAATAAGGATATTTCCTCTAAGCCAGAATTCCACATTTCCAAGGAGATTGAATCCACATTGTATGATGTCTTGAATCAGCATATTATGATGAATGAAAAATACGATAATATTTTAGATTATCGCATCTATATCTGTACAAAATAACCATCTAGCCAGCATCCAAAGCGTTGCTGGTTTTTTTGTTATGACACCTGTCATAACGATTCTTTGACTCGTGTGAATAGGTTTTATCCTCCTGTTTTCTTATCATGAATATAAGAAAAACAAAGAAAGAGTGATGGAACTATGCAAACACAACAAAGGCTTCCCTTTATCGATATGCTAAGAGGATTCGCTGTCTTAGGGACCCTCGGAACCAATATTTGGATTTTTGCTTATCTGGGTGATTTATCGTATATTACAACGAGTAATTATTCTGGTTGGTGGTCATTCAATGATTTTTTACGAATGTTAGTACTATTTTTTGTAAACGGCAAGTTACTAGGATTATTAACGATTATGTTTGGGGTAGGTTTACAGTTAAAATACCAGCAGGCACTTCGTAGAGGAAATACTTGGCCTGGCGTGTATCTTTGGACCATTGTCTTCTTAGGGGTGGAAGGACTACTTCATTACACACTGGTCATGGAATATGATATTTTAATGAGCTACGCCGTTACGGCATTTATCGTGGCTATTCTCATTAGATTAGGCGACAAAGTCATGACATGGGCTTTCTATCTTTTGGGTAGTTTTCATGTCTTCCTCATTCTTTTTATTTTTGTCGTTACATTGCTTGGGGCTAGCGTTTCCCTAAATGGGATGGAAACTGTCACAGCCATCTATGAAAATGGTACATGGCTGGCGCAAGTACAGCATCGCCTGACAAACTTTTTATTTTATCGAACGGAAGCTATATTTATTATCCCGATGAATGTTTTTTTATTTATCCTTGGGGTCAAATTCATGCGCAACGAGGTTTTTTCACCAACAAGTAAAGGTTATCAAGCTCGACAAAAGCTTTTTACAATCGGTGTATTCATTGGTATTCCATTGAATCTGCTAATTTTTATACCTGGGGGACTTTTTGATTTACCTGTTCGCTATTTATGTGCACCTATTCTATCCATTGGCTATATTGGAATTTTAGGTAAACTGGTAGAATATAAGAAGCTAGATTGGCTTTGGCAACGGTTTGCCAATGTCGGCAAAATGTCATTGAGCTGTTATGTCCTGCAAAACGTGCTGGCGTCTATTATTTTTTACGGCTGGGGGCTTGGCTTAGGCGGGCATGTAAATAGCCTTTTTATTATAAGTATGTGGGTTGCCCTATCTTGTCTACAGCTAGTACTAGCAACATTTTGGCAGCACCAGTTCCGTATTGGCCCGATGGAATGGGTTCGTAAAAAAACGATTCAAGCTCTGACAAAGAATAAGCAACAGAGGATGGTGTAAGCCATAAAAATATATCCCAGAGAACAAGTTAAACACTATTTAATCATCGATGTTGTATCCATAATTGTTTTAATTGCCATGGTATTATGGTCGCATTCTGTACTCCCTTTCACAGCTAAAATCGTTATTTTAGCCTTGTACTTAGTCGCCTTCTATATGGCTTTATGGAATCGAGATTGGAAGCTACTAATTGCCTCACTTGTAGGCTTCCTTCTCATTACCATCCTTGCTATTTACGAGGATATCTTCATGCTTATCTTCGGATTTACCTTTGCCGATTTATTAGGGAGGGCAAAATCAAAATGGTATATTGCTAGCGGAATTCTTGGTATAGCTGCTATGTTTTTAATCATTTTGTGGGCGACCGCAAATTCCCTAGCACTTGTTGACACACAAGTACTAATACCCTTAATGATCATTCAATTAGTATTCCCTGTTCTCATTTATTTTGTAGAAAAGTCGAAAAACCTACAAATTGAATTGGCAGATGTCAATACCCAGCTTGTTCAACAAGAGGAAAGACAGCGCATTGCTAGAGATCTTCATGACACGATTGGTCACACCCTGACGATGATTAAAATCAAAACGGAATTGACCACTAAACTTATCGACCGAGATCCTTCCAGTGTCAAACAAGAATTAAATGACATATTAGCTACAACACGTATAGCCTTAAAGCAAGTACGAGAGCTCGTTTCGGATATGAATTTTGTGTCTCTACAAACAGAGCTACTACACTGCCAGCAGCTCTTACAAAGTGCGAATATTACGACCACTATTAACAATCATTGTCCAAAAATTGTTCTTTCAAGTGTTGAGGAAACCATGTTAGCTTTATGTGTACGTGAGGCTACAACTAATATGCTGAAGCATAGTCAGGCTCAAAACTGCAACATAGAGATTGAATGTCGAAATAGACAATTTACCATTGCCATTCAAGATGATGGGATTGGTTTGGAACAGAAGGGGCTGGGTAATGGCATGAACTCGATGAAAGAAAGAATGCGTGTTCTGCAAGGTTATGCCCTTTTTGAAGGGGGTACAAGGACAGGCACTCTCGTAATATTCAGCATACCAATTCAAGATGGAAAGGAGCCCTCAACATGATACGAGTTTTACTAGCAGAGGACCAACAAATGTTACGTGGTGCCTTAACATCCCTTTTGTCCTTCGAACCAGATATTGAAGTAATAGCTGAAGTTTCAGATGGTCAAAAAGCATGGGACTACATTCAGCAGGAATTACCCGATGTTTGCCTGGTAGATATTGAAATGCCCCATCTGTCAGGATTAGAGCTTGCAGAAAAAATTAAAGAGGCCAACTTGCCCTGTAAAGTGATGATTGTCACTACATTTGCACGCCCAGGCTATTTACAAAAGGCCATGGATTGTGAGGTACATGGCTACTTACTGAAAGATGAACCGATTGATTATTTAATTGCTACTATTCGCAAAATCATGCAAGGTGAAAAGGTGGTCAGTAAAGATTTAGCTGCTACCTTATTTATGAAAGAGCAAAATCCTTTAAATGAGCGAGAAGTTGCCGTGCTACAACTGGTGAAAGAAGGCTTAACCACTCACGAAATCAGTAAACAATTATTTTTAACAAAAGGCACCATTCGTAATTATTTATCAACCTCTATTCAAAAGCTACAAGTAGAATCAAGACAGCAGGCCGCTCAAATTGCTAGTGATAAAGGCTGGCTATAAATCAGAAAAATCTCGCCACCTCTGTGACGAGATTTTTTGATAGGAGAACGTATACTACATAGTTCAATTACAAATTCACCTGTTTATTTACCTTGGAGAACTACATTTGTCGCTATCGCCCAATTATTTAATGGTGTCACCGTATAATTTACATCTGCTTTTAATGTGCCACCATTACCACGAAGTTCCACACTTCTGCCAGCTAATAAATCCGTTTTAGGATTATTAGTTAATTACAATTCCAATGAATTACTATTAATAGCCTTAGCAGATTGCAGTGTAAATGGTGCTATTTTTTTGCAACAAAGCTCTTTACATCAATTTCTGCCCAATGTGAGTACACTTGGTATGTAACACCTTGTTTGAAGGGAAGGTTTGACCTGCAGGTAATCTAAATTGAGGAGCTTATTTTCCAACAGCTGCTTGTGGAAAGGCACATAATTAGCTACAAACTCTTCCCCTTCACTTGTTATCACAGTCACATAGCGATTACGCAATGAAGTAATAATATCAAAGCGTTGGCCACTTGCATCACGATTTTGAGGAGATAAAAGCCATCAAGAGTGAAGCTTCTCGATGGCTAAAGTCTAGTCGTTTATTTTGCTCCTGCTGCAACAAGGATTTCTTCAATCTCCTTAAATCCTTTCTGTTTTGCGTGCTGTAAAGGTGACATATTATTTTTATCTGGAATATTGACATCAGCTCCATGATCAATCAACATTTGAATGGCCGTTTGCTGTGTAGGGTTGCCGTTATTTAATACAATCGCTTCCATTAATGCTGTCCATCCCAGATTATTGACATGATTCACATCGATGTTTGTGGTAGTTAATAATTCCTCAATGACATGAATGTAGCCGTGCTCAGATGCTGGAATTAATGCCGTTCCACCATAACGATTTACAATCGTAGAATCGGCACCTGCTTGAATCGTTAGCTTTAATATATCCAAATAGCCTTCCGCACCCGCATATAAGAAAGGCGTGTTTTTCATATCATCCTGGATGTTCACATCCGCACCTGCATCGATGAGTAATTTCACTGCTTCCACATCCTGATTGTAGGTAGCCATCATCAAAGCCGTTCGATTGCTTGCGTCTTGTGCATTGATATTCACTTTTTCATGTATAACTTTTTTTAGCGATTCTACATCGCTTTTTTCTACCGCTTGAAACAATTGACTCGTCAAATCTGTTGCCATTTCCTCATTTCCTCCTTTATCACGCCTTATGGTCTCCGTATCATTTGAGGCACATCCCTGCAATAAAAATGATAAAGCGATCATAGCTGCTTGCATTTTTTTCATTGGCTATTCACCGCCCTCACTATTTAATTTTAGCAGTCTATGTATAGTTT
This sequence comes from Lysinibacillus sp. F12, assembly GCF_057773605.1. Classification (NCBI taxonomy): domain Bacteria; kingdom Bacillati; phylum Bacillota; class Bacilli; order Caryophanales; family Bacillaceae; genus Lysinibacillus; species Lysinibacillus sp. F12. The sequence goes on from NZ_JBYMLP010000001.1 coordinate 273,390, forward strand.
ATAATTCATTGCTAAATTGCCTATTAACCATTTCTTAAAAAAGTCTAAAATTTTCAATTAAAAAAACCTCGTCAAGACGACGAGGCGGTGTCTTACACATTTAAGCGGTAACCTGCACCCCATACGGTTTCTAAAAACTTTGGCTGTGCTGGATCACGTTCAATTTTTTCACGAAGCTTTCGTATATGCACGGTAACTGTGGAAACATCCGCAGCGGATTCATAGCCCCAGTTCCGCTCATATAATTGTTCTTTACTTAATACTTGATTTGGATGTTTAACAAAAAACACAAGCAAATCAAATTCCTTGGTCGTAAAGGCCACTTCTTCACCATTCACAAAAACCTTTCGAGCTGATGTATCGATCGTAAGGCCATGTATAGACATCATATTGTTCGTTGGTTGGTTTGAGGCTAAACGCTCATATCTAGATATATGCGCCTTGACCCTTGCCACAAGCTCACTAGGACTAAAAGGCTTAGTAATATAATCATCTGCCCCTAACCCGAGACCTCGAATTTTATCAATATCCTCTTTTTTAGCCGACACAAATAAGATGGGGATATTGTTCACTGCTCGAATTTGTTTACAAATTTCAAAGCCATTCATTCCAGGAAGCATAATATCTAAAATAATTAAATCATAATCGCCATGAAGCGCCTGCTTCAGCCCCTCATCGCCATGATGCTGAATATCTACCACATAATCATTAATTTCTAAATAATCTCGTTGGAGCTCTGCTATGCTCACTTCATCTTCAATTAATAATATTTTTTTCATGATTTCCCCCCATTTCCTCATCCTTTTTCAATGAAATGAAAATGCTCGTTCCCTTTGTTAATTCGCTCTTTGCCCAAATATCGCCACCCATTTCAAGGACAATTTGTTTGGCAATTGCTAACCCAAGACCACTTCCACCTGTTTGAGAATTTCGAGAAGGTTCCGCACGATAAAAACGATCAAATATATGTGGTAATGCAGTAGGGTCAATTCCCGCACCATTATCTGTAACTTGAATGATGGCATCATCTACTCGCTCATGTAGGGAAATAATAATTTGCTTATAAGGTTTATCCATATATTTTTCACTGTTGCTCAATAAGTTGGATAAGACACGTCTTAGCTTATCCCTGTCCACCATAGCAAAAAGCGAAGAGCCTGCTGATATATATTGTAAATGAATATCTCTGGCAATAAAGTCAAAGCTAGCATCCTCCACATAATCATGCATATATTGTTGAAGATTGACACTTTCCATTTGGAACGGAACCTTTTTCAAATCTAATTTCGAGAATAAGAATAATTCATCAATTAACACGTCCATATCCTTGGCTTTCGTATAGATAGTTGTTAAATATTTATCCATTTTCTGTTCAGTATTCGCTACACCATCTTTAATGCCCTCCACATAGCCAATAATAGAGGTCATTGGCGTTTTTAAATCGTGGGAGATATTCGATAACAGTTCTTTCCGATTTTCTTCATATTGAAGCTGAATTAGTACAGATTCCTTCAGTTTAACTCTCATTTCCTCAAACGATCGATTAAGCTGACCAATTTCATCATTAGAACGGGATGTAATTTCAAAATCTAAATCACCCGATTTAATCCGTTCTGCCCCTTCCTTTAAGGCTGTGATTGGGTTAATGATACTTCTAGACACTAAATAATTGAGTAAACCGATAATCATCATAAATAAGACAAATAAGATACCTAACAGAATGGGTAACAGTTCTCGCGTTACCTCCGCATGTGAACTAACCTCTCTTAATACAAAGATACTCCCTTCTGTTTTGTCTGGGAAATAAAAATCGAACTTCACATACGTATAAAAGGCTTGATTAATCATAATTGTGTCACGTGAATTAATATTGGTCGCTTCAAAACCTGGTAAACTTTGAAGCAATAGTTGTTGATGCTCTTGTTGTGTTGCATAAACAATTTGATGGTCTTTCCGCACAACAATCTCAATGGAAGGAGCATTTATGGTTTGTAGCTGTTCAATATCTAAAAGCTGCTGGGGATTTTTTTTTGCCAATAATTTCAAATCTAAAAAAGCATTTTCCTCTACCGTTGTTAAAGGCTTTTGGACATAAGACTTTTTGTAAAAATGCTCAATTGCTTTAACATCACCTGTAATGGCAAAGGAAAAAAGAAAAACCGCTGCAAGTAAAAGCGTGATGGCAATCATAATAACGCCTACATAAGATAGCAAAAACCTCGTTTTAATCGACATCTAAATTCCCCCAATAAGCTGAAACTAATAGCAATGTACCATACAAATCTTAAAACTTTATAAAATCGCGCTGAAAAATCTATAAATAATTTTCTGCATCAACATAGTATTCGGCTTACTCCAAATGAAATAAACAACAAAAAAAGATACGACACATTTGGGTTGTGCCGTATCCATTATCTTTATTTAGTTTCTTCTGCTCTTAGTTTCTTTTTGGTTTGCCATCCTAAAATGAAATATTCAATCAACACTACCGCAATCAATGAGGCACCAAACAATGGCATAATAATTCCTAAAATAATAAGGAAAATTACGAAAGGAAGTGAGATTTTATGTGAAATTTGTGGTGGTGCAGATAGCTCACCTTTTTTCCTACGTAAAATCCAAGTGCGAATCCCCCATACAATTACTGCTAAAAAGGCTAAACATACCAGTAAGTTTAACAGCTTATTTGGCCAGCCAAACAAATGGCCTTCATGTAAAGGAATGCCCCATGTAAAGAATTTCGCCAGCATACCATAATCCTCGTAGTTAACCTGATCAATAAACTTGCCGCTATATTGATCAAAATACATCGTTGCCTCGTCTGTAGGCTTGACATCAAGTCCTGTTATACCTGAATTACTGGCCTTTGCCACTGTAAATACGCCTTCTTCGTTTGATGGATAAATAATCGAATAAGGTTTGGCAATATTCATGGTAGTTATTTCTTTTTCAAGATTAGCAATGGTCATTTGGTTGTCGTTTGTATAACGGACAGCCCCCCCACCGTGATGCTGTGCATGTTCTCCCTCAGATGATGGCGCCTCTAATTGACGCGTTGCCCATGGAATTTCAGACACATCGGATGTTGGTGGCTTTTGCTGTAATAATGGGTAGCCGAAAGTTGGACTTTCTGACGCTATATTTGCCAATATGGAACCTTGAAAAGCAGACCATAAAAGCCCTGTAGCAATGAACATCACCATGGGAATAGTAATGATTGTCCCAACAAGCGCATGGTATCTCTTACTTTTTTGTCGTTTATTTTCCGATTTGCGCTTTTTCAATAAATCCCCTTTAAACGTCATATAAAGTCCGGATAGTAGTAAAAAGATTGTCCAGCATGCCGCTAGTTCTACTAAATAATTGACAAATGTACCACCAATAAATAATGAACTATGGGTATTTCTCATAATATTAGAGAATGTATAATTGGCATCCTGACTACCAACCATTTGATAATGATCATCTAAAAATACATACTTCTGTTCATTCCCATTTGATAAAGTTAAACGCGTATTATAAGGCTCTTCCAACATAATCACTTTTGTAGTGGTGTAACCTGCAAATGCTGCCTCTGCTTTTTCCACTGCTTCATCAATTGTTAAGACCTCTTCTTTATGGCTATCGCCAAAAAAATAATCATCATATAAACGATTTTCTACATCTGTAAAAAACAAATAACCAATCCCACTTAATGTGAGAGATAGCAGTAATGGCGTAATACAAAGGGCTGCGAAAAAATGCAAACGCCAAAACCTTGAATAAAGCAGATTTTTCATTTTTAATCTCCAATCTATTTAATCAAATACGCCTCACCGTAATGGCCGCTGACGTTAGGCTACGGCCAGATTTTGAAGAGGAGCTTGGCTGGAAAGTTCCTCTTCAAAATCTGTGATATCCGATTGAGGCATTATCTTGATTCAGTAGGCGTTTGAACACTTAATAAGCATTCATCACTCCCTTTGAAGGAGGAACCATCTGTATTTGATACTACTTTCAGTACAAACAGTTGCTGAATGAAGATAAATATCAAATTTATTATATAAAGTAAAAGTGAAATATGAATGAAGTCCTAAAGGCGGTTTTATGACAAACAAATGTATTCCTAGTGGTATTATGCTATTTAAAGATGAAACAATCATAGCCAAACAAATGTGGACACAAGTTTAGCTACGATTTAGGAAAGATTTATAAACTCAAATTCACAAGAATTTTACACGGACTTCGATTTTTCATTAATGCTTTAAAGCCTTTCTACGATATTTTCTAAAGCAATTTTGCTTGTCATAACTGCCTGCCCATCCATTACCCCACGTGCCAGTATTCGAATGACCTCTGGGAAAATATTCACGTAAGCGAATTCACTGCTCTCGCTGCTTTCATAGCTTGCAAAATTAATAAGCCATTGAATTTTACGCCTTCCACAAAAATGTTGTCAACAAATGCACAATCAAAAAGGCTACCCCATCAAGAAGTAGCCCTCAAACGTTGATTATCCAATTAATTCCTTCATCACATTCGCGTACGCTGCTAAAATAGATTGCTCATGTGCTGTATCATGCCCAACATATTGTTCAACAAGCTCCTTTAAAGGCTTTGGCTCTTGCATAATTTCTAATTTAAATAAACTTTCATAATACTCAACAACTTGTGGATTCATGTGGACCACTCCTTTAATAATTTACATAAAAAAGACATCTTTCCCTCATTAGAAAGATGTCTTTTATGACAAATACACGACATAATACGATGTTTGCCATATGGAAATAAGCTTTCTATTCTTCATAGAAGCTATCTTTTTAGCAATCATCGTACTATGAGCATGCAGGAGAATTTCTCTAGTCACACTCAACACCCCCTATCCGCGTAGGTTTCTTGGCTGTACTAGATAAAGGCAGGTCTCCTGGCTTATGTTCTTCACACCTTTCACCTTCCCATTACAAGGCGTAACAGTGGTCTCTTGAAATGTGCTCCCATTTACAGTTGCGGGACAGCGTCGGATTTCCACCGATCTTCCCTTTTAAACAAACCCAATTTGGTTTGTACCTCTATCCTATTATTCCGTTTTTATTATTATACCATAAGGTTTGTACGATCTTAATAGATTCAAAAAACTATAGTTTATTCACTCATTCAGCTATTTCTATAGAATTCTTCATGGTTTCACTTGCAATAAGTAAGACTTTATGTAGAAGTTGATGGGAACGAAGGGCGGCGACTCCTGCGGGAAAAGCGGGAAAGTCGAGATCCTGGACTGAGCGAAGCGAGAGAAGCAGCTCGACCCCGCCCGCAGAAAGCGTCCGCCCGTAGTGGAAATCAACGGCTTTACTTTATTTCATTGTAAAAGAAAAAAGACTGTTGGCAAACTCTCAAATTTTTTGCGTTTGTCTACAGTCTGAGAGTAGACACGACCTTTCATTTCAACTATTTTGAAATTAATCTATAATTAGCTATAAGTATTTGAAACAGGAGGTCTAACTATGATTATTGCTTTACATCATGTGCAAATTACTATTCCAAAAGGGTCAGAGAATCAAGGGAAAGATTTTTATTGCGGTGTCTTAGGTCTGAAAGAAATAGAAAAACCCGATTCTCTTAAAGGCAGAGGCGGGTTTTGGTTACAGCTTGGTCACCAAGAGATACATGTAGGAACAGAGGATGGCTTTGATCGATTGTCGACCAAGGCTCATATTGCGTATCAAGTTGAAGATATTGATTACTGGAAGAAGAAACTAGCCGAACTTCAAATCGAAATAGAAGACTCTGTACCTATCCCCTATTATGAGCGTTTTGAATTCCGAGATCCCTTTGGTAATCGAGTAGAAATCATACAGGCAATTGCCTAAACTACCCTATTTTGGGCAGTTTTTTTAGATGAAATCCTCCCATATTACAGTTTACTGAAACATTTGTAATATAACTGTAAATTCCTTCGATAAAGCCATTTATAGCAGGCGTTGAGGCACTCCCCCACACCTCCCTGGCAACATTTACCGCCAAGAAGCCCTATATTTTCATGCTACGATTATTTCCAAGGCAAGACGATACAGGAGAAATCCTACTAAACGCTTCAGGAGGTTATTTACAACATGAATAAACGATTTTTATCTACAACACTTGCATTAACCATTGGATTTAGCTCATTCGGATTAGTCCAAACAGCGACGCAGCCAATTCAAGTAGAGGCAGCTACAACAAATGCACAAAACAACGCTCAGGCAGTTGCCGCTAAAGCCAATCAATTGATTCAAACTGGTAAAAGCTTAATGGGTCAAGCGACATATAGCAATACGGTTTACAAGCCTACATATCCTTATAAATTTTCTTGTGCTTCATTTTTAATGTATATCTTCGAGAAAAATGGTGTAGATCTTGGGACGTATAATGAAAACTATATGATTCAACAAGGTACGTATGTAGCACGTAACCAATTACAAAAGGGAGATTTACTATTCTTTAAGAGTAAAAAAACAGGAACTGACCCCGACCATGTAGGTATGTATATAGGTGACAATAAAATGATTCACATGGCTGATTCCAAGCAAAATATTGTGATCTCAGATTTAAATAGTAAACCTTATTATACTGAAAACTATGTATCAGCACGACGCGTTTTACCTACCCTTCTATCTGCCAACCCTGCAACAAAAGGCGATAAAATTGTAGAGAATGCGCTAACGTATAAAAATAAAGCAACGATTAGTTCTTCAACAAATGAATCGAGCCTACGCTTTACAGCCCCAGCATTTGTCGATTTCGTCTATCGTAAAAGCGGTGTGACACTTGGTGCAAAAACGTTAACTGATTTAATGAACCAAGGATCAACGGTAGCTCGTGCAAACTTGAAAAAGGGTGATTTAGTATTCTTTAATAGTGTAGCAGGCTCAAAAAATCCTTCTATTGTTGGGATTTATGCCGGTGATCACCGTATTATCATCCCAAATTCCGATGGTGTGATGACGAGAGTTTTATTAGTTGATTACTATAAAGAACACTATATTACAGCTAAGCGGGTTTTCTCTAACACCCCCTCTGTAAGTGCACCTTCAGCGAATACGTCTGCCGATAAGATTATTGCTACAGCTTCAGGTTTAACTAGCAAAGCAAAATTTGGTTATACGTATAATGAGAGTGCACTAACTTTCACAAGTGCGGGATTTACGTACTATGTATATAACAAGAATGGCATTGATTTAAAGGATAAACTAGCGAGTAAACAAGCTTTAGTCGGTACAAAAGTGCTCAAATCTCAGCTTCAAAAAGGTGATTTATTGTTCTTCTCAACGAATGATGGAGGAGCAACTATCACGCAAACAGGCATCTATTTAGGAAATAATCAATTTATTAGTATGACTACTAACAATGTTGTTAAACAAAATTTAAGCTCCACTTGGGCGCAAAAGAACTATGTTACAGCTCGACGTGTGTTAAAATAACAAAGCTTTAAATGGTAGGGTGTCTCAACTATTAGAGACACCCTTTTTATTTAAGATAAATTTTTAAGATTGTTGGCAAATTCAATCATAGATTTACTTGACATCGGTCCTTTTATGAGAACAATGGTGTCCGCGTCAAGCTTTGGTTTCAATATTTCTAAAACACCTATTACATCTTTAAACGTATGAACCTCTGCTTTAGTTCCATCTTTTTTCGCTTGGTCGGCAATTGCCTCTGCCCTTTTGCCAATCGTAATTAATGTATCTATCTGTCTTTCAGCTACTTTGGAGCCAATTTCCCGATGATATTTTTCTTCAAAATTTCCTAATCGCTTTATATCCCCTAGCACAAGAATAACTTTTTTCTCTTTTCCTACTGTATCTAACACTTTCAGGGCTGCCTCGACAGAAGTTGGATTATTGGTCCACGTATCATCAATAATGGTACTGTCACCTAGACCTGTCGTAAATTCTAAATGCCTCGCCATTTGTTTAAAGGATCTTAAACCTGCAATAGCTTGGCGTATAGAAAGTCCCATTTCGCTACAGGCAGCAATGGCGGCTAACGCATTATATACTTGATGCTCACCGTAACCCGGCACAAATACATTGTATTTAGTGTCTGCTACTTCCAGCACAAATTTCATGCCTGTATGAGCAAATTGGATAGCAGAAGCTTTGTAATCAGCCGAATCTTGTAAACCAAATTTAATAATTTTCCCTTTAAATTTTTGGTAAGATATTTTTTCGATGTTAGCATCATCTGCATTAATGATTAGTGTACCATCTGCTCGAATACCCTCTACAATCTCTGCTTTCGCTTTAATATAACCTTCAAGATTGAGACAGCCATCTAGATGGTGAACACCAATATTCGTAATAATGCCGATCGTCGGCTGATAAATCATGCATTGGTGTTTTATGTTCCCTGTATTCCCCAAGCCTAGTTCAAAAATGGCTGCCTGTGTTTTATCATCCACGCCCGTCAAATAGGGTAATGATTGCCTTGGCTCATTTTTACTACTTACAGATGCTTGCACTTGCCAATGCTTACTAGCGATATGTTTTAGCATCTCTTTTGTTGTCGTTTTACCACAGGTTCCAGTCAATGCCACAACCGGAATATGAAAAAGACCACGATAATATTCGATAAATGTCCAATAGGCCTGCGCCACGCTTTTGACGTGTAAAACCGTTGTATTATCTAACGCATTTTTTAACTCAGTAGCTGGTTTATCAGATATGACAAGGGATGGTCCCTTCCTATCAATCTCTTGCCAGTTGATTTTATCACTTCGACTCACAAACATAAGTGTATGACTTTGAGTTAAATCATGTCGATTATAGTAAATTGCATGCTTTACAGACCATTGATCTGATCCATGGATAATTTTCCCCTGCAAGACGCCTCTAATTTTTTGCACACTAATGGATTGCAAGTGTACTACGCCTCCTTTCTTTATCAATCTTGTACATACCTATTCATTCTCTTGATCACGAGTGCTACTTTTCTGATCAATTACTATACCTTATTAGAGTGGTATTCTATGTGACACAGTTAATATCCTAACCATGAAGAAGTGAGCTAAACTGTGGGAGGCGGAGGTTTATATTTAAGCTCAGTTGCTAATTTCGAAACCTGTTCACTATACATATCACCCTTTATGAGGACAATCGTATTTTCATCTATAATCTTCTGCAACAATGGATAAACAAGCGTGCTATTTTTATAGGTATAAACTGGAGCGTTAAAGCCTAATTTCACCGCATGATCAGCCATAATCCGTGCATGCTCGCCAATAGTAATTAGCACATCCACACCAATACGTTGGATTAATTCACCCGCTTGCTCATGTATAATATAGCCCCATGAGCCCAAATCGGTAATCGTGCCAATAACAGCAATTTTTTTCTTTCCATCTCCTAGCTCATTCAACACTTTTAAAGCCGCCTCTAAGGAAGTTGTCGTAATACTCCAGGTATCATCTAAAAGCATAGAATGATTAATGCCTTCAAAGAGCTGTAGTTGTTTTTTCAATTGACGGAAAGATTGGAGTTGATTGGCTGCAACTGGAATAGGTACCCCTATTTCATAGGCCGCTGCAATGGCAGCAAGGGCGTTGTACACTTGATGTTGACCAAATCCCGGTACAAAAATATCATAAGTTTTTCTATTATGGTGCAGCTTAAAGTTCATACCCTTTTGATAATATTGGATATGACTTGCACGAAAATGACAAGAATCATGGATACCCACCTTCACTAAGCGCCCATTAAACTTAGATATATCTAGTTTTTTAGTATTCATATCTTCGGCGTTTATGATGAGGGTTCCTTTAGGTTGAATGATATCTAGCATTTCTCCCTTTGCCTGAATATAGCCTTCAAGCGTCTTACAATAATTCAAATGATGGGCACCGATATTCGTAATAATCCCAATGGTCGGCTTGAAATACTTCCCTGCATTCGTGACATCTCCAGGTGAGCCAACAGCTGTTTCAAATACAGCCGCCTCTGTGTCATCTTCAATATTCAGTAAATATTGCAATGATGCCGTTCTTGAATTACTACTTAATGTCGTTGCTGTCACTTGTCGATCAGCAGAAAGAATATGTTTAATCATCTCTTTCGTCGTTGTTTTGCCTGAAGTACCAGTAATAGCAACAATGGGGATATGAAATTGATTGCGATAAAAGTGAACAAACTTCCAATAGGCCTCATCTACATTCGCAACCTGTATGATAATAATCTTGGTTGGAATCTCTGTGGGCCGATATGCTCTGTCGGTCACTATTACAAGAGGAGAAAGTGGCTCAAGACTTTTCCAATTAACAATACGTTTACTTGTAAAAAGGGCCGTATTGGGCTTTTTCACTTGTTTTAATCGATAAGCACCATGCTGTATCAGTATGTCCTCAGACCCTTGCACTATATAGCCCGCCGTAATCACTGCTAAATTTTTCACCGAAAGAGGCTTCATATTTTTTCTCCCTCCTTTCTTTTCTAGTATATGTAACCTCTTAAAAGTTGCTTGGATGTAGACAAGATACACAACTAGAAGAAAACTATTTCTTTGCATATATATAAAGGTGATTAAGTATCTAAGTACCAATAGAAGGAGTGATATACCTGAAAGCGATTGTATTTATCGGTACAAACAAATCCGGGTCTAGTCGTGAAGCAACAAGAGCAGCAGAAAGATTAGGCTATTTCACAATACTTTTCACCAATAATGAAAAACAACTTCAGCAGCGCCGATCTTACCCCGATATTCATAGAATGATTCTCATTGATACTTTGAATATCGAAAGAATGAAAGAGGAAATTGATAAACTAGGGAAAACCGGATTAGAGATAAAAAGTATCGTTAGTTTTGTTGATCCATTTGTTCATATTGCTTCCATGTTATGTGATGAATTTTGTCATAACTACACATCCTCTTCCGCAATTGAAATCATGGAGGATAAAGAAAAGACTAGAAATCATTTGAAAGACCAACCATACTCACCAAAATTTTCGCTCATGAAACCTAATGAGCCTATTGCAAAAAATTTAACATTTCCATTAATCGTGAAATCACCAAAGTCAACAGGTTCCAAAGATGTACTATTAGCAACGGATGTCGACCAGCTTCAAAACCACCTCAAAGCATTGCGTAGTAAAAATCCCTATGAAACGATTATGATTGAAGAATATTTGGAAGGCCCTCAATATTTAGTAGAGGCGGTCGTATATCAACGGCAATCACATATAATTGGCATTATTGAACAGGAAATTACCCAAGGGAAACGGTTTATCATAACAGGCTATGGCGTATTAGTGAAAGCCCCTTTAGATATTCAGGCAGGCATTGAGGAAGTTCTTCAGTCCATTGTCAAAGCATTTGATATAGAAAATGGCGCTCTCCATTTGGAACTCCGATTGACAAAAAACGGCTGGAAACTCATTGAGATTAACCCAAGGATTTCTGGAGGTGCCATGAACAACATGCTTCAAGCGGCACTCGGATTTAGTTTAGTAGAAGAAACATTGAAGCTTCTGCTTGGCGAAGAGCCTAACTTTCAGCCTAGACATAAAAAATTTGTTTACACAAAATATGTCATTGTAGAAAGCAAAGGAATTTTAGAAAAAGTAATTGGTAGAACAAGAGCGACAAATTCAACGGGAGTGGTCGAGGTTTATGTTAAACCAAGGAAAGGTACATTCTTAACCCCTCCTTTATCAATGGGTCACCGCTATGCCTATGTCATAGCACAAGGGTCAACCTTATCGGAAGCTCGGAATCATGCAACAAATGCCGCCAAAGAAATCAAATTTATTTTAAGAGTATGAAAAAAAACCCCGAATAATTGCCGCTTGCCAGTGGACAGTTACTCGGGTTTTTATATGCATTCCGTTATCGTGATGTAATGATTATTCTTCTTTCAATGTTTGGTCCAAATATTTCACCGTCTCAAACATATTCGTTTTACTAGCTCCCTTTACGAGAATCGTATCATGAGGTTGTATGAGTTTATCTAGCAGTGCATGCAAGGCATCTTTATTAATAAAGTGGTGGACCTTGGATGGGTCCATCCCCATCTCAATTGCGGCATTACTCATTTCATCAGTCCTAAATCCATAAGTGATGAATTCATCAATACCTACCTTATAAATATACTCGCCAACCTTCCGATATTCTTCTTCCCTCAACACCCCAAGCTCCCGCATTTGTCCAATAATCGCTACTTTTCTTTTTTTGGCAATATTGGTCAATACATCAATGGCAGCTCGGACTCCTTGTGGATGGGAGTGAACCGTATCATCTATGACCGTTATATCATCACGCAAGTTATAAATCGTTAATCGTCTTGGTGGCTTTTTAAAGTTGAGCCCTGCCTGGATATCCAATGGACTAAACCCTAAATAATCAGCTACAGCTACAGCATTAAGGGCATTATAAACATGATGCTCCCCTAAAATAGGAATATACAATTCTATTTCTTGACCATGTAGCTTCATTTTAAAGGACATGCCGATATCCTTATACTGAAGGTCATATGCTCGGTAATCTGCATCACTTTTTATGCCCACCGTTAACATTTTCCCTTTAAATTGCTGTGTCTCTAAATATCTTGAATTATCATCATCCTTATTCAATATCAGTAGCCCTTGTTGGTCCATCCCATGAATCAGTTCCGACTTTGCCTTCGCAACCCCTCTTACATCCCCATCAAAGTTACCTACATGGGCCAAACCAATATTCGTCACAATACTAATATTCGGCTGTATAATGCTACAGTGATTCGTAATAATACCTGGGTACGCCATGCCGTATTCTAATACGACAGCCTGATGAGAGTCATTGATTTCTTCCTTATGCTTTTTTGTATGCTCTGTCGTATTCCAATAATCCTTCGATTCAAACACATTCCATTTTTTTGATAAAATCGAACCGACAAATGCCTTGGTTGTTGTTTTTCCTGCACTTCCTGTAATGGCAATAATAGGTAAGTCCTTTTTAGCCTCCACTTGATTGCTTTTTGGTTGAACAATATCTTTTTTGACGTCCGTTTGATTGTTTTTCTGTTGAACCATTTTCTTTTTTACAGGTTTATGGTTTTTTGCGAGATACATCGCATAGCGGATAGAATTAATGACGACGTCTAATTCTAAATAAAAAGCAGGAGGACAGCCTGGGCGCCAATTTACCTCATACATCCAAATTTTTTGTTGTTGATCTAAACCGACGTCAATGCCTATTTCATCAATGACTTCCCCGAACTTTTCCATTTGTATGTCATCTAGATGATGCGCCAGTGCTAAAGAGAAATGCTCAAGCATTCGTCGAATATTGTAAGCTTCTTCCTTGAACTCTTGCTCTAAAAATGGGTCTAAATAATTGGTGAATCCACCATTATTTATATTTGGGATGATAGAGCCATTTGGAGCAATCCGAGGGTAGACAGTCGTCACCACCCATTTACCTTCACCATTTTTTTGTACATGCAGACGGAAATCATATACCTGGCCTGCCTTTGTAATGGATTGAATATAAGGCTGCATAATAAAAGTACCAGACGCAAGTTGCTCTTTTAATAAGGCATCTAATTGTGGCTTCGAATAGATTGTATTCGTACTATCTTTTCTCACCTCAAAATTCTTGGGTCCGGCCTTCGTAATAAAATAAATACCCTTTCCTTTACGTCCATCAATTGGCTTAAACACAACTCTTTTATAATAATGGATGAAGTTATGAAATACATCAGCATTCTTGACAATTTCAGAAGGAATCAAATACTGTTCAAATTCCTTGGCTTCTTTTAATCGTTTCATAACATTCCATTTATTCCCTATCGAATAGGTCGTAAAGGGAATTTCTTCTTTTAAGCGCTCAATAATCTCTTTAGACACAGATAACTTCTCTGGACTTCCCGCATTATAAATAACATCTGGAAAGGGCATTGTTTTTTCCTGCCATTGCCCATTCTCATATACCTTAGCGCGAATGCTACGTTTTTCAAAATCAACACTTTTAGGTGTAAAGTAAAAAAACTGTGCCCCTTCTGCCTTTGCAACTGCCGCATATGCATATGACTTGAGAACTGTCGTCGGATCAAGTCGATGATGCAGCATACCAATAATCGTCATAGCTAAACTTCCTTTCATTAGATTCTATCTCTATTACATTCACTCTTAATCCTTTTCATATAGACAGATGCTCTAGCTCTAGTCGTTTAATAGGATGCTACCATTTAGGTTCAATGATAAATTTCCCTTTTAGCATATCTGGCTTTAATAGCTGAATCGCAGAAATACTACTAAGCTCAATGGATTTTTCTGTACTTGTCTTTTCTAGCCTCACTACATCCGCAAGGGAATTGGTATCGTTCCCCTCATAATCAAAGGCACGTAGCAAAGACACCGTGCCACGATATCGATCTTTATCGACGTCCTCTATTCGGAAAAACTCCGTTTCAAAGTCCTTTACCGTATCCATTAGTCTTAAATGTGCGCCACTATTGGTAATTAAAAAAAACGGAATCGTATCACTCCCAACTATTTTTACAAGCAGCTGACCGAAATATTTAGAATGAAAATCCATCATAATATCCTGAAGATCCTTCAAATCGCACAAAGCTTCGCATAAAAAATGATTTCTTCTTTTCTCACTATTCAAATTGTAGCCCCCTCCCTAGTCTGAATAAGTATCCTAGTCTCCGTAAGTTGCCCTCTCGTTATAATATGTAGCGATACATAATATGACGACTTTTTCACAAAGAAACTAAAAAAACCTCTACCAAACGAAATGAGTGGTTAGAGGTTCGAAGCAAATCATTATTTGACAAGGCTTGCCAGTAGCTGTTCTAAATCATATTGTTCCAAATCATCTATTGTATGATGACCTGTAGAAAACGGTAATTGCTTGGTGATGGTATTGGGAACCACTACCGTGTGAAGACCCGCTGCCAAAGCTGCACGTGCTCCATTCGGTGAATCCTCCATAGCTATCGCTTCATTAGCACTTACACCTAATTGTTCAAGTGCCTGCACATACAGCTCAGGATCAGGCTTAACATTTGTCACCGTATCAGCGGTACAATAACAATCAAAAAACTCTCGTATACCCAATGCATCTACAAATCGATCAATCCATGAACGGCTTGAACTACTTGCAAGACCAATTTTTAAACCCGCTTCCTTTGCTTGCTGCAAAAGATTTAAAATACCAGGCCTTATCACTTCCAACTCCATCAGTTCCGCATGCCTTCCTTGAATGGATGTTCGAAATGCCTCCTCATCTAAATCCATTTGATGATGTGTAACTAGATAGGTATAAGGATTAAAATCCTGAAGATTTGTACCAAGGCATTTTGCATACGTCTCTAACGATAATGCCACACCATAAGATGCATAAGCATCCTTAAAAACTGTGTACCAAGCTGTTTCTGTATCAATAATCGTCCCATCAAAATCAAAAATAATCGCCTTCACTAGCCCATCCTCCTCCCCTAAACGGTCATTTGCAATTCCTGCATTGCTATCCGCCATTTTTCTGACTCTATCCGTCTATTTCCACATGCTATCCGTCACTTTCCTACTGCTATCCGTCTATTCTGGCATGCTATCCGTCACTTCCACTTTGCTATCCGCCCCTCTATCATTTCGATTTCCTTCATTTAGCAAAATAACTCCGCCTATTATGAGTGCAATCCCAAGCGCAGAGTAGAGGTTAAACATATCGTCCCAAATGACAATACCTACAATAACCGTCAAGGCGGTGCCGACACCTGACCAAATGGCATAGGCCAGGCTTAGTGGCAAAGTTTTCAAGCATAGGGATAGGCTGTAGAATGATATTCCATAGCCAAGTGCCACCGCCACAGATGGGCCTAGAACTGTAAATCCATCTGAAAGCTTCAGCATAGTTGTTGCAAAAACCTCACTGATAATCGAGAGTGTTAAAAATAAATAGCCTTTCATCTCGTTAGCCTCCTAATGACTACCCGCAAGATTAAGTACCACGACACCTAAAATAATACAAAGAATCCCTAGTACCTTCTTACGATTAAATAATTCCTTATACAGTACAACACCCACGATGGCTGTTAGTGCTGTGCCTAATCCTGCCCATATTGCATAGGCTGTGCCAATGGGTATTGTTTTTAGGGTTAAGGCTAAACAATAAAAGGCCGTGCCATAGCCGACCACTACTCCGAGAGATGGCCAAATACGAGAGAAGCCTTCCGTACGCTTGAGCATAGAGCTTGCAAAAACTTCTGCTACAATGGCGATAAATAAAAAACTGAAAACCATCATTTTTATGAAAATCCTTTCTTGCTGCTATGTTTAAATGCTACAATGATTAATCTTCATCCTCGACATATTCTAATATATCTCCCGGCTGACAGCCCAGAGCCTTACAGATAGCATTTAAAGTAGAGAAACGAACAGCTCTTACCTTACCTGTTTTTAAATTAGAAAGATTGACAATTGACACATCAACCCTTTCTGCAAGCTCACTCAGTTGCATTTTACGATCCGCTAGCATCCGATCTAAACGAATAATTATAGTCATATTTTCACTTCCTAAGCTGTTGCATCATATTCATCTTGGAGAAATGTACCATAACGGAAAATACGCGCAATGGTCCAAATCACCAAACCACATAGTAATAATGTCCAATTAATGCCTGTGTAATGATAGCTGATCCCTGTAATAAAATCTGTCTTTTCCAATAAGGATTCAAGCTTAAACGGTTGCATCATTAGATAGACGATATATGTACGGAATGCACTTACAGTCAAGCTCAAGATTATCACACAATACGCAATTCTTTCTATTTTTATACTATTATCTAGTGAAAATATAATCCCTTTTGCTATATTACTTAAAATATTTCTTACTTGAACAACGATTAAAAACAGAATAGTTATGTATATGGTAGCAGTTACTAATAATTTCACGATATCCATTTTCCTGTAGTACATATCTTGAACTGTCTGCTTGGACAACAGCATTTCCAATCCCTCAAAATGAATGGAAGCTGTCACACTTGTCTTGACTAACCAATGATTCACAGCATCCTCTGACACAATCATTGCTCCTACAAAAATAACTGCCATGCACGCCATGCCTAAAATCATGAGAGCCATGATGACCGTAAAGATGATCCGAAGCCCCTTTGTCAACAATTGAAATTCTTTGCTTTGAATTGTTTTCTCCATTTTTAGCATCCCCTTTCTTCTATTTTATTATACTGTTCCTTTTATCTCTATCAATAATAAATTAATGTTTATCATTAAATTATTATTGATATTAATAAAACCCTCTAGCACATTTCTACTAGAGGGTCATGATGGTTTATTTCAGTAAGCCGGCATTGACTAGATACTGATTAGCTACTTCTGCCGCTAGTTTTCCTTCTACATTCACTTGATAATTCATTTCCCGCATATCATCGTCTGTAATTTGATCAGCGAGTTTATCTAAGGATTGTTCAATCTCTGGATATTGGTTCAGCGTCTCTTTTCGTAATAATGGGGCTCCTTGATAAGGCGGAAACAGCGCTTGGTCATCCTCTAATACACGGAGCTTGTATTGACGAATTTCACTATCCGTTGAATAAGCATCGAGTAGGTTGATATCTCCCGATTCAATCGCTTGGTAGCGAAGCTTAGGCTCCATTGTTGCAAGGGAGGGAAACGCAATATCATAGCGTTTTTGAATCCCGACATATCCATCCTCACGATCATTAAATTCCAATGTAAACCCTGCTTTAACAGCTTGTTCTATCGATTTAAGGTCCGAAATAGTTTGTAGCTGATATCTTTCTGCCAAGTCCTCCGATACTGCTAACGCATACGTATTGTTATAGTTCATTGGGCTCAGCATCACCATATCAAATTGCTTTAGCATTCCATCTTTCGCCTGCCGATAGACATCTGCCTCATTATTATTGATGGCTTCTTGTTTTAAAAATTCTGAGATGGCTGTGCCTGTAAATTCTGGGTATATATCAATGCTGCCAGATTTCAACGCATTAAATACAAATGAGGTTTTACCCAGTCCTGGTTTTAATTGCACTGTTAAGTCTGTATCCTGCTCTATTAATAACTTATACATATTAATGAGAATTTCAGGCTCCGCTCCTAGCTTTCCAGCGATGACAATTTCATCTTGGTCTTTACCATTTAGAAGCGGCATGAAGACCATCATCCATGCAACCATACTCACAAGACTGACAGCTATTACTGTTTTTCTAAATGACAGCGACTCAAGCCTTTTCAGTAAAATATCGAAGATTAATGCTAATATTGCTGCAGGCACAGCCCCTAAAATAATGAGTGCGGTATTATTACGATCAATGCCTAGTAAAATAATATCCCCTAAACCACCGGCTCCAATTAAAGCAGCTAATGTGGCTGTACCAACAATTAACACCATAGCGGTTCGAATACCAGCCATGATGACAGGCAGAGCAAGAGGCAATTCGACCTTCAATAAACGTTTAGGTGTGTTCATCCCCATTGCCAATGCGGCCTCCTTCAATGAAGGGTCCACTTCCTTGATGCCTGTATAAGTATTCCGTAGAATCGGTAAAAGTGCATAGACCACTAAGGCAATGATGGCTGGAACTTTGCCAATTCCGAACAGAGGAATTAATAACCCAAGTAACGCTAGAGATGGAATCGTTTGTAGCACGGCACTAATACCAATTATAGTTTCTGCTATTTTCTTTTTATTGGTTAAATAGATACCTAGCGGAATGGCAATAATGATGGCAAAAAATAGGGCTATAAAGGAGATTTGTATATGCTCGAGTAATGCTGCCAGAAGCTGTTCCTTTCGTTCCTCAAACATGTCCACGAAATTAGTCATGTGCTCGACCTCTTTCCTTGAAATCATTTGCGACATATTGCAGTATAGCTGTTCGAGTCACCATACCCATAATCTCCCCATTTTCTTCCACGCCAAGAACGTTATGCTCTGTCAGTTTTTCAAGAATCGTTGTGATCGACTCATTGATAGTAATCGTATCTCCTAGCTCACTAACACTTACGATTGGTTGCATAACCGTCCGAATATCAAACCTATTGTGAACTGAATTTACCCCTATAAATTGTTGGACAAAATCATTCACTGGATTTTCTACCATTTCCTGAGGAGATCCAATTTGAACAATTTCTCCATCTTTCATGACACATAGTCGATCCCCTAGCTTCAGCGCCTCCTGCATATCATGCGAGACAAAGACGATGGTTTTTTGAATTTTTCGCTGCATATCTAATAGGTCATCCTGTAACTTTGTACGACTGATGGGATCTAAAGCACTGAAAGGTTCGTCCATCAAAATAATTTCTGGATCCGCTGCTAATGCACGAATTACGCCCACTCTTTGCTGTTCCCCTCCAGATAACTCCTTTGGCTTGCGCTGACGATATTTTTCAGGCTCAAGGCCTACCAATTCCAATAGTTCATCCACACGCTTTTGAATTTTAGTTTTACTCCATTTTTTTAATTCTGGGACAATCGCAATATTTTCTTCAATGGTCATATGCGGAAAAAGAGCAATTTGTTGTAACACATAGCCGATACTCCAGCGTAACTCGTGAATATTATAATCACTTACTCTTTTTCCATTGATCCAAATAGTTCCTTCAGTCAATGGAATTAATCGGTTGATCATCTTCAATAAAGTAGTTTTACCACATCCACTTGGACCGATAATAACGAAGAATTCACCTTTTTTAATCTCCACGTTGAGGGCTTTGACAGCCACATGGTCGTTACTATACATTTTTGAAACATTATCAAATATTATCATTTGCCAGCTCCTTATATTTCGCGAATAAAATAGTAAATTTGTATTTCGTCTATATATTTCACAAATAATAGCCCTTCCAAACATTTGTACGAAGGCTAGTTGATTTACTACACTCCCAACTCCTCAATGGTAGTAAAACCTCTTTACTATTTATCATAGCATTTTATCCCTAATTACACATAAATCTACTAAATTGACTGTTAATTCCGTCTTATGAGAAGATAAAAAAAACGGCAATTGGGAGGTAGTGAACTATGAAGAATGTCTTTCAATTTATACCTATTAACAAACTGGCTGATAAGTTTCCCGAAAACTCTTGGTGGGCAAGCCATTACACGGATTTTAGTGAGAACGACCTTGTTGCGTACTATGAGGGAGATTTGAAGCTTCCTTTTCTTGATTTGGATTGGGACATTCCTTTCCCACAGCAAGACAATGTGATCATTATTGTTATTGATGGTCATTTGACGGTAGATCATTTATACAATGCAGAAACGGATGGTGCAATAGGACTGATGGTAATGGGCAATTTGACAGCTAAAAATATAGCTGTAGGTGGTCAGGAAATCTATGTTCACGGACATCTGACAGTAGAGGATATTTTGTGTGGCTCCTATAATCATGGGGAAACGATTGTCAATGGTCATCTTCAGGCAAACGTATTAGTTCAAGACGATGAGTATCGCTTTAACGTTCATGGACAGAAGTCACTGCAATGTATCGTCAACATTTGGCACGGAGATGGCGTTTTTCAGGAACTCCCTATCCGTATACAAGATGTGTTAATTGACGAGGTTTTTTATGATATGGATGACGATGAAGAAGAGATTGAATTTTCATTCGTCACATTGGTGAGTATCCTTAAAGAAGGACGCTCCGCACTGACTAATTTACAGGAAATCCCCCACATCAAGAAGGCAACTCATGTAAATTTTACGGACCATCACATCGATGTGGAAAATATACTAAAGCTAACAAAGTGTATTTTGATGACTGGAGACAAGCCTTATTTTGACCTTGAGGAACATGGTGTGCATTTCACTGTTCAGCGAGCGCATATCGATGATGACGGAGACAAGACGAATGATAGCATTTATATGAAAACCTCCCAGTATCATTATTTTATTTGGCTCAATGAAGATCAAACCGTCTCCCTATTGAGAAAATCATTCGATGAAGGAGATGAATGGTGGGACATTACGGATTTACCTCAGGACAATTTAGTGGATATTCAGGATCACTGGATTATGTTATTAACTTGTGTAAATGTCGCTACCCTTTATGTGCCTAAAATCGAGGTACAATATGTAGAACGAATTTTACAACATCCAGAAATTCAAGGGCTTGACGAGGATGACGATGGTTTCTGGGACGGTTCTAAATATTATAGTTTTCGTCAGGCCTATACGGATGAAGATGGTGATTTTATTCATGCTCGTATTGAAATTAAGACGCCTGATGAAGCGTATTATTTTTATTCATTAGAAAATCCATCCTATGTTTCTCGACACTACCAACCACCTAACCATTTTGGTCGCCACGAGATAGCTTTTTTAAATACTAGACGCTGGGAGGCTTCCGAACAATATTTTGAGAGATTTAAACAATATATGTCTCAAACTTTTAAGATAGACAATTCAGCGGAATGACATGGAACTATTTAACGTTCGCAACGTTCTATTAATGATATAAGCTATTTATTTACACACTTCTTTATTTCTCTTTCACTCTTTGTCATAATAAGAGATAGCTAAACTTTTAATAGAAGGGAGGGAGATGTGGTCACTACCAACATCAAGCCTATCATGAAATACGTAGTTAATTTTTTTAAAGGACTTCTGATTGCTGTCGTGGTTATTTGTATTTCATTTTTTATGGTGACCCAATTGTTTCATACGACAGAAAGAGAAGAGCCTGTCGTCATTGATGATCGCCCAAGTGCAGAAGAATTTATCGGCAAAATCGCTGAAACTGCACGAAATCTCGGTGCCAATAATGACTTATATGCCTCTGTGATGATTGCACAAGCCATTCTCGAAAGCGAGAGCGGACAAAGTGGTCTTGGCTCT
The DNA here is from genome assembly GCF_057773605.1 of Lysinibacillus sp. F12. NCBI lineage: Bacteria > Bacillati > Bacillota > Bacilli > Caryophanales > Bacillaceae > Lysinibacillus > Lysinibacillus sp. F12. Next base: position 295,203 of record NZ_JBYMLP010000001.1, read on the forward strand.
GCCCCCAATTATAATCTGTTTGGCATGAAAGGCAGCTATCAAAATAATTCCGTGAAACTCGAAACGTCTGAGGATGATGGATCAGGTAATCTGTCTACCATTATGGCTGATTTCCGTAAATACCCTTCCTATGAGGCTTCTATGCAGGACTATGTAAAGCTAATGCGAAATGGAGTTTCGTGGAACAAGGAATATTATGCAGGTGTTTTCAAAAGTAACACCAAATCCTATACTGATGCGACGAAGTTTTTAACAGGCTCCTATGCCACTGATTCAAAATATAATGAAAAATTGAATTCACTTATCGCTCAATATGACCTACAGCAATATGACAGCCCGGTAAAGGATAAAAAAACGATCACAGTCACGGATGGTGACTCTATAGTAGATATCGCAGAGGTCTATAATGTCAACGTGACCTCTATTAAGCAATGGAATCAGCTAAGGTCAGATCGACTCGAAGCTGGTATGCAATTAAATATTTATCACTATTAGACGATAATCTCCATGCTCAGAAAATGGGCATGGAGTTTTTTTGCGAAACCAATCTTTTTCTCAAACGTCCTTATGTAAAAATGCGGCAAGGAAAGGATAGGACTATAGTGACTCGTACACAACTACTCAGCCTCATCATCATCAACCTAGTACTTTTGCCAATCATTCAACTTAGCTACAACTTATTATTTATGACTCAAATAGCTGAAAGCTTTTTTCAAATAGTCCTGTTCCCAATGTTGATAATTGTATTGAATCTGTTCCTTTGTTGCTGGCGACTAAAAATATCATTTTATATCCATTGGATCTTTATTTATGTGGGACAAGGTACTGCACTAGCCTGTTATTTCGTGTGGCATTATAGTCAATTAACACCCTTCCCACATATGCCTGTCGGTGAAGCGGCCTTTGATCTATACATGGTCACTTTTTTAATTGGTTTATGGCAGCTAGTCGCATTATTTGTCATCAATATTTTGGCGTTTGTCCTTTATTTATTTTGGCAAACCCTCCGAAATAATGACCATCAAAAAAAGCTTTATAGGCTTTGACCTAATAAAGCAAGACATTCTATATTGATTTGTCGGTGAATAACGGATTCTATTATGTAACGCCCCTATGATGCTTTAGCTATTGAGTATCCTTCTGAAGTGTATAAACCCCTCTCTTTAAGTTATGGACTTCATTCGTTAACCCATGGACATCTGTCTTTATTTCTTGAACCCTCCTCCTTAACATACAGATTTCTTACTTTCGCTCTTGGAACCCGTCCTTCTACATGGACATCCATCTTCCTTTTAAACTCATATCTGTCCAATTATATCTAGCGATGATTGACGACGTGTAAACCTTAATCCAACTACTCCCCTTCTACCCTTCAATTTTTTTCTAATATAGCATACTGGCCATTGGCTAGCTGCTTAATGGCAGTTAAAAAGAGAAGCCTATAGCTTGGGCTTCTCCGGAAATAAAGTACCTACTTCTGTTAGGGTTGTCGCTAAATCGTGACGATAGAGTGCATGCTGTTTATCTAGGCTATTGATGGTCACTTCGTTCCCACCAAGGGAAGAATGAACATACAAATTATCGCCCATGTATAAAGCTATATGACCTGGAAAATAGAGCAAATCACCTTTTTGTCTACTTTCTTTCTCTATTTTCACAATAGGAAAGCCCTCCACCATTTTAGCATCCCTAAAAATAGTAACCCCATTTAACATATAAGCAATTGAACATAAGCCGGAGCAATCGATTCCTAATGGTGATTTGCCACCCCAGCGATAAGGTGTAGCTAGATAGCCTAACGCTGTTTCGATCACGTTTTCTCGAAAAGAATGCTCGGTTATTTGCGTTTGAGATCGCTTTGCCTGTAGCCACTTAGTGCGAACATAGCCTATTTTTCCCGACACTAATTGTACAGCAGACCATTCTTCTGGTACGTCCTCTTGCGTAACAACGCCTATACTAGAACCTTTCACAAGAGTCATCAGCTTTGTGCTTTGGATACGAGGCTGCTGTAAAACATCTGCAAAACTTTGAATAATGATATGCTGTGCTTCTCTATGCCATAACGATACCTTATCTTCATCCAGCAGCAAATCAGCCTTCTGACAATATCCTTTATAACGATAGGCAGTTTGGACATATACCCAATCCTCATGACAGTCTGTCAGAATATCTACTGTCATGCCATAAAAAACTTCATCTATTAATTCAGAAGTTTCATCAGGCTTGACATGCAAATTGGCAATCATAGCTTTAATGATAGACTTCATTGCTGTTCCTCCCTCTGCTCCATCATATGGTCATAAACCACTTTTGAAAAACGACCAATAAGTTGGCGAGCCAACTCATTTTCCGTTACGTTTGTTATGAAAACACCAATCAGATAATCAATTGAGTTACTGTAGACAATACCTACATCATGATCGACTGTGTCAAGCCCTCCTGTTTTATGGGCTAGCTTTACATCATCTACGAGGTAGCGCTTTAAGCCTTCATGTGCGCGTTGTCTATTTAAAATATCGATGACAAGCCTATTGTAAGGTGGTGCTAGTAAATCCTGTTGATAAATACGTGTAAAAAGGTGAGCCATGTCCCATGCAGACGTAAAGTTGTCTAAACCCATTGCAAGGCGCTCGACATCCATCATTTTTCGCTGTAGCAACGTTTCCTGTAAGCCTATTTGACGGAAATAATCATTTAAAAATTCCATTCCTACTACATCAATTAGGACGTTTGTTGCTGTATTGTCACTTGTTATAATCATCCATACTAGTAGCTCATAAACGGTGCTTTGCGTCAGACGTTGCTCGCTTATTACACTAAAATCTACCCAATCAGCAGGAGATATGGGTAAGGACGAATGAAGGGATATGCTGTATTTCTCAAAATACGCTAAAGCAGCTAGAAGAATCGGCACTTTAATAATACTAGCACTCGAAAATGCCTCCCCTATTTGATGGCTAAATAGGAATTGCTCATTCTTTGGATTTTTTACAAAGAGGTGCACTTTGTAGGGAGTTTCATGGAGGAGGTCTTGGATTATTTTCTCCATATGACACCTACCTAACAACACGAATCTGATGATTGTCTGCATCCATCGTAATAGTTCTTCCTAAAGGCAGTGACAGCGTTGGTAAACAGTGTCCACACGCTATTCCTGAAATAATGGGTTTGTTAAAAGGCACTAGAATTTCCTCAAAAATCGTTTGTAGCGATAAACTTTGTTCTGGCTTTTGTGGATTTTCAGGTCCGCAATTGGTCCATGCTCCTAATAAGATACCTGCTACGTCATCTAATTTCCCCGCTAGCTTTAATTGCGTTAACATTCGGTCAACTCGTTGTTCACTTTCATCAATATCTTCTAAAAATAGAATTTTCCCTTTTGTATCAATTTCATAGGGTGTCCCAAGTGATGCTGTCACTAATGTTAAATTGCCCCCAATAAGTGTTCCTGTAGCACTTCCAGCTACGAGTTTAGACATTGGTTGATCTACAGGATTTTTTAAGTCATACTCCTCCATCTCTTCTGCCATTATGTGCTGACAAAAGGATTGCCAAGTATAATCGTCCATTTCCTGCCTAATAAACTCAGTCGAAGGCATGGGTGTATGGTACGTAACAAAGCCACTTAGCTGGTTGAAGGCTATATGTAAAGCCGTCACATCACTATAGCCTGCAAAGACTTTAGGATTCGCCCTCATTACCTCAAAATCTAAAAGTGGTAAAATTTTCGTTGCCCCATAGCCACCACGAACACAAAATATGCCGTCAATCGTTGGATCCTGAAACATTCGATGAACATCCGCCGCCCGCTGATGATCAGTGCCCGCTAAATAACCATGTCGCGCGTGACACGTCTCTCCAACGACCACCTTCAACCCAAGCTTTTCAATACTCGCTATAGCCGGCTGTAATCTTTCCGGTGGAGTAGCACCTGAAGCACTTAGTAGACCAATTGTGTCACCTTTTTTCAAAGCCTTTGGACGAATCATTCATTTACCTCCCGTTTCAATAAAGTACGATAAACTGTTAATTCTTCTTCATTAGCTAAAATAAAATGGCCATCCTCAATTTCCACAAATGAAGGAGGACTGTCATCATAACGATGTTGTGTTGGATCATAAATCTCTACCACTTTCTCTCGTTCCCTATAAGGGTTTGGCTCCGGTACAGCTGATAGTAAAGCTCTCGTATACGGATGAAGTGGATGGATGAAAAGCCGCTCAGTTTCGGCTAGCTCGACAATTTTTCCTTTATAAATGACGGCCGTACGATCCGTGATAAAACGGACAACGGATAGATCATGAGCAATAAATAAAAAGGTTAAATGATTTTGCCGTTGAAGATTTGCTAATAAATTCAATACCTGTGCCCGAATAGATACGTCTAAGGCAGATATTGGCTCATCAGCGATAATAAATTCTGGTTCCATCACTAATGCACGAGCAATGCCAATACGTTGGCGTTGACCACCAGAAAATTCGTGAGGAAATCGATTCGAAAATTCTGGAAGTAGACCTACGTTTAATAGTGCCTTGCGAACCTTTTCCTGACGTTCTGCCTCATCTTTATATTTTTTGAAAGGATATAATCCTTCCGACACGATATAATCAACTTTTGCACGTTCATTGAGCGACGCCATCGGGTCCTGAAAAATCATTTGGATTTTCTGGGTAATTTCCAAATCCCAATCTTTCGGAATTTTCCCATGAATAGTTTTGCCATGATATAAAATTTGTCCCTCTGTAACCTCGTTGATGCGCATAATAGACCGCCCAATCGTTGTTTTCCCTGAACCTGATTCACCTACTAAACCAAATGTTTCGCCTTTAAAAATATGAAAACTAACATCATCAATGACCGTAAATGTATCTTTCCCCTTGCCAAAATTGACGGTTAAATTTTTCACTTCTAGTAACACTTCTTTATCACTCACTAGCATACTGCCTCCCCTCTGCAAAAAAGGCTTGTAAGGCAGCAGGAGGTTCTACCTTTGGGGCAAGTGGATCTAATAACCATGTTCGTGCATAATGCGTATCACTAACCTGAAAAAAAGGTGGGCGCTCGATAAAATCAATTTTCAGCGCATATTCGTTGCGCGGCGCAAAGGCATCACCCTTTATTTCCTGAAAAAGATTGGGCGGCGTCCCTTTGATCGAATACAACGCTTCTCCCTTGGAGCCGAGCTGCGGTAAGGAGGAAATAAGGGCCCATGTATAAGGGTGCTTACTATTAAAGAAAATTTCATGGGTTTCCCCCACCTCAATCACATCACCCGCATACATCACCGCGATACGGTCTGCCACCTTGGCGACGACGCCTAAATCATGCGTAATATAGACAATCGTTAAGCCATACTTCTGTTGGAGATTTTTTAATAGCTGCAAAATTTGTGCTTGAATGGTTACATCTAAAGCGGTTGTTGGTTCATCACATAGTAAAATATTTGGCTTACAGGCGATCGCAATCGCAATGACAATACGTTGACGCATCCCACCAGAAAATTCATGTGGATATTGCTTATAGCGTTTTTTCACATCATGGATTCCAACATCTGTGAGTAATTTTAATGTTTCTTCATAAGCCTCCTTCCCCTTCAAGCCTTGATGTAACACTACACATTCCTCAATTTGCTTCCCGATCGTTTTTAACGGATTTAAAGATGTCATCGGGTCCTGCGTCACCATCGCTATTTCCTTTCCTCGTATCCGAAGCCATTCTTGCTCTGTCGTAAATTGGCCTAGATCCTGTGCTCGATAAATGATTCTGCCCTTTTTAATGCTGCCGTTTTTGTCGAGCAAGCCCATAATGGACTTCATGAGCACGGATTTGCCAGAACCAGATTCACCAACAATAGCTAAGCTTTCCCCTTTATAAATATCCAGAGAAATATCTCGAATTGCTGTTAATACACGACCACGTAATGTGAATTGAATGACTAAATTTTGGATAACTAATAGGCGTGATTTTTTAGATGTCACTAATTTCATCTCCTTATACATGGTTTTTCGGATCTGCTGCATCTGCAAAGGAATTACCAATAATATAAAACGCAATAGTAATGACACTTAATACAATACTCGGAAAAATTAGCTGATATCGTAAGTCTGGCGACATCATGAGCACACGCCCTTCATTGATTAAATTACCTAAGGACGGTTCACTAATTGGCAGCCCTAAGCCAATATACGTTAAAAATACCTCTGCCCCTATGGCAAAGGGAATAGCTAGACTCAACCGTAACATAATGACAGAAATTAAATAGGGTAGTAGATTTTTAAAAATGATACGGTAATCCGGTGTCCCTAAGCATTTAGAGGCTAAGTTGTATTCACGGTCGCGTAAAATAACAATTTGATTGCGAATAAATCTAGCCATTTCCACCCACCCCGTTATACACATGGCGATAATAATCGTTGATATACTTGGTCGTAAAATATAAGACATTAAAATCAGGACAATGGTTGTTGGGATATTATCAACAACGTTATACAGTTGTGTAATAGGCACCTCTAGCTTTCGCGAAAAGCCCCATAGTGTTCCAACTGTAATCCCAACCACGGCTTCTACTAAAGCGACTACACAGCCGATAAATAAGGATGTCCTTGTCCCCGCCCAAATTCGTGACCATAAATCCTGCCCAATTGAGTTTGTACCAAACCAAAACTCAGCATTAGGGGAAATATTACGTGCCTGCATCCCAGTTTGCTCATCTAGGTAAATTTCCGTTGGTGATTTTTGTGCTGGTAAATACGGCTGTAGGATCGTAAACCCAACAATTATAAGCACGCCAACTAATAAAAACACAGCTAGTCGATTTTTCAAAAAGGATTGCCATGTGGAACGCCAATATGAGTAATTAGAATGACCTGTTTCTTCTGCTTGTCGCGCATCGACTTCCACAAATTCAAACAATGTTTCCCGTGATTTATTAGAAATATTATGAATTTCATTCGTATACATGCCCATTAGCGTACTCCGCCTCCCTTGCCTAGTTTAATCCGAGGATCAACAAGCGCCATGGCAATATCCCCTAAAATAAGTCCGATGATACCAAGGGAGGAGAACACCAGCACTAAGCCTTGGACAATCGTATTATCCTGTCGTTGAATCGCATCAACGAGTAAGCCCCCCATCCCTGGGATGGAATACAAAGATTCTATATAAATAGAGCCCGTAATGGTGAACAAAATAGTGGCAGGTAAATATTGCGCCATTGGGATAAAGGCATTTCGTAAAACATGCTTGAACATTAATGTTCGTTCCTTTACTCCCTTAGCTCTCGCAAGTTTAATATAGTCCTTGTTCAATTCATCCACCATATAACGTCTCATCCACATCGCATAGGAGGCTGTAGGAGCCAACGCCATGGAGGTTAATGGAAGAATCCATGTAATCGGTCTATATTCATCAAAGAGCATCGGCAATTGAAAAAGATCTGTAATATACATTTGTATCACTAAATAATAAACAGCTGCAGGTACAGCTACGACAAAAACAATATAGCCTGTCCCAAGTCGATCGAGCCAACGCCCCTTACGATAAGCCATCATAATACCTAGCGGCACACCAATTAAGAGTGAAAGGGCAACAGCTCCTAAACCAAAAAGTAGTGAATATATAATTTTGTCCCCAATAATCGTTGTAACAGGTACATCCGTTCGATAGGTCACCGATTTCCCGAGATCCCCTTGTAATAATTTCGTGTAAAAGTTTCCTAGCTGGATAAGCAATGGATCCCGTAATCCTAGATTCGTTAAATAGATTTCTTGCTGAGCAGGAGACATTTTATCGGCTGCCGCACCTAAATATCCTTCCTCTGGCATTAATCGTAATAACGAAAAAACAATAGTAATAATAATAAAAAGGGTGAACACAGATTGTAAGAGTCGTTTTCCTATATAGTGCAACATCGCGCCATCCTCCTATGTCAAAAAGACTAAAGGAGATGCCGACTGTTCCTTTCGGTATCTCCTTTTTCATCTACGATCCCCTACTACTTTTTAGCATTAGCCAAAGCGTCAGCACGCTCTTGTTCCCACTGAGCAAGCGCTTTCTTAAAGTCTTCATTACTCATTGGTTTTTCCAAAACTTGCTGGCCTTTAAATTTCTCAGCAGTCACACCAAATGGTGAATACTGTGCCTCAAAAGGATTTAATTTAGATGCAACATAGCCACTACCACCAACGGAATAGGGAATTACAAAAGCTTCTTCAATTAAAAAGGCCTCTGCCTTTGCAAATAGCTCATAACGTTTTGCCACATCAATCGTTACTTTTGCTTCATCCACAAGGTTTTGATACGTCGTTTTTCCATTGGCTTCTGTATACCCCTCAGCTAATTCAGGTTTATTATAAGTACCATCCACTGTAAATGGATCCGTATACGTGGATGGATCCGCATAATCTGGACCCCAGTTCGCTTCTAAAAGCGCAAATTTACCAGGACGACGCACCTCAGATAAAAAGCCTGTCGCTGGACCTGCCTCAACAATAATGTCGACATAATCTGTCCCGAGTAATTTTTCAATTTGCTGCTCCACTACTTGGGAACGATTAGCCCAGTCTGGACTACCAGCATTATATGGCAATAACACTTTTACAGGGAATGTAGCTTTTCCCGCTAATGCCGCTTTGGCTTTTTCTTTGAACTCAAGTGCTAGTTCTTTATGAAAGGAATCTTCATTGGAAATAGCTGCAAGCGGCGTTAATTGTGTGTAATCTACCCCTTCAACATCTACAAAGTTTTTTGGGGTAATCGTGTTGCTCAGCAAATCGGCTGGATTATAAGGCTCCATCGTTAGCATGGCGGAAACACGGTCCAGGGCATGAAATATTGATTTTCGGAAATTTTTGTTGTTGACGGCGACCTTCCAGTTATCTGGTTCATATTCTGCGTCAAATTGTGGGTTAAAGTTGAGAGCGTAGAAGTAGGTATAGAAGTTATTTTGTGTTTGACGAACTTGAGATTTTTTCTTATCATCCTTAAACCATTCATCAATAATGGAAGTAGGAATACTTGCGGAATCAATTTCTCCACGTAAAAACAGTTCAGGTGCTACCGTTGCTGCTTCTTTATTATATTTGTAGCGGATACGGTCAATCAGTACTTTGTCTTTATCCCAATACGTATTATTTTTTACTAGAACACGCTCATTTTGTGGCTCAAATTTATCTAAAATATAAGCGCCATTATAAAGGAAATTTTCCCGTGTTGTTCCAAAGTCCACCCCTTTTTCTGCAATGAACTTACCATTCACTGGGAAGAAACAAACGTAGTTTAACATAGAAAGAAAATAAGGTGTTGATGCTTCTAAAGTATATTCTACTGTATGTTCATCCAACGCCTTTATGCCTACCTGCTTGAAATCCGTTATGTCACCGTTATAGAATGCCTCTCCATTTTTTACAACTGTCGCAATCCAGGCTGTCGAGGATTCATTTTTGGCATCAAGAACATATTGTAAACCGTCCACAAAATCCTGTGCAAGTACATTCGCATATTCTTTCCCTTCATGTGTCACCCATTTGGCGTCATCACGCAATTTAAAGGTCCATACAGTGGCATCTTCATTTGCCGACCATTCCTTCGCTAATCCTGGCTGGACTACCCCGTACTTATCATATTCAATGAGACCATCCACCATATTCGCCGCCACCGCAAATTCATTCGTTTCAGACGTTTTTAAATAATTTAATGTTTTAATTTCCCCTGAATACACCACGCGATATTCTGATGCTTTTTCACTCGATGATTCATCATTACAGGCTACACAAAACAATACGACCAGACAAACGAAAAGCCACCCATATTTTCTCACATGCATCCCCCTAGTCCTCTTTTTATAATGAAAATCCTATTGGAAGGACTGATGACATGACCCTCAATAGGATTTTTCAAACATTCGCTAGGTCAGTCTCTATTGACCCTCTCTCTATAGATGCCAACCAAAACTACTTATTCAACATGACAACAGCGTGTCCTATTGGCTCACACGTTCCTTAGTTAAAGCCCATCCTCACAGTCAAGTTAAAAATTGCAAAATACGTAGTACTTCATAAAAATCATCCGTGTTGAATTCTACAGAATTATGTGGTTTAAATGTGGCATTTGGATAAAAGGAATTACGATAAGCCCGTGTATGATCTCGATATATGATTTCTATCATAAAGCGCTCTGGCAATGGTACCTGAATATGCTCACGTGGCACCTTCATCGAGGACTCTACCAGTCTTTTGGTTTCCATAAGCGTTAGCTTCGGGCTGACACTAATAGTTGCATTCCCGATTCCTTCTTTTGTCGCGAAGGTCACAATGTTTTCATTGACGGTCTGAATTTCTTCAGTCAAGCCAACATCCCCACTGACAAACGAAACAGGAACACCATGTAGTGCCGCTGCATACGTATTAATTAAAAATTCACTCGCATACTCACCATTTATTTTGACATCTGCATACGTGCAAAGTGTATGGGCAAGCGGATTACGCGCACTTCCCCCTTTACTGTGATAGCCAATAAAAATCGCACGGTCAAAGCTTTGATCGAGACCCGCAACCATACACATCGGATCGTAAGTCCAGCCACGGATTACCTTACAGTTGATAGGTAAATTAGAAATATCGAGATTGCGTGCTGAATCGTGTGCATCCTTCAATAGTATTTCTGTTGCTCCCCCCGCTATCGCCCCTTCAATGGCAGCCTCTACTTCTTGTGTCATTTGTTTTTGAAAAAATTGATAGTCAGGTGCATTTAACTCTGTTTCACTCCAGGTAGTTGTACCCGTAATGCCTTCTATATCGGCGCTAATATAAACCTTCATTGAATCGAATCTCCTTTATTTCATGATTTTGAATCGTTACCTGAATGGCTCCGTAACAGGCCGTTTTAGCTTGAACTCGTCTTGCCCACGCCACGTTATGAAAATCGTAATGCCACCATTCCTCTGCATAATTACTAAAGCCTACTTGTGTCATACAGTTGTATAATAAACGTCGATGTTGACAAGCCTCTGGATTTTCATTTGAGTTATGTTCAAAATAGCGTGTAGCTGATTTTTCATTCATTTCATCAAAGGCTGTACCGAGATTCAAAGCTTTCCCTTGTCTATCAGCAAGCGTTATATCAATAGCACCTCCTGTTAAATGGGGTGCTAAATGAGCAGCCTCTGCGCTTGGTAAGGCGACATACTTTTTAGTTGCCTGCAGTAATTCTTGTTCTGTAGCATGTGGCAGAATGTGGGCCAATTGCTTTAAAAAATAACTAAATAAATACTGTTGAACTTGGAATGGGCGATAGCCATCATAGATTAGCAGGCTAAAATCCTCCGGTAATAGGGTCAAAGCATGCTGCAAGCGTTCAAACAAACCTTCACGTACATAAATGCTTCGTAAACTATTAGGAATCTTTTGCTGATAGTAAATAGGTTCAACAAAAATTCTTCTATGAAAACCTGTAATCTCGATAAGAGGCTCTTGGCTTTCGATAACAGATGGCCTCTCAGGTGAATTTTCATTTGAAGTCGTTCCAATTGGTTGAAAGAGGTTTACAATACTAGAACACCTCCTTAATTATTAGATTATTCAGTTTTTTAAAATGAATGTTATCATATCTCTCTAGCATTGACTAGATAAAAATACAATTATTACAAATTAGTGGGTATTCTCTTAAAAAGATTCCTAATCCAGCAAAATGTCGTCGAAAAATATCTTTTATCCTCTATTTAAGGATTTTATTCATCTCATGGCCCTCACATGCTAAAAAAATGTTGAATCTAGTGTACTTACGCAAAAAAAGGTTATTGAAACACTGTCTATGTCTCAATAACCTTTTCGCTATGCTTTTTGAAATGAGTAGGCTTCTACTTGATGTCCGTTGCGACCAATTGTGGTTTGTGCCTGAGCTAGTGAATTGAGAATGGCTTCCTCAGTTACCTCTGCCGCAGCCGCAAATAACTGATTCATCACGGGATGATCCTCACGGAGTTGAGTTCTTGTTTCTACAAGCTGTTCAGAAATATGTGGGATGTTGTGTGCAGTTGTAAAGCCTATCACAATGTCTCCACTGCCATGTGAGTAATGACTGCCTGTTCGACCTAAACCTATCCCACAGCGTTTAATGACTCTCTTCAACTGACGACTACTTAGTGGAGCATCGGTGGCAAGGACTATAATAATCGAACCATCTGTTGGCGCTAGGGTCGATGCACATTGGATGGAGGAAGCAGCATAACGTTCAGCTAAAAATTCTGAGCTGTGCCCAAAATTACTGAGCACCATGCAGCCCACCGTATAGCTAATTTCTTCTTTATCAACTTTGACAATTCGAGAAGAGGAGCCAATTCCCCCTTTATAGCCAAAACACATCATTCCTTTTCCAGCGCCAATTGCCCCTTCCTGTGCTGTATTCGGAGAGGCATTACGAATGGCTTCTACGGCATGCTCAGGTGTTACGGGACATGCTCGGATGGAATTTAAATAGCTATCATTGCATTCACCTACAACAATATTGATGGTGCCAGTCGTTTGACCTATATCCTCATTCATGTAGAGCATATAACGTAGTGCTCCCTGCATAACGGCTGGTACACCAAAAGTATTTGTGAGCATAATTGGTGATTCAATCACACCTAGCTCATTCACCTGCACAAGCCCAGTTGTTTTGCCAAAACCATTTAACACATGGCTAGCTGCTGTAACTTTGTGCTGAAATAAATTCCCCCCGTGCGGTAAAATAGCTGTGACACCTGTACAGGCGTAAGCTCCTTCATGATCTATCGACTCATCCAATGTGACATGTCCTACTCGTACCCCTTCAACATCAGTAATACAGTTTTTCTGCCCAGCTGGTAACACACCCACTTCAATGCCGAATTGCCTTACCTTTCCCTGCATATTACGTTTCCTCCTGAATTGCCATTGACACCGCCGCCTGGGCATGAATCATCGTTGTATCAAAGACTGGAACACGGATATCCTGCTGCTGAATGAGCAGGCCAATTTCGGTACAGCCAAGAATTACTCCTTGCGCTCCTGCCTCCACAAGCTCATTAATTACTTGAATGTAATAGGACTTGGAATTTGGGATGATACTCCCCAAACATAATTCCTCATAAATGATCCGGTTAACTTCCATACGTGAATGACGTTCTGGCACAATAACCGCTATTCCATAGCCCTCTACTCTCGACCTATAAAATTCCTGTTCCATTGTGTACATAGTGCCGAGGAGAGCTACTTTTTGTAGTCCAGCCTTTTTTATTTGTTGAGCCGTGGCATCAGCAATATGTAATATGGGGATAGTGATGGCCTCCTCCATAACCTCTACGACCTTATGCATCGTATTGGTACATATAACGATAAAATCTGCACCTGCTCGTTCAAGTGACAGTGCAGCTTGCGCAAGCACAATGCCAGCTTTGTCCCATTGTCCCCTCGCTTGAAAATGCTCAATTTGCTGGAAATCAACACTATACAAAATACATGTAGCAGAATGAAGGCCCCCTAGCTGTAGTTTGACCTGTTCATTTACTAACCTATAATATTCAGCAGAGGATTCCCAGCTCATACCGCCAATCAAGCCAATTGTTTTCATCATCAAAACTCCCTCCTTTTATTCTATTTATTATACATATTAGCCGAATAAAAATGAGAGAATTTTCGGAATTTACCACTCTTATAGGAAAACTCAAAACTTTATTATAATTTATTATATTAGAAAGGTTGATTTTTCATAAAAAAACAGTGTAGACTAAAGCGTACTGTGAAAGGAGGAATAACTTATGGAATGGATTTCAAATATTGTTGATAGTGGAAATAATATTTTATGGACATATATCCTGATTATCTTATTATTAGCTGCTGGACTATATTTTTCATTTGGTACAAAATTTGTACAAATTCGTCTTTTTCCTGAAATGTTTCGTCTGATTGTCGAAAAAAGGGAGGGAGATTCAGGGGTTTCGCCATTCCAAGCCTTTACGATTAGTGCCGCTTCACGTGTAGGCACTGGGAACATTACAGGTGTTGCCTTAGCCATTGGTGTCGGTGGACCAGGTGCAGTATTTTGGATGTGGATTATTGCTATTTTAGGAATGGCAACAGCCTTCATTGAAAGTACTTTAGCACAGGTCTATAAAGTAAAGGATGGCGATACTTTCCGAGGTGGACCTGCCTATTACATGGAAAAAGCGTTAGGTCAAAGAAAACTAGGTATCATTTTTAGTATTCTATTAACACTAAGTTTTGGATTTATATTTAATGCAGTGCAGTCTAACACAATTGCTACTTCGGTTGGGGAAGCATTTGATATAAGTCCAAAGCTCATTGGAGGCTTACTTGTAGCACTAACAGCATTAATTATTTTTGGTGGTGTACAAAGAATTGTAAAGGTAACGCAAGTCCTTGTACCTGTTATGGCCGTCTTCTATTTACTTGTAGCGCTTTTTGTTGTGGTGACAAATTTATCAGAAATACCGAATGTCTTTAAATTAATTTTCACACATGCATTTGGTCTACAAGAAGCTGCTGGTGGAGCAATTGGAGTCGCTATTATGCAAGGGGTACGTCGTGGTTTATTTTCAAATGAAGCTGGGATGGGTAGTGTGCCAAATGCTGCGGCGACTGCTAATACCTCACATCCTGCTAAGCAAGGACTTGTACAAAGCTTAGGTGTCTTTTTCGATACGATTATGATTTGTACAGCAACAGCCTTTATCATTATTTTAGCTGGCTTATATGATAAAGGTGAAAGTAATGGTATTATTTTGACGCAAAATTCCCTAGCTGTACACGTTGGGGATTGGGCTCCTTATTTTATTGCCATTTCCATTATCTTCTTTGCTTTCAGTTCGATTATCGGTAACTATTACTATGGTGAATCTAATATCGAATTTATAAATGCCCATAAGGGTTGGATGGTTATGTATCGCGTTCTAGTACTAGTCATGGTTATGTTCGGCTCTGTAGCACAAGTTCAACTTGTATGGAATTTAGCAGATTTATTTATGGGGCTCATGGCTTTCATCAATATTGCTATCATCATGATTCTTGGTAAAATTGCCTTCCTTGTATTAGATGATTTTACAGGCCAACGCAAAGCAGGTAAAAACCCTGTCTTTTATGCCAAATCAATTCCGACATTAAAAAATACTGATTGTTGGGAAGAAGATCGATAAAATAGGAATGCCCCTCCATTGCAATGAATGGAGGGGCGTTTTTTTAATATTTGAACTGACTAATCAGTTGTTTTAATTCATCGGCCATATGCGCAAGTGCTTGTGCCGAGGCATTGATTTCTTCCATTGATGCTAACTGTTCCTCAGTTGAGGCTGCAACATCTTCAGAAGCGGCTGCATTCCCTTTGGCTGAGAAGGCTAAATCTTCCGTCACTGCTGCTACCTCTTGCACACCAGCAGACATTTGCTCTGAGGCAGAAGAAACCTCTTCCATTTTTGGCGTAATTTCATTCATACTTGTCATAATGACTTGGAATTTCGTAATGGCTTCATCAGAAATATGTAAACCACTTTGAACATCCTCCGTTACCTTAGCCATAATACTTACAGATTGCTCTGTTTCTTGTTGAATTCCGCGAATCAATTCAAAAATTTGTTTAGCCGAATCCTGTGATTGCTCGGCAAGCTTACGGACTTCATCTGCTACAACTGCAAATCCTTTTCCATGCTCGCCTGCTCTTGCTGCTTCAATAGCGGCATTTAAAGCCAGTAAATTAGTTTGATCCGCAATGCTTGTAATGACGTCTAAAATGGATGTAATTTGCTGTGAACGTTCATGTAAGGTTTGAATTTTAGCATTAGAATCAGCAACAGATAAATGAATAGACTGCATTTGATCCTTTGTATTTTGAACAGCTTGTCCGCCCTCATCTGCCTGTAATGTCGCATGCTGTGAAAGGTCCGTCACAGCAGATGAAATTTCAGCAATATGAAGAATAGCTGTTGAAAGCTCATGTAATGATTCTGCATTTTTATTGGCACTAACAGTTTGACCATCTGCACTTGATGCAACATCTTGAATCGAAATTGCGACTTTTTCGGTTGCTATACTTGTTTGATTCGCATTAGCTGTTAGCTCTTCAGCAGACGATGCCACTTCCTCTGCATTTTGTTCAATTTTTTGAATAAGCGTCCGTAAACTTTCCTGCATATCATTAAAGGCCATTCCTAATTGCCCAATTTCATCATTCGAAGTTATCGTAACAGTTTCTGTCAGATCACCTTTACTAATCGTAACGGCGCTATCTTTTAATGCTTTAATTGGTTTAATGACAGCCTTCATCACGAAGTAGAAGATTATAGAACTAATAACGACAGCTGCAAGTAGCACTATAATGGTGTGAGTTAAAATCGATGAAGCCGATTCATCAATTTCCTTGGAAAAGATGGTACCTGTGATTTTCCAATTGGTTACTTCATTCGTCGTATAGAATAAAATACGATCATCGCCGTTAAAGACGTATTCATAGGTGCCAGAGGGACTTTCGTACATTTTATCGAGGAAACTTTCTTTTATCTTGCCACCCGCTTCGAGGGTAGGATGGGAAATGACCAGATTGTCTTCCCCAAAAATAGAGGGATAACCATTTTTCCCAATTCGAATGGAATCTGCAATTTTTTGAAGGTTTGTTAATTTAATATCAATAGCGACAACCCCTGACTGGTCCTTAATCTGTTTAGCCACCGTGACAACCATATCACCTGTTCCCGCATCCTTATACGGGTTAGTAATTAAAGTTTCACCTTTTAAAGCCGTCGCTTGTTTATACCAATCTCGATCTAATGGATTATAATCCGCATCATTCAATCTGGGTACTTGAGAAAACGAACCATCATTTGTTCCAACATAAATACTTAAAACGTCTGGATTAAGCTGTCCATATTGTTTAAACTTTGATTCAATAGACGTTTGAGATTGCTTAAATTGCTGTGCATCTATTTCACTACTAAACACTTGAATGTCATTCATCTTATCAGTAATCGTTTGATCAATTAGCTTATTTAGAATTCCTACACTTTCATTGGCGCTAAATAAGATTTCCTCTTCAATGGAATCCTTAGCTGATAAATAAGATAAACTACCTACAGATATAACAGGAATTAGTAATACTAGCGCAAATAGCGTATAAAGCTTGCCCTTAAAACTGCTAAATATTTTCTTCATATATTATTCTCCTTTTGTTTCTTGAAGTGAAAAATATCACTTGTCAGCCTGATATTTGCTACAACCGTTCCCACTCTGTATCTGTTTTACATCTCTCCCATAGCTTTTATCGGATGAAATATTATTTTTCAAACATAATTATGATTTTTTTATTATTCAGTCTTTACAGATACTCTAAATCCCTGTAATTGTCAGGAATAACTTCCTATTAGCCCACAACTTACTAATCAATAGCTACACGCTGAAATGGCTTCTATTGGTCTAGACTTTATAGAAATTGGAACTGCTGAACTGATAAAAAGGTAATAAAAAGAGGTTGTCCAATGATTTATTTAACCAGTAGACCCCTCTTTTATCCTGAGCTTAATATTTAAATGTTTGTATCGATTCCTGTAAATCTATCGCCATTTTCGCTAAATGTGTGGAAGCCGCCGCTACTTCCTCCATTGCCGCATTTTGCTCTTGGGAAGAAGCGGCAACGCTTTGCACATGACGGCTTGATTTCATAGATACCTCACCTATGTAGTCAATTTCTTGGACAAGCTGTTCAATATCTTGATGGATGGTACGAATAGCTGCGGTAACTAACTCCGTCTGTGCTTGAACATCATTAATAGCATCATCAATTTGTATAAAATTATCTCTTGCCACATTAACCTTATCCCGACCTACATGCACCGAATCATTGCTATTGACCATATCTTCTTCAATTATTCTTGTACTGTCAGTAATTTGAGCTACTACTTTTTCAATTTCCACTGCTGCAAAATTAGACTCATCTGCCAGCTTGCGTACTTCCTCAGCGACAACGGCAAACCCTTTCCCATGTTCACCGCTTCGTGCCGCTTCAATAGAGGCATTGATAGCAAGTAAATTGGTCTGCGTCGCAATACTTTTAATGACATTTACAGCTGCTACAATAGCTGCTGAATTATCATCTAAATCCTGGACACGCGTATTTAATTCACTCGTATTGGCTGAAATTTCATCCATTTGTACCGTTGCATCGTGGACAGAAGAACGACCTAAACTCGCCATATTTTTCGTTTCGACGGTTGCATCATTAACATTTTGAATGCTAGTGGAAATATCATTCATTTTCTTCAAAATATGGGCCGATAAATTCCGTACATCACCTGTTAAAGTATCCTGCTCTTCAATTCCATGTGCAATATCTTGAATCGACTCTGTGACAACCTCCGTTGCCTGTGTGACCTCCATACTACTTGCCGTTAGCTGCTCAGAGGTCGCTGCCACTTGTTCAGAGGAATTTCCTACTTGCTTCATCATCTGACGAAGCTTTTCTGACATTGTATTGAATGACTGGGCTAGGTGAGCAAATTCATCATTTGTTTTGAATTGAAGATGGGTGTTTAAATTCCCCTCTGAGAATGTATCCATTTCACTGACCGTTTGTTGGATATTTTTAGCAATCCTTCTACCAAATACAGTGGCAATAATGATGCTAATGAGGAGAGAAATTGCCGCCAATATCAATATTTCAATACCACTTCTTTCCCCTTTTTGCTTGGTCGCCTCTATATGTGCTAGCATGTCTTCCTGCTGTGCAGTGGCCATTGTCTTTCCAAAGACTACAAGTTTCAAAGAGCCCTCCCCTAAAATCGGCAAGGCTACTTGCTGAGCCTGTTCTATTTCGCCACGTTTATAAAGCGGAATAATCTGTCCATCTATCGCCTTTTCCCAATCATCAAGCTGTTGTAAAAATTGTTCAAAATCTTGATTGCGAGCGCCTATTTCTTGAAGGCGATTAATGGATGTATGTAAGGTATTCCGAATTTCATGATGATTGTTTAACATTTCTTCCTTACCATATAATATATATCCTCGAATAGCTGCGTTTGCACGCACAGTTTGGAACGAGATATCTTGATATAGATGGATTAATTCCGTATTGTCTTCGATTTCAGCTAGTGTCCTATTATTATTAGTTAAGAAATACATCGCAATGGCTGTAATCATTAATAAGAAGGCTAGCACGATACCAAAAGCAATTTGTAGTTTACGTTCCACAGTTAATCTCATATGATTCCCTCAATTCTACTGTAATCACCATTGAGTATATCCTACCTAAATCTATTATCCTATAAAATATGTACCTTTTCTCACAAAATATCGCTAAAATTTAACAATAATGAAAACTCCACCTGAAAACTATTGACAATAATATCCACTATTACGCTAGTTTAAATAGGAATTAATCCATTGAAAGCCATGTAGATATAACCAAAAAAGTGGGAGAAGTAATACCATTTTCATGAAAAGCCCCCTTTTTTCCACATATTCACGAATACCTGAAGTAAGCATCAGGACACTTAGTAATAATAAGCTATGCTGAGCCCCATATATTTGCATCGTAAATGTGATCGTTAATGGTAGGAGGACAGGAAGAATAAAATCAGAAGCGAGTCTCTTCTCCTTTTCTTTCATCAAGTTTTTCTGATCAGTTTTCGATGTACCTCCTATTAATTGCTTTGCCAGCATATATGCTAGACTAAAAAATAAAATTGTATACATAATAAATAATAACCATGGCGTTCGGCTTTCTTCATTCAATAAAAGAAAATAATCTACCACTTCTTTAGTTTGTAGTTTATAATACTGCATCGTTTTCTGATCCATGAAGAATAATTGTTCGTCGTCCACCATCACCTTAACAGCCATTTCCTTTCCATTATCGAAACGAATATATAAATCACTCGTTGGGGTAGGTTCGGTTGGTCGACTGGTCGGGACTTTTTTGGTCTGTAAAGCTTGTTGCAGGTGTTCTGTATCTTTCACCTCATAACGATTAAGGTAGAACACTTGCTTTAATGGATATAAATATTGCTCCTTGCCATCATTTCCAGACATATACCATGCCTGCTCAATCGTTTGAAAATGACTATGCGGAAGGGTTACTAGTTCGTCTCTTTGCCTTTCATTGTTCAAAAACAGCAGGAGGGTGATGAGGCTAAGCGTAATGCCAAGAATTAGTGTAAGTAAATGTCCAACCCGATTCATTGCTTATACTCCTTTACTCTTTACATATATAGTAATTATTGTAATATACGGTTTACCCATCCAATAAGTTTCATCTATACTAAAGGATGGAGGTGGAACGGGAAATGAGCAAGCCAGAATTATATGTTAATTTAGTAGTAGGACCTGATTGTGATTTCGAATCAATGGCCATCCGAGCCGCACTTGAATCCTTTGGTGCAAGGGTAACGCTTCATTTGATTGGTAGACCAAATGATTTGATTGATGTCTTATCGGGCATTGATCTTCATGGCAAAATGGATTATCTCATTTTGAATTTTCACGGAGATGAAGGACGCTTTTGTCTGCCTGAGTTAGGGGAGGATGTGTATGAAGACGATGAACCAAAGAGTTTGTACTTTGGTCCATTGGATATACAAACTTATAGCCGCCTACAGGGTGTAAAGGTTATTGCCGCAGGCTGTACATTAGGGTGGAAACAGCTCGCAACAGCATTTTTAGAAAGTGGCTGTCACTCCTATTTAGCACCAGATGATTATATCGATGGTAACGCAAATCTTATGTTTCTTATTCGCTTTTTCTATGAGATCATCTCTCATCATAAAAATCAGCAGGAAGCATATGAACTAGCTCAAGCCATTGATTCGGAGACGGCAATGTACAAGCTTTATGTATCATAAAAAAAGATCGTAGCAACTAAAAGATTGCTACGATCTCTCTTATTTTTCGTGGATGTTTTCAAGCATAGCCTTGTTAAACGTTTGCGACTGTCCTCTCGCTATACTTAACGTTTGCCAGTCAGATCCCTTTACTTGCTTCGCGATATATATAATTTGACCAATATGCTGTGAATAATGAGCCATTTGTCTTTCTATCGCATCGATTACCGCTAGCTTTTCCCCTCTGATTGTGACATGTCCCTGCAAATCGGATTCTGTAATACTTGCCAAAGCATCTAAAAATACTTGCCAGCCCTCTTCCCAGACCGCGAGAATTGCTTCTTTTGTATAAAGACTATTGATAAACTCATCATCCCGATTTCGTGTAGTTTTCTCACCATCTGTCGTTAAAAAATCAGTCCAGCGCGAAATCATATTACCACTAACATGTTTAACAATGACCGCGATACTATTGGATTCTTCATTATACGCCCAGTGCAGTTCTGCCCCCTCCAATTGATCCAGTGCCTTATCGCCTAACTCTTTCACACTTTTAAATCTCTTTTGAACAACCTGTAAATACGTTTCCGCAATCGTCATAGTCGATCCCCATCCCCTCTTTTTTATTATTATAAGTAGAAAATCTTACTTTTTACCAGCTATTTACCAAGAATAAATTCCTTGACGATAGTTGCCATTTCTTCCTGCATTTCTTGTGGATCTCCATTTAGTTGGTAACCAATGTGATAGACATAGCCGTTGTAGTACGAATAGTATTCGTTGGCTCTTGTAGTCATTTGATAGATTCTCTTATCAGCTGCGTCGTAATTATAGTAAATATAAGGAAAACCTTGATTTGGTGTCATCTCCCGAAATAACACAGGATTCATGAAATTTAATGCTACATTTGAAATCTTAATATCTGCAGTATCTTCAATATTTTGAGATTTTACATAGTCTGCTAAGGGATTTCGATCGACATTTGTCACTGTAAAATTAATATATTGTAAATCCACGCCAGTGTAAGATTTTTCTTTAAAACTAAATTGGAATTGCGTTTGCTGACTACCATCATCCATTTTTGATGTTACCGCATATACTTCCTGAATATTCGGTTTAAATGGTAGATTTTCGGATTTAGTGAGATGGACTGCATTTCCCAACAAAGTACCTACTGATTGCATAGCCTCGAAGCCTTGAAGTGGTGCATAATATTTAATATTTTTTGCCTGACTTAAATAAAGTGATATCGGAAAAAACTGACTGTACGTTGTATCTTTTCCTTCTACTTCTGTATGAAATAAATCTGTGAATAGAAGTTTTTTTCCTTCATCTTTTACCTCTGTCGTCACCTGATCCATTGGCTGTGTTGCTTGCCAAGCAATGAAAAATAAAATAGAACATGTGATCATAACGGTGAATGCACGATATGTCCATTTTGACTTGGATGGATACGACTCTTGCTGAACATGTTGTCGAACCTTTTGAATAATCACCTCTTTATGTGCTGTGACATCCTGTAACACCTGCATGGTATGTTTATCCATGGTAAAGTACCTCCCATTCAATATGTTGTAAATCTACTCTTAGTAGCTCCTTCCCCTTCTTCAAACGAGACTTTACCGTACCCTCAGGAATTGTCAGTAGTTCAGCAATTTCTTTAATCGTCATTTCTTCTAAGTAGTAATAAACTATCGCTTCTCGCGGTTTGATGGGTAAGCGTAAAATAGCTTCATCTAATAAAGCATGTTCATCTTGAAGAATAAGTGCATCCTCAAAATTGGATTTTTGCTTTAAAAATTTATGTTGAAATTTAATTTTTCGATAGGCCCAGCTTTTTAAATAATCCTTGCATTTATTGATCGTCATGCGAGCAAGGTATGCCTTCAGTTCTCCTCGTTCCTCATAATGTTTTTGATGATAAAATTTAATAAAAACATCCTGCACAATATCCTCTGCTATTTGTAAATCCTTCGTATAGTAATAAGCAATACGAAACAAACTCTCCGTATGTATAGCCATCAGCTGCTCCAATTTTTCTATATTAGACATATACATTCCCTCCTTCTACACTATAAACGATTCCCAACCAGAAAAAGATTATTTTTCCAGATTTTAAAGGACATAAAAAAACCGTCTCAAAAATTTGAGACGGTTTTCTATTTATAAATTTTCATCAATATATGTTTCAATATCAGAAGCTATTGTATCAATTGGTACATCTTCAATATTTTCAGCGAAGCCATTATACATTTTAACGATTGTTCCCTCTTTATCAACTAGGAAAAATTGATTACCATGGATAACTTGATCACTATTAGGATCATTTTTCACTAAAATTTTCGTATTTTTAACCGCAAACTGTTCAATATACTTTTGTGAATACCCTGTAAGAAGATTCCACTTAGAATCATCTGGCACATTATATTTACTAATATAGTTGGCTAATACTTCTGGCGTATCAACATCTGGATCTACAGAAAAGGCGACGATATTATAATCCTCTACCCCTTTTTTCTGAAGCTTTTCTTGGACTTGTGCCATATTCAAGGACATTGGTGGGCAAATCGATACACAATTCGTGAAAATATACATACCGATCCATGGCTTGCCTTTTAAACTTTCAAGTGAAACCGTCTCTCCACGCTGATTGACATGTTCAAAATCAGGTATCTCTAAACTATAATCTGCTTTAAATTTAGAATTCCCGCAGGCACCTAGCACAGTCACACAGGCTAAAAGCAATACTAGCCCCATTCGTTTATGTTTCATGTTAACACTCTCCCTAACCTACACTATCCTCATCCTAACTTAGGCTGTAAGCGTTGACAAGAACCTCTAGGTGACAGCTTTCGTACATATTTGTGAAATTAATTTCATTTTAAGGAAACAAGTGCCTCATGAATCGCATCTAGCTTTACCTCGACACGGTGTAATAAATAAAAGGACACTAAAATCGGAAAACCAATATCCGATATCATGTTTAACCACTGTTCCATTGCTATGCCCCCTCTCACTAGGTAAAAATGGCCTTTGCAGTTCTCTTAGCAAAGACCATTTTTTCATTATTCTGTTGCTACATCGAATTCTATTACCTTTCGTTCTACAATGCGTGCACCTTTGATAGCTGTCAATGCTCCAGCTTGTCCAGAAAATACATTTTTAGCCATAATAGTTTTCATGACTTGTTGAATGTCAGCTGCTGTTACTGTTGGCTTTGGAGCATCAATCGTAAGCATGGATGTTTTACCATCCGCTGTAACAAATTGTAACTCTAAAACTTGTGTCATTTTGTCATCCCCCCTTAAGATAATTCGCTTGTCTCTTGCTTTTCAATACCGGCTAATGCTTGTGATGAGAGACTGGCCATCGCTTGGGCGACAGCTACTAAATCTTCTACGCTATGTGTCTTAGCGATATTACGATACGATTTAGTAGTGTATGTTGGCTCGTTTTGCTCATTGTAGCCTTCCACATATTTCAGACGCAGTGTAGCTTGTAAAAAATTCACGTTCGCCATCCATCGTCACCTCCCTTCATACACTATATAAAGACGAATTGCTAAAAAAGGGACATTATAGGATGAATTTTTTTTCAGAAGCTTTTATAATAGAGTCAGAGAAGGCAAAGAGGTGAACGATTTGTTACAAGGTTGGTTTTTATGGTTTATTTTATTTTGGGTGGTTGTCCTCATTTCATTGATGGCGATTGGCGGCTTTTTCATGTTCCGCAAGTTTTTAAAAGCACTCCCAAAGCAGGATGGAAAGTCTGATTTAGATTGGCAGGAATTTTATTTAGATAAAACAATCCATTTATGGGGACAAGCTGAAAAAGAGTTACTCTATGAGCTTGTAAGCCCTGTCCCTGAGCTCTTTAGACAAGTAGCAAAGGAGAAGATTGCAGGGAAAATTGGCGAGCTTGCTTTAGAGGAAAAAGCACCTGCCATTAACAATGACCTCATTATTCGTGGCTACATCCAAGCAACACCTAAACGCGATCACAAATTTTTACGCAAAAAATTAGAGCAAATGCAAATTGACATCGCCCCCTACGAACATTTATTTGAATAAAGAAAACTACGCAGCACACAAGCTTGTGCTGCGTTTTTTAGGGGTACTGCTTTGAGCGGACCATCCTCATTTGGCGTTCTATCCGTCTATTCGAGCGTTCTATCCGTCACTTTGGGCGTTCTATCCACCACTTTTGCAGTTCTATCCGTCACTTTGAGCGTTCTATCCACCTCTTTTGCAGTTCTATCCGTCACTTTGGGCGTTCTATCCACCACTTTTGCAGTTCTATCCGTCACTTTGGGCGTTCTATCCACCTCTTTTGCAGTTCTATCCGTCACTTTGGGCGTTCTATCCGCCACTTTTGCAACCTATCCGTCAATTCGAGCGTTCTATCCACCACTTTTGCAACCTATCCGTCAATTCGAGCGTTCTATCCGCCACTTCTGCAATCCTATCCGTCAATTCGAGCGTTTCACCCTCCACGATGCATAACAAATTCGCCCCACCTCCCGAATCTAAAGCATAAAAAAACTACACTAGTTTGAGCACTAGTGTAGCTGGGGAATCGTTTTTTTGATTTTTTTAAACTGGATTAACATGGCAATTCGCCAAGGTACTAACATGGCGAAGGCTAGGATCCAGAACATGCCTGCTAATTCACCAACATCGATGGAGCTGCTTAGAACCATTTTAGCCACTACTCGGAATATTAATAAACCAAATAATATAAAAACGAATGCTTTTGAACGTTTTAAATAAATATCTCGACCTTTCACTTCAAATTTGGAAGTGGCAATTAAAATTGTCGAGAACACCATTCCTACAGCGGCTGCTTCTAATATTTGCATCGGTGGTACTCGGAATTGTTCAAATAAAAACATGAGTGCACCAGAAGACATCGCGATGGGCGGAATAATAATTTTCTTCTCATTTGTTGGCATTTTGGAAGCTCTCATACGTATAACCATGACAAAGCTACCCATTAGAATGGCCATAATGGTCGACCCAATAACATAATAGTGAGAAGGGATATTGCTCAACATAAAAGATCCTCCTCTAATGTCAAATTAGCAATTTTGACCAAGTAATTGGTCAGCGACGGCTCTTAATCTTTCTGGCTCAAAGGGCTTGGTAATAAAATCTTTCGCCCCACTTTCAATCGCTTCTACAATTAACTTTTGTTGGCCTAATGCTGTTACCATAATTATTTTTGCATTTGGAAATTCTGGGATAATTTTTTTTACCGCCGCAATACCAGTCATAACGGGCATCGTTACATCCATTGTTACTAAATCTGGTTGTAACTCTCGATACATAGCCACAGCTTCTTTACCATTTGCTGCCTTACCTACTACGTCATAACCCCATTCTGAAAACATATTACTGATTGCAACACGCATAAATAGCGTATCATCCACTACTAAAACTGTAGGCACATGTTCATCTCCCTCCACGTTAAAGTACGGTATGCCTCTTTAGTTTAACAAATTAAAAGCCTGTAAATCCACCGAAAATAGGCTGTAATATACGAGTAATATACGTTAATCCATCAAAGAATAACAAGATACCCACGGCAATCATGATATAACCACCGATTTTCACGATTTTTTGGCTATGTGTGCGAATCCAAGTCATTCGTGAAATAAAGAACGATAACACAAAGAATGGGATTGCGAACCCTAAATAATAGGCGAACATATAGCTAAAGCCCGCGCCTGGGTTTGTACTAGCCAACATTATAATAGAAGCTAAAATTGGTCCTGTACATGGTGTCCATCCTGCCGCAAAGGCAATACCAATTAAAACAGATCCCAAATAGCCAGATGGTCGATTTTTAAATTGAAACTTCCGATCCTTCATAAGGAAATCAATTTGTAGCAATCCAACAATCATTAAACCAAATACTACGATTAAAATGGCACCAACCTGACGTAGTAAAGTTTGATAATTCAGGAAAAACTCTGCCGCATAGGAGGCACTTAGTCCGATAATAATAAAAATAATTGAAAATCCTAGTAAAAAGAATAGTGTGTGGAAAATGGCACGCTTTTGTAGCATCCCTTTTTCTGATTTTAGCTCATCTAATGTCATACCAGTTATGTACGATAAAAATGCTGGATACAATGGGAGGGTACATGGTGAAATAAAACTTAGAAACCCTGCACCAAAAGCTAAAAATACGTTAATATCTGTTCCCATATTTTTCGATCGCTCCTTACAGTTACTGCAACCATCGTACCAAAAAAACTGATAAATTGCGCCCTTCCTGATTGTGAACGTTTCATGGCAAAATGATGAGATTTCTGAAAAGTCCTCCCAAACATATAAAAAGCTTAATAAGCTACTTCTGCATTATGCGCCGCTGTTGATTTTCTGTCAACAAAATTCGCCATTATTCTACATTTTTAAATAAGCTTACCTATCTCATTTTTTTAGCCAATGCACCGTTTTTTATACACTATTCAGGAGTAATTATCTGATCTTCATGTATAATATTCATAACAAACGCGCATTTGATTGAAAAAAGAGGTGTAGCTCCTTGGAATTAAAAAAAATAAAACCTAAAAAAATCTATGAAGAAGTGTCCGAAATTTTGCATGAAAAAATAAGAGGTGGTGTTTTAAAGCCGGGTGATCGACTGGACTCGGTTGAACAGCTTGCTGAACAATTGCAAGTTAGCCGTTCCGCTGTGCGAGAGGCGCTTTCTGCCTTAAAGGCAATGGGATTGATTGAAATCAAACAAGGCTCAGGGACTTTTGTAAAGAGTGTGCCTCCAAACAGACTCGATTTTCCATTATCTACAGCCATGTTATCGAATAAACTTGATATTGCCCGTTTATTAGAAGTTCGCAAAATCATTGAGGTAGGCGCAGCTGCGAGTGCCGCAAACAACCGTACAGAACAGGATATTCAAGTAATGGTTCAAATCTTAGATAATATGAAGCAAGCCCATGGGGATGGTGAACTTGGTGAAAAAGTGGATTATCAATTTCATGTGGCAATTGCAACTGCCTCCCAAAACCCCCTACTTGCTACCATTCTAGATCAAATTTCTGGGCTGATGATTGATACAATGAAAGAAACACGCCGCATTTGGTTGTACTCTAAAAAAACAACAAGCGAGCAACTATATGAGGAACATATGAAAATCTTCCTTGCTATTCAACAGCAAAATGAAGAATTGGCCAAACAGGCGATGACCTCTCATTTAAGCAATGTTGAAAAGGTTCTATTACAATATTTTGAAACAACGGAATCCAACCTGCTTTAAAACAGCCTAGCTCTCGACTAGGTTGTTTTATTTTTTCTGAAAATTCCATCAAAACATCTTCTTTCTTTGAAAAGTTTGTAGTATGATACATATAACCAAAAGTCATCTGATGACCTGTTGTTTATAAAAAGGAGCGATGCATATGAAAGTAACTCTCTTTGCTACTTGCCTAGTGGATATGTTTCAGGGAGATATAGGGAAATCTGTTGTGGAAGTGTTAGAAAGACTTGGCTGTGAAATTGATTTTCCTGAGCAACAAATTTGCTGTGGACAGCCCGCCTATAATAGTGGCTATGTGAAAGAATCCAAAAATGCGATGAAAAGAATGATTTCTGCCTTCGAGCATGCTGATTACGTCGTCTCCCCCTCTGGTTCTTGTGTTTATATGTTTAAGGAATATCCAGAGATTTTTAAGGGAGACCCTCTATGGGCATCAAAAGCAAAGGCATTGGCAGCCAAAACGTATGAGTTTACTGAATTTATTGTCCATGTATTAAAGATAGAGGATGTTGGAGCCCATTTAGAGGGCAAAGCTACTTACCATACTTCCTGCCATATGACTCGCCTCCTTGGAGTGAATGAGGCTCCTATAAAGTTATTACAAAACGTCGATGGTTTACAGTATGTGGAGCTCCCAGGAAAAGATAGGTGCTGTGGGTTTGGTGGCACATTCTCTGTCAAAATGGGCAATATATCTGGCGAAATGGTTCAAGAAAAGGTCCACCATGTAGAGGAGACAGGGGCGGATTATTTAATCGGAGCAGATGCTGGCTGTTTAATCAATATGGGTGGTCGTATTCATCGCCAAGGAAAGCCAATTAAAGTAATGCACATTGCAGAGGTTTTAAATTGCCGATAAAAGGAGGAACATTCATGGCCATGAAAACTAGTAATAATCGCTTTCAGGACCGTGTCACAAAAGAGCTTGAAAATCAATTTATGCGTAGCGCTGTTTCCAGAGCTCAGGACCGCTTTCAAACACGTCGTCTACAACAAACTCAGGAACTTGGAGATTGGGAGGAATGGCGTTCACATGGAGAGGAAATACGGAAACATGTTTTAGAAAATCTTGATTATTATCTATACCAATTAAGTGACAATGTTGCCAAAAGAGGTGGACATGTTTTCTTTGCTCAAACTGCACAAGAAGCAACAGCCTATATTCAAGATATTGCGAAACAGAAAAATGCTGCTAAAATTGTGAAGTCAAAATCGATGGTAACCGAGGAAATAAACCTTAATGCTGCATTAGAGGAACTAGGCTGTGAAGTGATCGAAACGGACTTAGGTGAATACATTTTGCAAGTTGCCGATCACGAGCCCCCATCTCATATTGTGGCTCCTGCTCTGCATAAAAACAAAGAGCAAATTCGAGATGTGTTTAAAGCAAAACAGAGCTACACTCAATCGGAAAAGCCCGAGGAGCTTGCTCTTTATGTGCGTGAAAAACTACGCGATGAATATTTAACTGCCGATATCGGTATAACAGGCTGTAATTTTGCCATTGCTGAAAGTGGATCGATTACGCTAGTCACCAATGAAGGCAATGCTGATTTAGTTACGGCTCTGCCAAAAACTCAAGTCACTGTAATGGGAATGGAAAGAATTGTT
The DNA here is from genome assembly GCF_057773605.1 of Lysinibacillus sp. F12. Lineage (NCBI taxonomy): Bacteria > Bacillati > Bacillota > Bacilli > Caryophanales > Bacillaceae > Lysinibacillus > Lysinibacillus sp. F12. The sequence continues at coordinate 324,931 of NZ_JBYMLP010000001.1, forward strand.
CCTACCTTTGAAGAAATGGAGGTTCTTGTTAGCTTATTAACACGTAGTGCTGTAGGGCAAAAGCTGACAAGCTATATTACCACGCTTACAGGAATTAAAGAAGAGGGTGAGACAGATGGGCCTGAGGAATTCCATTTAGTCATAGTGGATAATGGTCGCTCAGCCATTCTTGGTGGCGAATTTCAGCCTATCTTACAATGCATTCGCTGTGCCGCCTGTGTCAATGCTTGCCCTGTTTATCGTCATGTCGGTGGGCATACGTATGGCTCTATCTACTCGGGTCCGGTTGGTGTAGTACTCTCTCCGTTATTAGGAGGCTATGATGATTTTAAAGAGCTCCCCTATGCCTCAACGCTATGTGGTGCCTGTACGGATGCTTGCCCTGTAAAAATACCTTTACATCAGCTTATTCATAGACATCGTCAGGTCATTGTTGAAAATGAAGGCAAAGCACCCGTTTCCGAAAAGCTACTAATGAAGGCATTTGGCTTAGGAGCATCCTCCCCTACCTTGTATAAGATGGCTACAAAAATGGCCGCTCCTGCAATGGCTCCCTTCACGAATGACCATACGATTACTAAAGGTCCAGGTCCTTTAAAAGCATGGACTGAAGCACGGGATTTCCCTGCACCGAATAAAAACAGTTTCCGAAATTGGATGAAGCACCGCACAAAAGGAGATGAGGAATCATGACTGGTACCATGCAGCATCGAGAGAATTTTTTAGCAAACATTGCACAGCAGTTAGGGCGTTCCCCTATTACAACGCTTCCACGCCCCACGTGGCAGTATCAACCACAAAATCGTACATTAAAAGATGCCACGAGAGACGAATTACTAGAGATTTTCATGAAACAATGCGCCAATATTCATACGAATATTGTGATTTCCAATTGTGCCAAGCTTTCTCAAGATTTGCAATCTGTTGTGGACCAATATGGCGGACAATCCATCATTAGTTCTAGGGACGAGCGATTTCAAGAATTCGGACTATCTGAATTAATGACAGAAAAATGGCCGCAGTCTAATATTCAGTACTATGAATGGAATTCACAGCAACCACAGGAAAATATCCTACATGCTGAAAAAGCCAATATAGGCATTACTATTAGCGAGATGACACTTGCTGAATCTGGGACGGCTGTACTTTTTAGCAGTAGAGATCAAGGAAGAAGTATTAGCTTCTTACCAGAAAAATCGATCATTTTAATCCCAAAAAGTACAATGGTGCCTCGTATGACACAAGCAGCACGGTGGATTCGTGAAAAAATCAACAACGGAGAGAAAATTCCTTCCTGTATTAATTTCATTACAGGTCCTAGTAACTCAGCAGATATCGAAATGATTTTAATCGTTGGTGTACATGGCCCGATTCAAGCTACCTATATCGTCATTGAGGATCGTTAAGCCCATTAATAAAGTAAAGCCTTTGATCTCAACTATGGCAGGTACTTAATAATTCTCCTATAGTAAAAAATGACAAAAGGTATCGAGCATTTACGTCACGATACCTTTTGTCTATAGTCAGACATGCATTTATGTTGTTGAATGAGGGACACTTTTTGTTATGCCTTCTTTTTCATAATACTCTGGATGTGCTTCTTTTAAAATGGAAGTGCGTAGCATCACAAGTGAAATGGTAATGATAATGACACTCGTAACAGGTAAAATGATTGTGGCCGGTATTGCATCATATAATACGCCATAAACAACCATACCTATTGGCATCATAGACATTGCCATTGTTTCCATTAGACCGAAAACGCGTCCGCGGAATTCTTCTGAGATGATTTTTTGCATATACACCCCTATTGGCATATTTATCCCCATTTCAAAAATGGCAAAAATAAAGTAAATGATTAGGTAGAAACTTACAATCGCGATATAGGAAAAATTCGTGACTAACGGAATGATTGCTAAGGCGAGACTACCTGCTAACAGTAATAAGCTTATTTTTGAGAAACGTAATGGCGCTTTGACTTCTGGTCTTGTTGCAAAATAAAGAGAGGCTATCAGCATACCTGCTGCTCCTGATGCCTCTATAAAACCAAAATGTGTTGATTTTACTTTCAGCAATTCAATAATAATATATGTTCCTCCAACGGCAATCGCAGAAAAAAATAGATTAATCCATAATGCCACCCACATGATTGTTTTTATAACTTTTCGTTGTTTAATATAATGGAAGCCACCTTTAAGCCCTTCCCACACCTTCTCCTTCTTCACATCTTCCCCTCTAGTACTATAGAGTTTAAAATCCATTGTTGCCTCTAAGCAAAACGCCATGATATACGCTACGATATTTACCATTAAAAATATATCAATATTGAAAAATCCATACATCATGCCGCCAATGACTGGTCCCCCAATGGCAGCCACCGACATTGATAATTGATTAAATGACATCGCGCGCTGTAAACGTTCTGGATTTACAAGTGTAGCAATTGCAGATGAAAACGTGACCCCAGAAAATGCGGAACATATTGTATTAAAGACTGTAGCTATGTAAATAGCATAAACCGACATCCCTACCGTTTCTGTATAAATCAGTAATCCCCCTACGGTCAAAATGGTTCCTGCCTGTGCTAATAAAATCGTTCGTTTTTTTGAAAAATTATCCGCTACATAACCTGCCAAGGGTGCTACGAGAGCACGAGGTAACACTGAACAAATCATATTGGTCGCAAAGCTCATGGCTGACCCTGTCATGGCTAATATATACAGGCTAAAACCAAACGCCATGACATTTGCCCCTAACATGGCAATCATTTTACTCGCTGTAAAAGTCCATAAATGATAGGTCGCCTTTCTTAATTTCTCCGTTTCATTCATCTTAAAAACCCCTCCATTTTTTAGTTGAATTAAAAAGTTTAATTTTATTAAACAAAATATACCATAGCTTCCTCTTTTCACGCAAGAAAAAGTTTAATATAATTAAACAAAAGGAGGCGAGGCAGTGAACTCTCTAGGCGCACGAATTCGCAAATTAAGGAAAGAAAAAAAATTAACATTAGAGGCGCTTGCCGGTGATCGTCTAACAAAAGGAATGCTAAGTCAAATAGAAAATGAAAAGGCCAAGCCCTCTATGGAAAGCCTGGACTATATTGCTGAACGGTTAGGTGTCAAGGCTAGTGAATTACTCGAAGAAGTAGCACCCTCATCCATTCGTTCACTTTTAGAGCAGGTGGAAATTTTATTTGCAGAGGTAAAATGGGGAGACATAGTTCGCTATCAAGAAATTGTTGATTTAATCAAGCCATCAGTCGAGGGACTTCCTCATAGTTATGAAGCAGGCCGTTTATTGTATATATACGCTGTCACACAGTATGAAGCAGGATTAACTTCATGGGAAACATCCCTCCTACAAGCGCGCACTATCTTTAAAGAAATTAATTTACTTAGCCATTGGTTCAAAACATTCATCCTGCAAATGTCCATATTAGCGGGAAAACGTCAATATGACCTCGCCTATGCCTGTATTTTACAGGCACAAGAAATTATCAAACAAGAGGATTATCAGCTTGATTCTCGTGACGCTTTATTAATGGCGTATTATACAAGCATTTTACAGCTTGCCATCGGAGAACATGAAGAAGGGAAAAAATTAATAAACGAGACGATTACGAATGCTCATAAAAATCAGCTGTTTTATAAAATTGATGATATGTATCGTATAGGAGCGTATTGCGCGATGATTGACCATGACTTTGAACAAGCAGAGCATATGTTTATGAAGCTGGAGCAATATCGGGCTTTTGCTGAGCGCGCACTAGTAGATGCTTTCATCTTTATTTTACGAGCACATTATAATAATAATTACATGTTTAATTATGAGCAGGCATTAATCGAAATTGAGAGCTTTAATAAGTTGAAGCATGTGGATTTAGATATTTTGGATTCAAACTATTATTATGCGGAAAAAGGAAAGTCCCTATATTTACTCGGTCGTTATGAGGAGGCTAGAGCTGTATTTGAGCATTTTCAAAAAGCACCTAATTTTGTCAGCCATCCATATGATATTTTAGGCTTAAATGAATGCTTTTCCTATAAGGCCCTTTGCTATGCACATTTCGGGGAACTTACAACCGCCTACGACATTGCGAAAATGGCTTACACTGATTCACTGGATTTAGTTGATTTACCTTATAAACGCAAAATTGAAGAAGTCTATATGACAATTAGGGCACAAATTGATTCTAATTCCTACTAGTAAAGGGATTGCACTACTTCGTGCAATCCCTTGTTCTTACTGCTGATGATCTTCTTTTATTTGCTTATGAATTTTGCGCAATGCTTTTTTGGAACCACGCTCTATATCATGCTGAAGCTTACGTTCTTGATAGTCGACAAATAAAGTCTCAAGATCATATCCTTCAGGGTATAGTTCGGTTGCCGGTAGCTCTAATGCAAGTCGTTTCACATGAACTTCTAGCATCTCACCCTTATAGTACACAGTGACATTATAGAACTGATTCATTTCTTGATAAACAAGCCCGACATCATCATGATCCAATAATTTCACTCGGTCCCCCTTGGCAAATTCAATGATGGCTGCCCTGCCAGCTTTCTCTACTTTCGGCTTTCGAATTTTACTATCCTGCACACGAGTCAGCTGATAATCCTTATGATTCATATAATCTTGCGCTCGTTGTAAAACCTCTGCACGGACATTCATTTTTTTAGAAATCCAAAGTGCATTACTCTCTCCAGACGTGCCAATCATTAACTGATACAAAGGCTCTAATGTTTCACTATTAAATCGCATAGCCGCATTCATAAAGTCTGGGTGCATCTCTGAAAATCGTTTAATTTCTCCGTAATGTGTTGTCGCTACTGTGATACAGCCCATTTGATAGAACTCTTCTAAAATCGCAATAGCCAGTGCTGCACCCTCATTCGGCTCAGTACCACTGCCGATCTCATCCAATATTAATAGTGTATGATTGTTGGATGCTCTCATAATGTCGGAGAGATTTTTCATATGGGATGAAAACGTACTTAACGCATTTTCCATACTTTGATTGTCACCTATATCAACAAAGATATGATCGAATATAGCCAATTCAGTACCCTCATCTGCCACAATATGAAAGCCTGACATTGTCGCCAATGTTAATAAGCCAATTGTTTTCAACACGACCGTCTTGCCACCAGCATTTGGTCCAGTAATAATTAAGCTCCTGTAATCTTTCCCTATCGTAAATTGAAGTGGTACAGCGTTTCCTGGTAATAAAGGATGTCTGCCATTGATTACTTGAATGTAGCCATAATCATTTAAGCGTGGCTCCATGCCACCAATTTGTTTACTAAATTTTGCTTTAGCAAAGACCATATCATATTGGCTAATCAACTCCATATTTATATGGAGGGCGTGAAGATGATCCATTAAAAGCCCTGATAAAGATGCTAATATCTGATACTCCTCCACCGCTTCTTCAGCCTTTAAAGTAGCTAATTCTCCATTTAATTTAGCCACAATACTTGGCTCCATAAAAACGGTTGCCCCTTTTGAGGAGATTTCCACTATCGTCCCCTGTACATGATTTTTATAGGAAGCCTTAATTGGAATCGTATAGCGATCATCCTTTTGACTAATAAAGAACTCCTGTATATACGTTTTGTTGGCACTGTTGTTGAGGAATTTTGTTAAGCGTTCTTTTATTTTTTCCTCTGTCGTTTCGATATGATGACGAATCCGCTTTAATTCTCGACTAGCAGCTGAATCGACACGATTAGCTTTTATAGCAAAGTTTATTTCTTCCTCCACATTTTTAAATTCGGCCATTGAATTCGCGTAAGATGAAAGAACTGGCGCAAAAAATTCTTTATCTAACATGAATTTTTTAATGTTACGACAGCCTCTTAAAAAGTCCGACATGCTGATGAGCTCACTGGGGTCCAAGATCATCCCTTTTGCCAGTTTGGTCATGATATGCTCAATATTGGATACACCTAAAAATGGTACATGACCCTCCGCATCTACGATTACACGGGCCTCAGTTGTTTCATTCAAGCGAGTTTTTACAATTGCTAAGTTTGAGCTGGGCATTAATTTATCTAATAACTGTTTCCCCAACCCACTTACACAATAGGATTTAACGATATCTTTTAATTCTTGGTATTGTAACTTCTCAAGAGTAGTAAAATTCATTTATTTATGCTCCTCATTCTGATTTTTATCATTCATGAAGATACCTACCCAATATTAGATAGCAATGAAGTGTTAAACAAAATAAAAAAAGCTGTGAGGAATCCCCACAGCTCTATCTTCAAAAGGCGAGTGTTCATAGCACTACAAATAAAACCTCATTTTCTGAAGTTTCATCCATATATGCACCGCTTGATAAAGTATTGTAGGTATCTACATAGGTTTTGAAATAAATCCATGACCAAATAAGGGGTCTGTTCATGACATATATCCCCTGTCGCCATATCATTTATTTCATTTATTTTTTACCTAGTTAGAACCTACCGCACTCACAAAAAGCACCTCTCATTTTATATCATTGTTATCTAATTATTGACATCATCTTACTATATGCTGACTAAATTGTAAAGGTGCGGCTCAATATTGTGCAAATAAGAAAAAAGACTTGTAGAAAATTCTACAAGTCTACTGATTTATGATGGGCTTTTCTCGTTTCTATAATCTTGGAACCTGAGAATAGTAATAATGCTGCCCAAATGATGCTAAATGCTAAAAGCTCTGTCTGACTAAATGGCTCTTTGTACAGTACAATACCCAAAATCAAAACAATGGTTGGTGAAACGTATTGGATAAAGCCCAATAAATATAATGGAATATTTTGTGCACCTTTTGCAAATAGGATGAGTGGTACAGCTGTTACTAAACCACTGAAAATCATCAAAATATCTGTTTTTACGTCAACATGTAAAAACGAAGCTTGATGGGTTGAAAATAGATAAACATAATAGCCTAAGGCAAATGGTAGGATCAATAATGTTTCAATAGCTAATCCTCTTGTAGCATCCAGTGTAATTTTCTTCTTCAATACGCCGTATATAGCAAAAGATAGCGCAATTAACAGTGCTACCCATGGCACAGAGCCATAATTAATCGTTAAAATAATAACGGCCAGAAAGGCAATTCCTGTCGCTACCCATTGTGCGCGACTTAGCGATTCTTTAAAGAAAATCACTCCAAAAATAACAGACAAGAGCGGATTTATATAATAGCCTAAGCTTGTTTCAATTAAATGGTTATGGGTAACTGCCCAAATATACAAGTACCAGTTCATTGAAATGACGAAGGAAGCACCCGCAAGCTGCCAGAAATGCTTTTGATGTGACCATAAATATTTTAAGTCCGCTATAAGGTCTTTACGCATTCGAAATACGATGACAGCCAGTACAGTAAAGACAAACGACCAAATCACTCGGGATAATAAAATCTCCATACTTGGTACATGTTCAAGTAGTTTCCAATAGAGAGGAAAGGCACCCCAAAAGGCATAGGCAAAAAATGCCGCCAAAACCCCTTTTTTCTCATTTGACATTGCCACTAACGCTCCTACTCTTAGTGAAATCAATAGCGACCTCACATAATGTTAAACTAGTTAAAGAATAGACTCATTATAGGGCTTTGAGTGGCAACTGTAAATGCCAAATTTCTTAACTACTTCTATCACCGTCCATCCTTCTGCTCTGATTCTAGCTCGGAGATATATTTGCGCACTGTACTATAGCTAATATCTGGATTGATTTGGCGTTTGATGCGTATATGAATTTCCTTTATGCCAACCCCCTGCTCTCGCATATTTTTTATCATTGACTTAAGTGGTCCTGTTAGTGACTCCCTCGACAAAGACGTATATTTACTTAATTCAATTAGTAGCTCCGTATTTTGTTGTCGTAGCACCTGCATTTCCTCTACCACGCAATTATATTCCGTTACTTTTTTTTGAAGGACTATGTTTTGCTGCTTTGATTTTTGCAAGTCCTCTGTAAGTGCTGCATTTTGTTTTTTTAATATTTTGCATTCTTGTTCTATTCCATTTTGCTTTTTATCTAAATCGGTATGTCTAGCACTGTACACTTTTTCTTTTTGCAATAACTCTAAATAACGGCTTTGTGGAATAAGCATTAAAGTTTCAGCTGCGCTAAGAGCAAGCGTTCCATCTTCAAAAGGCTCATACGACAATGTAGAGGAACTTATTTTATTGGTCATCATTTCACTCCTCCACGAATTATTTCATGTAATCGTAAAGCTTTGTATAACATCTGTTCGCTTCCTTTTTTATTTGATAATCATTCTCATTTAATTTTATCATAATCAGTATTTTACTTTTTGTCAAAGAACATATAACACATACAAATAAAAAAGCTTCTTGCAACGTTTTCTACAAGAAGCTTCCATTATTACATTTTTTTCAATTTTTCATATTCTAATTGCAAACGTTCAATACGTTTACGACCCTCTTCACGACTTCTGGCTGTTTCAGCTTGAATTTGCTTTGTTTCTTGAATACCAGTCATAATCGTTTGCCATGTTGTTTCAATTGTTTCAATTTTTATGCTTGGGCTGCCTGCAGCACGTGCAATATTCACGCTGTTTTTACTAATGTTTTCAGCATTACGCACGAGCATTTCATTCGTACGACGATCTAGCTCACTCATAGAATCGGAAATAAGCTTTTGACGCTTTAAAGTAACTGCATGAATTAAACCTTGTTTGAAAATAGGGATTGTCGTCACAAAGGCTGAGTTAATTTTCGCAATTAAATGGTTATTACCTTGTTGCATTAAACGTATTTGAGGTGCGGATTGGAATGATACTTGCTGCGCCATTTCTAAATCATAGCGACGTTGCTCTAATAATTCCACTGCACGTAGCATTGTTTCATATTCCATTGCTGCTAATTGATCGCCAGTTTGAGCCTTTTGCTCAAGGGCTGGTAATGTTGAACGAACATCTTCTATCTTTACTTCAATTGCAGCAACAAATTTACTTAAAGATTGGAAGTAATTTAAATTTTGATCATATAGATTTTCAAGATCAATTGTATTACGCTTCATTTCACCTTCATATTTTTGAATTTCACGGTAAATCACATCTACTTCCTTATTCATGCTGTCATATTTAGATAGGAATCTTTCCAATTGCTCTTTTCCTTTATTAAAGAGCTTGGAGATGAAGCCACCCTTTTTCTCCTCTGAAAAATCTTGAGGATCAAATTTATCCATAATTTTATTCAAATTATTTAATAGGACACTCGATTCTTCTAGTTTGCTGGACTTCATAGTAGCCAGCATTTTATCTGAAAAAGTAGAAATGCCACTTGCTGTTTCCTTACCAAGCTCTAGCATGGCGATTTGATCTTTAACATCAATGCGTTGAGCAAGTGCATGAACCTCTGGATCTTTCTTTAGCATAAGCTGGTTTTGCGCAATTTGTGATAGCTCTTGCTCAGAAACAAGTACCGGCTTTTGTTCAGGCTCTTGTTGCATAAGTGGATTAGGCTGTAATAAAGGATTTTCAGAAGCGAATGGGTCCTTGGATTTTAAAAGATCATTGTTGAATTCAGACATACGTTTTACCCCCTGCAATTTATCTCTACAATTTACTTACGATTACCTTGGAAAAAGGTTTCATTACGATAGAAAGACAAAACCAATTTCATGCTCTTTTTTAAATTATAGCTTCTTTCTAAACAAAATTCGACTGATTACGCAAATTCCTTTACATTGTTTTCTATCATTGGTATGGAACGACCAAAAGCAGCTACATCATCGTGTAGCTGCTTAACACTTAAGTTGTTACCTTTAATACTGTTTTTATTTTTTGAATGACACCGCCTGAGCTATATGTCAGTACACTGCGTTTATAGAACGATAAACTAAATAGGTACACGACTATAATCGTTGCGATTAAAATACCTAGAGATAGCAATGGCACTATACCCCCGATATCAGTAGCACCTATCCTCATTGGCATAATCATTCCTGATGTTAACGGGATATAAGAGAATATTTTAATGATGATTGTATCTGGATTACCCATCCCTGTTAGCATGACATAGAAGCCGATTATCGTAATAATCATGGCCGGCATTAATACTTGACCTGCTTCTTCAACTTTCGATACTAATGAGCCGAATAATGCGCCAATGATAAGATATAGGATAACCGTTAGCAATAAGAATACAATGGCATAGATAACGTAACCAACTGACAGCTCTTTGACAATGTCAGCCGCCATATCCCAAACTATTCCGCCTTTTACGAGTTTAGCATAGATGAGGAATACTGCTGCAAGAATACCCATCTGTGTTAAAGCGAGTAATAATACACCTGCAATTTTTGCTTTAAAATGAGTAGTTGGCTTGACACTTACTAAAAGCATTTCCATTGCTCGCGAGCCTTTTTCAGAGGCAATTTCAGTCGTAATCATAGATAGGAATGTAGAAATAAAGAAATAAATTAAAATCCCAACTGCATAGGAAACAACTAAGCCTGATTGCTTTTCTTCTTCACTTTTCCCACCCGTTGATTCCTCATTTAAGTTTTTAGTGGAAATCGTCGTTTGTGCGGCCATAATTTGTGCTGCCTGTTCAGGTGATAGTGATAATTGCTGAACCGCATAGTGCTGACCAGCATATTGCAATAAGGATGACAATGTCGATTGATCGTTTAATTTCAATGGTGTAAACGTAGCAATTTCTGCTTGTAGCTGACCGCCTTGATCCTTAATTGTCACAATGGCATCTAGCTTGCCATCCTTTACCTTTTTTTCAAGTGCTGGTATATCCTTTTCATCTTGGATAAAAGCCATGTCCCCATTGGAAACAAAGATACCACTTAAATCAGCGGACGTATCATTGATAATGGCAATTTGCTGTGCTTCATCATCACCTGTAAAAAGCTCTTTAATTTCAGACCAGAAAACAGCTACAGACATTACAAGTACATATAAACATGTCATTAAAATAAAGGATTTTGATTTTATTTTTGATTTATATAATTGTTTCATTAATAAATTAAACTTCGACAACATTGCCACCTACCTTATCTTTAAAGATTTCATCTAATGATAAATAATCCAAGCTGAATTTTTCGATATACTTCCCATTGGAAAGCTGCTCAAAAATACTTTGGGCATAGCTTTCATCCACTAATGTAAGAACGGTTTGTTCCTTCTCTACACGTACTTCCTTGACGCCTTCTAACGCCAATAGCTGTGTGGTTGACCAATCTGTTCTTACGGCCAGTTTTGTTTTGCCATATTGCTTCTTTAAATCTAGTAGACTACCAGAGAATAACGAAACACCTCTTTTTAATAGGCATAAGTGATCACAAAGTTCCTCAACATTATCCATTTGGTGACTAGAGAACAAAATGGTTGTACCCTGTTCCTTTAAAAGGAGAATGGCATCCTTTAATAAGTCTTTATTAACCGGGTCCAATCCACTAAACGGTTCATCTAAAATTAAAAATTCAGGTTTATGGATAAAGCTGGCAATAAGCTGTACTTTTTGCTGGTTTCCCTTTGATAGCGTTTCAGCCTTATCTTTACGTTTTTCCTCCAGCTCAAAACGTTGAATCCAAAAATCAATTTCCTTTTTCAGCTCCGCCTTTTTCATCCCACGTAACTCACCAAAAAAGTATAACTGCTCCTCGACTTTCATCGTTGGGAAAATACCTCTTTCCTCTGGTAAATATCCTAGGACATCTCGGTTAATCGCATTAACTGGCTGACCATTCCATGTAATTGTACCTGCTGTTGTCTCCTGTAAATCTAAGATCATACGGAAAGTGGTTGTTTTCCCCGCACCATTTTGGCCAATTAGACCAAAGATTTCACCTTTTTCAATTGTAAAATCCAATCCATCTACAGCCGTAAAATCCTTATACTTCTTCGTGACATGCTGTAACTGTAAAGTCATGTTGTCATCCTCCTTACCCTTCGAATATATGTAAATTTTCCTTCAATCTTTTTTTACGGTTTGCATTTTTTAAAATAGAGATACACACCATTATGGATACGATAAAATTTAAACACCCTACACTGGTGTTGACTACTTTTAAAGATGGCCCCCACGTTCCTAACGAAAGATTATAAAGACCAGCCACTATATTGACTAGCAACAGTACGATAAAAATACGATTCATCGATTTTATATAGCTAATTTTAGAGGTAGTATCTGAGAATAATTCAAATGGCCCCTCTGCCTTTGGTTTTCGGTAATATGCCCAACCACCGAATTTGTACACACATTCTATATTCATCATCTCTAGAAACTCAAAATAATCCTTCGATTTCCTATTCACAAATTCATTTCGATAAATATATTGTTGTGGTGTTCCTTTTTCAAAAACAAAAAAACCTACAATTGCTTTTTTAAGATTCCACCCCCGATCTGCCATTTCATTGACCCACCGTTCTTCCTTTTCATAATCTACAAAAAAACGGTAAATTCTTTTTTCCATCCTCTCACCCCTTATAGGAAGTTCTTTCACTATTTTCTGATTTCCCAGAAAATAATGGACGTCCACTAATCTGAAAATATATTTAGCTCTTTCTTCAATCGATTGCGTACACGTATAAGCCTATATAATGGGAATGAGAATAATAGGACAAATGCATATGGATTAATCATTAATCGATATGTATGCATATTATTCAGCTCCTCTCGTTATACGGATACCATTGTCAAAAAGTTCCCTTAATCTTAAAATTTCGTATTCAACTACCTTTTCTCCAGTTTCTGTTATTACATATTCTTTCTTTCGACCGTCATCGTCGAGCGCCTCAATCCAGCCTCGTTCTAGCAAAGTTTTAATGGCCCCATAAATGGTACCAGCGCCTAAGCGTACTCGCCCACTGCTCATTTCCTCTACTAATTGCATAATGCCATAACCATGTCTAGGCTCATATAAAGCTAATAAAATATAATATACGCCTTCAGTTAACGGCGGATGCTCCTGTGTCATACAATCCCCCTTTATATCGTCCACCAATATATCGTCAGCCGATACAAATAAAATATATCAGTCGTCGATATAGTTGTCAATATTCTTGTTGACGATTATTTCATTGAAATGGATTATTATGTTGCAGAGAAGCATGCACTGTGTTAGCATGTAAGTGATTACTTGCATGAAAGGAAGTTTATGTTTGACAACAAAGGGAACCGCAGAACGAATCATCGAAGCTGCTCTACAATTGATTAGCGAAAAGGGCTATACTGCCGCAACAACGAAAACGATTGCTGAATTAGCAGGCGTCAATGAAGTTACACTTTTCCGCCATTTTGGCAATAAGCGTGGCCTCTTGAAAGCCATAGTTGAACAATTTTCGTATTATCCTCTTTTACAACAGGAGATCCATCAAAATGTTACGTGGGAATTAGAAAAGGATTTATTAAACTTTTCTTTAAAGCATTTTGAATTCTTAATGTCGATTAAAGATTTGGTAATGATTGGCTTTAAGGAGTCCATTCAGTTTCCTGAAATCAGTGAGGAAATTGCAAATATCCCTCTTTTGATCAAAAAGGAACTCTGCCAGTACTTTCAAGAAATGCAACAGCGAGGGAAGATAAGAGAGGTTGATTTTGAAGCTGCCGCATTATCGCTTATTGCGCTTAACTTTGGCCATTTTATGTCACGTGCACGTCTTGGTACTATGGTGTCTGACATACCAACCGAAGAACTATTACAGACAAGTGTTGCTATTTTTTCTAGGGGACTCGTTTCCTAGAAAAAATTTTTCCTTCCAATGCAAGTAAGTACTTACTTTATAAAGGGGTAGTTTAACAATGAAAGGTTTACAAACTTTATTGAGCGTTCGTGAAACATATATTGGCATTGTTGCTGCGATTGCCTTCCAATTAATTTTCTTTACAATTTGGATGACAGCCTATGACGGTGTCAATGAGCGAGCTGATGAATTATCGATAGGCTTCGTTGTGGAAGATACGGGGATGGGACAACAAATTGTAAAGGATATGGAGGACAACATTCCATTTACGGTAAAAAAATATTCCTCGTTGAAGCAAGCAGAGCATGCCCTAAATGAACGCCAAATTAATATGATTATGCAAATTCCCGCAAATTTTACGAATCAACTTCAGACTGGAGAAAAAGCAGAAATCATCTATTCGATTAATCAGGCCAATGCTAGTATGGCCAAAAACATGATGGATAGTGTCGCTAAGCAATTAACAGAAGAAATGAACCGAATGCTCTACCCATTACAACAAAATCAGGCAATCGAGGTTTTTTCCCAACAATTTGCACAGCTTCCTTTTGAGCAAAATACCTCCCAGCAAATAAACGCATCTGTCCATACAACCATGATGTCAATTAAAGATCACGCCGTCGATGCTACTATTCTTAAAACGAATGATGTGAAGGGGTTTGCAGCAAACTTTATCCCACTTATGGTCATTATATCCTCCTTTGTAGGGGCAATGGTGATGATTATGCAACATCAGCAAGCCGCACAAAAGGTACAAAGTATTCTCTCAAAATGGCAATTGTTCTTTGCACGACAGCTGCTCAATGTTGGAGTAGCTCTTACTTTACCATTCCTTACAATCGGTTTAATGCATCTATTTACTATTTCGAGCAATGAAAGCTTTCTATCCATCTATCTCTTCCAATCTGTGATGTTCCTAGCTTTCCTTTGCCTAGCCCAGGTTTTCGTCATTCTTTTTGGAAATATCGGCATGGTCTTCAATATTTGTGCCCTATCCCTCCAACTAGTAACCTCTGGAGTGCTCGTTCCAAAAACCATGCTATCTGAAGGTTACAAGCAAATAGCTGCTATGCTACCCGCTTCTTACGGTGCCGATGGCTATTACACTATTATTTTCGGAGGAAGTGCCGATAATTTGCTACAAAATAGTAGCTCCTTAGGTATCATCATACTTGTCACTCTGACAATCGCTACAGTGACCGTAGCAATAAAACCCGCACTTGCTAAGAGTTCTAGTTAGTTGTATTTTATAGCCCCTAGGCTCTGTTCCTTCGGTGATGGACAGAGTGGGGGCTATCCCTTTTGAGCATTTTATCCACCTCTTTTCATGCTCGATCCATCACTTTCTGCGTTTTATTCACCTCTTTCTGCTCTACCCACCATTTCGAACATTTTTCAGTATGGCAGCTAGCTGCTGATTTAAGACGGTCACGCTGTCGCTAAAGTCGCCACGGTACCATTGGATAATGAGTCCGATAATCGCGTTTGCTTGGTAGGCGCTATAATAATCAATTGAAATCGATGCTGTCATTTGATGTTCGTGATGCAGGGTGATATCTCTCTTTAGCAATGAGTAAATTCCATCAAACAGCATGTAATAATACGTTAATGGAACGTTTTTGGAAAACACAATTCGATAAAACATTTTAAAGCGTTCAATATGGTGAAAAATACGAATTGTGTCTGGATCTAGTTGGTGTGTATCCAATGTTGTCACGGCACGGTAAGGTTCTTCGTAGGACTGGTATAAATCCTCCATAATCTCTTGAAAGTATTCTTCAAAGAGTCCTTCTTTTTGCTCGTAATGCAAATAGAATGTCCCCCTATTCACCTTGGCCTCTCTACATATTTCCGCAATAGAAATCTGCTCCAATGGCTTTTGACTAAGCAGTGTCAATAAAGCTGAGTGTAAGGCTTGCTTTGTTTTAATAACTCGTAAATCTGTTGTAGACATTTTTTCAGCTCCTAAGTAAACAGTTTTTCCAAAAGTGTTGATTACTCAACACATCCAGATATTTTGCATATTGAAATCGCTTTCATATTTATTATATGATTTTAATGAACAGATGTTCAATATCTATAAAAAATAGTATGAGGAGGTCTTTGAGATGAGATTAGAAGGTAAAGTAGCCATAGTCACAGGTGCAGCTTCAGGTATGGGGAAAGCTATAGCAGAGGGTTATGCAAAAGAGGGTGCTAAGGTTGTCGTTTCAGATTTAAATATAGAAGGTGCCCAAGCTGTGGTGGAAGGCATTCAAGCGGCTGGGGGTACAGCTTTTGCCATTCAAACAAATGTCGCATCAACAGAAGACTTACAACGTTTATTTGATGAAACAAAAAGGTACTTTGGTCAATTAGATATTTTAGTCAATAACGCCGGTATCATGGATGGTATGGAGCCAGTCGGGGAAATTTCTGATGAACGTTGGGATAAAGTATTTGCGGTTAATACAACAGCCGTGATGCGCTCCATGCGTATGGCAACAGACATTTTCCTCGCCCAAGGACATGGTGTCTTTGTCAATAATATTTCCGCTGGTGGCTTATATGGTGCACGAGCAGGAGCTGCTTACACTGCGTCTAAACATGCCGTTGTTGGATTAACTAAAAATACAGCCTTTATGTATGCGGATAAAAATATTCGCTGTAATGGTATTGCACCAGGGGCAGTTATGACGAATATCGCCTCTTCCATGACAAATATGAGTCAAACAGGTGCAGCACGCCAATCACTTGGTTTATCGATTAATCCTCGTGCTGGTCAACCTGAGGAAATTGCCCAATTAGCTATTTTCCTTGGCTCTGATGAAGCAAGCTTTGTGAACGGGCAAGTTATTGCGGTAGATGGTGGCTGGACAGCTTACTAATATAGTAAAACAGCACGCACAGCTATCATTTTCTGTGCGTGCTTCTTTATTATTATAGTACTTTTTTAGAAGGAATTAGAGCTCCAAGTATTGCTCCAATGATTGCTGGCAATATCCACCCTAACCCAATATCATAAAATGGTAAGATTGATGAATAAGCCTTCTCTACAGCATCCAATACACGTAATTGTGCTTCAGGTATACTTGCCACTAAAGCTTTATAGCCGTCAATTACGCTAATGAAAAATGTGAAAATCATTGCGATGGCATACACCGCTTGCTTATTGTGAAAGTACGATGAGCTAAGAGCCAGTAAAATTAAAACAATCGCAAGTGGATATAGGAACATCAGCACTGGGATGGCGAATTGTATAATATTGTTTAATCCGAAGTTGGCAATGACAAAGGATACGAGACACAATAAAAAGACAAACCATTTATAGCTTACTTTCGGAAACACTTCATGGAAGAATTCACTACATGAAGTGATTAAGCCGATACTTGTCTTTAAACAAGCGAGCACAATGATAACGGCTAATAAAATAGCACCGAACGAACCGAAATAATGATCTGCCACTGCGGAAAAAATTAATCCCCCATTCTCAAAGGTACCTACCGCAGAAATACTGGAAGCGCCCATATACGTAATCAGGCCATAAATAAGCATCATTAGGGCCATTGCAAATATACCTGACGTCCATGTCGCCTTCGCTATTTCCTTTCGATCGGAAATGCCTGCACTTTTAATTGCATTAATGACCACAATCCCGAAAGCAAGGGAAGCTAAAGCATCCATCGTATTATAGCCCTCTTTAAAGCCTGTCATAAAGGCAGCATCTATATAATCGCCCATTGGTTGTTGGAAATCCCCCATTGGCTTTACGATACTCGTAATAATTAAAATGAATAATACAATTAAAAAGGCTGGTGTTAAATATTTACCAATGTAATCCATAATTTTCGCTGGATTTAACGAAAAATAATAAACGATGGCGAAAAAAATGAAGCTAAACACGGCCAGCAATAATGTAACATGCTGTGCTTGAATATAAGGCTCAAAGCCCACTACAAATGGTACGGTCGCAGTACGTGGAATGGCAAAAAACGGGCCAATTGTTAAGTAAAGGGCTAGTGAAAAGACAATACCGAAGATGGGGTGAACACGGCTCGCTAGATCGCGCAAACCGTTACTACCTGATAAGCCAATCGCTAAAATTCCTAAAAATGGTAGACCGATAGCCGTGACTAAAAATCCGATTAACCCAAGCCAAAAATTGGTCCCTGCTAGTTGACCTAATTGGATTGGAAAGATAAGGTTCCCTGCTCCAAAATACAGACCGAATAACATAGTGCCGATGACTGCATAGGTTGAGAAAGGTATTTTTTGTTGCATAATTGATGTGCTCCTTAGAAGTTTTTAACTATAGCAAATTATTTTAATCGAATGATTTTTCATTACAATTCAATTATGTTATCAAGCATTTATTATAATTACAATAGTTTTTTTGAATATAGTAAACTTAGTATAAAAAAAAGAGCTGTCCTCTGACAGCCCCTCCTTAATTTGCAACTGACCACTCAATATGATCTAAAAATTTATAAACATCTTCATATACTTTATCACGTTCTTTATCCAACGTAATTATATGACCTGAATTTTCATACCAAATGATTTCTTTGTCATCAGTTTCTACAGTATTTAAAATGAAAGGTGCACTTTCCTGATAAAGCTCATCATCCAATGACCCTTGTAGTACTAATGTTGGAGCTTTAATCGTTGATAAATCATCTCGTGTTTCAGTCGTTAAACGTGTTACACCATCTAATGAATCTTTTGGAGAAATACGTAATTCATGTAATTCTGAAATAATTTGATCTTTTGATTTATTTTCGAAATGTTTATATAAACGAGCATAGTGGTACAAACGTGTAAATAAGCCTTTTGAGTTATCTCGTGTAATCGGTGCACACATCGCTACACATGCTTTTACTGGAAATGTCTCTGCAACCTTCAGTGAGAAAACACCACCAAGTGAAATGCCAACAACTGCGATCTCTTCATAGCCTTTACTTTGAAGGAAGTTATATCCTTCTACAACATCGTTCCACCAGTCTTCTGGTTTCGTTTCTAATAGTGCTTCTGGTTCTACTCCGTGCCCACTATAAATCGGTGCATGAACGGTATAACCTCGTTGAGATAAAAATTCTCCTAGCTTTTTCACATCTTTTGTGCTACCTGTGAATCCATGCAATAATAGTACGGCTTTTTTGCCTCCCTCAATTGTTAGAGGTTGTGGCTTTGTTAACTTCATTTTAGGATATCCCCTTCACGGAAATTATTAATTGTGTATTTTATGTGTCTATCTTAACACCCTTTATTCATAATGTACAATTTATAGTTTTTATCAAATCAATGTCTACCATGCATGAATGATGTCAACTTAACACCTGTACTATCACACTTTCTGCTACTTAACTTTTCCATTCTTCTAATTAAAAGCAACGTCTGTTTAAAAAGTTTTTGCCACCTATACTTCCTCTTTGTTTCCCGTTATAATGCAGTTAACTTAAAAATTACGAGAATAGAGGTGAAAAAATGGAGTGGCAACAATTAGAATATTTTGTAACCGTTGCAAAGTTAGAACATATGACACGTGCTGCCGAGGCATTGGCAATTTCACAGCCAGCGTTAAGCCGTTCAATTTCAAAGCTGGAGGAAGAACTAGGTGTCCCGCTTTTTGATAGGCAGGGGCGTTCCATAATGCTCAATCGCTATGGTGAACTTTTCTTATATCGTGTACAACGAATGCGTAAAGAATACGAGAAAGCAGTATTAGAATTACAAGAGCTTAATAATCCGGAGCTTGGGGATGTGTCACTCGGTTTTTTACACACTCTTGGGACTAGTATTGTACCAGACTTAATTCGTGCTTTTCGTCAGAAGCACCCCCATATCCGTTTTCATTTCACACAAAATTACTCACATTCTCAGTTAAAGCAATTGCTTGCTGGCGAATTAGACCTATGCTTACTAGCAGCGATTGATACAGAGCCTCCCGTTAGCTGGAAGGAGCTATGGCGAGATGAGTTATTTATTATGGTTCCGATTGACCATCCTCTTGCCCATCGCAAAAGCATAAAAATGAAAGAATTGGAACATGAGAACTTTGTGCTTATGAAAAAAGGGTATGCCCTCCGCCGCTCAGCTGATCGCTTGTTACATGCTGCGGGCATTAAGCCAAAAATCTCTTATGAAGGTGATGAGGTTTCTACCATTGCAGGTTTTGTGGGTGCAGGACTCGGGGTATCATTGCTTCCTGATGATGAGGATTTGAATCCGAAAAAAATCGTCAAAATCCATGTAGAGGATATGGTTTGTGAACGTATTATTGGCATGGCCTGGATTGACAATCGTTATTTGTCCCCATCTGCACGCCAATTCCAACAATTTGTCTTTGATTTTTATGAAAAGAAAATGGCTCCTCCCTCTCAGGAAAGCTAAAGCGGTAGGTTGCCCAATGCAGCCTACCGCTTTTTATTATACGTCTATATACTTCACCCTACAGGAATGAAAATCCGTTAAATCTCCTTCTATCTGCAAGAAGCCTTGCTCAATCATAGTCATTATTCGTTTCATCATGAATTCATCACTAATATAATCATCCAAGGCAACACTAATAGTACTGATTATAGGCATAAGTAAAAGCCATTCTTCATTATATTGTACATGCAAATCCTTCACACTGGCAATGATGAGCGTATCCAGTGCATCTTCCTCGACATGTACAATACCCTCTTTCCACAATCGGAGTGGACTTGAATGCTCTTTAAGGTCTTCCCATTCCTTGGCAAGCTGTTGACATTCCTGAACTGAAAATCGTTTTGCGTAAGGACGAAGCTTCATCAGCATTTCTGAGGAAAGCTCTCCTGTATGACGAATATCGAGATGAGGTTGAATTTGCTTCAGTCCATCTGTTACGTCAATCCCATAAACCATGCTACATTTATGAATAAACTCACTCATAACATAGCGTAGACCAATCTGTTCATGTGTATTTTGACTATACCAAACCCAAACATCCACATCACATGGCAGTTCGGCCATTTTTTTCTTCCAGCTTTCATACATATCTACGTATAATTGCTGTTCTTCATTATCCTTCAAAATATGAGTGTTTAACCATACTATGCGCTCTTCTAAGCTGTGAAGAGGTCCAAAAGAGAAATCATCATGAACACTTAAAACTGATTCATTACGTTGCAAAAGATGTTGGCGTATAGCAAGCTTCATGGAACCCTGGGTTGCTAAGCTAAAAGTTATATGTAAAATAGCCATGTGAATTCCTCCTACTGTTATGCTAATGGCAATCTGTATCCCGATAAATGTAAAGAGGATACCTTGAACCATATTAATTGCTTAGCCATCACAGGCGTTCCAATCATGACGGATCTAACTTTCCCTGCAATCATACTAAACAATAAAAATATTAATAATGCTTGTACCTAAAAATACTATACCCAAAATCAGCGTTTAAAACCCAATATGTTCAAATGATGAATTGAAGACTGTGGTAACAATGCAAAGAAAAAACTATCCCTTTTCTATATCATATAAAATAAGATTACGAGGTAAATGGGTCTCCTTTATCGAAATGACTCATTGCATCATGGAAATCTCCAATAATGCCCTTCCTTCACTACTTTCAGCAAACTATTTTCATTATACTACATGCCGTACTTGCCTTTAGCTGTAAGTTTATGACTTTATTAAATTTTTTTCGTGAACATACGTTTCACCATTAATGCTCGCTTAAACAACACTTTTCTTCTTTATTCCATTATAATAGAAGAAACTCATGATACAATAGATGAATTCAATAAGAGGTGATTATTAGTGGCAGTTAGTGATATTGTTTCACTGTATGAAGACGAGCACGGTGAGGTGTACTATAAAATGAAGTCCCATGACATTGAGGTGAAAGCTACACAGAATACAGGCTTAGCTCCTGTAATCACTTATTGGATGAATGACATAGATATTACGGACTCTATTAGAGATTTACGCTTTAGTCCACGTCCTCCATCTAGCTATATTCAAGATTACGAGGAATTTCAAGCAATGCTTTATGCGAAAGAACAACGTGCCATTAACAAGCTTTATGAACAAATGAGCATAAAGCCAAAAAACATGTCCTCGGGAAAACAAGTACTATGGAGTTTCTTTGTAATGTTGCTAGCAATGCTCCCTCTTTTCATCGCCATTTGGTGGTTTAAATAAAAAATTCATGCCCTTTCTATCTTTTTTTCTCAATTTATCAAAACTTTCAAGTAATTTCCCTCATCATCTTGACAGGCTTTTGGAAGTAGTGCATTCTTTACTCAATAGTTGAAAAACTTTATGATGAGAAAACGAACGAAGATCAGTAATTAGTATCTGCTTGAACAGAGAACGATGTCCATCGGCTGCAAGACATTGTGCAAGAAAAGACTAATGAACCTACTTCGTCTATCGTCCTAGCTAAACTAGGCGCAGTCTCTAGCGTTATGAGGAAAGTGGAATGTCGCACGATATTCAATGTAGGTGGTACCGCGGAAAGCAACCCTTTTCGTCCTAATTTTTTAGGATGAAAAGGGTTTTTTATTTTTGACAATTGGAGGTAGTGTGGTGGAAAAAAAGAGAATTGTCGTCAAGATTGGGAGTAGCTCTTTAACAAATGCAAAAGGCGAAATCGATAAAGTTCGTTTAATGGATCATGTTCAGGCAATCGCGGAGTTGAAAAAACAAGGACATGATGTATTACTTGTGTCATCAGGTGCAGTAGCAGCAGGCTTTAAACAGCTTGGCTACCCGGCTCGTCCTGTTACGGTAAAGGGCAAACAGGCAGCAGCAGCTGTAGGGCAAAGCTTACTTATTCAATCGTATAGTGCATTATTTAGTATTTATGATATATTGCCTGCTCAGATTTTACTGACGCGCACTGATTTTTCTAAAAAAGAATGCTATAAAAATGCCTATGCTACTTTCGAGGAATTGCTTGAGCGCTCGATGCTACCCATCATTAATGAAAATGATACCGTTTCTATAAGTGAGCTAACCTTTGGCGACAATGATATGCTGTCTGCCCTTGTTAGTGGACTTGTTCATGCAGATCAACTCATCATATTAACAGATATTAATGGCTTATATAACGCCAACCCTAGCAAAAACCCTCAGGCAGAGCGAATTGATTATTTAACGTCCATCACGGACGACTTGTTAGACTTTGCAGACAGCACAGGGTCAAAGGTTGGAACAGGCGGCATGGCATCGAAGCTACTGGCTGCCCGTACAGCTTTACAGGCTGGAGTTAAAGTTTTTATCGGAACAGGTTATGGCGCTCAAAAGCTTGTTGATATTTTAGCAGGGCGTGGTGATGGAACTTATGTCGGACATGATGACCTAGCCGTGTTAAAGAATCATAAACAGTGGATTGCACTCGCGGAAATATCTGGTAAAATTTTTATAGATAGAGGTGCTGAACAAGCACTAATGGTCAATGGCAAAAGCTTGTTACCTGCTGGTGTTTTTCAGGTTGAAGGTGATTTTAACAATGGTGATGTAGTTGAAGTGTATTGTGAACAAGGTTTACTAGGACGTGGTGAGGTGCTGTATTCATCACAAGAACTTTTGTCCGCTATGGGCAAACGGACAAATACATTATCGAAATGCCCGATTGAGGTCATTCACAGGGATAAATGGCTGAAAATTCAAACTAAATAAGGAGGTCTGAACATGGTAAGTGAAATTCAAGAAAAGGGAAAATGTGCCAAAGCCGCTAGCTATATGTTAAATATTAAAACTACATGTGAGAAAAATGAAGCGCTGACTAAAATTGCTGAACAGCTATTGATGGACCAACAAGACATCTTAGAAGAAAATGCAAAAGACCTTATCAATGGAGAGCAACAGGGGATGCCCTCTTCTACATTAGATCGCATCATGCTCAATGAAGAACGCATAGTAGCGATGGCTGATGCCATTCATTTACTTGTCTCTCTCAAGGACCCAGTTGGCACAGTTATCGAACGTATAGATAAAGGTAATGGCCTACACATCGAAAAGCGCATGGTCCCACTTGGTGTCATTGGAATGATCTATGAGGCAAGACCAAATGTTACGGTTGATGCCGCGACACTTGCCCTAAAAACAGGAAATGCCGTCATTTTACGAGGGAGCTCATCTGCTAAGTTTTCAAATAATGCTCTCGTAGCAAGTATTCATCGTGCATTGGCGAAGACGTCTCTACCAACAGAAGCTGTCCAATTAATCGAGGATACGAGCCGTGAGACCGCTAAAGAATTATTTCATCTAAACGAGTACTTGGATGTATTAATACCTCGAGGCGGCAAGGCTCTTATTGACTTGGTCGTCCGAGAGGCTTCTGTCCCTGTATTAGAAACAGGTGCAGGCAATTGTCATATATATGTGGACCAAATGGCAGATTACATAAAAGCAGAAAAAATTTGTTTAAATGCCAAAACACAGCGTCCTTCTGTTTGTAATGCTGCGGAAAGCTTACTAATTCACCCTGTATGGTTTAAAACATATGGCACGCAACTTTTATCATCGCTCCATAAAGCAGGTGTTACTATTATTGGTGATGAGCGAGTATGCGAGGCATTTTCTGGAGCGCTCCCAGCTACTGAGGAAGACTATGCGACTGAGTTCCTTGATTTAAAAATAAGCGTTAAATTAGTTGAAAATGTTTACGAGGCCATTGAGCATATTCATCATTATGGGACAAATCATTCTGAAGCCATTATAACGGAAGATCTATTGGTAGCGGAAACGTTTTTAACTAATGTTGATGCGGCTGCAGTTTATCATAACGCCTCGACCCGCTTCACGGATGGTTTTGAATTTGGCTATGGCGCAGAAATTGGTATTAGTACACAAAAGCTACATGCGCGGGGCCCCATGGGATTACCTGCTCTCACCTCTACAAAATATTTTATATATGGCAATGGGCAAATTCGCGAATAATGTCATGCTATAGCAAAAAGTATGCTGATAGGGATTATCCCCTTTCCTTTTCGCATTTACTAAAAAACAGAAAGAAGGTTTTGTATGAACATTTCAGCCATCATTAAACTAACCGTATCAATGGCACTTTTTGGCTCCATCGGCTTTTTTACTGTTCATACTGGAGTTCCTGCAACAGAGCTCGTCTTTGTTAGATGTATTTGTGCAACCCTCTTTCTAGGAGGATTGTGGCTCGTCACTGGTGGACATAAAACAGAAAAATGGGAGAAGAAAGAAGTAATTCAAACTATTATTTGTGGCGTTTTCTTAGTACTAAATTGGGTATTTTTATTTAAAGCCTTTGAGGAAATGTCTATTTCGATTGCCATTTCTATTTATAATTTAGCCCCTATCTTTGTCTTAATTTTAGGCGCTATCTTTTTAAAAGAAAAAATGACCATCCAAGCACTTGTGGCAACTATTACTTGTTTTATCGGTAGTATTTTTATCATGGGTCTTCAAAACTTTGTATCTTTCTCTGAATTTATGCAATCAGGATTTGTTTGGGCTTTATTGTCAGCGGTGTTTTATGCTCTTACCATGCTGACAAGCAAGACCATTACAAAGCTTAGCTCCTATGCCTTAACGTATATTCAAACAACAGTTGGCATTTTGATTCTACTGCCCTTCATCGATTTCTCACTCTTTGAAGGTTTAACTACAACCAATTGGTTCTATATACTAGGCACAGGATTTATTCATACTGGATTTGTATATTATTTATTTTTCGATAGTATTCGCAGTCTTACTACTATTCTAGTTTCCGTTTTAGTATTCGTCGACCCTGTAGTGGCCATTTTACTCGATATGCTGCTGCTTGATTTTATGCCGAACTTTATGCAAACATTGGGCATTTTATTCATCTTCGGCGGGATTTTCTACACGATCTATACCCCGAAGAAAAAACGGCTACCACAGGAGGTATCCTAATGGGCAAACTCTTTACAATTGGTGAATTGCTAATAGATTTTACGCCAACACAGCAGCATGGTGACCTAGTACAAGTCGAGCATTTCACGAAACATGCTGGTGGAGCCCCTGCAAATGTCGCAGCAGTATGTGCCAAGCTTGGTCAACAGGCAGCCCTCCTAACACAAATAGGTCAGGATGCGTTTGGTGATTTTCTGAAGAAGACTTTGCAGCAGGCAGGTGTGGACACACAATATATTCGACAAACTACTGAGGGAGAAACTAGCCTTGCTTTTGTAGCACTCTCTAAAACGGGCGAGCGAGATTTTCAATTTTATCGACGCCATGCTGCAGATTTATTGTACAAACAAGAGTATCTCCCATCACAACTATTAACTAACAAAGATATCATTCATTTTTGTTCAGTTAATCTTGTTGACAGTCCAATGAAATCAGCCCATTTAGCTTTTATCGAGCAGGCACATCAAGCAGGCAGCATCGTTTCCTTTGATCCGAATGTTCGATTGCCTTTATGGCAGGATGAGACGGCTTGTCGAGAAACGATTCTAGCTTTTTTACCAAAAGCCCATATTGTAAAGCTTTCGAATGAAGAACTGTTATTTTTAACAGCCATCGAGGAAGAATTTTCGGCTGTGCACACATTATTTCAGGGGCATCTGGAGACCATTATCATTACTCATGGAGCAGAAGGCGCAACATTATATACAAAGAAATGTCAACGTAAGGTCCATGCTGAGAATGTACAAGCAGTTGATACGACTGGTGCTGGGGACGCTTTTATTGGGGCGATATTAAGTCAATTCCTTCAACATCAATTATCTGCCGATCATTTGGTAGCCTATTGTGAACAGTATGCGATATCCCTGCTTTCTTTTGCCAATCGCTATGCAGGAATCACGACAATGAAGCACGGGGCGATTCCCTCCTATCCTGAACTACCGTTAGAATGAATCTAAAATAATTTGAAACCTTTTATTCTTATTTTCCGTATGTACTGGTGAGAAATCAATGGGAGGAGGACCTGCATGGAATCGATTACAAAAAAACGAGCTGCTGCTTTTTTAATGGATACTGCTATTTCAACGGCTGTCACATTGGGCGTGGAGTATTTTCTACGGAAGAAAGTGAAAAATGAGGTGGTTCATGCACTCGTTACACCGACAGTCATGTTATGGGCATTAGAGTACGCACAGCTTCGTAAAGGTGGACAAACCATTGGCTATAAAGCTACGGGACTAGTACTGGAAAATGCAGATGGTCATGAATTATCAGACTGTCAAATTTTAAAACGTATGGCTTATCGGGATACAATCAGTTCATTTGACTATTTAAAAAATCGCCAGGCATTTGAGCAACAGCATGGACAATGCCTTCCTCATGATAGCTTTGCCGGTACGGTTGTGAAAGAGAAATAAACGAATTGCTAAAATTAGTTGTAGATTTGCAACCCCATGACGTACGGAGCTTTATGGATCATTGAAACACATATCCAAAATTCATAACACTAATATACCTCCTCCCAAGGTCAACAGGAGGAGGTATTATTGTATGACAAAGTATTGATGCATCTGAATCCGTTATCGTTATTTGATTGAACATCATACTCACTTCAATAAAGTGTAGGTGGAAATTCTATCTGTTTTTCAATCCCTAGCACATCTACCAGTATTTCTTCATTAAAATATGGGGAATGCCACAATCCATAAACTCTTCCCCTTCACGCTTATAGCCTAATTTTTCATAAAAACCCTCTGCATATGATTGTGCATTTAATTTAGCTTTTGTGAGGCCATTGTCTCGGGCAATTTGCTCTAAGCCAATAATAATTTCTTTGCCAAGTCCAAATTTACGGAACTCTTCTACTATACAAATGCGCTCCAGTTTACCATAGCCCTCGACTACACGCAGTCTACCCGTTCCCACTGGCTGCTCCTTATAGTACACAAGAATATGATCACATGGTGCTTGCAGTGAATCAAATTCATCAAACTCTTCTACCTCTGGTACTTGTTGCTCTTCAATAAAAACTTTTCGTCTAAAATCAAATGCTAATTGTAAGTCTGCATCAGTTGTTACTTTTTTTATGCTCATGAATACTCCTCCTCGTTTCACTACCATCATCCTCTTCTCCAGGTGCAATTTTCACCCAAAGATGATACTATTAGTATAGAACGATTTTTATTGCAAATACAATAAAAATCTCAGGAGGATCGAAAATGAAAGAAATCTTACGTGAAATAGGTGCTATCGCACGGGCTTTAGACTCGATTAGTAATATAGAATTTAAGGAATTGGATTTAACGAAGGGTCAATATTTATATGTTATCCGAATTTGCGAAAATCCTGGCATTATTCAAGAAAAGGTGGCAGAGCTATTGAAGGTGGATCGCACAACTGCTTCTAGGGCCATCCAAAAATTAGAAACAAAAGGCTTTATTGAAAAACGTAGTGATCAAGGAAATAAAAAAAACAAATTACTTTTTCCAACCAATAGAAGCTTAGACATCTATCCATTTTTAAAACGGGAAGGCGAGTATTCTAATAAACGAGCACTTGATGGTTTTTCTAGCGATGAAGTCGACAGCATCCACCATTTACTCAAGCGAGTTCTACAAAACATTGAAATTGATTGGGAATCTGTAAAAAAAGGGCAGAAGCGACACTATTAAAGGCGATTCCTGAATTCCCCTGCTCTGGAATCGCCTCGTATTAGACATGGGCGGCAAATACTCTTTTTAAAACAGCTACCATAAATTCAAGATCTTCATCGGTACAGCAAAGCGGTGGACTTAACGTAATGATAGTATTGGAGCCCTCCACTGTACCGCCATTTTTCCCAACAATTAAGCCATTCCCTTTACACTCAGCAATGATGCTTGCCACCCTTTCTTCCTTTGCAGGTCTTTGTGAGGCTTTATCTTCAACAAGCTCTATACCAACGAGCAACCCTAGCCCTTGAATATCTCCAACAAAGGGTAACTCTAATAAGTCTTGTAGGTCATGGAGTAGTTGAATTCCTAAATCTTTTGAACGCTGTACAAGTCCCTCTTCTTCAATGATCTTAATATTTTCTAATGCCACAGCACAGGCTGCCGGGTTACCACCGAACATATTCATATGTCGACAATGACTATAGCCGTCGATCTCTTTAAATTTATCATAAATATCTTTTCTTACTGCTGTAATTGATAGTGGTAAATAGGCGCTAGTAAGTCCTTTAGCCATTGTAATAACATCTGGACGAATACCGAAATGTTGATGGCCAAACAGCTTACCCGTTCGCCCGAAACCACAAATAACTTCATCGATAATAAGTAACACCCCGTACTTTCTACAAATGCGCTCTACTTCTTGAACATATGTTTGTTGTGGAATGAAGACACCCCCACCTGTTATGAATGGCTCCATAATAACAGCGGCAATCGTTTCATTTTGCTCCCCAATAATTTTTTCTTCGATGTCACGCGCTCTTGCTAAATTATATACTTCCATTGATTGACCTTTAGGACGACGATAAGGATCGGGTGGGGCAACGTGCAGGAAGCCTGGTGTTAATGGTTCATATTTATATTTACGTAATGCCTGGCCTGTAGCGGCTAATGCTCCAAGCGAGCTAGCATGATAGGCTCGATAACTAGCAATCATTTTATAGCGTGTCCCTTCCCCGTTTTGTTGATGGAATTGTCGTATTAACTTGAACGCTATTTCATTTGCATCACAACCACTATTCGAATAAAACATCATATAGTCGTCCTCTAGTAAGCTGTTGATTTTTTCAGCTAATCTAATAGCAGGCTCATGGCTCTGTGTTAAAGGGGCATAGCATAGTTTTTTTAATTGCTCGTAAGCGACCTTAGCAAGTCGCTCACGTCCATAACCCACATTGACTGCCCATAAGCCTGACATGCCATCTAAAAATCGATTGCCTAAACTGTCTTTTATCCATGCTCCTTCCCCTTGTTCAATAATGACTGGAGTATGCTCGTTATAAATGGACATATGGTGCCAAATGTTTTCACGATCTTTGTGCTGTAAGGTATGGGTGAACTGATCACTTCGTTCCTTTTCCATCTCATGACCTCCAATCGTGTATCCTAGATGTATTTTTTGCCTTTCGTCAATTTTTACTATATACACTCATTCGTGTTGAAATTTTCTGACTTCTCAAACATAATAAAAATTAGACATTGTACATTCGAAGGGCAGGTGCTAAATTATGTCCAAACATCCTCTACTCGTACGTGATGTCCTTAAGCGCAAACATTTTGAATCAGCGAAGCTTATAGCAGGACACCATGGCCTTGAACGACAAGTTCTGTGGACACATATTTTAGAAATTAAAGATTTTGATACGTTAATTAATGGTGGTGAACTCATTTTAACTACTGGGGTCGGTTTACAGTTAGAGCGTGAAACGCAAATTGCTTACTTACAAAACCTTATTCGGAACGAAGCTGCAGGGCTTTGTATTGAAATTGGAGACTATTTTGATCATGTCCCTGTGGAGCTGATTGCCATGGCGAATGCGCATCATTTTCCAATCATTGTCTTTGAAGAAATAGTTCGCTTTATCGATATTACACAAGATTTACATACGTACATAATTAACCAACACCAACAGGCACTTACACAGCTCGATACCCTTTCTAAAACATTTATGGAATTATCGTTAATGCCCAATGGGATTTTAAAAATCTTACAAGTCCTTCATCAAGATACCGAGGCATTATTTTTATTTGTCTCCGAAGATACAAAAAGCTTTTATTATCCAGTCGAAGCTAAAAAACACTTACGTATGATGGAAGAACATTGTCAGCAGTTAGAACTACAAGAGCCCTTACATCTTTTATCAATTGACAAGGACCATTTTGTCATTATCCCAGTAAATGGTCTTGGACAAGTTTGGGGCTATCTATGTATGCATTCTGAACTGCCGAAACCGAGTGATTACACCTTATTAAACTTAGAACGTGCTACGATGTCCATTGCCCAAATTTTAATGAGAAATCGCATGCTTCAGGAACGTCAGCAAAGCCGTGAGGATGAGTTCATTCTTGCATTAATTCAAGGCCAGCCTGTGGATGTCCCATACTACCAAAGCTATTTACCGATTGAAAGTCGGAATTTATTTTACCGTGTCGTCGTGTTCAATCTACATGACGAAACCAAAGCAGTGCCAGAGGAAGAGTGGCAGGAAATACAATTACAAAATGCCATGTATGTTCGCTCCATCTTAAAGAAGCTAGGATTCTTCCCTACCGTTTCAGTACGACAGCATGAGATTATTATTTTAGCCTTCTATATAGCTGCAGATTATATGAAGGATAATCGAGATTCCTTCAATCAAGCCATATCACAAATTGTTGCTAGAAAGGCATCTCAATTTTTTGAACAGCTTACCCTTACCTGTGGGATAAGCAATGTTTATCAAACAATAGAAAGTGTCCATCTTGGCTATAAGGAGGCTAAATCGTCTATCCAAATGCAGCATCATCAATTGACTAGCTCCATTTATTATAAGGATTTAGGCGTTTTCCGGTTATTATTACAGCAAGAGCAAACCACCCTATTACAATTTGTGAAAGATTACTTGCTAGAATTATTATTACTGGATCAAAAAAACGGCCATGATTTGTTCCAAACATTAGCTGTTTATTTAGCTTGCAATGGAGCTAAAAATGATACGGCAGAGCAATTATTTATCGTCCGTCAAACGCTCTATAAACGCATTGAACGACTAGAAAGTATATTCGGTGCTGATTTTTTACAAGCGCCACATCGACTAAACATTGAAATTGCCGTCAAGGCCTATGAACTTTTGCAGAAAACAGCACCTGATTTATTACGATTTTGAACGTGGGTCCATAAAATCACGTAAAGCGTTACTAAGCATATATAAGCCAAGAACAAGAATCGTGATGGCTCCTCCAGGCGCATACGTATACCAAGGGGCACCGATTAAATAAGCCTGTGAATCTTTTAACATTCTGCCCCAGCTAGGGTTTGGTGGCTGAACACCAAGCCCTAAATAGCTTAGTGCTGCCTCTGCTAACATTGCAGTAGCAAATGTGACAGTCGCAGCGACAATAATTTGCGACGATATATTAGGTAAAATATGACGAAACATAATGCTATGAGGCTTGACACCAATTAATTTGGCTGCCAATACATACTCTGAATCACGTTGTTGGACAAATCCGCTCCGTGCAATTCTAGCAATAGCAGGGATGGCGATAATGCCTAAGGCTACGGCCGTATTGACAATCCCAGGGCCAAATACCGCTACTAGCATCAATGCTAATATAATGCCAGGAAACGCCATTAAAGCGTCCATTGTTCGCATAAATAGTTCATCAACCCAGCCACCAACATAGCCTGCAATTCCTCCTATGGTAATACCAAACAATGTCCCAATTCCTACAGTTAGTAGCCCAACGGCGAAAGCTGTTTGTGTCCCCTTCATAATCCGGCTAAAAATATCACGCCCGAATTCATCTGTCCCAAAAAGATAAGCACCATCTGGTCCACGCAATTTCTCAGGTATGTTCATGGCGTTGACATCATGTGGTGTATAAAAAAAGCTGACCAGCATGACGAGCAAAAAGCCGACAATGACGAGGAGACCAATGGATAAATTCAGTTTTTTAGTATAACGTTGTAGCTGTTTCATTGTATCCACCTCTTAATGTAATCGGATTCTAGGATCTAATACAGAATATAAAATATCGACAATAAAATTTATCATGACCACAGCGACCGTAATATACATAACGATCCCCTGTACAAGTGGAAAATCACGGTTACTAATAGCCGTTATGAGAAGCTGTCCAATACCAGGCAAAGAAAATACTTGCTCCACAATAATCGTCCCCGCTACAACTTCCGCCATAATTAGGCCAAATACGGTTAAAATCGGAATCATTGAATTTTTCAATACATGCTTATACATGACATTTTGTTCAGACATTCCCTTACTACGAATTGTCCGTACATAGTCGAGCTGAACCTGCTCTAAAATAGCGGTACGCACATAGCGGAAGTTCACAGCAATTTGTGGTATCGCAATGGTTAAGGCTGGGAGAAGGAGCGTACTAAGCGCCCCAGCAACACTTTGTGTCCATGGTATATAACCACTAATTTTAAAGAAGCTAAACTGTAAGCCAACGTAAAGAATAAGCATCATTCCTAGCCAAAAGGATGGTACAGCCATCCCAATTTGTGTCACAGTAGATAACGACACATCACTTATTTTATTTTGTCTTCTTGCCGCAAACATCCCTAAAGGTAAGGAAATGACTAAAACAATGAGTAGGGTAATCCCTGCCAACGACATAGTGACAGGAAGTCGATCAAATAATAAATCTTTTACAGGCATTGAAAAACGAATGGAATCACCTAGCTGACCTGTCAATAAGCCCTTCATCCAATCCACATATTGTTCATAAAGAGGACGATCTAAGCCGAGTTCAGATCGTAAATTTTCAATTTGTGTGGGATCCGCTTCTGTCCCCAGCATTGTTCGAACCGGATCTCCAGGTAATATTTGAAAAACACCAAATGTAATAATGGATACAAGCAGGATGGTTGTTATTAACAGGATGATTCGACGTAGAATATACATCATGGGCACTCATCCTCTCCTAGTTTGAAAATTGAACCTCTGACATATCATGGAACCAGAATGGATAGCTCTTCAGCCCCGTCACTTGTTTGTCAGAACCCCAAACAATTTGGTAATCAGCAATATAAACCGCAGTAGCCTGCTCAGCTAAAATTTCCTGTGCTCGATGGTAGTACTCAATTTGTTTGGTTTGATCTGTTTCCTTTAGCACATCAGTCATAATTTTGTCATACTCGTCATTTTTAAATAGGAAGAAGTTTTCACTATCATTTGTAGAAATATAATCATTTAAAACCTCGTAGGCTGATGCACGACCTGTTAAATCAATCGTTGTCATTTGATAGTCACGACCAAAATAAACACGGTCTAGCCAAATTCCCCACTCCACCACCTCAATTTCCACATCAACACCAATTTCTTGTAAATTCGCAACTGCAATTTGAGCTATATTCGAATACATATCATTGTGTGAAGATACCGTAATTTTTGTTTTGAAGCCATCCGGATAACCAGCCTCTGCCAATAACGCCTTTGCTTTTTCTATATCGCGTTCATACATGCTTTCTAAGCCCTTTTTTTGGAAATCGCCCATCGCTGGACTCATATTTGAACCAAGTGGGACAGCATAGCCCGCAAATACCGAATCAATAATATCGGATTTACTAATCGCGTAGTTCATAGCCTGTCTCACTTTTACGTTATCGAATGGAGCCTTTGTTTCATTAAATGTAATGATTAAGGATGAGTTATTATTTTGATGCGTTAAATGGTAGCTCCCTTCAACCTCACTCACACGATGCCATGGCACACTTGTTAAATCAACCTCATTTGCCATCAAGCTCATAATCGCTGCTTGATCATCCGATTGGAAGGTAAACGTAACTTTATTCAAATAAGGTAAGCCTTCCTGCCAGTAGTTCTCATTTTTCTTAAGTTCTAAATTTGTCCCTGGCGCGTATTTCACAAAGGCAAAAGGACCTGTTCCGATTGGATTCTCATTATGCTTCCCATCATTACTTTTAGGAATAATTGCTGATTGTCTTGCCGTTAATGAATACAGGAAGTTAGAATTAGGATTCTTTAACTTAATCACAAATGTGCTGGCATCTGGTGCCTCAGTTGATGCCACGTTATCAAAGTTATTGGACATTTTTTCACCACCGTTTTTCCCCATTAAACGGTCAAATGAATATTGAATATCTTCTATCGTTAAGTCATCACCATTATGGAATTTCACTCCTTGGCGAATCTTAAATGTATATGTTAAACCGTCCTCTGAAACCTCATAGCTCTCTGCAAGTCCTTCTTTTAAAGAACCATTTGTTTCTGGTGCCATTAATCCTTCAAATAAATTCATAATCATTTGATACGAAATGGATGCGGTTGCCTTATGTGGATCTAAAAAATCCGGATCATCATTTACACGTACTACAATTTCCTGCGGTACATCTGCTGTAGTTTGGCCATCAGAACTATTAGAGCTCGTCGATACTTTCGCTCCATCACTTGAACATGCACTTATAATGAATGCCATCACGAACATGAAGAGTATTACCCCACTATTTTTCAAATTCATTGCCGTTCCCCCTTCTCCTAAGTGCTTATCTTTTGAATGCTTGTATAGCTTTCCACCCCTGCCAATTTATCTGCCGCTTGAATACCAGCAAGAATAGCTTCCTCCATCACCTTAGTTGCTAAATGTCCCAAATAATCTAGCGCAAATGTCTGCTCTCCTGTACCTAGCACAAAAATAGTGTCGCCATCAAGCATCGTATGGACAGGATAAATCGTTCGGGCGAGTGCATTTTGTGTAAGCTGGGCAATCTTTTTTGCTTCTGCCTTTGTTAATTTTGCATTCAACGCTATTACGCCAATGGTTGTATTTGTGCCAGCAAGTGCCTCTGATTGTGCATGCTGTTCGAGATAGGCACAGCAATCCAGCCACTGTCCTGTTTGAGGATTTCTCGCTCCCGCTAAAATTTGCCGTGTATGAGGATGTTTGACATCTCCCACTGCATTAACAGCCACAATAGCCCCAGCAATAAGCCCATCCTTACCCGCAAATGATGCACTGCCAAGTCCACCCTTCATGGCAAAGTCTGGTCCTGCTAATTTACCTACCGTTGCCCCATAGCCCGCGCCAATATTGCCATTTTGAAATGAACCTACTTGCGCAGCTTGAGCCGCTTCATAGCCCATTTGTGCTGTAGGTCGAGCTTGAGGATCACCGATAAATAAATCAAAGAGGACGGCACTTGGTACAATTGGAATTTTGGCAACACCTGCATCAACCCCAATTCCTTGCTCCTCTAAAAATCGCATGACTCCTGTGGCAGCATCTAACCCAAAGGCACTGCCCCCTGACAGACAAATACCATGCACACGATCAATTTCATTAATAGGATCTAAAGCATCCGTTTCACGAGTACCTGGTGCAGACCCTCTAACATCTACCCCACACACTGCCCCGCCTTCCATTAATAGTGCCGTACAGCCTGTAATCCCCTCTTCGTTTTCACGATGCCCTACCTTGATCCCTGGAACATCGGTAATATTACCAAACATACCAACACCTCAATTCAAAATAAATTAAATATTCAGATTATTCATCATATAAAAAGCAAGCGACGCGCTGATTTGCATTGTTCTCCTGAAGCTTAGGCCTCTCGTGCTGGCATCTTTCCATAACATATGGACAACGTGTATGAAACACACAGCCAACAGGTGGATTGATTGGACTAGGTAGTTCACCTTGTAAAAGTATTTCTTGTTTTGGCTCATCAAAATGGACGACTGGAATGGCAGATAGCAATGCTTGTGTATAAGGATGCAATGGATGAGCGTATAGCTCCTTCTTCGTCCCAATTTCTACAACCCGCCCTAAGTACAACACCGCCACACGGTCACTTATATGCTTCACAACACTTAAATCGTGGGAAATAAATAAATAAGTTAACTGAAATTCATCCTGTAAATCCATCATTAAGTTTAGGACTTGTGATTGCACAGACACATCTAATGCCGATACTGGCTCATCCGCAATAATGAATTCAGGGCGAATCGCAAGAGCCCTTGCAATCCCAATCCTCTGCCGCTGACCTCCTGAAAATTCATGTGGAAATTTATGCATCGCATCTTCAGGAAGTCCAACCTTTTGTAACAATTCTTTCACGCGCTCTTTGCGCTGTTCCTTCGTCAATGTTAATTGTAATTTCATTGGTTCCTCAATAATTGCTCCAATGCGCATTCTAGGATTTAGAGAGGCAAAGGGATCTTGAAAAATCATTTGCATTTGATTGCGATAAGATTGAAGCTTATTCCCTTTTAAATGCTGGATTGGTTGTCCCTTATACAATACTTCCCCAGCTGTTGGTTCAACGAGCTTTAAAATCGTTCGTCCAAATGTAGATTTTCCTGATCCAGATTCGCCTACAATACCTAGCGTCTCTCCTCGGTAGATTTCAATGGAAATATCATCGACCGCTTTGACCATTTTTTTCTCTTCTTTCATAGACTTGCGCTTCACAGGAAAGTAAGCTTTTAAATGATTAATTTCCAGTAAAACTTCTTTCTCCGTCATGTGCCAGCTCCTCCTTCTCTGTGAATAAATGACAGCGCACTTTATGTGTCTCTTGAATATGGTGTATGGTCGGACTATCCTGATGGCATTGCGCCATGGCATGCGAGCAGCGCGGTGCAAACCGACAACCTTCTGGTAAGGCATATGCTGGGGGCACAGTGCCCGGGATCGATGGCAGCCTTGTGACCTCCGTTTCAAGACTCGGCATTGTTTTTAACAGTGCTATCGTATAAGGGTGCTGGGGATTTAAAAAAAGCTCTCTTACGGGAGCTTCCTCCACTATTTGCCCTGCATACATGACCATGACACGGTCCGCTGTTTCTGCAACAACACTCATATCATGAGTAATAAATAAAATGGCTGATTGATGCTCCTCCTTCATTTTCATCATCAGCTTTAAAATTTGTGCCTGTACGGTTACATCCAATGCTGTAGTCGGTTCATCCGCAATTAATAGCTGAGGATTATTAGACATCGCAATGGCAATCATGACGCGTTGCCGCATCCCCCCCGATAATTGGTGTGGATATTCAGCGATTACCTTCTCCGCATTAGCAATCCCCACTTCCTGTAATAATTGTAGTGCTTTTTGCCAAGCATCTTTTTTTGAAACCTTTTGATGTCTTCGAATGCCCTCTACCATTTGATTACCGATAGTAAATACTGGGTCTAGGGAGGTCATGGGCTCTTGAAAAATCATACTAATTTCATTGCCACGAATATGGCTCATCTCTTTATTTTTATAGGCTAATAAATTTTTGCTGTTTAAGTGGATGCTTCCTGCTGTAATTTCCCCAGGAGGGATTGGCAGTAAACGCATAATGGCTAACGATGTAATACTTTTGCCACTGCCTGATTCTC
This sequence comes from Lysinibacillus sp. F12, assembly GCF_057773605.1. NCBI lineage: Bacteria > Bacillati > Bacillota > Bacilli > Caryophanales > Bacillaceae > Lysinibacillus > Lysinibacillus sp. F12. Next base: position 362,568 of record NZ_JBYMLP010000001.1, read on the forward strand.
CCACCAATGCAACCGTTTCTCCTTTATGAATGGTAAAGTTCACATCATCTACCACCTTGGCCTCTTTGCCATTCTTCAAATGGAATCGAATGGATAATTGATTGACCTCTAAGAGCACTTCTTTAACTTTTGCATGTTCCATAGGCGTCCCTCCCTGTTAGCGTTGAATAGGTGGTGCATAGCGTATGGCAATATTTTTCATTTGCGTATAGTTCCGCAGAGCAACAAAGCCCTTCTCTCGACCAATGCCACTTTTTTTATAGCCTCCGAACGGCATTTGTATACCACCAGCTGCCCCATAATTATTGATAAATACTTGTCCTGCCTGCACACGACTTGCCACATAATGAGCTGTATCAATATTCTGTGACCACACACCCGCAACTAAGCCATATTCTGTGCTATTGGCTAGAGTAATGGCTTCCTCCACGCAAGCAAATGTTAAAACCGTCAACACAGGCCCAAAAATTTCTTCCTGTGCTAAAGGATCATTCGGCTGTACTCCATCTAGTATAGTTGGCTGCACATAGAAGCCATTTTCATACCCTTTAATCGTCAATGGCTCCCCGCCAGTGATGACATAGCCGTCTTTTTTAGCTTGCTGTAATAATGTAGTGATTTTTGTATACTGACGTTCATTTAATAATGGCCCCATATCCATGTCCGCCTCACCAGGCCCCACCTGTATCGCTTGAAATTTTTGCACTAATTGTGGGAGAAATGTATCTTTTATACTTTCTTCAATGAGTAGTCGAGCCCCAGCAGAGCATGTTTGCCCTGCATTTTGAATAATAGCCCTTACAACGCCCTCTAATGCTTGCTCCATATTGGCATCCGCAAACACAATATTGGGTGATTTTCCGCCAAGCTCTAATGTTACAGGGACCACATTTTCTGCTGCCGCTCTCATCACTGCAATTCCAGTAGGAACAGAGCCCGTAAAGGTTATATGATTAATATCAGGATGTGAGGTTAAATATGGACCCACATCACGTCCCAGGCCCGTAATATGTTGAAAGATTCCTGTAGGCAGTTTCTCTGCAAGCCATTCCGTAATGGCATGTGTAGTAAGTGGTGTATCTTCTGCACTTTTCACGATAACTGCATTGCCTGTAGCAATCGCCGCAGCGACACTTCGTGCTGTAATTTGAACCGGATAGTTCCATGGCACGATATGTACCGTAATACCAACGGGTTCCAGTACTACTGCATTCAATAGTCCATCCTCAATTGGAATCGTATCCCCCATCACTTTATCAGCCGCTCCACCGTAAAATTCAAAATAACGAGCCGCCGCTTCAATATCTGCCCTTGCTTGTGTTAAAGGTTTTCCTACGTCCCGGCATTCTAGTAAACTCCATTCTTCGGCATGCTGACGAATATAATGAGCGAAGTCAATTAATAACTGACCTCGTTCAAAAGCCTTCCATTGTCGCCATTCATCACTTTCAAAGGCTCTACGTGCTGATCGCACCGCTTCTTCTACATGCGCTTGACTTGCATTACTAATTTGCGCAATGATTTCTCCGGTTGAAGGATTCTCAACATCTAGCAATACTTCTGCATCCCCATAAATCCATTCCCCATTAATCAACATAGGAATATTTTTCATCGTACCCCTCCTATAATCCACGACCACCATCTACATGTAAGGTCGTCCCAGTGACCATGCTAGCTGCATCAGACAATAAATAACTGACAGCTCCTGCTATATCAGAAGGCTTCACCAATCGCCCTAGTGGGACAGATTGCACAAACACACTTTGCTTGGTTTGCTCGACATCTGTCCCTTGTGCAGCAAATTGCCCAAGCATTTGTGTATCAGCAGGTCCAGGATGAATCGTATTAACACGAATTTGGTCTGGTGCTAGCTCAACCGCTAGCCCTCTCGTAAAGCTTTCCGCTGCACCTTTTGACGCAATATAGGCCTGTAAGCCAGGTCTTGGACGTACTGCTGAAATTGAAGCAATCGTCACAATAGAACCCTTTTGCTGTTTTTTCATAAAGGGGACAACTGCTTTTGTTGTTATAAATAAGCTTTTTACATTGACATCCATTAAGCGATTCCAATCATCCATTGTTACTTGCTCAATGGGCGTAGCAGCTTGTGCAATCCCTAGTGCATTGACAAGTCCATCCATTCTCCCATACTTATTAAAAATTTCCTGGAAGATGGCATTCACTCGCTCCTCCTGCAATACATTAACTTCAAAGCATTGCAGGGAGTCATGGGTTAAATTTGACAGCGCCGTTATGGATAAATCAAGTCCTATGACCAGATTACCCTGCTTAAGCTGCTCTTCAATAATGGCTTGTCCCATTCCGCCACCTGCTCCTGTCACAACAATCACCTTTGGCTCAGTTGCCATACTATACACCTCCCGCTGTTACAGACATATGACTGATTTCCTGACAAATCGCATCGCCCATTTGTGCCGTCGTTGCTTGTCCACCAATATCAGCCGTTTTTACGACGCCTTCTTCCAGTACTTTACTAATAGCTTGGACAATCAAATGTTCTAAATCCTTTCTTCCCTGATGTCCAAGAAGTAAGGCAAGCGACCATATTTGAGCTATTGGATTGGCAATACCCTTGCCGGCTATATCTGGCGCGGAACCATGCACAGGCTCAAACATAGACGGAAATTTCTTCTCTGGATTTAAGTTTGCAGACGGCGACAGCCCAAGCCCCCCAACAATGGCAGAGCCTAAATCAGATAAAATATCGCCAAATAAATTGGAAGCCACAACAACTTCAAATTCCTGTGGTCGTTCGACAAAATAAGCGACTAATGCATCGATATAAATGGATTCAAGCTGTAATTCTGGTGCAATTTGTGTCACTGTTTTTCTTGTATGCTCATCCCAAAATTTCATGGAATGTATGATTGCATTAGATTTTGTCGCACTTGTCAGCTTGGTTTTCCCTTGCTGCTGAGCATATTCACAGGCTGCACGAACAATTTTTTCAATTCCAATACGCGTCATAATTGTATTTTGAATCGTCATTTCTTGTGGCTGCTGTAGATACAGTCGACCACCACTATCCGAATATTCGCCCTCAGCATTTTCGCGGAAAATGACAAAGTCAATCTCGTTCTCGCCAGCTAGAGGTGAGGATATCCCAGGCAAAGATTTAATGGGACGGAAATTCACATACTGTTGGAAATTTTTACGAATCGGCATAATGAGCTCCCATACCGTGACATCATCTGGTACGCGAGCATCACCAATTGCTCCAAATAATATCGCATCATATTTTTGTAGTGTATCAAGTGCATCCTCTGGCATCATACAGCCGTGCGCTAAATAGTATTCAGAGCTCCACGGAAAAACCGTCGTTGTCATTTGTAAGGATGAATCCCGTTCTTGCACACATTTTATAACCTTTAATGCTTCCTGCATGACTTCCTTTCCAATGCCATCGCCTGGTATAACTGCCATTTTTATCGTTGTCATTGGACATCACCAGCCAAAAATTTTAATGCCGCTAAACGATAAATGGCAGTTGTTTCTGCCAATTCTTCAATATCTACATATTCATTGATTTGATGAGGAATTTCACGATCTCCTGCACCAACAGTCACTATTGGAATCCCATGGACATGAAGAAACGTACCATCTGTAGCACCAGGAACACCATTATATTTTGGCTCCTTCTCTGTCACCTCTGCTACTGCCTCGTAAATGGCCTGTACAACAGCATCTTCCTTAGCAGTTGCTGTAGCAGGTCGATTATCAAGAATCGTTAGTTCCACGTTAAAATCCGGATCATCTGCTTGTAATCGTTCAATAATGGATTCGATTCTTCCTAGTAGTTCATCATGGTCTTGGGCAGGAACCGTACGAATATCAAGTGTCGTCATGCAGTGATCAGGAATGACATTGATTTGTGCATCTCCTTTAACAGGCGCACGTAAAATCGTTGGTGTTATAGATGGCCAATTCAGCATTGGGTCACGTCCTAACCGAGCCTGCTCCTCTTTTTCTAGTTTCTCCAGCTCTACAATCAATCGTGCCATACGCCAGTTCGGATTAATGCCACTCCACGAGATTGCTCCATGTGCCATCTTACCGAAAATATCAACCTGTAAACGAATTGCCCCACGCTGTGCAATGCATACATTGTTTTCCTGTGGCTCACAAATAATAGCCCCATCTACTCCGTCTGCCCAGCCGTTTTTAATAAAATGTTTAATGCCCAGCATGAGCCCCTCTTCATCACAAGGAATACATAAAATAATCTTGCCTGTAAACTCTTCCTGATCTAGTAGTAGTGATTGACAGGCAGTAATCATACATGCGAGATTCCCCTTCGTATCATTTGTTCCCCTGCCATACATACGCCCCTCAACAATCTCTGCTCCAAACGGATCATATGCCCATGCATCTCGATTTCCTTCCGTTACAACATCTGTATGACCCTCGAAAAGTAATGTTTTCCCAGGCTTGCCCGAATCAATAATACCAATAACATTCGGCCGGCCAGGCACAACCTCCTCTACATGCGTCTCAATGCCAATATCCCGTAAATATGCCGCAACTACGTGTGCCACCTCCTCTTCATTACCCTTTGGATCATTCTCGCGGTAAACGCTTTCAATTCGTACTAGCTTTTGTGTTAACGCGATGACCGCCTGCCGATCTCGCACATACGATTTGGTTGTTTTTAAACTAGTTACTGTCATGCAAAGGACCTCCTATTTTATAGAATATTCTGAATTTATATTATTTTAACATTGACCCTTCTCTATGAAACTAGACAATATGTTAATAATTCATAGCATGACCTTAACTTTTTGTTTAGCCATAAATCGCTAAAAAACAACATTTTTTCTACTTAATGTTATTTTTTATAATTTAAAAAGTAAACACCTTTGAAAATCAAGGATATTGAGCAACTTCATTTCTTTGGCATAAAGCTCTCACACCAAAATAAAAAAACCAGCAATTGCTGGTTTTTTTCTTCCATAATTATTGTTGGCGGGATTCGGTCATTTGCTTCCAAACCGAGCCTTTTGCTTCTTCACCTTGCTCGATACGGGCAATGGCCATTTTCACTTGTAGCTTTACTTCGAATTCTTTATCATCTTCAGCCGCTTTTAATACGGGTAATGATTGTTCTGTACCCACCTCATATAAATACATCGCTGCACGCCAACGTACCAATTTGTTCTTATCTTGTAGGGCTTGCTGCATAGCTCCTTCAAATTCTACAAAGCCAAGGTCGCTCATACAGTCACCTGCTGTACGTCGCACGGCGGCACTTTTATCTTGAAGGGCTCTCTCTAAATATGGAACTACCGTAACATCTTCGACCATCCCTAAATATACAGTTGCTAGACGACGAATAGACATTTGCTCATCCTGTAAAGCTAAATCTAACAATGGTAAATCATCCAGCTCCGGATCAGCCATTTGGTCTAACAACTGGAAGCGTTTCTCCCATTCTGGTTGTTGGAACTGTTCCACTGTTATTTTCAGCTTATTGGATGGAACGATTGCTTTTTCATCATCATTATTAATCGCAGCTACAATTTCTGCTAATCGTTCTGCAGAATATGTGACATCAATTTCCCTTTTGACCGCTTCTGCGATTTCTTCTAGTTCACCATACCGCACACCATAATCAATCCATTTACGCTGGAAAATATAGTTTTCATCTACTGCTGATTCAATAATTTGGTTAAAAGCCTCGACAAAACGATCACCACAGCTCATACGATGTTCACGTTGGTTATCAAACACTTTTACTTGTAGGGGTACTTGCTTATAGAACTGTACATGGACATAAACTTCCCCGTAAAACTCGTTAGCTACCATTGGTTCATCTTGCGTTTCAACGTCTTCACCTAATACTTGACGGATACTTGCTAAAATACCCTCCCAAGCATATTTTGCATTACGCTCCACCGCAAAGAAATCAGCTACATGATAAACGCCCTTTATCCCCTCAATAGCTAAAATAGCTGCTGCTTCGCCAGTCGCTTCATCTTTATTATCCTTTGTAAAATTATAGCTTTTCCCGAACGGTAGCTCTGTATCAACAACAATCTTCATAGAATTTGGACTTGGTGTCGGTTCAATTGTAATAATCTTCATGTCTATCGCTCCTTATCCGTTAGCAATTTCATCTAAATATGACCATCTTTCAATCAGATGCTCATACTGTGCATTTAGCTCATCAAGCTTAGCTGTTAATTCCTGTAGTTTTGTAAAATCTGAACCAGCATTAGCGATTCCCTCTTCGGTCTCCATAATAGCTGCTTCTGCTTTCTCAATATCGTCTGCAATCGTTTCCCATTCTTTTTGCTCTTTAAATGATAGCTTTTTCTTGTCTGATTTTGGTTTTTCAGACTTCGGCTTTTCAGCTTTCGGTGCATCAACTTTAGCAGTTGCAGTATGCTCACGCTTCTCCAAATACTCACTATAAAGATCCAGTGTTTCCTCAACCTGCCCTTTTCCATCTAAGATCCATAGCTTTTTCGCAATACGGTCTAGGAAAAAACGGTCATGGGAAATCGTGATGACTACGCCAGGGAAATGCTCAATGAAATCCTCAAGCACACCTAATGTTTCAATATCTAAATCATTGGTTGGCTCGTCCAATAATAAAACATTAGGCTGCTCCATTAATAAACGTAATAAATGAAGGCGCTTGCGCTCACCACCTGATAATTTACCAATTGGTGTACCGTGTGCATGTAGTGGGAATAAAAATCGCTCTAGCATTTGAGCCGCGGAATAGCGTACACCCTCTGCATCTGTAATATCATTCGAAGCCTCACGTATATATTCAATCATACGCTCATTTTCATTCATTTTCGGTAAAGTTTGCTTGAAATGGGCGAGCTTCACTGTTGATCCAACAAGAATTTCACCTTGGTCTGGTGTAAGCTCTCCTGCTAGCATCTTTAATAAGGTAGATTTCCCTACGCCATTCGCACCAATTATGCCAATACGGTCACCTTGCTGGAGTAAAAATGAAAAGTTATCCAGAATCTTTTGCTGTCCAAATGCTTTCGAAATATTTTCAGCCTCGAGTACTTTGCGCCCAAGACGGGTTGTAGCGAGTCCCATTTCCAATGAAACATCCTCTGATTTACGCTCTAAATTCTCCTCCAACTTTTCAAAGCGTTGGATACGCGCTTTTTGTTTAGTAGAGCGCGCCTTTGCACCGCGACGAATCCATTTCAACTCTGAACGATAACGGTTGCGATCCTTCTGAGCAGATGCCGCCTTCATTTCCTCACGGATGGCACGGGCCTCTAAAAAATCACCATAATTTCCGGTGTGTCTATACAGAGTTTGATCGGCTAGCTCGTAAATATGTGTTGATAATTCATCTAAGAAATAACGATCATGGGTAATAAAAATAACTGCACCCTTTAAGCGTAGCACCATCTCTTGAAGCCACTCCGTTGCCTCCACATCTAAATGGTTGGTCGGCTCATCTAATAAGTAGAGATCTGCTGGTTCAATTAATACTTTAGACAATGCCACTCGTTTTTGCTGTCCGCCAGAAAGCGTTAGCACTTCTTTATCAAATGTTTCAATGCCTAGCTTTGTTAAGGCTGTTTTCGCAAGCGCATTGACATCCCATGCCTGCTCTTCATCCATACGCTGTTGCAAACCAAATAAAGTCTTTTGTAAACTTTCAGATGTTGGATTTACTGCCAGTGCAGCCACCGTTTCCTCATATTGACGATTCAGTTGTAAAACCGGTGAATCGCCAGCAAAGACTGCTTGCAAAACTGTTTCTCCTGATTGAAATGACGGTTCCTGTGGTAAATAGGCGATACGGTATTTGTTGGGGCGATCCATAGTGAGAGTATCCGCTTCGATATCCTCTGCTAAAATCGACAGCAGGGTCGATTTACCTGTACCATTAATACCGATTAAGCCAGCTCGCTCACCCTCATAAATGGTAAATTCAATATTTTCAAAAAGCGTTTTATCGCCCACAGTTTTTGTTAAATTTTGTACGATTAAATGACTCATTCCACTATTCCATCTCTTTCATGTTAGGTATTGTTCATGCCCACACTACTTTTATGTAGACGATTATTGATATCCATTATTCATCATAACATCAATTGACAGGTAAACAAAGAACAACAAACTATCAACAATTTGTCCTAATGATGTTCCCATTCTCCTGTAAACACACGGAAATTTGATGATCTTTTGTTCTAGACCTGCTCGTTCAGCAGCTTTCCCCTTTTGATGAATTTGTTGTACAAAAGCGGTAGTATATTAGTATAAATTACCATTTGAGAAGTCTAAAACAGTAGTGTAACATACTATTCCAAGTTAATATAAAGGAGTAACATGATGAAAATTTCCAAGTTTATTGTTATGATTCCTAATTATAGAAGAGAGTTCGGACGATTCATTACGATTTACTGACTATGAAATCGCCCAATATGCAAGTATTGCAGATTTCATCGAAAAAACTTTCCATCACAATAAAATGGTTATGTCAACCACCCCACTATCAGCAACTAAATGGAATTTGCTGTCGTAATTAATTTATTTCTATATATCGAAAATTTGTATTCATTAAAGAAAAAAATATGAACAAACGCAGTGGATTGAAGGGGAAACTATTTTTTAATTTTTATAGGGCTGAACATTCTCTTCCTATTTTTAATACTACGAAAGAAATACCCGAACATCACATAAAAGCACCTCCCTTCCATTGAGGGCGGTGCTTTATGCTATTGACCTATTTCGTGTTGCAATTGCTGTAAAAAGCTTTCCATAAATTGATGACGTTCAAGTGCCATTTGCTTGCCCTTTTCCGTTACCATTAAATCCTTTAGCAGCAATAGCTTTTCGTAAAAGTGAGTGACAGATGACGTATTTTTTTGACGATATTCGGATTCTGACATATGTGTGCGTGCTTCTTCATCCTTATCATAAAGCTTGCGGTCTTTCGCACCACCATAGGCAAATGTTCGTGCGATGCCAATTGCTCCAATCGCATCTAAACGGTCTGCATCACGAACGATTTTTGCTTCCAAAGATGTAGCCACTAGCTCATTTCCACCATTAAACGATACTTGTGCAATACAATCTCGAATATGTTGCTTTTTTTCTTCGCTAACAGGGAGCTCTGCAATGAGCTGTTCCTCCTGTTCCTTACTATCGGTATACTTTTTGTCGCTCACATCATGTAACAGCACCGCAATTTTAACAACCTCGGCATCGGCTGCTGGTTCTGTATGTAAGATCGCTAGCGCATTTTGATAGACACGCTCAATATGCTGAAAATCATGGCTGGCGTCAAACTGTTCATAAATTTCTCGTACTTTACTCATTAAATGATCCATAGTTCAAACTCATTCCCTTCCTACACGATTATACTGTATTTATAGCACTCACGAAAAATAAAAAATCAATAGCTTTTTAATTGACTAATTTTTCAGAATATTATAAGATAAACGTGCAGAACAAACAATTTGTTCTGTACCTCATATTTTTCAGCTTTGTACAAACAGCTATGTGTTTGACAGTATGAATATCAACTTCAGCGGGCTTACAATTGAATAGTATGTTTGCAAGATGACATAAGTAAAGAAAACCAATCATCAAACAAATAAAAGTGAACACTTTCCCTTAGAAATTCTTTGTTTAACCCGCATAGCACTATGTACAGCCGAAAATTGTGAACAACAAGTTAGTTGTTTTTACGACCAAAAGGTTATCATTAAATGGACGCCATGTGTAATTGTTTTTCGTTATTGGTTGTTACCTTCTTCAAGTTGTATGAACGTAGCTCCTCCCTTTAATGAAAATCGTACACGATGATGACTGCCAGTTTATGAAACCACATACATGAGTCGTACAAACACAATGAAGATTCTGTAAACCAAAATTGTAAGAAGCTATAAAGGAAGTAGGAACGATTGTGATAACATGTAATACCTTCCCGCTGAAGGACAAATAAAAGCTGCCCATCTTACAGTCATGTAGATGATGGCAGCTTTTATTATTTATTTTACTATTTAAAAGTAACTCTTACATCACACCCTTGATGACCTCATCAATTTCTTTTAACAACTCTTGATTTTCCATCGTTGAACTTAATTTTAAATGAGATTGATCCACATGGATGACCGCTACTTGCATTCCTTCTTTTATACTCGCACTTGGAACTGGCAACATCTTTTCCGTATCGAATGTCATCATAAGATCTGGAAATTTTGATTGTAACTGCCCTTCTTTCGATAACGTCATATATTCATTCCAGAAAGTCAAATGGTAATCCCCAACGGATAATTTCCCTACATCAAAGCCATTTTCCTTCGTTAATACATAATTTTTTACCTCGCCCGAAACAATATGCTCCCCATTCAACAGTTGTAAAATATTGGACATTTTTTCATCAAAGGTTTGTCCCCTGAGGAAATGATAGCCAAGCTCAATAGCCATTGTAATAGCATTCGGTGCACCATGTTTCTGTAAATACTCTATGGTCACGGGATTCCTCGTTACGCCTACTAATCCTCCAGCTAAAATAGACGCTTGTCGGGCTGTTTTAGCCGTATTTTGTAGATGCCCCTCCACAAACCCTTGAACCGCAAAATCATCTTTGCCACCTGCGTAAAATTGTACAGATTGATAGTCTTGTTGTTCATGGAGATTTAGAGATCCCATAATACCTGTTGGATGTGCCCGCCCATTACATGGAGCATCCACGACGGGCACATGTAATAACACAGACTGCAACCAACCATTAATCGTTGTGATGGCACCATTTTCATTTGTGATGATGCCTTTTAGACGATGATTGGTATGTGCATTCATCTGGCGATAACTCCAGCAAAGCTGTTCGTTCGAAATATATTGTTCGGCTGCTGAAGGTGCGCCTACCATTGCCACACACGCTACTAAATCCTCATCATCTAATTCTGTTATATCGATTATTTGAGGTTCTCCGGCTGCAAAGATTTCCTTCACCAGTTTAAGTCCTTCCTCTAAGAGGCCACCTCCGCCTCCGCCAAGGATTGCTCCTCCATACACAGCAGCAATCCCATCCTCATACGTTAATACTTTTGTCATCGAGCATGACCCTTTCTATTTCCCTATTTTTAGAATAGAAGAGAAGAAGCTATATAAAGCATCCCCAGCAATAACACCTGCTGCAAAGACAGTCATTTCAGATTCTCTCTTACCTTTCGTTACATACGTGAAAATTACACGAAGTAAGATACCTGCTAATACTGCCCATCCAGCAATCGGATTGATCAGTAATAAACCTGTAGCAAAAAGAATACCCATTTGTCGTTTCGAGCCACCAATCAATTGGATCAATGCCCCTGGAATTGCCCAAATCATTAGTTGTTTCGCCACATCCCCTGTAACCCCAGATTGAATAGTTGCCGCATAAACATGGTTAACAGGAGCTACTAAATCTTGTGCAAAATATGATTTGTAGGATAGTAAAACAACAATAGCAGAAATGGAGAACGCCAACATACCAGCGATCATTTGCTGTTTGCGCCCTTCTTTTTCTAGTGCCGGATCACTACCATTTCCACGCAGAATAAAACCAGTTTTTAAATCATAGCCCATATCCGCAAATGCAACCCCTGTAGCTGCACTATAACCTGCTAACAAAGCAAGAGCTGGTGCAGGGAAGCCTATTAAAATACCAACAATCAATGTAATAAATGCCACTGCAAACGCTGGGAACCACCCCGCATGCATGGCCGCAATACCAACGATAAGCTCATGGACAAATGCTGCGATTGTGGCAAAGAGGATGAATCCTATTAGCATCCCAAATGACATATGTGTGATAATACCGCCTAAAACAGCGATTAATAAGGCAATGGCTAAATAAGCAATAAACCCAATACCAAAGGCTTGGCGAATTTCTTTTGCATCCTTTGAATAGATTAACTCTTCTGACTTTTTAATCGATTTTTTATTTAGTAAAGCAAAGGCTACTTGGAAAAGTGCCACAATCCCAGCACCAATCATAACCCCATGCGGAATATAATAAGCATTTAAGTCGACATTAAATAATTGAACAGAATAGCCTCTTAGTAGAAGCCCAACCCCAAACATTGTTAGTGCCCAAATATTGCCAATAAACGCTACCCCAAAAGCTGACATTGGAATTTTAAGAACAGACCCCACAATACCAATTAACACACCACCGATTAATACTTTGGCATTTTTACCACCTTTATCGCCCGCTTTAATAGCTTCAGCAGTTGCAATCCCTGGTGGCCAAGTACCTGTTGCTGGGAAAATCTTTGTATCAAAAAATTTATATAATAATAAAGCATCCACAAACATCGCTAAAATAACACCGATAAACAAAGGTAATACTAAATTTTCATAGCCCAAAACATAGGGAATACCAATTGGCAGCATTAAGCTACTCGCTGCACTAAATGTTGCGGCTGAAATGGCCGTTTGGATTATATTTTGTCTATGCACAGATTTAAATGCAATGAGCTTGCCAATTGGGATTCTTCCTAGAATCATCGCAAATATTGCCCCTACGATAGACGTATTAGCAGAAATCCCTAAAGTTGTAATCAGTTGTATCCCGATAATAGCCCCAACTACAGATGTAAAGACAATCATGAGTAGAGTCATAGGCTCCAAAGCCCGTGGGTGTAATACTTTATTATTCATACTGTCAGCTCCCCTATTGCTGTTATAGTTTTGAAATATGCGATTGTATCTGTTGAACTACTTTTACTAACTGGTCAAGCATATATTTCTCCCTTTGATCATCTATATCATATACTAATCCAGAAATTGTAAGAGATGCGATAATTTCTTTTTTATAGTTGAATAACGGTACACTGATGCCAAAAGCATGTTCATTGTATTCACCAACGGTTATACACCATTTTTGTTGGCGTATACTTTGTAGATCTTCCCTTAATGTCTCAAAAAATTCCATATGCTCCTCTTTCGATTGCTTGTTTTGAAAAAAAGCTATTAATTCAAGCTGTCTATCCTCTTCTAAAAAGGCGAACATGACTTTACAGGAAGCACCGATGTAAAGGGGTGTCTTAGTTCCTAAAGACACCGCATACTTTACATTTTTATTACTTTCGGCAATTTTTGTTGTGACACCATATTCATTGTCCATGTAAGTGAGAAATACCGATTCGTTTATTTCATTTGCAAGATTTTGCATTAATTCATAAATAGTCGAGTGTGGGTCCATTGTATGTGAGAGCACATCATAAAAAAGGAACATTTTGTAGCCTAATTTATACTTTTTTGTACCTTCATCCTGTAATAAATAACCCGTTTCTGTAAATGTATTAATGGCTCTTTGTACGACACTTGTCGGCATTTTCATCATGCGCGAAATTTCACGAACACCTAATGCATTTTCTGTCGTCGCAAAACACTCTAGTATATCTAATGAGTTTTTTAATGTCTTGACAGTCATATATTTCTCCCTTTAAGCGTTTTGATAACCGTAATGCTTTTTCGCTACTTCTACCGAAATATATTCATTTAACACATCACGCTCAATAGCCTCTTTACTTCTTTCAAGTGGATTTCCATAGCCACCACCTGTTGCTGTAACAAGCTCAATACGATCGCCTTTTTGCAATTCATAATTGGCTAGTACGCCAACTGGTCCAATCGTAGAGCCATCCTTTTTATGAACGATTAAATAGTTATGAGAGCCTTCGCCTCCTCCACTTAAACCGAATGGAGCGAATTGGTGTCTCCCTAAGTTGACTGAAACCTTTTGACCATCATTATTAATTGTATAGACACGGCGTACACCTAAGCCACCTCTAAATTGGCCTGTACCTGCACCGTCACAGTTTAAGCTATATTCATCAATTTGAATGCCATATTTCGTTTCTGCAATTTCAACAGGTAAATTATAGGTTTCACCGTCTCCCATACAATATTGCCCGCTTTGACCATCTTCATCATTTGATGCTCCCCAACCACCAACAGATGGTTCAACGATAAGGAAGGACTCATCATTTTCAGGATTTTTACCTGTTAGAATAAATGTACAAACGGATTGTAAATGTCCAGCAGATAATCTTTCTGGTAAATGTGGCGCAAGTGCTTTCCAAATTAAATCAGCTGCCCCAATACGTGCCTCAAAGTTCATGGATACAGGATGTGGGCGCTTAGCCGAGACAATGGAATTTTCATCCGTTAAAATAGTTAAGCGTTTAAAGACTCCCTCATTAATGACATCTATATCACCTAGTAATGCTAGGAACATCACACGCACACTTGCCATTAAACCAAATTTGGAGCAGTTTACTGGCACATTTACCGCTGGGTGGGAGCCTCTAAAATCACAAATAAATTCTTCATCACTAATCGTTACTTTCACTTTAATCGGGTATGGTCCACCCTTTAATGGATCTCCCTCAATAAAGTCCTCTGCATAAAACTTACCTTTAGGCAAATGCTGCAGCTCTAGCTCTACAATTTTTTCTCCTTTGTCCAATAATTTTTGAATCGACAATTTCACCGATTCAGCACCAAACTTTTGACAAAGCTCTGTGATTCGCTTTTCGCCTGTTTTTAAGGCGGCCACTTGTGCAAACATATCGCCGATAGATAGCTCTGGTAAACGAACATTTGTAGAAATAATCTCATAAATGGCTTCGTTCAATTCGCCTTTATGATAAAGTTTGACACCAGGCAGTTGTAGACCTTCCTGATAAATTTCATTAGAATTACTTGTAAATGAACCAGGGTCCATGCCCCCTACCTCTGTCCAGTGTGCTTTATTGGCAGAGTAAGCAATAATTTCACCTTGATAAAAGATGGGAAGCACTAAGCCAACATCTGATAAATGCGAGCCTCCCCCTACATACGGGTCATTAATAATAATGACATCGCCCTCATGCAACCTTTGACCATTATCGAATTTTTCAATTACTCTCTGCACCATTGGACTTAGCATACCAATAAAGCTTGTAACACCATTTCCTTGGCTAATTAAGTTCCCCTGTGCATCTGTTAAACCACAAGCATAGTCTAATACTTCATAGATTACGGGACTCATAGAAGAGCGCGCTAGAGCGACAAACATTTCATCCCCTATGGCTAGCAATGAATCCTGAATAATCTCTACAGCAAAAACGTCTTTTTTCATGATTTATTTTCCCTCCATCTCTACAATCAAATTTCCATATTTATCAATTTCTATGGATTGCTTTTCATTGATCACGACTGTAGATGTTGGATTTTCAACGATAGCAGGGCCTGTAATGACATAACCCGGAGCAAGCTTTTGTTGATCATAAACATTGACCTCAACCCACCCCTTTTCTTTTACATATAAGTTGCGTTTTGTTTTAATACAAGTTGACACATCAATATGAGAGAAATCTAATTCTTTAAATTGAACAGCCTCATCTTTTCCATAGATGGTAAGATGTAGATTCACTAATTCTATTGGAGTAGTTGGTAAATCGAATGAAAATTCTTGTTTATGTTTTACATGGAACGCTTCAGCCAATTGGAGAAGCCCTTTATCATCAATTGTGATATTCGATGCGTTCAATTTAACTGCATGCTCTTGGCCTTTATAACGTAAGTCATAATTAATTTCGAAATAATAATGCTCTTTCGATAAAGGTGCGTCTGCATAGGCACTTTCAATAGCTTGATTAATATTCGCTTGAATGTCAGCAAGATGCACGTGATCAAAGTCCATTAAACTTGTTTGAATATAGTCTTGGCGATATTCTGTCATCATCATTCCTAATGCAGAAAAGACAGAAGAGCCATAAGGGATAATGACCTTTTTCATGCCTAATTCCTCTGCTAAATTAATAGCATGTAGTGGACCACCACCACCAAAGGCAACCATTGTAAAATCTTCTGGGTCATAGCCTTTACGAATGGAAATGAGCTTCAACGCATTTAACATATTAGAATTCGCAATATCTAAAATACCTTGCGCTGCTTCCTCGGCTGAGACATGAAACGGTTTCGCAATCGCTTCAATAAGTGCCTCCTCCACTTTGTCAATAGAAACTGGATTATCGAAGTTTGCTAATGATAATCTTCCCAAATAAACATTAGCATCTGTAATTGTTGGCTGTGTATTACCTAACCCATAGGCTACTGGACCTGGGTTTGCCCCAGCAGAATCTGGACCAACCTTTAAGGAACCGAACTGGTCCACACGAGCGATAGAGCCCCCACCATTGCCGATTTCCACTATATCTACAACTGGTGTTTTAATGGGATAGCCAGCAAATTTTTCATTTCTTTCAATATAGTAATCTGTCGTAACATTTACTTTGCCATCTGTAATAAGTGAGCATTTCGCTGTCGTCCCCCCCACATCAAAGGCGATAATATTGGATTCATTTAGAAGCTCACCTAATTTTGCAGCTCCAAACATTCCGGCTACAGGGCCAGATTCTACTAGATTGATTGGCAGCTCCATCGCTTTATCAAAGCTTGTTGTACCACCATTTGATTGCATAATTTTCAAATGGTCGGTAATACCAATTGTACTTAATTTTTCTTTTAAGCTTTTTAAATAAGCATGAGCAATTGGCTTTACATATGAATTTAAAACAGTTGTATTGGTTCTTTCATATTCACGATATTCTTTAATGGTTTCGCTTGAAAGCGTAATATACACCTCAGGCCAAATGTTCAATATTTCTTCTTTTAATTGCTGCTCGTGAATGGGATTTTTATAGCCATGAATTAAGGAAATGGCAATTGCCTCTACACCTAACTCCTTAAATTGACGGACAATCTTACCAACTTCATCCCTATTAAGCGCTTTCATAATATTTCCTTTAAAATCAATGCGTTCATCAATTTCTTGTCGTAAATAACGCTCTACAAAAGGTGCTGGCTTTGTATATTTAAAATTATATAAGTCTGGTCGGTTACCACGTGCAATTTCTAATACATCACGGAAGCCTTTTGTTGTAATTAATCCAACTACGCCCCCTTTTCTCTCTGTTAATGTATTGATAATAACAGTAGAACCATGAATAAATGATTCAATGAGAGAATCCTCTGTTACATGTCGTCCTAATACGTTTAATATACCATCCTCAAAATGCCCTGGCGTCGTATGCCCCTTGTCAAAATGAAGATTTCCTTTCTCATCTGTATAAACTAGGTCGGTAAAAGTACCGCCAATATCTGTTGCGATTTTCAAGACTCCATCCCTCCGCGTTCCTATAATCGGTACAGTGTTCCGAATTAGAATTAAGTAAATTATATTTAAAATAAAAAGAAAATTCAATGTATTTTTTAAATAAAAATTCATTTGACAATTGCACAGCGTTGTAAAATTCCGCTTTTCCTTTCCAATATTAGATAATTATAAATAAAAATTACCAAACACATTTATATAAGGAAGCTTCTCGAGTTTGTAATGGCATGAAAAGAAATCCTAGTTTTTAAACTAGAAACTTAAATTTTCTAAAAAAGTGATGATGAATGTTTAGACAATTTTCAACTATAAGGGGAGATGCCTATTTTAGTGGCACTGGTGGGAGAAATAGTAGTGAAATAAAAAATGTTTAGGCTCCTATCAGCCAACCAATAAAAAAAGCTGCCCCTATTTTAAAGGGCAGCCTTTCAACATTTTATTAGAACAATCCTACCGCATGTCCGTCATTGTCGACATTCATGCGTAACGCAGCAGGAGCTTTTGGTAAGCCCGGCATTGTCATAATATCGCCTGTCAGGCAAACTAGGAAACCTGCACCTAGCTTCGGTATCACCTCACGAATTGTCACTGTAAAGCCTTCAGGACGTCCAAGTAAACTTGGTTGATCGGATAAAGAGTATTGCGTTTTCGCCATGCAAATCGGCAAAGAATCCCAGCCAAATTTTTCGATTTGAGCCATTTGTTTTTTAGCTTGGTCAGTGAATTGGACATCTTTCCCACCATATACCTTTTGTACAATAGTGCGTACTTTTTCTTCAATGGATTCTGTTACATCATATAATGGTGAGAAGTTGTTTTCTTCTTCCAACACAGCTAGTACTTGTTCAGCTAAGGCTACTCCACCTTTACCGCCCTCTTCCCAGACATTTGTTCGGGCAATACGTACATGGTTTTCTTGGCACCAGTTTAGAACTGCTTCCAGCTCTGCCTCTGTGTCTGTAATGAAACGATTTAATGCAATAATCGGTTCAACACCAAATGTACGTACCGTGTCGACGTGTTTAGCTAAATTTTCAATCCCTTGGAGCAGTGCTTCCACATTTTCACCGACAAGTGATGTTTTTGGAACACCACCGTGCATTTTTAATGCACGAATCGTTGCTACAATCACAACGGCACTTGGCTTAAAGCCTGCTTTACGTGCTTTAATATTCATGAACTTTTCAGCACCTAAATCAGAGCCGAAGCCCGCTTCCGTCACCACAATATCCGCTAGTTTACGAGCAGTTTGTGTCGCCATAATGGAGTTACAGCCGTGGGCAATATTTGCAAATGGACCACCGTGTATAATTGCTGGTGTCCCTTCCAATGTTTGTACTAAGTTTGGCTTAAAGGCATCCTTTAATAATAATGTTAAGGCACCCTCTACCTGTAAATCACGCACAAAGACAGGCTCACGCTCAAAGGTATAGCCAATCACGATGCTAGCGATGCGTTCGCGCAAATCCTCAATACTTGTTGCTAAACAGAACACTGCCATAATTTCCGAGGCAACCGTAATATCAAAGCCATCTTCACGCGGCATGCCCTGAACAGGTCCACCTAATCCCACAATCACTTTACGTAATGAGCGATCATTCAAATCCATCACACGTTTCCAAATAATACGTCGTGGATCAATGTTTAAGACATTCCCTTGGTGGATATGATTATCAATAAATGCAGATAAAGCATTGTTGGCTGTTGTTATCGCATGAAGATCACCAGTGAAGTGTAAGTTAATATCCTCCATTGGTACAACCTGTGCGTAGCCCCCACCAGTTGCGCCACCTTTTACGCCCATTACTGGACCAAGCGAAGGTTCACGTAACGCTACCATCACTTTCTTATTTAATTGATGAAGGGCATCAGCTAGTCCTACAGTCACAGTTGACTTTCCTTCACCTGCTGGGGTTGGACTAATAGCTGACACTAACACAACCTTTGCGTCCTCACCTTGAGCTGTAATTTTTAATGGGTCAATCTTTGCTTTGTAGCGGCCATACTGCTCAAGTGCATCCTCTGGAATACCTGCAGCATGGGCAATTTCCGTAATAGGTTTGATTACTGCTTGACTCGCGATTTCTAAATCTGTTAATGGTTGATTTTTCGTTGTCATTTGGCATCCTACTTTCTATGTTGTTCATTTCCATTATAGTCTTAATTGTGAAAAAAAAGAAAGCCAGATATGCTCGCATTCCGACAATCAATTGACATTTTTGTTCAATTCATGTATGTTCTAAGAGAAAATGCTATTTTTTCACATTTTCTCATTGATAGCACGATTTCTTTAACTTTATTTTACTTTCAAGCGCATTGGAGGCGAATGCTTATGCAACAGGGGATCGTAAAGTGGTTCAATAATGAAAAGGGCTATGGCTTTATTGAATGTGATGATGGAGAAGATGTATTTGTACATTTTACGGGCATCCAGGAGGAAGGCTTCCGTACACTTGAAGAAGGTCAAAAGGTTTCATTTGATGTTGTGGAAGGCAATCGCGGCCCGCAAGCATCAAATGTTGTAAAATTATAAGCTAGGAAACTGAAGGTGGATGAAATATTTAAAAATAGTTCAATCCGCTTTTTGACATGTTTACACATAAAAATCCACTTCAACGATTGAAGTGGATTTTTAATTTATCTATTAATCCAATAAAAAGCACCTGGACAAACTAATGTTTCCTTGGTTCTGTGTGGATCGTTCAATGTTACACCGATAGGCCCTTCTTTTAAATGCCCGAGCGTCATGCTAGATGCTGCCGCTTCCTCATAAAAATCCAAGCGCATATTCGGTAGCTGTAGAGACACAAACTGCTCATGCTGCACAAACTTGGGTAGCTGTAATACCTTCTGCCAAAGCTGCACCGTCTTCTCCACATCCCTGACATAAAACTGAATCGATTCCATGGTAATAGCTTGCGTTTCATCAATCGCGCCACTAGCTTTTAATTGAGCAAGACGTTTCTCATCTTCATCTGCCCATTCAATTAAGAATGGGAAATCCAATGCAAGGTCAGCCCTGCCAAAATGCAATAGCTTCCATTCGATTATCGTGCCATCTGGTCTTGTTCGACTACAAGCATCGGGACCATATACATCAAAGCCCAATGCACGCAATCGTTGACCCTCTTCTTCAATATTTTGGGTGCGCAAGGCAATTCGTGAAAATCCTTGGCGCTCATGATTACGTTTAAACGTATAATGTAGGGAATATGGGTACTGGGCCGCTTGCTCAAATAAATCACGATCATAAATAGCGATTTGTTCAATATAGCTTAAGCCAAAGTAGCTTAGCGTATTGTAAGTCCCCCACATCGTGTGTTGACCACCGTTCACTGTATGGACATTTCGTTTATTGAAGAAAACCTTTATATTTTCCGGAGATTCTACTTGATGTACCAGATGATCAAAATATAAAGTCATGGCAATTCCCCTTTCTTTCCCCCATTAGCTTTACCTAGATGTGTAATTGATTTAATATTTACTTAAGAAAAGGAGTTACTAGCTGGTATGAAAAAAAGTGCAATTTCCCTACTAACTCCGTTAACTAATTTATTACTCACTATAAAGAGGTGATTTGAATGACAGATCATGTAGCTGCTTTTAAATTGGCATTAGGTAACTATCCTACAGGTGTAACGGTTGTTACAGCATGTCATGAAACGAATCCAATTGGCTTAACCGTCAATTCTTTTGCATCTGTTTCCATTGACCCACTACTTATTTTATGGTCACTGGATAAAAAATCTCAGCTCCATCCTTATTTTATGGGTGCTGGAAAATTCGCTGTTAATATTTTAGCGAGTGATCAAGAGCATTTATGTACATTATTTGCAAGTAAAGTCCCAGATCGCTTTGCTCAGGCAAAATGGTCTACTTCATCATTTGGGCTACCGATTTTACATGATACAGCAGCTATTTTACAATGTAAATCATTTCAACAGATAGATGCTGGCGATCATACTATTTTTATTGGGCAAGTACTAGATATTACAAATTCTCAAAAGGAACCGCTTCTCTACCATCGCCGTCATATCGGTCAGATTCCAAAAAGCTTTTATAGCTAATTCTCATAAAAAAAGGGCCACTTGTAAGCAACGGAAACCATGCTTATTGGTGGCCTTTTCACATCGTTCATCTGAAATGATCTTTATTTCTTTTGTGGAAATCTCTGCTTTTCAAGCCTATTAATTTGAACAATTACACCATCCTGAATCGTAATATGCACTTCACCAAATTCAAGATTTTGAATGGCCTTTGCAATAGCCTCTAATTTCTTATCTTCTACCTTTGTCGACTGAGCCATACGATACACCCCTTCTTTCTGATTCTTGTTGTACAAAAGAGGCCAATGCATCAAGCTAATTGATAGCCCCTCCTATCTCTCAGATACATCTGTTGGATTTGGCACCTATTTTTTCGGTTGCCGAGGCTTCATTGGGCCAGGTCCCTCCACCTCTCTCGATAAGAGTACTGCGTTTCTTGAAAATAATTCTATAATTCTGTTATACGATTGTCAATATAAAATATTAGAAAACCTAGCTGAATACTTTGTAATGTGTATTTTAGATTAGAAAACTGCCTATACCTAAAGTATTTTATGCCTAATCAGTAAGAAATAGATGGCTATCTACTAATTTATTTCGAACTCCATTTCCTCATCAAGGATTCAAGTGGACCGCGATGATGTTTAGCTCTCCACCAAACAGAAGTAAACACACATCCTAAAAAGTAACAGCAGGCATACAGCATGGAAAAAGCAAGCGTTTGATTCTCCAGCTTTTGGCAAACAATTAGTATCCCAATCCCTATAAAAACATGGCCAACATAATGGGTTAAAGACATTTGCCCGGTTAAGATGAAAGCTTCAATGACTTTATTTTTACATGTCTCTACAAGATAGATGGAGCCTACAATGAGGACTATAGCCGAAGCCGAATTAGATAGGACATACATCATATTTGGTGGAATCGGTCCCGTATCAAATAAATACAATGCACTCTCTACATCTAATAAATGGATGGTTGTTGTTATCTTAATAAATAATGTTGAAAAAGTCTCAGTCATTATGACTAGCAATAAACCTGTCACTAGTAAGATTTTTCTTATAGTACGATTTGTTAAATCTAATGTGCCGATTAACATCCCCATCAGAAAGAAGCAAATCCAGGGGAATAGTGGGTGATAGCCATTAAACATCAAATTTCTTATAAATCCTGCTGGTGTCCAAAAATCAAGATACTCTAGTAAGACATATGTTGGATGCCAACCAGCAAGGTAATTAAATTGAATTTGAAGCCATTGTGAAAGGATGAGGATAGCACCTATGATGAAGATCATCATTTTCTTGGATTGCGCAATCAGACATGCGGCCACAAACATATACACGCCATAATAATGTAATATATCTCCTGTCCAGCCGATCACATATAATATTAGCCCAATCGTAAATAACAAAAACGACCTTTTCCATAAAGTAAGTCGATTCTGACGAAGAAGCAGTGGGTCCTTAGTCTCTCTAGCCTGACGAGTCATTAAAGCTATCCCTATTCCTGCTAACATGACAAATACAGCGGAAGCACGCCCCTCGAAAAGATTTTGTAAGGTAATCATCCATGCTGAACCATTCGTTGTAGAACCTGTTATGACTCCAAAATTTACAATGAACATCCCTAGCATGGCGAGAGCTCTTGCAAAATCAAGACCTTCAATGCGCCGATTGTTATTGATCATTTTTGTCCCCTTGGATAACGCTATGTACTGCCTCCTTCCAAATAGCTCTATAGTTCAATTGGTTGCCTGTTAACATGAAATTACCGATATTATCATAAACCAGGGCTAGCATCTGTGCCTTTGCTTCTATATGGGGAGTATCCTCTAGCACCCCTAGCTTCACGCCATATCGTAGGACTTCAACAAAGCTTGTTAAAAAGCTAGTTTCTAGCTCCACTAATTGTTTCTTATAGTTTTCATCGCGAGCTGCTAATAGTACATATTGATTAAATATTTTATTAAAATAAGGATCCTTCCCCTGCGCTTCAATAGACTTATAGCCTAGCTCGAGTAATTTCTCCTTGAAATTCGTATGAGAAAGCTCCTTATAATTCACAGCGATATCCTGTTGAATTTCTTTATACAGTGCATCAAATAAGTAAGAAATTAATTGATCCTTTGATTGAAAATAATAGTAAATGGCTGGTTTTGATATACCGACCTCTGCAGCAATCATTGCTAAACTTGTTTTTTCAAACCCTTTAGTTGCAAACATCACATAAGCCACATCTATGATTTTTTGAAAAGTTTGTTCTTTATTCCCCATTATAATCCTCCTTTTTTACCGACCGTTAAGTAAATAATAAATGATACTCCGCTTTTAAACAAGAAAAAACTGTGTAGAAATATTTCTCTACACAGTTCATATTTATTGATTTTGCAAATACAGCATTAAAGCTTCGGCTGTTTTTTGCTTGCCCATTACTTTAGTTGGCTGTCCATCAGCAGGTACAATCCAATGGGGCTCGTCCCCGCCATATAAAGACTGAGAGCTATTGGCTACCATTAATTGAGCATGGGCTGTTTCCATTCGCAGTCGTGCACGTGCTAACAAAAACTCCTCGTCATTGGTTGCTTCTAGCTTAAACCCTACTAACGTCACATTTGGTTGCCAGCCCTTGATTTGTCCTAAGACTTTCGGCGCCTTTTTAAAATGAATAATAGGTGGCTCATCGGAAGGCATTTTCCCTGCTTCCTCCATCAAGTTGCCCGATTGATCATACACTTTATCAATGACCCAATCGGAGCCAGCAGCAGCCATAATCACAATATCAACATGTTCTTGTTGGACAGCATGACGAACTTTTTCTCCTAAATCGTCAATGCCCTCAAATTTAATCAATTTCATTTGATCGTGATTCACTGGAAGCTGTGCAAAATAGCCATGCATATATACTACATTAGCACCAGCAGCGAGTGCCGCCTCCGCTAAATAACAGCCCATTGTCCCTTTTGATAAATTCGTGTGCCCTCGTACACGATCCCATTTTTCAAGTGTTCCCCCACTTGTAATGAGTACGGTTTTACCTTGTAATGTCCCCATCCACTCACCTATTTTCTAAAATATATACACCTACTATTTTACCGTAATGCACGGATAGGCTTCAATAGATTCCATCAGACTGCACTTTTTTGTTCCATCAGCCATGCACTTAAAATCTCCGCAAATTTCTTTGTTACAGGTGATGCATTATGCTTCATGGCAATTCCGATTGTACGGTAGGCACCTTGCTTTAGTGGAATTGCTTTTAATGTAGGCGGCAAATTTTGAATGACCAATTGTGGTAAAATACTGATTCCTAGTTGATGAGAAATCATAGAAACAATACCTACCTCCTCTGAAAGTTCAAAGCGAATATTTGGCTTCACATGATATTGTTCCAACAACACTTTGACATCATTGGTCCCTTTATAGGAAGTCATAATAAAAGGCATATCTTCCAAATCAACAATATCTATCTCTGACTTATTAAATAGTGGGCTTTTATCTGAAACGATACATAATAAGGGATCCTGCTGTAATTCTGTATATTGATATTGCTCAGATTTTTGACCATTTAAAAATCCTGCCTCAATTTCCCCACTAAGTAACCATTGTTCAATTTCGTAATAATCTCCCTCGCGTAATTCCACCTGTATTCCAGGAAACTGATTGTCCATAATCCTAATAATTTCTGGCATCCAATTAGAAGATATACTTGAAATAACGCCAATACGGACGTTTCCTCTTGTCACTCCATGAATATGAGCTGCCTCTTGTTGCAATAATTCCTGTGCGTCTAAAACCTGACGCATTGCCCTTAGCATTGTTTGCCCCTCACTCGTTAGGGTGACACCGGCTCTACTTCGATGTATTAAGGCAAACCCAAATTCTTTTTCTAAACTTGATACGGCATGACTGACAGCAGACTGAGTTAATCCTAGTGCATCTGCTGCTTTTGTAAAGCTTGCGACTTCTGCTACCTTTGTTAAAATCTCATATTTTACTAAGCTCATCGGCATTCCCTCTACATACATGAATTTTTTTAATCCTAATCATTATAAACATTCGTTTTACTAATCTCAATACAACATATATAGTAATTTTTAGTATACAAACTGTTTTAGTACACAGATGGTAGGTGAACATATTGAGTATCCAAGGAAAAGCAAATGTATTGATGGTTATTGTCACAATGTTTTGGGGACTATCTTATACCTTTATGGTCATGGGGCTTGAAACATTGGCTGTTTATAATGTGGTGGCTTTACGTTGTATCATCGCATTTATAGTAGCTGGGCTTATTTTTTATAAACGGATGATAAAAGTAGATGGTAAGACTTTAAAATATGCAGCTATCCAAGGATTTTTATTATTCATTGTGTTCGCATTAAGCTTATTTGGATTACAATCCACTTCCGTTTCAAATGCAGGCTTTATTTTAAGCCTAACTGTTGTACTAGTGCCGATTTTCAGTAGCTTCATTGATAAAAAATTACCTTCCAGAGCCGTGAGCTTTGCGATTATTTGTACCATGATAGGTATTACAGTGTTAACGGCGCAAGGCTCTTTCTCCTTCCATAAAGGAGATTTGTTAGTCGCAATCGCTGCGCTATGTTATTCTATTTATTTACTTTTAAACAGTTCATTTACACGGAATGTGGAGTCCATTTCGTACGGCATTTACCAATTAGGCTTTGCGGGTATTTATGCCCTGATCTTAACCTTATTATTTGAAACACCAGCTTTACCGAATAATACGACATCCTGGATGGCTATTTTAGGACTTGGCATCATTTGTAGTGCGTTTTGTTTCGTTGGCCAAACTGTTGCACAACAGTATACTTCTGCTACACATACAGGTCTTATTTTTTCCTTAGAACCTATATTTGCAGCAATGTTTGCGATGATGTTCATCGGTGAAGGATTGACAATGAAACTAGTTATTGGTGGTAGCTTTATTTTAATTGGTAATTTATTTGCCCAATTAGAGCATTTCCATGTATTACGCTTTATTAAAAAGGATGCTCCAGAAAAAGTCATTCATTAAAAAGCAGAGTGATCCACAATGATCACTCTTCTCAGACTGTAGACAAACTCAAAAAATTTGAGAGTTTGCCTACAGTCTTTTTTCTTTTACAATGAAATAAAGTAAAGCCGTTGATTTTCACTACGGGCGGACGCTTTCCGCGGGCGGGGTCGAGCTGCTTCCCTCGCTTCGCTCAGTCCAGGATTCTCGACTTTCCCGCTTTTCCCGCAGGAGTCGCCCCCCTTCGTTCCCATCAACTTCTACATAAAGTACTCCATCTACATAGGGTGTTGAAAAGTAAATTTTTGTAACTGATATTTACTTCTAACATGCTTGGACAATACTCAAACCAATAAAATTATTCTCCTTCATCGAGAACGTACGTTCTTTTTTCTTCTTTAATATTTTTCTTAGTAATTGTAAATAAGAGTTAATAAAAATAAAAAGCACATCACTAAAATTTGTTTTTAGTAATGTGCTTTTTTATTTAATGTGTAACATTATAAATAAAATACTATTAAATAAGAATTAATGTACAATTACATGTACTTAATCTTACAGAGTAGATCACTCTGTTTTCCCTTTATAAAAATCTTCTAAGTTGCTCAGCCTCATTCATGCGCTCTTGTCTTAAACGTTCTTCCTGCTCAGCAGCTGTTTCCGGGTGTTGTGATTGTAGCGTATCATAATCATCATCACGTTCTGCAAATAATACGATACTCCCCTGCTCTACAAGATGAGCATAGTAAGCTATTTGCCCTTCGGAAAGATTAAAGCGTTTTAAGCCTTCTGTTACAGCTGAATCACCTGTAAACCAAGATTTAAATTGGTCCACCCAGTTACCAGCCTCATGTGTGTGGACATCATCATCCCATTTCACATCCTCCAACTGCTGGGAATCTTTCGCAATAATATGGATATCCTCTTTATGGAAACCTTCCGTTCGCATAGTTTCTAAAATATGAAGCATTTCATCCCTTGTATGGGCCACCTCAATTTTTGGATTTTGTTCATTCATCATATTCATGTTCATGTTCAATTCCTCCTATTTGTATGGCTTACTAAATAATTACCCTGATGATTAGGAAACAAACTCCTTTTGTCGCTTCGTTACCAAACTGTAATAATTGTTACTCTGCTTTTATACAAGTTCTCTTTTTGTCATATAGGGAAAGAAACCCTACAAAAAAAGCATCCCCACCTAGTATGGGAATGCTATTAATCCGTTTATTTGTCTAAGAAGGCTTTTAACATCCATGTATGCTTTTCAAGAGATTGGTACATCGCATTCAGTAAATCCTCTGTACGATCGTCCCCTTCCTCTGCTGCCAGTGCCATAGTAGAATTTAGAGCTTTCATGAGCTTTTGGAAATCCGAAATTGTCGTTGCTACCATTTCCTCCGTCGTCTCATTTCCTGTTGCTTCCTCTACATAGGAAAGCTCTAGATGCTCTTTTAATGTCGCCACAGGCTTGCCATCCTTTGAAAGAATACGTTCTGCAATTTCATCTAAATTTAACGTTGTTTCATTATACAATTCTTCAAATTTTGCATGTAGTGTAAAGAATGCATGCCCTGTGACATACCAATGATAATTGTGCAGCTTTGTATAAAGCACAGACCATGTTGCTACTAGCTTATTTAATTGTTTGTTTAAGTTTTGTGTCATAATAAGTTCTCCTCCAATGTATCAATTGTTCTAGCCTTTAATATGTGTTGCAAATAATGTTGGCTATACACACATTGTTCCCGACTAACAGTATTTCAAACATACCCCATACAATTGAATGAAAAAACCAAATACTTTTCTTTAAGAATATTTCTACTATTCTATTAAATTATTTCACTTTCCGAAATAGTTTCGTTATAATGAAATCACTTACATGTAAAGGGGTGTTTATAAATGGAAGTTTTACCATTAAGAAAAGATGTTGCAGTAGAAGAAACATGGGATTTAACTGATTTATTAAAAAATGATGCAGATTTTGAACCTACTTTAGCACAGCTTGTTGAAGAAGCAATTAGCTTCGAACAAACGTATAAAGGTACCATTACAGATGCGCAAAAGGTGATTGATGTATTAACAGCTTTCGAAAACTTGCAAAAAAGTATCGTTCCAATTGGTACGTATGCGAGCTTAAACCTACAAGCAGATCGCACGGATGATGTAGCCCAAATGCGTGCTGCAAAATTTAGTACAGCTATCGGTAAAATAAGTAGCGCCCTATCATTCGTAAGAAGTGAATTACTTGCTTTGGATGAAGCAGTATTACAAGAAGCGGCAACATTAAGCCCTCTTTACAAACATTATTTAGAGGAATTATTAAAACGAAAACCTCACCAGTTACATCCAGAAGTTGAAAAAGCGCTTGCTGCCTTTAGTTCTACTTTTGATGCACCTTACGAAACGTATAATACGACAAAATTAGTGGATATGAATTTTGGCGAATTTGAAGCAAATGGTGAAAAGCATCCATTAAGCTTTGTCCTTTATGAAAATGATTGGGAGTTTGAAGCCAATACAGAAGTTCGCCGTGCTGCCTTTAAAGCTTTTTCCAGCAAGTTGAGCGATTATCAACATACAACTGCACAAGTTTACAACACTCATATTCAACAAGAAAAAACCATGGCTGATCTTCGAGGATTTGATTCCATCTTTGATTATTTACTATTCGATCAAGATGTCGATCGCTCCCTTTATAATCGCCAAATCGATTTGATTTCTAAAGAACTTGCCCCCCATATGCGTCGATATGCAAAATTAATTCAAAAAGCGAATGGTATTGAGCACATGACATTTGCAGATTTAAAAATTGCTTTAGATGCTGCCTATGATCCAAAATTATCGATGGACGAGGCGAAGGAATATGTCGATAAAGCATTGGCGATTATGGGTGAAGACTACAATCACCTAATGGACAGAGCCTTCAAGGAACGCTGGATTGACTATGCACCTAATAAAGGTAAATCGACAGGGGCATTCTGTTCAAGTCCTTACGGTAGTCACCCTTATATTTTAATGTCATGGAATGAACGTATGAATGAAGTCTTCACCCTCATTCATGAGCTTGGTCATGCAGGTCATTTTGCGAATACGCATGCTCATCAATCCTATTTTAATAGTCGTCCTTCCCTATACTTTATTGAAGCACCATCTACGATGAATGAAATGCTGCTAGCAAATTATTTATTAACGCATAATGAAGATGTGCGCTTTAAACGATGGGTCATTTCAAATATTGTCTCTAAAACGTATTATCATAACTTCGTCACGCACTTACTTGAAGCCGCATACCAACGTAAAGTATATGAATTGGTGGACGCTGGTGAATCTGTCAACGCGAATATTTTAAACCAGTTAAAACGTTCTGTACTAGAAGATTTTTGGGGCGATGCAGTGGATATTACGGAAGGTGCTGAACTGACGTGGATGCGTCAGCCTCATTACTATATGGGCCTTTACCCATACACCTATAGTGCGGGCTTAACGATTTCAACACAAGTATCTCAGCGCATTTTAAAAGAAGGTGATGCAGCCGTTGAAGAATGGTTAGCAGTCCTGCAGGCTGGTGGAACAAAATCCCCAGTGGAATTGGCACAAATGGCAGGTGTAGATATTACAACGGATCAACCACTTCGAGATACGATTGCCTACATCGGTCATTTAGTAGACGAGCTAGAACGTCTCACACTCGAGATTGAGGCTGTCCAACAATCATAAATGCTCTAGAAAACGGTTCTGTTCTTGCAACGTACAGATCGTTTTCTTTTTTTAGTTCTAAGTGAAAACGTGCATACATATACTTGAATTAGGGCGTCCCTCCACACTTTTTAGATATTTCAAAATAGACAATCATTTTTCTTCATACAAAAGTACCGTTATTATTAAGAGTACGCAAATTATTTAGCAATATACGATTAACAATTGTCAAAGGAAGTGTTCTAATTATGGTAAAACGTAATGATCCATGCCCATGCGGTAGCGGCAAAAAATATAAAAAATGTTGTGAAGGTAAACAGCAAGTAACAGTGGAAACAGTACAAATCGAAGAATTAGAGCGTGTGCTACAAACATTTTATTTAGAATACCCTGAGCGTAAAGATGTTCGTGCTTATATCGAGCATGTGGGCACATGGCAACCTAAATTAGAGAGCGTGCTACAGCGTGAGCTGATTGAAGCCATCGCTTTAGACGACTTTTTCTTCCATCAAGAGCCATCGATTTGGAAAAGTTATTTAAAGAAAACGAAGAAAAAAGCAGTAAGACCTTCTACAGTAAAAGTACTTGATGACTGGTCTCACCCTGCATTATTTATTGGTACGGTATCTGTTGTTGAGGAAAATTATTTTAAAGCAAGTCATTTACTTACAAATGAAGAGCTTTATATTCGTCGTGAAAATGATAAACCAATTCCGGAAGGCATGCATGTCTTTGCCTTTATTTTACCGGATGGAACGAAGAAATTGTCACATTATTTAGCTGTGTCTACATTGATTTTCTTCCCTGAGGATCATCTAAAAGTATTTGAAGAGTTTAAGAAAAACTTTGAAGCATCTGAGAAAAAAGTTGGAGCATTCTTAAAAGAAGAACATCTTGCATTCTGGGAGCTACTGGTCTCCAACGGCTACAAAGGGGAAGAATTCACTAATTTTGAAAGCACAGTCCTATCACAAGTAAAAGAATTCTTGGAGCAAAATGATCGTGAAACAGCTCCAATGCTTGAGCTATTAGAGGACTATTTAATAGAAGGACAACCTACTGCACGCAAAGAAGCGGCCATTGTTGCTGGTGCAATCCGTTACGGGCAGGAAAAAGAGCTCTTTGAATCTCTTTCTATGACGGTAAAAGAAATTGCCGCAACTTTTGATATTTCTGCTTCTTCACTTACAAAGTATTACCAAGATTTAAATAGCTATGTCGAAACAAAATAATCCTATAAAAGAAGCTACATTTATCAGCAATTGCTAATAAATGTAGCTTTTTTCCAAACGATTCCTTATTTACTGTAAACTTTTAAAAGCTCTTCACCTAAAAACTGTAGCTTTTCTCCAATTGAACAGGCTTCAATACAGAAGCGATGAGCTCCTGGTTTACCACGTTCTTTACGTAATTGCTGAATGACTAAGCAATCTGCGCAATACGTATCATGCAGTTCGTCTATATCCTTCATAACCGTCACTTTATCCATGTGAACTCTCGCTCCTTTCACGTCCAAAATTCACTTCCTACTATTATGAAGCGTTCATTTTGAACAAGCAACTATTTTGTTTATCCACTTCAGCAATTTTTTCAAGTCCATCACTACTAGCACATAGATGTTTTACAGCGTATCCTTGTTGTACAATTATATGGAAGTCAAATAGTAAAGTAGGGATGTTATGTTAGAGGTTTATATAGATGCTGCTAGTGCAGGTAACCCTGGCCCAAGCGGTATCGGTATATTTATTAAAGGTGAAGGCCAACATATACAAATTAGTGAGTATATCGGGGAAACAAATAATCATATTGCTGAATTTACTGCTTTAGTCCGTGGCCTTGAGGAAGCACAAAAGCTTAGCTCTACGCTTGTTTCCGTTCGCTCTGATTCTAAAATCGTTGTCGCCTCTATGGAAAAAGAATATGTGAAAAACGAGGAATTTAAACCTTTTCTGGAAAAAGCATTATCGCTCTCCAACACCTTCGATTTATTTTTTATTAAATGGGTGCCTGATTCTCAAAACAAAGCTGCTGATGCCTTGGCACGAAAAGCTATCCAAAACAATAATCATTAAACAATGCATGCCAAGGGACTGTTATGGACAGTCCCTTTTCTCCCCTTCTATTCAGATACTTAATATCCCCTAATCCATTGTTTTTATGAAGTCAATTTTCTTACAAAGATCATACAAAATTAGCTCTAATACGCATAAAATTTTCTGATTAATCCAAAACGATATTGACATACATTAGACGCGGTGATATCCTTTAACACATTAGTAGTTTAGCAAACGAAAGTGATAGTTTTATATAGGGGGAAATAAGGATGAAACGTATAATAACTTTAGTGATGATGCTAACAGCTGTCATTGTTTTAGCAGCATGTGGCACATCAAAAGAAAAATCAACAGAGAAAGACCCATCTTCAGCTGATCAGGAAAAAATCATTATTGGCATTGACGATAAATTTGCACCGATGGGCTTTCGCGATGATAAAAATGAAATCGTGGGATTTGATATTGATTTAGCACGCGCGGCAGCTGAGCATATGGGCGTAGAAGCTGAATTCCAACCAATCGACTGGAAAACGAAAGAGGCTGAATTACTCAGCGGACGTATTGATTTAATTTGGAACGGTTATACCATTACAGATGAGCGCAAGGAAAAAGTATTATTTACAAAGCCTTATCTCGAAAACTCTCAAGTGGTTATGACTAAAGCAGATTCTAAGATTGTAAAATTAACTGATTTAGCAGGCACAGAAGTAGGCATTCAATCTCTTTCTTCTGCTGCAGACGCATTAAATGGTAACCCAATCCACAAAGAGATAAAAACAATTACAGAATTCTCGGATAACGTTTTAGCTTTATCAGACTTAAAGACAGGACGTGTTGATGCCGTAGTAATTGATGCTGTTGTAGCAGAATATTACATGACACAAGAGCCTGATACATTTAAATTATTAGAGGAAACACTTGCTCCAGAACAGTACGGTATTGGTGTAAAACCAGGGAATGAAGCATTATTGGAAAAATTGCAAGCTGCATTAGACAAAATGAATGAAGACGGTACAGCAGCTGATATTTCTACAAAATGGTTCGGTGAGGATAAAGTATTAAAATAAAGACAGGATATTTTTTGTAAGAGTTTCCTCTGCGAAACTCTTACTCTCTTTGGAGGGACATCACTATGACAGATTACTGGCAAACTATGATATGGCCGATGCTAGAGGGCGCGAAAATGACCGTTATCCTGTTTTTCATCGCCATTCTTATATCGATTCCATTTGGCTTTTTATTGACACTTGCAGTGAAAAGTCGCATTAAACCACTTTCTTGGCTTGCACATACGTATATTTATATCATGCGTGGTACACCACTATTGCTACAATTATTATTAATTTGCTTTGGTCTACCTATGCTGCCAGTAATCGGTGAATATTTAGTATTGGATCGTTTTGTAGCCGCGTGCCTTGGCTTTATTTTAAATTATGCTGCCTACTTTGCTGAAATTTTTCGTGGTGGACTACTCGCCATCGATAAAGGACAATATGAGGCAGCACAAGTACTCGGTTTATCAAAATGGCAAACCACAACACGTGTCATTTTGCCACAAATGTTCCGCGTAGCCTTACCAGCTTTATCGAATGAATCTGTTACGCTAATTAAGGACACAGCCCTACTCTATGCTGTAGCAGTTCCAGAATTACTACATTTTGCGCAAACAGCCGTCAATCGTGACTTTACGATTGTACCTTTCTTTATTGCTGGTGCTATTTATTTAATCATGACGCTGATCTTGACCGTATTCTTTAAATGGCTAGAAAAACGTTTTAAATTTGAATAGAGGTGATCTATATGGCATTGATGGCAGTAACCAACTTAAAAAAATCTTTTAATCAAGTCGAGGTTCTTAAACAAATTTCATTTTCTGTAGAGAAGAACGATGTCATTGCGGTAATCGGTCCCTCTGGGTCTGGTAAAAGTACCATGCTCCGAAGCTTAATTCATTTAGAGGAAATTGATGGTGGTAGCATTTTAGTAGATGGTGATTATCTTGTGCAGGACGGCGTGTATGCCAAGCCACAGGAAATCAAAAACCTGACAGCTAAAATGGGGATGGTCTTTCAACATTTTAACCTATTCCCCCACTTAACAGTGCAGCAAAACCTTGAAATGGCCCCTCGCTTATTAAAACAAGAATCAGCTGAAGCCATTTCGAGCCGTTGTCTAGATTTATTGAAAAAAATTGGGCTTTCCGAGAAGGCAAATGCCTATCCAGCTAATTTATCCGGTGGTCAAAAGCAACGAGTGGCAATTGCCCGTGCTTTAATGATGAACCCTCAAATTTTATTATTTGACGAGCCAACATCTGCCTTAGATCCTGAGCTGACAGGAGAAGTATTAAAGGTCATGAAAAGCTTAGCTGAAGACCAAATGACTATGATTGTCGTTACACATGAAATGGGCTTTGCGCGTGAAGTAGCCAATAAGGTTGTCTTTATGGATGATGGACAAATTATCGAATCTGACCACCCCGATAACTTCTTTACAAACCCACAAAACGACCGAACTAAGGCATTTTTACAAAAGAACCTAAAATAAAAAGTAGGGCGGACATAGTTAAATAGACTAAACTAATAAGAGGATATTATGTTCAATATATGAGCATATATCCTCTTTTCTTTTATATATTAGATTTGTTAATTAGATATTGAAAATATCGTATAGTATGTATAAAACATTAAGGAACATACGTTCTTTTTGGTGGAGGATATAGCCCACAGCGGGAGGCGTAGTGAGGTCTTTAGACCGAGCGTTAATATCTTTTCGGAGAGATGTGCTATGAGGGTACAAGAAGTTCTCATTGAAAATAACAAGAGGAGATACATATTATTGGATCAAGAGGGGTTTCCTGTAATGCCAGTGATGAAATATATAAAGTATTTAGATAAGACAGGAAAAAGCCCTAATACTCAAAAGACATATTGTTACTCCTTAAAGCATTTTTTATGACTACTTAGTGGAAAAAGATAAGGATTATAAGTTCATTAGATTAGAAGATTTAGTTGATTTTGTGGGATGGTTAAGAAGCCCTTATCAGAGTTTAAACGTTATTCCCCTTCAACAAGAGA
Source organism: Lysinibacillus sp. F12 (assembly GCF_057773605.1). Lineage (NCBI taxonomy): Bacteria > Bacillati > Bacillota > Bacilli > Caryophanales > Bacillaceae > Lysinibacillus > Lysinibacillus sp. F12. The sequence goes on from NZ_JBYMLP010000001.1 coordinate 397,621, forward strand.
AAGCAAAACGAACGGAAAAGACAATTAACCTTACAATTACAGTAATAGTAAACTTTTATGATTACCTTTACCGTAATGAAGAAGTGCAAAATGACATAATGGAAAAGCTGATGAAGCAAGTGTTTACAGGGGGACACTCACATTACAAGAGTTTTTTACACCATATAAATAAGGACAAGCCCTCTATCAGAAACATACTGAAATTAAAAGAACCACGAAAAAAAGTAGATACACTCACAAAAGAACAAGTGCAGCAAGTATTAGAAGCAACTACTAATATTCGAGATAGATTCTTAATTCAATTGTTATTTGAAACAGGATTGCGTATTGGGGGGAGCTCTCGCTCTTTTCATAGAGGATTTCATTTTTGATCATGGCAAGGGACATCGAATTCGTTTAGTGGATCGTGGAGAATTAGAAAACGGTGCGATGTTAAAGACTGGTGAGCGAGAAATTTATGTATCCCAGTGCTTAATGGATTTATATGACGATTATTTGTATGAAGTGCTGGATGAATTAGATTTGGACACAAACTTTGTTTTTGTAAAATTGAGAGGAAAAGACGTGGGGAAACCGATGGAATATTGGAACGTAGAATCCTTATTTAAGCGTTTAAAAAAGAAGACAGGGATAAACCTACACCCTCACCTATTTCGCCATACACACGCTACCATCTATTATCAGAAAACAAAGGACATTAAACAAGTGCAAGAACGATCAGGTCACTCTCAAATTCAAATGACAATGAACCTATACCTACATCCCTCGGATGAAGATATTCGGGAAGATTGGAATAAAGCACAATCCGAATTTAACCTAAAGAAAAAAGACTGAAAGGAGTAACTGGATGAAGCAAATCCTCCGAATATTCAATTAAACAAGGTATAAACAAAGATGACCTATTTTCTTATTTGGTCGCTAAAAATTTAAATAAAACAAAGGGCTAATCTTCAATTGAGTAGATTTTGCCCTTTTTCTACGGACGGTTAGGACATAGGGATTTCTCATAGTACATCACAGGCACATCATTCACGTAAATTAATGCAACATGTATAATTTAACAAATCTTGCTCTCACCCTTTATGAAAGGTTCTTATGATCTGCTTCATCAATAAATTATTTGCCATTTATAGTTGTCACTTCCCCTGTATTTCCCCCCTCACACAACTCCGACAAAAAACGAACAAGAATGGTTAGCGCTACTCATTGAATCTTTACTGTTCCTCTTTCTCATTACAAGAAAACTCATAACTCTGAGTTAACTTATTAGTAATTACTAATTCGTACTCTCCATCATTTTTCAAACATCCTGAAGAAAGCAAGCCTATTTCTTTGTTATTAAAATAACTTTTTACAGCAATTAATATTGCAAATACCAATAACAAAGTAAAAACAATTATTATGGCAATTTGAATATAATTATAATCCCCATTAACATTCTTCACATAAATCTCCCCCTTTAAGCTATAATTAATTAGATTTTACCCAAAATATTGTAATAAAGGAAGGGATTTCTATGAAATCGAGGTTAATTCTCATGTGTTTTATTAGTTTATTTTTCTTAAACGCTTGTACTAACAATGAAAACAAGGATAGCTGGAATTTAAAGATTCAGAATGTTGGAAATTACTCTAAAGAAGACGGTGATAAAAAAATAAAAATAGCAATACTTGATAGTGGTATAAATAAGAGACATTTCGCAAAGAATCTTATCACAAAAAGCTATAACGTTATTACAAACGAAAATAAAACTAATGACGAATTCGATCATGGAACAAAAATTGCTAGTATTATTATTGATGAAAAAATAGGTATTAATACTAATGTAGAGATATTTGATATCCAGGTAATTAATAATAAAGGACAAACCACAATAAATAACGTTTGTGACGGAATATCTAAAGCAATAGAATATGAAGCTGACGTGATCAATATGAGCCTAGGTTTTAATACAAACAACAAACAGCTAAAAGAATGTATAGATAAAGCCCACAAAAATAATATTATTCTAGTAGCCTCTAGTGGAGATACTATGAGTGATATATCCGATTATCCAGCCGAATATAAAAATGTAATATCAGTAGCTGCTATAGATAAAAATAAGGAGTTATTTGGATTTTCTTCTACAGGGAAAATAGATTTCTTTGCTCCAGGAGTCGATGTTATAGCTAAAAATAACAAAGGAAATTATATAAGAACCGAAGGTTCATCAATAGCTTCGGCAAACTTCACGGGTGTTTTATCAATCTATTTAAATAAAAATATAGACAAAAAAGAAATCTATTTACAAGATAATGTTGAATTTTTTAATTTTAATGGTAGAGTAATAAATATACTAATATTTAACAAAAATACAAACAAATGAGAGGAATGTTATTATGATCAAAAAAATGTTTAAACTAGTACCATTGCTAATATTGACACTATTATTTAGCGCAATCGCTTCTCCTATCTCAAAAGCAAATGAAGTAGCAGCAAAAGATGATGCAATAAATAATTCTACTTACTATTCAGTGAAAACTCACGAAATAGTTTTATTTGAAGAAGAGGCTTTAAGTTTAAATCCATATTTAGAGAATCAAGAATTAAATTACGTTAAAAATTATCTGAAAAATTTAAGCGATGAAGAAATTGATGAAATCTTGATACAGAACGGGTACAATTTGGACGATATAAAAATCGACACAGAATTAGGTCACGCAAATATTGTTTGGTTTGTTCCAATAGTAGTTGGTGCAATTATTGTTGCTGGTGGTATTATCTTTTCTGCCCTTTACTTTTCTCATAAAGAAAAAATGACCCTAATTGATAAGTGTTACGCTAACGGTGGTTATCCAGAAATTGATTCAAAGGACAAAGCAGGAGCTAAAGGAACCACTGATGGTGGAGCTGCAACTAAAGCAGGTGGATATAAATTTGAATGTAAGAAAAAGAAGTGAGGCTGGACATAACTAATTGGTTCCTTCATAAAGCCGAATAATCTCTAAATTACCAAAACACGATAAATAGAAAAACCGAACTATTCCGAGCTTTTCGGTGGATAGTTCGGTTTTTTTGTTGGCGATTATAAAAGCTTTTTGTTACTTTGAAATAAAGTTTAATTAAAAACACCTTACAAACCCGTATTTTACGGTAAATAAGAAGAATCCATTTTGTGCTGGTTTAAAATAAAGTTTAATTAAAACCGTGCTACAAATGCTGATTTTACAATAGAAGAAACCCATCCATTTTGAAAAAAGATTAATCACAATGGATGGATTTAATTTTGTGAAGGAGTTATTTTTTATAAAAAAGTTTGATTAAAACTCACTTAGAATTCTTACATCAAAAAGAGACAAAATGGTGCAACTTTTTTAAAAACAGTAGAACTTTATTTTAAACGATACATCTTTTTTATAAACGGTACAACTTTATTTTAAATCTACAATATGATGAAAAGGCTACATTTATATTATACATTGAAAAACTAATACAAAGTCTCTTGGATGTCGGAAAAGTATCATATCTCCAAGTCGAAGAAGGTATAAGAGTGTTTAAAGCTCATAAATTTCTACCTAACGACATTAAAAAGGCGGATGATAAGCAAGTAATACAGTTTAGTGGGTTTAGTAGAGGGTTAGTATATGATGAATGACTTTCTTAAAACTGATTGGTACCAGATAGTAGAGCAACAAAATATTCTTTAATGTGAAACAGTGGCCCGTTATTTTAGTTAAAAACCGAGAGCATAACATATTTTATATGACTAATATGTTATGCTCTTTATTTTATCTACTTTTTTTCAATTTAGGTCTTGATAACTTTTGCTGCTCTCCTTTCATTTCTTTATCAAGCTATAGTTTCTCTCTTTAGGAACAACATGCTATTGAATAGATAATCTATCTTTTAGTTTTATTTAATGGGAAATATTATTGCATAAAAGAGAGTCATTTAAGACTCTCTCAATAGTTGTGAACATTTAGTTTTGAAAAATCAATATTCTTTCACTAAAGCATTTGTTCTTCATAAAGTTCTTCATTAAAAATGTATTGATTTTTAATTTCACTATCTTTGTCCTTTAAGTTATTTATTTGCTAGTATTTCAAGTAATTCTTTTGATTCTTCTTTTGATAATTTAGTATATTTCATATCATTTTCTACCAGAGTTACTTGTTCTTTTGAATTGACATAGATTAAATAATAAGAAGACTTCAACTCCTTATCAGGGTCTATAAAATCAAAAGACATTCTAAACTTTAATAGTCCAAATGACTCTTCACTTTTTTCTTTCCATTTAACTTTAGTAAGAATTTTATTTATTATTGAGACTTGATCTTTATCTAGGATTTCTAAACTTTCTTTAAAATCTCCATTTTCATCAGCCATCTCTAAAATAATTTTCTTTGTATCATTAGAACATCCCACACATAGAAAAATCAATGCAAATGAAATAATAATTATTTTTCTTAACACATAAATACCACCCTTTACTTAATTTCGTATTTTAAAGCTCATTAACTTCTAAATTAAACCCTTTAAATGAAACGAATCTTAAAGACCTTGTGTTTGTTTATCTTACAGAATAATCTTGGTTCTAGCCACATTACATCTCGTTCCACGGTGGTTACTATTTGATTAGCTATTTCTCTAAATGCTGTTTTCAGGTTTAAATCCAAACTCTACACTTGATACAGGTCTATATTTACTATTTGATTGAACACCTACAATCATTGTAAACGGATTATCTTTATAACCTAATGTATTGATAAAGAAAATATTGATTGTGAAAATTGAGAGAGTCATTGTTTAAATTGTTTATTGTGATTAAACTTCAAGCAAAGTCTCGTGCCAAGTTTAAAAAAGCTTGGATGGCAGGCGAAATCCACTTTTCTTCATGCCAAAACATTTGGGTGGCAAACGATGTGGCCGACATATCCCACGGCAACGAGACTAGTTCCCCCCTACTCAATTCTGCTGTCACAGCCATTTCAGGCAAGATGGCGATGCCCATCCCTATTTTCGCACATTGTTTAATCGCCTCCGCACTGTTAAATTCCAATTCCGTAATTCCCCCCATGCCCTTTTGAGAAAGACTTCGCTCAAAAAATGTGCGATAGGAACACCCTTTCTCCGTCAGTAAAAAGGTCTCCCCATTAAAATCTTCAATGTCCAATTCAGTACGTGAAGCTAATGGATGATCAGGCGCTACCAAAATATAAAAGGACTCATCCTGCATTTTTTCTCCGCAAAACCCAATCTCGTGCTTGTCCTCATCTAGCATAAAAATAATGTCCGCGTCCCCTTCTCGCAAACTTTGTTTCAAGTTCGCATGTGACAGCGGCTTAAAAATAAGCCGAATTCCTGGATATCGTAAGCGAAACAGACGCAGTATAGCAGGCAGGCGGTACGTACACAACGTTTCATCTGCACTAATGACCAACGTCCCCGTCATTTCGCCAGATTGCTTAACCGCATGCTCCGCTTCTTCAAGTTCACTCAATATACGGACTACATAATCTAGAAAACGTCTACCCGCATCAGTCAAGATTACTTTTTTTCCTAATCTGTCCACCAGCTTTACACCTAGTTCCTCTTCCAATGCCTTCATTTGCATCGTAACCGTTGATGGAACATAGTTTTGCACCTCTGCAGCGCGGCTAAAGTTGAGTGTTGAAGCGAGTGTATAAAAGGTCTTTAATTGACGCAATTCCATTGTATAGTTCACCCCATGATTCAAAAAAAATGAATGTTTTATTCAAAAACGTTTCTTTGACTTCACAATAGCATTCTCGTAGAGTAATGACAAGAAAGACCATCTATCCCATCTTTAATGACAAAAAGGAGTTTTTCACATGAAAGATTATAAACTTTATGAACTGGGAGACATTCAGCTACAATCAGGTGACATACTGCCAAATGCTGTTCTTGCCTATCAAACATACGGGACACTAAATGCGGAAAAGAATAATGCCATTGTTTATCCTACATGGTTTGCAGGCTTGCATACTGATAATGAATGGTTAATCGGAACTGGTAAGGCACTGGACCCAGAAAAGTATTTTATCATCATACCGAATATGCTTGGCAATGGATTATCCTCTTCTCCAAGCAATACACCAGCGCCCTATCATCAAGCAAATTTCCCACTCATTTCAATTTATGATAATGTGCGACTACAGCATCAATTGGTTACTCAAAAGTTTGGTATTAGTAAAATAGCACTCGTAGTTGGCTGGTCGTTAGGGGCTGTACAAACCTTTCAATGGGGAGCAAGTTACCCTGAGATGGTCGAACGAATCGCTCCATTCGGAGGGACTGCCATGACCAGACCCCATGCCAAGGTTGTATTTGAAGGAATGATTGCTGCCCTTCAAGCTGATTCTAACTGGAAAAATGGTTTTTACACCGAGCAACCTAAAGAGGGATTGGCTGCCATGGGACGCGTCTATGCAGCTTGGGGATTCTCACAGGCTTATTATTTAGAACAGCTCTATCAGCAAGAAGGCTATGAAACGCTGGAGGAATACCTCGTGGATTACTGGGATCAAGTGTTTTTAAGCTTTGACGCCAATGATTTAATCTCCATGCTACGTACCGGCATTACTGGAAATATTAGTGCCAATTCGACGTATGATGGTGATTTCGAGCTTGCATTAAGCAAGATTACAGCTCGTGCATTGGTCATGCCAGGAAGTACTGATCTTTTCTTTCCTCCAGAGGACAATAATTATGATGCACTACATATGCCAAATGCGCGCTTCCTCCCTATTGAATCGAAGTGGGGACATTGTGCAGGGATTGGACAGCATGAGCCAGATTCTGAATTTATTGATAAAAACCTGAAAATGCTCCTGCTTGAATAAAAACCACTTTACTCTTGACTTTCCCCTGCACGGGAAACTATATACTTCCATTATGATAGAGATTGGAGGTGATATTTTGTTTAAAATTAGTGTGTTTTCTAGGCTAAGCAAAGTATCCTTAAAAACATTGCGCTACTATGATCAAATCGGCCTATTAAAGCCAAGAAAGGTGGATCACGAAACTGGCTATCGTTACTATTCGGCAGACCAGCTCCTTGAAATCAACCGAATTTTTATTTATAAGGAATTAGGATTCACTTTGCCACAAATCATTCATTTACTCCATGAAGATATTACAATAAAGGATATTCAAGGAATGTTTAAGCTGAAAAAAAATGAAATTCAAGGCATTATCGATATGGAACAAGCCAAACTTGCTCGAATTGAGGAACGTATGCAGCTTTTAGAAAGTGAGGGGCAAGTGGAAACCATACAAGAAATCAGAATCAAAGCTGAAAATGCCCAGCAGTTCCTTTCTTTGAAGGCGCATGGGAAAGAAGAAGACATTCCAGACCTATTTCGTACATTTAATCGAATATTATCAAAAGAAATTCGCCAATTGGCTCAAAGTCCTCAGGTCGTTTTATGGAAAGAAATAGAGGATAAAGAAGATGAATTCGAATTTGAAGTCGGTTATTTTTTAAGCCAGGAGCTTCCATTGTTTCCAGATACATTTCAATTACGAACTCTTCCACCTGAGCCAATGATGGCCACCATGACGTTTCGCTCGGATGCTAATTTTGCTAGTACAGCCTGTGTAGATTTAGCAAAATGGATTGTAAAAAATAACTATCAGATTAAGGAAAACGAACCTGGTAGGGAAATATATTTACCGTTATCTACCTCGCAGGGTGCGCAATTAATGGAAATACAAATTCCCATTATTAATAGAAACTAAAAAGCGGAGTGGATTGAATTGAAAAATACTGTGATTATCTATGTATTAGCATTTGTTGTTTTTCTAATTGGAACTGTTGAATACATTATTACAGGAGTCATTGAAATGATTGCCGTGGACTTTGGAGTAACCGTTTCTGATGCTGGATTGTTGGTGACTGTATTTGCCCTGGCTGCGGCCATTATCGCGCCTATTCTAATCGCACTCACCATTAATATGGATCGTAAAAAGCTACTCCTTATAACTATAGGTGTGTTCATTGCCAGTAACATACTCATGTTTATAAGCCCTACTTATGAAGCAGCACTATGGATACGGATTATGCAAGGGATCAGCGGAGGAATTGCTACAGTGGTAGCCATGGCAGTGGCCACTCGACTAGCTGAAAAAGAAAAAAGAGGCCGTGCTATCGGCATTATTTTGATGGGTCTAAGCAGCTCACTCGTGCTTGGGGTTCCGATTGGCACCTTTTTTAGTGACATGTTTGGATGGAGAATTTTATTTATTTTGATTGGTTTATTAACGATTCTCCCCTTGCTGACCGTTTATAAAAGAGTTCCAGCAATCAAAGAAGAAGAAGCTGTTACTCTTAGATTGCAGCTCTCTATTTTAAAAAACCCCAAAATTCTCACTGCTCTGGCTATCACTTTATTTTACATTGGTGGATACTCTACTCTTTTCACGTATATTACGCCTTTTTTGCAAGCTACATCCACCCTTTCCATCACTGAAATTAGTGGGATTTTATTTCTAGCAGGAATTTGTAGCTTCATTGGATCAAGAATGGGCGGACAATTAGCAGATGCAAAAGGTTCGAAATTTACCATTTATGTCGGACTGTTCTTACAGGGAGTAACCTTACCTTTATTCGCTCTAGCAGGTTTCAATCTCTTTGTTTTGGTCTTGGTTTTAATGATATTTATGCTAGCAACATGGAGTATTTCCCCTGCTCAGCAGTTATTTTTAGTCACTTTGGTACCTCGAAATCCAGATATTGCCTTAAGCATCAATACGTCCTTTATTCAATTTGGTTTTGCGCTAGGTTCTGGATTAGGCGGACTCGTCATCAGCTGTATTTCTGTCCTCAGTTTGATTTGGGTAGGATTGGGTGCAGTAATCATTGCTTTATTTCTTGCCATCATGCTATTCAGAACAAAGAGTCATGGAATGGAAACCTCAATAGATATAAATTAGTCCCGGTTTATTGGATAGAAAATCAGGCTATTCTTATTAGGGTAGGTAGTTTTTTCACAATGACAATACTTTCCATTATTGATACAATTTAATCATACTTTATTTAAAGGGGAATTCATGATGAAGAAAAAACTAATTTTTAGTGCAGCACTTTTATTAAGCCTTGGTTTAGCAGGATGTGGAGAGACTGCTACTAAGCATGACTCAACCAATGATTCTAAACAAGAGGCATCAGCACCAGCTGCAAAAGCAGAAGGTAAATTGACTGAAGAGAAATTCAAACAAATTAAAGATGGCATGACATATGAAGAAGTTGTAAAAATTATTGGTGCCGAAGGTACTATTATGTCTGAAACAGGTTCAGCCGGTGAACCCCACCACACTGTAATGTATGAATTTGAAACTGATGGCGTCATGTCAAGTTCTACAATGATGTTCCAAGGAGGTAAGTTAATCAATAAAGCACAATTCGGTGTTGAAACGTCTGATATCGAAATTACTCTTGAACAATTTAACAAGCTAGAAAATGGAATGACAAAAGAACAAGTATTCAATATCCTAGGTGGAGAAGGTGCGGTTCTTTCTGAATCAGGGGATATCGTTATGTACACTTATAATGGTAAATCCTTAGGTGGCAATGCCTCATTAATGTTCCAAGGTGGAAAATTAATGAACAAAACTCAGTTAGGATTGGAATAAAATCAAACCAGGTACTCCTATGAGTATCTGGTTATTTGTTTTATATCTTCTTATTAAATCTTTTCCTCGTTACATCCAATTAGTGATTCTCTCAAACCTTTGTAGGTCATTGTCTGTCTTCCTTCATATCGCCCTAAATCATCAGAAAAAGAACCATGTTAATCCCATTCTAAAAAGTTTCCGCCTTGTTATTTTGTCGGAGCTGGTAAGTCAACACCACGTAAAACAGTAGCTGGATTTTATCAGTCAGCTAAAAAAGTAAGCACGCATCAAGATATATAGTGTTTTTTGCTCATACATAGAAAGCAGGAATTTCTCATGCCGGCATCTATATTGGCTATAATCAACTGATTAATGCTAGTAATGAAGGCGTTTCTATTGCTAATATTAAGAACACCTATTGATAAAAATATTTCGTTGGCTATGGCCGCATATAAAAGTAAAAAACAGTTGGGGTCATCCCAACTGTTTTACTATATATTCACTACTTTTTTCGGCTTCATCTTGGCAAGACGTAGGAGATAAATAATAAAGACCACTCCTAGTAAACCGGCCCCTGATAAGTAGACAGAAGCATATCCTGCCTGTACGGCCACCATTCCTAAAATATAAGAGCCTAGAGCAATCCCAAGGTCAAACATCGTGAAATAGGTTGCTGTTGCGTAGCCGCTTCGTTGGATGGCTGTTGATTGAACCGCTAATGCTTGTAAGCTCGTTGTCACCGCTCCGTAGCCAAAGCCTACAAAAATAGCTGCACTTAAAAATAACATGGGTCCTTCAACGAAGGCTAGCATGATAAGTCCGATAGCAAAAGAGATAATACCTGGAATAATAACAAATTGAGGCCCCTTTGTATCATAAAGTTTTCCTGTATATGGACGTGTAATTAACATAGCTGCTGCAAACACGGCATAAAAAAGACTGGCAACCGCCATTAAACCTTTTTGCTGTGCATAGACCGATAAAAATGATAAAACACTAGCATACGAAAAAGCTACTAAACTAGCAATTGCTGCAACGGGCAATGCCTTTCGCTCAAATAAATCATGGAAGGTGAACGTTAATTTCCCTTTATGTGCTGGCTGCGGTAAATCGTCAGTATGAACCGTTAATGCTAAAATGCCTCCAGCTAGTATACAAAAACTCATGACAATAAATAACACGTTAAAAGTACTATATTGAATTAATAATAGACCAATAAATGGCCCAATGACAACCGCTAGATTTGTAGACATCGTGAAATAACCTAAACCTGCCCCTTTTCGCTTGGCTGGTACAATATCTGCAGCTAATGATCCTGCGGCTGTTGTAATGATACTAAAGAAGATCCCCTGAATAAAACGAAGACCCAGTAAAAGTCCAAATGGATGAATAAATAAATATAAGACAGTACAAGCAAAATAGCCGGCTATGGATAGCACTAGCAATTTTTTCTTCCCAAACACATCTAATAATTTCCCTGAAAACGGACGTACAATTATCGCTGATAGTAAAAAACCTGACAATAACAAGCCGGCTTCCTTATCTGTTTGGTGTAGTTCACCGATGGCATAAAGCGGCAAAGTCGTTACTAGCCCATAAAAAACAAAAAAGACAGATATATTTGTTAAAAAGAGACTAATAAATCGCTTTGTCCATATTTGTGTATTCTCCCCTTGCTGCAAGTTAATCAACCTTTCATTTTTTCCAGTAATATCATAAACTGCTGCTGCTCCTCAGCAGTAAGTGATCCTACCATTTCTTCCTCAAAAGCTAAAATTGTTTCTGTAATGGCTGGTAAGCGGTCATTGGCTTGTGCAGTTAAGGTTACAATTTTTTCACGCTTATCTTCCCCGTCTAATCGTTCGACCCAGCCCAATGTCTCTAATCGTGTGATAGCTCTTGTAATGCTTGGTGCCTCTACATTTAAATATTTCCATATTTGCGTTAAGGTCATAGGCCCGTTTTTATGTAAGCAATATAAAATGGTCCACTGGGAGCTATATAATTGATGCTGCTTCAACACTTCATTTAAGCAGTTCGTTAAGTACCGACTTTTTTGAAATAAAGCATGGAATATCGGATTCATATGGTCTTCCTCCTAAAAATTATTTACCTAGCTAAATAAACTATACGCTTCATTTTTTCCTTTGTAAAGCAACTAATTTGGCAAAGGTCATTCTATCTTTGCAGGGAATTTTTTGCATATGTCGAATTAAGCAAGGAGATCACAAGGAAAAGGAGATGGAATCATGGGGAGAAAGGTTTTAATACTTGCAGGAGATGCAGTAGAAGCTTTAGAAATTTTTTATCCTTATTATCGTTGTCTTGAGGCAGGTTTTGATGTCACAATCGCAGCACCATCCGCAAAGAAATTACAGACAGTATTACATGATTTTGTAGAGGGCGTCGACACATATATTGAGCGTCCTGCCTATGGCTTAGAGGCACATGCTTCTTTTGCAGATATTGATCCATCACAATTTGATGGTTTAATGATTCCAGGGGGAAGGGCGCCAGAATATATCCGTTTAAATGAATATGTACCGACCATTGTGAGTCATTTTTTTGAAACCAATAAACCGATTGCCGCTGTTTGTCATGCAGCACAAATATTCGCAACCATCCCCGAAGTACTAAAAGGACGCGAACTTACAGCCTACATTGCTTGCAAACCAGAAGTTCAAGTAGCTGGGGCCACCTATATAGATGCCAATCTTCACACAGATGGCAACTTAGTAAGCGGTCATGCTTGGCCAGATTTACCAGGGCTAATGCGTGAATTTATTAAAAAACTAGAGGGATGAGCATTAAGGATGCCTAAGCATAGGCATCCTCTTTTTTATGACTGGCTTTCCTGTAATTCAATTTTCTCTACTTCTTGCGTCGATGTAAGGTAGCTAATTCGTACATGAACTCCAAATTCTTTGTCAGGTTGCTTCAGCCAAAGCTTAAATTTTTCAATGGTTGACGCTCCATGTACTTCCTTTCCCTCATGTAAATAGTCCACAATCTTTGCATGGGGATACTTCCCCTTCACTTCTTCTACCGCTAGCTTTCCCCACTTCGCATAGGCAGGTGTTTCTTGCTGTGCCAAAACTATCTCTGGAATATGTAATGGCACGGCAAACAGAAGTCCAAGCATTACATACACATTTTTCACAGAAAACCCTCCTAATTAACGGTATAAAATGATGAACGAAGTAAAAAATAAGAGCTCCAAAAGTAATTACTAATGGAGCAGCGTTGTTTATTGTTTGGGCTGTTGAGGATTATTATGAATGACTTGGTTAAACTCAGCTGAGTATTCTTCTCGATCATTCTTTTTATGTGTATCCTCTTTCTTTTTCTTTTTAAAGCTTGTTTTCCTTTTCTTCGCCATTGCTTACACCTCCAAAAAATAATTAGTTCTTTTTATTGGATTGTTGATTTTTATCATGATTGGTTTTATTGTTTTTATTTTTGGCCTTCGCATCAAACTCTGCCGCGAACTCCTCATTCAAGTTGTCATTCGGGTTGTTATTATTACTATTACTTCTATCGAGGTCTTTGCTTTTGTAGGTGCCAAAAGGATTATGCGTTCTGGCATTCATGGTTTTTTTGCTGTTTTTATTATTTCGATTGCCCACAGATATCACCTCCTACATATAATTTGCTCAGGTACTCGCGTTTATATGAGGTATTTTTTTCGGGCATTTTTGTAAAAAAAAAATGAACATCCCTAACCCAAGTTAGTCATGTTCATTCTAATCTGTCTCTAGACAATGGTATATTCCGTTATATTTAACAATGCTCCCACAGCTCCAGAAAAGCCATGATCATTAATAAAGACAGGTGTATGCTTTTTCGTGCGTGTATAATTGGCAATTACGCGGGCAAGATGTTCATTATTGCTGAGAGTCGATCCAATATAAACGATATGCTGTGTATTTTTTTCCTCAGCATATTGAATACTTAATGTTGTAATCACTTCACCAACAAGTCCCTGTACAGTTGCAATAATATCCTCAGCAGGATGCTTCATGGATTGTGTAATGCCCACTTTACCAAAATTACTCGCAGTTAAATGCCCATCAATGGGTGTATCCATTCCTTGATAAATGTCTTTGACTAATAAATCTATACCTTCTCGATGACCATTAGCAGCCATTTCACGAATTTCATTATAATCTGTAATGCCTGTTGTAAGCGCTGACAATCCTATTAATGTTCCGCCACCAACGCCTGTCCCACCAACACGTATATGTGTATTATCTTCCATATAATGTATAGAAGTACCCGTTCCGATATTAGTAATCATACTACGTTCAAACAAGTAGCCTTCCTTATTTAACAAAAAACGAACACCTTTTAATGTAGCTTCAAATTCTACTATATAATGAATCGATTTCATTGTTTTAATGACATCAAGTAATTGTTCTGTACGTCCCCCCGTAACACCAATATCCTCAATATCTGGATGATCAATAATCCAATTTTTCACAGATAGCAAATCATTTGACGGGAAGGTTGTTAGAATAAGTTCATTGTCTTCATCTAAATAAGCAACCTTTGTCAATGTGCCACCTGCATCAATACCTATAGCCTTTGGCATACAATTCTCCTTTGTGTTTATTACGTAACCTCATCTATTACGAATGATCATTACGCTAGTAGTCAGGCAACTAAATAAGTTCCATGCCTTCATTGGTGTCAAGGATTTTGCAAGGAGTTTTGGTGTGCCAAAATCCTGACTAACTAGTCATTGTCCGAAACGATAACGCCTCGTCCAGTCCCCCAAATCTTGTAATGACATTTTCGCCCTTTCTAAACTTTAACGCTGTTGAAATAATTGTGCAATAACTTCATAAACATTCATAAAAAAATCACGAAAAATATCAATTTATTTCTCATCTACAAGTGAATCTTGACGAATTATAATACTTTAACATCATTCTACTAAAAAAACAAAAAAAGTGAAAATGCACTGCTTGCAAACAGGCATTTCCACTTTCTTTTACGATGCAATTAATTAACGTGCTGAATAACCACCATCAATAACTAACTCAGCACCTGTAATATAAGAAGCTTCATCGGATGCTAAAAATAAGATTGCATTCGCTACTTCTTCTGGTTGACCAAGACGACCCATTGGCGTAGTTTTTACTAACATATCCATAGCTTCTTTTGCTTCCGATAATTTTGCTGTCATCGGTGTTTCAATAACACCTGGGAATACGGTATTGACACGAACATTGAAAGCACCAAGCTCGGAAGCCGCTGCACGAGCGATCGCACGTAAAGAGCCTTTAGATGCTGTATATGCATTGAATCCTGCACCAATAATGGCTGTGTAAGATGATGTATTTACGATTGAGCCCTTCCCTGCTTCCTTCATATATTTAGACGCATGTTTAATGCCAAGGAATGGACCAAAAGCATTGATATTGTGCATGATGGACCAGTCCGCTTGTGTAATTTGATCTGGACCTTTTTCTGAAGAAATACCAGCATTGTTAATTAAAATATCGATACGACCATATTTTTCGACAATCGCTTTTGTCACTTCTACCCAGTTTTCGTCAGAAGAAACATCTAATTTCATGCCCTCTACATTTTCGAGCTCTGAGATTTTCGCTAGGTTCTCCTCGTTAATATCTGCTGCAATGACTGTCGCACCTTCTTGTGCAAACAACTTTGCCATCGCTGCCCCCATTCCAGATGCTCCACCTGTAATCATTGTAATTTTATTATTTAAACGTCCCATTACTTTATACTTCCTCTCACTTGAAATTTGTCTGTCGTACTAGTATAAACCGTCCCTTTTAGACCACAATAAAAGTATAGGTTTAAATAGTTTACTATTAAACTATATCATTTTTAGTAACCGTTTTCAAAGAATATCTCCATATTCATGAACAATCTGTTTTATCTTTCCCCATTTTTACGATACGATATACTATAGATGTGGAACCATTTGAACGGAGGAATACAAGTGAAAGATCAAAAAAGACTTTATAAAGAAGCGATGCAGGTTTTAAAAGATACAAGTCGCACTTTTTATATACCCATCACTTTCTTAAAAAATGATTTAAAGGTATCGGTAGCAGCTGCCTATTTAGCGATGCGTGCCATCGATGAAATAGAGGATCATGAACAGCTTTCCAATGATGTAAAGTTTGATTTATTATCGGCAACTAGTGACCTTTTAAAGGACACATTTAATAATGAGGCATATCAAGAATTGGTAGCGCCTTATGCGGCACAGTTACCTGAGGTAACCCTTCGCTTAGCAGATTGGCTAGCATTCTGCCCTGAGGAATCTCGAAAAATTGTCCAAGCTTCTACAAGTGAAATGGCCTTTGGTATGGCGAAGTGGGCTAAAGCTAATTGGCAGGTGCATACACGCGAGGATTTAGATGATTATACATACTACGTAGCAGGGCTTGTTGGGACAATGCTGTCTGAGCTTTGGGCGTGGGGTGCAGACATTCAAACAGATCGCGATTTAGCAATTGGCTATGGTCGAGGTCTCCAGGCTGTCAATATTTTACGCAATCAGCATGAGGATATGGATGAGCGTGGCGTAAGTTTCGTTCCTGACGGCTGGACACGCGAGGATTTATTTACTTATGCAGAGGAAAATCTCGCGAAAGCTGATCTTTATATGAAAGATATTAATAAACGCACAGTATTATTATTCTGTCGATTACCACTTGCATTAGCGCATAAAACATTAAAAGCCATGCAAGACGGTCGTGAAAAAATAACACGTACAGAGGTTGAGCAAACCGTTGAAGAGGTACAGGCAGACTGATGGGCGGCTCTCATTTCTAGAATGACCCATTAATATGTAATACCAATAAAACCCCTGCATGAGAATTTTCTCGTTCAGGGGTTCCTTTTTGAGCAGCACTTTATAAAGGTTTGCGTTACGCAAAGGTCAATCGCTAGTTTCAGATATTTTTTAAAGCTCCATAAAAATTACGGACAATCTCCCATTGGTACGCATACTTTCTGCTTGCACAAAGCTTCAACTCAAACAAAGCTTACAAACATTACTCCCCTTAAATAAACTGCTACCTACCGGGGGGTCTTACACTTTAGTGGGTTTCTTTCCTTAATTTGTAGCAAGAAGCTGCACAATGATTTCATAGCTAAAAAAGACTGACAGCATTGTTAACAATGTAAACACTATTTTTTCCACTTTACTACCTGTTTTTGTAGTAAGCGGTAGACGCACCGAAATGGAGACTGGGAAAAATAGCTTTACACCCTTTTTGGTCCCCATATCTAATAAAACATGGCTTGCCATCCCTAATAAAATACCTATTGTAACGGACTTATAAGGTATAAATGTATGTAGTAGCATCCCAATCAAAAATAAAAACAGCAAACTATGTGTAAAGGAACGATGCCCAAACAGCGAATTAACTATTTTTGAAATGATAGGAAGCTTCCTGCCGATTTTGCTACCACCATGGCAAATATCTGGAAGTAATGCACCGATAACGCCTGCCCCTACCAAAACAAGCGGATTATCATTTGAAATTTGTGCAAAGGCTAGACTTGCTGTAATGCCCCCAACCATATGGGTATTCCCTTGCATAAAGTACTTCCACCCTTCTTACGCATTTTGCGAACCATCTTAATGTAACATAAATACGCCCAAAAGGGAACATACATTCCGAACGTACGATCTGAAATATTTTCATCCAATAATTGTATAGCCATAAAGTATATGGTTAAAAATAGGGATGGAGGTTATTTATGAAAGCTTATAGAGGACTACTTTTTATTATATTGGTAATGGGCAGTAGTGCGTGCCTTTGGTATTTTGCTATCCCCCTGGCCCCCATTCATCCACTGAACAAGCTTGCTCATATTATTGGAGGCTTAGCGATTACAGGACTCTTCCTTGTGTTTCTTTTCTCAACAAGAATGAAACTACTAGAGCGTTGGTTTAATGGGCTAGGGCGCTTAAATTTTTATCATAAAGTATTGGCCATGTTTTCACTTGGTTCTATCATGATCCATGGGCAATTGCAAAAGATGGTTCCTGATCAAGAACTCCCGCAAACATCTTTTCGTGAATGGGCGAAAGAGCTTGGAGAGCTCGGGCAATATGGATTTATCATCCTAATCGCCCTTGCATTCCTAGCAAAATTTTTAAAATATGAGCATTGGCGCTGGTTACACCGCTTTTTGCTTCTTCCTTATACATTGGGTATTTACCATACTTATTTTTCGAGCGAATATGATTTATTACAGCCCTCAGCATTGGGTATTTTCACTGCTCTTACAACAACTATTGGTTTTATGTCTGCCCTGTATATGATGACAATGTATCAAGATATGTTTTTCCGGTATAACGGTTCCATTTCCAACATTCAAAAACTAAATATCCATGTCATCGAATTAGAACTGACCCTTACGAAAAAGCTTCATTACCGACCTGGACAATTTATCTTTCTAAAAATCTTTCAGGAAGGCATTGAAAAAGCACCCCACCCTTTCACTATTTCTGGTGGGGATGGAGAAAAAATTAGGGTGACGATCAAAGCAGTCGGCGATTTTACAAAGCAGGTCTACAAACAAATACAATTGAACACCCCTGTTGCCATAGATGGTCCTTTTGGCCATTTTGACTTTGCCAAAGGAGCCAATCAACAACTTTGGGTTGCAGGTGGCATTGGCATTACGCCGTTCATAGCCTATTTACAAACAAAACCTACTAAGAAAATTGATTTATATTATTCCTTTCATGGTGTGGATAATATGGTATATAAAGATTTTTTACTGAACTATGCGCAATCCAATGATAAATTTACGGTCACCTTTATTGATACAACAGAGGAGGACAGGCTTTCCTTTGACCGGATGACCATACCAGCTCATACAAGTATTTATCTATGTGGACCCGAAAAAATGATAAAGCACTTCAAATCGTCCGCGCCTACTAGCCATATAGAATGGGAAGCATTTAAACTAAGATAGCAAGTGTTCCCCTTCGGACTATAGACAACCTCAAAAACATTTGAGTGGAACTATAGTCTTTTTTCTTTTAACCATTTAATGAAGAAAGGACGCTGTTTTCCACTATAGGAGATTGAGGAGCTGCTTTGCTTCGCACAGAAAACACCCACTCCGTTCAATCAACTTCTCCATAAAGCACTCCTCTACATTTTTTCTAAAAGATAAATTCTATCTAAAGCATGAAAAAATTCAGTTGTTTCTCCTTGCAAATTTCGAGTTTGGTGCGTCATAACATTCAGGCAATCATCCTCTCATCAGAAATCCTTCATTCAAGACTCTCTAATTCGAGCAATTTACTTGGAATTTGAGTTCATTTATCGTATAGTAAACACGCAACTTATAGTGAAGGAGTCAAAATGATGACAGTGACAAAAAGCAATATAAATAAAGTTATGCATGACCGTAAATCTGTTCGTAAATACGACGAAAATTATAAAATCCCTCAAGAACAACTAGAAGAATTACTAACAGAAGCCACTTCTGCGCCATCTTCAAGTAACTTACAGCCATGGCGCTTTATCGTCATTCAAGATGAAGTAATAAAAAAAGAGTTACGTGCCATTGCTAACAATCAAGAACAAGTGGAAACTTCCTCAGCTGTTATTGCTGTGCTAGGCGATACAAAAATGTACGAAAATGCGGAGTCAATCTTTACAAAAAATTACGATCTTGGTTATATTAATGAAGCAACTAAGGATTTAATGATAACTAATTCTATGAACTTGTATTCTCAGCTTCCTCAGGAGATTTTAAAAAATATCGTTACATTTGATGCTGGTCTAATTTCCATGCAAATCATGCTTTTAGCAAAAGACATGGGCTATGATACAGTACCAATGGGTGGTTTTAACAAAGAAGCCTTCGCCAAACATTTTGAATTAGCTGACCATATCGTACCCGTTATTTTAATTGCGATTGGTAAAGCAGCAGCCCCTGCCTATAATTCTTCACGTATTGAGCTCGAGCATATCGCCAAATTCATGTAATACATGTAAAATGGTCACCTTTCTATATAGGAAGGTGACTTTTTTGTGAATAGGCTGGCATGTCAGGTACCACTACAAACATAGGATAGTAATGTTTGCGAATAGTAAACGGTGAAAAATTAAAAAAATGATTCTCCAACACTAGCACAATAATTTTCCCAGGGATATTTTTTGCATTTCTTTCCTTCATTACTCAAAAAATCATCATAAAAGAAATAATGGACATTTTCTTTCTAGTACATTTGTGTGATTGCTACTAAAAATTACATATAAATGCTTGTAGATTAAACATAATAGGATTGGTATCATTAGGAGGTATTTTCTTAAGAAGGGAGGTTTTTCTGATGGACTATAATTATTATAACTCTGATTTAGATGCAGCCATGGGAGGCTTATTTCTTATCCTAATTTTAGCATCTCTAGTTCTTGGGCTAATCGCCTACATTATTAGTGCACTAATTTATTTTATGACATCTAAAACAAATGGTTTTGGAGATGTAGCCTATATTGCTTGGATTCCTATCATTAATGTATACAGTCTTTTCCTACTGACTGCTGGTGGAGATAATCGAGAAACGATTCGTGCAACGGCTCTAAAAAATACGCTTATTTATGCAGGCTTGTTTATCGTTTCGTTTATACCAGTTATCGGTATACTCGCATCACTAGGTATGGTGGGCTTTACATTGTATTTCACATATCGCCTATTCTATCGCTGGTGTGGTGAAACTGGTAAGGCTGTACTTTTCACAATTCTAATGGTTATTACAGGCGGGCTGTTCTTTGCTATTTACGGTTTAATGCGCATGAACAAACCATTCGTAGCCTAGTTCACCATCTTAAAACCTCTTTAAGTCTTCAGACTAAAGAGGTTTTTTGGCGTAGTTTCACATAATAATGCCGCATAGATTTAGGAATTCCTTTTAATACTAGAGTGCCATTATAAACTAAATATCGGATTCTATATTCTAAATAAAAGATGTTTGGCTGTTTCTCCATGCTAGCAAGTAGCTCTAAAAGAAATGTTCCAGTTTGAATAAAATCCACATGTCCCTGCTCATGATGCATTTCTTTTAGCTTCTTCACGATGAAAGAGTCATAAAAATTTTCAGGCACCTCTTGAATATGCTGATGCTCCCATTGACGAAGTACTGCTGTTGATTCTGCCAAACCTTCCCATTGCTGTAGAAATTTTTGACGTCCCTTTACTGATAATCTCTTTATATCATACAGATTTGGATTCCACTGACGTTCGATCACTTGCTGTCCATTTGAATGTATAAGAAATATTTCATTGTGCTGATCACGCAATACATAGAGGAAAAACCGAAGCCCACATTGTTCTTCTATATGGTCCCCACACCAAATATAGATAGGTAGGTGACTAGGGATATCACGTATCTCTCGAATGGCATCTCTTATTTTAGTAGGACCAACAAAGTCATCCATCTCATCGTTAATATTTTCCATTAACCACTTTTGGCGGAATGCTTGTCCTCTTTCTTCATCAAGCTTCCACAGCGGTCCTATAGACAAATCCTCAGGAAAGCCAATGACATATTTAGGCGGAGCAAGTTCCACTCGTAAGGAGCCAGCTGCAGATTCTGAGCAAACAATATGTGCAACTCGGGCAGTTGTCGTCATCCTGTTTCTTTGAAGCTGAATGTAATCATTAATGGTTTCTACCAAATAGCTAAGGTGTTCCGCCGCAGCCCAAAAAGACCATCCCTCTTTAGGATCACTTTGTTCATGCCGAAATGTTGTAAATGGCTCTGATGGCGGAAGCTCATACCTCTCCCATTCTCCATTTTCCACGACATTTGCTAATGTAATGGAATCGAGCGTTTGAATTGTATATACAAGCACCTGATTGTGGTCGTACAAAAAATAGATAAATGGGTAGTGCATCACTGTTTCCATATCCTTGGTCTCCTTTTCAAATGATAGCTTTATACTAACCTCTTCCATTATTTATTCAAAAAGCAGCTAGTCCCTACAAAAAGTATGTTATTATTATAGTTAGAAAATTTTGAATTTCTGTCAAGTAAAGGGGATTGATAATATGTATGAAAATATTTTAAGACATCCGGGGCCGACACCGATTCCAAAGAGAGTTCAGCTAGCGATGAGTCGGGATATTTTTAGTCATCGGAGTCAAGAATTTGTAGAATTATACCGAAAAACGATTGAGGCGGTAAAGCCTGTCTTTGGCACGACACAGGACATTTTACTCTTGCCATCGGGCGGGACAGCTGCACTAGAAGCTGCGGCAGTCAATACGGTTGCCGCTGGTGAGGAAGTTGTGGTCATTACGGTCGGGGCATTCGGTGACTATTTCGTTTCCATTTGCGAGCAATACGGCTTCCATGTACATAAGCTTGAAAAAGAGTGGGGACAAGCTTGCACACCTGAGGAGCTACGGGCATTTTTACAGCCATTACAAAATATCAAAGCGGTTTTTATCACATATAACGAAACTTCTACAGGCATTTTAAACCCTGTTGCTGAATTAGCACAAGTGATTCAAGACGAAACAGATGCACTCGTTATCGTGGATGGCGTAAGCTGCATCGGTGGCGCGCCGGCTGAAATGGATGCTTGGGGTATTGATATTCTCGTGACAGGCTCTCAAAAAGCGATGATGCTACCGCCTGGACTCTCTCTTGTCAGTGTGAGCGAAAGAGCTTGGCAAGTCATTGAAGATAATCAAACGCCAGCCTATTATTTAAATCTATTAAGTTATCGTAGTTGGGCTGAAAAGGGGATGACGCCAAATACTCCTGCTATCACGCTTATTGATGGCCTGCATGAGGTTTGTCAGTTAATTGAACAGGAAGGTGGCTTCCAGCAAACAATTGCCCGTCATGAACTCATGAAAAACATGGTACGTAGCGCTATGAAAGCATTACACATCGAGCTCTTAACTGAAGATCAATATGCCTCCCCTACCATTACAGCTATTATGGCACCAAAGGGAATTGAGCTTGGTGAATTCTTAACACACCTTAAGCAGCAATATCACCTAGATTTTGCAGGTGGCCTTGGTCACCTACAAGGTAAAATTTTCAGATTTGGCCATATGGGCTACTGCTTCCCAAGTGATATCCTACAAGCTGTATCCTTATTGGAGGCCGCGCTTCAAGACTTCGCTTATGACTTCCAGCCAGGCGCAGGTGTCCTTGCCGCTCAAGAGGTATATTTAGCAGCTCAACGTAAAGCATTGCAACGTTAATAAGAAAACAGGTGAAGCATTTTTGTGCTTTGAATAGCTTGATTTGGGTAATACCTTCTCTTTTTTAAACAAAAAGTATGGTCATTGTTAAACTAAATCTCTGCTCTTAGCTAAATACGTGGCACGCATGCTATCAGGGACCATACTCCCTCCTGTTGCCCAAATCAGATGTGTTGCCTGTTCCATTTTGTCCGCTAAGTTATGCTTTTCCAAATAGCTTTGCCCGTTTTTCATTAATCGAATCGGTCCAAACATTCCCGCATGTGCGGATGGCTCTAAAAATAATTTTTCGCTATCCATTGCTAAACCTAATGAGGTAAACAATTCTTCATCCGTCACTGTATAGCAGCCGCTTATATACGTTTCCATTACTTTTCCTACAAACTTGGAGGCGCGGCCCACTGCCAGACCATCTGCTTCGGTTTTATTGTCTAATTCAATATCCTCTACGCTAATAGCATCATGAAGTCCAGTCATTAAGCCTAGCGTCATGCAAGGAGATGCCACGGGCTCCGCAAAGAAAATATGCACATGTTCACCAAATAGTTCTCGTAATCCGTAGGCAACTCCACCTGGTCCTCCTCCTACCCCACATGGTAAATAAACAAACAATGGGTTTGTAGCACTGACTGGCACATTCATATGTTCTAATTGCCCTTTTAAACGCATTGCTGCGACTGCATAGCCAGCAAACAAATCCTTAGAGTTTTCATCATCAATGAAATGACACATCGGATCTAATTCTGCTTCTTGGCGTCCCTGTTCAACGGCAGCACTGTAATCACCCTCATATTCAACAACCGTGGCACCTTTTTCTCTGAGTAAAGCTTTTTTCCATTCCTTGGCATCACTCGACATATGTACAACGACATTAAAGCCGAGCTTCTTGCCCATAATGCCGATACTTAAGCCTAAATTTCCTGTAGAGCCAACTGCGATGGTGTATTGCTGAAAGAAGGATTGAAACTCCGCAGATGCTAAACGCCCATAATCATCTATTTTTTGGAGCTTTCCACTCGCCAGCGCCAGCCTTTCAGCATGCTTTAAGACCTCATAAATGCCTCCACGCGCCTTGATGGAACCTGAGATAGGTAAAGCATGATCGGATTTTAAAAGTAACTGACCTTCTATAAGCACACCATATTTATTCTCAATCGCACCTTTCATAGCAGGGATTTCTTGAATACCTGATTCGATTAATCCATTACTTGCCACAAGCTCAGGGAACGCCAGCTTTAAATATGCGGAAAAGCGTTGTAACGTTTCCTCTGCCTCCTCCACTTCTTCCATAGTAAAAAGCGATGTTGCCGGATTCTTCACTCTATTTGTATTTTCCCAAAGTACAGTATCTTTTGCCGCCATCAATTTCAACTGTGGAAACTGCTCTAAAAAATCATGTTTAAGTTCATTTTTCACCTGTAGAATCCTCCATTTTTTGTGCAGAAATCGCTCGTTCACAAATTTGTCGAAATTTCATTTCAAACGAAATATTGTTTTCTTGTGTCCTTTTTTTAGGGCCCTTGGTACGTCCACCTGCCCTTCGAATTTTTTGACCGACATGACGCATATCGAGCAAACGTTCGATATTTTCATTAGACATTTCTCGTCCATTTTGATCAATAGGATACCCTCCTCTTGCTAAAACCATTGCCGCAAGCCCGTAATCCTGTGTTATGACAATATCATGTTTTGAAAGCGCGTTCACTAGCGTAAAATCAACCGAATCAGGACCTTTCGGTACAATAATTGTTATTACATTATCACGTTCCACACGGTGGGATGTATCGCAAAATAAGATAGTTTCAATCTCAAACTCAGATGATACAGATAGCGCCAAATCCACTACTGGACAGGCATCAGCATCTATAAGAACCTTCACAATAAGGCATCATTCCTTTCTCATAATTAGATGAATACTAATACAATAAATTATTTTAAAATAATATTTACATGACCCCTCTTGCTCAATTTTTCACAAACTCAAAAAGTATTTTATTGAATAGTTTGAAAAATAAATATACGATACACCTATCAACTAAATGGGGGTTTTACTATGACAATCACAACTGTTAGCAATGAACAATTAGCTAAAGAATACGTAGATGGCGTATTCGAGCAACTTAAACAACAGAACTGTCATCAAGCGGAGTTTCTACAAGCAGCTGAAGAAATTTTTATTTCATTAGTACCTGTATTCGTCCAACATCCTGAATATATTAAGGCCAATATTTTATCACGTATTGTTGAGCCTGATCGCATCATTTCCTTCCGTGTCGCTTGGCAAGATGATCATAATCAAGTCCAAGTAAATCGTGGATATCGTGTACAATATAGCAATGTCATGGGGCCTTATAAAGGCGGTCTACGCTTCCACCCTTCGGTAAATGAATCCATCATTAAATTCCTTGGCTTTGAACAAATCTTTAAAAATGCTTTAACAGGCCAACCAATCGGTGGTGGTAAAGGTGGCTCAAACTTTGATCCGAAAGGTAAATCAGATTCTGAAATCATGCGATTCTGCCAAGCGTTCATGACTGAATTATACCGTCATATTGGTCCAGATGTCGATGTTCCTGCTGGTGATATTGGTGTAGGCGCTCGTGAAGTAGGTTATTTATGGGGGCAATATAAACGTTTAACGAAAGCTAGTGAATCAGGTGTATTAACTGGGAAAACTCCTGGGTATGGTGGCTCTTTAGCACGTAAAGAGGCAACGGGTTACGGTACAGTTTATTTCGTTAATGAGATGTTAAAAGATGTGAATGATTCATTTGAAGGAAAAACTGTGGTCGTTTCTGGTTCTGGAAACGTTTCGACGTATGCAATTGAGAAAGCACAGCAATACGGCGCAAAAGTAGTTGCTTGCTCTGATTCCTCAGGCTATATTTATGACCCAGAAGGCTTAGATTTAGATGTCATTAAAGAAATCAAAGAAGTAAAAGGTGATCGTATTTCAACTTACGTAAGTTACCGACCAAATGCTACTTTTACTAATGGCTGCACTGGCATTTGGACAATTCCTTGTGACATTGCTCTACCATGTGCAACTCAAAACGAAATTAATGGTGAATCAGCTCGTACATTAATTTCTAATGGGGTCAAAGCGATTGGTGAAGGTGCCAACATGCCTTCTGATCTTGAAGCAATTAATGAATTCTTAAATGCAGGTGTATTATTCGGACCAGCAAAAGCAGCGAATGCTGGAGGAGTTGCTGTATCTGCTCTTGAAATGGCACAAGATTCAAGCCGCGTATTTTGGTCATTTGAAGAAGTAGATGCGAAACTTCATCAAATTATGAAAGATATTTATTCAGATAGTAAAGCTGCTGCTGAAAAATACGGCTTCCCTGGCAACTTAGTTATGGGTGCAAACATCGCTGGCTTTATTAAGGTGGCAGATGGAATGCTTACTGAAGGCATTTATTAATTACTGACCTAGCAATCTAGCATAAATCCACCACCCAGTTACGAAGCATTTCAAACACACAAGGTGATGACGATTATTCGTTATCACCTTGTTTTTTATTGCAAATCAGCAATAAATGATATAAATAAACACACAAAACGAACATTTTTCATATTAAATATTTAAAATATTCGTGTTATAATTTTAGAGTACTATGAATATTGGAGGGTTTTTTGTGGAATTATTGTATACAGGGAAAACGAAGAATGTGTTCAGATTAGAAGACGGTCATTATTTATTAAAATTTAAGGACGATGTAACAGGTGAAAACGGCGTGTTCGACCCAGGCGCTAATACGGTTGGCTTAACAATGGATGGTGCTGGCTTAGCGGGTTTACGCTTAACTTCTTATTTCTATTCTAAATTAAATGAACAAGGTGTTCCTACTCACTATGTAGATGCAAACTTTGATGATGCAACAATGACTGTAAAACCTGCAACAGTGTTCGGGAACGGTTTAGAAGTAATTTGCCGCTTTAAGGCAGTTGGCTCATTCCTACGACGCTACGGCGCCTATGCGCAGGAAGGCCAAGATCTTGATGCCTTTGTGGAAGTTACCATTAAAGATGATGATCGCCAAGATCCTCCAATCTCTGAAGATGCATTAGCTATGTTAAACCTGTTAACACACGAAGAATATGCCATTTTAAAACAACGTACAATTGAAATTTCTAAATTTGTAGGAACTGAGCTTGCTAAAAAGGGCTTAACGCTTTATGACATTAAATTGGAATTCGGCCGTGATGCCCAAACTAATGAAATTTTATTAATCGATGAAATTTCTGGTGGTAATATGCGTGCTTACAAAGGTGAGCAATATATTAAACCATTAGAGCTTGAAAAAATTATACTAAGTAACTAAGAAGAGTCGCCGTTGTGCGGCTCTTTTGTCATGAAAATAACTTATTTTTACTTTCTACGAAACTTTTCACTGGGTCGCTCGTATACTAACTATGCGTAACATGCAATTATTCTATTATTTTGGAGGTAGTTTAATGGAAAATTTTAATGACACACAAAATGAAGAAAGGCCAAAGATGAATCCGTTTATATCCGTTTGGTTACATCCAAAGCAAACCGCTCGCTATATGATTAACGAAAAATCAATCGGCTTTGCTATTTTGATTATGTCCATCGGTTATATCGGCTCTATCATGTCAGGGCTGACGGATTCGGAGTTTTTCACTGAACTTTCCCCTTGGTTATTGGCTTTACTGTGTGTAATTTTTGCTCCAATCGCTGGTATTATTGGGACAGCTATATCCGCTCTCATCACATGGCTATTTGGTAAGCTATTTAAGGGTACTGGTACGTATTCAGACTTATTTAAAGGGCTGAGCCTTACAGCTGTACCATTTATAGTGCTTATTCCATTTTATTTAATCTGGTTAATCACTTCTCCGGAATCCTTATTAGATCCAAACTTTATGGGCTCACTGCCATGGATTTTTTGGCCAGCCATTTTAGCTTCTATTGTTGTCACTATTTGGTCTTTCGTCATTTCTGTCGGTGTGGTAGCAGAAGCACACCAAATCACTAATTGGATGGCCTTTTTCACGATCTTTATTCCAGGAATTATTTTATTCATCTTGTTCTTCGTTCTATTCTTCATTATCCTAGTTGGGGCTATCGGAGTAGGCATGATGTAAAAAATCTCCCCTCTCATTTAAGAGAGTGGGAGATTTTTTTACAGTTTAAATTGGGCAACCAATGTCTTTAAATCTATAGCCAATGTTGATAATTGGGCTGATTTCCCCGCCATAACCTCCATTGAGCTACTTGTCTGTTCTGTTGTCGCTGTCGTTTGCTCCACACCTGCTGCAGATTCTTCTGCGACCGCAGCTATTTCTTGAATAGCACTATTCATTTTTTGACCATCATCCGTTACTTTTGATAAATTTTTGGAAATCAATTGAACACTTTCTACAACATCATTAATAGAATCACTAATCGTCGTAAACGTTTCACTCGTAGCTTTAATTTGAGTTGTCCCATCTTTTACCTCCTGATAGCCATCCTCTAATGAGCTCGTAACAACATCAAAATCTTGCTGAATATTTGCTACAATTGTTGTAATATCATTGACTGAATAGCCAACTTGTTCAGCAAGCTTGCGTACTTCATCCGCAACCACCGCAAATCCCTTGCCATGTTCACCTGCCCTAGCAGCTTCAATCGCGGCATTTAAAGCTAATAAATTGGTTTGATTGGCAATATCTTTAATGACCACCACCAATTTAGAAATTTCCTGTGCTTGGGCATCTAAATTTTTTACTTTCTCTACTGCATTTTGTACAATACTATCAATCTTTTTCATTTGAGAATTAGAAGATGTCATGAGCTGACTTCCTTCATTGGTTAAGCCTAACACTTCAAAAGAAGATTGATGAATATGCTCACCATACTGATTTGTTTCACGCAAATCCGCAGTAAAACGTTCCATCAAGGAAGTTAATTCGTTCGAATGATGTGCTTGTCCTTCTGCCCCAGATGCTAATTCATTCATTGTTATCGCCACTTGCTCTGCACCCATATTCACTTCATTGGCCGATTGTGAAAGCTCCTTACTAGAAGTAGTAATTAAATCAGATGCTTGAGCAATATTGTGTATCATGTCCTTCAATTTAGATTGCATTTGATTCATAGCGTTTGCCAGTTTGCCAATTTCGTCTTTTGAGCGAATAGACATACTTTCTTGCGTCAAATCGCCCTCTGCAAATCGCTCCATCGCTTGGACCACTCGGTTGATAGGTTTAGCCATACTACTTGCATACTGCCAAATAACTAATACCCCAATAATAATAGCGACACCAATTACAATCATCGTTAATTTCAAAATACTCTCCGCTGGTTTATTAAAGTCTGCTAAATAGGTACTGGCACCAATAACCCATCCCCAATACGGATCCGTTTCTGCATAGACCCCTTTATCCTCTAGTTGATCTGAATTTGGTAATGGCCACGAATAGGAGACAAATCCACCACCTTCATTCCCCTTGGCAATGATTTCTTGCATATACTTAACTCCATTATCATCCTGTTCATCCCAGACATTATTTCCCTCTATGTTCGGATGTGCAATAGAGGTCCCCTTTTGGTCTACAACAAAGATATAACCGTTCTCACCTAGTTTAATATTTTTATTAATAGGTCGCTTTCCTTCATTATCCTTTTTCCCTAAAATAGCGACCTTCACTTTCTCTTGTGCTTCTTCTAAAGTTAAATTACCTGCCTCTACCTCTTGATTAAATTGTTCAATCATGGCAATGGTCATTTCCACACTGTTTCTTAAGTTTTCTTTTCCCACCGACTCTAAATTTGATTTACTTTGTTGATAGCTTAGATAGCCTAAAATAATCAAGGGAATCATTAAAAGCAATAAAGAGAAAGCAATCAGTTTGGCTTTAATAGATCTAAATGGAACGAATGTATTCATGTATTTTTTCTCCTCTTTAAATAGACTTAAGACCTATTTCGTTTCAAAAACATCGCAAAATTATGTATTTATACTTTTCAATCCATTGCACAAGTCATTACCTTATACTCACCAATTTTATTACATAAAAAACCAAACAACAACATTTTTCGAGCAAATTCGATAAAAAAATGTAGAAAAGCATTTCTTTGCTTTTCTACATTTGCCGTATTTCGATATCTGTAATTTGTTAAACTGTTAGCGCTGTAGTTTGTTGGAACAGTTCCGAGACTCCAGATTCGACCGCTGCACCGCTAACTGCACGAGAGACAATGGCAACAACACGTTCATCTAATGACTTAGGAACAATATATTCCTCCATAAGCTCTTCATCACTAACAAGTGAAGCTATTGCTTCCACAGCAGCTAGTTTCATGGTTTCATTGATATCCGTAGCACGTACATCTAATGCGCCACGGAAAATGCCAGGGAACGCCAGGACATTGTTAATTTGATTCGGATAATCCGAACGACCCGTACCCATTACACGAACTCCCCACGCCTTGGCATTTTCATACGTAATTTCTGGATTTGGGTTAGCTAATGCAAAGACCACCGGGTTTTCATTCATAGACGCAATATGCCCCTCTGTTAATAGATTGGCAACCGAAACACCAATAAAAACATCCGCACCAACGAGCGCCTCACTCAACGTACCATGTATTTTCTCTGGATTTGTTAAATGAGTAACCGCCTCTTTAATCGGATTCATCCCCTCTTTACGTCCCTCATAAATAATACCTTTTGTATCACACATAAAAATATTTTTATAGCCCATTTGCACAAGGATTCGTAAAATAGCAATCCCTGCTGCCCCAGCGCCATTGATGACGACCTTCATTGTCGCAATATCCTTTTGCACAATACGATTCGCATTAATCATAGCGGCACCTACTACAATAGCTGTACCATGCTGATCATCATGGAATACTGGTATATCACATTCCTGACGCAGTCGATCCTCAATTTCAAAACATCTAGGTGCTGAAATATCCTCTAAATTCACCGCCCCAAACGTCGGAGCAAGCGCCTTCACAATGCTGACGATTTCATCCGTACTTTTTGTATCTAAACATATTGGAAAAGCATCAACATTGGCAAAACGCTTTAATAAAATCGCTTTCCCTTCCATAACTGGTAATGCAGCTTTAGGACCAATATCCCCTAATCCTAAAACTGCCGTACCATCTGACACAACTGCCACCATATTCCCCTTCATTGTATAGTCATAAACCAGCGATGGGTTTCTTTCAATTTCCACACATGGTGCAGCCACTCCAGGTGAATAAGCAAGACTTAAATCATAAGAATCCTGTACTGGAACTTTTGAAATCACCTCTAATTTACCGCTATAATGTGCATGCATTTCTAAAGCTTTCTTCATGACGTCCATTCCATCCCATCCTTTTCCCTTTGTTTTTCATTATATTTTAGAATCATATTACTTTGTGAAAATATAGTCAACGAATTTTCTGTCAATTTATTTTTCATTTCGAAAACACAGCATTACAAGACTTCATACACGCCTTTCTGTCAAATTAAACTTTTCACAATCAATTATTTTAAAATAGTTAATATCATAAGGATGAATATTGGGAAATGTACAACTATCGCCTTTCAAGCTGTTCAATATTTCACATAGTATTTTTCTTGTGTAAAAGAGAATTTTTTCACAAACTTTTGTAAGCGTATCCATTGAGCCAAGTGAGTTTGTCACAATTTATTCACATTTTTTCACAAAGTTTTTTACTATTGCTGTTACCGCATTTAAGCCCAACAAAAAAAGAGCCCTATTGCAAGGACTCTTCAGTAAAATGACGAATAAATGCTCTGATTATATGCTTAGAAGACCATTGATCGCCAGACACTTTAATAATGGGATACTCTCGAGGGAAAATATTGGACGTCATCTCCTCTACTGAATAACCTTGTACAAACAAGTGACGAACCTTCTCTTCCATTTCTTCAATATACGCTATTTTTTCTAGTATTCTATTTCTGCCATCTGTTAAATAGCCTGCATGACAACAATAAACTTCGTTAAAATCATAGGTTAATAATTTTTTTAACGATGCTAAGGTATGTACAATATTTTCTTCATCGAGTACTACCTTCGTTTTCGTTTGAATGTATAAATCTCCCGTGAACATAGCACCTGATTGACGATTATAGAAGGCCAGATGATCTGTCGTATGCCCAGGTGTTTCAATAACGTCCCAGACAGCTGTTTTTGTTTGCAATGTAGTGCCTATTGGCTGCGCTAGAAAAGCTGGCCGCTCCCCCCATAATGCTTGACGGTACAAAGGATAATCACCCTTCTTCGTACAAGCCTGAAGAGATTCACGGTGAAGATAAATAGGAATATCCATTTGCTGTTGAAGCCAGGCGGCATTGCCCGCATGATCCTCATGCGAATGAGTAAGGGCAATTTGCTCCATTGGTAGCTCCTTAAAAAATGATTGAAACTCCTGTGCCAGCGAATTTGAGCCTGTATCGATTAATAAGCCATCAACAAAAAAGCTATACACACTCATACCAAACCCCTGAACAGCTACCTTTCCAAGTGCACATTGTACATCACCATGGCGTTGAACTCCTATGCTCGTCTCACGTTTAAACATCCACTTTCCCCCTTTTAAAAGAGTGTAGCATAAAATGAATGGTGAGTCATTTTGAATTCGATCGGCTTTTTTAAGGGTTGGCTATCCGTTTGTTTTGGCATTTGAGCCATAGATTCAGTAACTCTATCTATTTGTTTCGAGCGAGCTAGACGGGAGACGCTTTTTTGGCTCTATCCGTCGGTTTTGGCTTTCTATCCCCCAGTTTCAGCTTCCTATCCGTCACTTTTGGCATCCTATCCGTCACTTTCTCCTTTCTATCCGTCCGTTCCAGGATTATCCTATCCGTCACTTTCTCCTTCCTATCCGTCACTTTCCCACTTCTATCCATCACTTTCCCCCGCACCCGATCCACCACCAAAAAAACGCCCACCAAAGTGAGCGTTTTTGCTTTAACCCTTATTCATTTGTACCTTTTTCAACCTCATATTGTGTAATCCAATCACTAAAGCTACCTACGTATAACTGAATGTTTTCATAGCCTTCATCTGCTAATACGGCATAAAGCGGGGATGCGGTTACACCACTGCCACAGTAGACAACCACATGTTCATCTTGTGCAACTTTTTGACGCAATGCATCGTTAGCCTGCAATTGTCCATCTTTCTTTAATTGCTCCCAGTCAAAGTTTTTTGCTGTTGGTATATGACCTGCTACTTTATCTAATGGCTCGAATTCCCCACGATAACGCTCAGCCGCACGAGCATCGAGTAAAGTTGCTTTCACTTCTCCGTCCACAATCGCCTTTACTGCTTGGCGTGGTGCATACAGCTCATCCTTCCAATCAAAATCAATGATTGTTGGTGGGTATTTTACGACGTCTTTTGTAAATGGCACTTTCGTTTCCAATGCCGATGCTCCCCCGTTAACAATGACAACATTTGGGAAACCAGCATACGTCAGCATCCACCAAGCACGTGGAGCGAAAGGTGCTGCTCCTTGATCATAGATAACGATTTGATCTTCATAACGTAAGCCTAATTCTTGAAATACAGATGTCAATTTTTCTTTGTTCGGCATTGGGTGACGACCGTCTTGACTGTCCATATCAGATAGCTGCTGCTCTAAATCCATATGGATTGCTCCTGTTGCATGACCTTCTTCAAATGCTTTTTTTCCAGCTTCTTTGTCTTGTAAATCAAAACGAGCATCGATAAAACGGACACCATCAAACTGAATTTCATCTACTGATTTGAATACTTTTCCCATAGGAATCACCTCATGCGTTTTGTAATTGTGCGTAAATCGCTTTCCAAGAAGCTAAACGGCTTTCTTCTTGAAGCGCCAATCGCTCTGTTTCAATTTGCTCAAGCGCTTGATGATAAATATATAAACGTAATTTTTCTGCTTCCTCTGCAATAAACGTAATGGCCCAAGTCATGAGAGAAACTTTCTGTGCATCTAAATAATCCTGGGCATCCGGCTTTGTTAATGCTTCTAACGCATCGCTCAGCTTCACTTTTTCATTCTTCTCAAAGAAAGCTTTTTGATTACGGAAGTGAGATTTTACGCTAGTATATTTCGAAATATCACCAAATGGGCCTTCAAAATCAAGTAAATTTGGCTCAGAAGATTCAAATGCTAAGAACGAGAAGCTACGGTTAAGCTCTTTTAGCTCCCGTACTTCATCCTTAAATCGGTGCTGCATTTTTTTGCTTATAAACTGTGATAAACGGAAGTTTGTCACACGCATTTCCTGTGTAAAGTCAAAACGTAAGCTTTGCATCACTTCCTTCAACGCATGCTCCAATGCCTGCTGTGCTGGCATGGCCGCAAATGTTGAAGGATTGTATCCTTCCTTAAAGAATTCAGGGTAACGATAGTAGACACGTTGTAGAACATAATAGAGAAGCTCATCAAGCTCTTGCTTTGTCTCACTTTCCAGCATACTTGTATTCAGCACACTAAACTTGGATTGCACATGCTTTTCAAGTACGGTTAATTCCTCTAAGCGCTCGTCTTTACGTTTGAGGTTTTCCTCCGTTTGTGCAATTAAATCCGCTAAGCGTTGCTCTGTTTTGTCAACTTCCTCCGCAAGAGCCTGCACTGCTAATGCACTCAATTCATCATTTAAAAATGTATGGAAGTCGTTTTCAAACGGTGGCATGCCTGATGTTAAATCTGAACCTTCCACCTTCTCCTTTAACGCTAAAAGACTCGATACACCATACAGTCTCGGGAAACGAATACCAAATCGCTGTAATTCTGAACGTACATAGCCTTTTACATCTTCCTGCTCTTCATCCGTTGTTGCTAAATCAATAGCATTCACAATAAAGAACATTTTATCAAGCTCAAAGGCATCTTTTACACGACCAAGCTGAATTAAAAACTCACGGTCAGCTTTGGCAAAAGCATGATTATAATACGTAATAAATAGGATGGCATCGGCATTCCGAATATATTCAAAGGCTACACCTGTATGACGAGCATTTATAGAGTCTGCTCCTGGAGTATCCACAAGTGTAACGCCCATGCGCGTTAATGGACTATCATAATAGAAATCGATATTGTCCACAAAGCATGATTTATTTTCTTGCGCGACAAATTTTTCAAATTCAACGCGATCCACACGAATAATAGTACCAAGCTCAGACTTAAACGTTGGATACCCTTCCTTATAAGCACGAATAAATGATTTGTGCACATTTAAACGCTCATCTGTCAACTGTACTGCAAGCCCTTCGTCAGCACGATTATACGCTTCCTCTAATGACTGGACAGATAAACCAATCGCTGCATAGGACCCTTGAATATCCTCTAACATTTGCTCAGCTGTTTTAAGCTGTACATCGGCTGTTTCATGTGGATGCTCAGGCGATACAGGACGAATTTTATTGATAGCTGCAGTTGTTGGGTTTGGGGATACAGGTAATACCTTCGCCCCCATTAATGCATTAGAAAAGGATGACTTCCCAGCACTAAAAGCCCCAAACAAAGCGATGGTAAAATCTTTTTTCTGTAATCGTTCCACTTTATTTTCAAGATATTGAGCAACTTCAGCAAAGCCTTGTACTTCTTTTACAGCATTGGCGGTATGCAGGGCACGATTAATAACGCCATCGATTGGCAAACTCGTTGCACTAACTGCTTGCTGCACTGCTTCTTCCTGAATGACTTGTTCTTTTGGTTGTAGCATGGATTCATCAAACAAACGAATCTCTGCTAAATCCTGTTTAAAGGAATTTTCCCAATTTGTTAACTGATCATTCGCTACGTTCCGGATTTCATTGCTCGCTTGATGCATAATGCTCGCACTATATTGTTGGTAACCCTCGATTTCAAGTACAGCCTTAATAGCATCCACTTTATCCTGCATGCCTGCCATTTTTAATTTCGAAGGAGCAGCTGTTTCTGTTGCCACTGCTTCTAATGTTGTCGCTTGTGCTTTTTTCCAGCTATCTGTTTCCTGAATAAAATAACGCTTTGTTGCCTCTGCCACACGATTGGCGAAGTTTAATACCGCATCACCTGTTAACAGTGCACCTGCTTGAACTTGCTGCTCAATCAATGCAAATGGTAAGTCAAACGGATAAGCATCAATAGCTGAGGCACGTTCCTCATTTAAAGCACCCACGTCCTTTAATGCTTTTTTCATAAGGCCCTTTAAATGCCCTGTAATTTGCGCATGGACGACATTTTGATAAGCACTATAAGCATCTTCTTTACGACGGTTCCGCTCTTCCTCTGTTTTTTTCTTCGCAGTAAAGAGCCCCCCTACCTTAAAGCCCTCCTGCATACTTTCTAAATAAAGACGTAAGCGATCACGCAAGTCGGCTGGCATAATCGCAGCATTGGCAAGCAATTCTTTACGTTGCTCCTCAAATGTTTCGTTCCACGCCTCAACAGAGAATAATTCAACCTGACGATTTAATTTATTGTATTGCTCTAAAATATCTTGATGGTGTGCCCAGTCATCCGCACTTAAAATTTCTTCATCAATCGCTAAACGATCCTGTCTTTCTTCTATTAAATAGTTATCATGCTCACTTTGCAATAAACGCAATGTATTTGTTGCTGTTTGGACAAGCTGGTCCTGCCAATCGTTCATACTATCCATAACAATTTTCTTTACGGCTTCAAAATCGTTATGTGGGTGCTCAGGCTCTCTCAAAGATGTGAAAAATACACCTTTCGGCACAACGCCCCATGCCGCAAAGGAATTATGAACCGTTGCTTTAAACTCTTCAAAGCTCAATTCATTTTCTTTATGCTTGTCAATCATATTAACAATCAAATAAACATTTGGATTATATTTCATTAATTGCTTCGTAAATTGGAAATTTAACTCCGATTGCACATGGTTGTAGTCCATTGTATAGAATACGATATCGGCAATATGGAGTGCAGATTCCGTCGACATGCGGTGAGCATCATCTGTTGAGTCTACTCCAGGTGTATCCATCACTGTAACACCAAACGGTAATGTTGATGCGCTATGGCCAATTTCTATTTGAGATACCAAATCCCCATTTTTACTAAGCTCTTTTACCGTTTTAAAATCATAGCCTGCCTCAAATTTAACAGGCTTTTCCTTGTGCATATAAACAACTGCAAAGTCTTCCTCTGATTTATGCACTTTAACGATATTTGCACTTGTTGGAATCGGACTTGATGCTAATAAATTCTCGCCAGACAACGCATTAATCATACTCGACTTCCCGGCGGAGAAATGGCCTGCAAAACCAATCACATACTCTTTTTGCTGAATTTTTCGAGCAAAAAGTGATGTTTTATCCATGCGCTCCGTATCACCATTATGCTGATATATTATGTATTGCAAAGCGGCTTGCTTTAGTAGCCCCTCCAATTGTTGATCAAAATCTTTCATGAAACCAGTAACCCCTTTTTCGTTAATTATTCATAATTAGTATTCTACCTTATTCAACTAGCAAAGTATAACACTAATTTACGGTAAAAGGCATGTATGCCAACGCTTCAATTTGACTAGTATTGTTAAAAAAACATGGTTATCTGAAAGAAACCTTATGGAATGATAGATGCTCAACTAGCTTGAATTTTATTTTCTTCATATTTTATAGTAAACGAATTGGGGGCAAAGGTTAATTTTACAAGAATGGAGTGTGATAACACATGGTCAACCCTAAACATGGTCGAATAAACAATGGAAGCTGTGATTGTAGCAATGAGGAGCAATTTATTTGGCCCCGTATAAAAGCCACTAACGGTCCAATCGTTCCTCCCATCGAAATTGTCCCAGAAGGTATAATAATTCCAACGATTAATAGATATTTTTACATTTTAACAAGCGATCTTGATTTAACAAACGGAGCAACCTTGCCTGCAACTCTCTTTTGGAATGATCATACAGATCCCATTACTGAATTTGTGATTTTTTCACCAAATGGCTACGTCAATCTGTATATTAATGCTGTCATGCAAGAAGGCGGTATTTATACAATATCAGCTACTGCCTTAACCATTACTCCTTACAATGGTACTCTATTTAGAGGAACACCTATCATAATTGAATCATTAGGCTTCACCATGAAATAAAGTGTGTGAATAGTTAGGTTAAAGTAATAAGTAGTTTTAACAAAAATAGATAGCTGTTCAAAGAACCGTTCAATTGATAGAATAGCAGGTTATACTGAAAACTACGACCTTTTGTCGATTAGCTTGGGCATGAAGCTTTTTTAGGGTGACTAGAAATCACAAACGGTAATAAAGCAAAAATTAGATAATCGAGAAATACGTAACTGTTGAAGGAAATCTGAAAACAGTTCGTTTTCTTTCGTTAAAGCAATGTGCTTTTCATCATCATCTATAAGATGAGAAATCATATTTTTCTCAATTTAAAAAGCACCAATACAAGTGAAAACTACAAATGTATTGGTGCTTCTATACTGTCACTTTTACTTTTATTCCCTAAATGTCAGATTGCCTGTTGGCTAACAATGGATAGTTTCTCTGTTTTTAAGGTTTATTGAAAGCTACTTTACAGGTTTACTCGCTGGACCACTCACTTTATTTTTATCTTCCTTAATGCCTAGCGCTGCATCAAGCTGCTTCATGCCTTCTTCTTTCGTTAGTGTGCCTGCCTCTACTTGGTCAAAAATAGCCTGCACCTTTTCTTTTGAGATTTCATCAAAGTTCGCTGGTTTAGTTACAGCTTTTTTATCTCCTTTTTTGCCTAGCGCTGCATCAAGTTGCTTCATGCCTTCTTCTTTCGTTAGTGTGCCTGCCTCTACTTGGTCAAAAATAGCCTGCACCTTTTCTTTTGAAATTTCATCAAAGTTCGCTGGTTTAGTTACAGCTTTTTTATCTCCTTTTATGCCTAGCGCTGCATCAAGTTGCTTCATGCCTTCTTCTTTCGTTAGTGTGCCTGCCTCTACTTGGTCAAAAATAGCCTGCACCTTTTCTTTTGAGATTTCATCAGCATTCGCTGGTTTAGTTACAGCTTTTTTATCTCCTTTTATACCTAGCGCTGCATCAAGTTGCTTCATGCCTTCTTCTTTCGTTAGTGTGCCTGCTTCTACTTGGTCAAAAATAGCCTGCACCTTTTCTTTTGAGATTTCATCAGCATTCGCTGGTTTAGTTACAGCTTTTTTATCTCCTTTTATGCCTAGCGCTGCATCAAGTTGCTTCATGCCTTCTTCTTTCGTTAGTGTGCCTGCCTCTACTTGGTCAAAAATGGCTTGCACCTTTTCTTTTGAAATTTCATCAAAGTTCGCTGGTTTAGTTACAGCTTTTTTATCTCCTTTTATGCCTAGCGCTGCATCAAGTTGCTTCATGCCTTCTTCTTTCGTTAGTGTGCCTGCCTCTACTTGGTCAAAAATGGCTTGCACCTTTTCTTTTGAAATTTCATCAAAGTTCGCTGGTTTAGTTACAGCTTTTTTATCTCCTTTTATGCCTAGCGCTGCATCAAGCTGCTTCATGCCTTCTTCTTTCGTTAGTGTGCCTGCCTCTACTTGGTCAAAAATAGCCTGCACCTTTTCTTTTGAAATTTCATCAAAGTTCGCTGGTTTAGTTGCTTGCCCTACCACATATTCACTACTCACACTCACTTGAGTCGGAACTTCTGCTGCGAATGCAGACCCCAAAGTGGATAGTGCAAATACAGCACCTAAAGTAGTAGCAGCCAATCTCTTTTTCTTTTTCATGTTTTTATTCTCCTTTTAAAATGTATTTTGTCTTACAGGTTTTATAATAAAGGCATTATCTGTAGTTCATATGGGAACAGTATGGAGATTTTCTAGAGATTTCCTGAAGATAATCTGGAGTTCCCTTCTTTCTTATTCATACCTTCACCTTTTCTTGGTTTTATGAAGCAAAAAACGCAACCCCTTTCTAACATTAAGGGTATTGCGTTTTTTCATGGTATTTTTTATGTAAAAATCCCTTTTATTCTATAGAGGTTGCTTTACTTTCCTTACACTAAAAATGATCTCAATAGCCTAACTATTCTCACATATAAATTTTGTCAATTCATTTATTGTTAGAGGTTTCGATATGTAATAGCCTTGTATGGAATCATATTGGGCTTTCGATAAGGAATTAAGCTGTTCAACATTGTCGACGCCTTTTATGATTACTTCTAGACCCATAGCTTTGATAAATTTTGTCAGTAGCTCCATTACTTTTTTATTTGATTTCCCACTTATAAATAGCCTATCTAGTTTCACCCCATCCAGGGGGAACAAGGTCATATATTGAAAATTCGAGTTTCCAGTACCAAAATCATCAATAAATATACTATGACCTCGATCATGAATAATTTTTAGATTGGCTCTTGCTTCTATTCCCATTATAGTTTCTTCGGTTATTTCAAAAGCAATTCGATGATTGTTATTAAAACTAATTTCATCTAAATGTTGAATTAGCCAAGTAATATCCTTGATTAATGGCGCTGATAAATGAATCGAAACATAAATAATTTCATTATATCTACTCAATAATTCAACAGCCTTATTTATAATGTTCTTGGTTAATTCTATCAAATTCTCTATATGTAAAATTGGAATACATATACCCGTAGACATAGAGCCCATATCTTCCGACTGCCATCTACTTAGTGCTTCAAAGGATATTTGTCTATTATTGTGTAATATCGGTTGGAAAACTATTTCAAACTCTTCCGTTGCTAAATCTTTCTGTGACATGCACTCTTTTATCTCACTACTTTTCATGTTTTGCGAATAGACTTGTCTAACGTAATTTAACGCTGGAAGTTTTCTATCTTGGACATAAAGATACTGTATCTTCAAAAATTCAATATTCGATAATTCTTGCATAATCAACTGTGCTTGTGACTGAGCATGACAGATTAAAATATATTCCTTATCAAATACTCTATACCATTCCACTTCTTGTTGATACAAAGTTAGCTTCCTTTCAACCACGTCTATGTGTTTAGAAGTATTCAAGTCATGCCAACTTATAATCGTAATATATACTAATGCAAAAGTTTTTTTACGTTCAATACTTTTTAATACAGATTTACGATTTGATTCAAATATCCCCGTCTCCATCCTAATTCCTCCAATAGGGTCGTTTCAACCTCCATCTTTTATTAAAAAATTACTATTTTATTGTTTTATAAAGCATATCTGTAGTTAGTATAGATGCTGTATGAAGTTTATATGAAGCATCAACAAAAGATACCATTCCGAAGCTATAAAAAAGCTAACAAATTTATGTGTTCATCATTTTGCTAGCTCTATATTCTTCGTAGCTTCGATGAGAGTATGTTTCTATTTTATAATTCTAATCAAACGCAATTATTCATTCGTTGGTTTTAAAGTTTGATACTAGATTTTGAAGCTCCTGCGACATC
Source organism: Lysinibacillus sp. F12 (assembly GCF_057773605.1). NCBI lineage: Bacteria > Bacillati > Bacillota > Bacilli > Caryophanales > Bacillaceae > Lysinibacillus > Lysinibacillus sp. F12. Next base: position 438,822 of record NZ_JBYMLP010000001.1, read on the forward strand.
TCTGCTAAAGAACGAGAAGCAAATGTCATCTCAGTCATCGTAGCAGACTGTTCTTCCGCTGCTGCAACAACTTGTTGTGTGTACCTCGATGACTGATCGGTAACTTCTTTGGTTTTCAGTATTTCATTTACTAGAATCTCTGTATTCGTATTAATTTCTTGAATTTCAGTTGAGACAGATGAAAGTTTATGGTTAATCATGTCTACATCGGCTGCTATTTCTTCAAAAGTTTTTCCAGCGTTTGCCACATAACCTATACCCGTTTCAACGACACTTTTCCCTTCATTGACCATTTGTGCTGTATGCTGTGTATTAAGTTGAATTTCACCTATGAGTGAAGAAATATTGTTTGCTGCATTACCCGATTCCTCCGCTAGTTTTCTAACCTCATCCGCTACAACAGCAAAACCTTTACCTTGTTCTCCTGCACGCGCTGCTTCAATCGCTGCATTTAAAGCAAGTAAATTTGTTTGTGCTGCAATGTTAGTAATGACCGTAATAATCTCACCAATCTCTTGTGATTTACTTTCAAGCAATCGCATTGCTTCAGTTGTCACTATGTTTTGGTTATTAATGTGATTCATTTGTTCAACAGACTGATTAATAACTTCATTACCATAAAGAGAGACTTTAGAGGTTTCAACGGAAAGGTCATTTAATTCTTTAATATTTTTAGTAATGGCAGTAATGCTCGATGATATCTGCAAAACAGAATGATTTGCTTCTTCCATTCCAACTAGTTGCTTTTCTTGTCCTATAGAAATTTCCTGAATAGCCCTCGTAATTTCATCTGAAGCGGTGCTTGTCTGTTCACTACTCGCAGTGAGTTGTTCGGATGTAGCAGCAACATGTTCAGCTGAGTTCGAAACGGATTCAATAATACCTCGTAAATTTGTCGTCATCGTATTTATGCCTGTCGCTAAAATGCCTAACTCATCCTTATTTTTAACGTTTAAATATGTAAAGGTTAAATTTTGATTAGCAATGTTTTCAACACTTTCAGTAACCATTTGAACAGGAACAGCTAAGTGTCTGGAAAATAAAAATATAACGATTAAACCTATTAAAATACTAATGCCCAAGGTAATCATAATCGTATATTGGATTAAATGAATTCCATGATTAAATGATGTCATTAAGCTACTAGCGCTTACTACCCAACCCCAGTTCGGATCTAAAGCAGAGTAGGCTATTTTGTCTTCTTCGGCATCAGGGTCTTGAGGCATGGCTCTAGCATAATAGGTAAAATCCCCGCCATTTTGTGCTGCGGTTATCATATTTTGCACCATATAAACGCCATGGCTATCTACATTTTCCCAAGCATTTTCTCCTTCCGAGAAAGGATGAGCTACCCTATCTCCACTCGTTCCATAAATAGCAAAATAGCCATCTTCACCTAAATCAACGTGTGTCGTTATTTTACGGGTGCCATCACTTTGTAAATCCCCAATTAATTTTTGTTTTACTTTTTCTTGGGCTTCCTCCAAAGATATTTCTCCAGTTTGAACCGCATAATTCATTGAATCAATTAATTGCAGTGCCATTTCAACATTATTTTTTAACATCTTCTCTCCCAAATCATCCAAGTGCTCTTTAGCAGAGTGATAACTGCTAACCCCTATAATCAAACCTGGAATTAATAATAGGCTCAAAGAAATAATAATTAACTTTGTTCTTATCTTCATTTTCAGTCAATCTCCTATCTAATATAAGACTCAATAAATCTAAATTGATTATTGAGTCGTCTGTGTATTCGGTTGTAGCCTTCAAAAAACTCAATCTTTAAAGCATTTATTTACTTTTAGGAAATGTAACTAAAAATTGAATGCCATTCTCAACATTATTCACAGAATAATGAATAGAGAGTGATATAAATATTTGCTTAACGATATATAAGCCTAATCCACTCCCACCAGTATTTCTATTCCTTGATTTTTCGATTCTATAAAAAGGTTGGAATAATTGTTGTAGTTCCTCTGCTTTAATTTGTACACCCGTATTCATGACTTGAATTTGAATCTGATTTTCTTTTGAATCCTTCGTCAACCCTAAATATACTGTTTCTCCTTGTGGTGAATACATAATTGCATTATGGATAATATTTTTAAATGCTTTTTCTAGTAAAACATTTTCTGTAAATACGTACAGATTTGGGGGAATTTTATTAATAATCGTAATATCCTTTTGAGATGCAAAAAAAACGAGGTCTTTCGTTATAGTCTCAATTAAATCTGAGAGATTTGTTTCTTTCATTTGGATTTTGAATATATGTTGCTCTAGTTGGGACATACTCAAAATTTCACGAACAAGTTGTTCCATTCTTTCTATAATTTTATGGTTTTTTTCTAAATAGAAGTCACGATTTTCATAAGGTCCAATATTATAAATCATTCCTTCTATATACCCTTTCATTACAGTGAGTGGCGTTTTTAATTCATGTGCAACTGTAGCAAAAAATTCCCTCCGTTTTGTTTCGACTTTTCTTTCTCTTTCAATATCATCTTTTAATTGTTCATTTGCTATTCGTAAATCATTCATTGTCTTTTGCAAATTATTCGACATCTCATTTAAACTATTCGATAATTCCTCTAACTCATCATTAGAACGAACGATTATATTTTCTGAAAAATCGAGGTTAGCCATCTTTTGCGCTCGCTCATTTATATAAAGGAGTGGTTTTGTAATAAACCTTGAATATAAATAGGCACTTCCTAGGCTAATACATACAACAATGATACTAATATAAGGAAGAAAACGTACTAAGACCTGTGAAGCTTCATCGATTGGTTGAAATGTCGCAAATACAGTAACTATTAAATGGTGTCCATTCAGAAATTGTATGGGCAAAGATTGATTAAACGCATTAACAGTGTCTTCATTTTGTGTTGGTGATGATGCTTTTCCAGTAATCGTCGGTGATTGTGTATTTCCCTGAAAATTAAAAGAAGGAGAGTATAAAATATGTCCGTTCTTTTCTTGTAGATAAATGATTGCATTATTTTCTAAGGAGTACTCATCCAAAAGCTCTTTCGCTTCTTTTAATGTTAAATTCTTAGATTTATCAATTATTTCCGTTATGCCAGATTGGAGCTGATTTGTTTTATATTGCTCGTAGAATGTTGGAAGGAAGAAGTATAAAGTTAAATAAATTAATACCGCAAACGATAGCAATATAAGAGAAGTAATCATAAAGAGCTTATAGGTTATTTTTTTCATCTTTAAGATGTTGACAATCCTATTCATCGATTTTGTATCCGATACCCTTTACTGTTTTAATATAGGGTAAATTTAATTTTTTTCGTAAGTTTTTTATATGAGTATCAATCATCCGTGTTTCTCCCGAATAATCATATCCCCAAACCTTTTCTACAATGATCTCTCTAGTAAGCACTTTTTTTTCATTATGGAGTAGTAGTTGTAGAATTTCGAATTCCTTTGTAGTTAATGGTATTTCTTCCTTATTTACATATGCTTTATATCCGTCGCAGTCGACATTCAGTTCATTAAAATTCAAATGATTTCCCCAACTTTTATGATTACTTCTTCTAAGAACCGCTTGCACTCGTCTGATCAACACATGAAATGAAAACGGCTTAGTTATATAATCATCAATACCAAGATCAAAGCCTTTCATTTGATCTTGTTCTTCTTCTAACGCAGTTAAAAAGATAATGGGTATATTAGAATGATTTCGTAGCATTTTGGCCACTTCAAATCCATTGAGATTGGGCATCATAACATCAAGGAGAATTAAATCAAATGATTGCGTGTTTAATCTCTTTATTCCCTCTACTCCATCAGATGCCACCTCTATATTATAATTTTGTGTCATCAAAAACTGCTTAATTAATTCTTGAATTTCTAAATCGTCTTCTACTACTAAAATATTATAGTTCATTAAGATATCCCCCCTAGTTAGCCATTATAACCACGCAATCTGTAGTTTATGTGAAGATACCTACATTATTCCTAAAAAATTTTATATGACCCTTACGCTCAAAGTCTTACATTCATTTCATAAGAAAAGGGTAATCTTCAAGTAAAAAACCCTCAAAGATCCATAGTTAGATTTACAGATCTTTGGGGGTGTTATAGTATTTTTCACTATAGTTATGAAAGAAAATTAATATGGAGATGTTGAACCCTGAATACTTTCTTCTGAATTAGATGTGGACGAATCCCATTGCTCAGGCATTTGTCCACCAGTGAATTCCTCCCATTGTTCTGGGGTCAGCTCACCTCTCGGATTTGGAGATTCCCAATCACGCTGAGCCGGATTCCTTTCATCTAAATACGAATTATAATCCTGATACATATTGCCTTCAGTGTCACCTAAGTCTCGATTGAAATCCACTAAGTTAGTAAACATACCTATTGCTATTCCAAGAGAGACTAAACCTAATGAGGTCGCTATTTTTGTCCACATTATATACCACTCCCATTTTTTTATTCCATCACATTGCACATACATTGTCAGTTAAAATAGCCTCGTTTATTTACTCAGATTTTCACAAACTAAATGGCGTTTTTTAAGATAAACTATCTGATCAGATTGTTTGGCTACTTCTTGTGAATGCGTCACAACAATGATACATTTATTTTCTTGATGAGCTAATTCCTGAAATAGTTCAACGATTTCAGCTGAGGTTTTCTCATCTAGATTACCCGTCGGCTCATCCGCAATTAATAAATCGACATTACTAGATAATGCACGAGCAATAGCGACACGTTGTTGTTGGCCACCACTAAGCTGTAAAACCTTTCTTTTTGCTTCTATTTCTGTCAAACCTACCATTCCTAATAATTCAAGCGCTCGTTTCTTTTTATCTTTTGCTTTAACTCCTGTAATTTCCATAGCCGTTACTACATTTTGTAGGGCTGTCATATAAGTAATCAGATTATAGGATTGAAAAATAATTGAAACAAATTTATTTCTATATTTATCCAATCCAATTTTTTTTATATCTTTTCCTTTATAGAGCACATGTCCTTCTTTGGGGTTATCTAAGCCACTTGCCAAACTCAGTGCTGTTGTTTTTCCTGAACCTGAAGGACCTAAAATGCTATAGAAACAGCCTTTCTCAAAGGTAAAATTAACATTCTCTAGTAAAGTATTCTTCCTGTTATTATTTACATAATAATAATATAGGTTTTTAAATTGTAATATAGTGTCCATGTATGACTCCCCCTACTCATCTTTTAAAAGTATTTCTTTTGGATTTAAGCGAAGAATTGATAGTGCTGGAAGAAGTGTCGATAAAATGGCAATTAACAGTCCTAATCCACCTAATTTCAACACATCTTGTGAAGTTATACTTACATCAATATCATCAATAGGCTTCACGTCATGATCTTGCTTATTCATCATTCCAAATGAGAATCCTAAATTATTTGATTCTTCTTGATTTTCTTGAGAGGCTATAACTTCTTGCTGTAATAAGCTATCTCCCATTTTTTGAGACACTGTTTCACCCGTAATTGTAGAAATACCAAATGCTAGTACCGCTATACACAATACTTCTACTAATAATTGACCAATTAATTTTCTCTTTTTCTCACCGATTGCTAAGAGTATGCCTAACTCTTTACGTCGCTCTTTTATTGTTAACATAATAATAAGAGCTAAAATAATTGATCCTGTAATGGATACTAAATAGACCATCCATTTTGAAGTAGCAGCAATATTCTCAATGGGACCAACCATTTTCTGATATAAAGCATCATGTGCATCTAACTTGAACAGATCAAAATCAATATTGCTTTTCTTTGCCTCCGTTTTGAAGTTTTCAATATTTTCTGGGTCGTCTAAGTAGTATATAGCTTCATTAATGACTGAACCCTCTTCATCACTATCTTTCGTCGCGTCATAATTTGTGTATAGCTTGTTAGATGGATGCATCATAGCTGGTAAATTTCCCTCGAAGTCAGAAATACTTGAGTTTTTATATATCCCTATGATTTCTAACTCTACTTCAGATGTCCCTTCCATCGATTGAACCTTTAACATATCACCAACTTGAAGCTCGTTTTGCTCTGCTAATCGTTTTTCAACTAGCGCTACTTTCTTATTTTTATCCTCAGGTGTAATTGAACGACCTTCCATTATTTCATGCGTTCCATCGGTAAATTCCTGCAATAATTCAGAACTTCTCACGCCTTGAAGAAACGTATTAGGCATTTTCATATTTCCAGAATTACTACTGCCTACCGCACCGCTTACTCCATCATCACCTTCAGCATCGTTAATAGGTGTGTAATCATCTGCTACAACCATGTCACTTTTAAGATAGTTGTAGTCTATTACATAAGGTGATTTAGCTAACAAATCTGCATCTTCTGTAAAAAGTTCAGGGTGTTGTATTTCCCCATTTGGATTTTCTTGTCGCTGCTTTGCCACGTTTTCCATAAGCTTTTCTTCGTCCATTCGAAGACTTACGTCTACACCCAATGTTTGTCTAGCATGATCATTTGCCTTTTGTGACACATTTTGTATGGCAAATCCGGCTAATACTAGATTAGAAACTACTAAAAATACAGTAAATAATATAATCGATTTCCCTTTCCTCGCTTTCACACTTAAAAATGCACGTTTGATAAAATTCATTTCCTTACCTCCTTCGTAGTTCAAATATATTTGACCTATCTGGAGTTAATATGAAGTGAGTGAAAACTTTATCTAGAGATATAAGGGAGTTTACGTGAGTCATATTCTAAAATTTCCAACATGAGCTACCACAAACGCAGTTGAAACAAAAGAAGGTCGAAATTTGGATTTATGACTAGGAGGATTTTCAAAAATGTTATTCCATTTTTTTCAGCATCAAACCTGTTGGAAGTAGTGAACTGACGAACATCAAGAAATATGTAAAGTGAAGACCTAAGCCATTTTTAACAAAGCAAATGTTGAGACACTTAAAGTGAAATATAAAGGAGTACTCACCTAAGACATGAACGGCTAAATACGATTTGGCCAATATGTAGAGAAATATGGTACCTTCTCTTCCAATAAAGTAATTCCAGTGAATGCAAAAAGGAATGTAGCAGATGATTTATACACATATATCGGAAGCCCAACGATTGAAAAAGAGGATTAAGTTTAATTCTTGCCTATAGACAATATGATTCTAGTAGTATAAAAAAAGCACCTTTACGTTGATGGGCTATGGTTCATCAACGAAAGGTGTTTTTTATGTTAACGAATGCTAAACATTGCGATAAAGCTTATGCTAAATTTTCATTTTCATTAAAGTAATTCTTCATTTTTTCGCGATCGAAACGGCCTTCCCATTTTGCCATCACTAATGACGCTAATGAGTTACCAATTACGTTAACAACTGTACGTCCCATGTCAAGGATACGGTCAATACCAGCAATAAATGCTAGTCCTTCTAATGGAATGCCAACAGTACCTAAAGTGGCTAGCAGTACGACGAAGGATACCCCCGGAACACCTGCAATCCCTTTCGAAGTAACCATCAATACAAGCATTAACGTAATTTGTTCACCAATGCTAAGGTGAATACCGTACATTTGCGCAATAAATAATGCTGCAATCGCTTGATATAGCGTTGATCCGTCTAAGTTAAAGGAGTAACCGGTAGGTATAACAAAGGATACAATATCCTTCGGAGCCCCTAATTTCTCCATTTTTAACATAATACGCGGTAATACAGCTTCAGAACTTGCTGTTGAGAATGCTAAAATAAGCTCATCTTTTAATACTTTAATTAAGAACAATATATTAACACCCGCGAATTTTGCAACAAGTGCAAGTATGACAAATATAAAGAATAGCATGGTTGCGTAAACAAGGATAGCCAATTTAGCTAATGGTATGAGAGAGGCAAAACCATATTTGGAAACGGTTACACCAATTAAACCAAATACCCCAAGTGGTGCAAATTTCATCACAAGGTTAGTTACCCAGAACATCGCATCGGCAACTCCTTGGAAGAAGTCTAAGACTGGTTTACCTCGATCACCAATAGCCGCAACACCTAAACCAAAAATAACAGCGAAGAATATGATTGCAAGCATGTCGCCTTCACCCATTGACTGAATGATATTGGTTGGTACTATGCCTACAATAATATCAAACGGTCCTTCATGCTGTACTTCTTCTGTAGTTGTCACGTATTTCGAAATATCCCCTTGAGATAATTCGTTCATGTTTATTCCAGCACCAGGCTGGAAAATATTCGCGGAAAGTAATCCAACTACGATAGCTACTGTTGTAATAATTTCAAAATAAATAATGGATTTCCCGCCTAATCGCCCAAGCTGCTTCATGTCTCCAGTACCAGCAACACCAACGATTAATGTCGAAATAATAATGGGAACAACAATCATCTTAATTAGATGCAGGAAAATATCACCTAAAGGTTGTAAATAGGTTTCAATTTTGGGGTTTCCGTAAAAAATACCCCCAACAATAATCCCTAAAATCAAACCAATTAAAATTTGACTGGCTAAACTAATTTTAAACTTCTTTTTCAATCCTTCGTACCTCCTACTATTATTTTTTGGGACTTGCCTAATAATAAGAGATACTTATAAAATCCGACAAAATCCGATGAAAAAAACTTTTTATTTTTCGAAAAGTCTGAATACAAGACCTATCCGCTTCTTACTATTAATTGCATTCTACCTAGATATATCAGCCTATCACCACCATTGAAGACACGCCAATGCGCTAATAAATCTTTTAACTAATCACATAAGGCTGCTGGTGTGATTACTTCCATATGGCCACATGATAATGGCCAAGTGTTGACAATTCGTCAACAACATTATACACTTCTGTTCAACAGTTATTTTAATGAAGAAGGGAGAATCGAATATGACGGAAAGAAAAGAAAATGTGACTCTCGGTTTATTGTTGAAAGAGCTATTGAAAGAGCGTTCGTTATCCATGCGGAAGTTTAGTGAACTGACAGGAATTGATACGGCTACGATTTCACGGATAATTAATAATAAACGAAAAGCTACACCACAACATGTAGAAAAATTTGCTGACTGCCTTGGTGTTCCATTCATTCAGCTATTTGAAGCAGCGGGATATCCAATGGAACAAAGACAGGAAGATTTACAATCTGATATTCATACCTCTGTTGATGCCATACAAACCTTTCTTAAGGCATCTAATGTGTACAACAACCAGTTTTCAGTGCAGGATGTTGAAAAGAAATTAGACGATTATGGTTTATTTTCTCAAACGGAAGAAGGCAAACATACCATTCATAAGAGTTTTAACGAAAAGATTCAAAAAGTAGGTAGTGTCGGACCATTTATCAATAAGTTAAAAGAGTTATATGAAAAATTTACTTCAGATAAAGGTACATTATTTGAATTAACAATAATTGGAAGCGCATTATTATATTTTATTATTCCTGTAGATGTAATTCCGGACTATGTATTCCCTATTGGTTATTTAGATGATGCAATAGCAGTACAACTTACAGGAAAATCTTTGTTGAAAAATAACGGATAGGTGGATTTATTAATTTATGGAAAGTAGTAAAACAAGCCGTAGATGGCTAAAAAATTCATGTTTCATATTCGCATTGATGATTGTATTGGGGATTGTTTATTGGTTTTATCAGTACAATAGTGGATTGGCCATGGCAGAAGACGACAGTAACAATGAAGCTGAAGCTGAGGAAATTTTTGAGCCATTCCAAGGCGCAGACCTACAATTTGGTGAGATTAATGTCCTATTGATAGGTAGTGATACTAGAGGTGATGAAGGTAGATCGGATGCGTTAATGATTGGTCACTATAATCAAACGACGAACCAAGTAAAAATTGTTTCCATTATGAGAGATACGTATGTGGATATCCCCGATTACGGAAAGAATAAAATAAACGCTGCGTTTGCTTTTGGAGGTCCCGAACTTGTTAGAAAAACGATTAAGCAAAACTTTAATATTGATGTTAATTACTATGCGATCGTTGATTTTGAAGGATTCCCTAAAATTGTAGATCTTTTAGCTCCCAATGGAATTGATGTGGACATCCCGTATGAAATGTCATATGGCATTGGCATGACATTATTTCCTGGAGAACAAACGTTACATGGTGACCAGTTACTAGCATATGCTCGATTCCGTCACGATCGTTTAAGCGATTTCGGACGAGTGGCACGACAGCAGGAAATTCTGACAAAGGTTAAAGAACAAATTAGTTTTCACAGCTTAATGAATTTACCAAAAATATTAGGTGTTGCAGAGGCATACATCGATACTAATGTTGACAAAAAAACAATTCTGGCGATTGGGAAAGGTTTAATGGATGGACACTCTAATGGGGTAGATACTTTACGGATTCCTGTTGCCAGTTCTTTTGAAAACAAACATGTAAATGTAGGCGCAGTTCTAGATATTGATTTGGAAAAAAATAAAAGTGAATTAGAAAAGTTTTTATCCACCGAGGATGATATACAAATGTCTAAACTAGAAGGAGTTTCCTCTTAAAGAAAACATGACAATAGACTATCAACTTTTTAAACTACTCAACCAATTTGCTGGACAATACTCTACTTTAGATCAAGTTGTCCTCTTGTTTTCAAAATATGGCCCTATCCTATTTGGATTAATATTGATATGGCTATGGTTTTCAAACGCTCAAAATCAGCATGAAAATAGAAAAATAGTCATATATGCCGTAACGATCGCTTTTCTTACACTTGGTATCGATAAAATGATAGAAATGATATATTTTCGACCACGGCCATTCGTCAATCATAGCGTCATATTATTACTTGAAAAATCAAATTTAGACCCATCTTTTCCAAGTAATCATGCGGCAGGGGCATTTGCTTTAGCATTTGCTTTGCTTTGGAAGCGAAAAAAAATCGGAGCTGTACTCCTAGTAATGGCCTGCCTCATGGCACTTTCGAGAATTTTTATCGGTGTACACTACCCTCTAGATGTGTTAGCAGGTGCTTGTATCGGATTAGGGGTAACCTACATAGTGATGTGGCTAATTCATCTTGTTGAAAACTCTAGGCATCACAGGAAAATGTATGTAAAATAATAAAGCTCTTCCAATCAAAAAAGTTCGCCATTTATGCGAACTTTTTTGATGTTTCAATTGGGTATGCATGAAATCATCTACTTTATTGTTAATGTAGTTGCTGTCTAAGCGCAGCAATCTTTTTAGCAAAGTCCAAGGCATGTGGACCATCTCCATGAATACATAAGGTGTGTGCTACTATTTTTATTTTTTTAGACTGTACAGACAATACTTCTTTTACCGTTAAAATACCTTTTACATGCTTAAGCATTTCTTCTTCAGTTTGAATTAAAGCATTCGGTTCCTGTCTGCTCACTAATGTGCCATCAGAATGATAACGGCGATCTGAAAAAACCTCCTCATATACTTGAAGACCCTTATCCCTTGCGATTTCCGCCATTTGGCTTCCTGCTAAACAATATAAAATAAGCTGAGGATGGAGATCATACACCGCCTGAACAATGGCTGAAGCCTTTTCCTGATCATTCGCGCTTTGATTATAGAGTGCTCCGTGTGGCTTGACATGATGTAGGGTCCCCTTTTCGACACGGACAAATGCTTGCAGTGCCCCTACCTGATAGACCATCATATCGTAAATTTCTGCTGGACTAAACACCATATTTTTTCGTCCGAATCCTTCACGATCAGGATACCCAGGGTGTGCACCAATATGAACATGTTTACGAATCGCATTACGTACCGTTTGGTGCATAATGGAATGATCGCCCGCATGGTAGCCACACGCAATATTGATTGATGTCACATAATCTAGTATCTCTTCGTCTCTTCCCGTCAAAAAAGCTTCATAGCTTTCTCCTAGATCACAATTAATATCCATTCGTATCACATTTCCTCCAGTGTAAAATGTATTGTGTTAAACATACGCATTTGGGCTACTTTATGTAAATCATCTTCATGTACAGTTGCCATAATAGGATAGCCTCCTACTGTTTGAGCATCGGCCATTAAGATAATTGGATTCCCATTCTGAGGTACTTGAATGGAGCCAAACTGGGTTGCTTCAGATAGAATCTCCTTCATTTCTTTTAGCTGTAACACAGAGCCTTTTAAATAATAGCCCATTCGATTTCCACCGCTAAACTGGAAAGGATTTTGCATAAATTGTTGCTGACTCTCTTCCGTAAATAAATGAAAATGAGGGCCCTTGAAAATTCTAACAGTAATAGCACTGTCAAAAGTCGGACGATACGGAGCATAAAGACCTCTATTAGCTTGTAACGGAGAGGCTGTCTGTCCATATAAAATACTTCCTTTTGTCATCTCCGTACCTAGATTCCCCTGTGAGAGGTATGAGCTACTGCCCAGCTCCAATTTTGAAGTAAACCCTCCAAGCGGTGTTAAGTAAATGATAGAGCCTTGACTCACGCTCTTAATCGTCAACCTATCTCCCTTTGTTAGGTGGAATGTTTTCCACATTTCAATGGCTGCATGATTAACCATGCATACACCATGCCCCCCTGTTAAAACATAGACCCCATCAGCCAATGCCTCAAATTCAAAGCCACCCATGAACATTTCGAAAGACGTTTGATTAGGATGATTTTGTAAAATCAGTTGGGCTGCTTGAAACGATACTTGATCCATTGGTCCAGATAACGGAATACCAAATGCCCGATAGCCAAACCTGCCTTTATCTTGTAAGCTACCATAAACCCCTAGTTTTGTTATGAGCAGAAGTGGCTTCAATCGCTACACTCCTTTGCTTTTCATTTCCCAATATTGTTGCTTAGTTATTTCATAAAACTGAACTTCATCACCCAGTTCAAATAGAAAGGGCTCTTTACCATTGACATTAAATAGTTTTAATGGCGTCTTTCCAATAATATTCCAGCCACCAGGTGAATCGACAGGATAGATTCCTGTTTGTCCGCCTCCAACCCCAACAGAACTCGCAGACACAGATGCCCTCGGCTTCTCTAAACGTGGCATAAATAACTTAGAATCAAGTTCCCCAAGATAAGGAAAGCCTGGCAAAAAGCCAATTAAATAAACATAATAGCTTTTTGACATATGTAGCATTTTAATGTCCTCAAATGATAGACCCGTATAGTCCATCACTCGTTGCCTATCTAAGGCGAATTCTTCATCATAGCAAACCGGGATTTTTAATCGTCTATTTGTTCTGTCATCAACGGCTGCTGATGCTTGAATAGCAAGCCATTGCATTCTTAAAAGATCGACATCTATTCGTTGTTTCACATAGGCTGTAACTGTATGATAGCTTGCAACACTTTCGACAAGATGGTGTCGTAGCTGTTTTTTCAGAAATCGAGTAAATGTTTGTACTACATAAAAGTTTGTGTCGGATATTTCTTCCTTAAAGGAAAAGCGAATAGTATGTTTGCTAATCCACATTGAATGAGGAAATTCAATGATTACCTGCACGTACTGTCTCCTCAATGCAAAGCTTTACAGCAGCAATTAAATCACGAATATGCCAACCTGGAATTTTGCCATGTTGAATGGCTAATTCAAAAGAAGCAGGTATATGAATAAAACCAGCACGTACCCCTTCATGTTGCTGTGCATATACAAGCCCTTCATACATAATGTTATTACACAAATAAGTACCTGCTGTGTTAGAGATTTCAGCCGGATAGCCCTCTTCTTGCAAGCGATTAATCATATGGCGAATGGGTAAATTCGTCAGATAAGCATCTGCCCCCTCCTCTTGAATGCTCTCATCAACGGGTGAGTAGCCGTTATTATCAGGCTCCCCATCTTTAATATTAATAGCAATTCGCTCAGGTGTTATTTTAAAACGCCCTCCTGCCAGTCCTAAGGAAATAATGATTTGCGGTTCTATTTCTTCTATATGTCGCTTTAGCTGCTCGGCAGATTGTTGAAAGTCGACAGATAAAATTCTTCCAATAATATGATAGTTTTCTATCTTTTCACCATCTAAATTTTCTACAATTTGCATAGTTGGATTGAGCTTGTAATCAAGAAATGGCTCAAATCCCGTTAATAAAATTTTTGTCATGTGTTCGTCACCTAATTTCTATCGGACGTTTTTTTATGTAACGTCCAGATTGTTTATATTTATTTACTGGAGTAGCTATTGCAGCTTCTAAAATTGCCCGATTAAATAATTTATGTGCTGCCATACACGAAATTAATTCTTCACCATAAACAATTTCATCTGCAACTTCGGAAATTATATCTAAAGCGATCCACTGTGGATAACGTAAAATACTAACTGATGAATACGATGGAGTTACTTCCATACTTCGATAAAAGTTAATATTCCCCATCTCCTCAATGGGGTATTTATCTGGATCCCACTTTGTTCCATATTTATAATATCGATCGCGCCAATAGTCATTTTCTTGAGCAAACGTCGATCCTTCAAACAGCCTATTAACTCTTTCGGCTACTAGCTCCAAGTTTCGGGCTTGAATTTCTTTCGTAGCATCATCATCTGCATATCGACCAATCCCATAAATCTTGGCACTCGGAAGCGTATAAGAAACTGGGAAAATCGGTGGGCAGGCGTAACCCGCGAACGGTTGAACCCATTCACGAGCAGGTATTCCATGGTCATCTACAACAATATCTGGGGCCCATTTCTTTAAGATAAGTGGTAATACATTTGCCTCACCGAACGCACTTTTCAAGAATTTCACATGCGCAAATTCTAATCCCACCGCATTAAATCGTGCCGCATGATGCTTCCACTTCGGATGTTCCTTTGTCAAATATTCCATTATTTCATAACCATCAGGGTTGGCTAAAGGGATTATAATAACATTCATTTTTTGTAATATTTCTGGATGATGACCAATAATATCCTCTATTAGCTCCAATATAGCAGGCGTGCTAGACACTTCATTTGGATGATGACCAGCTTCAAAAACAATCGTATGTTTTTCATCTGTTTTTTTTAGCCCTGAATAATATTCACTCGTAATCGGTTCAGTCACTTCAATAAAGGGAATGACATGACCCTTATAAGATATATCTCCATAATTTAATTTGACCTCTGAGTATTGTTTAAAACGCTCTAACAATGGAAAAATATTTTTCATGTTGAGCTTTAAATAGATTTTTGCCTCAGTTACCTTCAGTTCATTACCTATAGACATCTCTACAGTGTCAAACTGCCCTTCTTGATTAAACAAGATTCGCTTTGTAATGGGATCAGTCATTCGTTTGTCATTCCACTGGTAAACCTTGATGACACCTTTGATAGGCTTATACAGATCTTGTTCTATATGAATATAAGGAATAACGCCACCCGGAGCTTTGTATGGCTGATTTACTAACTGACGGCCAAGCTCATGAAAATAGTCTAATGTATTAAAATATAAATCCTCGTATAGCGCCTCAAACGATGAATTCGCTTCTTGCTGAACACCGATTTCTTCTTCAATTCCAGAAGAAGTAAAATCAATTTCTATTCGATCAAACAATGGAAATAGCTGACCTTGATTAACATTATGGGTATCTATTTTTAACAATTTCACCATTTGTGGCAAAAATTCTTTCACATAAAATTTATAGAACCGTTCACGATCTGAAAATATGATATTCTCTTGCACTCTCTCCGTCTTGTTCAATAATCGATATCCAGCGGTAGTCGGATAAGCTTTTTTCTGACCGTCCACATAATCCACTTCACTCATAAGGGGATTGAGCTCAGCAATTAGTTGATCATTAACAAATACTCTATACACATGTTGTTGCGTGCTTGAAAGCTCAAATTGCACATGCTCTTTAGGTAAGCCATATATCATTTCGATCATCTCATCTACTGGGTATAGCTCCATAATCCAGCGATTATGTTGCTCTAAACCGTCTTCACTTACCCCATCCTTACAAACTATTTTGATATTTTCAAAGCGCCCCTCGACAGATGGGAGTACTTCCTCTAATATCCAGTATAACCCTGTTTTAAAGGCAGAGCGAACTTTAATGGTTGTTAAATTAGAAAATTTTTCATATACATCTAACCTGAATTGGTCACGATTTTTTTTATCGGCTGTCATATAAATTTCAGCCTCTAACGCTGTATCTGGTTCTTCTTCCAGTGCTTTTATGATGTAAGAAGCTTCCGATTCATCAGTCCACTTTTCTTCCATTAAAATAGCCGCTTCATTCACTTGTTTTTCGTTTAACTCCCAAACTCCAAGCAGTCCACCCTCTGACACATGCTTTGCTGTTACAATCGAATGGACAACGGCTGGTAGGCTTTCTTTCGTACCACAAATTTGAATGGTGTTTTTGGCGGTCAACTCCATATAACTTTCGAGTTCTTGCTTGAAGGAAATAGATACATGTCGCTCTTCTGTTGTTATAGCTGGTAATGAAATAGATGTCGCATATAAACCTAAACGCAATGCAAGATAGCAAGCCTCTTTTAACAGAGCACTTGTCTTCAATTCTTCTTGTATATCCATTTTCACACTTACATGTTGCTGGGGATGGGCCTCATCCTTTTCACCCGTGCCATAGGCTGTCCAAAGATGACTTAAATTCTCATAATACGTGAATGAGCTGACTGTTTGGGTTTCGACTATGCCATCACTGGCTATAGTACTTAACAATGTAGAAAGTGCTGATTCACTCTCATAATAAATAATCCATGTTGACTTATTTTCTGAAATAAATGTGCTAGTATGTGGTAAAAACTTCATTGTATAGGACTGATTGGCTTGCTGAAATAAATCAAAGTCTATTTCATTTGATTCAAAGCCTAAGCGTAAACAAAAATCAATTAATCCTAATGGAATTAAATCTTTAGGTAAATCGATAAATAAAGAAGGTTTTTTTTTCGTTTCGTTCTTTTGAAATAAACTAGAAAAAATTATAGAGTTCATCATATCACCTAAACTTTCATATTTGGATCTAAGCGATCTCGCAACCAATCTCCTAATAAATTAAAGCCTAAAACCGTTAACATAATGGCAACGCCTGGGAAAACAGATATCCACCAAGCAGAGGTCATATAATTTCGACTATCCGCTAACATTCCTCCCCACGAAGGTACTGTAGGCTCCACGCCTAGCCCTAAAAATGTTAAAGAGGCCTCCAATAAAATAAACTCTGCAATACACATCGTTGCTAACACTAGAATAGAGGAAGCAACATTAGGAAGTATATGCTTCATGATTATTTTGAAATGTGTCCCACCAATTGCCTTTGCTGCTTGGATATACTCTTGTTCCTTTAAAGCTAAAATCTCTCCTCGAATTAATCGCGCAAAACTAACCCAATATGTAAGTCCAAGGATAATAATAATTTTTTCAATACCTGTTCCAAAAACACTCATAATTACGATGGCTAGTAAAATAAACGGTAACCCCATTTGAACTTCGGCTAGCCGCATAATTAAATCATCCATCCATTTCCCAAAGTAACCTGAAATAATGCCTAGAAATGTACCAAGCACTAATGAAATGATGACGCCACAAATCCCGACTAATAGAGATATACGTGCTCCGTAAATAATTCTACTTAGCAAATCACGCCCAACCTGATCTCCTCCGAGAACGTATTGAGATTTACCTGTATCATCTAGCCATTTGGGTAGGTCAAGTCGATGTCCTAAGCTAGCCGCCCCCGGATCATAGGGAGCAATATAAGGCGCGAATATAGCACACAGTATCGTAGTGACAACCAATAATAAGCCTATTATGCCCGTTGGATTATTCTTCATGAATTTCAGAACGGTTACGATTTTATTGGCTTTTTTTATTTCGATTGCTTCTGTTTCCATTATTTGAGTCATTATTGCTCACCTCTTCCAGTTCTTATTTTTGGGTTAATTAATGAGTAGCATAAATCAACAATTAGATTTACTAAAATCATCATAAGTGCTAAAAGGATGATTCCTCCCTGGACTACTGGATAGTCTCGTTGATTAATAGAATCAACAATTAACCTTCCAATTCCAGGCCAAGAAAAGACTTGCTCGACAATAACTGCACCTCCTAATAGCCCTCCAAACTGTAAACCAACAAATGTTACAGTTGGCAATAAGGCATTGCGGAAAGCATGTCGAATGATAACTAGCCATTCTCTTATGCCTTTAGCCCGTGCCGTTGTGACATATTGCATTTTAAGTACTTCCAGCATAGACGTACGAATTAATCGAACTAAAATACCAGATAGGATGAGCCCTAAGGCAACGGATGGCAAAATTAATGAGCTAAACCCATCAAATCCGGATACTGGCAGCCACTTTAGTTGAACAGCAAAAATTAAAATTAGCATAAACGCCAACCAAAAATTAGGGAAAGAAATGCCTAACAAAGAAAAAATACGACTAAACACATCAATGGATTTTCCTTTATAAATAGCTGATAGAATACCTAGCGGAACAGCTATAAACAATGCCACTGCCATTCCACCTAAAGCAAGTGCAATTGTCGGCCACGCTCGTTCGAGTAACATCTCTAAAACTGGGCTATTGGAACGATAGGAAGTACCAAAATCAAGTGTTACTAAATCCTTCATAAATATGAAGTATTGCTCCCAAACAGGCTTATCCAAACCGAGTTTGGCTGTCAGTTCTTCTATTGCCTGCTGTGAAGGTTCACCAGCCCCAAACATGATACTTACGGGGTCACCTGTTAAACGAATGGAGAAAAATATAATTAATGAAACCGCAATAATCACGAGCACGGTATGCGACAAACGTCGTAGAATATAGGAAAGCATAATTCCATCCTCCTAATGTGAAATGAAAGAGATAGTATGCTAGCATACTATCTCATAATTTTTTACTTACTCGACAGTGACACCTACAAAATTAAAGCGGCCATCATGTGGTGGTTGGAAACCTTTTATTCGTTTATTCACTGCGTATATTTCAACTTCCGAATATAAGTTGACTTCAGTTGCATCTTCATATAATACTTCTGTAAGCTCTTTAAAAACCTTTTGTCTTTCGTCATTATCAATAGTGGCACGCTCTGCTGCTAATAATTGTTCCACTTTTTCATTTTTATAGGATGGGTTCCAGAATTCTCCCTCGTGATACATTAAATAAGCTGTATTATCAAAGTCCAGCGTCCATCCGCCCCAGCCATTTTTATACATATGTCCCGCTTTTCCTTGAGGGATTAACTCTGATTGGAATGTCGTATTTTCCACACTATTAATAGATACTTTTAAGCCAACTTCCTCTAAGTAAAACGCTACTGCTTGAGCAATCTCTTTAAATGTTCCGTCAGTACCTGGAATATAGAAATCTAATGTAGTACCTTCTGGAACATTCGCTTCAGCCAATAATTCTTTTGCCTTCTCAGGATCATATGGATATGGCTCTAAATCGTTGTTATAGCCAAATGATAAATCACTTTGGAATGAGCTTATAAGATTCCCATAGCCACCTAAAATTTCTTTGACAATCGTTTCTTTATCGATAGCATAGTTAATAGCTTGACGAACACGTACATCATCAACTGGCTTTTGCGCCGTATCAAAACGAATTGAATAAGCTGTAGGTGTAGATACTTCCATTAATTCAATAAAGTCAGTTGCTTCTGCTGTTGCAGCTTGGGAAACTTCCAAACGTGTCATAATATCAATATTGCCAGTTTGTAACTCTGCAAGTGCTGTTGCTGTTTCTGGGATTACTTTAAATGTAACTTTATCTAGTTTAATAGCATCTTTATTCCAATAATCTGCATAACGTTCAATCACAACTTGTTTATCTCGTTGATAATCTGTCATTTTAAACGGACCTGTACCAACAGGTTTCATATCAAAATTCTCTGCACCCTGTTCTTGAATATATTTAGGTGGCACGATTACAGCACCATACCCTGATAGTTTTGTGAGTAATACCGGATCAATAGAATTTAAGTGCATAGTTACTTCATATTCACCCGTTACTTCCACATGATCAATAGAAGTGTAATTGGAATATTGAGGACCTTTTTGACCTTCATCTCCTAGCAAACGATCAAAAGTAAATTTCACCGCTTCCGCATTAAATGGTTCACCATTATGGAAGGTAACGCCTTGGCGTAATTGAAAGACAATTGTTTTGTCATCTTTATATTCCCAAGATTCCGCTAATCCAGGTTGAATTTCTAAATCTAAAGAACGACTAACTAATCCTTCAAAGACCGATGTTGCTACCGTACTCCAAGAAAGTAAAAACGTATCAATGGGATCCCAGTTTTGAGGATCTCCTGCCACACGGATAACTAATTCATTTCCTCTTGTGAGTGCTGCGTTTTCACCAGAAGATTTGCTACTATTTTTACTGTCTTCTTTTGTTGATGTACCGCCACTACATGCTGACAAAATAATCATCATGCACACTAGTAATAGTGCTAGCCATTTTTGTTTCTTCATTATTGTTCATCCCCTTTTATATTTGTGCTATTTATACGCCATAAGGATATGGCATCGAATAACCTAGTTCAGCCGAAATTAACGCAGCAGTTTCCCACAGTCCCTCTAAAAACGTATTTATTTTTTCCTGTGGTAGTAGTGATTCTATACCAGCAATACTAATGGAGTACTCTACTTTTCGATCACTATTAAAAATCGGCACCGCTATTGATACAGTTCCTTCTTCCAATTCTGATACGCTGTAGGCATAGCCATTTTTCTTACCAAATTCAATTAATTCATCAATCTCTTTATCCGTATGAGGGGTTCCACTCGCATATTTTTTTCGAGGCTTCTGGAGGACCTCGTTAATTTTCTCTTCACATTGAAAAGATAAAAGAATACGTGAGCAGGCACCTGCGTATAGTGGTGCTCTTCTTCCAACTCTTGTATATAATAGAACCGGTTTTAGACTTTCTATTTTTTCTATATAAAGGCCATCCGTTTCATCCAATACTACTAATTGAACAGCCAAATCAAATTTCTGTTGTAACATTTTCATATACGGAATGGCTAACGAACGAATCTCTATGGAATTAGCAGCTATTGCCCCTAATTCAATTAGTTTATTCCCTAGTAAATAATGATCACTTAAAACCACCTGTCCTCCACTTTGTACATATGGTCGTTTTAATACGCCTAAATCCGTAAATGTTTTTAGAAATCTATGTAAGGTCGGTTTAGGAATATCAGTTTCTATAGCTAGTTCATCTAACCGCCAAGAAGGTTTTTCTTCTGTAAATAGCGTTAAAATATTAATTCCTTTTTCCAATGTTTTGCTCATGTTAATCGCTCCATTTGTTCTTCATAAAGTAAACAAGAAACTTCATGTTGATCACTAATTTTTTTTAATTTCGGAGGTGTCACTTTACAAATCTCCATACAGCTTGGACACCGTGTATGGAAGGTACATCCTGAAGGGGGATTTGCTGGATTTGGCACATCTCCGCTAAGGACAACTCGTTCTTTAACCTTTGAAGGATGAGACTTAGGTAATGCAGATAGCAATGCTTTCGTGTAAGGGTGTTTCGGATTGTTAAACAACTCATGTTTGTCAGCCAATTCCACTAGCTTCCCTAAGTACATCACCCCTATACGATCACAGAAATGATGCACGACACTTAAATCATGGGATATAAAAATATAGGTAAGGTTCATGTCCCTTTTTAAATCTTTCATAATATTAAGCACTTGAGACTGAATGGATACATCGAGTGCAGATACAGGTTCATCTGCCACAATCAATTTCGGATTGGATACTAATGCTCTTGCAATTCCAATGCGCTGTCTTTGGCCGCCTGAAAATTCATGTGGAAAACGATCGAGCTGCTTTTCTGTAAGCCCCACCTGTTTAGCGACCTCATAAACACGTTGTTTCCGTTCTTCCTTAGTACCGATTCCAAAATTCACTAAAGGTTCTTCAATGATTTTAAAAACCTTCATACGCGGATTAAGGGACGAAAAAGGGTCCTGAAAAATGATTTGCATATCACGACGTTTTTGACGGACCTCTTTGGCGCTAAGTGTGGCTATATTTTCTCCGTTCAGCAAAATTTCGCCCTCAGTAGGTGTTAGCAGTTGAATAAGTGTTTTACCCATTGTGGATTTTCCACAACCAGATTCCCCTACAATTCCTAAAACTTCACCCTCGTTTACAAAAAATGAAACATCATCTACTGCTTTTAAATTTCCCGAACGTGATCCTTTCACTGGAAAATATTTTTTTAAGTGTTTAACTTCTAACAATGGACTGCTCATTGACATTCCCTCCTCCCACATCATCCTTTTCATATAACCAGCATCTAACCGTGCTACCAATGGACGTAGTAAATAGTTCTGGTTTACTTTTACATTTTTCAGTTGCAAATTCACATCGATCGAAAAATCTACAGCCTGCTGGCATATCGGATGGTGATGGTACCACCCCCTCAATAGACGGAAGATATTCTTGTTCTGTCTCCATATCCGGCAATGAGTTTAGTAACCCTTTCGTATAGGGATGGAGTGGATGATCAAATAATTCCAACACATTCGCTTCTTCAACTATTTCACCCGCATACATCACAATCACTTTCTCGCAGATTTCAGCCACAACGCCAAGATCATGAGTAATTAAAATAATGGACATGTCCAGTTTTTCTTGTATATCTTTCATTAACTCTAGAATTTGTGCCTGAATAGTTACATCTAATGCCGTAGTAGGCTCGTCTGCGATTAATATTTCTGGTCCACAAGCCAATGCCATGGCAATCATCACCCGTTGTCTCATCCCGCCAGATAATTGGTGTGGATATTCATTAACCACTTTATCGGGTCGAGGAATACCAACAAGGCGAAGCATATCAACCGCTCGCTCATGCGCCTCTTTTTTTGAAATATTTTCATGGCTATGAATCATTTCAATGATTTGGGAGCCTACCTTATACACTGGATTAAGGGAGCTCATTGGCTCCTGAAATATCATTGAAACTTTTTTCCCACGAATCTTTCGCCATTCCTTCTTTAATTTTTTATGAATTTGTTTTTGATCTATGTAAATCTCGCCGCTTTGCCATTCAACCCCAGATGGCAACAGCCCCATAAGAGATAATGACGTCATACTCTTTCCACAACCAGATTCTCCCACAATCCCCAATGTTTTTCCTTTTTCAAGTTGAAATGACACCCCATTCACAATGGAAATATCCTTTTTATTGTGCTGAATACCTATTTTCAAATCCTTTACTTCTAAAATATTCAATCCCATTTTCCCCCTCCGTTCCATATTATGAAACGCGATTCCATTTTTTAAAATCTTATCAGAGATTAATAGGATATTTCAATAGTTTTCAGAAAAAAATAAAAATTCTATTTACTGTAATTATTCCGAAAAAACAATTAATTTTTATTTGTAATTCCCCAAGAAATCTTCCTATCTTTTGAGAAATACAAAAAAAGCATGGATCCGAGTGCTCGGACCATGCTTTTCTTTTTTTTCGTATAGTTTCTTATTTCAAATGTGCAGTCGCCTGTTTCATGACGTATTTTCCTACTCCAATATAGATCGCTACAGCTGTTCCAATCAATACGAATGTCATTGCTGACCGCTCCTTTTCATATAAATTAAGTGTTTTTCTATTGTTTTTCAGACCCATACATTGAATTTGAAAATCATTCTCACTAATATATTATAAATTTCCTGTTAATTCGTCAAGACATACTTTCATCTTACCCTTTTTACATGGTAAGATGTAGAAAAGTCGGAAAAAGGATGCGGTAATGATGAGTAATTCGAAGTACTTTCAAACTATTTTAAACGGGACTATTCACGCTTTAAAATCAATTCTTCCTATGGATATTGAAGTAAAGTCGCCTAGTATTATTTCTGAACCCTTTCAACAACAGCAAATGGGTGTATTGATTGGCTTAATAGGAGATTTAAAGGGTCGCGTTATCATTGACTCCACTCCCGAAGTATTCAGCGGAATCGGTAGTACCATGTTCGGTATGCCGCTTGAAGGAGAAATGCTAGAATCCTTTACAGGGGAATTTGGTAACATGATTGCAGGAAATTTATGTACGGCTGTTGGGCAAGAAAACTTAGAAATTGATATCACTCCGCCAACTGTGATGGTGGGCAATACAAAATTATATGGCTTTGAAAAGGCCTTCGCTCTCCCAGTTTCCATCCCGAGCGTCGGAGCTCTAACAGTTCTATTAACCATTGAAGAAGAAGCAGAATAGAAAGCTAGGTTTAAAGTCTATGTCCAATAAGACATTATATGCAAGAGTAAATACCATATATGTTTTAATTTTGCCTTGCTCCTAGAAAAATTGGTAGGACTTCTTTAAAATCTATTTTTTTTATTAAAAAAAAGCTAAATATAATAATGAAACAAGCTATCTCGATGACTTTTGAGATGGCTTGTTTTTTTCTCCCTTGAATTCTTCACACTTTCTTCACATATTTTCTATAGAAGTGTGATTTTTTTCACATCAAATTGCATCGGATTTATATATGATGTCTGTAAGAAACACCAACTATAAAAAGCGTAGGAGGAGCAAAAATGGCAAACAAAAAGAAGTCAGATGAGAATTTAAAAGGTTCACTCTATGCAGTTTTTGGAGTAGGTATCATCATTATTTTACTTTGGGTGTACTGCTTTGATTTGTTCATTGGAAGGTTTTAATCTACGAAGAAGGGACAGAAACATATGCACATACATAAGTATGAGAAGTATTGGCTTGTGTTCGGAGTTACTACTTTAGTCGCATTCCTCATTATTCTCGGTATCGGAGCATTTCATCAAGGCTCCCACCCGAATAATGGTAAAAAAACACTAGATTACGAGAAAGTGAAAGAGACAGCACCTTTCGATAATCCAGGAGTCCATAAGGTAGAGGGCAAAGATTGGGATTACGAGGTGGTTGTCATCGCTTCTGCATTCAATTATAATCCTCCACAAATTGAGGTTCCACTGGGTGCAAAGGTCAAATTCATCGCGACAAGCGAGGATGTCATGCACGGTTTTGAGGTTGCAGGTACGAATATTAACATGATGCTTGAGCCTGGTTATATTTCAGAATATGTAACAGAAGTCAACAAAGTAGGCGAGTTTTTAATCGTTTGTAATGAATATTGTGGTACAGGACATACGATGATGCACTCTATGCTAAAGGTGGTGGATTCAAATGAGTCACACTAATTCAATGACAAAAGTAGATCGTCGCGATGCAAAGCTAGCTATGGCGCATATATATGTAGCATTTATCGCATTGTTATTAGGTGGTCTTGCAGGTTTATTACAAGTATTTGTACGTTCTGGTCAATTTACATTACCAGCGGGCATTGGCTATTATCAAGTATTAACCGTACACGGAGTATTACTCGGTCTTATTTTAACTACTTTCTTTATTTACGGTTTCCAAATTGCTAGTGTAAGTCGTACATCAGGTACATTTACGAATGGTCAACGTAGACTTGGCTGGGTCGGCTTTTGGTTAATGACAATCGGTACAGCTGCTGCGGCAACGATGGTTTTATTAAATAAAGCAACTGTTCTTTATACGTTCTATGCACCACTAAAGGCACACTGGATTTTCTATCTAGGCCTTACATTAGTCGTAGTCGGTTCTTGGGTTGGCGGCGCAGGTCAAATTTTACGCTATGCTCAATGGCGTAAAGAAAATAAAGGTAGCGGTGAACGTAGCCCATTATTATCGTTTATGGTAGTTGTCAATAATTTAATGTGGTTCGTTGCAACACTTGGTGTAGCAGCATCAGTATTAATTCAACTATTACCATGGTCATTAGGTTTAATTGAACGTGTCGATGTTGCATTATCCCGTACCCTTTTCTGGTATTTCGGTCATGCACTTGTATACTTCTGGCTATTACCTGCTTATATGGTTTGGTATGTAATTATTCCAAAAGTAATTGGTGGAAAAATTTTCTCCGATTCTTTAGCAAGACTTTCGTTTATGCTATTCTTACTGTTCTCTATTCCTGTTGGAATTCACCATCAGTTAACAGAGCCTGGTATTGATGGTACATGGAAGTTCATTCAAGTTGTTTTAACATTTGCTGTAATCGTTCCTTCTCTAATGACAGCCTTCTCGATGTTTGCCATGTTCGAATTACGTGGTCGAGAATTAGGTGGAAAAGGACTGTTCGGATGGTTCAAAAAATTACCTTGGAAGGATTCTCGTTTCTTCGTTCCATTTATCGGTATGGTGGCATTCATTCCTGGTGGTGCTGGCGGTATTGTCAATGCCTCCTATCAAATGAACCAATTAATCCATAACACTATTTGGGTGACTGGGCATTTCCATTTAACGATTGCAACTGCTGTTGTTTTAACATACTTTGGTGCGGCCTTCTGGTTAATACCACATTTAACAGGAAGGACTTTAACAAAGGCTTTAAATAATCTTAGTAATTTCGCTGGTATCTTATGGGCAGTCGGTATGACTATTATGTCTTCAGCTATGCACATTGCCGGTCTTATCGGTGCACCTCGTCGTTCAGATTACTCAGAATATGGTGGTGCTTCACAGGCATATGATTGGATTCCTTATCAAATTGCACAAGCTGTGGGCGGAACGATTCTCTTTATCGCCATCCTAATCATTATTTATATCGTCGTGAAATTAGCTTGGTTTGCTCCTAAGGGTGAAGAGGAGTTCCCTATTGGGGATGTACATGAGCTTAGTGGTCCAACACCCGCTATTTTAGAAAACTTTAAAGTATGGCTTGTCATTTTAGTAGCCTTAATCTTATTCGCTTACACCGTGCCAATTTTCGATATTATTTCGAATTCACCGGCTGGCTCCAAAGGCTATCAATTGTGGTAAACATAAAAAAAGAGATTTCTCATTTCCGAGAAATCTCTTTTTTCACGTTATAATTGATACAGTTTCGTATATTTTTCTTGTAAATAATCTGCAAGATACTTGGCATTTAAGCCTTCCCCTGTTGCTTCTTTTAGCAATTCAAATGGTTTTTTCAATGCTCCATATTGATGAACTTTCTCAGTTAACCACTCTCGAATTGGCAGTAGCTCTCCCTTTTCTAGTAAGTCATCAAAATGAGGGATATCCTTGTCCATCGCATGCTTCCATTGCGCTGCATAAATCATTCCTAATGCATAGGACGGGAAGTAACCAAACATACCACCTGACCAGTGCATGTCTTGTAATACTCCCATTGCATCTGTTTCAGGACGAATGCCTAAATATTCCTCATACTTATCATTCCATACTTGCGGAAGATCCTTCGCTTGTAAATCCCCGTTGAACAAGTCACGTTCAATTTCATAGCGAATCATGATATGTAGTGGATACGTTAGTTCATCTGCTTCAATACGAATGAAGGATGGTTCTACCATATTAATGGCACGTAAAAAATCGCCTAATGCAACATCGCCAAATTGAGCTGGTGAGAAGTGTTGAAGTCGCTCATAGTTATGCTCCCAGAACTTTTCATTTCTACCGACAAAGTTTTCATAAAATAATGATTGTGATTCATGAATACCCATCGATGTACCAGTAGCTAGCGGCAAGCCTGCAAGCTTTGCATCAATGTTTTGCTCATACATGGCATGACCACATTCATGAATGGTACCAAAAATAGCTGAACGGAAATCATTTTCATCATATTTTGTTGTAATACGAGCATCTCCGTAATTTAAACCAATCATAAATGGATGCACACTTTCATCCAAACGGCCAGCATCAAAGTCGTAACCAAGTTGAGCTAGCATCTCTAGTGATAGTTCACGCTGAGCTTCACGTGGAAAATGCTTAAATAACATGCTTGTATCTGGTTTATTCGATGAATCAGCAATTTTTTGTACAAGCGTTACAATAGATTCTCGTAAATCACCAAATACTTGGTCTAATACATCTGTCGTCATGTCAGGTTCATATAAATCGAGCAATGTATTATATGGAGATCCATTTTTAATACCCCAATATTGAATGAATTTTTTTTGCCATTGAATGATTTCCTCTAAATATGGTAGGAATAGTTCAAAATTATTGCTTTCCTTTGCTTCTTCCCAAGCCGTTTCCGCCTTCGATTGTAGAATAACAAATTCTTTATACTCTTCAGCAGGAATTTTTTTATTTTGATCGTAATTCTTTCTTACTTCTTCTACTAAACGAAGTGTCACATAATCAAGATCTGATTTTTTTGCCTCTAATGCTAATAGAAGCTCACCTAATTCTTCACTCGTTTGCATATCAAATAAGGAGGCTGATAATGTACCTATTACCTCTGAACGTTGTGCTAATCCTTTTTTAGGTGCTCCCGTTCGCATATCCCAATAAATCACATTGAGTGCTTCCTCATAATGCTGCATCTTCTTAACATAGTCAGTAAATTGTTGAATAGTCATGCTTTCATCCTCCTTGTGCTATAAGTTTATCATATTTTCGAAAATTTTGTATATTGTGGACCATTTAGTAGTTTTACTCAGATTTTTCATTTTTCACTTTATCTATTATTTTTAAATACTGAGTATCTCCAAGCCCATATTGAGGAAAGAGGCGAAATAATTGTGTTAACAATTCCTGTGGGGACTGATCAACATGTTTCTTAATATAAGAAGAAATATCATTTTCTTCTTTTAAATAGTCAAAATATAATTGAATCCCCTGATACATTACTGGTAAAAGCGTTGCCTCCGGGATACGATGGCGGATCAAAACGTCTTGATAAATCTTTAAATAGTCTCCAAGCACAATTTCCATTTCATCCACATCATAGGTCGCTTCCTGTACCATATGGAAATAAACTTTGCCTTCGTATTTTTGCTGCTCCAGAAAAGCAAGTACAGTTAGCAAGTTCATTTGACAAAACATATCATCCCCAAACCATAAAACGATACATTGGTAGTTTTTGGTCCACAATAACTTCAAAGGATTTACTGTTATATGCTCATAGTCCTGTACTGTTACTTGGTGTCCAGCGGCACGAATTTTGTTAAATTCTTCGCCCAAAATCGGGCTTGCTGTTTGATTGCTACACATGGCTTCATTGAAAGGTACATAATCACTGTTCCCCATTAATTGCTGTTTCGAAAACTCCTCGTACATCATTTGACCATTTAAAACATTCAATATCGCTTGATCATATTGCGCATGTATTTTCTCTTGCAATGCTTCAATTTTTAATTTTGAAGAAATATCCATCGTAAACCATCCTCTTTCATCCTTTAAATTCTTTTTTACAAATGTTTGCAAAGGTTGTGGGGACTTTCGGAATTCATGAGGGCTTATACCAAAGGCCTTTTTAAAGGCTCTAGAAAAGGATTCCTGTGTTGAAAAACCATAATGTAAGGCAATATCGATTATTTTTTCTTCCGACTTTTTTAACGCTTCAGAGGCCAAATATATCTTTCGTAATGAAACATATTTTTTAATGGTGATTCCCGTTATTTGGTGGAATTTAAACGAACAATAATACGGGGAATAGCCCATATGCTTCCCTAAATGTTCTAATGAAAAGCCTTCTAAGAGATGATCTTCAATCCAATCAATCATCTCCTGTATGATGTTATTCATCCTCATCCCTCCTCCTTTGATTATAGTAGAGGTGATATGGTTTGTTATGATATAGGTTGTGTTATTATCGCATTAATGTTGGAATAATATGTTCTTTGATAAACAGCCCTCTATCTGGTGCATTGACCATAAAGAGTGATGAGATAGCAACTGCTGTGTTCAGCGTTGGAATACAACAAATCACATTGCCGCCATCGCCAACTGCAGCATAAGGAACTAAATCTTCCTCCTCTTCGTTGATACACCACAATTGATCTCACACCAGTCCTTCTCCCTTTTATCTATGGCTTATATCCGTTATACACTTTCCCTTTTGGGCAAAGTCAACTTCCTTTAGCTTATTTAGTACTTTTTAGGAAATAAAAAAACTGTAGCAAACCATGCGCTTGCTACAGTTCGTCCTCTCTTACTCAAAGTGAGGTATATATTTAGGAGAATTTTCACTAGCTTTCGAGTAATGTTCGGTTTCCAATCAAACATTTGTAGGAGCTGCCATTCATTTTCAATTTAAAGAAAGATGGGGATTCTTTCTATTCATCGAAAGTAGAGTCTGATCACTCTATGTTTTGGCAAATGGCAATTACTTGTTTAACAGCCTCGGCAGAATGCTGAAGCGCTGCTTGTTCTTCATTTGTTAGGTGCAATTCGATGACAGATTCAATGCCATTGCCTCCTAAAATTGTTGGTACCCCTAGATACAGGTTTTGGTACCCATATTCACCTTCTAATAGGGCAATAGAAGGGACTATTTTCCGTTGATCTTTGATAATGATTTCAACCATTTGCGCGCATGCAGCAGCTGGTGCATAATACGCACTACCATTTCCTAATAAACCGACAATTTCACCGCCACCTTTGCGTGTACGTTCGACGATTTGCTGGAGTCTATCCTGGGGGATGAGTTTTTCTAGCGGAATACCTCCTGCATAGGAATAACGGATTAATGGTACCATTTCATCACCATGTCCACCTAGCACAAAGCCAGAGACATCTTCAGGTGCAATTTGTAGCTCCTGTGCAACAAACGTGTTGAAGCGAGCTGTATCTAACACACCAGACTGACCAATAATACGATTTTTAGCAAAGCCTGTTTCCTTGTGACAGACATACGTCATAGCATCAACCGGATTACTTAAAACTAAGACAATACTATTTGGAGCATAGTGTTTAATTTGTCTTGAAACCTGTTGAATAATCTTCGCATTCGTTGTCACTAAATCATCACGGCTCATGCCTGGCTTACGAGGGATTCCTGCTGTTATGACTACGATGTCTGCACCAGCAATATCCTCATAATTGCTTGTTCCTTTAATAGATACATTAAACTTTTCTATTGGGCCTGTTTGTAGTAAATCCAATGCCTTCCCTTTTGTTGGGTTCTCTGCTTCGGGAATATCGACAAGAACGACATCGCCTAGTTCCTTTTGTGCTAAAAATAAACTCAATGTAGAACCGGTATGACCTGCACCAATCACAGCGATTTTATTTTTACGAAATGCCATTATGCTTCACCTCGATTATCTGTCGCTGGTGTGGCTTCGGTTGATTTTTTAGCACGTGTTGATGTAGATGTAGAAACCGGCTTTTTCTTCGGTTCCTCTGGTCCTTTAATCATTTGGAATACCTCTTCATCAGGTCTTGGAATTACGTGAGCGCCTAATAATTCTCCAACACGCATAGCAGCCGCTTTTCCGGCTTCTACTGCTGCTTGTACAGAACCTACGTCACCTTTCACGACCACTGTCACAATGCCACCATCTACGAATTCCTGCTTGACGATTGTAACATCAGATGCTTTAATCATCGCATCAGCCGCTTCATAAGAACCTACCAATCCTTTTGTTTCAATCATGCCAATTGCACTACTCATTGTCCTCACCTCTCATCACTTCAGTAGAATCAATAATACCAATGACAACTGCATCGATTGGTAACGGATTTTCTTTCATAATATAGCGTGATGAACCACCGCTTGTTATTAGGACATCATCACCAATCCCTGCGCCGATACGATCAGCTGCTATAATTTCAGTGCGAATCGGCTGTTGATTGGAGTCAATTGGTTGAATGATTAGTAGTTTTAAACCATTCAGCCCTTCCTCTTTGCGTGTTGCCCATACACTACCTATCACTCTTCCCATTTGCATGAACTTCACCCTCTTTATGCTACACAGATTAATTTGCTACTCAGAACAGATCGTTAAAGTTTTATTTAACTCTCGCAGCTTATCATAAGCTAACGCCGTTACAATGGTTTTCTTTGGCACGACAATTTCTTGCGCATCTATTTCTAACACTTCCAATTGTGAAAGTAGCTTTTTGTCATAATGATAGATAGCTGGTTTTTCTACCTTTGCTACGACTGGAGACTGCTCTTTCACTGGGATCGGTTGCTCATTCACTTGATGCTGAACGATTTCTGCTAATGTTCCTTGCTGAATTAAACCTGCATTGGCTTCATCTGTATCAATATGCATCTCTAAACGATAACGCTCTGATACACGGATCACCACATTCGATAAAATAATTGGGCGAATACCATCTACCCTGATTTGTACAGACTGTCCATCTACTACATTGAATTTCGCACTGTCTTCAGGGGACATATGAATGTGTGCTTGTGCAATAATGAGTCCTTCATTTAGCACGACACTCCCCTTTGGACCAATCAATGTAACAGGGCTAGAGCCTTGTATATCACCTGAAATTCTTAATGGTGGTTTTATCCCTAGTTTCATGGCATCTGTCCAACTGACTTCCACTTGAGACAATGAACGAGCTGGACCCAGTATACGTACACGCTCAATCGATCCTTTTGGACCAGCAATGACCACGGTTTCCTCCGCAGCAAATTGCCCAGGTTGTGAAAGCTCAAACTTTGGTGTAAGCTGATAATTCTCACCAAAGAGCTGTTCCACTTCTGCTTGTGCAAGGTGGACATGGCGGGCAGATACACCAATTGGAATTTTACCGTCATGTGGAGGGGAAGATTGATTTTTTAAAACTTGCTGCAGAACTTCTTCTACAATTTTTTGCACTAAATTTTCTTGCATCTTGCCTCCTCCTTACGATGTTACTTTTACTATTGTTCCTTGTGCTTGTTGTTCAATAAAACCAGCGTTTGCTTCATCCGTATCTATATGCATTTCCAAACTAAAATCATTGGAAACTCGTACCACTACACCGCGAAATGTAACTGGACGGTCACTGATTACTTCTACAGAAACCAATTCATTGTTTTGAACTTCTAATGCTTTCGCATCTTCCTCAGTCATATGAATGTGTGCTTGTGCAATAATGACCCCTTGCTCGATGGCCAATTCATGATCTTGGTTAATAATTTTAATGCCTGCTGAGTTGTCAATATCTCCTGACTGTCTCAGCGGAGGAGTTACCCCAAGTTTCATCGCATCTGTTCGACTGACTTCCACTTGAGTAGCTGCTCTTACTGGACCAAGTATTCGGACATTATGAATAATGCCTTTCGGTCCCTCAATGGAGACACGCTCCTTTGCAGCAAATTGTCCTGGCTGCGATAAGTCAAAATCCTTTGTTAACGTTGCATGTGGACCAAAAAGCGCTTGTAAATCCGCTTCACTTAGATGGATATGACGAGCCGAAATGGCCACTGGAAATGTTTTTGTCGCTGTTGTCACGTTAGCCACCTCTATATTAAATGGATTGTTGTTTCTTGATGACAAGATGAGAGCTGTCCTTTAGTTGGATCAGCTCTCATTGCTGATTTATTAAGCTTCTGCTTTTGGTAAAATCATTTCTAATTCATGGTGTGGACGTGGAATTACATGAACAGATAAAAGTTCTCCTACACGTTGTGCTGCTGCTGCGCCTGCATCTGTTGCTGCTTTTACGGCACCTACATCTCCACGAACAAGAACTGTTACGATACCGCCACCAACATGTACTTTACCTACTAAATTAACGCTTGCCGCTTTTACCATTGCATCTCCTGCTTCAATTGCTCCTACTAAACCTTTTGTTTCTACCATTCCTAATGCTGTACTCATTTGTCATTCCTCCAAATTATTTATTTTGTAATGTGATTTGTTTTAATACTTGATCAACGATTTGTTGAACCATTGTTGTGTCTAAAGAAGGCTCTTGTGATACAACCGACTCAACAACAGACTGCACTTCGAACTCTGGCTTTGGCACCTCTACATCTTTAATGCCATAAGCCATACGTTTAATGTTTAAAAGATGTCTTGCTGTAATGTTATCCGACGTGATATTGCCGCCAAATGTACCACAGCCTAATGTAAAGGATGGTGCTAATCCAGTTGTGCCACCTACTGCCCCAATTGAGGATAGTGTATTTACTACAATACGAGATACTGGTAATTCAACGGAGAATTGCTCTGCTAAAGCTGCATTTTCAGTATGAATCGAGCATGTATGTCCGCGTCCGCCAATATTTAAAAGGTCAATCATCACTTGCTTAGCTTCTGAACTGTTTTCGACAATATAGAGAGCAAAAATAGGTGATAACTTTTCCAGAGAAAACGGAATATTTTTACCAATCATCGTTTCCAAGCCAACAAGTACTTTGGTTTCATCTGGGACAGTGATGCCAACAGAATCTGCTAAGCAGGATGCTGATTTGCCGACGATTTGTGGATTCACCTTTCCAGGAACTGGTGAAATTAATTTCTCCATTTTAGCTTTTTCTTCAGCATTTAATAGATAAGCACCGTTTTTCTTTAATTCTGTTTGTACCTGGTCTGCAATGGCTTTATCTACAATAATAGCCTGCTCAGTAGCACAAATTGTCCCATTATCAAACGATTTACTGTGCACCAATTGACGTACAGACTTTTGAATATTTGCTGATTTTTCGATGTAGGCTGGGACATTTCCTGGTCCTACCCCATAAGCAGGCTTTCCTGAGCTATACGCCGCCTTCACTAATGCGCCGCCACCTGTTGCTAAAATCAAATGAATATCAGGATGCTTCATTAGCTGCTGTGTTGCCTCCATTGAAGACATTGTTAAACATTGCAGTAAACCTTCTGGTGCACCTGCTTGTTCTGCAGCTACTCGGCAAACGTCTAACGCCTCTTTTGTACACTTCACAGCATATGGGTGAGGACTTAGCACTAGGGCATTCCTTGTTTTTAAAGAAATTAATGTTTTAAAAATGGCGGTAGATGTTGGATTCGTCGTTGGCACAATTCCTGCAATGACCCCAAAAGGACTTGCAATTTCCGCCACTTTTTTCATTCGATCATAGCCTACGATACCGACCGTTTTTAATTCTTTAATATCTTCATAGACATCTCGTGAAGCAACTTCATTTTTCATTTTTTTATGATTAGGGATACCCATCCCTGTTTCTTGCACAGCCATTTTTGCTAAGCGATCAGCTTCCTTAAAGGCAACATCCGCAACAGCTTTCACGATGCTGTCTACTTGTTGCTGTGAAAATTGCATATAGGCAGCTTGTGCTGTATTAGCATGTCTAACGGCATCTCTCATTTCTTGAATAGCTAATAAGTCTTTGTCTAATGTGGCCATAAAGCCGCCTCCTTTCTAAATCACTGGGTTTCTTGCTAAATTTTCGATGGCTTCTCTAAAAGCTTGTGCCGCAGCCTCGCAGGATGATTGGCTGCCACTTAATAAAGCGCCACCAAAATTGGTTTCCGAGGGAGGGCCAAAGAAAACCTTTAGCTCTACATCTGCTGCCTTTAATGCTGCGTCTAAACCAACAACAGCCTCCAATGGCGGTGCGATTAAATACGCAAGGGGTGTGCCCACCTTTACATCTGCCAGCTCAGCAAGATACGTCCCACAGCTTGCCACGGTATGGGCAAATAAGGCATGGTTGTCATTGTTATTAATAGCTTCAAAGTACGTGTCAAACTCTATTTTTTGCTGAATGGCATCTAGAGCACTACGGATTTCATCAGGCGAGGTCCCAGCAATAATGCCAATGACCTCCCCTGACAAGGGACCAGATGCATGTGCCGCCCCCGCATAGAAACTTTTCGCATAGACAACTTCAACATCTGCCTTCTTTGTTGCTTCATCTAGTGCAACATATCCTACATCATCAATTGTGAGGGTCACGAGCCCAATACTATGATGATGCGGCTTCAAATCTAGCTGCTCTGCTAATTCACTGTTGACTCTAGGAATAGTTTGCATCGCTAAAATTTGGGCCATTATTTTTTGAGGATTCATATTACAGCCTCCTAACCTTCTTTTGCGACAAGCTCTACCCCACTTGCCTGATAATGCAAGATTTTTTGTACGATGGTTCCAAGGTACGCACCCGCCTCTAATGGAGGGATGCCGCCTTTATGGATATTAGAGATGACCATGCGCTCTGCTTCTACTGTGCCGATTCTAGGTTTATAGCATAAATAAGCACTCATCGATTCAGCCGATACTAGTCCAGGTCGCTCACCAATTAAATAAACAATAACCTCTGCCTGTAACAACTCCCCGATTTCATCCATGAGAGCCACTCGGCCTTTATCAATATAGAAGGTTGTGCCTAAATCAATATTTAAATTGCTAAGACTTTGCTGAAGCGCTAAATAAACATCTTGTACATTTTCCTCAATCGCACTCGCACTTAAGCCATTGGAAATAATGACCTGTACTTTCGGCTGTTGCTTGCACTTTTGTTGAATTAATGACTTGGCTTCATCTGATAAACGACGACCTAAGTCCGGTCTTGTAATGTATTCCTCTTTATCTGTTACTTTCGTTGTCACTTGAAAGACATCAAGTTTTTGTAAAAGGTCTTCTGTCACTTCACCATACACAGCGTCCACTGCAGCCGCATGATCGAGACGGAACTTTAACCATGTTTTTGTTTTTGGTCTTGTTCCCGCTCTACCTACGCCAATCCGAGCTGGTGTATGTTTTTTAGCCGCCTGTATACTTTCTGTTAATGTGTCAGCCTCAAACTGAAAAGGCTTAATCGGTACAGCTACATTTAACGATTGTTCAAAAGCTACAGGAGCTAAATGTGCCTGCTGAGGCGTTCCGTGCTGATACAGTTGAATTAATGGTTCACTTTTTGTAGACGTAGACATAGGTTCTGCTATTTCTGTAGCTCCACTAGTAGCTGTTGTATCATAGAACTTAATAAGCGGCTCTGTTGGTGTTGTGGTTACCTCAGGAGCTTGCGCCTCCGTAGTTTTCTCCATCTTTTCCATGACAAGTTGTGTAATCATAGAGACTAATTGATCATTCACTCGACTCACCTACCTTTCAAAAATGGATAAATCACCAGCCCTAGCTGAAAGTCGACCATTTTCATAAATGCCCATTTTCTCAAGCCACGCTAAATATTCTGGTGCTGGTTTTTTTCCAAATGTTTGTAGTAATGTAGCTACATCATGGAAGCTCATTGATTGATAATTGAGCATGACATCATCACCCATTGGCGCCGCAATAATAAAATTAACGCCAGCCGCTGTCAGTAACACACTTAAATCTTCCACATCATTTTGATCTGCCTTAATATGGTTGGTATAACAAATATCTACCCCCATAGGGATACCATGCATTTTGCCCATGAAGTGATCCTCAAGACCTGCACGTATTACTTGTTTATTGTTATATAAATACTCAGGGCCGATAAAACCAACTACC
This sequence comes from Lysinibacillus sp. F12, assembly GCF_057773605.1. Taxonomy (NCBI): domain Bacteria; kingdom Bacillati; phylum Bacillota; class Bacilli; order Caryophanales; family Bacillaceae; genus Lysinibacillus; species Lysinibacillus sp. F12. The sequence goes on from NZ_JBYMLP010000001.1 coordinate 475,872, forward strand.
GTGTTCACGATATAAGGATTGAAATGTCTAGCAAATCCATAATTGCGAGATTCAAGTGTTACTTGGTCGATGCCCATATGAGCTTCTGCTGATAGTTCCGAGCCTTGCCCTGTTTCAAAGTAGAATAGGTTCGGACCCGTACCCGTCCCCTGCTTTTTAATGAGCTCTTCTGCTTCTCGTATTAAATCTGCTGAAATCCCAAATGAACGGTTGGCAATTTCAGTGCCAGCAATACTTTGGAAAATCATATCAGCGGGTGCGCCCTGTTTAATGGCCTTCATCTGTGTCGTAATATGGGCTAATACACAATTCTGCGTAGGAATTGACCAATCATTGATAAATTCTTTTGTGGCAGTTAATACCTTTTTGACACTTTCAACTGAATCATCCACAGGATTAATGCCAATGACAGCATCACCAATACCATAGGACAAACCTTCCTTTAGGGAAGCAATAATACCGTCTATATTGTCTGTGGGATGATTTGGCTGTAGTCGTGAAGACAGCGTACCTTTTTGACCGATAGTAATATTACATGTGGATAAAATCTCTACTTTATTGGCTGCATGAACCAAATCTAGATTTGACATTAGCTTCGTGACAGCCGCAATCACTTCAGAATTCATCCCTTTGCTTAAACGCTTTAGCTCGCGATCACCAGTATCATTCGACAAAATGTACTCGCGTAGCTGCTCAATGCTCCAGTTTTTGATTTCTCCATATATTTGCTCATTAATGTCGCCCTCAATAATGCGTGAAACCTCATCATTTTCTTGCGGCACTAATGGATTTTCTCGAATATCTTTGACTAGAAGCTCACTTAGTACAGCCTTTGCTGCTATACGCTGTTGAACGGTTTCAGCTGCAATTCCCGCTAGCTGATCACCTGATTTTTCTTCATTGGCCTTAGCCATGACATCTTTTAATGATTTAAAGTTATATTTCTCTCCACCAAATATCACCGATAAATTCACATTCATCCTCCTTACTTTGAGTGGAAGGCAAGAGTTTTCACAACAACTGGAACAACGCCTGATGGCAGAACCTCTCCAATGTCGATGTAATCCCCCGTCTCCACTTTAATTTGATCGATGCAAATAATTGGGACTGCCGGATTGATTGCTTGTATGGTTTGTCCAATAATCTTTGCATAATCTGATTGAATGACTATGATAATTGGTATGTCCTTGGAGCATCTAGTTGCCAAGTGTCGCAATACAGCCTCACACAATGCATGTACATCCTGAAAGCTTAAATACGGCAATTCACTAAAATAGAGTGCAAATGGTGCACGATTTTCCTGTATCGCAAATAAATCATCTGCTCGCTGCACCGCTGTTTTCACCGTACTATTAAAGTCGATTGCTGTTGCATCCATATGGCAGTTAAAAACAGGAACATTTTTAAGCGGTAACACCTCGGCATCCACCTGGATGGTTGCCCCACTAATTTCAGTAGTTTGTGTCCCTGCCCCAGTGACTGTCGCACGAGCAGTTTCTTTAGGCTGTAGCCATAAAAATGATTGCAGTTGCTCGTGCTGTACTAGCATTTTCGCTAATCGCTCACCAATATCATCATATTGACGAAGTGTACATTCATTTTCATAAATACAGGAGGCTACCCCTCCAGAAAAGACGATGGCATCTACTGGTTTATGCCAGTTAGGCAAGTGCCCAAGTAATAATGGATGCCTGTCATCCGTAAATTGCCCCTGCAAGATTAAAGCAAGTGTGGCGACCATTTCTTCTATACATAGCGTTACTCGAGGATCTTCTGCCGCATCACCTACGGATAATGGATTAGTCCATTTTTTCATTAGTTCCATGAGTGGCGGAGAAATTGATTGAATCCTCCCATTGTTAAATTCAATCAATCTACCACCAACATGTAAGGTACATGTACCAATGACCTCTCCAAATTGCATAACAGCAATATTGGCAGTTCCTCCACCAATATCAATATTGGCGATCACTTTAGAAGAATTTTTAGATTGCTGTAATGTACCTGACCCTTTAGCCGCAATAATGCCCTCTAAATCAGGACCCGCAGTAGCAACTAAAAAATGACCAGCGCCGTCTGCAATGGTATGGACAACCTCTCTTGCATTTTCCTTCGTGGCAGATTCACCAGTAATAATAATGGCGCCTGTTGAAATATCAGTTGGTGCGATTTGAGCCAATTGATACTGCTGAAAAATGAATTCTTCAATTTTTTTCATATCGATGATGTCTTTATTGATAAAAGGTGTCTTGATGATGGGACTTTGATGTAACACCGTCTTCTCAATAATTTCAATCCTTGGCACATGGGTTACGCCAGCCACATTCTTTAACAAAAAGCTACTAACTACCATTTTTGTCGTGCTTGTCCCAATATCAATACCAGCACTATAAATTTTTTCAGTCTTCACCCTACACCACCCTCTCGCTACTGTGAGCAATACATGAGATATGGACTATCGCAATCCTTCACGAATTGTTGAATTTCTTCGTTTGTATGAAGCTGAATAAGTGGAGCAATCCATTCAACGCCAAGCTTTTTCCACGAAGAAGTTTTCACGATAGGGCCCTGTGTCATCACATTTTTTAATAAACCTGTAGCTCTTTCAACATCTGCATCAGGTGCATCAATTTTTGTAATGACACCGATTTGTATTTTCGGAATCCCTAGACTAAATTGCGGAGGAAACACACTTCTTGAAGATGTGGCATCCTGCAAATAAATGACATGTGTTACTTCCAACGAAGTGGCCATAATGTTTCTGTAATACATGGGATTTTCAATATATTCACCAGGTGTATCGACAATCCAGTCTTCATAAACGAGTGCTTGTGTTTTATTAGCACTGCTTTCTCTGCCCAACAAAGTATTCATCAATGTTGACTTTCCTGCTTGCACACCGCCTATTATCATTACTCGATTTTTCATACGACACATCCTATGATTTTGTTATTCTTGATGGTGTATAGCCTAGTACTTCGGATAAAAAACGATTAATTTCTAACATCGCCATTTCCACCTCTGATACACTACCGACAATAACAAGACTGCCTGTAAAACGGTCTAAAAATCCTAATTTTACATTCGCAGCCTTGGTCGCTAAATCCCCTGCGATGATGACCGTTTCACTTGGAGTACACGTCATAATACCTAGCGCACCCGATTCTTGAATACCCAGCTTTTGAAACATCTCTGGGTCAGGGTTCGCAATAAGGTGACTCAATGTTAGCTGTTTACCCGGCACAAACTCCTGAATAAATCGTTTCTTTTCTTCACTCACACATCATCACCTCACTTTTTAATCCATTAAGATTTTTGATCTAAATATTCGCCTTCTTTTATAATGCCAGCCTTGCGATCTTCTATTTCTAGCCTTAATGCCGTCGGTACAGAAAGCTTATACGCTAAAATAATCGCAATCACACCCGCTAAAAACTTACCAGCAATAACAGGTAAAATAATAGTTGGCTGGAAATTAGCTGTGAATGATAAGTGATCGCCTAATAAAAATGCTGAACAAACACCAAATGCAATATTAATCACTTTATCTTTTGGTGGCATATGACGAACAAGCGTGAACATCGCCAAGATATTAGCAATTGTTGCTAAAATTCCCGCACTACCAACAGATGATAGTCCTAATTTTTTACCAGCCGCTTCAAGTGGTTTCGAAGCATATTTTCGAATTAAATAAACCATTGGGAATGCACCAGCTAGCATAATACCTATATAACCAGCCGTTTCTAATGCTCGGAATTGATCGATCTCATCAGCCATAATCGGATCGAAGCCCCATGCACCAAATATTTTTGTAAAAATACCTGTAAAAATTTCAACAATCGAGAACACCAATACCAATTTGATTCCTGCATCCATCACACGGCCGAATAGCATGAAGCCTGCAATCATGCCGTTTGGAATAAGCTTTAAGCCTAACGCAATTAACACAACAAAGATGAACAAAGGCAGTAAATTGATTAAAATTTGTAAAACAGAAATGGCAAATACATATGTAGGCGCCTCTGTTGTACTAATCACTTCACGCACTTCTGTGTTAAATAGTACAATCATAATCGATGAAATAAATGCACCAATCGGAATTGTTAATACGCCAGCCATAATACCAAGCGCCATATATTTATGGTCACGTTTATCTAACATCGCAAGACCCATTGGAATCGAGAATACAATAGTAGCACCTGACATAAATCCAACGACTAGAGCCATTACCCATCCCTCATAAGACTCTTTTAACGCATTGGCTAATTGGTAGCCACCCATGTCCGAAGCTAAAATAGTGGTCGCTGCAATCGCAGGATCTGCACCAATTAACTCAAAAATCGGACTAATAAAATGACTAATAAACCATGTTAAGTAAGGTATAGCTGCCATGATCCCTGCTGCTGGGACGAAAATATGACCAACTGTATGGATACCATTCATAAATTCTTTACCAATTCCATACTCAGCATCTCGAATTGCTCCGATTGCCCCTAAAACAGCACAAATCATAATAATATAAACGATAATCGTTCCTATCATTGCCATCTTACTCATCACCCCTTTATGATTAATAAATTTTTATATAAAAAAAGGCACTTTAAAGAAGAAATCTCTTTAAAGCGCCTTTGCTTCAACTATTGACTTGTAAGTTTATAATAATTTGCTCTGCAATATGCACCATTTCTTGTTGTGTTTGCATGCTTTCATTGCGAATTTTGCGATAAGCCTCGTCCTCGCTTATATTTTCAGCCTGCATCAGCAATCCTTTAGCTCGTTCAATGATTTTTCGCTTATCCAATTGTGTTTGCTTATGTAAAATCTCCCCATTGAGACGATTGAACTTATCAATTTGATGAAAAGCAACCTCTAACACAGGCAACACATTCTTTTCGGAAAACGGTTTCATAACATATCCTAATATATTATCCTGCTTCATGTATAGTAATAATTCTTTTTCACTATATGCCGAGATGAAGAGAACAGGTATGCCAAGCTGTTGTTCAATAATCTTACTTGCCTTTAAACCATCTAGTTTAGGCATTTTAATATCCATTAAAATTAATTGTGGTTTATGCAAAAAGGCTAGCTCAATGGCGGTCTCTCCATTATTAGCTTGAGCTACGACTTCGTAACCATTATCCTCTAGCATAAACTTCAAATCAATCGCAATCAATGATTCATCTTCGACAATCATAACTTTCCTAGTCATTTACGATAAATACCTCCTCACTTACAGGAAACTGAATTTGAGTATGTGTACCTTCTTCACTAGGGATAATTGAAAATGAGCCAGCTAAATCATATTCCACAAGCCTTGTGATAATTTCCATGCCAAATGATGCCTTCACCTCTTGCATTCCAACGCCGTTGTCAGAAATATGAAGTGAAATACTTGAAGCCTCCTGCATGAAATGAATATCAATGGCTCCTTCATCGCGACCAACAAAAGCATACTTTAATGCATTTTGTAGTAGCTCACAAATAATGAGTGCAAGGGATACTGCCTTTTTCGAATGGCAAAATAATTGCAAATGATCGTGATGAAATGCTAGTTGAATAGTTGCTGTATTGGACGTGCCAATCATTTTATGTCCAATTTTTTTAGCCAATGCAATAACGTCTACTTTTTCTTCAGCGTTATCCTCATTTTCTAAAATAAGCTCATATACAGATGAAATGCTATATATTCGATTTAACGCCTCTTGAAAAGCACTTGCATTGACAGCAGACAATTCATTGCGCATTTGCAAACGCAACAGACTTGTCACTGTTTGAAGATTATTTTTCACACGGTGGTGAATTTCTCGTATCGCAAAAGTTTTCATCATAAGTTCATTTTCTTTCAGCTTTAACTCTGTTAGATCATGAATAATGAGAAGTGTGACCTTGTCACTATGACTGCGAATTGGAATTTTCTTCACGATAAAGGATTTACGTTCAATTGTAATTTCTAGGAAAAAGACATCATCGCCTTTATCATAGACCTCCTGTAAAAACGGTAAGATTTTATCCAATGCAACATTGTCAAAGTTTTCTAATCCCGAAAGTTCCGAAATAAAATGATAGCCAGCGGGATTACTGTAGATTACTTTGTTCTCGTGATTGGTAAGAATAATTGACTCTACAAGTAAATCAGAAACAACTGGTATCGGTTGAGAATTAGGTTCTACAATATGTTCAATTAATGCAAAAGGCATATTTTGAAAGTCATCTTTTGGTGTCGTTTGCATCTTCACCATCTTTTCCTGAATCAATACAGCAATTACTCGCTGTTGTTCATTGAAGATCGGAATCACATTTTGTTCGACTGTAATGCCTTCTTGTGTAACGGCTCTGGAAATGGATGATTTTTCTTTTTGCTTAAACGCAGTGAATACAGCTGGTTCAAAACTTTCAAAAACAAATTTTCCAATTACCGATTTTTCATATAAACCTTTTTCCTTTTTAGGGAACGCTTCTGCCACGACAATTGCATGTGATAAATTATCCATCATACAATCTATGAACATATAACAATCAGTAAGCTCTGCATAATACTTTAGCGTCGCTTCTATTTCTATTAACTTGTCAATATCCGTTGCCGATAGATTGGTATAGTTTCTACACAATGATTGAATGTTCGACAGGTTAAAGCCCCCTATCACTGAATAATCAACAATCAGTTTGACTATTCTTAAAAATTCTTGTCATTATTATAAACCTTTTGTGAAATTATTTTCAATACAAAAAATATTTTCTTTCATCAAAATTCGTTGCATTACAAAGAACTATATAGCTTAAAAGAGAAATATTCAACAGTTTTTTATTATTACATTATACAGCAACAGAAAAATAATTATTTTAATATATCAAAAAAGAGAGCTTGCTGATTCAGCAAACTCTCTTTTTTCTACTTTATTTCAGGTGCAACAGCTAATATATTTTCAAAGGCTGCGCGTTGTTTTTGTTCTTCCTCATTCAACAAAATATGAATATCACCATGATCGTTTGACGTCCTAATTAAACGACCCATTCCTTGCTGCAAGCGTAATTGCATAAACGGTAACTCCACTTCTTCAAATGGATTTTCAGCAAACGTACGCTTCGCATCAAATAACGGATCCTTTGGAGGAAACGGTAAATCATAAATAATAACACGTGTTAATGCTTCTTCAGGTAAATCTAAGCCTTCCCATAAATGATATGAGCATAATGTTTTAACGGTTCCCTGCTGGAAATCTCGAACAATGGCTGATAGCTCTCGATCACCTTCGAATGCGACATGCATACGCTCCATTAATGGCAATTCTGCTTTAAATTTTAACATGGCTTGCTTGGATTTAAATAGAATTAATGTTTGCTCACCATCTCGCAGTAATTGCTGTACACGTGCGGTTTTATCGTGTTGATGAAGCTCATGTAAATAGATTTTCATTACTTCCTCATAATCAAATGGCGAAGGGACTGAAAATGATTGGGACTCTCGAATACCTAAACTATACGCGATATAAGAAAAGTCTTTATTGACGGATAAAGTGGCAGACGAAAAAACGATTGGAAGCTTTTTAGAGAATAGTTTTTCTGCTAAAACTTCTGTTATCAATCGAGGCATTATCACCAACGTTTCCTCACCGTCTGTTTCCTCAAGCCAATCCACTGCATCTCCTTGTGCTATGAAAATACGTAAAGAAGCCTCATATTGTTCTAAATATTCTTCTGCCATATTTAACTCATATTCAGGAATCATATACATTTCAGATTCAAAAACAAATTCCTCCATCAATACTTCCACATCATTTATTAATTGTTTGCCATAAGCAAGCAATGTTTTGGATTTATTGATACGTTTACGATCCTCATCAGAAGCAACGATATCATCACGAAGTTGATCAAAAAATAGCTCGTGATCATCTTGTAATTTTTCCATGGCATACAATGTCCGTTCTCGTACACCATCCACCATTAATCGCTCTAAAAGTTGGACAATTGTTGTTGCCTGTACTTTATAAGTCATAGCCTTTTGCGCAGCGTATTCTAACAGATGTCCTTCATCTAAAACCATCATAGATACTTCTGGCAGTAAGGCAAGCTGTCCTTCACGCTCACGAGATTCCTTGGTAGCTAAATGTTCCATTAAAAAGTCTTGGGAACAAATAACTAGATCCGTTGATTTGCGGTAATGGGAACGATGCAAAGTTTGCCCACAACGATTACGGAGATCACAAACAGAACATTGCATAATCGAGTTGTAATTAACTTTTTGCCAATCCTCATCACTGACAGTTGGATAATTACTACGTTCTCCATATGGATGAATAGCAATCATGGAACCTTGGGCATACACACCATCCGGAATGGAGAACGAAATATCATCGATCCATTCATCTGATTCAACTTTTTCAGCTTCCTCAAAGCGTTTTAAGCATAAATATTGGTCCCGTGATTTGGCTAAGCGAACATCAATTTCCAGACCAAGCGTTTTTTGTAGCTTATAGATGTCTCCGCCCTCTTTAACGAGCTGATCGATTAATGTTTCATCAGCACATGCAATAAGTGCCGGTTTCCCTGTATAGCGTGCATAAGAAATAGCCGGAAGTAAATAGGCTATTGTTTTCCCAGTTCCAACACCCGCTTCTGCAAAGAGTACGTTTTTTTCTTTTAGCGCCTGTTCTATTTGATAAGCCATAAAGATTTGCTCATCACGACATTCAAAGCCTTTTTCAGGCAATTCATCATAAAGGACGTCACCCATCCAGTCACCTAGTGAATCGAAAAATGATCGGTCCTTTGATAATGCAAATGGTAAAGATTTACGCAATTGATGTTCCCCCTCTTACTATCTGGTGCTATTATACGCGACGAAACGGAAGATAAGAAAAAATCTTATCTTCCGTTACTATTCGTTAATCTCTTTTAGACTTTTGTCCCCAGAACTGATAATAATTTGTTTCGATAAACCCATTAAATAATTTCCGTTTTTTCGTCGCTTGGCGTCCATATAATTCTTCAAAATTTTTCATGGAGGATAGCATATATACAGACCAGGTTGGATAGTTTTTCATAACTTTTCCTAAATCACGGATAACCTGTTCTACAACGTCCACATCACCAATACGTTCTCCGTATGGTGGGTTACCGATCATGACACCATCTGTTAACTGAGTCGTGAAATCACGTGCTTGCATTTGCTTAAATGTAATCAGCTCTCCAAATCCTGCTTCTGTAGCATTTTCTTGTGCAATGCTTACCATGCGATGGTCAATATCAGAACCTACTATTTCTAACGGTTGGTCATAATTGGCCAAACTTTCTGCCTCATCTCGGACTGCATCCCAGATTTGCGCTTTCATCCATGGCCAGTCTTCAGAAATAAACTCACGATTATAGCCTGGTGCTATATTTTGTCCAAACATGGCTGCCTCTAAAGCAATTGTCCCCGAACCACAGAATGGATCAACAAACGGACGATTTGGATTCCACTTTGAAATTTGTATAAGTGCAGCCGCTAATGTTTCTTTTAACGGCGCCTCCCCTTGTGCTTGACGATAGCCACGTTTATGAAGACCAGCGCCTGATGTATCAATCGTTAGTGTCGCCACATCTTTTAAAATCGAAACCTCAATTTTGTAAGTGGCACCTGATTCATCTAAAAAGCCAAGTCGCTTATAATGCTGCTTCATTCGTTCAACAATCGCTTTTTTAGTAATAGCTTGGCAATCCGGCACACTAAATAATTTCGATTTAACCGATTTCCCTGAAACAGGAAAGGCAGCATCCACAGGTAAATATTTTTCCCAAGGTAAAGCTTTTACACTTTCAAATAATTGTTCAAATGATTTTGCAGGGAATTGTCCAACGACAATTTTGACACGATCGGCTACTCGTAGCCACAGATTAGCACGCGCAATCGCTGTTTCATCACCCTGAAAATATACTTTACCATTGTCAACTGTTGTTTCATAACCAAGTGCTTTTACTTCTTGGGCTACAATTGCCTCTAAACCCATTGCTGAAGTTGCTACTAATTGATAATTTGCCATAGATTATTTCCTTCCTTGATGCTCAATTTCCCAATATTCCATAAACTCCATGAGGTCGTTTAATGGTAATGGTTTGCTGTAATAATAGCCCTGAATAATATCACAGTTCATTTTACGTAGTATATCCACTTGTTGTGCCTGTTCTACACCTTCTGCCACAACTTTCATTTTTAGGCGATGGGACATTTGAATAATAGCATCTACAACTGCCTGTTTTTCATCGAGCGAGCCAATATGTTGAATAAAGCTTCGATCAATTTTTAAACAATCGAGTGGAAAGCGCACTAAATAGCTCAAGGACGAATAACCTGTCCCAAAATCATCTATGGAGATTTTAAAGCCTAATTGTTTCAAACGAACTAACTTACTAACAGTTTCGTTAGCACTATTCATCACTGTTCGTTCCGTCACTTCTATTTCAAAATTGTTTGCTGGCATATTATAGCGTTCTAATATTGTTTGTATCGAATCTAAAAAATTATGCTGTTTAAAGTGAATGCTTGATATGTTAATGGCCACTGGTATTTTCCACCCATATTTTTGCATTTGAATAACTGCCTCGCACGCCTTTTCCAGAATGACTTCACTTAAAGGTATTATTAACCCTGTTTCCTCTGCATAAGGAATAAACTCTCCAGGTGAGACAAAGCCAAGTCTTTCATTATTCCAGCGGACCAATGCCTCTAACCCCTGAATTTGTTCATTGTCCATACAAATTTTCGGTTGGAAATGCAGTTCAAACTCACGATTATCAATGGCTCTTCTTAACTCTGAATCTAGCAATAAGACACGCTGTGCATCTGTTTGCAGCTCATCAAAATAAAAAGAATAGCCGTTCAATCCATTCTTCTTAGAGTAAGTCATGGCTCTATCAGCACAATTAATCAGTTCTTCTGTATTTCTTCCATCTACTGGATAGACACTAACGCCAATACTTGTAGAAATAAAAACTTCCTGACCGTTTATCATCATTGGCTTTTCTATATTACTTATTATTTGTTCAGCAAATTTTGCAGCTTCTTTTACATTTTTTACATTCGTTAATGTAATGACGAATTCATCTCCGCCATATCTTGCAATAATATCTTTGTTTTTCAGTAACTGTTTTAGTCGTTTGGCAACTTCTATTAAAATTGAATCTCCAACAGCATGACCCAATGTATCATTAATTTGCTTAAATCTATCCAAATCTAAAAAATAGACCGCATGCTGTACTGAATGAGAAATAGCAGAAGTTGATTCTAAAAGATTATCCATTCTCTCGATATAAGCAAAACGATTAGATACTTCTGTTAAGGAATCAGTCAGTAAACGTTTTTCTAATTCGTTTTCTACTATTTTTCTTTCAGACAAATCTGTGAAAATACCACAATAATTTGTAACCTTCCCCTCATCGTTGGTTACACAAACAATTGTTAACCATTCAGGATATACGTCTCCAGTTTTACGACGATTCCATATTTCTCCTTGCCAAATTCCTTCTTGTCGTATCTGTTCCCACATTTCTAAATAGAACGGTAATTCATGTACACCTGATTGTAAAACGGCAGGTGTTTTTCCAACCACATCATCACGTTTATAACCCGTGACAAATTCAAAGGCAGGATTAACCATCACTATTTTTTTGTATTCATCAGTAATCATGATACCTTCAGATACATTTTCGAAGATTTTAAGTATTAAGGCAGTAGGATATTGAGAAATCAACTTCAATTTATCCATACCTTCCCAATTATTTACTCCGTTCATGTTCCGCCCCATCCTATCTCTCTATACTCCCCTTTAAAGGGCACTTACGCCAGGCCAACTCGTATGTAAATCAATGACACCCCAAAAAGATGGTGTACAGTTTTTCGAGTAACTCGTAAACTCGTCTTAAAAACCTGTGACATCCTTAGAGGTTTGAACTTGATTCAGCAGTCGTCCTATCACCACCTGAATGGAAAAGAAAATGTGCAAACTCTCGCTACTATAGAGTAGAGTCAAGTGTATCTAACATTTTGCTAGGTACCAAAACTTTTGCTGAATCAAGATAAATACACATTGATGCAATCACCGTTTTCAGATATTGTGACTTAGAAGCGGTAGCGATAGAGGCTAGGCTAGCAAGTAGCCATTCTCAAACGTATCGCGCATACCAAGACTTGATTAACTAGGTTACTTTTTCCTCATAAACTCAAAAGAAAAGCTCTCCACCGAGTTGGAGAGCGCTTGTTATTTCATAAATAAGCATCAAAAAAATTCCATAAGCCATGTTTTGTTCCTGAGTACTCAAACAGCTTGCGCCTCGTACAACCAGGTAGTAATCATCTATCTACAGAGCTAGCTCTGTCCCTCTATCCGTTCAATTCCTTCTAGAGAGTGCCCCTACCATAATTTGGGTTTCTCACTCGTGGGGTTTACCTCGTTCCACCTTGCAAGTTTCCAAGCAAGCTTCGTCACTGTGGCACTTTCAGGAAGTGTCAACCATATCCAAGAACTTAGGTTTTCCTTCCGCCGTCAGCTTTAACAGCTGCCTTACCTTATTTTTTCAGTAAGCACGAACACTACGGACATCTCAGTACCGTGTGAGCATGGACTTTCCTCTACGACGTCTAGCGCCGCAGCGATTACCAGAATTTCATGATGATACGAAAGATTATACTAGAGTTTTATGTTAAATACAATATAATTGACTAAAATTATTCGTATAGCTTGCTACCAAATACATGTTTTTCTAAATTTGAAAGACGTTTTAAAATATCAAAATTTGTTGTACCAGCTGCTGCAGAAGCAACCGGTTGTCTCTTTGGTGTACTATCAATTTCTTCTTTTAACTGTCTATTTTCTTCACGTAGTTGGGCCATCACTTTTTCAAACGTTTCATAGTCTTGAATTATTTCATCAAGGAATGAATCTACTTCTTCCACATTATAGCCTTTAAAGTTCTTTTTAAATTCCTTTTCAAGGATCATTTTTGACGTTAATTTAATGTCCATTCACATCGCCCTTCCTCACACTACATACACGAATACATTATAGCATACTTCATCACATTATATCGTCTGAAAACTCCAATTGTAAGCTAAACTTGTCGTTTTATGCGATTACCTGGGAAATTATTTCTTATTTCCTAATCTGAGCAACCTCTTTTCCCAAGAAATTACCCATTTTTGTTTTTGTTCTGCTCTCCATTGCTCATTCCTTTGAATGAGATGTATGCCTTGTTGCGTATAATAAAGGGCCTGCTTATAATCTTTCATTTGGTGCTCATAAAGTATGGCTAGCTGCTCAAGGACATGCAACTTTGTTCTTGCTTCAACAAAATGGAGAGAGGCTACAAACGCATCTATAGCTTTACTGTAGCGTTTACTCTTTTTGTGCTGTAGTGCTAAATAATAGTGCGCATTACCCGCTTCCAGCGCATCAAATTGCGTAGTCACCCTTTCTAACACCTTAACACTTTGTGTGCTTTCTTTTAAATCACCATACCATTTCCCAATGTTGGTAAAGGTTTTTGCAGATTCTTCATGCCCCTCTTCAAACAAGAGCTGAGTGGAGTGACTATAAAGCGTGATAAGCGACAGTAAATCCCACTCATTGTGAAGCAAAACCTTCATAAGAGCATCTGGTCCGCCACTTTTCACAGCATCTAAATAAATAATTGGCGCAAGATGACCAGGAATATCTCCCTTCCGAGAGAAACCAAGCTTCTCTTCCTCCACAGATTTTAATTTTAAGCGCTCCATATCATTTTTCCATAAACGCTTCGAACTATGCAATAAATCAATTTGTCGTTGTGATCGTAATTTTGGTAATGTTTTTTGATGCAGTGTCCAGCGAGTTTCAAGCTGCGGCCAATCAAAACTTTTACCATTATATGTGATGACTGTTGCAGATTTTTGCCACAGTTTCGATTCAAACAAAAATGCCGCCTCATGTGCAGGGTCTGCTAGAATATATTGTGTCAAACTAAAACATTCTTCGTCTACCTCTAAAAAACCAAGTAAAAAAATATGTGTGCCCACACCTTTTAAGCCTGTCGTTTCCGTATCAAAAAATAATACAGGCTCATGTAAGTCCAGTGCATATGGATGATCAAATGAAGCATCCTGCCATTTTTTCAAAGCATCAAAAAATGACTGTAGCCGATAATGACCATGCTGAAAAGAAAATGGATACTGTACATGGCGCTTAAATACAATACCAAAGTCATTTTCCACAACCTTAAGCCCAGCCTCTTCCCATCGCTTGGTATAGCTTGGTTTGACTGGTTTCTGAAAAGCTGGTTCCTCTACCTTTTGTTGAGCTACCGCTGGTTTTTTACTAAGCATTTTTTTCATTTGTAGTATTTTATTCTCGTAAGACATGTAGTTCACTCATTTTCTGCTTATAATATAAGACTCTCTTGCAAGATTACCACGATTGCTTGACTCATTCAAAATTTTCTTCACAGGAAATTCTTACTTAATATTTCTTTAATGGCATCTGAACAAATTCAATACGCTGTGCAGTAATTATTATAATGTCTTACCAATAGTTTCTCTCTTCTATCTGAAATTAAGGGTGATGACGAGTTCCAGTTTGTCCGTGCAATTTTTCATATACAAAAAAACAGACCAAGGCTCTCTCTCCCTAGTCTGCTTTTGCTATTTGTTATTTTGAAAGTTTTTCATTACCATCTTGATCGATAACATACGTATGAGTTTTGGCCGCTTCTTCAATTTCTTCAAACGCCCAGTGTGTTTCTTTAACATCCTGGAAACTTGGTGATGTTACACCTTGTAGTGGACCACGCTCTAACATGCGATTCATCATCACTATTGCTTGAGCACGGGTTACAGGTTCGTTTGGCGCAAAACTACCGTCTGATTGACCATTGATGATACCTGCTGTACGTATCGCCTCTATAATCCACTGTGCCCAATGACCTTTTGTATCCTTGAATGTAATATTTTGATTCTCTTCAATGTGAAGTTGCTTAAAGTTTGCCACTACAGTTGCCATTTCCGCACGTGTAATGTTATCACTTGCACGGAAATTACCATAGATATCCCCATTCATAATGCCCCGCTCTTTGATAAAGGCAATGGGACCCGCTGCATAATAATCACTTGGAATATCCCGGAATAATGGTGTTGTGTCCACTGTACCATCTGTATAGCCTAGTATACGGGCAATCATCGTTGCCACTTGCCCCCGCGTTACATTTTTTTCAGGACCAAATGTACCATCAAGGAATCCATTAATATAGGCTTCATGTTTATTTACTTCTAAAGGTGGTTTTGTCCTATTCACCTGAATGATGGTAAACGTACTGAACTTCTCAACGGTAAAACGAAGACCTAGCTCCCCCTTCACCATTGTTACAACTTCAGGAAGAACCACTTTTTTCTCTCCATCAGAGTGTTCAATAAACATAGCTAATTGCTTAAGAAACGCCTTACGCTCTACTATATTTACTGGGATTTTCACGCCTTTTAATGGCAAAGTTACGTGCACAGGACGATTTGGCATATTAGTCTCAATGGTCATTGGACGCGCCACTACATGCACATTATTGCTTTCAAGAGCTTCATGTACTACGCGCTCTACACGGGCACGTTCTTCAATGGCTTGACGCTCACTATTCTTTTTAACTGGTACTAAGCGGAAATAGAAATTATCTTCTATCCCCTTCATTGAGCTATGTGGAATTGTAACAAGTCCATTCTCTGTAGCAATTTCCAGCGATAATCCGTTTTCACGTAGTAATTGTAGAGATTGCTTTGGAACTTCTACTGTTACTTTATCTATTTCATCATTAACATCAGGGAGAACAATACGAACAATGTTATTGTCAATTTGCTTCGCTTTTTCAATGGCTGCCTTGGCACTCGATTCAGTTAAAGCTACGAAATCTGTAATTTCACCATTGGCATGTTTTGTGCGTTCAATCTCAATCGTAGTTTTTTCCAGTGGGTTATCACCATCTATTTCTAGACCAACTTGAATTTTCGTTGATGTTGTTGGTGAACTTGGTGAGCTTGGTGTTGGCACCGGTATGGTTGGCTGACCTGGGGCAGTAGGAGCTACTGGTGTCACCACATTTGATGCCATAGATTCTCCACTATTTCCAGCAATGTTAGTTGCTAACACTTTAAATGTATAGGCTGTCCCGTTGGTTAATCCCGTTACTATGATTGGACTTAACGTCCCTATTTTCGCTAACATCGGCTGCTCCACTCCGCCTACATAAACTTTAACTGTATATCCAGTAATCGTACTACCTCCATTATTGGTCGGGACATCAAAGCTTACCCTTACATAACTATCACCTGGCGTTGCCAATACATTCGTTGGCACATCTGGAGCTGTTACTGAATTTGCTTGGACTTCTTGCGTAACTGTAAACGTCACTGGTGTTAGGTTTGTCGCGCTTACCGTTACCGTTGCTGTATAGGTTCCTACCGCCAAGCCATCCTTTGCCCTCACGGTAAATATTGTATTACCCGCACTTGGTAAGCTCGTCGCTGATGGTTGCGTAATATCAAAATCATCCGCATTAGCACCACTTATCGCTACCGATACATTCGCTAAACTACCTGTTCCTGTATTTGCGATTGTTAACGTTTTTGTTTCTTGAGTGCCGCTTGTGTATCCAGCTGTTAGTGCTGGGAACATTTGATTACTGATTGTATCAATTGTATATGTTGGTGCTGCTTGGACCACTTGCGTAACTGTGAATCTCACTGGTGTTAGGTTTGTCGCGCTTACCGTTACCGTTGCTGTATAGGTTCCTACCGCCAAGCCATCCTTTGCCCTCACAGTAAATATTGTATTACCCGCACTTGGTAAGCTCGTCGCTGATGGTTGCGTAATATCAAAATCATCCGCATTAACACCACTGATCGCTACCGATACATTCGCTAAACTACCTGTTCCTGTATTTGCGATTGTTAACGTTTTTGTTTCTTGAGTGCCGCTTGTGTATCCAGCTGTTAGTGCTGGGAACATTTGATTACTGATTGTATCAATTGTATATGTTGGTGCTGCTCTAGTAACTGTAATCGTATAAATTTTTGTTGTTTGATTTTGTGCAGTTACAATAATAGTAATGGTGTTTAATCCGACATTTAAGGCAATATCCTTACCAATTCCACTTGTGACAGCTGCCCCATTCAGCGTTAGCGTTGCATAACTATCAGCTAATGTCGGTGTAACCTGAATATTTCCTACATTACTAGCTACATTTGCAGTGTAATCTGTCGTACCTGAAGCAAAGGCTGGACTTAACGTTCCTGTTGAAAGGGTTAAGTTGCTTAAGTCTGCATTATTGCTTAATGACCCTGTTGTAAAGGTTTGATCACTTCCATAGCTTGTACCTATAGAGTTTGTCGCATATGCTCTGTAATGGTACGTCTTATTTGGATTTAACCCACTTAGGTCAGCAGTAAAAGTACCTGTTGTCCCTGTTATCGTTATTTTACTATTACTGGTCGTCGGATTGGCAGTCGTTGCATAAACAATTCCTCTTTCTGTAACTATCGCTCCACCATCAGCTGTAACATCCCCACCAACCGTTGCACCTGTTGTTGTCACATTAGATGGGATAGTATTTGTAGTTACAGTTGGAGCATTAGCAGGAATAGAGGTCGTCACCGACTTCATTGTATAAGCACTTTTATTGCCTGCAGCATCTTTTACAATGACATTAAAATAATATGTCGTACTTGGTAATAACCCCGTCACATTAAATACTTCTAAATCTTTTGAAAATCCAGTTCCTAATGCTAAACCATTTACTTCGATATCACTAACAGTATCCATATTATTACTGCTAGATTGATAGACTCGATACTCTAAATCGCCCTGTAGTGTCACATCGTCTGTTGCCTTTTCCCACCCAAGCGTTACACCTGTTGTACTGACATTTGAAGATGTAATTGTTTTGTTTGATATTGTAGGAGTTTGAGTATCAGAAAAACTGTCGCTCACATTGGCAATTGTTATATTATCAAAGTTTAAGTTTGATGGCTCTGTATTTGGATCATTAGTAGGGAAATCAAATTGCCACGTAATTTCTAAGGATTCAGCACCATTGTAATCAAATTCATTACCATTATTTAAGAGAGTACTTAATTGATGGATCATTCCATTCCCAGAGATCTCCTTATTAGCAATTGAGTGAGAGCCTAACGTAGCTCCATTCGTATCTTTTACAACTAAGGAAAGCTTACTAAATGTGAGTTTAGGAAGATCTGGAACAATACTTATCCCTAAGTCTTTAAACGTGAATGTTTTACATATATTCCCTCCCTCTGCTTTAATAATCAGAGTTTCCTGAGCCTTAGGTGTATAATTTTGTGTATACAATTGTGATGTTGCTGGATCAACTGCAAAACCGTTGCTTATTATAAACTTATCCGAAAAGGTTGAAAATCCTGCACCCGCACTGTTATCACCACTGACAGATCCACCGAAATCATATGTACCATCAGCAGTTCCATTCACAGCAGCCTCTACCTCTATGGCAGGGATATAGCCAATCGATGCCATCATTAAAATTAAGACTATTAAAATACGGACATAAAATCTCATTTTTTTACGGACCATTTTAATCCCATTCCTGCCATTTTTGAAAGCCTGCGATCGATTCATAGTTCCACCCCTTTAAATTTCCTGTTACCCTCTAGATGGAAACTCACCCTGTAAGCAAATAATATAATTCATCACCAAGAAGGGCTGCATATTATTATGTGGCTGACTCCCACCTGTCAAACCTAAAGCTTGCGTGTTCATTTGAACATCCAAATTGGTATCATACAAATGTGGTTGTTTGGGTGGTCTCCCGGCCCCTACACCCTCTGCCCAAAATAAACCAATCGGATTACCTGACGTTCCAACACTTTGTATAGCTACTGGAGTATGAGAGTGAGCAGGTATTTGGGACTCCAAAAGCGTCACTGTTTGTGTTCCTACCGCTTCACCAACTTTTCGCGGTGTTAATCCCATTCCTGATCCTTGATTCATAGGTGCTGACGCCATTAAATTCGGTAATGCAAAGGTTGTCTTCCCATCGCCACCATACTGAACACCTAATATAGAATAAAGTGCTGTATTTTGCTGAATGTTCATCAATTGACCGTTACATAACGCCCACCCCTTTGGCGCAAAGTTTCCTGAAAAAATTCGGATTTCACCGATATACGCATCTGCCATTCATACCAACTCCTTTTACTTAATTTCTTGTTGGAAAAATACCTTGAGTAGCGATACAAAAATGTACGGCTAAATAAGGCTGCATATTATTATGGGCCTGTCCTCCTCCAGCAGAAGATAATGCAGCTGAATTCATCGTTACAGTCGGACCATCTGCATATAAGTTATCCTTTTGTGCCCATACATTTCCTTTAGGGGAGGGTACACTTGCAAGGTTTGATGAGCCGTACACTTGATGAGTATGTTGAGGTATTTCATTAACTGTTAAAGAATGTGTCACTTCACCCGCCTTTGTTCCTAAAGGTAATGAAGGACCTACATGGATTGGGACACGTCCTCGCAAATCCGGTAAGGCAAATGTTTTTACCCCATCCCCTCCATAAACCGTTCCTAGCAGCGCGTATAAAGCTTGATACTGATTAATAGGAAGCAATTGCCCTTCACAAGATAACCAGTATCTTGGCGCATAATTCATCGCAAATAATCGAACTTCACCTAAATATGGTTCTGCCATTTTCATCCTCCTTTGTACATATGTTTTATGGCTGGGTAGGAAATACTCCATATAACGAAATAATGAAGGAAATTGCTACTGTTGGCATCATGTTGTCATGTGACTGATTGCCACCAACAACCGAGCTAGCATTAGCGTTCATTGTAACTGGCGTTAACGGATTGCCAGCTCCATCTTTATCATTTGAGTAATTAGAATATCCACTTGTCGTTGCCCACAGCTTATTAGTCGGTGTTGAGGTATTCCCAACAGCTGTAGCCGCTTGAACAGTATGTGTATGATTTGGCAGTTGATTGGCAGTTAACGTAATCAATTCTGTACCACCAGCAACACCTATACCGTACTGTGGACTAACATGAATAGGAACACGTCCCATTAAATCTGGCAACTTAAAAGTAGTTTGACCATCCCCTCCATATGTTGTTCCAAGTAAAGCAAAAAGTGCCTCATTTTCTGAAATACTAAGAAGTTGTCCATTGCATAAAGCCCATCCCTGAGGAGCAAAGTTTCCTGCAAACATACGAATCTCTCCTAAATAAGACTCACTCATTGACTCTCACCTCCTTTCGAATAAATTGAAAATTCAGTCTTTTAACCGAGTGACTCAAACCTCATGGCAATATACGGAGAAATGTCTTCGGTAACGTAAAATCCGCATCTTTCATATAGGCGCCTTGCAGGATTTCCATGCCATACATGGAGTGTAACAGACAAATTCTGACTAACCGCACTGTTTTGTAATTGCTTTAATAACTTGGTTCCATAGCCCTTACCTCTAAAATCAGGCAATAAAGAAATATCAATTAAATGAATATTCCCACTTTTACATTCAGTCATCATCCTACCAATTTCCAAACCTTCATGAAAAATAATTTCATGCTTTGCTTGCGGAAAATTTTGTTGATAAAATCTCTTTTGCGCTTCGTATTGAATTAGTAAAAGCGCGTGTAATTGTTGTTCATCTAGGGCAAGCATCGAAAACTCGTTCTTTCGTGTAGAAATATATAACTCGTAAAGAAACGCATCATCTTGAGATACAACATTTCGAGTCTGTACCATATTCCACCACCATTTCATCAAATAGTCATTAAACCTATAAAATTATGTCCCATTTCAGATTAACTAGGAGAGAATAATTGTCCTCCTAGTTAAAAACCATATATTCCTATTTATTTATATATTACTTAAAGTTAACATTCAACAAATATTTGTATATTTAAAATTTTCTTTACCTTACTTTTCTAATTGTTGGTGTAAGTCACACAAACGAGACAAAGCCCCGAATTAATCAACACGAACATGTTTGAATAAAGTTTATTTAGCCTTAACTCCTTTTTAATTCTAATTATTGTGTAATCATACATTGAATTATTATTTAAAAAGTCCATTCTCCATAAAGTTACGGCATCCTTGTTGGTTGACCATTTAAATAATTTTATTTCTAGAAAACTAACACTTTTATCTAATTCGCTTGTACTATTGCAAGTATTTTCTATAAAATGAAATTACATATATAAGGTGCGTTAGATGAATGCCACCTTACTTTGAAATGAAGTAAAAATATTTATGTAATCATTAATAACTTTTCTTGGAGGAAACGCATTGTTTAAAAATTTTCGTGAAGAACTAAAAAAAGAATGGAAAAACACAACAGAGGATTTAGAAAAAGAAGTATTTAAAGTATGGCAGTTAGAATATAAGGGGCATATTATTCGCATTGTAAATGCTGTGACGGAAGAGGTTCTTTATATTAATAATGAAGTAGTAGATAAAAAGAGTAGAGACAGTATGTTCAAACAAGTTTATCCCTTTGTAAAATTGAAAGGTGAAATTACAGAAACTAATGGAACAGTATCAACAGTAAAAGTAAAAATAGGTGGATTACTCAGTTTAAATATCGTCGTTAAAGTAAATGGTACAATACTACTTCATGAGAAACACAAAATTTCTATCGACTAATTTTTGACTATTCTACTACACCAAATGTTCAGCACTCGAATCAGAACAGTATTGTCTTCACAAATTTATTAATATACCTCTTGCATTGCCAATAAACGTAGAGGAAAAAGTGTAAAAGGACTTAGTTCCATACTAAAAAAAGAAATGAATCCTTCTAAAAAAATTGTCAGGTATATACATTAATAGATAAATAAAGAGAGCTTGAGGAAATCATTCAGATATACCACAAGCCCTCTTTTCTTTTTTAATTAATTTGATTTAATCTCTGAAGAAGTATAATGACCCTCTTTTTTCCTTCCTGCAAACTGTCCTGCGCTCCAATACATGATGGACATCCAGATTCACAAGGACATTTTGAAACATGCTCTAAGGTTTTCATTAATAGATCTTCCCATAAGTCATAGACCTTTTCACTTAAACCAATCCCACCAGGATATTTATCGTAAACAAAAAATGTGGGCAACTCATTATGGGATGCTTTAACTTGTGGGACAACTGCTACATCACTGCTATCACATTGAATAAACAAAGGAATAAACGCATTCATGGCATAGGCTACTCCAATCATTACCTCTGTCAATTCCGCCTCTGACCATTGCTCTGTTAGATGAAGTGAAAGCCATGATGCACTTGTATGCATTTCATCTGGAGGTAAATGAATGGGCCCCGATCCGATATTATCATGCGTACCAAAGCGAATTTTTTTGAAAATAGTTGCCTGTGCGACTAATCCAACATCCCCGAAGCTAATCGTACCACCATTATATCCTCGGCTTCGATCTTCCTCTAATACCTTCATTTCAACGGCAAGATTGGCATCTGTATAATAATCGACGTCGACTTCACGGACATAGGCTTTCTTTTCTTCCCAGTCGAGCTTCTCTACTTGGAATTGAATCCCTTGATGTAAATAAATCGCTTCCTCATGTAATAATGTCATGGCACTATGACGATCCATTTCTCCAATTACCTTTGTTTGGGCAGGAATAGACAGATTAATAATTACCACATTTTCCTGCGAAGCAGACCGTAAGCTAATATCATGTGCTGGGAAACGATCACTCATCCAATGCCACTTATCACTCGTCTTAAAGACAACGCCTTCTTCGGCTAAATACTCTAACAACTCTTGTATGTCATATTCACCATAAGTATCTTCTATAGAAAAAGGTAATTCAAAAGCGGCACATTTTAAATGATCCATTAGAATTAACATATTTTCTGGATAAATACGTGCCTCCTCTGGTGCACTACCAAGTAAAAATAAAGGATGATTAACCACATACTGATCAAGAGCAGTCGATTGTGCAACATAGATAATTAAAGCCTCATCTTGCCGCCTTCCTGCACGTCCTGCTTGTTGCCAGGCACTTGCGATATTACCTGGATAACCTGTCATAATACAGGCTTGTAACTGGCCAATATCGACCCCTAATTCTAACGCATTTGTACTGACAACGGTTTGAATAGTTCCATCACGCAAGCCTTTTTCAATGACCCGACGTTCAGATGGCAAATAACCACCTCGGTAGCCACGCACGGATTCATCAAGCAGCTTATTGCGTGTGAGTTCCTTTAAATAAGTGACAATCATTTCAACCCGTACCCTGCTTTTAGCGAAAATGATGGATTGAATACCAGCTATATAAAGCCTCTTTGCTAAATCACTTACCTCTAATACGGCACTTCTACGCACCCCAAAAGTTTTGTGAATAATGGGCGGATTATAGAAAAGAAATGTTTTCTTACCGACAGGTGCTCCAGAGTCTGCGATGAGCGCATGTGATTCATTTGTTAGCAGCTCTGCCAGCTCCTTAGGATTTTTTATCGTGGCTGAAGTACAGATAAACACAGGGTTACTCCCATAAAATTCACATATGCGTTTTAATCTACGAATAACATGAGCAACATGAGAACCAAATACCCCTTTATATGTATGCAATTCATCAATAACGATATACTGCAAATTTTCAAATAGCGATACCCATTTCGTATGGTGTGGCAAAATTCCTGAATGAAGCATATCAGGATTCGTCATAACGATATGTCCTGCTTTACGAACCTTCTGACGAATGCCTGGAGCCGTATCACCATCATAAGTATAACTTAAAATTTCTTCACCACTTTGTTCAATAAGTTCATTCAAGTCATTTTTTTGATCCTGTGCTAAAGCCTTTGTTGGAAATAAATAAATGGCACGTGCGTTGTTATCCTCTACTATTTTTTGCAACACCGGTAAATGATAGCAATACGATTTACCTGATGCGGTTGGTGTAACAGCCGTAAAAGATGTACCACTCTGTGCCAAATCAAAGGCCTCTCGCTGATGCGTATAAAGTTGCTCGATCCCTCTTGCCTTTAAAGCCTTCACTAAAGAAGGATGTAAATTTTCTGGGAAAGAAGCATAACTAGCAGGACGGGCTTCAAGTGTTTGCCAATGAAGAATGCGTTCTTTTAATTCTTCATCATATCTCCATTCATGTAAAAGCTCGCTAATCGTTCGTTTCTTCGATAGCATTTACTGCCTCCTCCTTTACCAGTCGTTCGAAGTTTTTCATTGTAAAGGAGGTAGAATGAATAGCATCTAAAAAACGTTTTTTACTTGTTTCCTTATAAAAAGATTGCACAACAAATTGCTCCATCGATTCTACCGTTGAAGCAATTTGTTGTGTATGCATATATTTCGGTCGATTCTCTTGAATCCATTTATTGGCCTCTTGCTGCCATTCCTTCAACAGTTGGTGAATTTTATCAGCATGTGGTTTCACCTCTTGAAAAAAATCAGGTGTACGGTCCTCCTCACGCATTTGCCAAAAACGTGAAACACATCGATCACATTCATCTAATAATTTGGATGTTTGCTGAATAACTAACAATTTTGCACCTCATCTCTCATCAATTACACGTAAGCAAATATTTTTCGTAGCAAGTACATATATATGATGAGTATGTCTTGTCCATCATTTCAACTACGAAAATATGGCATCTCTTGATACCCTTACCTTTACCTACTTGTTTTGTGGTAAATACTGTATCAATTTTAATGCTATTGAGTTAGTTCAATTGCTTATGAGATAAGTGTACCAAAGTCTATCATTTTTCACTACTAATAGGCGAACAAGCATTCTTTACTTGCCAGTTCTTTTCTGCTAAGCTTACTTTCTGGCTAACTGCTTTGAGCTGCAAAAAAAAGTGCATATTCTGAGCATTGTTCTCCAGAGACACTCTCGTGAAAAGTAATTGATTGACCAGATCTAACTGCGCAACTAATTGTTCTAACTTGTTCAAAATAACGCCCCCTTTGCTTTACTTAAGTATTCCTCGCATGTATAAAATTACCTTCATGCGTGACAAAATAAGCGTAAGTTAGCTGAAAGAAGAAGATTTTCGATAAATTTTTAAAAATGAACCTTCCAACTAAAAAGGCGTCCTGAATGAAAGGTGTAGATATTTCACCACTCTTCAAACGTTTTTATGTTTAAATTTATCAGTTATTTTGACGATTCGAGGAAGACAATCATGAGCTTTTTTTCGACGCAATTTGTTTATTCATTGCATCCACTGTCTACTAGTCTTGTAACAAAGACAACACGGATGTAGGTAGAGAAGAGCCATCAAATCATGGTAAACTACTATATAGGAAAGCAGTTTGATAAAGGGTGAGCTAAATGACAATTCGCTATCCAAATGGGAAATTGTATACCCCCAATACTTCTGTACAGAAAACAGAAAAAAAGAGTAAAAGTAAAGATTTGTCTTTTAGTAATCGTGGAAAGACGCTAGAAGATGAAATTAATGAAGCAAACGACTATTATATAAAAAGACGACTTGCTATTATTCACAAGAAACCTGTCCCTGTACAAATCGTCAAAGTAGAGTACCCTTCACGAAGTGCTGCTGTCATTCGTGAAGCATATTTTCGAACACCCTCTACAACCGACTACAATGGTGTTTGGAATGGGCATTATATTGATTTTGATGCAAAGGAAACTGCTTCCAAAACCAGTTTCCCCTTAAAAAACATTCATGAGCATCAAATGACCCATATGCAGCAAGTGACTGAACAAAATGGTGTGGCTTTTATTATCGTTCGCTTTTCAGCTTTTGAACGATATTTTATTGTGCCATATGAAGTTTTACAAAAGGCCTGGAAAGCAATGGAAAGTGGCAATCGTAAATCCATACCCTTTTCAACAATTGTAGAAGAGGCGTATGAAATTCCTACTAGCTATTATCCACGTATCGATTATTTACCCATCATCCAACAACTGATCGATGCAAAATGCTACAGGTTTGAAAGTGAGGAGAAATAGAATGACTGAACGTCGTCGAACACGTGGAGAGCATCAAAAGGCTCTCGCTGAAAAAAATAAAAAAGGTAAGAAAACAACAACAAAATCGTCAACACCCGCTAAAATGTGGATAAAACGTATTTTCTTAACTCTATTAGTCATCGGTGTTGTAGGCTTCATTGGAGGAGCAGGTTTATTTGCTTACTATGCGAGCACCGCTCCTAAGCTTGATGAGGAATTATTGAAAGACCCTGTGTCTTCAGAGTTCTACGATAAAAACGGTGAAATATTTGCAACAATTGGTGCTGAAAACCGCAAATATATAAAATATGAAGATATACCCGAAGACATGGTGAACGCTATTCTTGCAACGGAAGATGTACGCTTTTTTAAACATCACGGCATGGACTTCTACCGTCTAGGTGGTGCCATACTTGCTAACTTCCGTGATGGCTTTGGTGCACAAGGTGCCTCTACCCTAACACAGCAAGTGGTCAAAAACTCATTTTTACAAAATGAAAAGAAATTAAAGCGTAAAGCACAGGAAGCTTGGCTAGCATTTCAATTAGAACGTAAATATTCAAAAGAAGAAATTTTTGAAATGTATTTCAATAAAATGCTAATGTCAGGCCGTATTTATGGATTTGGTACAGCAGCCCAATATTTCTATGGAAAAGAATTAAAAGATTTAACATTAGATGAAGAAGCATTATTAGCAGGATTAGTACAACGGCCAAATGCTTATAATCCATTGAAAAACCCTGATCTTGCCAAGCAACGTCGAAATACGGTTTTAGGATTAATGTATCAACACGGAAAAATTTCGAAAACAGAAATGGAAGAAGCTAAAAACGTTGATGTCCAAGCAGGTCTTGCAGACGATGCAACGCGTCAATCCTTTGCTGGTTCGAAATACGATGCCTTCCTAGATGTCGTTATTAATGAATTGGAAAATAACGGTGATGGTTCAGCCATGGCAGAAGGTATTAAAGTGTATACAACACTTGATCCAAATGCCCAAAAAGTTGTTGAAAATGTCATGAACGATGACAGCAATTTCCCGACAGAAGATATTCAGTCAGGTGTAGCGGTCATTGATACGAAAACAGGTGCTATTCAAGCTGTTGGTGGCGGTCGACATTATGGTGCTGAACGTGGCTGGAACTATGCAGATGATTTAACAAAAAATCAACCTGGTTCTACCATGAAACCATTAGTGGACTACGGTCCAGCCATTGAATATTTAAAATGGTCTACAGGCCATACACTTGTAGATGAACCTATGAACTATTCCAATTCAAAACAAACTATTACAAACTGGGATGGCAGATATATGGGTGCCATGACCGCTCGTAAGGCATTATATGCTTCACGTAACGTACCCGCTGTCAAAGCATTACAAGAAGTAGGTACTGAAAATGCGAAGGAGTTTGTTGGACGTTTAGGGATTGAAACAGAAAACCTTTACGAATCAGACGCAATTGGTGGTGGAGCGATTACTATCTCCCCAATTCAAATGGCGGCTTCCTATGCAGCATTCGGAAATAACGGCGTTTACACGGACCCACACGCTATTACAAAAATTGTTTACCGTGATGGGAAAACATCTAAAAATTATACACCTGAGCCTAATGTAGCGATGAGTGAAGCTACAGCTTATATGGTAACAGATATGCTACGTGATGTAGTTGGCAACAAACCTGACGCATCAGGTACTGCAGCTAACGTCCCTGGACTAGATATCGCAGGTAAAACAGGTACAACCAACTATTCAGCTGAAGATTTTAATAAATATAATTTACCGAACACAAGCGTTCCAGATTCATGGTTTGCTGGTTATACGACAAACTATTCCATTGCTATATGGAGTGGCTATGAAAAACATTTTGATCCAATTACAACGTGGGAAGAACGACGTTTACCACAAAATCTATTTAAATCGATTATGCAAGATATTTCAGCAAACGTTGAAACAGAAAGCTTTAAAAAGCCAAGTACAGTTGTAGAAGCAACGATTGAAGTAGGGTCTAAGCCATTGAAATTGGCAAGTGACTTTACACCAAATGAATTACGTCAAACAGAGCTATTCGTTCGTGGTACTGAGCCAACAGAAGTGTCGAGTGTTTATGAGGCACCAGAATTGGCTACGCCATACAACGTATCTGCAAGCTTAGATTTAGGTGCACAGTCCATCAACATTTCTTGGGAACATGATGCTAGCTTGAATCCAGAGACAGACGAACCATTACCGACTTCCTTTGAAGTAACTGCAACCCGTGATGACGGTAAAAAGTTTGACCTTGGTAAAACAGAGAGTAAAGGTTTAACAGTGGCCAACACGCTGGAAGATGGCAATTACACGATTTCAGTCGTAGCCATTGTGGATGGTACACGAAGTGAACCTGGTACCACTACTTTCCAAATTACTAGTACAACGGAAGAAGAGGATGTAGAAACAGAAAATCCGGAAGAGCCAAACATTGATTTACCAACAGATCCTGGTGAAGGAGATCAAGATAATGGTAATAATAATGGCAACGGAAATGGCAACAACGGTGGCAATAATAATAATGGCAATGGGCATGGGAATAACGGCAACAACGGTGGCAATAATGGTGGTTCAGATGGAAGTCAGCAACCAACGCCGCCTACTGATCCTGTAGACCCAAATGATGAAGAACAAAGCTCAGAATAAACGAAAAACCGAGAAGCACAGGATGCTTCTCGGTTTTTTCATTCTATAAAGAGCTTAAACTATCCTACCCACTCTATTTTTTACTAGCTTGAATTCGCAAACGTGCTGTCCGTTTTTTCGTTTCCTTAAACAATTCATCAAGCTGACGATAACAAGCGTATTGTCCTGGCTTAGCTTTGATAAAGGCAAGCCGTTCAACTCCATTAATCGGCAGCACCTCGTCTCCTGCCGCCTGTACAAGTTGTTCAAACAACTTGATTGCTTCTTCCATTAAGCCTTTTGCTGTACCGTTTCGAGCATCATGGGCTTCGTGGATATTCGCTTGAAGGGTTGTCCATTGGGCAAACCAAGCATCTACCTGATCTTTTGCAATAGCTTCACTATTCATGCTTCCTTCACCAAACCTTTCTTCAAACGCTTTTGACCTTCACGACAATCGCTGAGTAAAGGACAGGCATGGCAGCCAGGATTTTGAGCCTTACAATGATAACGGCCAAAGAAGATTAACTGATGATGCGTTTTCGACCACTTATCCATAGGTGTTTTTTTCATAATCGTTTCTTCGACTTCAAGCACGGAATCTTTCCATCGGCAAAGACCTAGACGTTTAGAAACACGCTCTACATGGGTATCGACTGCCAGTGCAGGAATATCAAAGGCTACTGATAGCACTACATTGGCTGTTTTCCGCCCCACACCTGGCAATGTTACAAGTGCTTCTCGGGTTGCGGGTATTTCGCCATTATATTCATCTAGTAAACGTTGACATAAAGCCTGGATGTTCTTCGCCTTATTGCGATATAAGCCAATAGAGCGAATATCCTGTTGTAATTCTTCCAATGGGACAGCCAAATAATCTTCAGGCGTTTTATATTTCTGAAATAATGTTTTTGTTACTTTATTAACAAGTACATCCGTACATTGTGCAGATAATAATGTCGCAATTGTGAGCTCAAAAGCGTTGTCATGCACAAGCTCACAATGTGCATTAGGAAACATTCGATCCATTTCTTCTAGGCAATGCTCCCACTGTTTTTTTGTTAACAAACCGGACGCCCCCTATTCTCTCTCTTCTAACCAATTATAAAATGGTACTTTATTGGTTGGTTGAGCATCTTGCTGAACTGTGCGTGCTGGATTTCTACTAAAGGTTTGCTTCTCACGAAACTGCTCACTTTGCTTTTGTGCAGCCTGTGGTGTCGTAATATTTTTCTTCTTCCACTCTAACAAAATCCGATCAATATAACGAATACTCAGTTTCCCAGCAAACACAGCTTCTTTTAATGCCTCTTTAATGAGTGTTGGACTATGGTTGTCCTCATCAAGCCAACATCCTATTTTTTCAAGCTCTAAAGGAGATAAAAGACGTCCCATTTCTTCTTCAAAGAGTCGGAAAATCTCTCCTTCTTCTTGTTGAAGTGTTGTGGTAGATTTTTGTTGCTCTTTCATCTCGATCATCTGCACAATTCGCTCCCAGAGTGGATAAACCGAATATTTTTCATAGAGCTTGCCACCTGTATCCACATCACGAGTAATTTCAAGGAAGCCCTTTTGCATTAATCGTTGTAAACGGGATGTTAGTTCATTTTCTGGCATTGTGAGACGATTCTTTAGATCATTCGGTGTAGGGAAGTCATACCCTTCCATATGAAAGGCTAATAAGTGCATGACAATTAGCGCCTCTTCATCCTCTATATTTAACTCCTTATAAAACTGAAAAAAAAGCTGAGGGATGGGAATCATTCTCTGCTCAGTCCATGTACGGAGTCGATGATTATTTGCATTCATATTTCTCTTGACTCCTTCTTTAAGTAAGTAGAAAAGCCGCGTAGATATTTCACTACGCGACTTTGAAATTGATTTGCTTATGGATATAAGCGGTTCAGTAAACGTGGGAATGGAATGGTTTCACGAATATGTTCTGTACCAGAAATCCATGCCACAGTTCGTTCTAATCCAAGTCCAAAGCCTGAATGTGGAACAGAACCATGTTTACGAAGGTCTAAATACCATGCATATGCATCTAAAGATAGGTTATGTTCTTCAAGACGAGATTTTAATAAATCATAGTCATGGATACGCTCAGAACCACCAATAATTTCACCATAGCCTTCAGGTGCAATTAAATCAGCACATAATACAACATCATCGCGATCTGGATGTGGTTGCATATAGAATGGTTTAATGCCTACTGGATAGCATGTAATGAATACGGGCTTGTCGAATGAATTAGCAATGGCTGTTTCATGAGGTGCACCAAAATCGTCACCCCACTCAATATCGTCAAAACCTTGTTCATGTAAAAGCTTGATCGCATCATCATATGAAATACGAGGGAATGGTGCTTTAATATTTTCAAGTTTCGATGTATCACGGTCAAGTCGCTCTAATTCTAATTTGCAGTTAGCCAGAACCGATTGTACAATATGCGTTACATATTGCTCCTGTACCTCTAGATTTTCTTCAAATTCTACAAAGGCCATCTCAGGCTCAATCATCCAGAACTCGATTAAGTGACGACGTGTTTTAGATTTTTCAGCACGGAAAGTTGGACCGAATGAAAATACTTTCCCTAGTGCCATAGCTGCCGCTTCCATATAAAGCTGTCCTGATTGAGAAAGGAAAGCATCCTCATCAAAGTATTTCGTATGGAAGAGCTCAGATGTACCTTCCGGTGAAGACCCTGTTAAAATTGGTGGGTCCATCTTTGTAAAACCATTATTGTTGAAAAATTCGTAAGTAGCACGAATGATTTCATTACGGATTTTCATAATGGCATGTTGTTTACGAGAACGTAACCATAAATGACGGTTATCCATTAAAAATTCAGGACCGTGTTCCTTTGGTGTAATTGGGAAATCTGTCGCTGTATGTAGAACTTCAATTCCTGTTACAGCTAGCTCACAGCCAAAGCTTGAACGTTCGTCAGCTTTCACTTCTCCTCTAATATACATAGAAGTTTCTTGCGTTAGTCCCTTAGCTGTTGCAAAAATTTCTTCCCCCACCTCTTCTTTCACGACAACACCCTGAACAAAGCCAGAACCATCACGAAGTTGTAAGAAGGCGATTTTACCACTTGAACGTTTGTTAGCTAGCCAAGCGCCAATTTTGACTGTTTCACCGATATGCTGTGGCATATCTTTAATCATAATTTTTTTCATAGAAATCCTCCAAAGTTGTCTAGAGGGATTAGTCTTGCCATTTTGATTTTACAAATGTATCAATACGACGGACTGCCTCTTCTAGTAAGTCTAAAGATGTAGCATAAGATAATCGCATAGTAGTTGGTGCACCAAAGCCAGAGCCTGGAATCACAGCCACGTTTGCTTCTGTTAAAATATCCGCAGCGAATGCGTCTACTGAATCATAGCCAGTGTGAGCCATAGCTTCTGCTACATCTGGTAATAAGTAGAATGCACCCTGTGGTTTTAAGACATGGAAGCCAGGAATTGCACTTACCTGTGGGTAAATTTTCTCAAGACGAGATTCGAATGCTTGGCGCATTTCCTCTACAGCGTCCTGTGGGCCATTATACGCTTCAACAGTTGCATATTGTGCAGTTGTTGTCGCATTAGATGTTGAGTGTGATGCAAGGTCAGTCATTGCTTTAACGATGTCCGCATCACCTGCAGCATAACCAATACGCCAGCCTGTCATAGAGTGAGATTTTGCCACACCATTCACAACAATTGTACGTGCTTTCACTGCATCAGAAAGTTGTGCAATTGAAAAATGCTCAATACCATTGTATACAAGCTTCTCATAAATTTCATCTGACACGATTAAAATATCCTTTTCTTCTGCAACTGCAGCAAGTTCTGCAAGCTCTTCACGTGAATATATCATACCAGACGGGTTGCTAGGTGAGTTGATAATGACAGCTTTTGTTTTATCAGTTACAGCAGCTCTTAATTGATCGGCAGTAATTTTATAGCTTTGTTCACGTGTACCTTCAACGTATACAGGTACTCCGCCCGCTAATTTCACTTGCTCAGGATAAGACACCCAATAAGGGATAGGAATAATAACTTCATCGCCCTCGTTTAAAATGACTTGGAATAACGTGTATAAAATATGCTTTGCACCTACACCCACAATCACTTCATTAGGCTGATAAGAAAGGTTATTATCGCGCTGTAGTTTATCGATAATGGCTTTTTTTAGAACTGGAAGTCCACCAGCAGGTGTATATTTTGTATAGCCCTTTTCCATTGAATCAATGGCCGCATTTAAAATGTTTTGAGGTGTATTAAAGTCTGGTTCACCAGCACCAAGGCCAATGACATCAATACCTTGCTCTTTTAGTGCTTTTGCTTTCGCAGTAATAGCTAATGTTGAAGATGGTGTTAAAGTTTTTACACGTGTTGCTAATAAGTTTTTCATCCGGGATCTACTCCTCTTATAAATTCGTAATGCGCTTCCACCAGTCGCCATCCTTAAACATAATATAGACATAGTTGAGTTTGTCGTGGTCGTTTAGGTATGTAATCTCCCAAACAACGCCTGGCTCCTCATAGCCCAATTTCATGTGGAGGACCTTCTGTACATTTCCTTCATTTTTAAAAACCGATAATGCTTGCTTTTCCGTAATACCATCTTCTAATAACACTTCCTGCATGGAATCCTTGTCTAGATTCGTCGGAACAAAGACAGCCTTTTTATCACCGTATTCGTCTACCCCGAACACAGTAACATACGAATGTTTGCCATTATATGTGTAGGACTCCGATACAATTGCGAGGGCTTTGGCATCGAGTGCCAACTGTTCAGCCTGCTCTTCAATTGAACGGAACGGAGCCTCGGCTTTCCAGAGTACTAAAATGCTAATGACAAGTGACAACGAAACAATAAAGACAGAAATGAAAATTAACCAGTTTTTCATCTATTCACCTGTTGTTTCACATCGTGCTTTTTTGGCACAACACATAGCGGATGTTTGTGTGTGTATTTAACTACATTACAATTCATTTTGCTTTCCATTTTGTCAACCTGCTTTCTTTCCTCATACCACAACATTATACAACAATTTTATGCTGTCGTGTTTCTTAATTTCATATATTGTACGTTGCTAGAATAACGTTTTCAAATGATTGGTACAGTAAATTTTATTCTGTAACATTCTGCCTCGTTGTAAATTGTGATGGCACTTCAATTTCTGTAAAGAATATTTACTGAAACAATAGAAAAATTCCTATTCAACACAGTAAATAGGAATCATTCAAATGATGATAGTTCGTATAAAATATGGGTGGCACGGCCATTATCTTTTGCCTCATATAAACAACGATCAGCTTGCTCAAATAAATCATTATAATAATAATTTTTTTGATTGTTTATACAAGCCCCCATACTTACTTTTAGTGGATAGCTTTTCTGGTCTTTTTCTAATGTTAACGTTAGCAAATGGGCGTGTGTATTTTGGACAAGTGCCTTGATGTATGCCTTTTTGGGGTGACGAATACAGACAATGAATTCATCTCCACCATAACGGATAATTTTGACGTCTTCATCTCGCAAAAATTCCTTTAAGCCATTAGCTAAAAGTTGTAAGACCCTATCGCCAAACAAATGACCATGCCTGTCGTTAAATAGTTTAAAATTATCAATATCCAAAACTGTAATACATACATAGGATTCTGCTATTTTGGCAGCATGTAACCATTCATGTAGCTCATGATCTAAGAAGTGGCGATTCAAGACACCTGTTAAAGGATCATAATGTGCTTTTCTTTCTAATCTCTCTTTTTGACGCTTAAACTCCAAATTCAACACTTGCTGTAGTAAATTATCAACGCTCATCTGTTCCGAAAGGTCAATATACTCTTTTTGGACATCAAAAATTTCATCTCGCCAATTCAATTGGTACAGGACATTCAACAATAAGCGCATCACTTTTTTCATAATGGGCTTATCACCATAGGATTTGGCTAGATCTATTGCTTGTTGATAATATTGCACTGCTTCCTCAAGCTTCTGCTGCTTTTCATATAAAAAGCCATAGCCAAACAAGGCTGCTACTTTTTCAGGTTTATGCTGAGAAATTATGCTAGACGTTAATGAGTCATCAAGCAATGCCTTTCCTGCTAAAAAATCCCCTTCCAAAATATATACATCTGCTAAATTATTATTGATGCGAATATCTAATAATCTTGCTAAATCTGGTTGTGTCTCATATAGCGTTTTATTATACTCTCTTGCTAACAACCCCGCTTGAAGGGCTTCCTTCGTACAGCCCTTCTCTACCTCTATATAGCACAAATTATTATGACAACGAACAAGCATCATAAAATCTTGTAATTCTTGAGCAAAAGCAATTGACTGTTTCGTCATCTCTGCTGTTTTTTCACGGATTCCTACCATATCGTATATTAACGACATGGCCAAATAATAATGCATCAAATCTTTGCTAGTACCATATTTTTCACAAATAGCCTCATACTCGAAAATAAGGCTGACAATGGCTAGCGTATCGCCCAAAGAATGATGTACTAAAATTTTCTGATAGTACAAGTCCAATACAATTTCATAGTTTTTTCCCTCTAAAGCTACTAAAAGACCTTGATCTGCCAGTTTCAACGCCTCTGTTAAAAACCCCTTTATGCGCATTTCCATGATTGTCTTATTTAATTCCTCTAATGTTAACTCCACTGTCTCACCACTTTTCCAAGCCCCTATTTAATCCTTCACTTTGTTCTGTAACAATTATAAGACATATTCATTCACTTCGTTCGACTTTTTAGCAATATCCCAACTATTACCTCGATTTCAAAAAAAACTTTTATAAGACAGCTATTGAATGTCCTTTTGTTTTCCCCTTCCATTAAATTTTTATACCATTACACATTTTTCTCCATTTTTGTCCCAGTCAACTGTTGTTTTTACCCATATGATGTGATAACTAGGCATTTAAAGACATTGAAAAGGGATGTGATGTTTTGAGTTTACCAATTAACCCTTCTGACCCAGCTACCATTCCAAAATTTGTAGATGCTCTACAGAAGCCGGTGACCGCAAAACCAAAATACTGTAGAGGACAAAAGAAACATGATTATTACGAGCTAGTCATGATGGAGGGCGAGCACCGCTTTCACAAGCATTTTCCTAATACATTAATATGGGGGTACAACGGCCTTTATCCAGGACCCACTATAGAAGCGACGAAAGATAAAACCATTTATGTCAAATATAAAAATCAATTACCACTACAGCATTTTTTACCAGTGGATTTTACACTTCATGCCGCCAACGATTCCCAAGAGGTAAGAACTGTCACTCACTTACATGGTGCCAATGTGGATTGGGAGAGCGACGGTCATCCTGAGGCATGGTACACAAGAGATTATCGACATACCGGTCCAAAATTCAATAAAGAAATTCATGAATATACGAACCACCAGCCTGGTACTACAATGTGGTACCATGACCATGCTATGGCTTTAACACGCCTTAATGTCTATGCTGGCTTGGCAGGTTTTTATTTACTTAGAGATGCTCTTGAGGAACGTTCTAATTTGCCATGTGGTGAATACGAATATCCTATTTTAATTCAAGATAAATCATTTAATGAGGATGGCTCCCTTTTTTATCCTGATGAGCCACCATTTCCAGTTACTGTACATCCGTCCATTACTCCAGGTTTCGTAGGTAATACGATTGTTGTCAACGGCAAGCTATGGCCCTATTTAGACGTCGAGCCACGTAAATATAGATTCCGGTTCCTCAATGGCTCCAATCGAAGAGGCTATGTCATCAGCTTGTCAAATGAGCAGTCTATGATACAAATAGGGACAGATGGCGGTTTTTTATCAACCCCACAAGCGATTCAATCTGTAGAGTTACTACCTGCTGAACGCACAGATGTCATCATCGATTTTTCAGCTTGTGAGGGTCAGGAAATCACCTTACTTAACACCGATACAGATTTTATCGATGAGCATACGAACGTCATTATGCAATTTAGAGTATCACTTCCCTTAAAATATGAAGATACGAGTGAAGTTCCAGAGAGGCTGTCAGTCACAATGGATTTACACCCACATCATGCACATATTGAAAGACAATTACCATTGACGGCAACAACTGATGAATTCGGAAGACCTATGTTGTTGTTGAACAATCGAATGTACCATGACCCAGCGACAGAAAAACCTTCTTTAGATACTATTGAAATTTGGAGTTTTATTAATACAACGCCTTTTATTCATCCTATTCATTTGCATCTCATTCAATTTAAAATTCTTGAACGTCGCCCATTTGATTTAGACCTCTATCAAAATGAGGGAATAGTATCATTTACAGGCCCCCCTGAGGAACCACGGGACTATGAGCGTGGTTGGAAAGATACAGTGAAAGTAGATGCGGGCAAAATTACGAAAATTATTATGCATTGGAAGGATCATGTGGGGAATTACATGTGGCATTGTCACTTCCTTGAGCACGAAGACCATGATATGATGCGACCTATTCTTGTGATGAAAGATGTCCATGCTGTTCAACAGCCTCATGCTGAAATAGAGCCGTCATCCCATCAGGAGGTTACTACTACTACCACTTCTACACCTACAACAAATACTAGTACGACACATCATAATGAGTCACCCGTACCATTATTAAATACTTCTCAAATTCCTTCCACAGAGGAAGAGGAAATAAAGGAATCATTAGTAGAGGAGTCTGTGCATATCGGAAATAATGTTCAACACAGGCCCATTTTGCTTTTCCCAACTAAGTCCACACCTGCGGGTACGAGTAGGCCAAGACGACGTGGACATAGAAGATTTTAGTCACTAACCATTGAAAAGTAGAGGTTTTCTACAAAAGGATAGATATATGTAGGAATAAGGAGTTTTTATGTAGAGGTTGATGGGAACGAAGGGTGGCGACTCTTGCAGGAAAAGCTAGAAAGTCGAGATGCTGGATGGAGTGGATGTGTTCTGTACGAAAGTGAAGCGGCAGCAACGAAGCTTGGGAAGCAGCTCGCCCCCGCCCGTAAAGGAAATCAACGGTTTTACTTTATTTTACTGTAAAGAAAAAAGACTGTAAGCAAACTCGAAATTCATTGAGTTTGTCCACAGTCTGAAACTACCGTGTAAGCGGTAGTTTTTTTGTTTTCAAGTGTGTACACGCCATAATCTATTCGTGAGGATCGCTAATAGCAGCATCATCATACAAATCGTTAGAATCGGTATAAAGATGTTGACGCGAAAGGTCTCAAACAATAGGCCATATCCCATTTGCCCAATGGGGGCCATACATTGTGAAACAGCCATCATGATAGCCATAACCTTACCTAAATTTTCATTGGGTGTTTCCTTTTGCACAAGGGTCATTACGTAAATTGAAATAATAGTCATCATCATTGCCATGACAAGAGCAGAGCCAATAAATAATAAGTATGAAGCATAATAGCCTATTTGAAGCATTGGTGGAATAACGGCTATGGCCATAGGAATGACCAAAATAGCAGTTAGCAATACCCAAACATATAGCCTATTAATTTTTAGCTTTTTAGCAAAATAGCCCATCGTTAATGCTCCAAATATGGTTGCTAAATCAATCATACCCATCCCTATTCCGTATAATGAATCACTAACATTTAATGTGACACGAAGGATGATGGGGACTCCTACGATAAAGAGCGGTGTAAATAATAAATTTAAGAAAGCCGCCAGTATCGTGCATTTTAAAATAAAGGATTGCTTCACAACATATTTAAATCCCTCTTTTATATCCTTGAATAAAGTCAAAACTAATTGTCCATCGTCATCCCGTTTCTCAAAAGGGATGGTCAAAAACATTTCTACAATTGCTGTAAAGAAAAATAATAGCCCACTTACTAGGACAAGAATTTTGATGCCAAGCATTCCATAAAGTATTCCTCCTAGGACAGGTGCAGCCACACCAGCTAAAGCTTGCACCCCATTCACAATCCCATTTGCCTGCTCAAGGTGCTGTTCTTTTACTAATAATGGAATACTAGCTATTACCGCTGGTGAATACATAGCGCTAATGATGGACAGGAGCACCATAACTACCCCTATCCCTAGAACTGAATGATATTCTGTCCACAATGTAATATAGAAAATCAATACAACGACACAACTAATGGCATCAAATAACACCATTAAATGACGTCGATTAAAACGATCGGCAAGGGCACCTCCGAATGGCGTGAGAAGT
This sequence comes from Lysinibacillus sp. F12, assembly GCF_057773605.1. Classification (NCBI taxonomy): domain Bacteria; kingdom Bacillati; phylum Bacillota; class Bacilli; order Caryophanales; family Bacillaceae; genus Lysinibacillus; species Lysinibacillus sp. F12. The sequence goes on from NZ_JBYMLP010000001.1 coordinate 514,713, forward strand.
ATAGGTATGCTTGAAATAGCAAAAAGGACGGCAAAAAGGTCTGCCCTACCCGTCACATCTAAAACAAAAAGGGATAGTGCAAATCTTAATAAGGCAGAACCTAAAATAGAGATAATCTGCCCAAATACAAGGATTTTAAAATCTTTTGAAAATCCTTTACCTTTTACGTATGTTTCCATGTAATGACTCCCCCCTAATTAGACCGACTGTCTGTCATTGTTTTTGTATAAAAAAAGTGTAGTGATAAGTTTAGATTTTGGTTGTGACTAAAACTTATACCACACTTTTAGACCGACTGTCGGTTTATGATTAGTATATGGGAACTCTCCAAAAAAAGGAACTTATTTTAATAATTTTTCAAAATTCCTCTGTTGACTAAATGTTTATTTGGTCAATAAAAGCTGTCATGGCATGACTTACATAGCGGTTCACTCGGTAAATAATGAAACGCACTTAGACTAGGAGTAGCATCTATCATACGAATGATACGCAATTACGAATCATTCATTTGCTGAATTAATAGATACGGCTGCCCGTAGCCCTATATTCGCACGAACTAGAAAACATTCGTCCCTATTCATCTGCTTCATGATATCAATAGAAGCAAGGATTTTAAGCTTTACCCGTGGAAATTTTTGATGAAAAGAACGGTCCTTGTTTCTACTATATAACCAAATATTTAAATATGTTGAGTTTTCTTTATTAGTGAAATTAATGCTAGCCCTACTACACAAACTACCCCAATAAATAACAATAAAAATCCAATAGGAATTAAAAAGAATGGCTCCTCTAGTGTGCCATCTGATGCTACACTACTTCCTTTTATCATAAAGATCAAAAAACTAAGTAACCCTAAAATAAATGGGGTTGAAGCTAAAATGTATTTTTTCATTATTATAACTCTCCTTAAATTACTAATATTCCTGTACAAAACTTTTTTTAACCTTTACCGCAATCATCCTATGATTTCGTTAATAGGATACATCACGGATATATTTTAAGTCAATCATTTTTTATCGAAAAACAATAAATTTTTATTCTTATGCACTTTGTTTTTTAATTGACATTATAAAACCCTATCGATAGAATGACCATAAAGCTCTATTGTAAATTTGGAAGGGTGATTTTATGAGCTATGAAGATTTAATGCAATGGAAAGGTTATTTGTTTTTAGATAATTTAGTAGAGCCAGGGACAAACTCTTTGAGAATATCTATTAAACGAGCTGCCATTAGTTCTAAAAGTGATGATGTAAGCTTTGATGAATTTACATTTAACGATGTCTATTCTATTGAAATTGATACGACCCTCCCAGTCATAGATATAGAATTCGATTCTTATGTATCCTATTCTATTTATGATGAGTCATTTCATTTTGTAAGTCAGGAGGATGAATTCATAGGTAATTCCGTACGTTTATTTACAAAATCAGCTTATTTAGATTTTATAAGCAAAGGGACTATAGCTTTAGATATATACTCCTATAAAGAGCTATTCCATTATCAGATTGTTTGTTTAGACCATATAATTGATATTGTTTCATTCGATAAACCTACTCTATATAAGCAAGTGAATAATTTCTAAAACAGGAAACGTTATTTTGTTGCCTGTTTCATTCCGATAAATATAACCCGCAAACTTGGCCCCTTGCCGATCAAGCATAGTATGAAAAAAAGGAAGTCTAACTGAACAATGAAGGTTAGACTTCTATAAATGGTATTATCTTGTTTAATAGATTTCTGATATTCACCTCTTGAAATATATCTTAATCTCCTTGATCGGATACACAAGAGAAAACACCTTTAATTACTAGGCATAGCCACTATTTTTCCACCAATAATTTTTATATCAGGCTCCCCCTATTGCAAAACACTCTTTTATATTTTAAACTTCCTGATAAAACTTAGTCCCGTATAATGCTAGTTGTTTGAAGCTGATCTTAAAACCGCTTCTTCTAAAACATCTATGCCTCGCTCACTAGCCCTATGTTGAAGGTGATGATGATTTGAACATCACCTTTTATTTCATTTCACATTCAGTTCATAAACGCGTGCTATAGTAAAAGCCATAGGAACGATTTACGTTGTTTGAAGACATTGAAGGAGGCTTATTGCTTTGCAAGAAACATCAAAAGAAACTACAAAAAAACCAGATTGGCGACGATTTATACAATTAGTAAAACGAGCTGAACCACCTATTTGGCTCCTAGTTATCGCTTTAATTATGAGTTTAGCGACTACGGGCGTAGGTTTTATCGTCCCATTATTTACAAAACAATTAGTGGACGGCTTTTCATTAGAATCGCTTAATTATTGGCAAATCATTTTGCTTGGTATTGCTTTTATCGCTCAAGCCATTGCAAGTGGATTATCGATCTATTATTTGAATCGTGTAGGTCATCATGTAGTGGCAAAATTACGTGATCAACTTTGGCGCAAGCTGCTGCATTTACCTATCCCCTATTATGACGAAAACGATACAGGTGAAACATTAAGTCGTGTAACAAATGATACAGCAGTCGTTAAAGAGCTCATTACAGAGCATCTAGCAAACTGTTTATCGGGTGTTATTTCCATCATCGGCTCCATTATCATTCTTTTATTTTTAGATTGGAAAATGACATTAGTGATGTTAATCGCTGTGCCCCTAGCGATGGTTATTTTAATGCTACTAGGAAAACGTATGTTTGTGATTTCGAAAGGGATGCAAGACGAAACTGCTAAGTTTACTTCGGTATTAAATCAAGTTTTACCTGAAACACGCTTAGTTAAAGCTTCTAATGCGGAGCAAGTAGAATATGAGCGTGGGAAAAAGGGCATTACGAATCTCTTTAACTTTGGTTTAAAAGAAGCTAAAATCCATGCACTTATTTCACCATTAATTTCATTCGTTCTGATGTCGGTTCTAGTTGCTATTATTGGCTATGGAGGCGTTCGTGTTTCCTCTGGTGAACTGACTGCTGGTGATATGGTGGCTTTTATTTTATATTTAATCCAAATCATCATGCCCATGACACAATTGACCATGTTCTTTACTCAACTTCAAAAAGCAATGGGTGCCACTGAACGTATAAGTGCTTTATTGGAGCATGAAGAGGAGCATATCGAAGAAGGCATCACAGTTAATAAAATAGATCAGCCTATTTATGTTAACAATGTTGACTTTTCATACGGTGAGGATCCGATTTTATCCAATATAACCTTCACAATAGAGCCTGGCAAAGTAACGGCCATTGTAGGTCCAAGTGGTGGGGGTAAAACAACTACATTCTCTCTATTAGAACGGTATTACCAACCAACTAGCGGTACTATTACGCTAGGAAAAACGCCCTTCGAGACATTTTCACTTCACTCCTGGCGTAGTCAAATTGGCTATGTAGCTCAAGAAAGTGCCCTGTTGTCTGGAACGATTCGAGAAAATATTTGTTATGGTGTTGACCGTGAAGTACAGGATGATGAGCTAGAAAGAGTGGCCAAAATGGCTTATGCTGATCAATTTATTAACGATCTTCCCGATAAGTTTGATACAGAAGTAGGCGAAAGAGGCATCAAGCTTTCAGGAGGGCAACGTCAGCGCATTTCTATTGCGAGAGCGCTATTACGGAACCCGCAAATTTTAATGCTGGATGAAGCTACATCAAGTTTAGATAGTAAATCTGAAATATATGTACAAAAAGCGTTAGATAATTTAATGCAAGGTCGCACAACATTAGTCATTGCTCACCGCCTATCAACGGTAGTAGATGCCGATCAAATACTATTTGTAGAAAAAGGACAGATTACAGGGTGTGGCACACATGAAACACTCTTTGAGACGCATGCCATGTATCGTGAGTTTGCCATGCAGCAATTACGAATTAAAGAGAACTAACGAAGGGAATTATTTAAATGACCAAACTATTAATGGTAGATGATGATGCCCATATTCGAGAATTAGTAAGAGTATTTCTTCAAAATGAAGGTCTCGAGGTGATTGAAGCAACGGACGGTGTCGATGCACTGTCCAAGCTAGCCTCTGAAAAGGTTGATATGGTTATCATGGATATTATGATGCCAAAAATGGATGGTTGGGCTTTATGTGAGGAAATTCGTTCATATCATACAGACCTCCCTATTCTCATGCTCACTGCAAAAGGAGAAACCGCCCAAAAGGTCAAGGGTTTCCATTTAGGGACAGATGACTATTTAGTAAAACCCTTTGAGCCTGCCGAGCTAATTGTACGTGTAAAATCGATATTAAAACGCTATCGTATTGCGCTCTCTCAAGTAGTAGAAGCTGGCAACGTTAAACTCAATCGTCATACACATGAAGTGGATCTGAATGGAGAAATCATTGTCCTTCGTTTAAAGGAATTCGAACTACTATTTACATTAGCGAGCTATGTGGGCAAAACATTTTCACGCGAACAATTGATTGAAGAAATTTGGGGCTATGATTATGAAGGAGACGAACGCACAATAGATGTCCATATAAAAAGAATACGTGAGCGTTTTCCTCAGGAGATCAGCGGCTTTGCCATCCGCACTCTTCGCGGTCTTGGCTATCGCTTGGAACTAGCCTCATGAGAAAACGAAAATTTCTTGTCAGAGTTCTATTTGTTCTATTCCTCTTTCTCATTACCAATACTCTATTTGCTTTTATTTCTTATCATGTAATGGAATGGCTGTATGGTCAGTTAGGTACAGAACCCCATGATTTTTGGCAGCAATTAGGCACCGTCCTCGGTGTTTTCGTACTCTTTGCCTGTTCGGCCGCTATTATCTTCCTAATTGGGCTCAATCGACAACGGAACTACTGGGACGCTATTGTGGAAGCATTAAGACAGATGGCGAAAGGAGATTTTAATATCCAATTAGATGTAAAAGGCAATGAGGAAGACCAATTCGGTCAATTAATCCATGGCATCAATCATATGGCTATTGAATTAGGAGAGCTTGAAAGAATGCGACAAGAATTTATTTCAAACGTCTCCCACGAAATCCAATCACCTTTAACGTCTATTAATGGCTTTGCGAAGGCTCTTAAGAACATACATCTACCGGAAGAAAAGCGGCTACATTACTTAGACATTATAGAATTGGAAAGTAATCGGTTGTCCAAGATTAGTGATAATTTACTGAAGCTGACTTCGTTAGAATCACAGCATCATCCATTTGAAACAACAACCTATCGACTGGATAAACAATTGCGAAATGTCATTCTGGCTCTTGAACCTAATTGGGTAGCTAAACAACTGGACTTTGATCTCCAGCTAGACAATATAACTATTACCGCAGATGAGGATTTAATGAATCAGGTTTGGATGAATTTGCTAACGAATAGTATTAAATTCACACCCGACAATGGAATAATCACTTTGTCTATGACGCAGCATGACAATACCATTACCATCATTGTCCAAGATACTGGCATAGGCCTATCCGAAGAACAGCAAATGCATATATTTGAACGATTTTATAAGGCCGACCAATCACGGACAGCTACAAATGGTGGGAGTGGGCTTGGTTTAGCCATCGTTAAAAAAATTATTGATATGCATCACGGGACCATCACCGTTGAAAGCAAGCTTGGTGAATTTACAGCCTTTTTGATTACATTGCCCATTGATACTACAAAAACTCGTGCAAACGACTAGAGATGTCTGCACGAGTTTTTTTATTAGTAAGCCACCTTTCTAAAATATTGATACACTTTGTTCAGCTTTTGCTGGTGCTTCCCTTTTTTACTTTCCATGTTACCAAACTCAAAAAACTTCACTTTCTTCATTCCCACAAAACTAAATAGCGCTCTTTTCATCAAAATTTTATGCGCATTATTCAGCCATAGCAGCGGATAATTGGTTGGTCCCTTCATCGTGGACACACATACAACCGACTTCCCTTTCAAGAGTCCTTCTGGGAATAATCCTTTAGTATCTCGATACGCAAAATTCGATGCAAACAATTGATCGAAATAGCCTAACAGCATAGCAGGTGGTCTCCCCCACCATATTGGATAGACAAATACAATCTGATCTGCCCAAATCAGCTGTTGACGATACTTTTCCAATTGCGGATCACGATACATATCCCGACGCCGTTTATGCTCATGGAAAATTAAACGCGGATCGAATTCTTCTTTATATAAATCTAGTAGCTGTATCTCATCAATGGCAGGATTCTCTTGACAACCCTTCATCACTTCCTGTAAAAATGCATAATTTAAGCTCTTGTGGTTTGGATATGTATAGACAATTAATGTTTTCATACTACGCCTCCATTACTTATCATTTGATAACTAAATAATAATCGATTCATTTTTTATTGTCAAATGATAATTGTTTTAAGATAAGTTATTTGTTATCTTGACAATAAGAGGTGATCCAAATGGATAAAAGCAGTTTATTTCATCAATTCGTAACGTTTACAGCAAGTGTCCATCAAGTGACACACGAGCTGTCACAAAACGTGACCGTTGCCAATATAACACCGCTTCAATATAAAATTCTTGAATATATTAAAGTAAGCCAGCCCGTAACGCCTACCGAAATAAGCGAATGTCAGCATATGTCTTTACCCAACACAAGTCGTGAATTGCGAAAATTACAAGACCAAAACCTCATTGAAAAATACAACGACACGGAGGACCGAAGAAAGCAGTACATTCGCTTGTCCATTGAGGGAGATAAAATGATGGAGGAGGCCTTTGCATGCATTGAGGAGCGCTTTTTACAGCTTATTCAACATGCTTCACAGGAGGATATAAAGGATATTCAACATGCCCTAACTATCCTGGAACAAAAGGTCTTTCAACGAAAAGAATAATATGTGCAGCTTCAATGTTCTTATCAGTCAGCCATTGAAGCTGCACTATTTTTCAAAACAAATATCTTTAGTTTATATGCCGCTCCTCCCATGCTCAAAACAATCTAAATTAAGCAAGACTCTACTCTTCATGCCATCCATTGAGTAATTTATAATTGATCCATATGTCCTTACATATTCATCATAATTTCGTAACCTATTGGCTTTTTCATTAATAGAATAAAGGTGTATAGAAGGAGGAGACTCAAGTGGACGTAGGAATATTTGACAGGAAGTGGATTGAGGAAAATTTGGATACACTTCCAATTTGGCAACAGTCTGCCTACATGGATTTTGCCAACACGATTGCTGATGAAGAAAATACCTTTCCGTGTGTACCTGCCAGAATGGGGTTTTTATCGAATCATCTGCGCTATAGTTTTATTGGAGATCCACGGAAGGAGCAATCCATTCATGAGCTAGCACACTGTTTAAAGGAATTCACAAAATCCTCGCAAACTTTTGGTAAATATACAACACTCACTGTATTCTTTCATACCCCTCAAGATATGCTCGGTAATTATAAAGTCGAGGATTATCAGCAATTGTTTTGGACCATACTTAACCAATTAACTAACATCGACGATCTCGATTGGCCTGAACAAATACCAACCGACCCCGCACACAATGAATGGGAGTTTTGTTTTAACGGTGAGCCCTATTTTATCTCCTGCGCAACACCCGCACATAAAATGCGCAGGAGTCGCCATTTCTCTACTTTGCTCATGGCCATTCAGCCACGCTGGATTTTTGAAGAAATAAACGACTCTACTGCATTTGGGCGAAAATTAAAGAAGCTCATCCGTCAACGCATAGCCCATTATGATGCACTCCCTGGACATCCCGATTTAAAATGGTACGGTCAAGAAGATAGTTATGAATGGAAGCAATATTTTTTAAGTGATGATCATCAAAGTCCGTCCAAATGTCCGTTCTTACGAAGGTCGCAAAAATAACGTCCAAACCATTAGGCTTCCTTATGACTTTGCCTTTTCACAACAATCCAGGTTGCTATCCCTATAAGGACAAGAAAGAGCAGGCTCACGAAAAAGCCGAGTCTGCTTGTTTTTTCTCCTAGCGTACCCGATACTGTAACCGCTATGAGCAGCATCCCCAACCCATTTTTCACATGCTCCCACTTAGATAACTCCATAAGCTTCATATAGGTTATTAAAATAAAGAGCCAGTTATAAATCAACATTAAACCTGCTGCTGTCATCAAATATTCAAAGATTTTTTCAGGCATGAGAAAGCCAATAACGATTGTTATGACTAAGCCACCAGTTAAAAATATAAAGGCAGGCATAGGAACTTTTCTTTTCCCTTTCTTCGCTAGTATTTTGGGTGCATCATGATCCTCTGCCAGTGTAATAAGAATCGTAATCACCGCATAGAGAGAAGCTACCATTGTTGAAAATCCAGCAATGATTAAAACACCATTAAAAATATCTGCCACAAAGGGAATGTGATAACCTTGAAGGGCTGTAATAAAGGGACTCTCATCAATCGTAAAGTCCTTCCAAGAGACAAGCGCTAACGCAAGTGCAATGGCCATTAAAAAAATGATCGTAATAACTACTAACATTATTCTGCCTGCTTTTGGTGCTTCTTTTGGATTTTTTAAATCAATGACCATTAACCCCATTACTTCAATGCCTCCATAGGCGTAAAAGGCATACAATAGCCCGAGCCAAATTCCTTTTATACCTTGTGAGAAAAATTCTTCATAATTCGCATAGAGTGAATCCAATGTAGAGGCTTGTGACCCTTTCGTGATGATGACAATGGCTACGATAATAAACATCACAATCGCTGCCGCCTTTAAAGCTCCAAATATGTTTTGGAAGTTTTCAAAACCCTTCATCCCTGTGAGAATCACAACTAACCCTATAGCAGCATAGATAGAGGCTGCAACCCATAATGGCAATGCGGGAAACCAAAACTTTGTAAAAATTCCGAGCGCCATAAGCTGGCTCCCCATAATAAGAATTTCAGAGATTAAATAGACCCAACCATTACTAAATCCAGCCCACCTGCCAAATGCTTGTTTAGCATAAGTACGAAATGAACCTTTATCAGGATTCTCAACAGACATTTTAACAAGTGCATCATAAACAATATACGTACAAATAGCCGCTAATAAAAAAGGAATTAAAACAGCCGGACCACTTTTATGAATGGCCATACTTGTTCCAAGAAAAAAACCTGTTCCTAGCGTACAGCCTATACCGATAAGCGAAAGCTGCCACCAGGACAACCTGCCCTTACTTGTATTTGATGTCATGTAATCAACCCTTCACTACTTTCTTACTAAAGGCAATGTCATACATCGAATGCCTCCACCACCTTTTTCAAGCTCTGTGATGTCCACTTCCAGTAATTTCTTTTTACTTAATATTGGATGCTTCAATAACTGCTGCTTAGATGCCTGCTTACTGATTACTAACGTTTCTGGATCAAGATTAATTAAGTTAATGTCCGGAATGGTTTTATAGGTTTCCAGCCAGTAAACATCAAAACCATGACGCTGTAAAAATGGTGCGGGCATATCAAAATAACTTCCCTGGGCTGTAAACACCTGTACAGGAAAATAACGCACAAAGCTTTTAGCAATCATTAAGTTATGATTCACAACATTACAATTCATATCTAAATGAAGCGTATCATTGCCTTTCGGTAAATCAATAACCGCAATTTCTGAAAATCCTTGTTGAAAGAAGCGCTCCTTCAAGCTTTCAACAGCCTCTAATGAAGTTCTCATCCCTAGATTCATGAGGATTGCATCCTTATTTAATAGCATGACATCCCCACATTCAAGGGATTGAGAAGGCTGTGCATTGCTTATAAATTGTTCGGGAAACCACTTGGCTAAAATAGCATGAGCATATGGATACTCAGGGCGTCTTAACGAGCTTCCAGCGTTACCAGGTAAAAGCTGCTGCCCCACAACACAGGCTAAATCGCGCACAAAATAACGATTAATGAGCTGTTCACTTAACAGCTGCTGTTCTTTTGTTAATTCTTTGGCATAATCGATTACTCTTACCCCAGCGTTTTCAAGCGTTGTCTTCAATGCCAGGAAATTTTCCATAGCTTTATGATGGTTGACAGGCTCACTCCACCCAACCTGCTCAGCTATTTTTGAATCAGTTACATCTACTATCGAAGGTGCACAAAGCATGACCACCTTTAGTTCCTCATGCTCCGACCAACAATTTACTTGAAATGAGTCCATCTTTGTTCTCCTCTTCTGCTTGTCGTTCTCTGTTAGCGTTACCATTGAAAGGGAGATTATACAATAGGAACAGTCACAAACAATGTCATGAACTATATGTAGCATAAATAAAAATTTAGAGAGAACGACAAAGGCTCTCTCTCATTACGTAAAATATTCTAATTTCGCTTGCGGGAAGAACTTTTTCATATAGCCATATAAATGTTCTTTAATATCTTCTTCCTCATCTTTTTGATAAATGTATTTACCTATTCCATATTTCCCCCATTTATATCGTCTCACGGTTTCGTCAAGTTCTAGCTTTGTCATCGGATAATTTTTTTCAATCACACGTTTAGCTGGCTTCGTAAAGCGATGCTGGATAAACTCAAACGTAATATCCTCACGCACATCCTTTGGTAATTCAGCATCTAATCGCTCAAACATCTGATAATACCCCTCCTGCCATCCATCATGTAGATAAATGGGGGCAACGATGAAACCGAGCGGATAGCCAGCCCTTGCCACTTTCCCAGCCGCCTCAATTCTTTTTGCTAATGGAGAAGTTCCAGGCTCAAAATGCTTAATCACATAATCCGCATTGACGCTAAAACGGAATCTTGTTTTACCATTATGTTTAGCATCCAATAGGTGATCCACATGATGGAACTTCGTCACAAATCGTAATTGACCTAATTCACTTTGTCCAAAATGCTCAATAGCACGTTTCAATGTATGTGTGAGATGGTCAATCCCTACAATATCGGACGTACAGGATGCCTCAAAACGTGTAATGTCAGGAGCACGTTCAGCCATATAATGATCAGCCTGCTCCAATATTTCATCCACATTAACATACGTACGAATATAAGGCTTGCTACCCATCGTTGTTTGTAAATAACAATAATGGCAATGACCCATACAGCCAGTGGCAAATGGAATGGCATATTCAGCGGAAGGCTTGGATGTATCAAACTTTAACGTTTTCCGGATGCCCACTACCAAAGTAGATTTGGCTACTCGATACTTTTGAAAATCATTGTCTCCAGGGAGATTTCTTACTTGGTTATGCGAAGTTGTATAGCGTATTTCGATTCCCATCTGCTCAAACTTTTCTTTTAACTCCTGACCTAACGGATAGTAGAGCGCATCAGGCTCAAAATAGACGAGCTGAGGGATAAATGGTTTATTCATCGTTATCCTCCCTCAATGAAAATACTGGTGGTAGGCTTGCTCAGCCGCCATTTCACTTGAAAAAATTAACATATCATTCGTTATCGGATAATAGGTTTCAAATAGGAATACGGCTAGCTCCTCTGGTTGCTCTGGATGATTAACCACCGCGGCTTCCTGTATATTCGCTACATCCTGAATATGAGGATTCCGATAAAAAATATAAACGATATCACCGACATTATATGGTTGTTGCATCTTTTCACCTTCCTCTGTCTTTCTGTTAGTGTGGTGAAATGGTTAGAGAAATATGTCATAAAAAAATTTTTTACGTAATATACATAAATTTATGTGAAGCTATCTTCAAATCTAGGAAAATAGAATAATGCAGAATTTTTTAATTATTTGGTATAATCAAGAAAAGGAGGAAGATATATGATCAAACAATCCATTATTGAAAATGTCCTTGAAGCAGCGCTAGCAACTGGTGGGGATTTTTCAGAAATTTTTATTGAAGATAAATATGTCAATGACTTTGTCTTACAAAGCGGCAAAATTGAACAAAGTATTACTGGGCGTGATTTTGGAATTGGTATCCGCATTTTTTCAGGACTTCAAAGCATCTATACTTACACCAATGATTTTTCTGAGGCAGGTTTATTAGCAGCGGCAGAGCGTGCAGCCCTGGCCATCAAAGGCGGTAAATCGGGTACCATTCACCCTTTGCATAAAGAAATCATCACTCCTATTCATCAAATTCTCCGCATGCCTCATACAGTGGAACACGCAAGAAAAACAGCTATTATGCGACAAGCAGACTCTATTGCCAGACATTATGATCCCCGAATTCATCAGGTAAAAGTTCGATATTTTGATGAACAACAAAACGTACTGATTGCAAATTCAGAGGGTAAGCTTGTTGAGGATACACGCGTTCACAGTAGACTTAGTATGCAAGCGACAGCTACAGAGGGTACTGAGGTACAAACGGGCTTCTATGGCCCAGGTGCACATGCAGGCTTTGAATTTATTGAAAAGCTAGACCTAAACCATTATGCAGGAGAAGCTGCACGTATCGCAGTCACAATGCTTCATGCAGATGAATGTCCAAGCGGTAAATTCCCTGTCATTATTGATAATGAATTTGGTGGTGTCATTTTCCATGAGGCTTGTGGACATGGCTTAGAGGCAACTGCTGTTGCTAAAAATAATTCAGTATTTGCCAATCGTATCGGTGAACAAGTCGCTCCTGAAATTGTTACATATATTGATGATGGTACACTTCCGAACGAGTGGGGATCATTAAATATTGATGACGAGGGAGAAAAAACTAGAAAGAACATTTTAATTGAAAATGGGATTTTAAAGGGCTATTTAATTGATAAATTTAATGCTCGCCGTATGGATGCACAGCCAACTGGCTCTTCTCGTCGACAATCCTATCGATTTAACCCCACATCACGTATGACAAATACGTATATTGCCCCAGGCACATCTACGCCAGCCGATATTATTGCATCGACCGAGTATGGTATTTACGCAAAGTATATGGGAGGTGGACAAGTTTCCCCTTCTACTGGCGATTATAATTTTGCCGTAATGGAGGCCTATATCGTTAAAAATGGAAAAATTGACCGCCCTGTACGGGGCGCAACACTCATTGGCAATGGCGCAAAAACATTGCAGCTCGTTGATCGAGTAGGTAATAATCTCGCTCATGGAGCAGGTATGTGTGGTTCTCTAAGCGGAAGTCTTCCTGTCAATGTTGGTCAGCCAATGATTCGGGTAAGCGAAATAACAGTTGGTGGAACGAAGGGGGAATGATGAATGAACATTGCTAAATACCAGGAAAGACTATTAGACAAGGCACAAGAAGCGGGATTTATAGAAGCGGAGGTTTATTATGAACAAAATAAATCAATTCGATGCATGCTCTACAAGGGCGAGATAGATAGCTACGAAACGTCTGAGGACGGAGGGCTAAGTCTACGAGGGCTTTACAACGGAAAAATGGGCTATTCCTATACAGAAAAACTAGACGATGATTCGATTTCCTTTTTAATTAATAGCGCAAAAGCAAATGCAAACATACTTGATGAAGATGAGGGCGTAGCCATTTTTCATGGCAGCGCTAAATACCCATCCTATGAATATTACAATGAAGAATTAGAGACTATCGGAATTCCAGAAAAAATAGAGCTCCTTCGTTCCATCGAAGAAAAAATTCGCGCATACGATTCACGTATCATTGCTCTTGATTATTGTTTCCTGCAAGAATATACGACTGAACGCTCATTAGTGAATAGTAAAAATCTTGCCTTATCACATAAGGAGAACGGCCTCGTGATTTTCCTCTCCACCGTTGTAAAAGAGGGTGAAGAGATGAAAACAGGACGTTATTTGAAAATGACACGTGATTTTCCTTCTCTGCATGCTGATGATATTGCCAAGGAAGCAGCTGAGGAAGCTCTTGCGAATTTAGGTGAAAAATCGATTCCTAGTGGAAAGTATCCAATCATACTTCGCTCTGATGCATCAGCATCATTATTAGAAACATTTATGCCGATACTGTCAGCTGAAAATGCTCAAAAAGATCAATCTCTATTAAAGGGAAAGGTGGGACAAAAGGTGGCATCAGGGGCAGTTTCCCTACTAAGTACTCCATTCCATCCTGCCGCATTGTCTGGAGCAAGCTTTGATGGTGAGGGTGTTGCAACAAAAGAGCAGGAAATTATTTTAGAGGGGACACTCCAAACACTTCTGCATAATAGAAAAACGGCCAAAAAAGATAACTGTGAAACAACAGGGCATGCCCATAAAGATTCCTATAAAGGAGCCTTAACGATTGCGCCCCAAATTTTATATATTTCAACTGGTGAGAAATCTCTAGATGAATTAATTCAGTCGGTTGGTAACGGTGTATTGATTACTGAATTATCTGGGCTTCATTCTGGTACGAATACGGTTTCAGGTGATTTTTCAGTCGCTGCTAAAGGATTTCAAATTCAAAATGGTAAAATTTCCTCCCCTGTTAAGCAAATGACGATAGCAGGTAATTTTTTCGAGTTTTTACAGGATATTAAAGAAACTAGCTCTGAGCTTTACTTCCTACCAGGAGGATATGGCTCCTCATCGCTACTTGTAAATGAACTATCTGTAACAGTGGAATAACACCAAAAAGTAAGCCATTCTAATTTCTCGGCAATTCTTTTATCTATAGTCACCAACCTCTCATTCAGTGGAAGTGACTATGGGTGAGAGAGTTGCCTTCTTTATTGTATAAAGCCAGTGTCATCCACTATTTTTGCTAATCCTCCTACCACCTTCCCTCTTAAAATTCTCTTACAGCTTCTACGATATGTAGACAAGGAAATACTGCGACATAGCAACTGATGGTTAAATTTTCTTTTAGAGGTAAAATGGTGAAACTTTTAGGCCTTTGATACGTTAAATAAGTTGTCATGCTGCGTCAGTTATATGGCATGAAGAAGGGTGGAATATATGAAAAAAATATGGACTTTATTTTTTGCAGCAATGCTTATTGTACCGCTATTGCTGCAACCGGCAACCGCACAAGCGGCAAAAGCCATCACAATTACTGTGGACGGGGTTCAATTGAAGACCGATCAGCCGCCAGCGATGATTCAAGGGCGTGTTATGCTGCCACTTAGAGCAATCTTTGAGGCATTGGGTGCCAATGTAAATTGGGATTCAAGGAGTCAAACTGTAACAGGGTATAAAGGAGATACTACAGTAGTTCTCAAAATGAAATCGAAGGTAGCTACTATTGATGGCCAGTCAGTTACGCTTGATGTACCAGCACAAATTTTAAGAGGCAGAACTATGGTACCAGTTCGCTTCGTTAGTGAAGCGCTTGGTCAGGAGGTTGACTGGAACTCAAAAAATCAGACTGTCACTATTATATCTGACACTCCAAGCTATATCAGTATTTCTCCTGCGAGCAATGTATCTGTACGCGATGTTAATGATCAGGGAGATGGGCGTGACATGGAGATTAGCTTTTCCAGATCGTCTACAGAATCATACGTCGATCATTATCGGGTAATGGTTTTGAAGGCATCCAAAAGCTTCAATTTAGCATCTGCCTTGAAGGTCTCCCCTTCTAATTATACAGTAGTATCTACATCAAATTCGAATCGTGCTGTTACTTTATCGCAGAATTCAAGGGATGTGGATGGAGACTTCATTAGAAATGATCAGCCTTATGTAGTTCGTATACTTGCGGTTGGGAAAGGTTCTTATTCTAGCGTTTTATCGAGTTCTTCCGCAAAGATTACCTTAACGAATTTGTCGTCTGTTACAGAGGTAACAAATGTGAAAATGAATGATATTAACGATTTTGGCGATGGACGCGATATCTCAGTTAGCTTCACTCGTCCGCAAAATGATAACAATATTTCCAATTATCGTATGTATATCGTAAAGTCTAGGGATGCTAGCAATTTTAGTCTTACTACTGCCAATAATTTATCAAGCAGCTACTATACAACCGTGAATAAATCGGGAAATAACGGCAGTATTTTGACAGGAACTTTATCTTCCACAGCACGTGATACTGCCGGTGATCTCATTAAGAATAACGTACCTTATACAGCGTTCGTTATGTCTGTAAGTAACACGAATTCATTAGGAAATAAACTGTCATCGGGCTCATCATCCGTAACACTTAGTCAAAATACAATGTCTACTCCGATTATTACACAAGTGAGTGATATCAATGACTTTGGGGATGGGCGTGATTTAAGAGTTAGCTTCAATAAAGTGTCCGATGAATCTACTCTTAGCGCTTACAGAATTTTTGTAGTAAGAGCTAACAACTATTCAAATTTTACATTGACAAAGGCAAACAGCTTATCTAGCACTTATTACACACAAGTAAACAAAACAGGCTACAATATTACTCAGGTACTCTCTTCAGGAGCAAGAGATACTGACGGATATCCCATTCAGAATGGCGTTAGCTATCGTGTGTTCGTTATGGCTGTAACAAATAACTCAGCGAATAATACGCTATCTTCAGCCTCGAATACGATTACGCTATATAGCAGCAATGCGGGTGCAGTATCGAATCTATATGCTAACGATGTAAGTGATTATGGCAACGGACGTGACCTCTTTGTCTCTTTCAATAAAGCTGTAGACGAGTCCATTATTAGTCACTATCGGATTCTAGTTGTACCAACAGCTTATTACAATAGCTTAAGTCTGACGGAAGCAAATAATATATCCAGCAGCAATTATACAACTGTATACAAATCTGGAAAATCCATATACGAGCAAACGTTATCTGAAAATACTCGAGATGTGCGCGGTAATACAATCAAAGAAGGTACTAGCTACCGCATTTATGTTTTAACTGTAGCGAATGGAATAGGAAGCAATGCACTATCTGCGCCGACATCTACGATTACGCTAAATAAGAACTTTAATGTGCAAGCTGTATCCAATCTAAATGTGGCAGATATAGACGATAATGGAGATGGCCGTGATGTGCAAGTAACGTTTACAAAGCCTTCGAATGAATCAAATGTCAATCATTATCGAATTCTAATTGTACCGACAGCTTATTACAGTAGCTTTAATCTTTCACAAGCCAATAGTAGTAATTATTACATCACTGAAAGCAAAGGTGGGAATATAACTACAACGAGAACGTTGGATGGGATTAGGGATGTACGTGGTAATTTTATTACGGAAGGAACTAGCTACCGCGTCTATGTACTGACTGTATCCAATGGAAATTCTCCAAATACCTATGCTCTATCCTCTGCTTCGCCTGTCATTACACTTAGTAAAAGTAAAGCTGTTCAGGCGGTAAGTAATATTAATGTAAGCGATGTTGGTGATTATGGAGATGGTCGAGATTTACAAATATCGTTCTCGAAGCCTTCTGATGAATCCAATATTGGTAGCTACCGTATACTTGTCGTACCCGCATCAAAAGCAAATGGATTTGATGTGAACGCAGCTATTAAAGCCACTAATTTTATGGATATAAATAAAGGTCAATCTAGTATAAGTTTGGGAACTGGTAGTAAAGATACAGAAGGAAGACTGATAACGAATGGCGAAGAATATCGCATCTATATATTGTCCGTAGGTAATGGCACGTCAAAGGCAATGTATAACTTATCCTACCCATCTTCTTCTATTACTTTAGTGGATCATTCAGCACCTGTAGCGGTAGAGAATGTACAACTGAGTATTCAAGGTCAACAAAATAGATATTCCGATATTACCATTAGCTTCGATGTCAAAAACGGACAAAACGTAACGGAATATAGAGTGTTTATGCTACCTAAAGATGCCGCAGATGGTTTCAAAGATAGTGATGCCATTAACAATAATTATAGTACTAGAATTTATCAGAATGGTCTCCCCAATGTAAGTCAAAGTCTAAATATAGATTTAGATGCATTTGGAAAACCACTCACAGCATCCATAGAATATGTGGCTAAGGTTTTAGCTGTGGGCAAAGGAAATTATCTATCAACTACGTCCAATTCAGTGATGCTTCTGGAAAAGCCTGATAATACTAGTGGTGCGGCGTCCCAAGACGCTCAAATTAACCCATAAGACAAATAGTTTATAAAGAAGGGACTCCCAATGGTCTTCATCGACCAATGGGAGTCCCTTCTTGCTGTATGGATCATGCTATAATAAATTATTTGGACAAATCTATTTTTTTATTTAATAAATATATTGATAGTCCACCAACTGTCATAGACAATAATTCTCCAACCCCCACTGTGAACCATGTAGCCCAAAAAGGAAGGTCATAAAGAATGGTTAATTGCCCTGCAACCGTAAACATGGATACAGCAAAAATCAATGCTGTCACTACCATTTTTACGATATCATTGGCGATATGCTTTGTAATGCTTCTACAAAGTACTAGTACTAGGAAGGTGGCAATCCCGCCAATTGGCACATCTACTATCCATGTGGGCGACATAAAATTTGCTAGTATGACGCCTAATGTCACTGCGTATACATAACGCTTATTGTACAAGGCCAGATAATTAAACATTTCTGACAATCGTAGTTGAACAGCGCCAAAGCTAATGACTGACAATAAAACCGTTACAGCAACATATAGTGCTGCAACAAGAGCCGTCTTTGTCAGTTCACTCACTGACATACGGCTTGAATCTTTTACAATCGATGTATGCAATTTTATTCTCCTTTGTAAAATAGCTAATCGCTATTTTAGTAATAACTACGACCAAAGGAAGAGAGCTTAGCGCCCTATCTGAAGTGCCGTAGTGCAAGCAATTTTGCTTACTTGCGTATTATAGCAGAAGAATAACTTGATGAACAATCCTACTTAGTCAACCAGCCACCATCGATTGGTAATACAGTACCATGCATATAATCTGCTGCTGAGCTTGCTAAAAATAAGGTTAAATTTGCAACCTCCTGAGGCTGTGCCCAGCGACCAGCCGGCGTTTCCTGTGCTACCCATTTCGCCATTTCTCCGTCACCCTCAAAATCTGCCTGATTCATCGGAGTTTGAATGGCTCCAGGTGCAATTGCATTTGCTCGTATTCCCGCTCTACAATAATCTAAATCTAACTGCTTTGTATAGCCAACAATGGCATGCTTAGAGGCTGTGTAGGCCGCTCCACCACCACCAGCAACAAGTCCAGCAATAGAAGCCATATTGACAATCGTACCAGCTCCTCTTGCAACCATATGAGACAAGATTTTATTCGTCACAAAAAACGTTCCTTTAACATTGGTGTTCATAATTTTATCCCATAATGCTTCGTCCGTATCCAGCGTCTTTGCAAAGCCATCTAAAATACCTGCTGTATTACATAAAATATCAATTTGTGTAAATGAAGAAATAGCAGCTTCGTACGACTGTTCCACATCTTGTTGGCTACAAACACTACCAACCATATAGGCAAAATGCTCTGGATATTGCTGCTGTAATTGGACTAACCCTTGCGCTTCTATATCAAAACCAAATACATTCGCGCCATTTTCTAAAAAAGCAAGTGCTTGAGCATATCCAATTCCTGATGCAGCCCCCGTAATAAAAATCGTTTTATTTGTATATTCTTCGAATCTCATAACATGTCTCCTTACAACAAGAAGCCACCTCAAAATTGAGATGACTTCTCCTATTATTATTCAACTACTATCCAATCTTCCGCTAATAAATCACATACTGTAGGCGTGAACATTGTATAGCCTTCTCCACGTACATTAATCAAAAAATAAGGATTCAAAGTCTCTCCATCGTGTTGACTTTGGCCGACTAGCTTCACATATAGTTCAGCCCCGCCCCAGCCTTTACGAATTACTTTTTCTCCTGCTTTTAAGCGTGGTAATATTTCTTCAAACGTCATGTCTTCATCCTCTATTCCCATTCATTATCGCATTAGTATACTGGATTTTCATTAGGTTGACAACAATGGGTAGCATTGCTTTTTCATCTGTACCTGCTCTGTCGTCACCTTTAGTCCATTTGCCACTAAATAGCTTGTTGCTGGATTACTTGCTAAGAAATTAACAGCTGATATATTCACCTTCTGAGCTGTCAAACTGGCTAAAAAATGCGGCAGTAATTTGACATTACTCACGTCTAATACTTCTAATTGATAAAGAATAACCCGCTCCAACTCACCCTGTTTACCCCAAACTATTTTATATAACATATAGCCCAGCACATCATTTGCTTCGTTATAGAAAACCCGAGCTTCTCCTTGCTTAACGCTATGCCAGCTACATTGCCAAGGGACATCTTCCTGATAAAATGGCACGTGAGGTAATTGCTCTGGACGAATTATTTCTGCTCGAATAGCTGATGTTTGTTCTACTCTCGCTGCATATTCCCCACTTAAAAATTGAAGTTGATCGGTTATAGCATAGCCATATTTCTCATACAAAGCAATCGCTACTGAATTTTCCTTTATTGCTTCCAGTACAGCAATTTCAACATTTTCACGTTCATAGATTGCTAGTGTTTCCTCCATTAGTAATCGTGAAACGCCTTTCCCACGATAAAAGGGTGAAATGCCTGTGCCGCCATTCCAAGCCACTTTCTTACCATTAATAATGCGAAAGCCGTTCATAACAATACCAATCGGTTCATCATGGTCAAAAACGACAATGGAGTGCTCAGCTGACAGCCCCTCCCCAACAAGTCGCTGCAAAAACATTTCTGTCGACATGTCAATTGGCACAAAGTATCCTTCAAAGCCTTTGTTCCACGCCCGCAATACTTCCTCAAATGTACATTGAGAAACTGTTTTGATATTCATCATTTCCCTCATCTCAAATTGTATCTAATTTTGCTAAATCTTCTAATGTCAGTTTTCCCAAAATTTCATACCCATGACCTAAGCCCTTAGGTTTTACAATAACGGTGCCCATACTCGAAATATCCCCTAGCCCCATATCTTTCGGAAAACTATGGCCAATCATGACTCTATTGATTCCCTTCGGTGGTTGCATTTCCATCATAGATTGAAAAGCCATTAAAATTGTATTTTGTTGAACAGTCGACAAATTTCCACCTAACATAAAGATCTCAAACAAAAAAGGGTCAATCTGTACCTGAACATTTGGAAAAGCCAACTGAGCTGTTTCAATCGTTCGACAGAAAGGACTAGCTGTGATAGGCGCAAGGATGGGGATTTGCCAATAACGTAGCATCTGGCCATAATATACAGCCTCATGACGACCTTGTTCTGATAAATTTCTTTGATACTGACAACTTTGAAATAGAGCATTCGCTTGATCTACACCTACTGTTGCAGTCCCATGCCTTGCATATAAAATAAGTCCTCCTTCTTTTAATAATTGCAGGAGATCCTTTTCCAATTCTTTCATCCCCTTCATTTTATCACTTTATTCTTTGTAATGTATGTCTTACAAATAGAAAAAAGCTCCCTATTTTTTAGGAAACTTCTTTCTTTTACAGGGAAATAAAGTAACGCTGTCGATCTCCACTTCTGGCAGACGCTCTCAGCAGGAGTCGCATTCCCTCGTTCCAATTAATTTTTCGATAAAGTACTTTATCTACCAAAAATATGGAACAGATGATGTATGACAGGCAAGGGATTTTTTTATGCGACCTTTGTTTCAGGAATTTTATGAACTTTCCTTGAGTATAGGAACTGAGACATAAAATGTGCTATTTCACCTTTTTAGTTTACTTTCTTGTAAAGGATTATTAAACTAGTGTTTACGGTGTGTAATTTTAAAGTCATATTGATTTTGTGTTTTATTTTATGTAGGATAAACAAGCATTGTTTGGTTTACAAACAAAAAATAGAGTTAATTAATATTCTAGAATATTAATAGATGAGGAAGTCCCGAGTTATATGAAAAATCCAAAAATAAAGCTTATATTAATTCTATCAACAATTTTATTATGTTTGTTTACAAGTTTAAACATCATTACATCCTATGTAAAAATTAAAAAGACCGTTGAAGAATCAATTGCTAATCAAAGTCTAGAGGCTGCCACTACCATTGCATCTTCCATCGATACCATTGCCTATCAGCAATTTTTAGATAATCCGCACAAGAATGATTATTATTGGGAAGTAAGAAGTTACTTAAATGATGCAAGGGTAAAGCTAGGTGCATTATTTGTTTATACATTACAGGTGGATAACCCAAAAGTATCAAAAGCAATGGTAATGGGTATGCCGAGTGAACTAAAAAAAGGATTTGAAATAGGTGAGGTTTGTACTGTTCCTGCTCAACAAGTAGAAAAAGCCTATCATGGTGAAACCTATGTTACAGAGGTAATCCATGATTCAGTCCACGGTTCTTATTTATCTGTTGGTGCGCCCATTAAAGATGATACAGGCAAAATAATTGGTTATCTAGGTATTGATATAAGCGCAGATACTTTAAATGGTATTAAAGGAAAAGTCATTGAAGATAACCTATTTATTTTTATTTTCAATGGTGTCTTTATTTTAATTGTTGCTGGTTCTTTTTTATTTTTACAAAGATGGTACCAAAAAGAGGTAGCGAAGGAAGTAGGCGCTACAGAAGATACTTACCAAGCAGAAATCAAAACGTTGATTACCTCGGTGTCTTCGTTACGTCATGATTTCACGAACCATATTCAAGTTTTACATGGCCTTTTACAATTAGAAAAAACAGATCAAGCAAAACAATATTTAGCATCACTGTCTAAAGAAGTGCAAGCGATTAAATCTTTAAAATTAAATATTGATCATCCAGGTTTATCCATATTATTACAAACAAAAAAGCTAACTGCACAGAATCATAATATTGATATGGATTTTACCATCTCTCAGGGCGACTTTAATAAAATTAAAACGACAGATTTAATCAAGATTCTATCGAACTTAATTGACAATGCGATTGATGCTGCCAATGAATTGCCTGAGGGGCAACGTAAAATTATGATTTGTTGTCAAGCAAATGAAACACAATATGAATTTAAAATTACGAATACAGGACCGAATATTGTAGATGAGAATCAAATCTTTAAACAAGGATTCTCTACGAAAAAGCATGAAAATGGTAAAATTCGAGGGCAAGGTTTATTTATCGTGAAAGAAATTGTCCATAAATATCATGGAGATATTTCGATTGAATCATCGAAACATCTTGAAACGACTGCCATCGTCCATATTCCGTTCAAATAGCTACAAAGTGTAGAGACCATTAGACAAAGGCCATTGAGAAAATGATTCTCAATGGCCTTTGTTTTTTCTCATCCTCGTACGCATAGTAATAGAAGTACAGCACGGCATAACAACTTTTTCGGAAAGAGCAAGAGATGCGGCTAGACCCCTTCCGTAATGAAAACCAACGGCCTCATGTTATTTCCATGAAAAAGAAAGAAAAAAAACTTTTTGAGCTTGTCTACAGCCAAATATTAGTCAACGGTCAGACACCCTGATTTTTTTTTGCCTTATTAGTAGCTGTTCGTGTCCGATCTTGTGGTTTTAAGAATGGTGGTCGTAGACTATAGCTCTTTGGCGATAGACGTAGCAAGGACTTGCCGATATCCCCCTTATCGTAATCAGCACTAAAATTTATATAGGGCACACCTAAAACACGCATATTTGCTGCATAAAGGATAATAAAAAAGACTGAAATAAAAAATCCAAACAGACCCAAAAAAGCTGAAAATAAAATGATGATTAATCGGAAAATACTCATTGCTGTCACAAAGGCTTGATTGACTAGTGTAAATGCAGCAATACTTGAAATCGCAATGATAACAATCATCGAAGGGCTTGTCACACCAGCTTTAATCGCAGCATCTCCAATGATTAATCCTCCCACCACACTGATTGAACCACTAATCGCACTAGGCAAACGCAAATTGGCCTCGCGAAACATTTCAAACATAAATAGCATCATCATTATTTCAAGTATTGTCGGAAATGGTAATCCGGTTCTTGACTCGACCACTGTCGCAAGAAGAAGATATGGAAGCTGTTCTTGATGATAGGTGGTTACGGCAAGCCAAAAACCAGGAAGTAACATACTGATCAGTATTCCAAATATTCGGAGCACCCGTTCCATTGAACTAACGATGATGGGATATTCATTGTCCTCAGATGTTTTAAAGAGCAGCATAATATTGGCCGGAATAATCATGGCATACGAAACGCCATCGATCATTATTAGTATTCGTCCTCTCATTAATGCCTGAAGAGCAAAATCTGGTCTTCCCGTATAATCATGTCTAGGGAGAACTTTAGCCGTTTGTTCAATTGCCTCCATCAGCAAATCGCCATTAACGACAATATCTGTATCAATTTTTTGTAATTGTAAACGGATTTGTTCTAGCATATTCAAATTCACAATGTCTTCCATATATAACACAGCTACCGTTGTTTTAGAGCGTTGACCAATCTCTAATGTTTCTACACTAAATGAATTTGTAGGTAAACGTTTTCGTAGTAAAGCTATATTAATAAATACATCTTCAATAAAATCATCTCTTGGCCCTTTCACAACTAATTCAAGCGTTGTTTCCCCAGGCTCACGATTAGGTCTATTTGAAATATCACTGGAATAAATCAAGTGATCTTCCTCAAAATATAATAAGACGTGGCCTTTATAGACTCTTGTAATAATATCCTCTTTCTTCATGACCTTTTGTAAATAAGGAACATGAAGATGCTGTTCAATTAGTTCTTCTAACGTTTCATCAGAACCACTATTAAATAAGGATTGGACACGTTCGACTACAACGGTTTGAAGAAGTTCTTCGTCTATCATGGCGTCACAGGTTATCATATGGACGGTATGTTGCTGAAATTTATACTGTTGGAATATCACATCAGCAGAGCGTTGAAATAGTGATTTCAACATTTTCAAATTCATCATTTGTTCCATTGAAATACTTCTCATCTCCTACTGAGCCTGCTCAAATTTAGTACATTTATGAAAACTTGGACGTTTAATAAATATACTTAGGCATATTTTTCCCATGGATATAAAAATTATTCAAGCAACCAGTACGGTGATAACCTATTCAGTATGTTCTTAGCCAATCATTTTTTGTAGATTCGCCATCTCAATTGCCGATATTGCCGAATCATACCCTTTATTACCTGATTTTGTCCCCGCACGTTCAATCGCCTGTTCAATATTTTCTGTTGTAACAATACCGAAAATAACTGGCACATTGGTCGTTAACGATACATTTGCTATACCTTTTGCCGACTCATTACATACATAATCATAATGTGTTGTAGAACCGCGAATAACCGTTCCTAAACCAATAATCGCATCATATTTTTTTGTCTCTGCTAATTGTTTCGCAATAAAAGGCACCTCAAAAGCTCCAGGCACCCATGCAACATCAATAGATGCTTCATCAACACCATGTCGCTTTAACCCATCCATTGCTCCATCTAATAATTTGCTTGTAATAAACTCATTGAATCGACCTACAACTACTGCAATTTTTAAATCCGTTCCTATTAATTGTGCTTCAAATGTTTGACCCATTTTTTATAACTCCTTTGTTAGTAGTTTGTTGTTAATGTTTGGCTACGATAAGCGGCTAACGCCTCAATGGAAATCATTTTTAAACCATGATGTGCTGCATACTTTGTCAGTTCTTCAAAGCGCATCATGTGACCATCGTCTCCCATGATTTCACAAATCACCCCAGCAGGAATACTATGACAAAGCTTAGCTAAATCAATGGTCGCCTCCGTATGGCCTCTTCGCTCTAAGACACCGTTATCCTTTGCGATTAATGGAAAAATATGTCCTGGCCGACGAAAATCAGTGTTTTTTGCTTGAGACTTCAGCATCTTTTGTATAGTGAAAGCCCGCTCAAAGGCACTAATCCCTGTTGTTGTGTCTATATGGTCGATACTTACGGTAAATGCTGTTTGATGGTTATCCGTATTATGCTGAACCATTGGGTGCAGTTCTAGCTTATGTGCTAGCTCCTGCGAAATCGGCGTACAAATTAAACCTCTCCCATAAGTCGCCATAAAGTTAATCGTTTCAGGAGTGATATATTCAGCAAGTGCAAGAAGATCCCCCTCATTTTCCCGATCTTCATCATCCACCACGACAATCACTTTCCCTTGTTTTAAATCCTCTATGGCATCTTCAATTGCATGTAGCACTCTTGTCATCTCCTTATTATGTGATCTTAAAAACCATGCCGTGCCAAATAATCTCTTGTTATCATAGACTTGTCTTGCCCGTTCTTCAATTGGTTTACAATATACTTACCTACTAAATCTGTTTCAATATTGACGAATGCGCCAATTTTTTTCATGCCTAAAATTGTTTCCTTGTAAGTATGAGGAATCAGTGAAATAGTGACATAATTCGATTCAACATGAAAGATTGTTAAGCTTGTGCCATCAATCGTTATGGAGCCCTTTGGAATACAGAAACTTGTTAGTTCCTCAGACAATTCGATATCAATATAGACCGCGTTAGCGACTGGACGCTTTCGTAAAATTTTCCCAACTGCATCAACATGGCCAGCAACAAAATGACCACCAAATCGCCCGTTCGCAGGCATCGCACGCTCCAAATTAACCGGATCGCCTACTGCAAGCTGATGTAAATTTGTAGCTTTGACGGTTTCAGGCATGACATCCATCGTCAGCTCTTGATCCGTAAAATGGGTCACCGTTAAACAAACTCCATTGACGGCTATACTGTCCCCTAGCCTTACATCTTCTGTAACTTTTGAAGAGTGAACAGTGATTTTCATACTGTTCTTATTGCTTTGCAAGGCTTTAATAGTGCCAATATCCTCTACAATACCTGTAAACATTTCTTCACCTGCTTTCACTCATTTACGTAGCTTTTATCCGTCACTCTTTCTTTTCTATCCGTCTCCCTTCTGAAGCTTCTATAAAAAGAAAAACCCCTTTCACAAAGGGGTTTTGGGAGTATAAGACATCAATAAATAAGCCTACTTGGATATACATTTTTTCCATAGACTAGTATCTTATTTGTTCTTCTCCCATCCAGACTATCACTGTCGGTTTTGGATTTGCACCAAATCAGCTTGCGCTCACGGACTTTGAATAACTTCATCACCGCCGATTGGGAATTTCACCCTACCCCGAAGAACATCTTCTATTCAATTGATTGGCTAAATAAAAAACTTCCCTACAAGTTTGCGGGAAGTAGTGTAATAAATGCATAATCAAATAGACCTTTTAAATTACATTGAATTTAAAAAGCTCACACTTATACCCTTCTCCCATCCAGACTGTTACTGTCGGTTTTGGATTTGCACCAAATCAGCTTGCGCTCACGGACTTTGAATGACTTCATCACCGCCGATTGGGAATTTCACCCTACCCCGAAGGATCATTTTATTTAGCTAGTTCTTACGATAACACTATTTAATTATATTATCTATACTTCTGTCTGTATTTTTTAAAAAAGGTGCCACCCCTTACTATAGCTCCACATACGACGCCCAAATATGACGTTGAATGAGTTTTTGATGATGCTTACTTTCTGTACATTGGGAAAGGCTTGGACACTTCGCACAAATCAAAGGATTCGATTTATATTGGCGATATCCTTCCTTCGTCGTTGTCGCATACTTCAATATTTGCCCTTGTTTCAAAGATAACAATAATAATGCCCGTCATATATACTCATGCTTTCGGAAGAATCCATCTTTCATTTTAGGACGTGTATATGGAAGAACAGGCAACATTTGATTCTCTAACAAATAAATATATAGTCTACATGGAGAATTTACTTTTCAATACCCTATGTAGAAGTTGATGGGAACGAAGGGCGGCGACTCCTGCGGGAAAAGCGGGAAAGTCGAGATCCTGGACTGAGCGAAGCGAGGGAAGCAGCTCGACCCCGCCCGCGGAAAGCGTCCGCCTGTAGTGAAAATCAACGGCTTTACTTTATTTTATTGTAAAAGAAAAAAGACTGTAGTCAAACTCTCAAATTTTTTTGAGTTTGTCTACAGTCTGAGCCACCTATTACTATAGAGGTGGCTTCTTAGTCCTTTAATGACTTAACTTTTGAACATAATCATTATAATTTCCTGAAAAGGCGGTCACACCAGTTGGAGATAATGCTAGTAATTTATTTGCTAGCTTATTAAGAAAATAACGATCATGAGAAATGCATAATAATGTGCCATCAAATTGCAAAAGCGCCTTCTCCAATACTTCCTTGCTAAATAAATCAAGATGATTGGTCGGTTCGTCCATTATAAGTACATTTGCTTTTTGCAAAATTAGCTTTGCTAAGGCTACACGCGCTTTTTCTCCACCGCTAAGGGAGGCTATCTTTTTAAAGACATCTTCTCCCGTAAATAAAAAATTACCAAGCACTGTCCGTATTCTTGCCTCTTCCATCGAAGGGAAGGTACCCCATACCTCTTGTAATATTGTATGATTAGGATGTAATGACTCTTGCTCCTGATCATAATAACCTATTGTCACACCATTTCCCCATGCAATAACGCCACGATCCGGAGTTAATTCATGTAACAATGCCTTCAATAACGTTGATTTTCCAACACCATTTGGGCCTATTAATGCGACCCGTTCGCCTCTATATAATGAAAATTCAATATCTTCCATTAATATTTTTCTGCCCGCATGTAACTGATAGGAGAGTACTAGGTCCTTTACCTTCAGTACTTCTTTATGTGAATTCTTATCAGTAGCAAATGTCATTTGTGCATGTTTTTGATTCTTGTGCGGCTTTTCAAGACGTTCTATCCGTTCAAGCTGTTTCCTTTTGTTCTTGGCACTTTTTGAGGAAGTAGCCATAGCAATATTCCGTTGAATATAATCCTCCATTTTTGTGATTTGCTGCTGCTGCATCGTATATTTCTTCTCCAGCAGTTCACGATCTTTAGTCTTGCTTTCCACATACTTAGAATAGTTACCGCTGTATTTTGTTCCATGAGTACGTTCAATCTCATAAATCTCATGGACAAGGGCATCTAAAAAGTAACGATCATGTGAAATAACAAGAATGGCCCCTTGATAGCCACGTAAATAACTTTCCAGCCAATTTAAAGTCGCAAAATCCAAATGGTTGGTCGGTTCATCTAACAGTAACAAATCCGGCTGCGTTAATAAAATTTTAGCAAGTGCCAGTCTAGTTTTCTGACCACCACTTAATGATTCGATAAGTGTGTCTGTCGGTGTACTACTAAAGCCCATCCCATTTAACATACTATTTATTTTTGCCTCGATGTCATAGCCTCCCTGTTGTGAAAACCAATCGGATTTGCTAGCATATCTCTGCATCACTTGTTCCAGCTTTTCAGGGGCATTTAGATAAGAAGACTCACTCATCTGCATTTCCAACTCTCGAAGTTCCTTTTCAACCTCTAGAAGCTCCGTAAATGCCCCAAGCATTTCAGTCCAAATCGTATGGTCTGGCTGCAATCCACTATCCTGTTGCAAATAACCTAGTTTAATTCCTTTCCCCCTATAAATATCGCCTTCATCATAAGGAATATCCCCTACAATCATCTTTAGTAGCGTGGATTTTCCAGCTCCATTTACACCTATAAGTCCAATCCGATCGCCACGTTCCATTTTCATCGTTATGTTAGAAAGAATGGGCTCTCCCAAGTAGCTCTTACTAATTCCATTTAATTGAAGTATCATTTTTTCCATCTCCTTATTTATTTTATCCATTACTAATAAGCTAATCGCTCAAGAAATAAATGGACATATAAGGTTACACATCACTTTTCACTCCTTTCAAACACAAAAAAGGTGCCGTCATAAAACGGCACCTTCCACCCCTCCTATGAACAAGAGGGCATGTTAAATTTTACTATTAAACAAAAAAACGCCGTTAAGAACCGGCGTTTTTGTATCTATACATCTCATTTGATTGGATACTATCAGTTTTAAAGAAGGCTAGAAGCAACCGGAACCTGCATCGATATGAAATTTGCTTAAAAAAGGGCATACTTCTCCCTTTGCCAGCAAACCTCCACAAAGATTGTAAGATTTCACCACTATTTCAGTTAAACCTTTTGCACAAACAGTTCCCATTACTTCGTCCTCCCTTCGATTTTATAGTATCCACTAATCTACCATAAATCTTTCTAGATTACAAATGTCCTCTCACGTTCTTATTCTTATATGCCTTGGAATATGGCACGCCTATCGTTACACTTAATAATATATCGGAACTTACTATTGTTAAAATCGTTCCTGTACAAGTGACTATTCAGTCCACTAGGAGGTCATTCCCTTGCAATTTTTAAGAAACTTAACAATTAAACAACGTATTTTCTCTGCCCTATTAATACTCGGCTGCGGAATATCGATCTTTTTCGTTCATCATAATGAACAATTTTATGATCGACCGATTGCTGAAATATTGAATGTCAAAGTGGTAGAATCAGAGCCTCTAACAGATATGTACGACAATGACGATACTTTGTATACGCAGCAAATTAAGGCTGTACTTAAAAATGGGCAGCACAAAGGACAAATAATTGATTTGATGAATGACTACTCTTCGTCTGGAGCCTTTGATCAAGAATACTTTGTCGGCAATGAAATTTTTGTCGCAATAGATGCACATTCGACACAGTCAGATTTAACGGGGACCATTCTCGATTTGAAACGAGATCAAACAATCATGATTATCACTTGGACTTTTATCTTTGCGCTACTCATCATCGGAAAAAGACAAGGTTTATTTGCCATTATTAGCTTAGTCGTAAATGCCAGTATTTTAACATTTGCATTAGACCTTTACGTAAAGCATGGCAGCCTCAATTTATTATTCATCAGTGGTGTGTGTGTCCTATTATTTACTGTTATTTCATTGTTACTGATTAGTGGATTGAATACGAAAACATATGCAGCCATTGTAGCTACTCTTTTAGGGACAATCATAGCCCTTAGTATTAGCTCTGCTGTGATGTGGTTGACGGGAGAAAGCGGCCTACGCTATGAGGAAATGCAATTTTTAACACGTCCCTACCGAACTGTTTTTATGGCTGGTTTATTCATTGGTTCACTTGGGGCTGTTATGGATGTCGCGATTACTATGTCCTCTTCTATTTACGCCCTATATGAACAAGACTCTCGTATTTCTTTACAAGCTTTAAAGGCATCTGGTCAGGAGATTGGAAAAGACATTATGGGTACCATTACAAGCATTCTATTCTTCGCGTATATTTGTGGCTCCATACCAATGGTCATCCTCTATTTGAAAAATTCATCTACATTAGGACTCACTCTATCCTTGAATCTTTCATTAGAGCTAGCTCGTGCCCTTGCAGGGGGTATTGGAGTAGTCCTGACAATACCTATCAGTCAATATACAGCTATTTTTTTTATTAATCGAAAGAGGGTTAAAGAATGAATGTTATCGTTGTTTTGGCAATTATTTTATGTTTATTGATGGTGGTAGTTGGAGGTAAGCAAGGCCTACGCTCGTTTCTTTCTTTATTTTTAAATTTTGCTGTTCTCTTCGTGACCATTTTCCTCATGACAAACCCTAAAAACAGCCCTATTATTCTAACGTTTATTGCTTGTACTGTCATCAGTTGCATTAGTTTGTTTTATATTAATAAAACAAATAGTAAAACCATTACTGCATTTATTTCGACAATGGTAACGATTGTTGTTTTATTGCTTTTTATTACGTTTATAACGAAAAAGGCCATGATTCAAGGATTTGGCGAAGAATCAACAGAAGAAATAAGTATCTTTTCTCTCTATATCGGTGTTAATTTCGTGCAGATTGGTGCATCGGTCATTATTATGAGTACGATAGGTGCCATTATGGATGTTGCCATTTCCATTGCTACCTCTATGCATGAGATTTTTTATCGCAATCCTTCAATCAGTAGAAAGACACTTTTTACATCTGGAATAAGTATTGGGAGAGACATTTTAGGAACCGATACAAATACTTTATTTTTTGCTTTCTTTGGTGGCTATTTAAGTTTATTGATATGGTTTAAGGATCTCTCTTATTCGATTGGCGAAATCGTCAATTCCAAAGTCTTTAGTGCGGAAATGATGACAATTTTTTGCGCAGGCATCGGCATTGCACTAATTATTCCTATTGCCTCCTCCGTCAATGCTTATTATTTAGTAAAAACACGACAAAAAAAGAATAGCTCTCTCCCATAAAAACAGAACTATCACATAAGTACTGGAGATAAAGTGAGTACCTCTTTGCCTTTATGGTTTGAAACGTACAACACACCTAAAATGGTATGCAAATTTGTATTAGCCCTAACATAAAACACAAAAAGAATTAGGTAGCTATAGAGGGTGTCTCATAAGAGTTTTGAGACACCCTCCTTTGTTGCATCTTTTCCATTGCAAACCCAGCATTTTCTGATAATATTTACCATAAGATGATTACGTAGCTTTTAAAATGACTGTTGTCCATGTTTCATGACCTAACAATTGGTCGCCCATTCCATGTAACATTTTTAAGCATAAAACGTCAATACAACTAGATAATAAAGGAGAAAGTTTGCAATGAAAACTATAATTTTTGATTTTGATGGAACGTTGGCAGATTCAACTGCTGTGTTTGCATCAGCATGGAATACATTAGCACAAAAATATAAATTTAAAGGAATTGAATTGAAGGAAATTGATACATTAAAAAAATTATCGATTTCAGAACGTAGTAAGTTATTTGACTTTCCAATGTATAAATTACCTATGATTTTACCGCAATTTTACAAGCTATATCGCCAATCATTAAACGATGTTCATCTTTTTGCAGGGATGAAGGAAGTATTACTCGAACTCGATAATAGAGGATATAAGATTTTGATTATCTCTTCTAATTCAAAGGACAATATTGTAGAATTTCTCAAAATAAATGGCATTCACTGTGTTACAGATGTCCTTTGCTCCAATCGTATTTTTAGCAAAGATAAAGTCATGAAAAAGTTTTTGAAGGAATCAAATGTTTCATCATCTGAAGTGGTATATATAGGTGATGAACAGAGGGATATTGTCGCGTGTAAAAAAGCAGGCATACCTATTATATGGGTAGAATGGGGCTATGACGCAATTGAAGTCATACAAAACGAAGAGCCAGAATACAAAGTAGCGACACCCGATGAAATTTTAGAGATTATTTTATAGCAGGATAATAGCCCTTCACTCGGCTATTATCCTTTAAATTTCTTGTCTTTGATTTCGCCTAATCTGCATTAACTTGTCAGCAGAATTATTTACCCCTTTATAAGGATCGCTTAATTCATGCATACTCGTCGCAAATTGCTGTGTAAAGGCAGCAATTTGATTAGCAGAAGCATTCACCTGATTAATGGATTGTTTAATGCTTTCTAATTGTTTCGTAATACTATTCGCACTTTCTGTATTGCTCTGGAACATTTTTTGTATTTCAGATGCGACAACTGCAAAACCACGTCCATGCTCACCCGAACGAGCTGCTTCTATCGAAGCATTTAAACCAAGATTTATGGATTTCATCGCTAAATCTTTTACCAATTGAACAATCACATTCATTTGTTCAATATCGCCTGCCAATCAATACTTTCCTCTGCACTTTGTTCAGCTATGTCATTGACCTCACTATCAATTTATTGGATTATCAGGATTCGGTCTATGTAATTGCCATGATTCAGGTGAAGTAAATTCAATAGTATATTCATAGTTTGTGAAAATATTTTGTTTCATCGAAGATGCGAAAGTGCTAATATCACCAGATGTCTGTTCTTTCATGGACTCTTCTAAAGCTGCAAGTTCATTCAAATCTATTACTAATTTAGATGAATCATCGCCCTTAATTTGAGTTGTTAGAATATTAGAATTCTTATCAAATGTTGCGACCATCGGTTTACCATTTTCAATTGACTCTAATTTTCATTATCTTCAATTACATTTATTTGAAGGCTATCAAGGTATTCAATTGCTTCCTTATCAACCATACCTAATTCTGAATTGAAGTCCGAATTATCAATTATTTGTTTGGATGTAGCTAGGAAGTTGTTCTTTTCCATTTCTTTAGCATTTGCAAGAATTGGAGCGAAATTTGGAATTTAACCATAAATTTTTTTATATATAGTATTAGGTATTATTTTCAAGTTATTAATCGAGCAAAAATAATAAATTTAATACTAATAGGATTATCCCTACTAATAAAAAAATAAAACCTAATATATTATTATGCACATTTTTTTCCTTTTTATTTTTAAGTAATAAGTAAGTACCGCAAGTTATAAATATTGTAAAGAGTAAAAAAAATCCAACAATTGTTAACCATGTCATTACAATATCACTCCATTCTATTTATTATTAAAATCTTGATAATAAAGCGATACTTCTTAAGTACTTTATTTGCCTACTCTCCATAATACTCATTTGTTAATTATATCCTCTTTTTATACATTATAACTTAATAATTAAAAAACTTAATATGTCTAAAGTGGAAACAGCATCGGTACCACAGCCAGTAATCCAGTTTTAACGTTATAATGGGATACAATATTTAATCCAAATGGGACGATTACAAGAGCACAAATAGCAGGTGTAGTGGCAGTATTGAAACTGTATGTACACAAAGACACACCAAAATTTTCAGGCATCAGGCAACGGCAAAACATTTACAGATGTTTAAACTTTCAATTGAAAAGGTAACTGCTATAGGAATTATGGGAACAAGTACCAATACGTTTAATCTGAATGATACGTTAACACGTGAACAGGCAGAAAAGTGCTCAACCAACTATTCGAAAGACCAGCTCTAGATAGAATTACAGCACCTTCATTTAAAGACTCACCTTCAACACATTGGGCAATCGGAGAAATTGAAGCAGCTGTAACAGCACAAAGGATAAAAAATAAACAAGAAAATATAATTCGGGGGAACATTGAAGCTATGTAGGTTTTGAGGTGAATACAGTGTCAATAAAGCCCATCGCTTCTATAACAGCCAGTAGTTTTGATGCATTATCTATTCCTCCCCCTAATGTTTACTATATATCCAATTTTAACTATATCATGCCAGTTAAAAAGACACCAACGTCCTATGGTGTCTTTTCACAGCATTATTCCTTTGTCAATATTTCTACATATTTTTCAGCTGTTCGTATGTCAATCGTCAAAAAATTTTCTTCATAGGTTGTTTGAATTAAAAAAGGAACATCACTCGTGTTCTGAAACCTAAAATCCAAGCTCCCATAGGAAACAGTCGCATCCCTTCCCTTTGGCACATATCCTATATCCAAGGAATGATGGTGACGTTCTACATATTTAACTCGTAGTTGATCCACTGCATTAAACAGGGTTGAAGAAGTTTGACAAACGCCCCCACCAATGCCCATAACCACTTTTTTATTAATAATTTCTGGTGCAGGCTGATAGCCATTTGCTTCATCTCGAGGTCCGACCATCGTATTAAATGAAAAATGGTCCCCACTACCAACGATGACATTATTAATAGCCTCCGCAGAAAGCTCAATATTTTTATTTCTTCCTACGTCAGCGCTATTAAAATACGTCGTATAGGATGCCACAACGACCTCTTCTAAATAAGGAATGTCCTCTAATGAGTAGCCACTTTGAGTCAAATAAAGAGGTACCTCCACTTGACCACCAGTAGCAGAGGCTTCTAGAATTTTCTCCACTAATTCACTTTCCTTTAAAATCATTTGCGGCCTTCCCTTAATAACCTTTCCTGCTTCATCCAATCGATCGAGCATCATGCGCTGGTCATAGCCTTCCTTCTCACTAGTCCCTCTTGCTAGTTCCTTTGCTAACTGCTCAATATTCCGCTGATAGGCTTGCAGCTCTGTCTCATAGCCACTATCCTTCGGTGAAATAGTTTCAATAATCTTCTTTGTCTTAGGATCTACAATCTCTATAAGAGCCGATTCCTTTTGTGGCACTTGCTCATAGGTAACTGTTTTTTTCAATTCTTCGATTTGCTGTTTTACTTGTTGATTTTCTTCCTCTATCCTTGGGTCATTGTTCGAATTTTTTTGGCAACCTACAAGTCCAACTATACATAAAACACAGAACGCGGAAACCCACTTTTTTTTCAACACAAACACCTACCTCTATGTCATACTACAGAGACATCTTATTCATATATTGCCTATAGTGTGTGGCTTTTGTAGATATTTATTTGTTCTGTTCAAATAAAACTTCACTCACAATCAGGATTTGTTTACGATTGAGGATTACAGTTGATAAGTTATGTAACACTAGGGTAGCATGGCACCAATAGTTAGAAGTAAACGACCGCTACCCCCATTTTACGCTCTTCGATTATGTGTAAATTTTTCATAACGTATTCTTTCCAGTTCTTAACCCAATTTTGGTTCAACTGGCACGTCCTGCCAAGGGATGAAGCGCTACGAGTATAAAAAGTTACAGTTTTTTGAAACAATTAAGTCACAAGCACATAATCGTGAATGAAAATAACTTGCTTTTTCCATCCTATAGACAAATTACCCCTGTATCTATACCAGTCGGTCCATTAAACCCTGGGATTGTATCCACTACCATATTGGTAGCTATATCTATGACAGACACTGTATTGTCAGTTTGATTTGTGACATATGCAAAAGTACCATTCGGCAGGATCGTTACTTGGTCAGGTGAAGATCCAACAGGGATTGTAGCTATCACCATATTGGTCACTGTACTGATGACAGATACAGTATTACTACCTTTATTGACGACGTACAAAAATGTACCATCAGGTGTAATGGCTGCTCCTACAGGTCCGGTTCCTACAGGGATTGTACCCACTACTGTATTGATTGCAACATTAATGATAGATACATTATTGCTATTTTCATTTGTCACATACGCAAATTGCCCACTCGGTGTGAAAACAATGGATCTTGGGCGGATTCCAACAGGGATAGTAGCAACTACCATATTGGTTGCTGTATTTATAACAGATACATTCCCTGAATTTTCATTTGCCACATAAGCAAATGCACTATTCGGCGTAAAAGCAATACCTTGAGGTTGGAGCCCTACTGGAATAGTGGCAGTTACAGTATTAGTTGCTGTATCTATAACGGATACAGAATTAGCTGCTGGACCATGGTTTGAAACATAGGCAAGTGCTCCATTTGGTGAAATCGCTACACCAAGAGGCTCATCTCCTACCGGAATCGTAGTGACTACCGTATTGGTTGCTGTATTAAACACAGTTACATTATCGGAGAAAAGCGCTGGCACATACCCAAACGCACCATTTGGTGTAATCGCTACTTCTAGTGGAGCAGTCCCTACTGGAATGGTGGCAACTATCATATTGGTTGCTGTATCTATTACTGAGACTCTGTTATCAGGAGTTTCTAATTGTCCAGCGTCTGTTACATAGACAAGATAGTTACAGCTTGGTGGTACCGGTAAAAAAGGGTGATTACAACGACAAGGGCAACAAAAACCGCAGCAATGGCAATGACAACCTGGATTTGATTTCAACTTGATTCTAAAAAATTTCGGTTCTTTTCTCACACTGAACTACCTCCCTGACATATATGGCTACTATATGCCCACAGAAATAGGTTTCTTGTACATTCACCTAATCTAACTAGTTGTAATTAGTTGCTTTACTTTTAAATGCTAGTTTTTTGGGGAAGATATGCGCTACACCATGCTGAAATTTGAAGATAAAAAGAGGAAGAACGTTTGACTTAGTTTTGAAATGTCCACCCCATTAAAATAATTTAAGAAGGAAAGGATAGGACTATTAACATACGAAAAAGTGATAATAGTTTAGTACAATGTAAATTGTGGAACTTTTCTGAACTAAAGGAGGAAGTTAAGATGCCTCAAACATTATTATCTTCTAAAATAACAATGCCACATCAATCACCCACTTTAATTGAAAGAACACAATTATTCGATTTATTAGATCAACATATACATGTGAAATTAACCATTTTACGTGCTCCTGCGGGTTATGGAAAAACCAGTATACTAAGTAGCTGGCTTAAAAATAAAAAAGAAACCACTGCATGGGTCTCTCTAGATGCTGCTGATAATGATCCTATACGTTTCTGGACATATATTTTACATGCTATTGCTAGGTCATCTAAAAGTAACATGCATCAAATTCTTACACCACTTCTAAACTCCCAGGACTCTGCAACGCTTGAATTTTTTATCTATTCTCTAGTAGAAGAAATAAATGTCCTTCAACAGCCCATTTCGATTGTACTAGATGATTATCATGTCATAGAGAATCCAGTTATTCATCAACTCATGATACAATTCGTAGAGTATTTACCTAGTCACGCCCATATTTATATGTCCTCTCGTTCTGTCCCCTCACTACCAATACCTAAGTGGCGGGTTAAGCAATGGACACATGAAATCCATTCTGGACATTTACGCTTTACTTTACAGGAGGTGAAGCGATTTTTCTCCTGCAAACATGTCCCTACCTTCAATCACCAACAGCTGCAAGCTATTTTAGATAAAACAGAAGGTTGGGTAGCTGGATTATT
Source organism: Lysinibacillus sp. F12 (assembly GCF_057773605.1). Classification (NCBI taxonomy): domain Bacteria; kingdom Bacillati; phylum Bacillota; class Bacilli; order Caryophanales; family Bacillaceae; genus Lysinibacillus; species Lysinibacillus sp. F12. The sequence continues at coordinate 552,901 of NZ_JBYMLP010000001.1, forward strand.
GTTAACTAGCTTTGCGAATGACCATGAAATTGGATCGTTTGAAGAAACTGCACAGCCCTTTATTTCAGAATTTCTATGGCAAGAAATTATTCATAACCTACCATCTAAAACACAACAATTTTTGCTGCGCACTTCCCTATTACAGGAGTTGGATCCTGCTATTTGTGATCAATTGACAACGCAGACAAATAGTCTTGAACAATTGGAGCATTTGGAAGCTAAAGGACTTTTCACCATTCGGCTGCAATCAAAACAACCTATTTTCCGGTACCATCATTTATTAGCGGAAGCTTTGCAAATGGAATTAACAAGACAATTTTCGAAGCAGGACAGACATAATCTTGTTCTAGAAACATCTCAATTCATTTATGGTCAAGGGGATTATATTTCTGCCATTGAATTAGCACTTAAACATGGACAATACGAACTAGCGACGCCATGGATGACTGAGCATCTTGTTCAACTTTTTTTATCAGGTCAGACAGCAACCTTTATGCGGTGGTTGCACCGGCTTCGTCGTGATCAATATAAAGTCTCCTATGAAATGCTAGTCATCGGCTTTTTAACCTCGATTTCAACTACGGAAGTTGAAACTGCGTCATCTCTTATGGAGGAACTTGAATTACGCCAACTGACAGAACAATGGATGGAGCAAGAGGAACATGCGGCCATGACCTATATTTACGAAAGCGCTAAGGCTTTTGCCATCGTTGCCTCTGGTGGTGATTTACAGATGGTTGAAGAAATTATGAAAAAACAGCTCGCAAAAGGACACATCCCCTCTAGATGGGATCATGTGCCTATCCCCTACAATAGTTTTGAATATAAACTTTTACGAACGAGCATTGGGTCGAAAGGAAAGCTTCAAACAATGGAGCAAGGAGCTGTAATAAGTGAGCTTTTTCGAGAAACGTCTTTACAAACTGCTAATGTCACCGCTTTTAGCTATGGTGTTGCCGCCGAATCTTTATATGAACGCAACCTAATAACGTTTACTCATAAAGAAATTGAGATGGCGCTTAAGTTAGGCCATCAATTACAAGATCTTGGATTATGTATTCCGATGTATCTTCTTAAAGCAAAAATCTATATACAGCAAAATCAGATAAGTTCAGCTCTTGCTATGCTGACCCATCTATTAGAGGATGTCACTGAAAAGCATTGGCGTACATCTATACAAATTATGCTAGCCTACTGTCATATTAACGCTGGTGATAGTCATCATGCTGAGATAATCTTACAGGCTACGAAAACGAAACAACCCTTCTGGCTCATCGTATACGCCCGTTTACTATTATTGAAGGAACTGCCGAACGAAGCCTTAACGAGCTTGATCCAAGTAAAAATAAAAGCACAGCAGGAGGAGCAAATTGCTACAATTATTGAAGCCACAATACTAGAAGCAATTTGCCAATATCATATAGGTCACCAAGAACTTGCCTTAGAAACTTTACACGAGGCTTTCGTACTTGCAGCACCCTACTATTATGTTCGATCATTTTTAGATGAAAAGGATTTAGAACCCCTATTAGCCATTTATTTCGAGCAGCTTCATCAACGTTGGGATTCCGTCCCTACTGTTTATTTTAATTATCTGAAAGAAGGTACTACATTCCATTCAAAAGCCCCAGTAATGCTAACACAACGAGAAAAGGATATTTATGGCTTACTAGTAGATGGTATATCTAATCGTGAAATAGCTAAGCGCCTGCATTTATCAGAAGGAACTGTTCGTGTTTATTTATCTACCATTTATAGTAAGCTTGGGGTCAACTCACGCGCTAAGGCGATTGCCCTCAAAAATCATTGAAGCTCATAAAAGGCATCATTGACTGGTACTGATGCCTTTTACAGTTAAAATTAATAAAATTATTAATTTGATTCGACTTTTTTAATTGTTGCTGTAGTATACTCATAACTTTTACTCTATTGTCGATTTTATTATTCAGAGTAGGTACGTTCTAAATAGTTCTTCACTCTGATATATGTTAATAATGCATTGCTTTTATACTAGCTTCTAGGAGCAATCAATTGTGAAGTAACAAAAAACTGCCCAAAATCCGTCTGATTTGGGCAGTTCTTCTTTTATTTTTGTATAAACATTTGCGTCCAGTAGTTGCCATCCGCTACATACCCTATACCGATATGTGTATAGTTTTTGCTGAGAATATTAGCACGGTGACCTTCACTGTTCATCCATGCTGTAACGACTTCCTGTGCCGAGCGTTGACCCTTGGCGATATTTTCACCAGCTGATTGATAAGAAATACCGAAGTTTTTCATCATCGTAAATGGCGTACCATACGTTGGGCTTGTATGGTCAAAATAATTTTTATCATGCATATCCTGCGACTTGTATTTAGCTACTCTTGATAACTCCCAATCGTCTTGTAATGCCGAAAGACCTGCTTTCGCACGTTCTGCATTAACCCGTTTAACGACCTCTTGTTCAACGCTTGCTTGTTCCTTTACAGGGACCATTATTTTTTGACCAGGATAAATTTGATTTGGATTGGCAAGTTGTGGGTTTGCATCAATTAATTCTTGTACTCCTGTTTCCGTTTTCAAAGCGATTTTCCAAAGAGTGTCACCAGATGAGACTGTATAGGATTCAGCCGCCATTGCCCCCACTGGTAGTAATAATGAAGCTGCAATAACTGAAGCAAGTGCTGCTTTTTTTATTTTTTTCAACATGTCTATCATCCTTCCTGTTTGCTCTTCTAATATCGTAAATAGTTTCAGAGCAATAATCATCACAAAATATTTGGAAGGATTTTTACAACTACATGACAGATGAACTACAAAATTTGACGAATCCCTTTTTAACAACCTTTATGAAGATGCACCTTGTCATCAAGTTGCAATATCATTGTAATCAACAAATATTACCAATTATATAAACCACCAATAGTTACCTAATAATCACTACTTCGTCGATAATTTCCTCTTCATTTTGTAAATTAGTAAAATATAGAGACAGTCATAAAAAAGAGTAGCCATAGAAATAATGGTCATGAACGGTGTACGGAAATAGAGATAAAAGCCAATCGCAGCAAACAAAGTTCCAATCATCTTACAGACTGCAATGCCCATAGATTGACCATCTAAATTCCCTCTTCGTAATAATAATCCGATAAATAACCCAGACATCATGAGATTTTGCAAAAATGCTGCATACTTCCCTTCATAATCCTGAAATTGATGAATAATCCCAAAAATCATCAACATGCTGAACATTAAAGTGACTAAAAAAGAGGCATACAATAATTTTTTAGAGAGAATTCTTCGATATTCGGGTGGCGCAAATCGTAAAAATTGCATCAGTATCACGACATCTAAAACGAGCCATGTGAGCGTAATCAATCGTTGAAGGTCATTTTGTGGGTAAAGAAATGTAAAGATAAATTCCCATGCAATATTGGCACAAATAGCAACCATAGGCATACCGTATTTTTTATCCTTCCATCCTTTATAAATAACTAAAATATATGTAATGATCCAGAAAAGACCCATGCCTAATTGACAAATTAATAAAATATCTAGTTGAGGCATCTTTTTATTCTCTCCTTCCACATAGGATTCCCCATACTATATGTGAAGAAATCTATTCATTATGTCTAAAAGTTCGCTAGTAGGGTAAGGGAAAGTAGTAACAAATATTCAAGGGAGTGGAACCTATACATTCATAGTGGAATCTTATATAGTAAAGCGGGGTGATTGAATGAAATCAAAAATATATGTAGATAATGATCAATTTATCGCTGGAACTACCTTAAAGGATCCAATGGAATTAGAGCATAATAATATGGCTTTGCATACTTGCGATAATATCCATGATGTCATTGACAATCGTCAACAATTAGCCACAACTTTGAACTGCAATCTGCAAGATTTTATTTGTACGGAGCAAACACATAGCGCCAACTTTCATCGAGTAACATTTGCCGATAAAGGACGTGGCGCTGAGCAAATGGATACAGCAGTGAAAAACACGGATGCTCTTTATACGTTTGAGCCTAATTTATTATTATGCAGTTTTACAGCCGATTGCGTTCCTGTGATTTTTTATAATGCTGTCAATGGTTTAGTGGGCGTCATTCATTCAGGCTGGCAAGGTACTACCAAAGAAATTACACCTAAACTGTTCCAGCATTTGTTGGAACAAGAACAATGCCGACCTGAGGATTTTCACGTTCAAATCGGTATGGCTTTAAGCCAGCAAAAATTCGAGGTAGATGCTGATGTGTATGAGAAGTTCCGCAGTCTTGGTTATGCAGACGATTTTATGTATTTTAATGCAGCAACGCAGAAATATCATATTGATAATCAAAAAACTGTGAAAAAGCAATGTGAACTTGCTGGTATTCCATCTGAGCAAATCCAAGTTGATGCCACTTGTACATTCCTTAGCCCTGATGGCTTCTCCTATCGTCAGGACAAACAGGCAGGCAGACATTTAAGCTTTATTATGCGAAAATCTTAAACAAACGAAAAGGACAATCCACTTCAGCATAAGGATTGTCCTGCTTATTTTAACGTACCAGTACTAATAATCGACGTCTCAACATGTACCTCTGTTTGTAATTTGCTAATGACTTCCCTCGTTTTTTTGGTCGTCCACTTGCCATGATAGTACATTCTAAATTTTTCACTTAGCCCACTAGGATCGACATCCATATTTTTTAGTTTATCTAAAAACTTGGTAATATCCTCTTCTAGCTGCTTATTTACATCCTTCTCTAACCGACTAATGCTTTCAATCGTATTCAACTCGTATTCTCTCGACCCTTTGTATTCGCTTAACGTTCCTTTAATCTTTAGGCGAATGATGAGCTTTGGTGAGTCAACATTCTTATTACTTTGCATTTTAATAGAGCTCTCAATTAAATCAATCATCAATTTTTCCTCCCCATATCCCTCATGTAGATCTAAATGGAGAGGTGCGAGACTTTTTCTTCCTAGTAATGCTTGAACAATCAACGCTTCCTCAGGCTTAATTACTTCATGCATATGGTTCCCCTTAAAAACAGCAACACCTTTAATTTCAATTTTATCATCGCGTTTTTCAAGATATGGGATGATTGTATCCGTCACAGGATTCGTTATTGTATACATAAAATCATGAATATTCGTATTCGGATTAAATGCTGTATTTATACTGGGTTCCAATAAATCATTAATGTAAATATTAATGTTTGGTTTATCCGGGTAATTTCCCTTTATAATGGCTTCTGCTTTGTCCTTCACAATAGCAATGAGGACTTTATTGCCCACCTCAGCATTCCTGTATAGATGCTGAATGACATTTTGTATCTCACCTTTTCGTGCAAAATCTTCATTAACCAGCACAACTCGTAATTGGTTAAAGACAATTTTTTTATCCGAAAGCTTTTCGATTTCTACGATGCCATTCGATACAAGATCTGTAGACACCGAAAAAATTTGTGTTTTTTGTTGTGCCTCTGGGGAATATTGAGGAATAGCGACCGTTAATTTCATTTGATCTTCATCCATATAGTCGAAAGCCATTATCCCAACCATACCAATATCCTCTAAAGGTACCTTCAACTCTTTTCTTGAACAACCAGCTAATAATAATAAAAGCGCAAGTGTGATGCTTAGTAGAAGCTTTCTATTCATTGTTGCACCTTCTTTTTTCGAACTATATAAATCATGCTTAAGAAGATTGGCCAAATAATTAGCATATACCCAATATAATTACTTGCTGTAAAAAGTTTCTCTTGGAATTCTCGAGAAAATGGCATTCTAATAATCAAAAAAATGATAGCGGCAATCACATATAATTGATAACTATTTTTCTTTTTAAACAACGTATCCACGCCTAATTTGGCACACCACACATAGGCAGTGGCCGTGGATAATATTAAAAATACCCATAACGTTATACCAATAATATCGATTCGTTCCACAAAGGTAAGTTCGCCGGCTTTAAATAAATTTAAAACGGAAAACTCTACGTTTTTCAACTGCCATTCAGAATAATAGATGACGCTTACTACTGTCGTGAAAAAACAAAGGAGAATACTAATCCAAATACCAATCAATGAATGACGAAAGGCTTTTTTTTGATCGATTATATATGGAAAGTAAAACATAATTAATTCATAGCCAAGGACTGATAAATACCCTTCTTTAAATGCATTAAAGAAATCTAGCCCACTAAAATTGAATAAAGGGAGTAAATGACTTACCTCCCCTTTTTCAATAGCCCACTGTGTAAAATAGAACATGCCGATTGTAATAAAAAAACTAATCATGCAAAATCTGGCAATAGATTTGATACCACCACTTACAATATATATCAGCAACAGTAAGAAACACAGCACAGGCAATGTAATGGTTTGCTCTTGTAACGCTGTACTTTGTATGAGATGCATATAGTTGCTAATAATTCCTGCACTAAAGATAATAAATTGAATGACAAACAAGAGATTAAAGCTTTTCCCTAAGACTTTCCCGAAAAGAATTTCATTGATACGAAATAAATGTTCATTCGGGTATTTAGAGCAAAGCCAAATCATCGGCCAAAGAGTTAAGGTAGCGATAATACCGAATAATACGGGCATAAACCACTCGGTATAGCCCATAGCACTTAATTTTTGTGGCAATGATAGTATGCCGGTCCCTACCATAATGCTCTGGGCCAAAAAAATGACGTGATAGCGATTTAACATCTTTACGTTAGCTGCGCTCAAGTCTTTTACCTCATTTCTCCTCTGTCGTTTTTTTCTGAGCCCTTGAAATGCCGGATTTTTTCGTTAAATAGTTGATAGGAAATCTGATGACATTATCTAACAAATCTGTTGGATTTCTCGGTATACCTGGCGTCATATAATGAGTTCCTAATGATTTTAAACTTAGTAAATGATGGATTAACCAAGCAAAGGCAAGCATTTGCCCAAATAGACCAAATAACCCAGCTGATAAAATGAAAATATATCGCACAAATCGGCTAGCATTACTCATCAAGAAAATCGGTGGTAGGAAAGATAATAGTGCAGAAGTGGCCACCAACACAATAAGAATATTACTAAGTAGCCCTGCCTGCACAGCCGCAGTCCCTATGACAATACCGCCTACGATACCGATTGTTTGTCCGACTTTGGCAGGCATTCGAGAACCGGCTTCCCGTAATACCTCTACAATAAGTTCGATAAATAACACTTCAATGAGAGGTGGAAAAGGAACTTTACTTCTTGATTCTTGAAGATTTAATAAAAGCTCATATGGCAATATTTCTGGATGGAAGGTTAAGGCAGAAATATACATGGGCGTAATCATAATCGTTAAGAAAAAACCAAAGAAACGTAGCATTCTTAGTAAAGAGGCTGTTGTCCATCGGTTATAATAATCCTCAATCGACACGAACATTTCAAAAAAAGAGGTCGGACAGACAATTGCTAATTGGCTATTATCCATAAACATGACAATTCGGCCGTCAATAAGGTAGCGACAAATACTATCGGGGCGTACCGTCATATAATATTGAGGAAATGGTGATAATGGATTATCCTCAATTAATTGCTTCAACACCGATATATCCGTAAATAAAGGAAATACCACCTGATCAATACGATTTCTAAGATCATCCAAGTTTTTATGATTCACAATATTGTCCATATACATAATGGAAATTTTAATATTAGCCTCTGAACCAACAATACGATTTTCATTTTTTAGCTGAGCACTTTGAATTCGTCTTCTCACTAGAGAAATGTTGGTCTCCAAAGATTCTGTAAATGCATCCTGAGGCCCTATAACGGTTGATTCCGTTTCAGTATTCGTAATGGCCCTTGTAGGAGCACTATACGTATCCATACTTAATAGCGCATTGGTTTCATGAAAAAACAGCAGTGTTTGCCCAGAATTCAGTTTTTTGATAACTTCTTGTATGTCCTTAGGGTCCACATATTGAGCCATTTGATGAATTTGTTTCATATTATTGGTTAACGGAATAGATACCATTGTTTGTAAGGTCATTTTTTCTATAAGAGAGGAAAAATAGATAAGGGTAACATCCCCTTCTTCTGTAGCAATCATATTTAGTTTTACATCATCTACATCATTAATTTCCTTCTTTAATTTAGCAACAAGCTGTTCAGGCATTTCGTTCATTCCGTTCAACCCCTTTTATTCCGACGAATACCAGTTCACATAGAGTTTTTTATAGTTTGGCACGTTTACGAACATTTATGTAAAAAATATGCTAGCAAAAATAGACAAAAAAAAAGATGCTCCTCTTATTTTAAGAGAAACATCTTTTTTGCTATTTACCTTGATCTGTACTGTATCGATTTTTGCCAATACCAAATGCATAATAACTAATTGTTACTATTATTAAAAAAATAATTCCTACAATTAGAGAAATACGCGTATCGTCATTAATCCACATGCCAACCAGTACCATGATTAAAAAGATAATCGTTAAGTAATTCGTAATAGGCGCTAATGGCATTTTGAAAGGGTGATTCGCTAATTGTTCACCTTTCACTTTTCTAAATTTCATTTGACTAATTAATATAATAAACCATGGTATCATACCGGGTAAAACACTTGCACTATACACATAGACGAATAAATTCTGTGGTGCAATATAGCTTAAAATGACACCAACCACTAAACCAATTAACACGCCAGCTGTACCAAATAAAGGTACTCCATTTTTGGAAAGCTTCGCGAAAAATTTAGGTGCTTGTCCATTCATCGCAAGAGTATATAACATACGTCCTGCACTATAAATACCACTATTACAGCCAGACATAGCAGCTGTAATAACGACAAAATTAATAATACCTGCCGCCGCAGTAATACCTACCTTGGCAAATGTCGCAACAAAAGGACTACCGATCGTACCCAATTCATCCCACGGATACACTGTCACAATGACAAAGATGGCTCCGATATAGAAAATTAAAATACGCCAAATAATACTTTGAATGGCATTCGTAATTGTCTTTTGTGGATTTTTTGCTTCCCCTGCTGTAATCCCAATAAGCTCTACCCCTTGGTATGCTGCGACTACTAACGATAATGCAAAGAAGAAGCCTGTCCAGCCGCCAGTAAAGAAGCCACCATGACTCCATAGATTCGATAAGCCAATCGCAATACCATCATTACCAAAGCCAAAGAAAATCAGGCCAACGCCTGCTACAATCATTAAAATAATCGTTACGATTTTAATCATGGCGAACCAAAATTCAAATTCACCAAAAGATTTAACCGAGATAAAGTTTGCCACACCTAATATGATCATCGCAATGAGACCCGGTATCCATGCTGGTAAATCAGGATACCAATACTGCATATATGTTCCCACAGCTATAATTTCTGACATACCAACAATTACCCATTGGAACCAGTTGCTCCATGCCGTTAAATAGCCTGCTAGAGGGTGTATATATTTATAGCCAAATGTTGCAAAAGAGCCTGTACTTGGCTCCATATAAAGCATCTCACCCATTGCTCTCATAATGAAAAATATAAAAATACCTGCAATTCCATAGGCAAGGAGTACAGAAGGTCCTGTCCATTGAATGGCACTTGCCGAACCCATAAATAAGCCCACACCAATCGTACCGCCAAGCGCGATCATTTGGATGTGACGTGCCTCTAATCCTCTTTGTAATTCTTTGTTGGCCACTCCATAACGCCTCTTTTCCTGTTGTTCTATCTACGTTGAATATACTTTAAAATCATAATCAATTTTTCTTAAAAAGACAATTGTATTTTTAGGAAAAACAAAAAATAATGTTTTTTTGATAGATTTGGCATACTGAACAGCTTCCAATATTCCTATTCTAAAATTTCTAAATATTTTAGTTTTTTCGCTTTATTTCGGCAAAAAGATTGACCCAATTATCAAAAAAGTATAATATTTTCACATATTTCTAAGAAAAAGAGGAGTAACTGTGAGTAAACTATTATTTAGAAAAAAGGAAATCGAGGAACTATTACAAAACGAAGGGACTATTCAACTAAAGAAAACGTTAGGTGCCTTTGATCTTCTATTATTAGGAGTTGGTGCCATCGTGGGCACGGGTATTTTCATCTTGCCCGGAACGGTGGCAGCAACGCATGCGGGACCTGGGATCGTTTTTTCCTTTATTATTGCCGCCATTGTTTGTGCTTTTGCAGGCATGTGTTATTCCGAATTTGCATCAAGTGTCCCCGTAACTGGAAGCGCCTATACGTATGGCTATATTGTCTTTGGCGAAATTGTCGCGTGGTTAGTAGGATGGGCTTTGCTTTTGGAATATGGATTGGCTGTAGCTGCTGTTGCGACAGGATGGTCATCTTACTTAAACTCACTTCTTGCCGGCTTTCATATCGTTCTACCTCAAGCAATTTCAGGAGCCTTTAATCCTGCTGCTGGCACATATATAAATGTACCAGCAATCTTTATTATTTTTGCTACGGCATTTTTATTAACGCTTGGTATTAAAGAATCCACTCGATTCAATTCCTGGATGGTTTTCTTGAAGGTAGCTGTCATCTTACTATTTATTGGCGTAGGGGTATTTTATGTAAAGCCTACTAATTGGGAGCCCTTTCTACCATTTGGCATAAGCGGCGTCTTCAGTGGGGCGGCACTTGTATTTTTTGCTTATTTAGGTTTTGATGCGGTATCTTCGGCTGCTGAGGAAGTAAAAAATCCCCAACGGAACATGCCCATTGGCATTATCGGCTCTTTATTCATTTGTACCGTGCTTTATGTTGCCGTATCAATGGTATTAACGGGGATTGTTCCCTATCATGCCTTAAATGTAAGTGACCCCGTTAGCTATGTGATGCAGCTTGTCCACCACGATTGGATTGCGGGAATTATCTCCCTTGGTGCCGTAGTAGGAATGATGACCGTTATATTAGTTATGTCTTATGGAGGAACGCGACTCTTATATGCCTTAGGCCGTGATGGTTTACTGCCCAAAAGCATGGCTGAGCTAAGTCCCAAATTTAAAACTCCTGTCAAAAACACATGGATATTTGCATTACTAGTAGCTTTTTGTGCAGGTTTTGTGCCACTTTCTAAGCTTGCTGAATTAGTCAATATGGGTACATTAGTGGCGTTTACCATTGTATCCATCGGTGTGGTGTATTTACGAAAAAATAAAAATATTCCTTCTGGAGGCTTTAAAGTACCATTTTTCCCAGTACTACCGATTTTATCATTTTTATTATGTCTCTTTTTAATTTCACAGCTTTCTATTCTTACATGGATTGCATGTGGTATTTGGTTCATCATCGGCTTGATTGTTTATTTGGCTTATGGTCGAAAGAATAGCGAAATGAATAAACGATAAAAAAAGGTGTCTCTTACAAATTCTTAGAGACACCTTTTTGCCTTCCCATAAAGGCTTACTGTTGTTGCATAGCAAACCCGCAAACATAAAAACCTCTATTCCACCATCGGCCAATGAAATAGAGGCTACTTTGTTATTATAATAGGGTTTGTTCCTGTAATTTTGCTGTGAAATACTTTCGTGCATCTGCCGTTAGAATTTGTAGTAATGTCACTTCTTCCTGACGAGCGAATTCTACAAACATCCCACTTAAATTTTCGTAGACATATTTGATTTTAAAGCCACTATCTAAATAATGATCTACTTTTTCGATTTCCTCTGTGCTTTGTTGGAATTCAGACATGCCATCACCTCACCTTCTTTTGAAAATGTCTTGATGTAGTCTCAGTTATTCGGCACCTTTTATTTCTAACAGAGGGTCTGGTTGCTCCACAAGCTCTTCTTCCTCTTGGTCTGTCAACGCAGGGACTTGTTGACCAAATAGTTCATCCAAATTATGTCCGACCGTAATACCTAAATACTTCGCATCACTTGGATCTTCTAGCTCAGCTTGAGGATACTTTTTAAACCACCAATACTTTGCTAACACATAATAGACAATTGCACCTACAAAAAAACCTACTAAAGAAGAATAAGCGGAAAAAATATTGGCAACGGCACCACCGATTACCCAGGCCACTAACCCAGCGAAATTAAAACCTTTATAGTATTTAAATTGCCCATCTAATTCATACAGTTCTTTGACATGTACACGTCGTTTGCGAATGAGATAATAATCCGCAAATAAAATCCCTACAATCGCTGTTAATATTCCACCTATAATCAATAGAACATTGACCATCACATTAAATAAACTCCAGGGCTGTGCAAGAATACCAATAATCCCCGCAATAACAACCCCTACCCAAAACGGTACTTTTGGACCACCAATATTCGAGAAAATAGTAGCAGCCGGCACAACATTAGCAGATGTATTCGTTGACCATTGTGCCAACACAATCATCAGCAAAAGGATACCTAAAATAAAACCACTTGCACTTTGTTGTAAAGCATTGATGGGATCAGCAGATGCTACTGCCATATAACAAACTGCACCAATTGTAACAATAAATGTGTTCGTTATTGGCATAACAATCAAGGAGCCTACAAGCTGTGTTTTATTCCGCTTGAACCAATTCCGTTCATTTTTAGGTGCTTTAAAAAAACGAGATAATGATGGCATATCTGCTGCCAGCGTTGACCAAAAGCCCATGTTTGCCATGACCACTACCATAAAAGCTGTAAAGGCGGCAAAGCCCGTTGTTGGCGTTTCCACCCACGTCCAAATATTTTTCCCTTGTGATGTGGCATGATCCGCCAATGTGTAATACATCCAGCAAGAAATCAAAATAATGACAGGCGCTGCTAAATCAGCGAAGCGCTCAATAGACTTAATGCCTAATGAGGTATTAAAGAGTTGAAGCGCCGCAAATACAAGGAAACAAATAAACCAATTATCAAAATCAAACAATAAATTTAAAATGCCGTTTATGGCTAATGCTCCAAAATACGTATTAAGACCAAACCAACATGCGGCTGTTATGCCCCTTACAAGTGAAGGAATATGAGTTCCAAATGTGCCAAATGGTGCACGCATATAAACAGGGAATGATAATCCATGCTCAATACCTATATCACCAATTAACGTCATAAAGATACCGATCAAACAGGAACCTACCAACGTAGCTAAAATAACCATTGGTAAGGATAAATTGGTAATTGCTGAACCGCCGATTGCAAAAGCCGCTAAAACAATCGCCATTCCTATCCAAATCACCGCAAAACCAAATGTTCCAATATTTCTTTGTTGATGTGTCACTGGAAGTAAATCTGGGGATTTTAAATAATTCCCGTCACGTTCCATAAAGTTTCTCTCCTTTTTTTTAATTTCCGTGACAACTACTTGAAGTTTTTCCTTCCTCCATCGCCAATTAATGAAGGAAGGTGGAATTTCGATTTTCTTCATTATCTTCATTCAGTTGGTGTTCGAAAGGCTAGAGCTTCCCCCTATAAATGTCTACTACTGAATAAAGATGAAAAGTCTTTATTTTGAGAGACTACTAATGAGCGTTTGGCGTTCATTCCATGTCATTGGTGGAACGGTTGATTTTCGTTCAACCATAGAAATTGCACCATCCACTGGACAAACAATAGAGCATAAATTACAACCTACACAGTCTTCTTCACGAACCTTTAGCAATGGACGTCCATTTTCAGTATAAAGATCAATACATTGATGTGATGTATCCTCGCAAGCAATATGACACTTGTTACAATTTATACAAACATCATTATTAATTTCTGCGACAATTTTATAATTTAAGTCTAAATCACCCCAGTTTGAATATCTTGAAACGGAGCGACCTACTAAATCCATGACGGAAGCTAAGCCTTTATCGTCTAAATAATTGTTCAACCCATCAATCATATCCTCCACAATACTAAAGCCATGGTGCATTGCTGCTGTACAAACTTGAACGCCTGTAGCACCCATTAAAATAAATTCTGCGGCATCCTGCCAATTAGAAATTCCGCCAATGCCCGAAATCGGTACATTGACTAATGGATTGCGAGCACATTCTGCCACCATATTAAGGGCAATTGGCTTTACAGCTGGGCCACAATAGCCACCATGTGCTCCTTTACCAGCAACATGAGGAACTGTATTCCAAGTATCTAAATCTACACCTGCTAAACTATTTATCGTGTTTATCATACTTACGGCATCTGCTCCACCTCTAGTAGCCGCCTCTGCCGTAACTGTAATATCCGTAATATTTGGTGTTAATTTCACAATGACCGGTGTACGTGCTGCTTCCTTTACCCAGTATGTTTGCTTTTCCACCAGTTCAGGGACTTGACCAGAGGCAGAGCCCATCCCTCGCTCTGCCATCCCATGTGGACAACCAAAGTTAAGCTCAAGACCATCAACCCCCACATCTTCTACACGTTTTACGATTTCATGCCACTTTTCTTGCTTTGGCTCCACCATTAAAGAGGCTATAATCGCGTGATGAGGAAATTTCTTTTTTGTCTCATATATTTCTTGTAAATTCACTTCTAACGGTCGATCCGTAATCAATTCAATATTATTGAAGCCCGCTACACGTTGACCGTTATAGCTAACAGCCGCAAAACGTGAAGATACATTTAAAATGGGCTCCCCCAATGTTTTCCACACGGCACCACCCCAACCAGCTTCAAATGCGCGTTGTACTTGATAACCTGAATTCGTAGGTGGTGCGGATGCCAACCAAAATGGATTCGGCGATTGGATGCCTGCTAAGTTAATGCGTAAGTCTGCCATGTAAGTTCCCCCCTTATGCAATCTCACTTGGTTTTCTTAAACGTTCATGAATCTTGTATGCTGCATCTTTTCCTTGCTGTACAGCAGTCACCACCATCGCCTCTCCCTGTCCATTGCCAAAGACAACGTCTCCACATGCAAATACTTTGTCATTAGACGTTTGCATCGTTGTCTCATTTATATCAACAACCCCATTTGTATGCGCTAAACCGAATGCTTCAATTAATGAAACAAAACGGGTTTGCCCAATAGCTTTAATAACAGCATCCACTTCAAGGATAAAATTAGAGCCCTTCACTTCCTCTGGTCTTTGTCGACCATCAGGTCCTGGCTCCCCAAGCTTCATTTTCACGCATTCAATGCCTGTCACCCTACCAGCCTCATTACCAATAATTTTCTTTGGTGCTGTGAGCCATTTAAATTCCACACCATCCTGCTTAGCAAATTCATACTCAAATTTATAGGCAGTCATTTCCTTTTGCGTTCTTCGATAAAGTATTTGGACATTGTCTGCACCTAAACGCACCGCACTTGTAGCACCGTCAATGGCTGTATTTCCTGCACCAATAACAGCTACACGTTTTCCTACGATATCATTTGTAAGCGGTCCCATTTTTGTTTTTCTGACAAACTCAATAGCATCGTGGACACCCTCTAAATCTTCACCCTCAATGCCTAGATTTGGAACAGCCCCCATACCAACAGCTAAAATAACATGGTCATATTCTGCCAAAATTTCATCCGCAGTAATGTCGACACCAACCGTCGTATTTGTTTGAATATCCACTCCAAGCTGTTCTATTTGCTCCACTTCCCAATCTACAACATCGTTTGGTAATCGGAAAGCTACAATCCCATAACTCCCTAAGCCACCTGCCTTCTCTTCGGTCTCATAGATGGTTACTTGATAACCGAAACGGCTGAGTTCTCTGGCTGCCGATAAACCAGCAGGGCCTGCTCCAATAATGGCTACCTTCTGTCCATTACTTTGCCCCTGTTTAAATAGCTGGACATTCGTATCCATTGCCCAATCTGTTGCATACCGCTGTAACTCCCCAATTTTGATTGGCTTTGTTGAAGAGTTTAAAACACACGCTCCTTCGCATAGTTCTTCTGTTGGACAAACCCTTGCACAGCTAGCACCAATAGGATTTGCTTCTAATATAGTCGTAGCAGAACCCTTCATATTACCAGATGCGATTTTTTTTATAAAATTTGGGATTTGAATACTTGTCGGACACGCTTTAATACATGGTGCGTCATAGCAATAGAGACAACGATTGGCTTCCTCAATAGCCTCATTCTTTGTCATCTTGTTTTTTAATTCCACAAAATTACGTTTTAGCTGTACGGTCATCGCATTTTCTTGAATCGGAACCATTCCACATCCCCCTCATGTGTTCATTTTTTCCGTGCACCCAATTACTAGACCGATTGTTTGTTCTCCAGCCAAAACAATCGGTTCTAAACGGAAGGAAGCTAGATCTTCAAGGCTTCCGCAGCTACTGCTTTTAATGGACGTTTAATATATTGTCCGCTACCTAGTACACCAACAAATTCTTTATTTTTAATGACATACTCGCCACGTACTAGCACACTAACAGGCTCGCCAGTCACTTCCCATCCCTCATATGGGTTATAGTCGACGTTCATATGGTGTGTTTTAGCCGAAATTTGGCGTTTTGCCTCTGGATCAAAAATAACAATATCTGCATCAGAGCCAATGGCGATTGTTCCCTTTTGAGGGAATAAACCAAATATTTTTGCAGCACTTGTAGAAATCATATCAACAAATTCATGAATCGTAATTCTATCTTTTGCAACACCTTCAGAATATAAAATACTGAAACGATCCTCAATGAAAGGTCCACCATTTGGGATTTTTGAGAAATCATTTAGGCCTAATTGTTTTTTCCCCTTAAAGCTAAAGGAGCATTGGTCAGAGCCAATTGTCTGAAGCTGTTTCGCCTTCAGGGCATTCCATAAATGTTCTTGATGATATTTTGGACGAAGGGGTGGTGACCAAACATACTTAGCTCCTTCAAAGCCTGGCTGTGCAAGAGCTGATTGATCGAGTGTTAAATAGGGTGGACATGTTTCACCATAGACGTCATAGCCCTTTTCACGAGCGGTAATAATTTCATCCACCGCCTCTTTACATGTTACATGCACTACATATAGCTTTGCTCCAGCAATGTGTGCTAACTCGATGGCACGTTTTGTTGCCTCTCCCTCTAATTCGGCCGGACGAGTTAAAGCATGATAAATCGGCTCCTTATGACCTGCACGTCTTGCTTCCTCAACAAGCTCATCAATCACAGAGCCATTTTCACAATGGACCATCACCAACGCTCCAAGGTCTTTGGCAATTTTAAACGCCTTAAAGAGTGTTCGATCTGAGGCTTGGAATTCTTTAGCATAGGCCATAAAGACTTTGACAGAGGTAATTCCTTCTTGCTCTAAAATTTGAGGTAATTCGGCTTCGGTTTCAGGCGTTAAATCGCCAATCATTAAATGAAATCCATAATCAATAGCAGACTTTCCCTTGGCCTTGTCATGCCACTTTTCTATAGCTGCTGATAATTTTTCTTCACCAGCTGTTAGACAGAAATCTAAAATAGTAGTTGTCCCACCAAAAGCCGCCGCAATCGTACCAGACTTCCAATCATCATCTGTTACCGTATTATTAAATGGCATATCTAAATGTGTATGAGGATCAATCCCCCCTGGCAATACATATTTACCAGTTGCATCAATGATTTCAGCGCCATCCTCACTTAAATTCCGTCCGATTTGCACAATTTTTCCATTATCAATTAAAATATCTGCCTCAAATGCATCCGCAGCAGTAGCTACTCTTCCACCTTTAATAATTTTTTTCACTGTGCCCCTCACCCTTCATCACAAAATTCGAGAATACTTCATGTTTAATGCAATGTATAAGTTTCGCCCATACTAAATTTTGTTTGTAGCGTTAGAACCGTTTCTAGTAAGATATCTGCTCCCTTTGCACAATCCTCAAAGGTTGTTTCCTCTTCCTCACAATGACTCTTCCCCTGAATACTTGGAACAAAAATCATGGCCGACGGAACCATACTTGCCATATACTGGGCATCATGCCCTGCCCCACTAAACATGCGATGAGCAGTATAACCGAAGCTCTGGCAGGCTCTTTCTATTTCATTACAAATGGCTCCATCAAAATGTACGGTTTCTCTCCCCCACAGCTTTACAGGGTGGATATTACACCCTCCTGCGGTTTCTGGTAGCGCATTAAGAATATCCTCAACCTGTTCCATCACCTCAGGATCTTGATGACGTGAATCAATCGTAAATGTCACCCTATTAGGGATGACTGTGTGAATATTAGGAACCACGTTCATACGACCAAATGTAAACACTAATTGCTCATCAATCTTTCCTAGCTGCTCATGTAATTCAGTTATAATCGTTGATGCAACAATCATAGGGTCTTTCCGCATTGCCATTGGTGTCGTACCAGCATGATTCGATTGCCCTGTAATTGTAATTTCGTAGCAAACCATACCAAGCACACCTTCTACAACTCCAATTTCTCGTTGTTTGGCTTCTAACACTGGCCCTTGCTCAATATGCAATTCGATATAAGCGAGGGCTTCCTTCAGACGATTGCCTTGCTCTCCCTCATATCCACTCGCTTGTAACGCTTCATGGAAACGAACACCATTTTTATCTGTGGATTGTAGCATCTTTTCTTTGTCAAATTTTGAGGTGATAACCCCTGAGCTCATCATTGCTGGGTCAAAACGAGCCCCTTCTTCATTCGTGAAATTGACAATCATAAGCGGAATATCTACTTCAATTTCATTTTCCTTGATAGTTCGAATGGCCTCAATAGCTGTTAAGACGCCTAATACACCATCGAATTTTCCGCCCTTTTCCACCGAATCTAAATGAGAACCCATCACGATTGGTGGCATATCCTTTTTCCCAGGAAGAGTCGCATAAATATTTCCCATATCATCCACATGAATGTCCATACCTAAAGCTTCGCAACACTCACAAAAATAGTTTCTTGCTAATACATCCTCATCCGAAAGAGACAAACGTGTGACGCCACCCTTATCAGTAGCCCCAAATTGACTAAATTGTTCAATTAACTCTTGCAATCGTCTACTATTACATTTATACATATGCAAGTCCTCTCTTTCACAGTAGTTATTAAACATTTTAAAATAGATATAATTTGAGAGATATGGATAGAAAACTAAAAAAATATGTGCAACTGCACATCATATATGGTAAGTTATGTTCATAATTAAGGGGGGGAAATATGGGGACGATTCGTAAAATTGTGGAGGGAGTTCAATTCCCAATGCTCACATTAGTCGCTGGACATAGTGGTACGTATCGAAGAGTTACGGGTATTAATGTTGTTGAAAGCAATGATTTAATCATGTTTTGTAGACCCAATGAATTAGTCGTCACAACTGGTATTAATTTAGATGCAGACGAAGATTCATTAGAACAACTTGTGAAACAAGCCTACGCTAAAAAAGTAGCTGGTTTTATTATTAATACAGGTCCATTCATTCCTGATATTCCAGAAGCTGTCATCTCTTTTGCCAATCAAAATGATTTCCCTATTTTTCAAATGCCATGGAATTATAGAATAGCTGATCTATTAAAAACGACCTTTCAGTTTATTGCCAACCACCATCAGGAGCTATCCATCGAAGAAAAGGTTCTGTTCAATTTATTATTCCATTACAAACAAAACGCTAATGCAATGAAAGATCAACTAGCACAGCTAGGTTTTCCCCAAGGGAGAGAATTAGCCATCATTACTTGTACAACGGTCGGCACTCAAGCCTCCATCGATCGATATGAGGTCTTGGTGCAGTTCGCTTTTCAAAATCACTATCAACGCTTCTTAAAATTAAAACATAAAAACTACCTCATCTTTTTAATTGATAAAACACAGATCAATACACCGAATATACCCTTCTCAAAAATCGTTGAAGAAATCTATGAAAAAATCACGTTAAAAAATGGTTACTTGGATATTATTATTGGAAAAGGAAACTACCATAAAGAGCTTGAAAATGTCCGTAAAAGTTATGATGAATCATTAACGGTCATTCATTTAGCTCAGCTCCACAACAATCGTTTTTTATACAAATATAAGGAAATAGGTGCCTATAAAATTATTATGGCTGTGCAAAATCAATCACTCATGAAATCCTTCAGCCACGATATACTAGGTCAACTTTATCACTATGATGATGTGCACAACACAGATTATGTGCCATTTTTACGCATCTTTCTTGAGGAAAATGGCAGTACAAGTAGGATTAGTGAACGACAGTTTATTCATCGCAACACCGTTCTTTATAAAATAAAAAAAATTGAATGGCTATTAGATATGGACTTAAGTAATCCCTTTACAAAGACCAATCTATATATTGCCTTTTTAATTGAGGACGTATTAACACATCAATAGATTAAATATCCGACTTTTCTTTCATAAAATATTCCTTCTAAAACACTTAAGGCATACATATAAAGTACAAATGGGGTCGACTTTGCATTTTTGTTGTCCACATTAGACTCAAAACGTATGCATGCTCAGCCATTACCTGTATAGAAGGAGTGAGTGTAGTGACCAATGTAACAAGACCGAATTGGCAAGTCAAAGACGAACAATTTGTTTGGCACGCCATGAAGCCATATAACCCTAAAGCAACGTTGATTGTCCAATCTTCTAAGGGCGCATGGATTACCGATATAGAAGGAAAACGCTATTTAGATGCTATGGCGGGCTTATGGTGTGTAAATGTTGGCTATGGTCGAGAGGCAATTGCTAAAGTTGCCTATGATCAATTACTAGAAAATACGTATACACCGTTATCTGTCGGACATATCCCAGCTATTCAATTAAGTGAAAAGATTAGTGAGCTTTTAGGAGATGATTATGTCGTCTTTTTCTCGAACAGTGGCTCTGAAGCAAACGAAGCTGCCTTCAAAATTGCTCGACAATATCACCAACAAAAAGGACAGCTCAATCGAACGAAGATTATTTCCCGCTATCGTGCCTATCATGGTAGCTCGATGGGAGCCTTAGCGGCAACTGGACAAGCTCAGCGAAAATACAAATATGAGCCATTAGCACCTGGTTTTATCCATGTCACGCCACCTGACTCATATCGCGCCAATGAAGACCATATTCAAAGTAAGGATCCATGTGCATTGCCATCTGTGCAAGCGATCGACCATGTGATGACATGGGAAATGTCAGAGTCCATTGCTGCTGTCATCATGGAGCCTATCATTACGGGCGGCGGTGTGATCATGCCCCATGAGAATTACTTACAAGGGGTGCAAGCAGTTTGTGAAAAACATGGTGCATTATTAATTGTGGATGAAGTGATTTGTGGCTTTGGGCGTACGGGTAAAGCTTTTGGTTTCCAAAACTATGGTGTCCAGCCTGATATTGTGACAATGGCAAAGGGCTTAACAAGCGCTTATATGCCACTATCTGCTACTGCTGTTCGACGTGAAATTTATGAGGCTTTTGCAGGGAATGACGATTACGATTTCTTCCGCCATGTTAACACATTTGGTGGCTCGCCAGCCGCTTGTGCCGTGGCATTGAAAAACATTGAAATTATGGAAGAGGAAAATTTATTTAACTATTCGGCTACGTTAGGTGATACTCTCCTGAAAACTTTACGAGAGGAATTAAAGGAGAACCCGTTTGTTGGGGATATTCGTGGAAAAGGACTTTTGATAGGTATAGAGCTTGTACAAGACAAAAAGAGCAAAATTCCACTAGATGTCACACTTGTTAATAAAGTCATTGCGCACTGTAAAGAACATGGGCTAATTATTGGAAAAAACGGTGTAACTGTGGCAGGTTACAATAATGTTTTAACGCTTTCTCCTCCACTAATTGTCTCCTCAGAGGAGATCGACTTCCTTGTGGAAAAATTCACTCAAGCCTTACATTCTATAAAATTGTAGGAGGACAGCTCAATGGTAACAAATACAGATATTCAAGAATTAGGCCATTTTATCAATGGACAAACTGTTTTGGGAAAAAGCGGATATTTTTCTGATGTATACAATCCAAGTACGGGTTCCGTCATTGCGCGGGTTTCTCTAGCAACACAAGATGAGGTAAAAGAAGCAATCACTGCTGCCAAAAAAGCCTTCCCAGCATGGCGCGCATTATCCGTTGGAAAACGTGCAGAAATCATGCTCAGGTTTCGCCAATTATTGACAGACAATATGGATGAGCTCATCGATATAATCTGTAAGGAAAGTGGCAAAACCAAAGAAGATGCGAAAGGTGAAATTGCACGTGGTTTAGAATCGGTTGATTTAGCCATCAATGCCCCACACTTACTAAAGGGTGAGTATTCGGTTAATGTAGGTGGTCAAATCAACGCTTATTCTTCCAAAGCTCCATTAGGCGTAGTGGCTGCCATTTCACCATTTAATTTCCCTGTTATGGTCCCACTAGCCATCACAAGTATGGCTGTAGCCGTTGGAAACTGCGTCATTTTAAAACCGTCTGAACGCGTCCCCTGTTCTGTATTATATTTATCAGAGCTATGGACAAAGGCAGGTTTACCGGATGGCGTATGGACTGTCATTAACGGTGATAAAGATGCCGTCAATGAGCTCTTATCAAACCCAAAAGTTGAAGCTGTATCCTTTGTAGGGTCGACTCCAGTTGCAGAAACTATATACGCGACGGCTTCTAAATTTGGGAAACGGGTGACTGCGCTAGGCGGTGGGAAAAATAATATGGTTGTCATGCCAGATGCGGATTTAGAGCATGTCGCAAATGCCTTTTTAGGTGCAGCCTATGGTGCGGCTTCTCAGCGTTGCATGGCTATTTCTACCATTATTCCTGTAGGAGAGGATACAGCGAATAAATTAGTCACGATCCTGGCTGAAAAAATTGCCAAATTTAAAGTGGGGCCTTATACAGATTCCGACGTTGATTTTGGTCCAGTTATTACACAGCATTCGAAGGAAACGATTATTGGTTATATTGATCGTAGCTTAGAGGAAGGCGCAACCATCGTTTGTGATGGACGACATCCGGAAATTTCCAAGCAATCACAAGGGTTTTATCTCGGTCCTACGCTCCTCGATCATGTTAAACCAGGTATGGAAATTTATGAGCAGGAGGTTTTTGGACCAGCCCGTAATATTGTCCGTGTAGGTTCATTAGATGAAGCGATTGCCTTAATAAATGCACATGAATTGGGTAATGGCGTGACAATCTTTACGAATGATGGAGCAGCTGCTCGTAAATTCACTACTGAAATTGAAGTAGGGATGGTTGGCGTGAACGTACCTATTCCCATTCCAGTAGGCTATCATAATTTTGGTGGCTGGAAACGCTCAAGATTTGGTGAGGGGCATATGTTTGGACCCGATCAAGTACGCTTCTTTACGAAAACAAAGACCATTTCAGAGAAATGGATTGCACAGGGTGGTGACACTACATCCTCCTTTGCCTTTCCAAGCAATCAAGAATAATGAAAACTTGCGTAGTCGTTGAACAGACTACGCGAGTTTTTCCCTATTTGAAAAAAACTGACGAACCAATAATGGCCACCAGTTTTTGTCATAAGCTTACTTATTATCTTTTTTCTCCACTTTTTTCACTTCTGTTGTCTTCTTCACTTCAGTGAAATCCGCTTCTTCCCCAGCCTCCATGCCATAGCTAGGATTTCTATCGATACGTGTATAAGTATCTACGTCTTCTTCGTCTTCAAATCGCTTCACCAGAATTGGTAAGGTAATTAAACCAGCGATGCCGACTAGTGCGTAAATCCATCGCGATAAAACCGCTGTTTGGCCGCCAAACAAATAAGCCACTAAATCAAATCTAAAGAATCCAATGAGTCCCCAGTTGATTGCACCAATAATGACTAACACTAATGCGATTCTATAGAGCACGCTCATGAGTACACCTCCTTTATCATTTTTACTCCACGCTAATTTTTTTAGCAGAGAGGTGTCATAAGAAGCGATAAAATGATAAAGACTAGTCATTAAAACCGCCGTTTTGACGGTCTTATTTTTTGCAATAACCACTTTTTTATACAGGCAGAAGTGGCGAGGTGTCCAATTGGACTAAGAGCATTTAACCTTATTTAGTATTGCTCGTTAAATGATGGGATTGTTCATGTTGAAGAAGCCATTTTTTACGCCAAATCCCACCACCATATCCAGTCAAAGATCCATTAGAGCCAATAATTCGATGACATGGAACAACGATACTAATAGTATTTTTACCATTGGCACTACCAACAGCTCTCACCGCTTTTTCATTGTGAATAGCCACTGCAATATCTTTATAAGAGGCTGTTTCACCGTAGCCTATATTAGGTAATGCATGCCAAACAGCTTGTTGGAAGTCCGTTCCTTTAAAAACATAAGAAAAAGAAAATTCACGACGTTCACCGATAAAATATTCATGTATTTGCTTTAAACATTCCAGCAACACTGTAGGTGTGTCTTGTTGAGGAGCATGGATGAGCTCTTCTCGTTCTGCAAAATTAATGCCCTCAATTGCTTCTGTATTTCCTTCAATTTCAATCATGCCAATCGGTGATTGATAATCTAACTTAAACCGTTTCATATAGTGACCTCCATAAGTAAAAGGTGGCATAAGCCTGCCATCCTAGCCAATGTTGTGAATAATGGAAAATTTCCTCCATTGAAGGTTTTCGTTCCAAACCTAATTGCATTTTTAGTGCATTATGTAGACCCACATCTGCTATAGGAAATGCAGATAGCTCTTGTAAAGATTTCATTAGCACATAATCGGCTGTCCAGGCCCCAATGCCTCGAATAGCCATTAAACTTTTTTTCTTGTCCTCATAATCTTTTTTTTGATGTAGCCTTTCTTTTGCCAATTGACCATTCGCTATAATTTTCGCAATATCAATGATGTACTCTGATTTTTTCTGCGTAAACTGGAGCATTCTCAATTCCTCCACCTGAATACACGCTATTTTTTCCGGTGTTGGAAATAACCAGTGATTCTCCTCTTCAAAGTGTACGTTTTCTCCAAAATGTTCAACAAATCGCTTTTTAAGTGTATAGGCAAACGTTAAATTAATTTGCTGTCCAATAATGGCCCACACAAGTGCCTCGAATAAGTCAGGTATTCCTAATAAGCGTAATCCGCTATATTTTTCTATCAAGGGCTGTAAAATGTTATTCTTGTTAGCCATCTGATAAAAACAAGCCAAGTCAGTATTTAAATCAAACCATTCTTTAAGATAGTGGACCACTCTTTCTCTTTCATTAACCGATGGCTGAATCATCGGAAATTCTACTTTCATTTTATAAGCTTGCTCACTTATTCTACATAAAATGAGCTGATCCTCTATCTTTAATACTTTTAAGAGGACACCTTCTTTTATTTGATGGAGAATTTCTTGATTGGATCGCTTTAAAAAAATCAAACACTCTGTAAAACTAAATTCCGCCGGAAGTTCGATTTCTAAATAATCAGTGTGATTTATCCAGTTCATAGTCTATCTCCTTCAAAGATTTCGATATTCTGTGGGCGAGCAATTTTTTAATCGTCGAAACACTTTATAAAAATTAGAGGGACTTTGAAATCCAGCTTCATAGCAAATTTCCAAACTTGTATAGTCTGTATGCTTTAATAGGTGAGCCGCCTTATCAATTCTTATTTTTTCAAGATAAGCTCGAGGAGTTTCCGCCTTCACTTGTTTAAATAGCCGTTCAAGATAAAATGGACTAATACCAACATGGTCTGCCATATCCTGCAAGGTTACCTTTTGCTTATACGCATTGATGATAAAAGACGTTACCTGTTGAATCAATTGTGTTTGCGGTGAACATTCAATTTCAGGCTGACATCGTTTACATGCTCGATAGCCTGCCGCCTCGACTTCTTGAATAGATTGAAAAAATTCAACATTCATCTTTTTGGGTTTTCTTGATTTACAGGAAGGACGGCAATAAATTTTAGTCGTTTTAACCGCCGTATAAAATAGCCCATCATAAGTTTGATCACAAGCTATAATCTTCTCCCACTTCTCCTCAAAGGAGAAATTAATTGGATTGTCCACGAATAGCTCCCCTCATTTTCATAGATTATACATACTAAAGAAGATGTATCTTGATTTTTTACTTATTGTGCAGCATGCTGTGTTAAATAGGCAATGATTTTATCTGAAAATGCATTGCCAAAACTATCCGCCTTACCCCTAATTCTTTTAAAGTTTGGCCATTTGTTAAGCCTGGGATAAAGATACCACTTGCTCCACTCTCTACATAAGCGATGGCTCAAGTCATCGTTTCGTGAAATGGCTGCTCTAACTGAAATACGTATCTGTTCTAGCATTCATAAAAAAATTTGGATAACCACGATTATCTAATATGGCCCTCATATTTGTGAATAAATGACAGTAATCAGTCAGACTTCTTAATTTTGCTTGATGTTTGAATGAATCTTTAATATTAATTCCGGCTACTCCGACATCTGCTGTCCTTCATACATTGTTAATAATGCTTTGTTCATCATGTCCATATCCCGCTTCAATATCCCCTGTTACTGGGATGTTTACTCGCTCTGCGATAGCTTGAATAATAGCTTAATGACGCTGATAATCAATCCGTTCACCATCTGCATAGCCAAGTAAATTCGCAATCCCCCCTGCTAGTAGTGCCAATCGCCTGAAAACCTGCTTTTTCTAATAGGAGTGCCGATAAACCATCCCAAGCGCTCCCTAAAAATAAAAGCTCCTGTAAGAAATGTAAATCATTAAAAATCTGTATTTTTGACATATGAAAAGCTTCCATATCGTTTACTAGGCCTCATATTATCAGGAAGTCCCCATTATTTCGTCCTCAATCTTGCTGTTATGGTCTATAATAAGGAGGTATGAATTAACTTAAATTTCTAAAAAGAGAAAATTAAACAAATATTGCAGCTAGTCAATTTCACCTAGTAACTATAGAATGGGAGCAATGAATTTTTGATGAAAAACAAAATGATTAGAAAAATCATGTTATTGATTTGTTTTACCCTATCTTTGGTCATCCTTATACCACCTGTTAGTGCAATGAGTCCAACAGATGAGCTAGTAGACCCTATAATATTAGGAGAACATTATAAAATTTTTCGAGATACATCTAAAAAGGTCTCTATTGAAGAAATATTAAACGGCAATTATGATCATCTCTTTGTTGCGAGCAATCAACCCTATCCCTTCTTTTGGCATACTAAAGATACCATTTGGTTGCGCTTATCTATGGAAGATATTTTATTGGATAAAGAGGAACCCTATTGGCTAGAGGTGACCGATAAATTAGATAGTATTGAGTTGTTCTTGGTCAAAGCGGATGGATCCTATGATGTGCAACGTAGGGGAATTGATAATCTAGGGGAACAATCTCTTCCATCTAGGTCTAATTTATTTCACATCCAAGACCCTTCTACTCAAGAAATTTTTATCAAGTTAGATGGAGCATTACCCCTAAGTATTACCTCCTATTTATATACGGAATTAAGTTTTACGAATAAAATCAGTGACTATAAATTTTTAACTGGCATTTTCTATGGTTTTTTATCTGCTCTATTAATTTATAACTTATTTTTATTTTTTTCATTGAAGGAAAAAGCTTACTTTTTCTATGTTTTATATATGCTGAGCTTTATTTTCTATCAAGCAACTTTAAATTCGCTAGACATTGAGTTATTGGGCACATGGGTGTCGAAGGAATTTTTTATTAAATCATTAACAATTAGTGGCAATTTGCTGCTTTTATTTATGCTTCTATTTTGTCTTCAGTTTCTGGAGTTAAAGACATTTCTACCGTCTTTCCATAAAATCGGAAAATTACTATTGTGGATAACAATTAGTTCTTTAATGGCGTCATTTATTCTCCCAGACGTCGCACTCATCAATAATTTCACAACTACCTTTGCAGTAGTAGTCTTTATCTTTCTATGGCTGTCTGGCATTTTTGTTTTCAGAAAAGGTCAAAAGATGGCTCGATACTATATCATTGGTTGGACAGTTTTACTAAGCTCTATCATTGTTCAAGCGCTGGCCTTTTTAAGTATTATCCCATTCCATCCACGAATTTTTGAGGAAGTACCAGCTATTGGAGCTATTTTCGAATCCATTTTTTTATCATTAGCATTGGGTGATAAAATCAACATCATTAAGAAAGAACATCAAATCATGCAAGAAACATTAAATGAAACATTAGAATATAAAGTTCAGGAACGCACAAAAGAGCTTGAATCAGCCAAGCTTGAGCTTGAAGCATTGGCAAATACGGACCGTCTCACTCAAATACCAAATCGTGTCCGCTTAGATGACGTATTAGAAAAAGAATTTGAGCAAGCTACAGGAAGTGGCACACCACTTTCGATTATTTTGTTAGATATTGATCATTTTAAAGCTGTGAACGATGAATTCGGACATCAAGTGGGTGATCTTGTGTTACGTCATGCAGCAGACCTTTTGAAAAATTATGTACGAGTAGAAGACACGGTTGGTAGATGGGGTGGCGAG
This sequence comes from Lysinibacillus sp. F12, assembly GCF_057773605.1. Classification (NCBI taxonomy): domain Bacteria; kingdom Bacillati; phylum Bacillota; class Bacilli; order Caryophanales; family Bacillaceae; genus Lysinibacillus; species Lysinibacillus sp. F12. The sequence continues at coordinate 581,136 of NZ_JBYMLP010000001.1, forward strand.
GAGTTTTTAGTTGTTTGTCCACGCACTCCCTTAAAGGATGCTGTGCATCTCTCAGAAAATCTAAGACAGCAACTAGAACAACATTCATTTCCAGTTGTTCATCACAAAACGAGTAGCTTTGGTGTGACAAGCTTTGTCATGGGCGATACCATTCATTCTTTATTATCAAGATGTGATAAAGCATTATATAAAGCAAAGGAACATGGTAGAAACCGTGTAGAATATTTTCAAGACGATATAAATTGGGAGACTAACCAAGAGGCATCCCCCCTATTATGATGGCTCTTTTCCTTCTGTAAGTACTGCATAGCCTCCTCTAAACGACAAAGATGACTTCGGTTTTTACCAAAGTCATCTTTTTGCCTCAATGGAGCCATTCTATTATTTATTTTTGGCTAAACTAGGTAAGCACCTGGTCCTTTGCAAGCTTTCGTTGCAATGCAATTTCCTTGCGTTTTTCTTTCGTCACACGTTGCCAAATGACTACTGTAACGAAGCCAACAATAGCTAAACCTAATAAAATACCAAAAAATACTTTATAGCCTGCTGTGCCACCCCAATAATCTAAACAAGCCCCTGCAATAATCGGCATGAAGATTTCCCCACTATAGCCAATAATCATTAGCGGCATGGACACTGTACCTGTTGATTCTACAGGATAATCTCCTTCTACTAAAATAGCAAAATGCATTGCCTGTAAAGCATACATTGATGTATAAATAATCCCTATAAATATTAAAAGCATAAGGATAAAGGAAGCCTTGCCGGGCAGTAAAATGAGCCCTACTAAGCCTAGTACTAATAATATATAGCCAATTAACACCATATTAGACACACCTATCCGGTCACCGATAATGCCTGCACTAAAACTGCCAATTGGTCTACAATACTGAGAGAAGTAGCCCAAAGCCGCAGCGATTAACGTAGATGCACCAAATGCAGCTGTTGCATAAGGTGTGATGTAATAGTAACTAATAATCATCGCATAAGACGTAAAAATAAGAATAGTCGCAAGCCAAGTAGTTGGCATCTTTAACACTTTCCATAGGACTGCCCAGTCAAATGATTTACTCCCATCCCTGTCCTCACGACTGATGGTTCCTTGATCAGGGTCTTTATAAAGCATCATAATCATGAATCCCAACAAAAGACAAATAACCGAATATACCGTAATAACCGCTGAGAGTGCCATTTTATCACTCATATGCTTCGCAAAAAAAGCAAATATCCCTAAAATCACAGCAGATTGAATGATATTGGTTACACCACGACCACCCTCAAAAAAACCAAAAGCTTTTCCTTGCTCATTTTCAGAACCTAAAGAACGTACTGCTTTTACTAATGCTCCCCAAAACGTCATGATGGATGTGATTCCCCAAGCAGCATGTATGAGGAGAAGCACTGGATATGGTGGATACAGTAATAATGTAAAACCTAATAACCCTGTGGCAACTAGAGAAATGGTTAATAAATATTTCGTTTTCCAACGATCTGCACAAAAACCTCCAAATATATAGGAAATTAAACAACAAACACCATACGCACTACCAAGAGTCCCCATTTGAGTATTCGTCAAATGAAATGCATCGAGAAAGACATCATAATAGTAATTTCTAAAATAAGGTAATGCATAAATTAATGCACCTGAAACAGCTAAAATAACTAAAGTAGCTGTATTCTTTTTTAACTTAGCTTCCATATGTTTACCCCTTATATGTTATTTACAAGCCATGACGTTTAATTTTTTGATCCCATTCCTTATGGAAGACCTGTTTGTCATTTTCTTTGATCGCCATCTCCCCAATAATTTGGAAGTTTTCTAGAGTAGATGTTTTAGTAACCGTAATATCAGCATCTATCCACCAACCCTCACGACCTATTTTCATTTTTTGATAGATTGTATAGTGAGCTGACAATGGATCAGCATTCGATAAGGTTAATTCTCGTTTCAAATTATGTTCAACCGTGATATCAATATCATCAAAGCGATATATCCCTTCACCAAAAACGCCTCCAACCCCATCAGTAATACATGTCCATGTATCTGTTAAAATGTCGTATGAAATAGAACGATCCACTCTTCCTTCTTGGAGCGTTGTTATAGGTGTTAATGTTGCACTTTCAGGATTCATATTTGGTCCAGCTATTTGATGTCCATGGAAGGTTGGCAATGTGAAAGTAGCTGTTTCAAGATTTAATGTCAATGTAGCGTCTTCTGGCATCGGCCAAAACATTGGCCAAAACGTTGTTGCTAATGATAAGCGTAAACGGTGCCCCGCTTTAAATTGATGTCCACAGCAATCTAATTGCACAAAGGCTTTCACTTTTTTACCAGGAATTAATAATTCTACATGATCATGACCATTCAAATGTGTTAAATTCATCACGCCATAGGACACACGAGTAACAGCTCCATTTGGTGCAACGTCTGACAACTGCGCAAACAGCATCGCATGTGGTTTATCACTCATTAATTCCACTTCAAACTTCGGATAACCCACAATCTCTAGTGGGTTCTCTAGCATGTCTGTTTCAAATATCATGGCCATTCCGTCATCAACTCGTTGATCTGCTGGACTTTCGCCTAGTACTCCAGCACCCATCCATTCTCCCGATAATAGACCATGATTTTGTGGTGTTTTTAATTGTACCTGTTCTTGGTGATCACTACGATGCTCTACTAATTTTCCATGTGTCAGTTGATACGCCTTCGTTTGTACCTCTGCCACTGTTGGCCATGATTCGAGTCCAACCCAATAGCCATGGCTGACTGGTTTCTTAACAGATGGTTCCATGCTTTCTTCAACCCAAACATTCACCATTGGTCCGTCCATTACATCATTGTCAATTCCTTTTAACCAATGATCCCACCATTTCACGGCCTCTTGTAAAAAGCCCATTGCTGGACCTGGAACTCCATCATGTGGGTAAACATGTGCCCATGGGCCAATAATGCCCTTTCTAGGAACAGAAAGCCCTTCCATTAAACTTAAAACTGTGTTCGTATAGGAATCTTCCCAACCATCAAGTGCAAAAACAGGAATTTCGATGTCATCATAATTCTCACAAACTGAACCATGCTTCCAGTAGTCATCTCTTGTTTGATGCTCCATCCACTGTGCCATCCATAAAGGCATATTTTCTAAACGTTGGATCCATTTTTCACGCCAGCTATCGCCAACAATATGAGGATCAATCGGACGTAGCTGGTACGCTAACATAATGGCGCCCCACCAGAAGTTATCATTTAACAAACAACCACCCTTATAGTGAATGTCATTGTTATAGCGATCATCCGTGAAGCCTACTGTAATAATCGCCTTTAACGCTTTTGGTCTTCTAGCAGCTACTTGCAGAGAATTAAATCCACCCCATGATTTCCCCATCATCCCAATATTGCCATTACACCAGCTTTGGCTAGCCATCCATTCAATTACTTCAAGTGCATCATCCTGCTCTTGCTTTAAATACTCATCTTTTAATAAGCCATCTGACTCACCTGACCCTCGCATATCTACTCGAACAACGGCGTATCCATGTCCCGCAAAATACCCGTGCATTGGCTCATCTCTTGCTCTTGTACCATCTGTTTTGCGATAAGGAATATACTCCAGAATAGCTGGTACTTTTTGTCCTGCTTCTACTGTCGGTAACCAAATTCGACTAGAAAGTTTTGTGCCGTCTGCTAATTCAATCCATGTGTTTTCGATTGTTTCATATGTACACTCAAATTGTGTCACAATTTTTTTACTCATTGAATAAATCCTCCTCTTGTGTTTAAACTCATTGCTCTAGCATCCCTTTTTATCTAATTATTCAGAATCTTAATTATTTACTAATCATGATTATAAAATAATTGTGATTAGTATATCATCTGAAATTCCAATGTACAACACTGAAAATGCTAAAAGCTGATGCTATAATGGAAGATGTAAAGCAAAATTGTTATGCTATAATAAGTTTAAATTAACTTATAAATGGTAAATATATGAATTTAACTAATAAATGGTAAATATATGAATTTAACTAATAATTTTACATGGACAGTGTACGTCGGGGGGACATTACTATGAAAAAAAAGGAAATACAAAGGAGTCGTATGTGGAAATACTTTGTAGACGCCACAGCAGAAATTATAGAAGAAGAAGGATTGGAGAATGTGACGATTAGAAAGGTTGCCGATAAGGCTGGTTATAACAGTGCAACCATTTACAATTATTTTTCAGAAATCTCTCATCTCCTCTTTTTTGCATCAATGAGATGTATGCAAGACTATACGAACGAAGTTGCGCGTTACATAGAAAGAGGCAAAGATCCTATTGATAAATATTTATTAGCTTGGGAATGTTTTTGCCAATACTCCTTCAAACAGCCACAGATTTTTCATGCCGTCTTTATTATGGATTTAGGAGAAACACCAGAAAAATTATTGGAAAATTATTATAACTTTTACCCCAATGATTTAATTAATATTCCAGATGATTTAAAGACTATATTGTTTCAGCACAGCCTGACAAAACGAGGTCGTTCTATGTTAGAAATTGCTTTAAAGGAGGGCTACTTAACAGAGGGTAACGTGGATGCTATTAATGAAATCACACTCTTAATTTGGCAAGGTATGTTTACCAACCTTTTAAATAATCGAAAAAGCTATGATGCTCAACAAGCAACGGAAATCGTTATGAGCTATATTACTAAAATTGTTCAAAACGCTAACCTTTTTGAGGGTCAAACTAACAACAAACAACCCTTACAATAGGATGAAACGTCTAAGCCATTTAAAAACCCCTTCTAGCTCATGCTAAAAGGGGTTCATTCTATTTTTGCCAATGGTTCAGTTCTTTTAATAATTCGGGTAGCTGCAATTTCTTTACGTCGATTGGCGGTAGTGCTTTTATAAATTCTTTGCCATAGGATTTGCTTGTTATTCGACGGTCGAGGACAATAAAAGCACCTTTATCTTGAGAGGAACGAATTAAGCGACCAAAGCCTTGCTTAAAGCGCATAATAGCCTCAGGCAATGACAACTCCGTGAAGGAATTGCGTCCTTGCGCTGTAAGATGCTGAGCTCTTGCCTTAAAGATAGGCTCTTCTGGTGAAGAAAATGGCAGCCGCACGACAATAACAGAGGCAAGGGCATCTCCAGGAACATCTACACCTTCCCAAAAACTGTTTGTTCCAAAAAGAACAGCATGGCTAAATTTTTGAAATGATTTCAGAATACGCATACGGCTACCACCTGTAACACCTTGCGCAAAAAGCATATAATCATCTAAAAGTTCACTATCTTGAATGAGCTCGACTGTTTTCCGTAGCATATCCTGGGCTGTGAAAAGCACAAAACAACGACCTTCTGTCATTCTAACAGTTCTCGTAATCGCATGAGCAACTGCCTCAATATATTCTTCCTGACTAACATGCTGAATGTCTGGCATATCAGTGACAATATATGCCTTTGCACCCGCATAATAGGCTGGCGGTGCTTGTAATTTTATTACTTCAACGCTATCAGAAATTCCTAATTGTCGTGTAACAAAACGCTCATTGCCTGGTACCGTTAATGTGCCTGATGTCCATATAATGCTCGCTTGCTTGCGAAGAGGTGCTAATACTTGTTCAATAATGGGTGTTACATTGGCTGGTTTTTTAAAAACATGTAAACTGCCAGGAACACTTCGAACATCAAATTCTAGCCAAACTGAACTTCCGTCCTGTGGTGACAGGAATATGTCTTCCCATTCCGCAATTTTTATTTTTACTTCTCGAATCCAATAATGCCATTCGGATACAACATAAAGATCATTTTTATCTAATTGCTCAATATTATTTTCAAATCCTTGGGCTGCTTCAGTCGCAAGATCAAGCCATTGCTGAGTTAGTTTGCTTACATGTAAAAATGACTCTTTGGCAAGAGTAACATCCTCTATAAACAAGGTACATTTGCTGCTAGCTCGCTTCCCTTTCATATGCTGCTGCATGCTTTGAACTGTTCGTTGAATGGTCTCATCAAATGCACGCTGTAACCGGATAAACTGAGCATCCAGTCGCTGTAAACTTTGCATCGATACGCGTTGTTTTTTCTTTGCCGCTTCACAAAAAAGGTGATATAGTGCTGTGTCCTCCATTGTGCCAATTTGACCGAAAATATATTTCCATTGCGTATAGGAGAAGACTATTTCATCCTGTTGCATCGCAGCCTGAATAAATTGATGTGCTTCATCAATTACCCATCCATCTACTTGTGTAAATATCGGCGTTTGACGAACCAAATCGCTTAAAACCATAGCATGATTTGTCACAATGCAGTCAGCAAATGCACTGTTCTTTAGAGCTTGTTCATAGAAATCAAAGCCTTTAGATGGTTTGTCATTTGGTATTTTGCGGATTTTCTCTAAAAACAGTTGTCCGCCACCTGATACATTCAGCTCACTTAGCACACCCGTCTCTGTTTTCGTCAGCCAAACGAGAATCTGTAAAATAGAAAAAGTATCATCATAGGATTCGTCACCATATGCCATACATTGTTCAAAACGATCTAGATCAATATAATGCTGCATCCCCTTTAGTACGCATATGTTTACTTTTGTACCAAGGATTTTCTCTATCTTTGGTAGCTCCTCCTCTACAAGCTGTTCTTGTAGATAGGATGTATAGGTACTAATCGCGATTTTCTTATGGACAGTACGAGCATATACAATGGCTGGCAGTAAATAACCTGCCGTTTTGCCAATACCCGTGGAAGCTTCAATTACACATTCCTTTTGCTCATGTAGTGCTTGCCAAATCGTATCCATCATCTTAAATTGTGCTGGACGTTCTTCAAAATTGGGTAGAGCCTTTGTCATTAAGGCCGTTTTATCTGCCACTGTTTGCGGATAATCAATCGTCTCTGACGCATTGTCATGTTTATTACGACCATTACAAATCGCAAAATTCCGGTAATAGTGCACATTTTCATTGCCTGTTTTATGCTGACGTTTTATTTGCAGTGCCTCGAAAAAAAGCTGTGAAATATTCGATTTTAAGCGAAAAGAACGCTTATGCATTTGTTCTAATGTTAGTTGAGGCAGACTTAGTAGCTCTTTCCAACAACATTTGAACAGCTCTGCTGTAGCACGAGCATCATCATCCGCTCGATGTGCATTGGCCAACTCTATATTTAAATCCGCCGCCAAGTCTCCTAGCTTAAAGCCGAGTGACATCGGAAACAAAATTTTTGCTAGCTCTACTGTATCCATTTTTTTACCTTGCCACTTTGGAAGGCCTGCCCGTTTAAACTCCGCCTGTAAAAATGATAAGTCAAAATCGGCATTATGGGCTACAAACACACAATCAGCCAGTAGCTCATATATGTAATCCGCATGTTCCTCAAAAGGGTATGAATCCTTTACATCCTCATTTGTTATATGCGTTAAATCTTGAATAAAAGTAGGAATGGCTTTGCCTGGGTTAATAAATTTCGTATAGGTACGCTCAATTTCCCAATCCTTCATAATAACAATGGCAATTTGAATCATCCGGTCCCCATTCGCTGGTGAATGACCCGTTGTCTCCAAATCCACAATGGCATATTTTTGACTTTCCATCATACATCTCAACTCACAGTTCACATTAGATAAGAAGAATTTTATCATATATTTGGTTCAGCAGCATCCTTTCTCCCCTACACGTCTTCTAATAGGCAATCCCTTTTGCTCCATATAAATTAAAAAACCGCAACCTCAGGGAATCCTTTAAGGTTGCGGAAATAGCCTTGTGACATAATTTAAAAGATGATGTTGTTTTCAAGCTATTTTTTAGAAAGTATTATTTCTTTTTTGCAACATCAACAATACGACCTTCAGCAGTTGTTTTCACTTCTTTTAATGATAATAATTGCTCTTGTAGGTTCTCCCAATCAGATAAACCTAAATCTGTTACTCGACCTTCTTCATATGCTTTAGCAAACATATCAAAGCCGTCTCCACCTTTAGCAGTGAAGGCATTCGTTGCTACTGTATATGTTTTATTATCTTCTAAAGCAACATACTTGCCAGTTGCTTTATCTAAATATTCGATTGAAACAACACGTGAGCCAGCTTCTTTTGATGAGTCATATTGTAATTTCGCTCCACCAATGTGTAGGAAACCACCATTTTCTTTAGGTGCATTTTTTAAGGAAACTTCAAATGCTGCTTTTAGCTCAGCTCCAGTAGTATCCATTAATGCTAATGTGTTACCAAATGGTAATACTGTAATCACTTGTCCAACCGTAATATTGCCTGCTGGAATTGCTGCACGAATACCGCCACCATTTTGTAGTGCCATGACAACTGTTTTATCTGTATATTTTTGTGCTTTTGCCAACATACCATCTGTAATAATATTACCTAACGCTGTTTCATTGCTACGTACACTTTCTAAGTTTGTTTCAGTTGCACGTGGATTTGCTAACTCCTCAGAAATTTTCACACCGATTTCCTTGTTGTTAACTTCATCAATTTTTGCTTTATATGGCGCTAGTAATTTTACTAATGCTTTATCTTCAGCTACTTTACCAAGGTCGATTAATTCGCCACCGTACTCAGTGACAACACCTTTGCCATCAAATGTGACATCCAATGTTCCTAAAAATTTGACATACTCATTAGCTTGTACGATTAATGTTGCATCTTTTGCTTCGCCTACAGTGTTTGTATCTACAACAAATGGCTCGTCTAATTTAGTATGGTCATGTCCACCAACAATTACATCGATGCCTGGTACGTTTTTCGCTAGTAAAATATCATTATCCACATTTGGATTATCATTATAGCCAATATGTGTTAAAGCAATAATTTTATTAACGCCCATTCCCTCAAAAGCAGCTACTGCTTTTTTCGCTTCTTCAATATAGTTAGTGAATTTCACTTTACCTGGAGAAGCAATATCCAAAGTTTCTTCTGTTGTTAAACCAAAGATACCAACTTTTTCTCCATCAATTTCTTTTACAATACCTGAATAGATTTTACCGTTTTCAGGTTCACTTGAAATAAGATCTGTAAATAAACCTGTAAATTTAGCATCTGCTGAAAAGTCTGTATTGGCATCCACAAATGGGAATTTAGCACCTTTAACAAAGTCTGCAAGTGCTTGATGTCCTTCAGGTGATGAACCTAAATCAAATTCATGGTTACCAAATACCATAGCGTCAAAGCCAATTTCATTTAATAGCGCTAAATCTGCTTGCCCATGGAACTCATTGAAGTATAATGTACCACTAAATGCATCACCCGCATGTAAAGTTAAAACATTTTTCTTTGTTTCACGTTGCTCTTTTACAGCTGTTGCTAATTTCGGTAGTTCATTTGCACGAGCATGTGTATCATTAACATGTAAAATGGATAATGTAAATGCATCTTCTGGTTTTTCAGGCGTTTCTGGGTTTAATTTAGTTAGAGCTTCTGCAATCAATGTTGCGAGTTGTCCACGTGTTACACTTTTACTAGCTTCATGATTTTTAGCACTCTCTAATTCTGGTAAATTAGGAATAGATGACAAGATTTTTGCCAAATCACCATGTGTAATCGTTTGGTTTGGACGGAATGTATTATCTCCATAGCCTGAAACAACTTTTAATCCTACTAATGCAGCGATTGGGCCGTAATAAGGATTAGCTGCATCAATATCCTTAAAGTTTGGATTCACAACTTCTTTCGTGTCTAGCTTTAATGCGCCTGCAATCATTTTTGCAGCCTGTCCACGCGTGACATTTGTATCAGGTTTGAATGTACCATCTGGGAATCCGCTAATAATACCTGCCGCATAAAGTGTCGAAATGCCCTTATAATCTGCATGACTTTCCTTTACATCCGAAAATGGGCTAGCTGCTGATGCTGGTGCTGCTGCTACCGCTGTGATAGCCAATGCTGCTGCAGTAGCTGTTAAAAATTTGTTACGTTTATTTTCCATTACAAATGATACCTCCACTAGTAAAATGATGTACTAACAACTAAATTCTACATAAATATCTCATAAAATACTAGAACATTTGTAAAATTTTAATTTCACAAACTAGTTTAATAGTTAGAAAAACAAAATTTTACCAGTACTTTTGTAGCGGTTTTGATTACATAAAAAGGAGGATGGGCTAATCGGCTACAGTCATGAGCCTTGCCATCCTCCTTTTTGATATCGATTTCCAGCCACTTTACTCATTTGTTTCTGGAATCATGTTAAAACGTTCTCTTGTCTTACATCACTGTTGCTTCTGGTTCATAAGAAATCATTTCTTTAATCGAATTATCTTCTCCCATAATGGCAACAGTCGGTTTATGATCCTTAGCCTCATGATTATCCACATATACATAGGAAATAATAATGACAATATCGCCACGCTGTACGAGTCGGGCTGCCGCCCCATTCACACAAATTACACCTGAACCACGCTCACCAGCAATAATATACGTTTCAAAACGAGCGCCATTATTATTATTAACAACATGTACCTTTTCATTTGGGAGCATACCAACTGCCTCTAGTATGTCCTCATCAATTGTTATAGAGCCGACATAATTTAAATCTGCCTGTGTCACTGTTGCACGGTGGATTTTACTATTCATCATCATTCGTAACATATTTATAGTCCCTCTTTCACAGTAAAGATACTATTATCAATTAAGCGTGTCTTCCCAATATACACAGCAGCTGCCAACAATACTTGTTGTGTCGTTTCAGTCACTGGTGTTAAATCTGGGTAGGCTAATAATTCAATATAGTCAATTCGGCCATGAGTTTGTATTTGAATATGAGCTTTGGCCTTTGCTAATGCTTCCCTAACATCTCCCGTTGCTAAAAAGCTATCCCGAGCCAATTGTAGTGCTTCATGAATGGCAGGAGCCTCTTCTCTTTCCGATTCGCTTAGATAAATGTTGCGAGAAGACTTTGCTAATCCATCTTCCTCTCGGACAATAGGTACGACGCGCATGTCTAAAGGAAAATTAAAATCACGGACCATTGTTGTAATAATGGCAACCTGCTGGGCATCTTTTTGGCCGAAATATGCTCTAGTGGGAAGTGTAAGATGGAATAATTTTGCTACAACTTGTAGCACACCATCAAAATGGCCAGGACGACTTGCTCCGCAAAGAATCGTTGCCTGTTCACCCGCATGAATACGAATTCCACCATCCTGCGGATACATTTCTTCAACACTTGGTGCGAATACAAGGTCTACGCCGACAGACTCTGCTAACGCAATATCTCTTGGCAAATCCCGTGGGTAACTTTCAAAATCTTCATTTGGTCCAAATTGTGTTGGGTTGACGAATATACTCATGACAACTAAATCATTTTCTGCACGTGCTGTTTGAGCCAATGTTAAGTGGCCTTCATGTAAATATCCCATAGTCGGAACAAGGCCAATCGTTTTATGAGCTTGTTTAGCTGCTTGAATTTCAGCGGTTAATGCTTGTATCGTTGTCATGACCTTCATGATTGGACGCCTCCATATAGCTGGTCTAATGCATCCTCTTTCATTGTGAAGAAATGCTTCTGTGCTGGGAAAGTACCTGCTTTGACAGCTTCCACATAGCGAACCATTCCTTCACTTGCCTCTTTCCCCATATTGGCAAATTGTTGAACAAACTTTGGCACATGATGTGAGCCATAGCTTAACATGTCATGATAAACCAACACTTGGCCATCTGCTTCTACACCTGCACCAATACCTATGGTAGGAATGATAAGATGAGCTGACACAATTTCTGTTAGCTGATGTGGAATACATTCCAAGACGACTGCACATGCACCAGCCTCTTCACACTGCTTGGCATCCTCAATAAGTTTTGTTGCCTGTTCAGCCGTTTTCCCCTGCACCTTATATCCACCAAGTACGCCTGCTGATTGTGGCAGTAAGCCTAAATGAGCAACCACTGGAATACCTGCAGTTGTAAGTTTTTGAATGACCGGAATGATATCTCCTGCCCCTTCTACTTTTAAGGCGTCAGCACCTGTTTCTTGCATCATATAAATGGCCGTTTTCAATGTTTCATTGACATCACCATGATAGGAACCAAATGGCATATCAACTACCACAAAAGTATCCTTCGCCCCACGTCGAGTTGCTTTTGCATGATGAATCATGTCTGCTACAGTCACTGGCATTGTAGAATCGTAGCCAAGGACAACCATTCCAAGTGAATCTCCTACTAGAATCATGTCAACATTAGCAGCCTCTGCAAATTTAGCGGCTGGATAATCGTAGGCAGTCACCATCACGATTTTCTCGCCTGCCGCTTTCATCTTTAAAAAATCTGTTGTCGTTTTCATTTTGTAGTCCTCCTTTTTAAGGGAAGAAAACAGAAAAACCCCTCGGTTCCAAAATGGACAGAAGGGTTGTGTTTCGTTCGTTAGCAAAAAGCCCCCTGCATAACTCGGCAAGAGGTGCTAGCTTCACTTTGAAAGTGAGCTACTTGTTGAACGTATTGTTTTCTTCCGTCCCTGTCATAAAGATCAAGGCAGATATTTGTTCGTATTGGATCTTGCGTTTAGAAGGTGCCGTTCACAATGGATACTGCCCTTCAGCACATACTATAACAATAAAACTTGTAATCTTCAAATATTATTTTCTAATAATAACAACTTTCATTTATAAAATTTGACAATCAATGCTATACGTCATATACTATCCTCATACTATATGGCATATAATATAAAATGAAGTATAAGTAATGAATGTGAGGTGGAAAGATGACATTTCAGCTTGGCTCAGCTTTACTAGATGCTTGTGTATTGGCCATTGTGGACAAAGAAGATGCATACGGCTATTCCTTAACTCAGCAAGTACAATCCGTCATGGATATTTCAGAGTCTACACTGTACCCCGTATTACGTCGCTTACAAAAAGCGGATTATTTAACAACCTACGATCAGCCCTATCAAGGTAGAAATAGACGCTATTATCAAATTACAGAGGATGGCCGTATACGATTATTAGAGCTTTTAAAAGAATGGCGAGTGTATAAGGAAAAGGTTGATTGTGTACTTTTAGGAGGGAATATAGATGGATAGAGATAGCTATTTGAAAAAGCTACGAGGGAAATTACGGCGACTTCCTGCGCATGAGTTAGACACGGCTCTTGCCTATTATGAAGAATACTTTGAAGAAGCAGGAGAGGAAAATGAGCAACAGGTTATTTCAGAGCTAGGCTCCCCCTCTCATGTTGCCTCGCAAATATTGGCAGATTTTGCCTTGAAAGATTTAGAAAACACTTCGGAGAAATCGACTAAAAAGAATATGACAGCTATATGGCTTATTATTCTAGCTATCCTTTCTGCACCGCTTTCTTTACCACTTCTGGCAACAGCTATCGCCCTTATTGTATCATTTGGTGCTGTCATTATTAGTTTGATTTTTGCGATTGGAGCTGGCATTTTAAGTATTTTTATCGGCGGAATGGCTGCCCTTATTTCAGGATTCTTTATTTTAACGGAGCATTGGCCAACCGCATTATTATTTATGGGGGTTGGCTTAATCATTACAGGGTTGGGTGTCTTACTCTTTCCATTCGTTGCGCGTTTTATTAAGAAAACCGTCCTGGTCTCTGTAGAAACATTGGGCAGATTGTTCCATAAAATAACGAAAACAAAGAAAGGAGGCCTGTAAATGACTTCTAAAAACTCCCTTGTTGCCATAACCATAATTGCATTAGGTATTTTACTGACATTGGTCGGCTATTTTTCAGGAGGTCGATGGTTCATTATCAAAGATGGGGATGGCCTTCACGTGCCAGGTAGCCATAAACTAATTCATGAATCATATAACCTAGATAAGTTTACTAGTATAAATATCGTGAATGATTATGGGGATATTACCATTGTCTCAACTGAAGACAATTATAAACTGGAAACGAATGTACTCGAACAACAAGACGTCTCGTATCATGTTGAAGATGGAACTTTACAGATTGAAACAAAGGCAAAGAAAAAAAATGGGTTTGCATTTGGCTTCTCTAGCTTTTCTTCTCCCTCTATCAAAATCTATGTTCCAGCAAATACTAGCATAGAGGCGATTGTAATAGATAGTGAATTCGGGGATACAACACTTCGAGGGTTGCATTATCAACAGCTAAATTTAATGCAAAATTACGGAGATATTACCTTCAACAACATAACTGGAGAGAAAACAGAGATTACACAGGACTTTGGGGATTTAACGTTCAAGCAATATTCTAGTAATGGTGTAAACATCGAAAGTGAGCATGGTGATATTCATATTGCTGGAACTTTAAATGGGACATCAACCATTACATCTAGCTTTGGAGATGCAACGCTTCACTTACAAAATAAACAAAGTGATCTTGGTTATGAAGTAAAAACAAGTTTTGGGGATATAACGGTTAATGGCACAGAAGAAAATGGCAAGGTCACTCAGCTTTACAAGGGTGATGACCAGCTGAACGTTTCTTTATCGCACGGTGATGTCAATGTTTCACTCAAATAATAATAATTGAAGTCATCAAAAAAGCTGCAGGTACACACCTTGCAGCTTCTTTTTTTATAGTATTTTGATATCTCCTGCATAAATGGTGCGGACCAAACCATCATCTTGTGTAAGCTGTAGCACCCCATCATCTGTAATTCCACTAGCTATCCCTTCAAAGCGTTCTCGTATTGTCGTCACCTCAATACGCTGACCAATCGTACAAGACAGCTGCTCCCATAGGGTTTTAATACTTGCAAATCCTTCTTCGACATATAGCTCTGTAAATTGCTCAAGGTACTGTAAAATTAATGCTACAAGTGCTGCACGATTAATTTCCTCACCTGCTTCTAATCGTAGTGAAGTAGCAATCTCCGCAATATTTGATGAGAAATCGGCTGCCTCCTGGTTAGCGTTTATTCCAATGCCAACTAGTAATGCCTGTACCAGATCTGCCTCTGCCTGCATCTCCGTCAAAATACCTGTACATTTTTTTCCATTAATTAATAAATCATTGGGCCATTTGATAGCTGGCTCAATATCTTTATAGAGTGTTGTAATGGCCATTGTGACAGCCACTGCGACAACAAGCGTATAAGAGGATGCCTGTTGAGGTGTGACATCAGGTCGAACGATAATCGTCATCCAAATACCGCTACCATGCACTGATTCCCACGGACGAGCCATCCGACCTCGACCTGCTGTTTGCTCTTCACCAATAATGACTGTGCCATGTGGTGCACCCTCTTGTGCAAGTTTATGGGCAATCGTTTGTGTGGAATCTACAACATCGAAATAATGAATTTTTCTTCCAAAATGCTCTGTTTTTAAAAAAAGGTCAATTTGTGTGGGACTTAAACTATTTGGTACACCTGTTAATACATAGCCTTTTTTCTTTATCGTTTCAAACGTGTAGCCTTCTTCTTGTAATGTCTGCATATGTTTCCAGACAGCCGTCCTTGAGACACCAAGGGAATCCGCTAATTCTTGACCTGAAACTGCTTCTCCATTGGCAGCCAGTATTCTTTTTAAAATTTCGTCTTTTATGGAAATTGTCATGTTCACATCAATCCTTTTGTAAACTCCGCTTTTTATGTAACTATACTTCATCATACTGTAAATCAACTGAAATGACCATCAGTGATATAAAATGACAAGCCGTCCCACATTTTCCTGAGACGGCTTGTTGTCAATATATATGCTTACGCTTCATGGAAGTAGTGGCAATCTAGCCAATTTTTTATACGCTCCTGGTCATTTTCAAGTTCATTATGAATTATGGCTTCCAGTATGTCACCTAATACTTCTTTTACCCAAGGGCCTCCCTTTTTTCCAGACCATTTAAGTAAATCCGCTCCATTCACCACAACTTCTTGCTTCTGTTGAATGGGTAGCTGGTCCTGTAATACACGAATAGGCTGGCTAGGTAAACAAACGTCCAGTTGGAGTAGTTTTGCGAAATATATGGCTGCTTCTAACTCCTGTTCTTTGTAGGTAAAATAATGAATGTTTGTCCAGCCACTATTTAACGCTTCATAGGCTGTCAATACAGCTTTAACGAACGCCATTTCTTTATTGGACAATCGATAATCCCGTAGAATCTCTCGCCAATTTGCACCTTGAAGTAAAGCAAAATAAGCCCAGCCTACATGCTTGTCCTCAGTCCGAAAATCATACCAGCGATGAGCCTGAAAATTCCCATGTAAATAAGCTGCCAAGCCACTTTCCTCTAATTTTTGAAGGCCACTAAAAACGGACGTTCCAAGCCATAGCTTATCTAGCTCTGCTTTAATTCGTTCTTTTGCAATAAAAGCGATATCGGGCGCTCTATTTTGTATCGCAGTCATAGTATCTTTCGCTATTGTGAAATCAAGCTGTGCTGAAAAACGAATTGCTCGTAACATGCGCAAGGCATCCTCAGCAAAACGTTTGTCAGCATCTCCAACAGCTCGAATAACACGAAGTTCAATATCTTGACGACCCCCGTAATAATCAACAAAAGTGCCATCTTGACGCATAGCGATGGCATTCATTGTAAAATCACGGCGTTGTAAATCGTCTTGCAGAGAGCGAACGAATTGCACTTTATCGGGTCTTCGATGGTCTGTATATTCCCCATCTGTACGATAAGTTGTTACCTCAACTGGCCCAGCAGGTACGATAACAAGTACCGTCCCATGCTGAATTCCAATATCTACAGTCCGTTGAAAAACTGACTTTACCTCTTCAGGCAGCGCGTTTGTCGCAACATCGACATCATGCGCAGGGCGATTCAGTAAAGCATCCCTAACAGCTCCACCTACAATAACTGCCTCAAAGCCTGCTTGTTCTAATTGTTCAATTACTGAATAGGCTGTTTGCCATTCTTTATTGTTTTGCATGATTTCTTTCCGCAACCTTCTCGTACAGATTTTCGTATTGTTCTACAATTTTGGACGAGTGGAATTTGTCGCCGACTGCTCGAATGGCTGCCTCTCTGAAACGCAGCAGTTTTTCCTCATCTTGCAACAACTGAACAGCATATTCAGCTACCGTTTCAGTATCTCCTAAGTCCACAATAAAGCCATCCACACCATGTTCAATGACTTCCGGGATACCCCCTACATTTGTTCCAATACAAGGTACTCCACAAGCCATTGCCTCTAATAAAACCAGTCCAAACGATTCCTGTTGAGAAAGTAACAATTTTAGGTCACTAATAGCATATAGCTCAGCTAAATTTTCTTGTTTTCCTAAAAATAGAACATCCTTCATATATGGACTTTCCTTTACTTGGTCCATTACACGATGCTTTTCGGGCCCATCACCCACTAATAAGAGCTTTGCCTTCACATTAGCACGTATTTTCATAAAGGCTTCAATAATATGTGGAAGATTCTTGATTTTGCGGAAGTTAGATACATGGATGAGAACTTTTTCATCTTCTTGAATACCAAATTGCTCTTTTAGGTTTCTGGAATTACGAGGGAAGTACTCACGTTCATCCACAAAGTTATAAATGGTTTCAATGGGCTTAACTGTATCAATTAATTCATAAGTTTGTTCTTTTAATGCGTGTGACACGGTCGTCACAATATCAGATTTATCAATTCCATACTTAATGGCCTGTGAAAGCGTAGAATCCTGCCCAAGCACTGATATATCTGTGCCATGAAGTGTTGTAACGATGCCAATATCTCGCCCACTCATTTCACGTGCTAACACAGCACATACTGCATGTGGAATTGCGTAATGCACATGCAACACATCCAACTCTTCATCCTTGATGACGTCTGCCATTTTACTCGCTAATGCAATATCGTATGGTGAATATTGAAACACTGAATAATTATTAACTTCGACTTCATGGAAAAAGACGGTTGGATAAATTTTATTCAATCGAAATGGTACGCTTGAGGTAATGAAATGAATTTCATGCCCTCTTTCTGCAAGCATTTTGCCTAATTCTGTTGCAATTACACCAGAGCCTCCAACTGTTGGATAACAGGTAATGCCGATTTTTAGCTTTTTCATTCGATGATCATCCTTTCTAAATCACGTCTTTTATTAGTTACGTCTTTCTTGTATCAGTCTCCAATCCACAAAGCCTTCTTGTAGGCCTTTTAATAATATTTCTGCTGTCCCCATATTTGTCGCCAGTGGCACTTGGTAAACATCACAAAGACGGATAAGTGCAGAAACATCTGGCTCATGTGGCTGTGCTGTTAATGGATCTCGGAAAAAAATAACCATATCCATATCATTGTTGGCAATCATTGCGCCAATTTGTTGGTCGCCACCAAGTGGACCTGAACGAAATCGTGTTACCTCTAAACCAGTGGCTTCAATGACACGCTGTCCTGTTGTACCGGTAGCATAAAGTGAATGTTCAAGTAAAATTTCTTTGTAAGCAATAGCAAACTGTACTAAATTATCTTTTTTACGATCATGTGCAATCAATGCGATTTTCATATAGCTTCCATCCCAATCTTTAGATGATGTTTTCTAAACCATAAACAAGTTGATCCATTTTCATAACCTCTTCTACACAAAAGGCAATGCCCGACATAAATGAATTTCGATTTAATGAATCATGGCGAATTGTTAAAAGCTGCCCATCTCCACCAAATAATACTTGCTGGTGTGCCACTAAACCAGGTAAGCGAACAGAGTGGATGCGCATGCCATCAAAGTCTCCACCTCTTGCACCTTCAATGGTTTCTTTTTCTTCTGGATGCCCCTGAGTCTTTTGCGTACGTGCCTCTTTTATTAATTGAGCTGTTTTCACAGCTGTTCCAGAGGGTGCATCAAGTTTTTGATCATGATGCATTTCAATAATTTCTACATCTGGTAAGTATTTGGCCGCTTCTTTCGCAAATTTCATCATCAGGATAGCGCCAATCGCAAAGTTTGGTGCAATAATGCAGCCTAACTCTTTTTCTTTGGCAATGGTTGATAATTCCTCTAGTTGTGCATCAGTAAATCCTGTTGTACCAATTACAGGTCGTACATTTAAATTCAACGCTTCTTTAGTATGATTGTATACAGAATGTGGGTTCGTTAAATCCACTAATACGTCTGGAGAAGTTGCTTCTACAAGATCATGCATTTCCGTAAATATAGGTACTGTATAGCTCGCTGGGAACATGTCTAAATCAGCTAATGTTTTTCCTACTTCCTTATAATCTAGTACAGCTACTAATTCCATTTTGTCATGTTTCATGACCGTATGTACAGCCTCAGCCCCCATTTTTCCTCTTGCTCCTGCAATAGCTACACGAATCGACATCATTCTTCATCCTTTCTCGTCCAACGATCCTTATCCCTTGTTTCAAATTTATGTATGACTCTTAATAGAGCTTCATCTAATTTAATACCCTGAGCATTGGCAAAGCATACTAAAACAAAGAAAAAGTCACCAAGTTCTTCTTCAATACTGTTTATTTCCTCAGTATTCTTTTTCTTTTTTTGTCCATATACATCCTGAACCTCACGAGATAGCTCTCCTAATTCCTCTGTTAAACGGGCTAGCAGTTCGAATGGTGGGAAATATCCTTCTTTAAATTGTCCTATATAATTATCAACACGCTGTTGTAATGCTTGCATTGTTAGTTGTTCTGTCATTTACATCACACTCCTATTTACCATCCTATATAATTTACACCGTTGTTGTCAAAACCAATAAAATGTCAGATAATAGATATCACTACTTCATTTGTTTGGAACTACAGGAGGCCAAATGTTAAAACAGATTAAAATTCGTAATATTATCGCAATAATGCTCGGAGCAGCCATTTTTAGCTTCGGGTTTGTTCACTTCAATATTCAAAATCAGCTAGGTGAAGGTGGACTAAGTGGAATTACACTCATACTATACTTTACATTAGGATGGGACCCCGCCTTAATGAACCTATTATTAAATATTCCCATGTTTATAATTGGTTATCGATTACTTGGAAAGAAATCTTTTGTTTATACGCTTGTTGGCACTTTATCTGTTTCTCTTTTTCTAAAGATTTTCCAGAAATATCAGTTTACCATTCATTTAGAAGATGACATGTTACTCGTTGCTCTTTTCGCGGGTATATTCGTCGGACTTGGCCTAGGAATTGTCTTCCGCTTTGGTGGCACTACCGGCGGCGTTGATATTTTGGCACGACTTGGACATAAATATTTTGGCTGGAGTATGGGTAAAACGATGTTTGTCTTCGACGCCATTGTCATCATCCTTTCATGGCTTACATTTTTAGATGCTCGTTCCATGATGTACACATTAGTCGCTGTATTTGTTGGCGCTCGTGTTATTGACTTTGTACAGGAAGGAGCCTATGCAGCGCGTGGTGCTCTCATTATATCTGAGAAGTCCGGTGTTATTGCCGAAACAATCGCCTTACGAATGGAACGCGGGATCACTATTTTAGAAGGACATGGCCACTTTACTAAGCAGCCTAAGGAAGTTATTTATTGTGTGATCGGTCGCAACGAAGTTGTACGCCTAAAATCCATTGTTCATGAAGTGGATCCACACGCTTTCGTTTCTATTATAGAAGTACGCGATGTAGCAGGAGAAGGCTTCACTCTTGATGATCAAAAACAACCGCTTCATTAAGTGTTTGAAGATAAAAAACTTGTTATAGTGGTGTTCCACCATAACAAGTTTTTTTCTTAGTCATCGCTACGCATATTCGTAAAAATTAGAATTAGACGTAATAATTCTAGTACCGCTACCGCTGCTGCTGCTACATATGTTAATGCTGCAGCACTTAATACTTTTCGTGCTGGTCGTTCTTCTTCATTTGTAATAATGCCAAGCGAATTCATTTGAACTAATGCCCGCTTTGAAGCATCAAACTCCACTGGAAGTGTCACTAATTGGAAAACAACACCTGCTGCTAATAATATGATACCTAAAAGCAAGAAATTCGTACTACTTGCAAAAATACCAATCATTACAAAAATCCAAGATGCATTCGAAGAAATATTTGCCACTGGGACTAGCTTACTACGTAATGTAAGCATAGAGTAAGCTTCTTTATGTTGGATGGCGTGACCTACCTCATGGGCAGCTACCGCAGCACCTGCAACACTCGCTTCATAAAAGTTACTTTCTGATAAAGCAACTGTTTTAGTTGCCGGATTATAATGATCAGACAACACACCTTGTGTTGGCACAACTCGTACATCATATAAGCCGTTCGCATCTAAAATCGCACGCGCTACCTCTGCACCTGTTTGGCCTTTCATTGTACGTTGTTTCGCAAATTTATTATACGTGCCTTTTACTTTCATTTGTGCATAAAGTGGTAGCAGCATAATAATAATAAAATAAACTATATACATGCTTGTTGACAATATTCTAACCCCTTTCTACCTCTATACTATAATTCTATAATTTATACCCTAATTCGGCAAATATTTGCGCCACCTAATTGAGAAAATCGCAAGAAGAATACATGCAATTGATAACCAAAACGTAAAGTAGCCAATATAGCTTGTGTACTTGACTAAATCCCCATACATAGGCATTTGACCAAACACATAGTCAATGACATCATTATGGAGCGTCCAGACAGCCGCTATAAATACATGCCAGTAAGTGAATACATATTTCTTCATATATAAGATTGCTTGAACGGCCATTGCAAAATGTGAGCCAACTAGCATCCAGCCTTGCCAACCGATTGACCCTGTTTCAATTAATGTCCAAATATTCATGACATCAGCCCACAGACCATATTTCACTAATGTTACAAGCGCTAATACTTCCATTAACGGCCATCTTTTTCCCATAATCCAAGCAATTAACACAAAGCAAAAGAATAAGCTAGCTGTTGGACTATCAGGAACAAAAATATAAAAAATAGGCTTAGTGATTGCAAGCTGCCATCCATACCAATAATAGCCATATACTGTGCCTAATAGATTAATAATAAGCAGCGCTATTAAGAATGACTTATGGTTAAGAAGATACCAAAGATTTGCACGTGTTATCTGCATGATTACAACTCCTTGCGCTTTGCTAAAATTCTTTGTTTATGTACAGTATAGATTTTTGTAGGTGAAATTATTTTCACAACTTCAATATGTGCTAATGGATAGAATTCATTCGCTTTTATCTACTTTTCGACATTTTTCGCTAAAAAATCGAGGGTAAGGGAACCTTTTCTACTAGCTTTCAGTCCCAATATATAACAAGGTCGAAAAAAAAGAGCCAGTTTCCTGACTCTTTTACTATTACTCAGCTTTTAAACTTTCGATAAATTCAGCAAGTTTCTGAAGATCTTCATCTGAACCTGTCCATAATCCTGGTGGCATGTTACCACGACCATTATGAGCAATGTCCTTAATTTCATCAGCTGTTAATCCAGTGTTCATTAGAGATGGTGCACCAGCTCCACCTTCTAAGCCTTCACCGTGACATGTAATACATGCTGAACCAGCGTATAGTTTATAACCTTCTGATTCTTTATCGAATTCAACTGTTTCTACGATTGCACCCATAGCTTTTTGAGCTTCCCAGTCGTGGTTAACAACTGACTCCCAAGTTAGGTAGAACATAGCAGCTAGAGTTAATAACATAAACGCTGTCGGTAATGGACGTTTAGATGGACGACGTTCTGGACCCTTGTCTAAAAATGGCATTAATAATAGCGCTCCAAATGCAAGACCTGGAATTACAATTGCTCCGATTACATTGTATGGACCAGAAGCAAATGAGTATTTTAAAAGTTGATACATGAATAAGAAGTACCAGTCCGGTAGCGGTGTATATGCTCTAGTTGGATCTGCCGGCCCTTCAAGTGGTGACGGGTGAGCGACAGTTAATAATAAGTATCCAATTAAAAATACAGCACCTACCATCCATTCCTTCAGTAAGAAGTTCGGCCAGAAAGCTTCCGTCTTACCTGGATATTCGGAATAATCCTTTGGAACATTCGGCATTCTGTGATTCGCTTTAATACGAGAATCGCCGACAAATTTCATTCCTTTTCCGCGATGCATAGTGTCCCCTCCTTTTAAAGATCATCGAACCGTCAAGACAATTACAACGGCCCTGAAATTCCTTGACGACGAATCATGATAAAGTGTGCTGCAAGTAACCCAAACAATACTGCAGGCAAGAAGAATACATGAATCGCAAAGAATCGAGTTAACGTTTGAGCACCAAGAATAGTAGTGTCACCCGCTAATAATACTTTAATCATCGAACCGATAAACGGTACAGATGCTGCAATTTCGATACCTACTTTAGTAGCGAATAATGCTTTCATATCCCATGGTAATAGGTATCCTGTAAAGCCAAGACCCATCATTACACCAAAAATACCTACACCAACCATCCAGTTTAGCTCACGAGGTTTCTTATAAGAACCTGTGAAGAACACACGAAGTGTATGTAAGAACATCATTACGATAACTAATGAAGCTCCCCAGTGGTGCATACCGCGCACGATTTCACCAAATGCTACTTCGTTTTGTAAATAATAAACTGATTTCCAGGCATTCACAACGTCTGGTACATAGTACATTGTTAGGAACATACCAGATAGAATTTGAATTACTGTGATGAAGAATGTTAATCCACCGAAGCAGTAAACGAATGCTGAAAAATGATGTGCAGGGTTAACGTGCTCTGGCACTTCGTGGTCGGCAATATCACGCCAAATAGGTGTAATATCTAGGCGTTCATCGACCCAATCATAAATTTTATTTAGCACTGTTGTCGTACCCCCTTACTTATTTAACTAGAGTATTTGCTTTAGCTGGACCAATCATTAAATAGCCATCTTGTTCTTGTACTTCAAATTCATCCAACGGACCTAGAGGCGGTGTACCTGCAACGTTTTTCCCGTTTTTCTCATAACGTCCTGCGTGACATGGACAGAAGAATTGACCTGGGTGTGCAGAATCTCCATTCCAGTCAACCATACATCCTAAATGCTTACAAACAGGTGAAAGGGCAATGATTTGATCGCCACTTTTATAAACCCAAGCTACATCTGTAACCTGTGATTTGTACCATGCATCCACTTGTTCATATGAAAAGTCAACTTTTACAGGCTCTTCAGTCAAGTCAGCGATTTTATGCTCTGTTTTTACAAAATCTCCACCCTCATGCTTTTGTAGCACAGGATCAATTGCAAAGCGAAGCATTGGCATTAGCATACCTGCCGCCATAAATCCACCTACACCAGTAAGAGTATAACTTAGAAATTGACGACGTGAAACTCGATTATTACTCATTATTTTCCCCCCTCTAACTTAAAGGTCAGTCCAACGGACATACTTTTACAAATAGTAATACTAGGACATATATATGATATATCAAGTCCATAGCTTGGTCAATATAGCATTCTGTGGAAAGCTGGAGAATGTGAACATTTATTGAAACTAATTGTTAAATCTGTGCCCATTTGGTCGAAAGCATCGGAACCACTTGCCGTAATTGATCTTCGAGAATTGATTTTTTCACACCTGCGTCCATGCTTTCTAATGGAATTGCTGGTAACCAAATAATATTTACTATATCTCCAATATTTGTCCAAGAGTGATCACAAGTAATGAAGAACACATGCTTAAAGCCAGCATTATGTAATTGTGTTTCAAATTGCTTCGGTAATTCTTCGTTTTTTAAAGAAGCCATATAAGAAAAAGGTGGCATGACTAGTAAACGGCCTTTAAACTGTTGTTCTATGAAAGAAGTTAAAGACATTAGAAAATCTACCTCAGCGCCACTTTGTTTCATTTTCTCAGAAGCTAAATCGATGGATATGAGCGGAACAATCGCAGTATCGATGAAATCCTTCTGTCCCAAAAATGATGTCACATCGTTTGCATTAAAGTACATTCAACAAACCTCCTTTATCACATAATAAAAATGCCCTTTTCCACTCTTCAAATAGGATACCCAATTAAAAGTGAAAACAATCATTCACTAGTAATGTTACCATATTGAAGTGGGTAAAGGACATTCAATTTTTACCTATAACTAAGGTAAATTAGCCGTTTCCTTTAATGCTTGTAACAAATTAGACAATTCATAAAAACGTTCTTCATCTCCCTGATCGAGGGCATCATCAATTTGTGCAAGTAATTTTTCTTCTTGGAATACGAGTAAGCTATTGGAAAGCAGTTCTTCTGCCAGTAAACGATCTTTTTCACTAACTAACAGTGTCTCTGGCATATAAGGGTTTTCTTCTAAAACTGCTAAGTATTGTGCACTTGGTGGTATATTTGGAAAATTCAATTGTATATACATATCTTCTTGCTCGTGTAAGCGTAAATCATGGAAAGACTTTTCAGCGTCTGCTGTCATTACATTGCCTTTATAGAAACGAAAAGGCACACCTGTTGAATCAACCGTAGACATCACCATTGCTCTAGGACAATAGTGAGCTTCTTCCACAAATCGGATTCGTTTTAATAAGTCATCATTACTAAGTAAGTAATTTAAAATCCACACACACTCACGACGTTTCAATTGATAATTTTTTAAAAACCATCGAACAAATGCTTTTTTATCAACAACTGATACAGAAGCAGTCATACCCACTCCCTCCTTTACTCAAATTCTAAGGCTTCTAACTTCTCTTGCCATTCTGGTTCACCTGGTTGAATGTTAATTAATTGTTCAAGAACCACTTTCGCTTCTGAACGTTTACCTTCCTCTAATAAAAAGTACACATATTTTTCTAAAAATGTTGCGTCTTCCTTAAAATCATTATATGCCAAACGGTAAAATTCGTATGCACGGTCGTACAATTCTAAATTTTCATATGCCTCTGCAGCAAATGGATATAACGTGCTCCATTCAAAATCATTTTGCTGTAGAGTCTCAAATAATTCGATAACATCTTCATTCCGTTCCTGTTGTCCTAAAACAGAAATAAGTGCTAACACGGCTTCCATATACTCAGGGTCTAATGCTATTGCTTCTCGTAAATATTGCTCAGCTTCTACTGGTAAACTATTTTTCAAGGCCATTTTTCCAGCAAATAAATAGAGCGTTTTATCATATTCATCGCGTTTTAATCCCTCTTGGATCGCCGTATAGGCTTTTTGATTTTCCTCTGTCATCGCATAGCTTTCTGCCAGCAATAAGTAAGCCGAGAAGTAATCAGGATCTAACTCTTTCAATTCCTCTAATTGTTTAATAGCCATCTCGTATTTTTGGGATTGGAAGGCTGAATACGCAGCACCAAATAAAATATCTGGTTTCACCTCATCTTCAAGTGCCTTTAAATAATAATCCAATGCTGTTTCGTAGGCAGCCCCGGCACGATAAACCTCCGCTAATCGTTCCACAAGATGAATACCAGCAAATTCTTCTTGTTGCTCATTTAATTCTTCATACAATCTTGCGGCTTCCAAAAAACGACCTGTTTCAAATAACAGTTCGGCTTTGGCAAAATGAAGTAATGGCTCGTCTGGCAAAATTGCTAGTGCTTCATTTATACGTTTTTCTGCTACCTCAAATAACCCCTGCATTTGATAATAATCCGCTAAAACTAATAATGCTTGTGGATATTCTGGTGAGCCTTCTTCGATTTCAAGCAATAAATTTAATGCCTCATCTTCATCACCAAGCTCCATTAATACATTTGCACGATCTATTTTTAACTGTGCCTCTTCTGGGAATAAGAATTGTAAATGCTCCAGTACGCGGTCAGCTTCTTTCATGTACCCATATTGCATAAAAATTTCTGAAAGTGCGTAAATTTCCTCGGGTAGCTCCTTCACTAAAAATGTTTCAAGTAGCTGATCTATTAATGCTAAGTCTCCCTGTTCAAGTGCTTGCATCATTTCAGTCATCGCATTGTTCACAGTCATTCACCTATTCTTTCTTTGATACCTTTATGCTACAAAACATTTACCACCGAAACAAGAAAAAACTCCCCAAAAGCTTGGAGAGTCAATCTTCAATTGTTACCTTACTGCCTCAATATGTTCAAAGAATGATGGATAGGATACAGCGATACACTGTGCATCATCTAAAGTGACTGGTCCTTCGGTCATTAAAGCAGCCACAGCACCCATCATTCCAATTCGATGATCGCCATATGTTTTGAGACTTGCACCCTTTAATGGTGTTGGCCCTTCAATAATCATACCATCATTTGTTGCTTCGATGTTAGCACCCAGCTTTTTTAATTCAGCTACAACCGCTGTAATACGGTCTGTTTCCTTTACTTTTAACTCCTCGGCATCTTTAATAATGGTTTGACCATGTGCCTGTGTAGCAAGTAAAGCAAGGATTGGTATTTCATCAATTAAACGAGGAATCATGTCTCCCTCGATTGTTGTACCAGATAAAGTAGATGTTTGGATTTGAATAGTTGCTGTTGGTTCAGCTTGACTATCGTCATTTGGCATCACTGTCATGGTTGCACCCATTTTAGAAAGGACCTCGATAATTCCATCACGTGTTGGATTAACGCCAACATTTTCAAGTGTTAATTGACTATTATGACAGATTGCCCCCGCCACTAAGAAAAAGGCTGCAGATGAGATGTCCCCTGGTACAGAAACATGAGTCCCACTTAAAGCTTGTCCACCCTCTAATGAAACAACCCCATCCTTCACTTCGACATCGGCACCAAACTGACGGAGCATTCGTTCAGTGTGATCTCTTGACACTTCTGTTTCTCTAACTATCGTTGTTCCCTCAGCACGCAAGCCTGCAAGTAATATAGCAGATTTAACTTGTGCACTAGCTACTGGCATGTTGTATTCAATGGCCTGGAGTTTTGTACCTTGAATGGCTAATGGTGTATATTGACCGTCTGCACGTCCCGTAATATGGGCTCCCATTTGACGCAGTGGATCAATAACACGTCGCATTGGTCGCTTGCCAATAGAGGCATCCCCCGTCATGACTGAATGAACTGAAGATCCTGCTAAAATTCCGAGCATTAAGCGCGTTGTTGTACCAGAGTTACCTGTGTACAACACCTCTGTAGGCTCCTGCCAACTATCCATCCCTGGACTCTCTATCTTTACACTCGTTCCTTCCACCTCAATATGCACACCAAGCTTCTGGAAGCAATCAATGGTACTTAAACAATCTTCCCCAAGTAAAAAACCTTCTACTGTTGTTGTTCCAGTCGCAATGGAACCAAACATCACAGAACGGTGAGAGACCGATTTATCGCCTGGAACAGTTAGTGATCCCTGTAAAGATGGCTTATTGTATTGTAAAACTTTTTCACTCATTAATTTACTCCCTCCAATATGAAGACAGAAAGCGCCGTAATCCCGACGCTTTCTTTTTTTATGAAATATATGTTTCAAATTTCGCACGTTTTTGTATACACGCTGCTGCACGTTCGCGGTCATTTTCACTTTGGAAACTAATGACCAAAATACCGAAAACATCCTCCCTCGATTCGACAATTCTTAAATTCGTAATACTTATTGCCTCATCAGCTAGCAAACCTGTTACCTCGGAAATGACACCTGGATAGTCTGGAACATCTACGTATAAGTCAAACGCTGTATACATTGCTCCTGCGCTAATTGGTAATTCATCTCTCAGTTCTTTGGCAATAGAAAAATAGTCTTCAATATCTCGAGAGGTACCATTCGTCAGCAAATCCTTAATACGGCCCATTTCTTTTTCCCAGCCTTCTAGCTGAGTAAGTAACTCATCACGATTTTGTAAAGTGATGTCTCGCCATAAAACCGGGTTGGAAGAGGCTATACGCGTCACATCACGGAAGCCTCCTGCTGCAAGAGAGCGAGTCATAGGATATTCCCCATTCTCTCCTCCTAATTGATGCACAAGAGAAGCTGCAATAACATGAGGGAAATGGCTCACCACAGCTGTCATATGGTCATGCTCACTTGCAGAAACACTTACCACCTTTGCATGCGTAAATTTTAATAGACTTTCTAGCTGTGCCATATGAACAATTTCTTCACCAGCGAGCGGTGTAAGCATATAGTAGGCATTTTCAAAAAGATGCGCCTTTGCAGCTAATACGCCACTTTTGTGTGAACCTGCCATTGGATGTCCACCAATAAACGTAATGCCCAGTTCACGTAATTCACCAGCTTTTTGCATAATTAATTTTTTTGTACTTCCTGTATCTGTTACAATGACTTTATTTTTTAATGGCCATGATTTTAATTGCTCCATCCATTCAAGCGTTGCATTAACTGGTGTACCGAAAATAATAATATCGACATCCGCTGCAATTGCCTGTGGATCCGTCACAGTGTCATGTACAATATTTAATGCTTGTGCATGCTCACGTGTTTGAGCATCCATGTCATAACCAATAATCTTTGTATCTGGTGCCTTCTGTAAAGCAAGGGCGATAGAACCACCGATTAATCCTAGCCCAATAACGAGCACATTGCGTGTCATGCAAATACTCCTTGCTCTTTTAATACATTGTCAAGTTGAACTAGCAATGCTGCATTTTGGGCTTCGGTACCGATTGTGACACGGATAAATCCTGGTAATCCTAAAGCATTACCACTGCGCACAATAAAGCCCTTTTTCATAAGCTCTTGGAAAATGACATCACTATCAGCCTTTGTATCAAAGAAAATAAAGTTCGTATCAGATGGGAAGTATTTTAGATTATGTTTTTCACAGAATTCAACATATTGTTTTTTACCATGTTCATTCGCTTCACGACATGCTTCTATATATTCCTGATCACTAAGTGCAATAGCAGCTACGGCTTGGCTTAGACTTGTATTATTAAATGGACCTCTGACCGGATCAAGCTTTTCAATAATAGTTGGTTGGCCAATCGCATAGCCAACTCGGAACGATGCTAAACCATATGCCTTAGAGAATGTACGTAATAAAAGAACATTTGGATATTGGTCGATGATTGGTAGAGTATCCTTATGTTCAGGATGTGTCACGTATTCAATGTACGCTTCATCAAGTACGACAAGTACATCGTTTGGTACTTTGGCAAGGAAGGCACGTAAAGCCGTATCTGGAATGACCACACCAGTAGGATTATTCGGACTACATACCCATATAACGGCTGTTTGATCATCAATCGCAGCAGCCATCGCCTCTAAATCATGTGCACCCTCCACACAAGGAATTTTACGGATTTCAGCACCTTCAATTTCAGCATTATGCCAGTATTGGGAGAAGGATAGGTCAGCCATAATGGTATTTACCCCTGGATACAACGAAGCACGAGTAATAATAGCAATGATATCGTCAGAGCCGTTACCAAATAGAAGCTGTGTCTCTTGAACACCTAGATGATTTGCAACAGCTGTACGTAAATTTTGTGCATAGCCATCTGGATAAAGAGCATGATTCACTGCATTATTTTGTAAATAAGCTGTCACCTTAGGTGAGCATCCAAATGGATTTTCATTAGATGCCAATTTAATAACTTCTTTTAAGCCATATTCACGTTGCACTTCTTCAATTGGTTTTCCTGGTTTATACGCTTGCATACCGTCCAATTGTTGTTTCCACTTCATCTAAAACATCTCCTCTACTTATTTAGCTTGTGCTAAATCTGGTCTTAATTTCACTGCATCATTGAGATACAAGTGCTTAACATCTTTTTGGGCTACCTCTATATTCGCATGAATTAATACTCGAATACATAATGGTAGGGCATTCGGTACATCCATTTCATGTGTACACATCACTGGAACATATTGCCACCCTTCCATCAATCGGACTGCCCGAGCAGGAAATGCTGAGGTAATATCAGGCGTAGTAGAAATCAAAATGGAAGCAATATCATCTATTTCTACATTATTTGCTGCCACAACCTCACGCACTAATCTTGCTGTCTCATCCCATACAAGCTCTGGCTTGTCAGATTCAATTGTAATTGCTCCTCTAAGTCCACGAATCATACAAGCACCTCCGCTAATAACTCTCTATATTCGGCATCTACTTCTTTGCATTCTTTTAAATCAATTGCCCGCACAAACGGTTTACCGATTTTTTCTAACAAAACAAATTGCAAAATTCCATACTCTGTCTTTTTATCTTTCATTAAATAACTTGTTAATTGTTCGAATGTATAGTCATTTACTGCCTCAAAAGGATAGCCATTTTTAACTGCAAATTGTAAAAATGCTTTAGTAAATGGACGATTGAGCTCCCCATAACGTTCACTCAATAATAAGCAATACACAAGACCAATCATGACTGCCTCACCATGAGCGACTTTGCCGTAGCCTGCAGCCGCTTCAATCGCATGTCCATATGTATGGCCCAAATTTAAAAACTTTCGAACAGATTGCTCTGTTTCATCCTCTGCGACAATTTTTGCTTTAACCTCAATTCCCTTTTTTAGCTGCATCGCTAATTCCTGCTGATTAAAATGCATCACGGAATCTGCTGCCATTAATTCCTCTAACCATGCTGAATCAGAAATCATCGCATGTTTGATTAACTCAGCTGTTCCTGAACGAATTTCGCGTACAGGTAGGGTTTCAGAAAAAACTGTATCGTAAATAACACCTTCCGGCTGATAAAATGCGCCAATCATATTTTTTCCTAATGGATGGTTAATAGCCGTCTTACCACCTACGGCTGAATCATGCGCCAAAATAGTTGTTGGAATTTGAATAAACGGAATTCCGCGCATATAGGTTGCTGCAACAAATCCCGTTAAATCACCAACAGCCCCTCCACCAAAAGCAAAAACAAATGATTTCCGAGAACATTTTTGCTCAAGTAAAAAAGTTTGAGCTGCATAATATTGCTCAAAGGTTTTGCATGCTTCGCCACCAGGCAAGATAAATACTTCAAAATCATATGGGAAATTTGCCTTGAAATAGTCTCCCTGAGCCTCCCATACATGAGCATCTGTAAAGACAAAAAACTTATCTGCTTTATTTAGCTGATCCGCATATGTTTGAATAGCTTCAGTTAGAAAACGATGGCCAAGTAGAACCTCATAATGATGTGATTTTGTTGCAACTGGAACACGCATATATCAGAACCCCTTCGTATATTGACGATGTTCATCAATTTGAGCTTTTAATTGTGGTAATTGGTCACTATGGAATTGTTCCAAAATAACAGTCGCTATTTCCCAGGCAATAACATGCTCCGCTACAACTGATGCAGCTGGTACCGCACAGCTGTCCGAACGCTCTACACTTGCTTTAAACGGCTCTTTTGTTTCAATATCCACACTTTGTAATGGTTTATATAATGTTGGAATTGGTTTCATTACACCTCGTACAACAATTGGCATGCCCGTAGACATACCACCCTCTAAGCCACCAAGTCGATTGGTCGCACGAGTATAGCCTTCTTCTTCCGTCCAAATAATTTCATCATGAACTTCAGAGCCTTTGCGACGAGCCATCTCAAAACCAAGCCCAAATTCTACCCCTTTAAATGCATTAATAGAAAGCATTGCCGCCGCTAACTTAGCATCGAGCTTACGATCATAGTGTACATAAGACCCTATACCTGCTGGCATACCTTCTACGATGACTTCAACAACTCCACCGATAGAATCCCCAGCTTTTTTTGCTTCATCAATCGCATCTACCATCTTTGCAGATGCCACTGGATCTACACAATAGCAAGGGTCCGCTTCCACAATGGCACGAATTTCATCGACTGTTTTCCCTTCCACTAAGGAGGTATCAGCCTTAATTCCGACAATCTCCGTAACATGCGCCACAATAGAAATACCTAATTCATTTAATAAAGCCTTTGCCACAGAGCCGACTGCTACACGTACAGTTGTTTCACGAGCTGAAGAACGCTCTAATACATTTCGCAAATCACGGTGTCCGTATTTCATGCCTCCAACTAAATCCGCATGGCCCGGACGAGGTCGTGAAATTTGCCGTTTGATATCCTCAGGATTTACATCTTCTGCTAATGGCTCAGCACCCATAATTTTCGTCCAATGCTTCCAATCATCATTGGCTACAACTAGAGCGACAGGTGATCCAAGTGTTTGTCCATGACGAACGCCTGCGACAATCTCTACTGTATCTGTTTCAATTTGCATGCGTCGTCCACGTCCATGACCTCCTTGACGTCGCTTTAAATCGTGATTAATTTTTTCTGCAGTAATAGGTAAGAGTGATGGTAAACCTTCAATAATTGTTGTTAGTTGGGGGCCGTGTGACTCACCCGCTGTTAAGTAACGCATAAACGCTTTCTCCCTTCAACTCGCTAAAGTATGTATTTTTCACTATAACATATATTCTTTAAAAAAACAGTCCTTTTGCAAATGTCTTTTAAGTTCATACTATTTACACAACCTATATGCGAATATTCTGAACGACTTGCATAAAACATTACTACACTACTGAAGTGAAGTGCTAAAATTTATAAAAAATACGCCTTTGCTTAGGATAAGCGAAAAGCGTACGAATTATCTATGTTAATGCTTTAGTTACTATATGTACATGATGAAACCAGTCATTTGTACAAGCTTTTCATTCATATTATAAACTGTTTTTCCGATAGAAGAATGTGTCCTCTACTTCAAATTGGTAACGAGATGGATTAAAAATTTGCTCTGTCGATCCTACAAATAATATGCCATCCTTGCGTAATGCTTTACTAAAATCGTTATAAATTTGATCTTTGGCTTCTTCCGTAAAATAGATCATTACATTGCGGCAAACTATTAAATCATAATTGCTGTCATAGGTATCATTTAGCAAATTTTGTTTTTTAAAGGTCACACAACGCTTAATCTCATCTTTCACGCGGTAGAAGGATCCTTCTTGTTCAAAACATTTAGCTTTAATGTCATTTGG
The DNA here is from genome assembly GCF_057773605.1 of Lysinibacillus sp. F12. NCBI lineage: Bacteria > Bacillati > Bacillota > Bacilli > Caryophanales > Bacillaceae > Lysinibacillus > Lysinibacillus sp. F12. The sequence continues at coordinate 614,797 of NZ_JBYMLP010000001.1, forward strand.
CACTTCAGCTAAGGAGCGCTCTGGGTAGACACCCAATTTCGCTTTTTGAATGACATTTTCATCTAAATCAGTAGCAATAATTTGAATTTGAGATAAAGGCACTAATTGAGATAAGACCATTACTAATGAATACGGCTCTTCTCCTGTTGAACAAGCAGCACTCCAAATTTTTAAACGCTTATTAGTTTGTAATAGCTTAGGTAATATTTTCTTTTGCAATACTTCCCAACGCTTGCCATTACGATAAAATTCAGAAACATTAATCGTCATACGATCTAAAAACTCATTCATTAAATCACGATTTTGTTCAAGTGCCCTTAGAAAGTCAACAAAATTTCGATAACCTTTTTTTTCATAAAGTGAGGTTAATCGTCTTTTCATTTGCGCTTCTTTATATAACGCTAAATCTATTCCTGTTTTGCGCTTGATACCTTCTATAAACTGTTCATAATCAGACATATGGTCATCTTCCCCTCTAGCGTCGTAGTTCCATTATAGCTGAAAAGAGACAATCCTGAAATAGTCTTTCTCATGTATACTCGTCTACTTGTTTGAGTTTTGTTTTTCCTCTAATAGTAGCACCTTCGACTGTTCTAATTCAAGGCGCATTTTTTCCGTTTCAATTGTATAGGTTTCTAATCGCAGCTTTTCTAATTCTACTTCTTTTTCGATAGCCTTTAATTTTATTTTTTGCTGTCTTGTACGGGAATCTGTAAAAATTCCTGCTAAAGAAATAATAACCCCACCAATAATCGCTACAATGGCAATTGACAATATATCCACATCCTTTCGTTTCTAAAATTATACGGCAAAATAGAAAAAATAGTTTCACTTTCCAGAAATTTATTTCAATTTAAAAAATGAAGGTAGTTTTTCACTACCTTCATTCTAGCTACAGGACTAAACTTGTATACGGTAATGTTTTAAATCTTCTCGCAATTTCGCCTTCAAAAACTTACCTACAGATGTTTTTGGTACCTCCTGAATGAAAACAATATCATCTGGTATCCATGTTTTATGGAATTGCGCTTGTAAGTTTTCGATTAGTTCCTCTTTAGAAATAGAATTTTTGTATTCTGGCTTTGGCACTACGCACGCCAAAGGGCGTTCCAGCCATTTCTCATGTGGGATGGCAATAACAGCGGCTTCAAAGACTTTTGGATGGGACATCAAGGCATTTTCTAACTCAACTGACGAAATCCATTCACCGCCACTCTTAATTAAATCCTTTGTACGATCCGTAATTTTTATATAACCATCCGGCGTCATTACCGCAATATCCCCTGTATAAAGCCAACCATCCTTAAAAGCTTCATCGGTACGCTCATCCTGATAGTACTCATTTGCAATCCACGGACCTCGTATCGTTAGTTCTCCCATCGTTTTACCATCCCATGGCACCTCTCCATTTTCATTAACAACACGAGTCTCAAGAAGTGGCATTGTCATCCCTTGGGTAATGCGAACATGCATTTTTTCATCAGCCGTATAGTCCTGCATATGGGTTAAATACGTTGATAAGCTTACAAGTGGAGAGGTTTCTGTCATGCCGTACCCAGTCATATAAGGAATCTTCAACTCTTCCTCAAAGCCCTTTACAAGACCAATAGGTGAGGCGGAACCTCCACAAACAATTAACCGCATAGACGATAGGTCACGAGGGTTTAGACGTTGCTCCTGTAAAACGCCCAGCCAAATAGTGGGTACACCTGCCGTCAAGGTTACTTTGTACACATCAAAAAGCTCAAGTAAAAGCTGTGGCGTAAACATTGGACCAGGTAATACCTGTGTGGCACCAAAGGCTACACTAGCAAAGGGGAATCCCCATGCATTAGCATGAAACATTGGTACAACAGGTAGTACAACATCTGATTCACAAATAGCAATACTATCTGCAAGCCCAGCAGTTAAACTGTGAAGGACAATACTGCGATGTGTATAAACTACTCCTTTCGGCATACCAGTCGTTGCACTTGTATAGCACATACCTGCAGGTGTATTCTCATCTAAATCATCTGGAAATGAGAAATGCTCATTAGCATCTGCAATTAATGCCTCATAGGACAAAGCATTTGGAATGGGGATAGATTCCAGTGCCACAGCATCACCCATAATGATAATGTGTTTAACCGTTTTCAGCTGTGAAACAAATGGTGCAATAAGGGGTACTAAATTGTCGTCAATTAATAATATTTCATCCTCTGCATGATTAATGACATAGATAATGTGCTCAGGTGCCAACCGAATATTGATCATATGAAGAACTGCTCCTGCACAAGGTACAGCAAAATAGGCTTCTAAATGACGATGATGATTCCAAGCAAATGTCCCAACCTTCGTGCCCTGCTGCATACCTAATTTTGTGAGAGCATCCGCTAATTGACGAGTTCGTTTGACATATTCTTTATACGTAAATTCATGAATTGTCGTAGCACTTGTTCGCGAATATATTTTCTTTGACTGAAAAAATCGTTCTGCTCGATTCAAAAAACTTGTTAATAATAAAGGCGTATCCATCATATGCATGTTACCGCTCCCCTTCGCTGACAAATTTTTGAAACAACCGAGGCTGACTGCCACTACAGATAAAAAGATTTACTTAGGCTGCATACGAATGGCTCCATCCAAGCGAATGACCTCACCATTTAACAAACCATTTTGGATAATGCTTTCTACAAGAAGTGCATATTCTGACGGCTTGCCAAGCCGTTTAGGGAATGGTGTCATTTGCGCAAGAGCCATCCTTGCAGGTTCTGGTAAAGAAGCAAACATCGGTGTTTCAATTAAACCAGGAGCAATAGTCATCACACGCACACCAAACGCGGCGAGCTCACGTGCAATTGGTAGTGTCATCGCTGCTACGCCACCCTTTGATGCACTATAGGCAGCCTGTCCAATTTGGCCATCAAATGCTGCTACGGATGCCGTATTAATGATAACGCCGCGCTGACCATCGTCATTTGGCTCATTTAGCTGCATTTTCTCAGCAACTAGACGGATGACATTGAATGTACCAATTAAATTAACCATTATTATTTTTTCGAATAAACCAAGTGCATGAACACCTCGCTTGGAAATTATTTTGCTCGCATCCGCAATTCCTGCACAATTCACTGCAACATTAATAGGGCCAAATGCTGCTATGGCTTGCTCAAGACCTGTTGCTACATCCTCTTCCTTTGTAACATCTACTCGTACATAGAGTGCATGTTGCCCTAATTCCTCTACTATAGCTTGTCCACGTTCATCATTCACATCAAAGATGATGGATTTGCCACCTTGTTCGACGATTTGGCGAACAGTCGCCTCTCCTAAACCCGATGCACCACCTGTTACTACTGCTACTACATCATGCTTCCTCATTGCCCATATCCCCCCTTACATTTTTTCAATAATCGTAGCATTAGCCATCCCCATACCTTCACAAATAGCTAGTAAGCCGTATCGGTAATTCTCTCGCTCCATGCGGTAGAGCAAAGTCGTTAACAATTTTGTTCCGGTAGCACCTAATGGATGTCCTAGTGCAATCGCTCCTCCATCTGGATTGAGTTTCTTTGGGTCCCCACCAATTTCCTGCAACCAAACAAGTGGCACAGGTGCAAAGGCTTCATTGACCTCATAGGTATCAATATCCTCTATCTTCAGGCCAGAACGTTCTAACGCCTTTCGAGTCGCTTCGATTGGCCCTGTTAACATCAATGTCGGGTCAGAGCCCACAACAACTCTTGTAATAATTTTAGCGAGTGGCTGAATACCGAGTTCCTGCGCTCTATCCAAAGCCATAACCACTACTGCTGATGCCCCATCACTCATCTGACTCGCATTACCAGCCGTAATCACGCCATCCTCTTGAAAAACAGTTTTTAAACTATTTAAAATATCAACAGTAGTTTCAGCCCGAGGACCCTCATCCCTACCAACGGTTGTTACAGTATCATCTTCTTGGATTACTTCAATTGGTAGGATTTCATCTTTGAAATACCCAGCTTCAATGGCTGCTAGTGCGCGTTGATGACTCTCATAGGCATAACTATTGAGCTGCTCTTTTGATAATGACCATTTTTCGGCTATTTTTTCTGCTGATAGCCCCTGATGTATAATATTATAATTTTCCTGTAAGCGATTACCTAAATGAGCATTTTGCATGTTAGTCCCCATAGAAACCCTAGACATACTTTCCACACCGCCAGCAATAACTACATCCATATCTCCTGCTAAAATGGCTTGTGCTGCGAAATGCACAGCTTGCTGGCTCGAACCACATTGACGATCGATGGTCACCCCTGGCACACTATCAGGAAATCCAGCCATTAACAGGGCCGTCCGTGCAATATTTCCCCCTTGCTCTGCTGTTTGTGTTACGCAACCTAAAATAACATCATCCACCTGTTCTTTAGTTATGCCTGCTCTTTGTACAGCCTCCTGTAACACATCAGCTGCCAGATCATCCGCTCGAACATGACTTAATGCTCCCTTCCTTCGCCCCACAGCCGTTCGCACAGCTGCAACAATCACCACTTCTCTCATCTCCATTACCCCTTTTCTTCGTCATCCTTCACAGTTTATTGACAAGACTATTAATATATACCTAATTTAATTATCAGAATATTACATCTTTTATTGTACATGAGTAAGTAGTTTTTAACAATTCTAGACGGTTCTAGAAATAAATTAATATTTTAGCTAATAAGAAGGAGCATGCATTTTACCACTATCGTATTTCCACGATACTATCCATCTCCATTTTTTAAGCAATAAAAAAAGCAACCCCAATTATATTGAGATTGCCTAATCTATTCGAAATTAAACTAAATCTTCACCGAAGAATAAAGCGATTTCGCGCTCTGCAGAAGCAAGAGAGTCAGAACCGTGGATGATGTTGTGAGAAACCGTTGTTGCATAGTCACCACGGATTGTACCTGGGTTAGATTCCTCAGGTTTAGTTGCTCCCATCATTGTACGAGCAAGCTTAATTACGTTTTCGCCTTCCCATACCATAGCGAATACAGGACCAGAAGTGATGAAATCAACTAGTTCCCCAAAGAATGGACGCTCAGCATGTTCAGCATAGTGCTTTTCTGCTAATTCTTTTGGAATTACCATTAATTTAGCACCTTTCATTACAAAACCGCGACGTTCAAAACGATCAACGATGTCTCCAACTACTTGACGCTCAACGCCATCTGGCTTAACCATTAAAAAAGTTTGTTCAATTGCCATGTTTAAAACACTCCTTAAGTTCTTCTAACAGGTTTTACACCTACCGATAAATATTAACAAAAAACGCGACTTTGTACAACAAAAAGCTAGAATTTGCGCTTACCCATAAACAATGCGACATCACGTAGCTTTTTCTTTACGGGATGTTTTGGTAAGGCATCTATTTCTTGTAAAGCTTTTTTCAAGTATTTATCACTCATACGATTAGCTTGCTCAATTGCATGAGATTTACGCACATAGTGCAACATATTTTGACGTTCGACTTCTGTTAATGTACCGGCAAATACTTTTACTAAATAAGGCTGCATCTCCGGATCATCCTTTAACAAGAGAATCGGTAAGGTAATATTGCCTTGTAGTAAATCACTACCCGCTGGCTTTCCTAGCTCCTTATCTGTTGCCATTATATCTAAAACATCGTCGATAATTTGGAAGCTCATGCCCACAAAGTAGCCGAAGCGCTTTAAATGACGTACAGTTTTAGCATCAACGCCTGCCGCCACAGCCCCTAACTCACAACTTGAGGAAATGAGTAAAGCTGTTTTGCGTTTGATTCTTCTAAAATAATCTTTTAAACCTTGATCTAGTCTAAATTTATCTTCAATTTGAATAACTTCACCGTTACAAATCTCAACCATGGTACGTGCTAAAATTTGATGAACTAGTGGGTCTTCTAATTTTGTAATATATTCGAGAGCACGTGCAAAAATAAAATCGCCCGTGTACATTGCTACTCGGTTATTCCATTGCGCTTTGACAGTTGGGCGTCCTCTTCGCATATTGGAATCATCAATAACATCATCATGGACAAGTGATGCCATATGAATGAGTTCTAAAGGGACTGCAACATCCTTCATCTTCTCAATGTCATATTCACCAAATTTTGCACCTAGTAATACAAAAATTGGTCGTATACGTTTGCCACCAGCTTGTAATAAATGGAGAGAAGCATCGTTGATCAAATATGAAGATGAGTCCACCGCATTTTCTAACTCTCGTTCAATGATATCGATATCTGATTTCAAATCGGAATAGAGTAGTTTTAACTTCATCTTTTCCACGTGTGAAAACCTTCCCCCATTAACGTATCTTTTTAAAGCCTATATGCATTGCCGCAGCCCCGCCACTGTATGCTTTGTACGTTACTTTTTCTAATCCTGCCTGCTCAAACAATGCCGCTAACTTTTTCATACCTGGGAAATCATTCGCAGATTCTTGAAGCCAAGAATACTCCTTGTAACTTTTCGCAAATATTTTACCAAATATCGGCATTATATATTTAAAATAAAAACGGAATAATTGACGGTAACCAGGAATTTCAGATTGAGATGTTTCTAAACATACAACCATACCACCTGGTTTTACGACACGGTGCATTTCCTTTAATACTTGCAAATAATCTGGTACATTGCGTAGACCAAAACCAATCGTCACATAATCAAACGTATCATCTGGAAAAGGTAATTCCATAGCATTTCCATGAATCAATTCAATTTGCGGATATGGTTGTACTTTTTTTTCGCCAACTTTAAGCATGTTTTGACTAAAGTCGAGTCCTTTAACTTCTCCACTTTCTCCAACTGCCTCAGCCAATGCGATCGTCCAATCTGCTGTACCACAGCAAACATCCAATGCCTTTGATCCCGGTTTGACAGCCATGTGTTTCATGGTATCGTTACGCCAACCAATATGCATTTGGAAACTAATAACACCGTTCATTTTGTCATAATTATCCGAGATACTCTCAAATACTTCATGAACATGCTCTGCTTTCGTTTTAGCCATTTTGAAAACCTCTCTTATCCGTTAGTAGAAGCAATAGAAGCCTCTACATGTGCATGTAAAGCTCGTTTCACATCATTTTGTAAAAATGATGCACTCTCCACCATCTTTGACAGCTCTATTTTTAAATGCACTATTTTCTGCTTGATGACGCTATGAAAAGTTGTACCATGACGTTGAACACTTTCTTCAAGTGCCTTACCTATTAAAGACGATTGTCCACGTTGATAAGCTGTCATTTCTTTTTCTAAACGTAAAATCAATAAACTTTTTTCCATTAACGGTATATATTCACTAAAAGAATAAAGCTCGAAAAATTGAGCAATTAATCCTGATTCAATATTGCACATCGAAGCATACCATTGCTCGATCGTTCTTTGTTCAGCCTCATAAACCTTTATCTGGTTTTCACATCGTGTCACAATTCCTTGTGACAATTTTCGTATCAATTCGACATTTCCAGACATTGCTAATATTTCGTAATAACGACCACTATAAAAATCCCCAGCTAATACCGTTAGCTGCTGTTCTTTAGAAGTAGCATCTAATTCTTTTATATGATCGTGTGCCGCCAATGCCGCATACACAATGCCAACAGTAATGGCAGCCTCTTGTTGCTCCTGTTGCCACACTTCACCATTCAAAAATGGGACTAACAAATAAAACAATTGATTTTCATCTAGCACAGGCATTCCTGTGTATTTTTGCAAAGTTCTATGACGAACATCCATGAAAATCTCTGTTTTTAACTGGGCAATTGAATTTTGAATGTATGTTGCATTCATAGACCTTACTCCATTTCACTTTCAAATACGTTAATCCTATCTTAGTCTTAACGTTTGCTTACTGAGTCATTATAGCATACGCAACGATGCGGAATAAAAAAATTTTGCTTACTTCAAGAGGATAGGCAGTAAAGCTTTCCCATGAGGTGGGAATGCTACTGCCCATATAATTAGTTTTTCACATCTAACTCATTTATATGTGCCTAAATGGCACGGATAAAAACTATTATGAAACCATATCTTGTCTATTTATTATTTTTTTGCTTCACTATTAATCACACCATGTGCTGTATGAATCTGTGCTTTCCCTCGAATCTTCATCGCAGAAGTGTGTTCTGTAAATTGAGCAATCATAACTTCGCCGGCATCTAACTTTTCAGAATGATGGAACTTTGTATCTGTTCCACGCGTTAAACCAATGACATGTACACCATCTTCTTCAGCTTGAATAACAATATAATCTTGTGACATTCTTGTACACTCCTTAAATCCGACAAATTCTTAGTTCATCATAACATAATTAGACAAGCAATTTAAGACATTTGAATAAATGATAGAACTTCTCTACGTTTCACTTCATCTTCCTCGTAAACACCTCTTGCTACAGATGTTACGGTTTTGGAGCCTGGTTTTTTCAGCCCGCGCATGGTCATACACATGTGCTCAGCTTCAATCACCACATAAACCCCTTTTGGTGCTAGCATTTCCATTATTGTATCAGCGACTGAAGACGTAATACGCTCTTGCAACTGTGGTCGACGAGCAATTGTTTCTACTGCACGACCTAATTTGCTTAGCCCTGCCACAATGCCGTCATTCGGTATGTAAGCGACATGTGCTTTTCCATAAAACGGAACTAGATGATGCTCACACATCGAATAAAAAGGAATATCTTTGACAAGAACCAACTCTTCATGATCCTCGTGGAACACTGTTCTAAAATAGTCTTTAGCATCCTCATGTAAGCCACTAAACATCTCAGCATACATTTTGGCAACACGTTTTGGTGTATCTAATAAACCTTCTCGATTTACGTCTTCACCTACCGCCTCTAAAATCATTTTAACGGCTTCTTCTATTTTTAATAAATCTATATTCGACATTCAAAAAAACCTCCTGCATATCAAAACATTACACATTTCCCTATGCATCGTAGCACATCCAAAAGGTAAGCGCAAAATGACTTACTTGTTTCACAAAAAATTTGTTGCAAGTTAGCAAATCTAGCTTTTATATGATTATGTATTAATACTTGACGTTAAAAAGAGCAGTCTCCATGTTCGTTAACATGAAGACTGCTCTATGTAACTACTAGACGTGTATTATTTTACCGCGTCTTTAAGCGCTTTACCTGGTTTGAAAGCAGGCACCTTGCTAGCAGCGATTTCGATTTCTTTACCAGTTTGTGGGTTACGACCTTTACGAGCCGCACGTTCACGTACTTCGAAGTTACCAAAACCAATTAATTGTACTTTGTCACCCTTTGCAAGAGCATCTTGAATTGTATCAAATACAGCTTCAACTGCTTTAGAAGCGTCTTTTTTAGAAAGACCTGCAGCTTCAGCAACAGAGTTTACTAATTCTGTTTTATTCACACCATTCACCTCCTCTCAAAGGGTCATGAACCAATTCTGTAAAAAGAGTAACACATAGAAAACCGCTACGCAACTGTATTCATTCATGATTATAACCAAAAAATCAGTTTTTCACCCAAAAAATCAAAAAAAAGGACTTTTCGCATAAAAACGAAAAGCCCTTTACCTATTTTTTTACACTTCTTTTTAATTTTTATCACTATAAAATAAAGGTAACTAACCCACGATCCCCTTCATTTACCATACGTTCGATCGTTTGACGCATACGTTTTTTGGCAGTAGGTGGAACTGCATCCATTTTATAGCGAATACCTTCTTTTAATACTTCATGTAATGGTGTTCCAAATAGCTGTGTATTCCATAGTGCATCACGATCATGTAAATAAGCATGGTTCAAATCTTTTAAAAGTTGCTGACTATGGAACTCAGAGCCGATTAATGGGGCAAATTCTGAATCCATATCGACACGAATAATATGATAAGATGGCGCCTTCGCTTTCATTCGTACACCAAAGAAATTATTTTGCTTAATTAATTCTGGAGCTGTTGGCTCAAATTCCTGCATCATTGGTAATGTAACACCATAACCTGTCATATCCGCATCATGTATGGCACTTTTAAAGCGTTTTTGAGCTTCTTTTGCCTCAGCGGCTTCCTTAATAAATAGTAGCCAATCTTTTTTCGTTTCAATCGGTTCCTCTAACCATTCATTACAAACCGATTTATATAGTTCACCCTGTAAGGACACACGAATTACAGCTGTTCCAATACCCGCATCTACATGAACTACTTCACTTTGATCTATAAAATCAATAGCTTTAAAAGCGTCAGATGCTTGTTGCACATCCCTAATTTTCATAACAGAAGAAAGTACCTCTTCCATCGAATCAATCAGTGCAACATTTAATGGATGTGAGGCATCTAGCACGTCTAACCAATCTGGCTTCTCCACTTCAATTGTCCGGATTGGGAATTCAAATAGTGCCTCTTGTAAAATATACTGAATATCCGCTTCTCTCATTTGATCAATTGAAATGGCGATAACAGGAACATTATAACGTTCAAACAACTCATTACGCAGTTGAACAGTTTCTTCTCTAGCAGGCATTTGGCAATTAAGTAATATGACAAAAGGCTTGCCAATTTCTTTTAATTGCTCAACAATCTCTTCTTCTGCCTTCTCTGCAGCTCGACGACTAATACCGTTAACTGTTCCATCAGTCGTCACTACTATTCCAATATTCGCATGATCGCGAATTACTTTATCCGTACCTATTTTCGCTGCTTCCTGGAACGGAATAGGCTCTGTATGCCAAGGAGTATGAACAAATTTCGGACCATTTTCATCTTCATAGCCTTTTGTTCCTTCGATAATATAACCCACACAATCTGCTAAACGAATTTGAAATGGCATTTCATCATCACCGACCACAATACGGGTTGCTTGAGCAGGCACAAACTTCGGCTCAGCGGTCATAATGACTGGCCCTGGAGAACTTTGTGGCAACTCATCCTGTGCTCGCATTCTTTCTGTTTCATCCACAATGTTTGGTAACACGACGGATTCCATTACCTTTTTTACAAATGTTGATTTACCTACACGTACTGGACCGACAACACCAATATAAACATCGCCATTTGTTCGCTCTGCAATTTCTCTAAATACTGCTTCACTCAAGGTTTCTGCCTCCTTTATCTACGCTTTTTCACTATATGCGAGCTTGTAGACAAATATGAAAAAGCCCCTCACAAATGTAAGGAGCTTGTTTTATTATTCTTCTTTTTTCTTGGCGGCTTCGGCCTCTTGTTTTTGTCGTTCTTGGGCCTTCTTAACATCTGCCTTATAAGTGTCCATATCATAAACTGGCTCACCTTTCTCATCCACTGTATACGGAACAGAGTAGGCAGGTACTACAGGAAATTTATCGACAAGTAATTGGCGAATATCATCACCTGGTTTGACATCTGGCTTGTCTTCTTTTAGAAGTTGCCCTAAATCAATGGAATAATCTACATGCAATTCACCGTCTCCAGTCATAAAGAGCGGCAATTCGACGCCAGAATAGGGACTTTTCACAGTAACCTCTGTTTTATAGCCCAAATCCTTATAATTAATTTGGTACACATTATCAGATGTTGAACCTGTTATTGGTAAGTATTGTGTAGATAGTTTCCGAATACCTATTTCACGAATACGCTCTGCAGCATTTAAATCTACTAGTTTAACGGTCGCATCATGTTCTGGATCCCAAATAATATACTGATATATACCGCCTTTTTCATAGGCGTTTCCAGGGATCGTCGACAAATACTTCGGCATAAGCTTTTCAAAATCGATTAAATATTTGATATATAAATCTGTATCTAATTCGCTATTTTTAATGGGTACTAGCCCACCAGTTGCTTCCCGGTATTCATTAACAGCACGCTGAACAGCTGCTAGTTGGTCCACATCAGGCGTAACCTTCGCCCTTTTCTCGTCTTCTGGGTACGCACACCCGACTAACAATATGGCGGTTGCAATTACCAACAGAAAAGCACTTAGTTTTTTCATGTTACTGACACCTCGTTATTTATTATGCTGGCCAAGTGGCAACTATAAGTACCATTAAAAATGTGCCAAGTCCAAACAGTATGTATGCACATAAATTTACGATTGTTCGTAAAAATACATTTGAAATCTTGTTACGAGCTAAATAAATTAAGCCGACTGATATAATCATAAAACCTATACAATAAAACGATACCCACATTACATCTAAAGCAGGCATATGAGCTAACGGGCCCATTTCAAATAACCACCTTTCTTTCTATGTCAAGACACAATCAAATTATATTATACTATGTGCCTTTGTTAAAAAGAAATAGTTGTCCCATAACTATCAAGAAATGGACAACCTTTTAAAATGCTTTCACTATTCAACTAATAGCACATAATAAGGTGTCTCAGTAGATTCACTAAGACACCTTATTTATGTCCGTTTCATGACAAATTTAATCATAAAAATAATATTAATGCTTCATCTCGTCAATTTCACGTTTTTTCATGCGCATCATAAGTGCATCAACAGCCACTTTCGGCTCTACATCATTAAAGAGTACGCTATAAAGCTCCGTAGAAATAGGCATTGCCACACCATACTTCTCTGCTAATTGATAGGCGGCCTTTGTAGTCCGGACTCCCTCTACAACCATTCCCATTTGATCAAGAACCTCTTGTAACTTCATGCCCTGCCCTAACATATTCCCTGCTCGCCAGTTCCTTGAGTGAACGCTTGTACACGTTACAATCAAATCTCCCATGCCCGTAAGGCCTGAGAACGTAAATGGATTACCACCCATTTTTACACCTAAACGAGTAATCTCCGCAAGCCCCCTCGTAATTAATGCCGCTTTCGCGTTATCACCATAATTCAAGCCATCTGTAATGCCTGCAGCTAAAGCGATAACATTTTTCAGTGCCCCACCAATTTCTACACCGATCACATCGTCATTTGTATAAACACGGAAGAATTGGTTCATAAATAGATCCTGTACTTTTTCAGCAGCGTCTATGTCTGCACATGCAGCTGTAACTGTTGTAGGATGATGAAGAACTACTTCCTCCGCATGACTCGGCCCTGAAAGCACTACAATTTCATCCACTTTTTCAGCAGGTAGGCTATCTGCTAATATTTCAGAAATTCGCTTTAAAGAATCTGGTTCAATTCCTTTTGAAACATGTACAAATAAAACTTTTTTTGTTAATTCAGCCGTCAATTTTTCACAAACCTCACGAATTGCTTTTGTCGGCACAGCCACAACGATTGTTTCAGCATGTGTTGCTGCCTTTGCAATATCACTCGTAGCATGTAAATTTGTTGGCAATACCGTTTCAGGTAAATATTTTTTATTAGTATGCATACGGTTGATTTCTTCTGCCTGTTCAGCTCGATGTGTCCATACAAGCGTATCATGGCCATTTTCCGCTAGTACCATTGCCAGCGCAGACCCCCAAGAGCCTGCTCCTAACACACAAACTTTTTCCATAAAAAATCCTCCCTTATAGTGGGTTGTCTACACTAATTTTTTCTTGTAAAAAGACGCCACCCAACAAATATGTCGGGTTGGCGTATTGTATGTGTATGACTATAACTTTAAGCTCGTGCTCGTGTAATTAAACGAATCGGTGTTCCTTCAAAATCGAATGTTTCACGAATACGATTTTCTAAGAAACGTTCATAGGAGAAGTGCATAAGCTCAGGTTCATTGACAAATACCACAAATGTTGGTGGTTTAATCGCAACCTGCGTAGCATAGTAAATACGTAAACGACGACCTTTATCGGTTGGCGCAGGATTACGTGCTACAGAATCCTCTATGACTTCGTTTAAAATAGAAGATTGAATACGCATCGCATGATTCTCACTGACACGTTGGATAATTGGTAAAATCTGATGAACACGCTGTTTTGTATTCGCCGATACGAAAATAATCGGTGCATAGTCTAAAAATAGGAAATGCTCACGAATTTGCTGCGTAAAAACATTCATCGTTTTTTCGTCTTTCTCGATAGCATCCCATTTATTGACAACAATCACCACTGCTTTTCCAGCTTCATGTGCATACCCAGCAATTTTCTTATCTTGCTCCTGAATACCCTCTTCCGCATTCAGTACCACTAACACAACGTCTGAACGTTCAATCGCACGTAACGCACGCAAAACTGAATATTTCTCTGTCGTCTCATAAATTTTACCTTTTTTACGCATACCTGCAGTATCAATAATGACATATTCCTGATCTTCATACGCATAAGGTGTGTCAATTGCATCACGTGTTGTCCCTGCAATATTACTTACAATCACTCGATCTTGACCTAAGAAAGCATTCACTAAAGATGATTTCCCTACATTTGGACGACCGATTAATGAGAATTTAATCACATCATCTCCGTACTGCTCTTCATCTTCTTTTGGGAAATGTTTCGCACATTCGTCTAATAAATCCCCTAACCCTAAGCCGTGAGAGCCAGAAATTGGCCAAGGCTCACCGAAGCCCAATGCATAAAAATCATAAATCATTTCACGCATATCAGGATTATCAATCTTATTGACTGCTAAAACAACTGGTTTCTTAGTTTTGTATAAAATTTTAGCTACTTGCTCATCGGCTGCGGTTACCCCTTCACGACCATTTGTCATAAAAATAATAACGTCTGCTTCTTCAATGGCGATTTCGGCTTGTTGACGAATTTGCTCTAAAAACGGCTCGTCCCCAATTTCAATCCCACCTGTATCAATAATATTAAAATCATGTGTTAACCACTCTGCCGAACTATAAATACGATCACGTGTTACGCCTGGAATATCCTCCACAATAGACACACGCTCTCCAACGATACGGTTAAAAATCGTCGACTTACCTACGTTCGGACGACCTACGATGGCTACTACTGGTTTCGTCATCTGTACTTCATCCTTCCAACTTCTTGTCTTTCGCTATTATACACGAAAAATGCCATTATATCATATCATATCCATAAAGTAGAACGCTATGTATGGCTTTAACAATCCAAACGATTTATTTTCCCGGTTTTTTCATGTATTTTGAGAGCATGTGTGAAGGCTTTTTGAGGATAAATCCTTTGCTTTTTGAATCCTATCTACTATTTAATCCAAAGGTTCTATCCGTCACTTTCGAATTCCATTACTCCAACAAAAAAGCGAGGATACAATCTTGTATCCTCGCGTTCTTCTTATTTAAAATTTTTTAATTGATCGCCAATTACGTCTCCGAATGAGAAGCCTGTGTTTTCTTCAGGTAATTCGTAATCGATCACTTCTTCTGCTTCTGGATTTTCAAGTAATTCTTTAATGCTTAGCGCTAATCTACCGTCCTCAGCATTGACATCAAGGACTTTTACTTGTACTTCTTGTCCTTCTTTTAATGCCTCATGTGGTGTATTAATGTGTTTGTGAGCAATTTGCGAAATGTGCACTAATCCTTCAACACCAGGGAAAACTTCCACAAATGCGCCGAATGATGTAAGACGCTTCACTTTACCTTCTAAAATCGTACCTTTAGCTGCACGTTCTTCGATATTAGACCACGGTCCAGGAATCGTTTCTTTAATAGATAATGAAATGCGTTCATTTTCTGGATCAACAGATAGAACTTTTACAGTTACACCTTGTCCTTCTGATAAAACTTCACTTACATCACTCACATGCTCGTGAGACACTTGTGAAATGTGGACAAGACCATCGATACCACCAAGGTCAATAAATGCCCCAAATGATGCTAAACGCTGTACTTTACCATCTAAAACGTCGCCAGCCTTGATTTGATTTATAACGTCTTTCTTTTGTGATGCCTTTTCTGATTCAACCACTGCGCGATGAGATAAAATAAGACGATTCTTTTCTTTATCAAGCTCAACAATTTTGAAGCTTAATGATTTGCCTTTGTAGCCCTCAAAATCATCGACAAAGTAGTCTTCTACAAGTGATGCTGGTACAAAGCCACGTACACCTAAATCTACGACAAGACCACCTTTAACAATATCCTTTACTTCCGCTTCAAAAATTTCTCCTGCGGTAAATTGTTGCTCGAGTGTATCCCATGCTTTTAAAGCATCCACTTTACGTTTTGATAGGACAAAATTTTCTTCCTCAACCTTTGTAATCATCAATTCTAACTCATCCCCAACAGAGATGACATCAGAAGCTTTCTCAATGTGTAAGCTTGATAATTCGCTGATTGGGATAATACCATCAAATGGTGCACCCGGAATTGATACAGATACTGCTTTTTCATCAACTTGCTCTGCAATACCTTTGACGATATCACCCTCGTTAAACGTTTGTTCTGCATAGTTCATTTCTTCAGACATATGTAACCCTCCTTCGCATCTTCCCTTACTATTTTATTCGATATTGAAGACAAAGACAAAAATAAATCCTTTAAATTCGAAAAATGTCTGAAATTTTAGGATTTATAGCATTTTTTCTTCTGCTAATTTTAAAATAGCTTGTGCTGCATCATCGATAGACAATGCTGTCGTATCTAAAAATATGGCATCTTCTGCTTGAATAAGTGGTGATGCTTCGCGTTCACTATCTTTTTTATCACGCAATGCAATTTCTTCCTGAAGTTTTTCAAGCGAAGAGTCGATTCCTCTTTTTTGATTGTCTATGAATCGTCTTCTTGCACGTTCCTCTACCGTTGCAGACATAAAAATCTTTAGCTCTGCATTTTTCAATACATGTGTTGCAATATCGCGGCCATCCATTACGACGCCACCATTTGCTGCCAGCTTTTGTTGTTGAGCTACTAATAACTCACGAACCTTTGCATGTGCAGCTACCTGAGAAACGGATGAAGTGACTTCATTTGAACGGATATCGGCTGATACATTATGACCATCTAAAAAAACAAGCTGCCCCTGTGGAGATGGCTTTAAATCGATGGTGCTAGCCGCTAGCATCTCCGCTAATTTTGCTTCATCATCTAAATGTATGTTTTGTTGCATCGCTTTATACGTAACTGCTCGATACATTGCACCTGTATCAATGTAAGTAAAATCAAGTGCCTCAGCAACAATTTTTGCAATAGTACTTTTACCGGCACCAGCAGGACCATCTATCGCAATTTGGATGTTTTTCTTCATATTCTTCCCTACTTTCTGTCACCTCATATTGTATCATATAACCTATAAAAAGCCCTCTGCTAGAAGAGGGCTTTTAAAAAATTACTATGCGGCATATTAAGCATTAAATGGATTCAATTCTTTACGTCGATTGCCTAACTGGCGCTCAAAGCAAAAGCGAACGATATGTTGCTGGTCTACATCATCTGAATCCGTCAGCTGGATTGTTGCAATTCGTTTAGAATCTTTTTCAAAAATACGCACGACAGTTGCCTCTGTTATTACGTATTTCACATCCCCATTGACAAACGGCAAGGCAACTGTTAATTTCACCTCATCGCCATCATCGAAAGCTACTTCTCCTTTCAAAATGAGGGCTAAGCCTCCTGCACTAATATCCGCAGCTACTAACTGATATTTGTGATCCTTGAACTGAACGGCCACATCCACTGGTGTTTCAACACGGACATATTCTCGACGTTGAATTTTGATAAATTCCTCTGGCTTTGGGCAATGCAACATAATCATAGGTATATGGCCCGCTTTACGACCTATTACCTCTGTATTAAAGGCAAATGATTGTTTGTCCTCGGTACGAAAGGTTGCTCTAAATTCAGAGCCATCTATCAAAAATGCTGTTTTCTTTGTCGCCATATTAATTGGATAATCAATATAAAGAATATGATCTTGTTGCTCTACAACCTTACAGCGGAATTTCTCCACACGCTCTGTATAAGTAGGTTCAAGTTGTAATTGTGTACCAATTTTAATCTCCATGAGCATCTCCCCGTACGAAAAATATGGTTTAATTATCTCATGAGATATTAATTTTGGCTATAAAAATTGGTAGTATTTTCTTATTATTAAGTTAAATATTCCACTTTTAAAACATTATGATTTTCTGCATCAATGACGATTCTAAATGTCTCTTGTGTTTTACCATCACGCAATGCAATGACCTCATAGCATAGACGTTGTTCAAATTCCCCATTATCCGTATAAATATTTTTTACTTCTTGGACTTGAATATCATCTTGGAAGAATGTTTTCCAATCGATTGGTTTTGCTGTTTGTTTTTTAATATTCTCTTCTTGAATGTATTCCATCGCGTTTGCACCCAACAACTCACCCGTATCTTTAGCTAATTTAAGTTGAACACCGTCCGCATAAATTAATGCGTTATCTCCTGGATGTACACGGGCAAATGTTACGTGCCAAGCCTGATGATTTTCGCGCGATTCCACATAGGCTACATCTTTCATGCCAAGTTTTTTGACATATTCTTCGGCTTTTTTGAGGATTTCCTCCTGTGACTGCTTCGCTTCATCAACAGGACGTTCCACTAAATAGGACAGTAAATGCCCTCCCTTTACCGTTAAATCCACATACCCTAAACGAATTCCTTGGTGGAATTGTATGTGATAGAACGGATACGGTGCCGTGTCACTACTTTTTGTTACAGTAAATGTCGCGTCTTTAATAACTGGGAATAAATATTTCACCTTTTCTAACGCTTCTTTTTCCGTAATTTCGGCATCCTGTAAAGCTTTTAACTCAATCTTTTTTTGCCAGTCTGACTCAGATAATGTTAGCGGGAAATCCTTTTCTCCATAACCTTTTAACGTGTCCTTCACTTTATCAAAGTTTGTGTTTGGATTTTTATTATCCACTTGCTGCAGCCAAACATCCATTTTTCCATTATGTTTATAAAAATCGACAGTTGCGGCTGTCCAATCATCAGACAGCGCTTGTAAATTCGAAGAAACCTGTGGCATTTTTTCACGCCAAGCTACATAATCGCCTGTCTTTGCTGTTCTCTTCGCTTCATCGCCAAGTCGCCCTAAATAATTCATCCATTCATTTGATAGTTCTTGCCCTATCGGAATATTAGCAATTGAAGAACGAACTTCTGAGCTTAAACGCCAAACTGAATCTAATTCACTGTGAATTGCCTGCTCGTCTTGAAACAGTAGTGACTGCGATACTGATCGCTGTAGATGAGATAGTTTTTCAGATGCATCTGTTAACTTATCTGTATACTGTGCTAATACGGTACGTTGTAAATCTTCTTTATCTCCATGTAAATCAATACTATATGCCCCTAACCCGATAACAGCTATCGTTAAGACCACGAGCCAAGTTTTCATCTAAGTTCCTCCTTTCTATGAACAGAAAATATGCTCTCCAATTTGTTTAATTTGCGGACGTGACCAAATCCATTTACTTGTTGCTGTTTTCGGATTGAAATAATACAATGCATTTTCAGATGGGTCCCAGCCATTCATTGCATCAATAACAGCTTCTTTTGCTCTATCATTAGGCTCTAACCAAATTTGTCCATCTGCTACCGCTGTAAAAGCTAAAGGCTGAAATATAATTCCGGAAATAGTATTTGGGAAATCAGGACTTTCTAAACGGTTTAAAATAACTGCGGCTACTGCTACTTGTCCCTCATACGGCTCTCCCCTAGCTTCTCCATACACAGCATTCGCCATTAACTGTAAATCACGTTCTGTATATTTTGGAGGAACTTGTGTCTGTGTCCCATTGTTATTAGTAGTACCACTACTATTTCCTCCGCCACTGCCAGCACCACTACCTGTACTAGTTCCTTTATTCACTTGCTGATCGAGCGGAATACCACCATAATAGGTAAATTGATTACCAGCATTTAATTGCGCTTTCACCCATTTTTCATCGTAATCAGAATAACCAGCTATAGTTTTTTTGGTCTTCGCTCCAGCGATACCATCTACTGGCAAACCATATTTCTCTTGGAAATTACGTAATGCCCAGTATGTGTTATAGCCAAATTTCCCATCAATTTTACTCTTATAAAAACCTAAGTATTGTAGCCTTGCTTGCAATTCAATGACATCATCTCCATAGGCACCACGAGTAATTTGCTGGTCACTAAATGCAATCACTTCATTTTGAGGAATCGCAATTATACTAATTCCTAATATCAAAGCAAAAAGTATGCTTACTAAACGCACTTTTATCACTCCTTTTTTTTATAGCTTGAAACAAATGAGGCAATTTATACATGATAAAAAAGAATAAAGCGTAGAAATCTTGACGATTTCTACGCTTTATATTTTTTTATGCATATGCAAATGTTGTACCAGATGGTAATGCGCTAGTTTCACTTTTCGTAAGCCAAACCACCATAAAAACAGCATAAACGGAATCATTAAATAAATCCAGTGACCTTTAAATGATAATATTGTATTGTATAGAATGTGAAGTACAATTGGTGCACAAAGCGCCATAGCAATCATTTCTTTTGTCTTGGCAAGCTTTGAAAACTTAGCACGTCCATAATAGTAGCCCATTACTACGCCAAATAATGCATGACTTGATACAGGTAATAGAGCTCGCATAAATGCTGTGTCCAAGCCAAAGGATAATAAATAAAGTACGTTCTCAATTGTTGCAAAACCAAGTGATATACTTGCCCCATATAATATACCGTCATATGGATCATCGAATTCTACATGATTGTAGATGGCTATTAATAGTACAAACCATTTAAAAAATTCTTCAATAACACTAGAAAAAAGAACGTCTTGAAGGTAAAAATATCGAAAAACTCCTTCCTCTGTTAGTACATATTGTAAAAACAGAATCGGGAACGTTAAAAATGCACCGTATAAAAATGTTTGCAATAAAGTTCTTCTTGGCTCCGTAGCCATTTGATTGCGCAAATAGAAATAACTAAAAAGCGCTAGACCGGGAGCAATGGCAGCAGATAATAAAATGATCATGATGCCGGCTCCTTTCAAAAATAGACTGCTATTATTATACCATGTAATGACAAAAAAACTTTTTAAAAGGAGATTTTATTTTTCATGAAAAAAACAATTTTATTAATTCATACTGGCGGCACAATCTCCATGGCGATGAGTGCTGAGGGAGCAGTTATGCCCAACAAAGAAAACCCTCTCATGAAAGAGAGTAATAAACTTAATTCATTGGCGACCATTATTGAAATAGAAGCTTTTAACCTACCTTCTCCACATATCACGCCAACAGAAATGCTTCTATTACGCAACTTGATTATGGAGCAAACTACAGCCCAGCAAATCGACGGTGTTGTTATTACGCATGGTACAGATACATTAGAAGAAACTGCCTATTTCTTAGAGCTGACAACAAATTTAGCCATCCCCATCGTACTAACAGGTGCGATGCGCTCATCCAATGAGCTTGGAGCAGATGGCATTTATAATTTGATGGAGGCAATCCGAGTAGCAGTCGATGATGAAGCTCGGGACAAAGGCGTTCTAGTTGTTATGAATGATGAGGTACATCTTGCCGTCAATACAACGAAAACGAGCACAAGTTCAGTCAATACTTTCCAATCCCCACAATATGGACCAATCGGGCTTATTACAAAATCACGTATTTTGTTCCATCATGCGCCAATTCGTCGTCAATATGTAGACGTTAATAGTTTATCTAAACGCGTAGCTATGCTAAAGGTTTATGCTGGTATGGAAGAAGATTTACTTGATGTCGTGCTCGCATGTAAATATGAAGGTGTGGTGCTTGAAGGATTAGGACAAGGAAATGTCCCTCCTTCTGTTGTAAAAGGCATTGAGAGCTTGATCCAACGCAATATCCCTGTAATCCTTGTTTCCCGCTGCTTTAATGGTATCGCAGAAGGTGTCTATGGATATGTTGGTGGCGGTAAAATGCTGGAAGACTTAGGTGCAATATTTGCCACGGGTATCAATGGTCAAAAGGCACGATTAAAATTATTAATTGGACTGAACACAACTGGAAGTCCTTTAAATTTAAAGGATTTTTTCCTGTAGAATCAATGTATTCATATGGAGCACTTGCTTATGCCTCGGTTATTTGTTCATAATAGTACAGCACTTCATGAAGACGTACAAGGGCGTCTTCGAAATCGGGCTGAATGACTGCGAATTGAAGGAATCCTCTTTGGCGTAAATATGGGCTATCACCATGAGCCAAAAGTCCATTTAAGGCTAAATCGATGTGTAAGTTTGAGAGTGTGTCTGGCAGTTGAATCGTTATAAGCATTGGGTACTGAGTTGTTGGTAATTGAAAGTGCATATATGGTAGCTGCAGTAGCGCCTCAAAACGTTGCTGTAGCTGCGCATAGCGGACTGGATAGGCTTGTAATGACTCATCTAAATTTCCGAGCAATACGGCTGGAAGCGTAAAGGGTATGGCGCCTTGGTGGTAATTTGCTAAGTCCAAGTATGCAGGCAATGTAGTGGTGGATTGTGCTAAATATTGTGAAAATACAAATGCTAGCCCACTCATTGCCCCAATTGCTTTCCCACTCACTGCGGTAGCTAAATAACAGTCCTGTAACGAAAATGGCATAGACCCAAACGTACTGATGCTATCTACACAAAGTTTTACATTATAACACTTTGCCAAATGACCAAGACTCTCTAAATCATTGCAAGTCCCCGTTGAGGTTTCCCCATGCACTACCAACATCCACTGATATGCTCCATTTTCTAGCAACGATGCTATTTTCTCGTAATCAAAAATTGTTCCCCATTGTTGTTCTGCTGCATCAAAATCTAAAGACCAACGGACCGCTTGTTTTCTTAACCGTTCACCAAATTCTCCATTTGTTAAAATAAGACCTTTTCCTAGTTGCTGAGCGTGTAGTTGAGCAAGCATCACTTCATTGGCCAAAGTTCCAGTTCCAACGATTATTCCAACATGCTTAGTATTCGCTAAATGTAGTAGCTGTTGTTGTACTCGTTCATAGATTGCCTTAAAATTTAACGAACGATGCGATAAATTGGTATAACCAATTGTCTCCAATTGCTTAACAGGTCCAGGATAAAAAGTATAGTCATCTTTTGCAAGCCTACGTTGTAGGTCATGCTCAAATACATCTCTAGTAAGCACCATTGGTAAAAACTGTGCATCCTTTGCTCCAACAGCTGGTGCAAATTGTTGAAAGCCCATTTGCTTATAGAGCTTTTCTTCACGCGTTGTTCCTGAAATTACGGCTGCGGTGTAGCCCTTTTCATAGGCAAATGTGTTTAAAGCTTGTGTGAGCCTCCATAGGACTCGCCCAGTTCGGTAATTTTTTTTCACAGCAAGTAGACGTATTTCACAAATCTTGCCACAAATCTCTTCCGGTAAAAATTGCTCTACCTTACCAATTTTTTCATCCATCGAAAAGGGTCTTTGATCTCTAAATGCTACCATTCCGATTAATTCTGTTTTTTTATACACTACTATATATGTATTTTCCTGATGGAATCTGTCAATTTTTAGTCTTTGCTTATTGGGCTCATGCTGTGGAATTTCTTCCACAAATGTCTCATAATTTAATCGCGCAATCGCCTCATACTCTTCATTTGTTTGAGCTATTTTACACCAATACATCTCGTTACTTCCCTCTTTTCCATGACTCCTTAATATTAGACATATGTCTTATGATCATACACACGATTGCAATAATCAAAAGTGCATAGGCCTCTAATTGACCCGATTGTATGATAGCGCCAACATAAAAAATATAACCTCCAACCATGCCTAATGTTAAGCTCCTTGTGCATATAAGCACGGCCGCCGTACCTGCAATCATCCATAAAAACAAGCTTGGTGATAGAGCGAGGCCAACTCCAATAAAAGTTGCGACTCCTTTTCCTCCTTTACATTTCAGCCAGAATGGATATAAGTGCCCTGCAATGACACAGGCTGCTCCACTAACAATGACCCATTCTTCTAAATGCCATAAGCGCCCTAAACTTACCACCAGTGCACCTTTCATGGTATCACCTAGAAATGTCATAAAAAAGGCCTTCTTGCCAAGGACGCTTCCCGCATTGCGCGCACCTAAGTTTTTACTGCGTTCTTCCTGTAAATTAACACCATATATCTTTCCAACGAAAAATGCTGTCATGAAGTTTCCTATTAAATAACTGAAGAGCAAATACAAACCAATCAATCATATTCCCCCTTGCTAAAAGGCTGTATAAGCTACATGCCTATACAGCCTCACCTTTATCCTTTTCTTTGAGCGATAGTTTGTGCGATGCAATCCCCATGAAAACGTCCATTTTCAATAAAAATTTCGTTGGCGTTATTTCCCGCGGCAATGACGCCTGCGATAAACAATCCTTCCACATTTGTTTCCATCGTTTCTGGTGTAAAATAAGGGCGACCCGTTTCTTCATCAATATTGACGCCCATAGCTTTAATAAAGGAGTGATCAGGATGATAGCCAGTCATAGCAAAGACAAAATCATTTTTCATCACCTTTTCATGGCCATCTATTGCTAAGACTACTTCATGCTCACGTATTTCTAACACATTCGTATTAAAATTCATGTCAACTTCTCCTGTTTTGACTACTCCTTCAAATTCAGGTAATACCCATGGCTTAATACTTGGAGAATATTCATGTCCTCTATAGGCAACCGTAACACGAGCACCAGCCTTATTTAATTCCAACGCTGCATCTATAGCTGAATTTTTGCCCCCAATGACAAGAACATCCGTATCAAAAAATTCATGTCCCTCTTTAAAATAATGGAAAACTTTAGGTAATTGTTCTCCATTGATATTTAAATAATTAGGATGATCATAGTAGCCTGTTGCAATAATGACATAAGGCGTTTCATAACTATCCTTATCTGAAGTAACAGTAAACATACCATTATTTTTCACAACACTTTGCACTTTTTCAAAGCGGTTAACTTGAATATTTTTTAATCGAACAACTTCTCGATAATATACAAGGGCTTGATTCCGTTTGGGCTTACGTCCCTCAATAATAAATGGCACATCGCCAATCCCTAATCGTTCACTTGTACTAAAAAAAGTCTGGTGGGTAGGGTAATGATAAATCGCATTTACGATATTTCCCTTTTCAATAACGATGGGTTTTAATCCAATATTTTGCAAAGCTATTGCTGCTGCTAAACCGCATGGGCCTCCTCCAACAATAATCGCATCTGCTTGCTGCATTTCTTGACACTCCAATCGAATATGGACAGCTATAGTTGCTGTTCCTTGCTTACATCCATTATTAAAATAGACGATACCTTTTTATTATACGCCTTCTAGCAAGTTTTGTTTGTTTATTTACTCGAAATATCAATGTCGATGATATGACATTGTGGTTTGGCACCAAGTCGCATTGGCAATAATGTAGTACCATAGCCATTACTAACTAAAGTCATAACACCATCTCGCTCTCGATAAGAACCATTAGGATGGACACCATATGGACCAAATCGAATCTGTCCTCCATGTAAATGTCCACCCATCATTAAATCAGCACGGTACTTGGCACGGACTTTCGCAAAAACACCTGGATTATGCGCAATAAAAGCAACTAGATCATGCTCTTCTACTTTTTCAAATGCTTTTTCAAAGCTATATTCTTTAACTGTTGTATCCTCAATTGCACTAAGCCAGAAACGGTTTTTCGCAGGTAACAGCACCGCATCATTGACAATAATTTGAATATGATGCTGCTGCAATATGCTCTTAAGCCTCTCCTCTCCCACTTCTCTGTCATTATTTCCCCATACAAAATAAGTAGGTCCAATAGAAGTTAATAATTGTAAATTCTCATGAATACGTGGAATGGGTGTGCGATTATCTGCTAAATCTCCACCAATAATGACAGCATCAAAATGTCCTGTTAATTGAGCAATCATTTTTTTATTAATTTTACGTAAATGAACATCTGAAATAAAAAATAAACGTAGTTTTTCCGGCGCTCCCTTTAATAGTAGCTGGTGATGTAAAACATTGTTTTCATGTGCCACCTTCAACATATAAATCAGAAAGACGACCACTACGATAAGCAATAGCCCTATATATAGCATTCCCTCACTTCTCCTTACGACAGCAAAAAGACGATTCGTTTCCTATGAAGAATCGTCTTTTTACTAAATCAGACGTACGTTTTGGTGTGAACGTTTGTCCTTTATTTTATACTAGCTAAACTATATGACCATTATATGGTTTTTGTCTAAGGAAGTTTAATTACTTGCCCAACCATAACTGTATTTGAAGACATACCATTGGCAGCACGAATTTTAGCTAAAGTCGCTTCACTGCCATCACCATAATGATTTAATGCAATACGGAATAAGTTCTCATTTGCTTTAACAGTATGTGTACTTGCTTTAGTATTTTGTTTTGCTTCTTCCGCTTTTTTTGCCTCTTCAGCTTTTTTCGCTGCCTCGGCCTGTTGCTGAGCTATTCTTGCCTCCTCAGCTTTGCGAGCTTCTTCCGCTTTACTTGCTTCTTCCGCTTTTTTTGCCTCTTCAGCTTTTTTCGCTGCCTCAGCAGCTTTTTGGTCAGCTGCTACTTTATCAGCATTTTCTTTAGATGGTTCGTTTGACTTTTGATCAGCTTGCTCGCCCTTGTCTTTATTTTTGTCCTTGTCAGATGCAGATGCCTCTGAAGAATCCATTTCGACGACCTGTTCACCTGAATCTTTCTCAGCTTGCTCTATTGTTTTCCCTGGCTCGTAAAACTTCCAAAAATAGACTAGAATTGTTAATGGAATAAGGATAAATATAACAAAAAGAATCGTCATTAACGGTGTTTTCCGTTTCGGATTTTTAGGCTTTTGTTTCTTATCTCCATTTTTATTCATTCTGGAAACTCTCGACAAAGTTTGCTGTTCGTTTTGTTCATCTTCAAATGATTGACGATGTTCTTCTATTTTATCGCGATAATCTTCTTTACTCATTTGTCTTTCCCCCAAACCTTACTACTCTTTTTGTCACTCTATTATGACGAATTTTACGAAAAAAGTAAATGACCGTCAGTTTTAGTCTAATTACCCAGTAATAGTAGCTGCAATCGACGTTCCCACGAAATCATTTCTATTTTTTTCTCTGTTGTTAAGCGTACTTTCTTGATTTCATCATAATGGATTCCACAATTTTCACAACACTTTTCCGGTTTTTTTTGCAATTTTTGCCCGAAATACCCGACAAGATGTTCACGAATACAGTCTTTTGTCTGTATAATCTTCAACATTTCATCGACTGCACGGTATTTTTCTAGGGCTAATTGATTGAGGCGAGCCTTTACTTGCTCCTTAGTTTCTTGTTGCATCCAATAGTCCAACACACGAAATGCTGTCTCTCCTAATTCTCCATTTTTTAACATCTGTGCTGGTAGTACTTGCTGAGAAAGAAGCTCCTCATAGCGATCAACATGTTGAGAACTCGGAAGGTCACCTGTCACAACGAACTTCGCCAGCTCTTCATCACCATCACAATAGAGTAAAATGGCATGTGCAGGTTCACCATCTCGACCTGCTCGACCAATTTCCTGCATATAATTTGCAATATTAGCAGGCATTGATTCATGAATGACCTGACGAATATCTTGTTTATTAATCCCCATACCAAAAGCATTTGTTGCCACTATCCAGTCCAATTCACCATCAATAAACTGCTGCTGAATAAATTGGCGATCCTCAGCCCCATAGCCTGCATGATAGGCTGCAGTACGAATACCTACTTGTAAAAATGCCTCACTATACTGATGCGCTCGTTTGCGTGAGGAAACATACAGTATACCTGGGCCAGCAGTTGCTTTGACATGTCGCATAAGCCAGCTCGCTTTATCCGCCTTATCCTCCAGAACAATGCGTCCTAATTGAATATTGGGCCGATCAACATTATACATAAATTCAAATGGGTCCTTTAACGATAATGTTTCTCGAATATCTTGCATAACCTTACTTGTTGCAGTGGCGGATAGTGCTAGCAATGGAGGTCGATTGTGCCTCGATAGCCACTCACCTATCCGTAAATAATCTGGTCGGAAATCATAGCCCCATTGCGATATACAATGTGCCTCGTCCACTACGATTAAACCTAATTTTACCTGTGCTAGTTTCTCTTGAACCTGCTGCTGAAGTAGCATCTCTGGCGAGGTAAAAATGAAACGGTATTGTTCTAAATAATGTAATACATATCTTTTTTCTGTGATGGATAAAAAAGAATTTAAAGCGACAACCCTCTTTTCCCCAAAACGTTTCAATTCCTCTACCTGATCTTGCATTAATGAAAGCAATGGCGATACAATCAGCACTGGCTTTTCTAAAATATAAGCTGGTAGCTGATAGCAAAGTGATTTTCCCATTCCTGTTGGCAATAAGGCCATTACATCTTTCTCTTGAAGTATTGCTTCAATGACTTCCCTTTGCCCTGGTCGAAATGATGAATAACCAAAATGTTTATGCAATAGTTCTTCCAGTTCCATTTATACTTCTCCTTTCGCAAGGACAAGCCTTAATTGAAAATAACTCAATTCCTTTAAAGCCTCATGTAAGATTTTCAATTTTTTCGTTTGATAATGCTTTGATGCCTGCCAAACTTTTTCAGCTTCCTCATATGAGACGAATGGACCAATGGAAAAGTTCGGTTCATACATCGCTAATTCCACAAAGTGGTCTTCAATAGTACTTTGCTTCAGTTTTCTTATTTGCACTATTTGTTCAACTGAATATCCCTGTTCATACAATTGTGCTGTTTGCTGTGCGGAATCGGTTAGCAATATTTTCACTCTTACTCCTTGTGCCACTTCTTTAAGCAATGGATAATCATTGTTTTGTTGCACTTCGTTTAATAATTTATGTAGTGTTTCAATAAAAGCTAATTGACTATCTAGCACAGACTCCTTCCGTTTATCGGCAAGCTGCTGCCATGTCCAACCAGGCAAACGATACCCACTTAATCGATAAAGGACAAGCTGTTTGCTACCATCTGAAACTGGAATATTCTTCAGCACGCTGGTGCATTCATCTAATAATTGCTGTTGTAAATGACCTTGTAGATAATGATGATTCTTCAAAAAGGATCGCACCCAATTTTGAATATCAGGATCTCTACTGATGGGTGAGAAAGAACGAACAGCTGCAGTTTGATACGACAAACTTTGCACAATTAATGAAAGACGTGCAAAAAACACATGCTCATTTCCTCGATAATGCCATCCATCAAAGAAAAATGTCGGGGTTTGTTGCGCTCGCTGCAAACCTAGCTTTTCCATGTAAAAGTGACCAGATTCCTGCACTTTTAGCCAACTATATTGCATAAATAACGTTACCGCTTCATCAAAGGTAGTCCGTGGTAGTTTAGGTAATAAACCAAAATATTGATGCAACTGAAAAAGGCCAATGTCTTGAATAGTCTGACCTGACCGCTTTCCTTTCAAGACGTGATAAGCAGCCGAAATCGTCCGTTCCTTATTGAGTTTTTGAAAGATTTGCAATAGAATTTGATGAAACATTGACGCAAATTCCTCCAATTTAATAGTATTTAAGTTGAAATGTAAGATAAACATCTTTAAAATGAGTATGAAGCTTTGTAGGAACATCGTTAAAGGAGAGAAAAAAATGGCTAAATACACAATAGTTGATAAAGATACATGCATCGCTTGTGGCGCATGTGGAGCCGCAGCGCCAGACATTTATGATTATGATGATGAAGGTATTGCCTTCGTTATTTTAGATGATAACATGGGAACTGCTGAAGTGCCAGAAGATCTATTAGAAGATATGCAAGACGCTTTTGAAGGGTGTCCAACTGACTCTATCAAAGTAGCAGATGAAACTTTTGATGGTGACTCATTAAAATTCGAATAGTCTTCAATATGTATGTACACCCAAAAGGCATCCTTCAATGGGTGCCTTCTTCATTTGGATGAAATATTCTACTAACTTTTGCAACAAGATTATCAATCATATGCTATACAGACCAATCTATTGGAGGAATGATGATGTTTGAGCAGTTACAAGTAGAGCATAGTTTATTCCATATCGATAAAGAGCATATCAATCAATTTAAAAAACTCGCGGCAAAATGGCAAATAATTTTTCCGCAGGTTTATGCGAAATGTTTGAATACACTCGATTCATGGGCCATTGTGTTAAATAATTGGTTTTTTTTTAAATCTCAGCATACCGATGAACTGATTCTCAATCCTTCTAAAGCCATCTACTACTCTATCAATACATTTTTGCTGGAAGAGCTCAAAAAAATTCAAATAATTCAAAAAATAAATCAATGTAATAATGACGATTTACAATACTTTGCTGCGTTTCAGTTAGGAAATGCCATCGATTTATGGGTTTATAAGACGGTTGGAAAAAGTACTGCGGCCGATTTATTAAATTCTCAGGAAGACAAACCTTATTTTCTCGCATATTTAGATGATGGGTTTCAAACGGACAACACGCCTTTCCATAGAGACCAAACAAGAGCCATCAAAATACTTGCTCAAACAATTCGTAACCACAATTGCTTTAGAATCACTATCAATAGTGCTGTTTATCAAGCAGTAGATATGTATGAAGATTATGTAGCTAATTAGTATGCCATTTCATTCGTCTCTCACATAGTAGGGATGAATTTTTTTTGCCCGATAATCGGCTACTCTATTGCAACGTTTTTTTATGTATGATAAGATTTTAGTAGTTGGTACTAATAACAGATATTATCTCACAAAGGAGTTCTTTATAATGATGGATAATTTATTACAATTAAAAGATAAAAATATTGTTGTCATGGGTGTAGCGAATGATCGTAGTATCGCATGGGGCATTGCAAAACGTTTATTTGATGTAGGGGCAAACGTTATTTTCACTTATCGTCAAGAACGCTCATTGAAAAAATTACAAAAGCAATTAGACAATATGGGTCAAGCTGATTCTCTTGTTGTTCAATGTGACGTTAATAGTGATGAAAGTACAAAAGCAGCATTTGATGAAATTGGCTCAAAGGTTGGCATTATTCATGGTATTGTGCATTCAGTAGCTTTTGCTCACGCCGAAGATTTACACAACCGCTTCCTAGAAACAACACGTGAAGGCTACGCATTTGCACAAGATACAAGTGCCTACTCTCTAATTTCAACAGCAAAAGCCGCTCATCCATATATGACAGAGGGTGGCTCGATCGTTACAATGAGTTACTTAGGTGCGGAACGAGTGCTTGATGGCTACAATGTGATGGGTGTAGCAAAGGCTGCATTAGAGGCTTCTATGCGCTATCTTGCTGCTGATATTGGTCAAGACAATATTCGCGTCAATGCTATTTCAGCCGGTGCTATTCGTACACTTGCTGCAAAGGGGGTTCCTTCCTTTAATACAATTTTACACAAAATTGAGGAAACAGCTCCTTTAAAACGAAATGTTCAACAAGATGAAGTAGCTGATATGACCATTGTTATGCTATCTCACTTATCACGTGGTGTCACTGGTGAAACTATTTACATCGACGCTGGCTACAATATTATGGGTTAACTATAAAGAAGGACGGAAGATAAATACTCTCTTCCATTCTTCTTTTTTCTTTATCATATCGTCCCAATACTTTGTATGAATAAAATCAGACCTGCTGCTACTAAAAGAAGATAAATCAATGATCTAAATAGCTTTTGATTGAGCCTAGTATACAACATTTGTCCCAAAATCAAACCGATGAAAACAATAGGCAAGGCATACAGACTATAAATCCACACTAGTGTACTTGTGCCCTCAACAGTAACTTGAGATAGTAAACTAATAAGATAGATAAAAATATAATAGGCTAGTGAAATAGCTCTAATGGTTTCTTTATTTTGATGCGTGCTCGCAAAATACATCAACAATGGCGGTCCTGCCATACCAATACTTGTTGTAAACATTCCTGAGATTAAACCAACGCCATAATCTCTACCACTTGTTTGTTGAATAGAGAAATTTTTCATCAATAAAAACGTAAGGCCTATTAAAAGGATGGCGATTATAAGTTTAAATGTCGTGGCATCAACTAAGGCAAATACAATGCTACCGAAAGGAGCACCCACAACACTACCAATTATAATCCTCTTCAGCAAAACGGTATCAATATCATGCCTCACCCTTCAAATTAGAGAACAGGAAATAACAAGGGACAGTACGATATTTATTTGCATCGCCTCTTGCGGAGAAAAAAGCAACAATAAAAAAGGGGTGGCCATAATAGAAAAACCAAACCCCGTACTTGTTTGCAAAATGGAAGCTGTTAGTATAATAAAAAAGTACAAAAGTAATTCCTGCAAAACAACACCTCACATCATTTAATACTATAGAGTGGTGGTAGCATGTTGCTTAGCAATTAATTCCTTCAATAAGAAAGATAACACGCAAGCAATTAGTAAAAATAAAGCAATCATGGCGACCACACCTATCCAGCCATATTTCACCCAAAAAACACCACCTACTGTCCCACCAACACTCGAACCAACATAATAAAAAAATAAATAAAGGGATGATGCTTGTGCTTTATCATGTGTTGCCCGTTTACTCACCCAGCCACTTGCGATAGAATGAGCAGCAAAAAAACCAAAGGTAAACACCGTAATGCCTATAATTTTTAAAGTAAGGAGCCCATTGAGTGTTACAACGGCTCCTGCCAACATGATGGCAATGGCTAGTAATAGCATTTGTTGGCGTCCGTAACGATCGGCTAGACTACCAAACCAAGCTGAGCTTACTGTTCCTACTAGGTATATAACAAATATCCAACCTACAATGGTCGCGCTCAAATTATAGGGAGGGGCCATTAATTTAAAGCCAATATAGTTATAAAGTGTGATAAAGCTTCCCATCAGAACAAATCCTATACCATATAGACACAACATAGAAGGGTCCTTCAGATGTTGCCACAGCGTTTTAGTTAATGCTTTTAATTGTAAAGGACGAGGGCTAAAATGCTTAGAGCTTGGCAGCATCCAGACAAACAACACACTGACAATAAGGCTGATTCCTCCTAGCACCATCATCCCTACATGCCAGTTATAATGGTCCGTTAATGTCCCAATAATGACTCGTCCACTAAGTCCTCCTACAGAATTACCACTAATGTATAGACCCATGGCAACCCCTAAGCTTGCTGGTTCCATTTCCTCCCCTAAATAAGCCATGGCAATTGCCGGTAAACCTGCAAAAACGATTCCTTGAAGCACTCGCAATACTAAAATTATTTCAAAGTTTGGTGAAAACGCAAGTGCCACTGTCAATACAGAGGCTGCAAAAATAGAAATCGTCATCAATGATTTTCTTCCCCATGCCTCAGATAACGAACTAATAATAATTAAACTCACTGCTAAGGCAAAGGTAGTGACAGAAAGAGATAAACTTGCAACAGCTGGCGAGACGTGAAACAAATCTGCAAATGTCGGCAGTAATGGCTGTGTTATATAGAGGTTAGCAAAAGTAATAAAGCCTGCCAAAAATAAGGCCCAGTTTGCTTTACGAAACGCTTTCGTGCCCTTTTGTATATATTCCATGACTCTCTCTCCTTCAGCTCTTCAGCATTTCTACTATTATTTTAATACAATATTTTGCAAAACACACGACCTCTCCGTCAAAAAATGGACAAATCCATCGTCATTTTCACTAAAAAAAGTAAAATTTAATTGACATTTAAAAACAATCCAATTCTCTTTCCAACGCTATTTATAAAAAGGAATTTTCTATTTTGACTTGGCAAATATTATGCTACAGTAAAGGTAATCATCTAGAACCATTGTCACAATGAATACAGATGACACAACCATTTTTCATTGACTAGACTTGGAGGAATTTTTATGAAAATTATCGAAGCTTTAGCCCTTGCAGCACCTTATATTCACCTTGCATTAAAGCAAGAAGCCATTGTAGCTGTTATTGAAAAGGACAGTGAAACAGTCATCAAGTATTTAGCAGGTAAACGTGTAGATTCAGGCTATCATGATGGACAAAAAGTAAATGCTAATGACCAAAATGTTTACATTGCCTTTAACGGACAAAATGCAGATGTGGTTATACCGAAGGATGTTTACGGCGTAGCAATCAATGCTTTTTCATTCCCCATTCGCGAAAATGGTTTAGTAGTAGGTGCCTTAGCGTTTGGCCTACCAATAGATACTGAGCTTAAACTCGAAGATTATATGAGTACTATGGATAATATCGTCAATAGCCTACAGGATAAAGTACATACAATTGCTTCCCATTCAGAGGAATTAGCGGCGACTAGTGAGGAAATAAATAAGCAGGCACAGCATGCCCTAGAGGATTCAGAAAAAACCAATGCCGTAACGGATTTAATTAAAAGCATTTCCCGCCAAACCAATTTACTTGGCTTAAATGCATCCATAGAGGCCGCTCGCGCTGGACAGCATGGTGCTGGCTTTAATATTGTGGCACAGGAAGTTCGAAAATTGTCCTTTGAGACATCTAGTGCTACCGAAAATATAGAATCCTCCTTACGTAATATTAATAGAAATCTTGAAAACCTAAAGCAAAATATGGGACAAATTAATGATGCCACGAATGAGCAAGCACAGCTCGTACAAGATTTTAGCGAAATTATCGAAGAGCTGACAGTGCTTAGCCGAGAAATGAAAGGCTTTATGCATGATGCACTAAAATAGAAATGAGGTGATGAGATGAATATTTACATTAATGATGATTTATCTTTACGTACAATTACCCTAGAGGATGCAGAAGCAGTTTTTGCATGTACCGATGCTTCAAGAAAGTATTTAAAGGAATGGCTACCATGGCTGGACTATACAAAGGAAGTAGCAGATACAAAAGCCTATATAGAAGGCTGTATCAAGGGGTATGAAGCGAATAATAGCCTTTCTCTCGTCATTCTCTTTAAAAATGAAATTGTCGGCATCGCTGGCTTTAATACTATTAATCCCACTAATAAAATCGGCACGATTGGCTACTGGCTTAGTGAAGGTGCACAGGGGCATGGCATTATGACCAAAGCTGTAAAAGCTCTATTACAATATGCCTTTGAAACATTACAACTTCATAAAGTGGAAATTCGTGCTGCTGTTGGCAATGAAAAAAGTCGCGCAATCCCAGAGCGCCTTGGTTTAATGAAAGAGGGCACCCTACGAGCAGCAGAATGGCTTTATGATCATTATGTGGATCATGTTGTATATGGCATGCTCCGAAGTGAGTGGCAGCAACAAAAATAACAAAGCGACCTGATGAATCGATTCGGGACTAACTCCTATATAAGACAGAGATCAAAAAGATCATTCAATCGTTGCTGGTAATGAATCGGCGACTGGTTGTTTCGTTTCGCTTATATTCGGCTACCGTTATTAAAAATCAAATAACTTTTGACAGTTTGTTTGACAATTGCCGTCGTACATTTTCCCGATTCTCTATAACTTACTTTGCCATTTAAATAACGTAAAACAGCTTCTAATTTTTTATTAGCCGTATATTTATCCATAAAAAAACTGCGCTTCTAATTGTTAGAATGTGTCTAACAATTTAGCGCAGTTCACTTTTGAATATAATTAGCCAGATAAATTTCCCCTATACAAAATAATAGAAAATACTTCCTTTACTATTTCCACAGCTCAAAGCCGTTATCCTTACGCGTGTAGCTATGCTCTGTAGACGCTTCTATGATGTAGCAATACGCCCAATGTTTTTTAGTTAAATCCTTATATTGCACTGCGTCCGATGGGATATCGCTAAGTTCGATTTTGCGGTTTAACATGTTGTTAATAATTTTCACCACTTCAGCGCGAGTGATTGAACTTGCCGGTCTAAAGCTGCCGTCAGGATAGCCATTTATCCACCCCTTAGTATACGCGCTGTCAATATACGCTGCCGCCCAATGGTCGATTGAGACATCTTTAAACGAAGTGTTTTCGTTTGTTAATAGGTTATCAAATCTTGAAGCTATGGCTGCAAATTCCGCTCTTGTAATTGTCTGTCTAGGCTTGAACGTGCCATCCCTATACCCCACCAGTATGCCTTGACTTGCAAGGTAATTGACCGACTGTGCATACCATGTGTCGCCACCGACATCACTGAATGTTCCATTTACAGCAATATTCTTATTTTCGTCTTTTATCAGCCTGAAATATATTGCCGCCGCTTCCGCTCTTGTGATTGAGCTTCCTGGCTTTACGCTGCCGTCAGGGTAGCCGTTAATATACTTGATATGTTCACCAGTTTCAAGCTCGGGGATAGCATCTATGTTCTTACTATAGAAGAATACAACCTTGTTTTCACCTGCTTTGAACGTTATCGTTTCCGTCTTTTTACTGCCCGTATCCAAGTGATAACCCTCAATAGCCAGGGCGTTTATCGTTTCTGTCGTGCCGACTATCACACTTGAACTTTTACTATAGATAATTTCTCCAGATTGCTTGTCTATGCCTTGAACTAGTAATGTCGCCGAAGGTGCTCCACTGCTGCTATTGTTATTGTTATTGTTATTGTTATTGTTACTGTTACTGTTATTGTTACTGTTATTGTTACCACTGCCACCTTTACTTGTCCATTTTGCATATAAAGTAATGTTGTCGGTAACAGTATCTGTATCAAATTTCCATGCATTAGTTAGTGTATCTTCTTTATACCAACCGCTGAACGTATACTCACTTTTGATTGGTGGCGTTGGCTCGGTTATAAGGCTACTTCGAGGAATGTCCGTTTGTTCTGCCACTGCAGAACCACCGTTGGAATTAAAGTTTACTGTATAAAGTGACTTTGTCAAATATTTAAATCCCACACCTACAATATCGCTTATTGTTTCAGTAGCAGTGCTCATACGGTAATCTGCCGGGTAGATTACTAGGGCTTCATCATTAAAAATACTGCCTTCGTTTCCCCAAAAACGTGCTTTTCCCTTGTTAGTCAATAAAAACGGTTCCAAAATTAAAGGATTGGCTAGATTTATAGTCACAAAGCTTGGATCGCCTGTCGTTTGGGCGTAGAAAACGCCTCCCGATATAGTGTCGATTTTTGCAGGAGAGGTGCTACTTAAAGTAGTTGAATTGATTGCATGGAAGCCGCCAATGAAAATGCCGCCAGAAATCATGTTTACCGTCGTTTCATTTAGGAAAGCTTCTCCAGATGCGCTGACACTGGTAAATTTGCCCCCACTGATGAGCTTGATAATAGCATTGGGATGATTCGACGCATAGTTCCAAAGGGCAATAGAATCTCCGGTGATTTCTGTATTACTGCCGATTTCATTAATCGTACCAACATTCAGAAGGCCAACGTTTGTCGAAGTAATAATGGCATTGCTAATGATATCAATAGTTCCACCAATATCATTTTGAAGCCCAGCTTCTCCACCTAAAAAGGTTCCACCACTAATCTTGTTAATAAAAGCGCCGTCTTCTAGTAGCAGAACACCAATCTCTCCATCAAAAGTTCCGCCAGAAATTTCACCGATACCTGATGGGTCGCCCAATGCTACAATGTCAATGCCTCTTCCATAGTAATTTGCAGTAAGCTTGGTATAGGCACAAATAAATCGACCACCGCTAATTTTTCCAATAGTTCCACCACGAAGCAGGCGAAGAGCAGCAATCTCTTGTTCCGCAAAAAAATCCCCGTTGGATATCTCACCAATTTGTGCCTTACCATCCACCTGAACGTTCGCCCACCTCTCTGGAGAAGCAGCTAAATTTCTGAAGGTGCCGCCCGAAATTAGATTGATTTTTGTATCTTCGTCATACATATATAACGAGTGCGTTTTACCAATGATAGTTCCGCCACTGATTTCCTCCAGCCTGGCACCATTCGTCATCGAAATGGCGATTGATCCAGAAGATTCCAAATGTCCGCCGGTTATTTTTCCAGATGCCTTCGGATCGTATAAATCCAGTACCATATTCCGAGGCCCAGTCGCTAAAAGCTTTGCTCCGTTGTTTATTTCAATATTCCCATTTGCAACGGTTATAATTGTTCTCTGGGGACCTGAAAGTGTAAGTACTTCAGTATCCGAGCCCCCTCCCAAAGTCAAATCAAAGCCATCCTGAACCCTAAAATTAGCATTAATACCCAGTGTAACCTTGTAATTTCCACCGCTAGCCAGTAGCGTAATATCTTTCATAATTGAAATCGCAGAGGATAGATTTATATCTTCTGTTACAGCAATTGTATCATTGTCCTGTGCTGCATTTATCGCCCCCTGCAGCGTAGCATATGTTGCGCCATCCACTCTAGGAGCGGTGTCGTTGGAAACTATACTAGGTGATACAAACAGTGTAGCTGCGCTATCCGCATTTACCGACAACAAAAACTGCGGCATGAGTGACAAAAACATTATCAAAAATAACAGTAGTGAAACCGTCCACTTATTGCATATTCCTTTTACAGTACCGCTTATTCTTTCAAAATAGTTCATCTTTCATTACCTCCAATTTGTTAGTAACTTCCTAAAGGTACAACTTTAAATTTGAAATAATATTACTTTGGTGATTTATTCTGTTAATAAAAAGATTGTCTAAGTATGTGTTAAAATGCTTCTCCCTCCTAGCCCCACCCCTATCTTTACTTACCAATCTTTTTATTTTAGTTGCGATAAATATAATTATCGCAACCAAAAAAAGCTTACAAAATCCTTCTAAGAAGGTGCTTTGCAAGCTTTGAGATTTTTTTGTCGATTTTTTTCGAATAATGAAATAATATAAGGTTTACTATGCTCATTATAGTTTATTATAAAGCTAGTAGTTGCGATAATTATATTTATCGCAACTGTGTTGTAAATTGTAATATTTGCTGATATACTCGTGTCAAAGTCAAAAAGGAGTATATTATTTTTATGCTATTAAACACGTTAAAGGACTTTTTACCTAAATTCATTAAACATTTAACATATGATGAATACGCAAAAAATAGTATTAGAAGCTATCAAAAAGATATTTTAAAACTGTTTGCTTTTTTAGAGAAAAAAGACGGAAAATTGCAAAAAGAATATTTAATTGAGTATAAAAAATCATTGGAAATAAGATTGAAACCTTCAAGCGTCAATCGCAGCATTGCGGCGGTCAACAAATTTTTTAAATTTATAGGGCTGGATGATTTCACGCTAAAGGCTCTCAGAATTCAAGAGCAGACAACTGCTCAACATGAGCTTACCCAAAAGGAACTTGACAAGTTAATTGAAAGCGCCTTCACAAATAAAAAGACGAAAATCGCGATGATTATGCTGACGCTTGCCTACACAGGAATACGCATAGGGGAACTGCAGTTTATCACCGTTAAGGCTATCAACAGCGGAAAGGTTCTTATTAAGAATAAAGGAACTGTACGCACGATTGTAATACATAAGGACTTACAAGGTTATTTATCCTTATATTGCAGGGAAAAAAATGTGAAAAGCGGTATCGTTTTTACGGGCAGTAAAGGCAGCCCAATAAGCCGTTCCTATATTGCACGTGCAATGAAAGAAGTAGCAGAGCAATGTGGAATTGATCCAGCAATGGTTTTCCCCCACAATCTGCGGCACTATTTCGCTCGAAGCTTTTTAGACTGCGGCAATCCACTGTCGGATTTAGCAGATATTTTAGGACATAAAAGCATTGACACCACAAGACGGTATTTAAGAACCAGTGCTGAAACAAAACAAAAGCAGTTGGCAAAGCTGAAAATCATCCCGAACTGGCAAAGAAATTACGGGTATTCTCAGGAAAAAATAATGTGACCACTTGTAAAATTGAATATAAAACGAAATTAGCGCAATTTGAAAGGATTGGGCTTTTTTGCATAAATATGTGGATATGGAGTTTCCATTAGGTAGAGAGTGATTTTTTTTTGGTGCATCCCTGAATGCTATTAAAATTTTTTATTAACGTCCTTATTGTAAAATGAAATATTTCTCTCAATAGTATATTTTTTAGGTGTTCTGTTGATTTCATTGCCAAGATACCAATACATCGGAAATTTTTTCCTGCTTCACTTAATGTGTTCTTTTCCTGATATTTCAAACTGCATCATTAGTGAAAGAACATTTTGTCATAAAAAAATCCCTATTAGATAAACAGATTTTTTGATCTGTCTACCTAATAGGGAGCCTATCACAATTAGAGCTGCAGTTTTTCTTTAAGTAAATTTAGGTTGATTAGGATTGCTCTACAGTCTCTTTTGTTTCGACAGCCTCAACAGGTGCCTGCTTTTTTTCTAAGCCTAGGGCAATTTGCTCTAATTCTGGACGCAATGTATGCTTACCAGCATAGCTCTCGATCAGTTCTTTCACATCAATGCCAGAAGTTTCTTTCAATGTCTCTTGTAGTGTAGACATTAAATTAGTCGCATAGGACGTTACTTTATTTGCGCCACTACCTTCCCCACCACCAGTATCAACGACTGTAATCTTATCGATATTACCAAGTGGGCTCGCTAGCTCTTTTGCATATTCCGGCATCATGCGTACAACCATATCCAGTACAGCTGCTTGACCATAATATTCAAAGGCTTCGGCAATTTTACGTTTAGCTTCAGCTTCCGCAAGACCACGAAGGCGTATAATATCTGCCTCTGTTTCTCCTTGTGCTCGTTCTGCATCAGCTTTAGCAAGACCATCCATTCTGATTTTTTCCGCTTCCGCTTTTGCTAAGGATTCAATACGGTATTTTTCTGCATCTGCTTGTGCAAGCTCTCGCATTTTTTCGGCAGCTGCATTTTGTTCCACCGCATAACGATCAGCGTCAGCCTTTTTCTTCACCTCAGAATCATATTGCTTCTCACGACGTAAAATCTCTTTTTCTTCTAATTCAATTTGCTTTTGACGCTCAATAATGCGAATTTGCATTTCTTGCTCCGTCACTTCCTGTTTAGCACGAGCTGTTTCGAGCTCATAGGCTTGGTCAGCACGCGCTTTTGCTATATCTTGCTCACGACGGAATTCAGCAACCTTTAATTGATTTTCTTTTTCCGCTTCCGCAATTTCTGTCGCACGCTCTAGTTCTGCTTTTTGCGCTTCCTTCGATGCTTCTGCGCGTTTAATACGTGTTTCTTTTTCCGCATCTGCTGTCGCAATATCAGCATCTCGTTTTACTTGAGCGATTCTCGGTTTACCGAGTGAATCTAAATAGCCATTTTTATCTCGTACATCCTTGATCGTGAAAGATACAATCACAAGACCCATTTTAGCTAAATCCTGAGAAGCAACACGTTGAACCTCCTGTGAGAATTTATCACGGTTTTTATAGATTTCCTCAACCGTCATGGAGCCTAAAATTGAACGTAAATGACCTTCTAACACTTCACGTGCTTCCCCTTCACGCTCTGCCTTTTGCTTTCCTAAAAACTGCTCTGCCGCCGTTGCGATTTCAGAAATAGAGCCACCTATTTTAATAATGGCTGTACCATCAGCCATGACCGGAACACCCTGCTCCGTATACACTTCAGGCGTTGTCACTTCTAGTTTACTAGATAGTAAACTTAATGGCTGTGCTTGCTGGAAAATAGGGAATACGAATGTACCGCCACCGCGAATAATTTTTATACGATTCCCCGACTCATCTTTATGTACATTTTTAGAGCCGAGATAGCTACCCGTCACAATCAGTGCCTCATCAGGACCTGCTGTTTTATATTTTGATACATATAAACCTACTAGTGCTATTAATACAAATGCTACAATTCCTAAAACGATTAAAATTTCGATTGACATAGACTCATCTCTCCTTTAGACAAATTTTTTCTCATATGTTCTGACGAAAAGCGTACCATCCTTCACATCCACGACAAGTACGGTTTCATCATAGTCAATGGCTTCATTATCATAGCCTGTTGCCCGCTTCGAAATCATACCACTTGTGGTTTCAATGACAACCTCTCCAAAGCCATCTACAGGTATGGGTACAATGACTTTTCCCAATTGTCCACCTAGTGATTCTTCCGTATAAGCCAATGAAACATCTGCTGACCGTAGTGGAACGAGAACAAATAAATAAAAAAAAGTACTTAAAATAGCGCCGATGATACATGCAGCAATAATGTTCCAAACGCTAGAGAACCAGGCTAGTTTTTCTAAAATAAATCCTGCTGCAGACATCAATGTAATGAAAGAAAGAATGACACTCGGATTAAAAATGGGCAGTCCTTCCCCAATACCTTCAACTGCATCACCAAAAAACATAACTAGTATTGTGGCAAGACCAGCGAAAATCAAAACCACCAAAAAGATTTGCTCGAGTGAATAGCCAAATAGCGTCAAGTTGCTCACCCCTTTTCATCATATTACCTACTATACGGATGTCACTTAGGAAAAGTTTCAAAAATTTTCAAACTTTTAATATTCCCCTATTTTTACATATTTATAGTGACTAAGTGCAATGTTATAAAAGTTTAGATGGAGTGGGTAGAAAGGAAGCTTCTATTCATCATAAAGAGTACCTGGAGATTATAAAATGGAAAGCGCAAGATTCATTCAGCTTCTAGTATTATTTTGCTCTTTCACCACAGACTACAAAATTATTGAGGGTTATCTTGTATTATTTTTACTCTATTTATAATTTTCCCTCTAATATAACATAAATCCATTCCCATCTAATAGAACCATGTTACAATAGAAAGGAATTATGGCAACTAAGGAGATATAGCATGAAGCTCTCGACGATCTTAAATTTCTTTATTCTAGTATTTTTCACATTATTATTTGTTAATGATTTCTTCCCTGACACAACGATTGCAACGATCTTGACTAAAAAAATGATTCTTCTTATATTAGTCGTGCTAGTGATCATACAGCTTGCCTTAGATAAAGGTCGATATAAAAAGATGTCTAAGAAGGCCTATATTGGTTTGACTCTGTATACAGTTGGTTTATGGATTGTATTGACTTTGCTCGGTGGACAGTCACAAATTGGTTTATCATTTACTAGCCCACTGTTCTATATCATTATCGTATTGCTTGGGCTGGATTTATTACGGATTTCCCGCCAAGCTAAGCGCGATCAAACCGAGGAAAAATAAAGAATGGGCTCATCGGCTTGAACTGCCACTTGCTCATACATAAAAAGCATGTCACCGACTGGAATTCCAATCGGTAGACATGCTTTTTTAAGATTCTAGTACATTTAAAATCTCATCCAATTCATGAACGGCTAAATCTAGGCGTTCCCTTGCCTCGATATTTTGTTGTTTTAAATGATTAAACTCTAATAAATTGTTTTCATGCTTTAATTTGATAGAAGATAAGCGTTCAATTCGTGTTTCTACCTTTTCTATTGCTTGCTCACAGACTGTTGTCCAGAGCTTTTCTGAATGCTGCATTTCCGTTGTTGATGGGTTATGCTGACGCATAATTCGTGTGTAAATGACTTCTATTTGCTCGATTAATTCTGTATAAAAATGACGTTCAACGCGAGTAGTTTGGAATGTTGGATGCTCTACCTCTTTTGCATATGGTGTAATTTGACGTAGGAGCTTTCCAGCATTTTCCCCGAAGGCATGCGATAAATTTAAAACATTCATTAGTTGCAGCAATAAACGGATTTCTTCAAGATTAATCAGCTGTGAATCAATGCTTTCCTTTAATTTTAAGGATTCCATATAACGGCGATCAAAATGCTCAATTTCGCCGTTGCGTTGCTCTACTAGATGTTCACTTGCATTGTCTTTTAAGCTTTTAATATAGCGAATCGCATGATTTTTTAGCTCTTCTGGTGACAGCAAGTTGTCATTGTCTTGTTGTGGTTTTCCTCGTTGAACATACGCAAATGCATCCATTTTTTTGGGCCATTTTGCTGCTGAGGTTTCTTTTGAGACATTATAGCGTATATAAATTCCGTGCATTCCATATCCTCCAAGTCCATAAACAAGTATCTCTAAAGACAATAAATCGAATACGGTATTTTTTCAAGTAAAAAACTTATAATCCATGAAAATTCCTCTTTTATAAGAATAAAACAAATTTCCTGAATAGTCGATACTATTCAGGAATTTTACTAGCTTGCATTCAAAATTATATCCTTTGACTAGTTTAGTACCTGCACCGATATATCATGGCGTAGCTATTAATAGGGAGGAAGATTTCGATGTC
The DNA here is from genome assembly GCF_057773605.1 of Lysinibacillus sp. F12. Taxonomy (NCBI): domain Bacteria; kingdom Bacillati; phylum Bacillota; class Bacilli; order Caryophanales; family Bacillaceae; genus Lysinibacillus; species Lysinibacillus sp. F12. The sequence continues at coordinate 658,628 of NZ_JBYMLP010000001.1, forward strand.
GTAATGAGCTATCGTGCAACTGGTGAAACAAATTTTGACCTTTTAAGAAATCGACCTGTTGTGAAAGAGATTCAAATTGATTTGACCGAGCTCATGGCCGATTAGCTGTTATAACAGACCATGACCCAAGCGTCATGTAATTATAATTGGCAAGTACAGTTCTAAAAAACCCGCCAACTTCTAAACCTTACAGGAAGTTGGCGGGTTGCTATTTATGTTAGTTTAAGAATTTTCTCGTATATTTTGAATACTTTTTCCTTCTGTAAATGCATGAATGGATGCAATGGATCCAATTGATTTAAAATTTGCCCTATCATAGACTTTAGCAACCTGATCGTTAATTGGCCATATCCATAGCTGCTCGAGCTTTTGATTCACTGATTGTTGTTGGATATGCTGCAACATATAGCCGATTAAACCACGTCCTCGATAGCTTTCAATGGTTGCTACACTCTCAATTCTTCCTTGCTTTCCTGACACAAACATACTAGCCGTACAGCATGGCACCCCATCTAGTTTTAATAAATAGTACGTAAAGCTTAGCGAAGAATAAGCTTGCTCAAAGGCCATTTTAATTAATTCAGGATCTCCAAAGGCAGAAATGCTCATTTCCACTGCCATGGCTTCGTCTATATTTACATCTGTTACTCGTTCAATTTGGATGGCTGGATGTGGTGAGAGTTGACTAAACTCACCATTCCAACACTGAATTTCATTGACAAACTGCTCATACTGAAAGCCATGCATCTCTAAAGCCTCCATACATGCTTGATTGTCCTCAAGATTATATAAATACAACCGCGGGATAAGCGACTTAGATTGATAGAACATTTTTATATCTTGTAAAAACTGAGCAGGATTTTCAATCTTTCGCCAAACATGTGCATGATTAGCATCATAATAAGTTGGGATTGCCTTATTGTAGAATAAAACTCCTTCTTGACATACTTCCATCTCACTAAAACTCTTTACATAATCTATATCTAGCTGCATAATGCGTTCTAAATTAAGCATGTTCCGTTCCCTCTTCCACCCATTTTTTATATAATTCCTCTATGTGCTGTTCCAGCTTTTGCCGTTGCTCTTCAACAAGTGAAGGTTCCTCTAGTTTTGCCTCTAATTTTTCAATTTGTTGTTCAATGGATAGCTCTTTTTTGACAGGTTGTATTTTAGGCACCCGTTCATTTACAACTTCTTTTTTCTTAGAGAGTTCCTGTAGCTTTTGTCTAGCCCACTCGTAATCTCCTTCAAACACATGAATAGTTTGATCCTTTAGCCATGCTGTTTTTGTAAATATTTTTTGTAAGAAATAGCGGTCATGGGACACACCAATAATAGTTCCTTCAAAGGATTCTAGCGTTTCCTCCAATACTTCTCTTGCTTCTATATCTAAATGGTTCGTTGGTTCATCCAAAATGAGCACATTAATATCCTCATGCATTAATTGAGCTAATCGAAGGCGCATTTTTTCTCCACCGCTTAAATTCTTCACTTGTTTGAAGACATCATAGCCATAGAACAAAAATCGTGCGAGAATATGGCGCGCTTCAGCCTCAGACACCGCTACATTTTCTCGAAAGGCATCAATTAATCGGATAGCTGGATTTTTATGTTCAAACTGTTGAGACAGATAGCCAATTTTCACATTACTGCCTACGTGGCAAACACCTTGGTTAGGAACGACCTCCCCTAACATCATTTTTAATAAAGTTGATTTACCACTACCGTTGCTCCCAACAATCGCAAGTCTTTCTCCAAAATAGATAGCCAGATTACTGTCTATCAATAAAGGCTTATCATAGCCGTGGTGTATGTCTTGTAATTGTACTACCTCTTTGCCGCTACGTTCAGCCATCGTTAAAGCCAGATTCATTTTCTTTTTTGAGAGTGGCTTCTTCACCCGTTCGATACGTGCTAATGCTTTTTCCATACTTTTTGCTCGTCTATGCATAGAAGCATTTGGTGGATTTGCTTCATTAGCCCATTGTTTTAAGCGTTTTATCGTTTCTTGCATTTTCTTAATTTTCTTTTGTTGCTCTTCATAATCAGAAAATTGCTGTTCGATCTTTGCCTCTTTCTGCGCAAGAAATGCATCGTAATTACCGCTGTACGTAAATGCCTCTCCATCTTCAATTTCAATTATTTTATGTGCAATCTGATTCATAAAATGTCGGTCATGAGATACGACAATAACAATCCCCTCAAAGCTGCGCACATAATTTTCAAGCCATTCGATCGCCTGCATATCAAGATGATTCGTTGGTTCATCTAATAATAAAATAGCTGGCTGGCTCAATAAAATTTGCCCTAGCATTACCTTCGTCTTCTCGCCTCCACTTAAACTACTAAACGGTTGCGCCAACATTTCCATAATACCTAAGCCATTAGCAATCATCGCTAATTGGGCTTCCACCTCATAGCCCCCCTGTAGCATGAATTGCTCCTGCACTTGCCCATATTGCCATAAAGTTTTATCCGTTACGGTTGACTGCATTTCTTGCTCCAGTATCGTCATTCTAGCCTTTAATGCATAAATATCAGCAAATGCCTCTTCTAATACTTCCTTCACTGAATGTCCTGGATAATGTGGAATTTGATGTAAATAGCCAATCGTGGCATCTTTACTTTTTATGATACGTCCTCGATCTGGCATATCTATACCCGATAGAAGCTGCAATAAAGTTGTTTTACCACTACCATTTACCCCAACAATCGCAACATGTTCACCACTATTTACTTCCAGTTGTAAATGCTCAAATAATATATTGCCACCCATAATTTTTTGTATTTGCTCAGCTTTCATTTGCATCGTTTTTTCCTCCAATGAAACGCGCGAAAACATCTAGACAACACAAAAAAGACTGCTCATTAACAAGCAGTCTTCTTCTCATTAAAATGTGTGAAAAAGAATGGTTAATTCGCTACGTTTGTTATTTGATTTTGCTTAAAAATGGACAGACCTATCCCGTTGTTCGCAAAATCGAAAGTAATGACGCGTGCAAAATACATAGCCGTATCCACTTTTACACATGCGTCCGTAGCGTTTTTATTCATTCTTTTTCACCTCCGTTCATTATAGTTAAACATATAATACCATTTTTCAGATTTTTTGAAAAGGGGCTAAATTAACAATCGTTTTATTTTATAAATATACAAACTGGCAATCTAGTTATATACCAGTAAAAAATAGTAATTCATTTAAGCATGGATGCTATTAATAGCGCAGCATTACTGCTAACAGCGAATGCCGAAACATTGCAGGATTTAATCCATCAATTGAAATATAACCAGCAAAAAAACATGAGGGATTAATTGATAACTATCCTTCATGTTTTCACTTTTTTTACAAACATTTTGACGACAGGCACAAGGAAAATTGAAATCACTAGGATTCGGAAGAGTTGAAAAGCTGTGACGATTGTCACATTGGCATGTACAGAAGCTGCAATAATCCCCATTTGATCAAGTCCCCCAGGCACAATACTTAAAAAGCCCGTCCTAAAGTCGAGACTGTATAAACTTTTCATTAAAAATGTTAAGCCATACGCTGCCCCTATATAAATGCCAGCTGATACAAATGCATAAAAAATATGCCTCTTTGATAAATGTAGATCTTCTTTTTTTAACAATAACCCGATATGGATTCCAACCATCAATTGAGCAATATGTAGTAGAGATATGGGGATTCTAGGCACTTCTATCCCCACCATATTAATTCCCATCAATAAAAATACGGGGCCAAGCATATAACCTGTTGGAATTTTAAGCTTTTGAGCAATCCACCCTGCTAAGCCACAAACGATTAGTATACCGACAAGGCCCCATGTATACATTCCGTTGTTCATAGTGCTGTTTCCACCAACATCTGTCAACATGAGCGGGACAAAGCCGACGATTAAAAGAACACGGAGGATTTGAAAGAACGTAATGACCACCATATCCATATCGCCTTGCTCCTCAGCAAAAGCCATAACCTGTGCCATGCCACCAGGTACACAGCATGTCAATGCCGTTGCAAAATCCAAATCTGTACGTTTGGCTACTAAATAACTGACACCAAAAAATAACAATATAAAAATCACATTTAAAACGACAATACTCCCTAAAAAAAGCTTAATATCCTGCACCGCTTCTGGAGTAAAGGCAAAGCCGATAGAATACCCTGCTACGATTAAACCAAAATTACGGAAGGAAGAATGCCATCTCAATTGTACATTGGTCGACAATTGCACGATAAGTACCGCTGTAATAGCGCCTAGCAACCAAGGCATTGGTATATGAAGTAGTTGAAAAACGACAGCACCTATGAGGCCAATGCATAATGTAATCAATATATGCCTACCAAAAACAAACATACTAGCAACCCCTTACAACTAGATAACAATATTATGACGTTTCTTAACCTTTTTTTCTATTGAAGCGACTTTTGTATGGTTTGCTATCGTTCAAAAATAACCTCTTATCGATAAAATTGAACCTCTTATCCAATAATTTACCTTTGCTAAAATTTTCTATGCTACATTATTATTACCTGATTCAGCGTTTTCTCCTTGATGGGGAAAGTAAAGGAGGTCTCCTATGAAAATTCATTTAACGATTCACCATGAACTTGAAGAAACAGAGGTTCATATACATGCGAAAGAATACAACGAACAAATTGAAAGACTCATGCAGCAATTACAAGCGTCCCAAACTACTATGCTAGATGGGTACTTTCAACAAGAAATTCATCTACTAAAAATTACTGATATTTATTCCATCTATGCAGAGGATGCCAAAGTATTTTTACAAACGAATGAGCAAGAGTTTGAGTCTAAACGAAAATTATATGAACTAGAGGCACAGCTTTCAAAGGACTTTGTACGAGTAAGTAAATCTACACTTGTCAATATCCATAAAATCTCCTCTATTCAAATGGGCAAAATCGGTACAACACAATTACTGCTTGAAAATGATGTAACCATTCATGTTAGTCGTAAATATATAAAAGAATTGAAGCGACACTTAGGTATTGGGAGGGATCTATAGCATGAAATATGTAAGCATGATGATTATCGGACTACTCATATCCCTTAGCTCTTCTTATGTCTTAGTGACATTTAGCGTCCTATCAAATAATGCGATGGTGTCAGGCACAGAATTACTGGAGCAAACTGTAATTGCAGCCATACTTGGCATTGCCATCGGACTTATATCTGGTATTTTTGAGATTGAATCCATTCCTTTTATGGCGCAGCTACTCTTGCATTTAATCGCTGTGACAATCTGTGTTTTAATTGCTGGCTATTTTGGTGGTTGGTTTATGCATTCTGGTGTGAAATATGTGCTGCTTTCTGAAGCCGTTATTTACATCATCGTTTGGTGTATTCTTTATATCCTTCAATTAAATGATATTGAAAAAATAAATCGAGAAATCCGAAAGAGAAAGGAATAATCTAGATGACCTTCGCGGTAAAAGTTGAGAATTTATGTAAACAATATGGTGACCACCATGCGGTTAACGACATTTCATTCACAGTTGAACGAGGTACCCTCTTTGCTTTTTTAGGAGCAAACGGTGCTGGCAAATCGACAACAATTGAAATCCTTTGTACTTTATTAAAAAAATCCAGCGGCAATGTCACTATTAATAACTTTACACTAGATGTCAGCAATCATAACGCAGATATCCGTAAATCCATTGGTGTTGTGTTCCAACAAAGCTTATTAGATGATCGTTTAACTGTGCAGGAAAACATTCTACACCGAGGCAGAACCTATGGATTGTCAAAAACACAGCTTGCTGAAAACTATCAATTTGTTTCCTCCTATTTGCATTTAGAGGATATAGAAAAGCAAAAATATGGAACATTATCAGGCGGTCAAAAAAGACGAGCAGACATTGCACGTGCACTTATTCATCGTCCAACTATATTATTTCTAGATGAACCTACAACTGGCTTAGATCCACAAACACGACAATTAGTTTGGCAGGCCATCAAGCAGCTCCAACTCGAAACGAATATGACTGTGTTTTTAACAACCCATTATATGGAGGAAGCGGCAGTCGCCCATCAGGTCCTTGTATTAAAGGCAGGAAAAATTGTCGCACAAGGTACGCCTGATGCGTTGAAAACAAAGTATGCCTATGACTCTATGGCCGTTGTTTTCAATAATCCAATAGACGGTGTTAAATGGCTGGAAGAACACGCCATTTCCTATACCGAGAAACAGGAGATCTATACAATCCGTTTGGAGTCCACCCTACAAGCTCTCTCCCTTTTAAAGAAAGCGGAGCCACTCATCGCCTCCTTTGAAGTGATTAAAGGAACGATGGACGATGTCTTTCTTCATATTATGGCAGAGGGGGATGTTGCATAATGGAAGCCTTAATGAGCTTAGTACAACGAAATAACAAAGTATTTAGGCGAGATAAAACACAAGTGTTCTTCTCTCTACTATCGGTGATTATCGTCATTGTGCTTTACGCCGTATTCCTCCAAAAAATGCAAGTAGATGCCATTGAACGAATCACGGAAGCCACACCTGAAGTGATTACCATGGTGAACGAATGGGTTGTAGCAGGGTTACTATCGATGATTGCCGTTTCAACAACACTTGGTGCATATGGTATTGCCATAAAGGATCAGGAATCAAAGGCAATGGCCGATTTTTTAACTGCCCCTCTTTCCCGCGCCACCATACAAATGAGCTATGTACTCAATGCATTAATAATTGGCAGTATTTTTTCCTTTATCGCACTAATTGGCTGTGAAATTTTTATAGTAGCAACAGGTGGTAAGCTTTTAAGCCTAGCGCATTTTGTTCAGGTACTTGGCATTATCTTATTATCTGTCTTACTCGCGAGTGTCTTGAATCTTTTTCTTTCGTTATTTGTATCGACACAAAATGCCTTTTCAACATTAGGAACTATTGTCGGTACATTACTCGGATTTTTATGCGGAGTCTATGTCCCACTCGGTGCACTACCAAGCTTTGCACAAAATTTAATTATGTATTTTCCGGTTAGTCATACTACATTACTCTTACGAAACACATTTATGGAAAGCTCCATTACCAATGTCTTTGAAGGTACACCGGTCTCCTATGTGAATGACTATAAAATTAATTATGGTATTGTCTATGAGCTTCATGGTAATACCCTTCATGCCTCAACGAGCATCCTCATTATCGTTGGTACAATACTCATCCTAGCAATTGCCTCCCTCCTTTTGTTTAAAAGAAAATATAAATAAATAGTTGCCAACGTTTTTACACATCGTTTAGAAAACGATGTGTTTTTTATTGCTTTATAACAAACAATTTGTTATTTTAATAATAAATAAGCAAACAAATATAAAAATCGTTTGTTTTTAACGGAGGATTCCTAATGGATGTAAATGAACTATTTTGGCAAGCGCCTATCGATAATCTAAAAAAGGGTTATATCGACGATGAGACACATTTCACTTGTCTACTATGTGGAGAAGAAATAGAAAAAGGAATTATTTACCCGTACGATGGCTTACTGTATGAAGCCGAAAAAATGATGCAGCACCATATTACAATTACACACCAGTCTGTATTTCATTACTTAAATGGACTCAATAAAAAAATGACCGGCTTAACTGAGCATCAAAGTCATATTTTACGCTTATTTTATGAAGGTAAATCAGATCAGGATATAAAAAAAGAATTAGAAATTGGCAGTGCCACGACTATTCGTCATCACCGTTTTGCGTTAAAGGAAAAAGAACGCCAAGCCAAGACGTTATTAGTCATGATGGAATTACTGAAGGAACAAGATCGAAAGGAGGATACGTTTGTGTCTATTCATAAAACAGCTACAATGGTTGACGATCGCTATAATGTCACTCTCTCAGAAGAACAACAAGTATTAGCGAAATTATTTCCACATGGTGTTGGTAAGGAGCTAGTTCGTTTTCCTAAGCGTGAAAAACAAAAAATTATAGTACTTCGTGCCATCTCAATGCTTTTTGACAAAGAAAAACAATATACGGAAAAAGAATTGAATGAAATCATCAAACCCATGTATGAAGACTATGTTCATATACGCCGTTACTTAATTGAATACGGTTTTCTGGACCGCCAAGCAGACGGTAGTGCTTACTGGGTAAAAAAATAAGAAGGCAGGTCATGAAAATGGATCATAAAAAAGAACTAAAAGAAATGTATAAGGACATGAAAATTGAAGCGGGTGTTTTTACAATGACGAATACACAAACAGATAAAGTATTTGTCGGTAGCTTTAATAATTTGAAACGGTTAAATGGTTTTCAATTTATGCTCAAAACTAATACACATACGAATAAGGAGCTTCAGGCGGACTACAATTCATTTGGTCAAGATGCCTTCGAGGTGAAAATCGTTGAGTATTTAAAGAAGAAGGAAGAGGGTTATTTCGATGCTAAAAAAGAGCTTGAAAAGCTAGAGCAAAAATGGCTCGACACACTAAATCCTTATGGTGAGCGTGGTTATAATTGATTATAAAATAAGCGCATTTACCAATAATCAAGGTAGATGCGCTATCCCTTACTCATAGGAGTCTTGTTATTCTTTTGCTTCCAATAGGTAGATTTCCTGCTGTGCTGTTTTCGTTAATTTACTAAAAACAAGTTCATACGAATGCTTAATAAGATTCTCTACCAAATCCATCGGGACATCTTCAGCATCCATATAAATGGAGTTCCAATGCGTTTTATTCATATAGTAGCCAGGTATAATGCTGGCATAGGCTTCTCTTAATTCCTCTGCTCGCGCAGGCTCACATTTTAACGTTAGCACTGGCCTACCTGTGGTATTTCCTCCAATCATGGCATACATCTTCCCGCCTATATGATAGCGATCTGCTTGCCATTCTTCCTTATAGTCATACGTTGTTCCTTGCAGCTGAAGACAATTTGCATGAATCGTTTCCTTTTCCATTTCCATTCCCCTTCCAAGATCAACTAGTTACCTCTAAAATAAAAAAACACACGTTCGATTATAATTAGTATAATCGAAATCATGTGTTGAGAATAGCGTTATTTACTTGTACCACGATCAAACATCCCCATCACCTCGGTTGTTTGCAAAATATTCACAAACGACTTAGGATCGGTTTCCTTAATCGTACTTTTTACATCAGCCAGTTGATAGCGTGTAATAACCGTAATTAACACTTTACGGCCTTCGCCAGAATAGGCTCCTTTCGCATCGATAATCGTTACCCCTCGATGAAGCTTTTCTAATAACTGCTGTTTGACCTCTTCGCCTTTATTCGTAATAATCATAAGGGTTAATTTAATATGGCTTGTATGAATCGTGTCCACTACTTTTCCGGTAGCATAAATGGAAACAAGCGTTAATAGCGCTGCATCCCAGCTAAAGACAAAGCCGGAAGCTGCCACTACGATACCATTCATAGCAGCAATTAAAGTACCAAGCGGAAAATCACGTTTACGGCTTAGTAGCATAGCAATAATATCAAAGCCTCCAGAGGAGCCTGCTGCTCGGAAAATCAACCCCATTGCAACACCTACGATGACCCCACCAAATAAGGAAGCAAGAATTGGCTCTTGTGTGGCCTTGTAAATCGGAATAATATATAAACTTACTGATAAAACAGCCACCGATAGAATTGTATAGCTAATAAATCGTTTCCCAAGCTTCATCACACCTAAAATGAGCAGAGGTAAGTTCAATAGTAAGTTTAATACCCCGGTATTCAACGGCGTTATAATCCCAAGCATAATAGCAATACCGCTTAATCCCCCACTTAAAATTTCATGAGGAATTAACAAAAAATTATAAGCAAAGGCTACTAAAACGGAAGAAAGTGTAATAATAATCACATTACGCATGTTGATGTCCCCTATAAACGACCAAATTTTGATACATCTTTTCCATAGACTACCCAACTTACTTACTGAGAAAACCTATTTACTTACTTTTTCTTCTGTTCTTCCTTTAAAGGACCCTCTTGTTTCTGTTCGCCATTATCAGCGACCTTATCAATACGCTCCAGCATTGGAGGATGTGTATAACGGAACCATTTCACCAAAAGCGGTGGATTGACCTCGCTTAAGCCTGAAATGGTTAGCTTTTGAAATGCCGTTACAGCCGCTTCCCGATCATTCATCAAGTTAATCGCATATTGATCTGCTCTCGATTCCTGGTATCTGGATACGTAATTAGACACGGGATTGGAAGCAAATAATAATATGGAAGTAATTAGTAAAAATAATGGGTAGGAGCTAATATTACTAATTTTATTAATGTTGAATACCTGTCCATATCGTGAAGCTAAGCGTCGCATAATTTTGGCGGTTAGCCATAAACCAACTAAAGAGAGTAAAAGATAGCCTACAATGCCAAAATAAATATGTTTTTCAACATAATGCCCCATTTCATGCGCCATAATAAACAAAATTTCATTATCCGTCAATCTGTTTAATGTAGTATCCCAAAGAACAATTCTTGAATTGCTACCGATCCCTGTCACATAAGCATTTAGGGCATTCGTCTTCTCAGCCATATTCACCTCGTAAACATGCTCTGCCGGGATATGAGCCTGGGTAGCAAGTGAAAGTATTTTGCTTTCCAGCTCTTTATTTTTTAACGGATAAAAATCATTGTACAAAGGGTCGATCACAACTGGCTGAATAAACATCACAAAAATTGAAAAGGGGATGGTTAATAGCCATGCATAGAGCCACCATCTTTTTTCACTCTTTTTAATGAGCCAATAGAGCACTGTCACTATGATCAAGGTCATTCCAAAGTTCACCCAAAAATCAATGACACCATCCTTCATCCAAGATCCAAATGCTTGCGTGCTGATGCCATAGCTTTTACTGAGATAATAACGATAATAGTCCAGTGGGAATAAAACGACATAGACTAGTAATGACAATAAAAATAAGTAGGTTGCATTTTGCAAAAGCTTCCACTTTGTTTGGGATGTGCTCACTTTCTCAAAATAACGTGAGACACCAAACAGTAATATCATGAAGTAAACAAGCCATTCCAAGGGAGTAGCTACAAAAAATAAAAAGTTCCGTATTTTTGAGTATTCACCACTTAATAATAGTTCCTTACCAGACATAAACATCACTGGATCAGCAGCAGTTCCCTGTAAGGCACTTGGAATTTTGCCCCCTCCACTGTGGAATATATACCAGTACATACAAAGCACGTAAACACCGAAAAATAGTAGCGCAACAATGCCGATTTTTTTAGCTATATCAATTCCCCCTCATATCAAACAAAGTTCGTCCTATAGTCAGTGTAAGCGAAATTATCAAAGTTAGAACAAATATGGACTACTTTTTATCATCTCTTTTTTGCAAGAAAAAATTCGCTCCATTTCTAGCAATGAGGACCATATATCCTTCTCATTGTTTTAAAATGTCGTGAATTTAAGATAGTGCTTATTATTTATCCATTACAAATGTTGTTTTCCCACGTTGATCTTCACTTAAATAGCTTGCGGATAATAAATGGTATCTCTTTGTTTCCTCGTAATAAGTAAGCATCTGCTACAAGCTTTTGCCCTTCATCTGATAAATCAACCTATGCTTTTGCTGCTCCTGCATGTTTCGCTTCGCTATATTGAAAAGCTAATAGCTGGCCATATTGGCTCCCTACGACTAGGAGCAAGCGGATTACCTGCACATATTTTTATGCCAGATTTAATTCATCAAGTTTCACTGGCTTATCCAGAGATTCGTATTTCGTTAGAGGTAAAAACAGCTCCTGAAATTGAAAATAAAGTGGCGCTTCAGGAAATAGATTTTGGGCTCATTATGGAAACTAAACAGGAAAATACTGCCCTTCAATACGAGACAATCGGAGAGGATTCCCTTGTTTTGGCATTCAGTCCAACACATGAACTTGCTTCTAAAAGAGCATCACCAAAGAGGATGTTCTTAAAAATAAGCTTTTATTGCATACTTCTTCTAGCTCCACGAATCACTTTATCGAAAAGTGGATGGACCCTTTTCAGCCTTCTACTTATACCATCGAATTGGATTCTGTGAGTACAATAAAAAAAGGCTGACCTTCTTAAAGAACTTAGCCTTCGTTTCTGATGCCTTAATTGAAGAATAGTTAAAATCAGGTCTACTAATGAAAAGGATTTACAGGATGTGACGCTTCAGAGAAAGATTCAATTTATATATCCTAAAACTCGTTTAGATAATGCCATTGATGAGTTTGTCAAAATGTCGATTTACAAAGTAGCACAGCGATTAAAAATGTCTTCAGTTCTGACATAATTCCACATATAGCCGTAATAAAATGCAATGGGGATATATTTATTAGAAAGGAGGAAAGTATTTGCTAACCAAATTGCTGACAAAGGATTGTATCCAAATTGCAAACGTTGTTCCGTCCTGGCAAGAAGCTATTCGTTTAGCTGCCACCCCATTAGTCCGTCAAAACAAAATTGAACAGCGGTATATCGAGGCAATGATTCAATCCATTGAGCAATATGGTCCTTATGTCGTTATTACACCGAAAGTCGCTCTTCCACATGCACGACCATCAGACGGTGTCTATGCTCTAGCAGTAAGTTTGCTATGTTTACAGCAGCCTGTTTTTTTCAGCCCTAATCAGCCTGTCTTTTTAATTTTTGTTTTAGCTGCTATGGACAATACTTCACATCTACAGGCATTGGCTGATCTAACCTTAGTGCTACAACATCCGGATCAGGTTGATAGCCTAATTGCTTGTCAGCATGAGGAAGACATAAGTGAGAAAATTAAACAATTTACGACAAAGGAGTCAGCAGGATGAAAATATTAGTCGTGTGCGGTAGCGGATTAGGAAGTAGCTTTATTTTAGAATTAAATGTAAAGAAGGCATTAGAGGCTATGGGCAAAGAGGCTGAGGTGACCCATACGGATTTAGCATCCGCAAAGGCGGAGAAAGCTGATATTTATTTAGGTGCGGCCGATATTGTGAATGAATTAGCGAAAGACAACGCAATCATCGTGAGTATCGTCAATATGATGAATATATCGGAAATTAAGGAAAAGCTGGAACCTTGGCTTTAAGCAAAAAAAAATTGGATAGGATGAGGTGTTGGTATGTTAGATGTTATCATGCATGACATTTTAGGAACACCAGCTATATTAGTCGGCCTATTCGCATTTGTTGGTTTATTAATTCAAAAGAAATCAAGCTCCACTGTTCTTTCTGGTACTTTAAAAACAATTATGGGCTTCGTGATTCTTGGGGCAGGAGCAACTGTCCTAATTGGCTCTTTAGATCATTTTAGTAAAATGTTCGACCATGCTTTTCAAGTTCAGGGAGTTATTCCTAACAACGAAGCTATCGTAGCAGCTGCTCAAACTAATTTCGGAACAGCAACTGCACTCATTATGGTATTTGGGATGATTTTCAACTTATTACTTGCGCGATTTACGCCATTAAAATATATCTTTTTAACTGGGCATCATACATTATTCATGGCTTGCTTAATCGCTGCTTCTTTATCTATTGGTGGAATGAGTGGGACACCTCTTATCATCGTCGGCTCTATTATACTGGGGCTTTGTATGGTAGTATTCCCTGCTATTTTGCAACCAACTGTCCGCCAAATAACAGGCAATGATGATTTTGCTGTCGGTCACTTTGGTAGTGTTGGTTACTATGTATCAGCTAAAATCGGAAAGCTCTTTGGCAATAAAGCAAAATCAACAGAGGATATACAGGTACCTAAGTCACTTGGCTTTTTACGAGATACCTCTGTCGCCATCTCTTTAACTATGAGTGTATTCTTTATCATTGTAGCGTTTTTCGCAGGGCCTTCCTATATTGAGGCTCAACTATCTGATGGATCTAACTTCATTATTTTCGCCATTATGCAAGCGATTACATTTGCAGCTGGTGTTTATATCATTTTAGCTGGTGTACGGATGTTAATTGCTGAAATTATTCCAGCCTTTAAAGGCATTGCTGATAAACTTGTACCAAATACAAAGCCTGCACTCGATTGCCCAACTATTTTCCCCTTCGCCCCAAATGCTGTTATCATCGGTTTCTTATTTAGTTTTTTAGCTGGACTTGTTTCAATGTTTATACTACCTTTCATCGGACTGAAAGTGATTGTTCCAGGGCTAGTTCCCCACTTCTTCACTGGCGCTGCAGCAGGTGTGTTTGGTAATGCTACAGGAGGCAGAGTTGGTGCCATGTCAGGTGCCTTTGCCAACGGTTTATTGATTAGCTTTATTCCTGCGATACTTCTGATTTTTATGGGAGACATCGGCTACGAAGGCACAACATTTGGTGATTCAGACTTTGGTGTTATCGGCATTATTATTATTAATTTATTAAAATTATTTGGAGCTGTTTAAAATTTAGATAAAAGCCCTACGCAAATTGCGTTGGGCTTTTTTGTTATTGTACATACGTGGGAAAGTGGGAAACTTTAATAAATTTATTACTTGATTAGTCATCAAGCTTTAGATTATTAACTTATTATGTATATAGATTTGGATATATATTCTTATAGATTCTACAGAAATTTATTTTATTCGTCGTCTGACATCAGACTAAAAATATTAAATTTTTGCCGATATATACTTTATAACTAGGAAACAACAGGAGGTAGTACACATTTTGAAGAAATTAATGGTGGCTTGTCTTTTGATTGCTCTATTAATAGCAGGTTGTTCATCGGCTCAGACAGAAACATCAAAGGAAGACTATAAGATAGGCGTTTTACTATCGGATGCTGGACTTGGAGATGAATCATTCAACGATTCTGCTTTTAAAGGACTTGAAAAGGCGCGGGATGAGCTTGGTATTTTATTTGATTATAAAGAGGCACCAGATGGAAATTATGAGGAAAAACTACAGGAGCTTGTAGAAGAAAAATATGATATTATCATTGGTCTCGGTTTCTCTGTACAAGAGGCACTAGAAAAGACTGCGAAGCAATTCCCGGAGCAACAGTTTGTATTGATTGATGGACAGTCAGATGTGAACAACATTATTTCTATTACCTTTAAGGAGCAGGAAGGAAGCTTCTTAGTTGGTATGGTGGCTGCTATGACAAGCAAAACAGGAAAAATCGGCTTTATTGGTGGGACAGATGCTCCTGTTATCCATCACTTTGAAAATGGTTTTATAGAAGGAGCTCACTATGTAAACCCAAATATTGAAATTATGAGTGACTATGCAGGAACCTTTGATGATACACAGGCTGGTGCGGCAATCGCTGATAAATATATTCAACATCAAGTTGATTTTATTTACCACGCTGCTGGTTTTACAGGCTTTGGGGCGATTAAAAAAGCTGAAGAGATGGGAATTTATGCAGCTGGGGTTGATATCGATCAATTTTATATTGCTGAAAAAACAGTCGTCACTTCTATGTTAAAGAATGTTGACCATGCTGTTTTTCAACTCGCAAAAACATTGGTGGACGAAGGTAAATTAACTGAAAAATCCTTGGCTCTAGGGCTAGCCGAGCAAGGTGTTGGACTAGCTGATATCCGTGTGATTACATTAACGTCTGAGCAACAAGTCGCTATTGAAAAAGCCCGTGAAGCGATTGTTGCAGGCTCGATAAAAGTTTCTGCAGAAAAGAGGGATAGCCAGTGACACTACGAAAGAAATTATTTATGAACACGTTGATCCCCATCTTGCTGGCAATGGGGATGATTGGTTTTATTATTGTTCAAACATTTTCCATTCAAACAACAGCACAAGACGATACCGCACTATTACTCTCAGTGAAAGAGCTTGAACAAAGCTTCGTAGTTGCTAGCCAATCATTAAACAACTACACCTATTTAGATAGTGAGGCCAATAAAAACGAAGCGCTTGCTATATTACAAGAAACAAAAGTCAATTTAGATGCATTAGCATCTCTGACAAAAATTCCTGAACATCAAAAATTAATCAATAAAATATCGAATAAATTTGCAGAGCTTGAAAAAGCTACAAAATCGGGTTTCCAAGATGACAATCGTTCAGAAATAAAAAAGCAATCTCTTCGAATTAAAGGCATTTTAAATGATATGTATTTGTTAAAAAAAGAAACAAATGAATGGTATCAAGAGATGATACAAGTAACAAAGCAAAAAATTGGTTTTATTATTACAACAGCTATCATAGGCAGTATCCTATTAATCTTAGCAACGATTATTTATTCCTATATAGCTGCTAAAAGAATTACCAAACCTATCAACCAAATTGTAGAATGTGCACAGAGCGCAGCTACTGGGGACCTTACAATAGATACCTCCACCCTTTCCTATCAATCAAATAGCCGTTATGAGATTGATCGATTGACGGAAAGTTTTTCACAAATGATGACGAATTTAAGGAGCACTGTGTTGTCCATTAATCAAATAGGCAAGGATGTTAGTTTATTTACACAGGATGTAACAAGCCATATGCAAAATATTAACGAAGGTAGCAATCAAGTAGCCGTATCTACTGACGAATTAGCAAAGGGTAGTTACACGATGTCAGAAGATATACAATCGGTCGCGATGCTCATGAATAATATGTCGGATCAATTTAAATCCGTTGCTCACACAACGGAGCAATCAGCTATACATGGTAAACAGGCATTGGATGCCGTTCAAAATGGGCAATATACATTGGAAAAACAATCTACCATTGCAAAAGATATTCAAGGCGCTTCACTAGCAATAAAGAATGCAGTTACTCAATTTTCACAATTTACAACGGAAATTGAAGGAGCAGCTAATGCTGTTCATACCATTGCCAGTCAAACAAATTTATTAGCTTTAAATGCGGCTATTGAAGCAGCCCGTGCTGGCGAAGCAGGAAAAGGATTTGCCGTTGTAGCCGATGAGGTTAAAAAGCTTTCTTCGGAAACTGAAAATGCCACAAATTTAATTTCTTCGATGGTGACTCATATTAAAGATGGTATCGACCACATTCTAGTTACGGCTGAAAGAGGGCATGAGCTTTCAAATGAGCAAGCACAATCAATGCTAGAAACGGAACATTCATTTGCAGCCATTACTAATCATATCACCGATATCCATCAAGATTTACAGCATCTTACTAAGGAAATGATGCAAACAAATGAAATGAGCCAGCAAGTGAATGGGACGATTGAAAATATCTCTGCGATTACAGAAGAAACGGCGGCGGGTACAGAGGAAATTTCAGCATCCACGCAGGAACAACTAGTATCCTTCCAGAAAATAAATACAAAAATCGTCGATCTTCAAAAAATGACGGATACATTAATGAATGAGCTAAAAAAATTCACTTTATAGCCCCAATCAAACATGAAAAAATCCAGTGGCTAGTCGTGCACTGGATTTCTTCATTTTACAATGTTAAGCCGCCATCAACCACTACGATAGAGCCTGTCATATAGCTTGCTTTGTCTGAAGCTAGGAAAACAACCATTTCTGCTAACTCTTCTGGTTTAGCGTAGCGTCCCATTCTCATATTTGGAATTTCCTCTGGAATATAGCCACCTGTTTCAAACATAGCAGTGACACTGTTTGTTAACGCTGTTTCTACTCCGCCAGGACAAATCGCATTGATACGAATACCTTTTTTCACATATTCTAATGAAGCAGATTTCGTTAAACCTACAACCGCATGCTTACTTGCAGAATAAATGGCCATACTATGCTCGCTACGAACGCCCGCTGTTGAAGCCGTATTTATAATCGAGCCGCTACCTTGTCCTTCCATAACTTTAATCACATGTTTTAAGCCAAGAAAAACACCTTTTACGTTGATTGCCATAATACGATCATATTCATGATCAGTAATCTCTGTTAATGGGGAGATTTTCTGAATCACGCCTGCATTATTGAAAAACACATCAATACGACCATATGTTTCAACAGCAGCATTCACATATTTCTCTACATCTTCACTGTTCGAAACATCGGCCTGAACGAAGATTCCTTCTCCGCCTTGCTCTTTCATCAAGTTTAATGTCTCTTCTCCCGTTTCCTTGTTGAAATCAACAATCACGACTTTTGCACCGTTGCTAGCAAGCTTTAAACTGCTTGCTCTTCCAATACCGCTCCCTGCACCTGTTACAACTGCAATTTTATTTAAAAGTTCCATCTTCCATTCCTCCCTAGTATGTTGAATACATGGTCTATTTTATTGCTACTTTCCCCTTTTTTATTGTATTATTTTACACAAAATAGTACTTTCCCATTGTCTATTCATAAAAATTGAAACTGCTTTCATTTTGATAGCACCATTAAGGACTGAGGTGTGTAGAACGTGAAAATATCCACTATCGACCTTCAATACATAAGTCAATTAATTTATGAAATACATCATCTTCCTGTTTCTTATATTCATGCATCGGGAGAAATAATTTTTGAATATGCATCAGCGGAATGTCTCAATCATTCATCCTATTGTTCTATAAAGGAACAATTGAAAACATATCCTTACCATACGTCTTCAACCGACTACCCGATTTTTTTCACGATCGCTAATGTTAATTTTTTCTTTATCAACCTCACGATAAACGAACAATATTTGGGAGCCTTAATTGTCGGACCCTCTCTTTCACCACAAATGGAGGAAATCACTGATTATGAGCATGAGCCTATTCCTACTCTTCATTATCAGGAATACTTAGCTATTAGTTTATTTGTTTATTATTCCATCTATCAGCGAAAATTAAATAAAACAGCGGTTATTCATTATAATCAAGAGCTAAAGCCCCTCATTCGTCATGAGGGACATACAGCGCTTGAGCTTTCGTATGCCAGAAGAAATGATATCGTTCATACAAATCTTTACTACGAAAAAATATTGTTAGACAATGTGAAAAATGGGCGTATGGAGAAATTAACAGAAGTCTTGAATTATTCCATTGTTGAACAAGCGGAACTAGGAGTACTTTCAAAACGCAATAATTTAAAAAGTGTACAATATTTGATGATTACTGGGATTGCCCTAATTTGTCGTGCAGCGATTGAAGGTGGGTTAAACGAAGAAACAGCCTTTACATTAAGTGATTTTTATATTCAAAAACTAGAGGATCAAAATAATTTAATCGACATTCTTTCGTTAATGGAGGAAGCTATTTACGACTATACTAGCCGAGTGGCACAAGCTAGTACAAGGAAATTTTCAGCACCCATTACTACTTGTGTCCATTTTATTGAAAATCAATTATATGGGGATATAACTCTCGATCAGCTTTCAGCTATTTGCCATTTAAGCCCTAATTATCTTTCTTCTTTATTTAAAAAGGAAGTTGGGATTTCCTTTACTGAATATATTCAGCAACAAAGAATCGATGAGGCGAAAAAGCTTTTAACATTTACAAACTATCCAATTTTAGATATTGGCTCTTTACTTAATTTCACAGACCAAAGCTATTTTATTAAAGTTTTTAAGAAATTTACGGGTATCACCCCTAAGCAATATCGTAGGCTTTCTAACAGAATTCTCTGAGGCACCTACGCTCTCAGAAGATACATGGCTCGAAGTAGTCGGCACAATTGGTCAAACAACTTATGAGGGGGCAAGCTTACCTGTCATCCATATTGATAATTGGGTAGCAATTGAACAACCCGAATCACCCTATCTTTATCCTATTAATATTCGGATGAGCTTCTAGCGAAAAGGGCAAAACGATTTGTTTGCCCTTTTTCGTTTATTTATTAGATAATTGCACGTTTAAGCCTAAATGGGAACTTAATGTACTACCTTCATATTCAGCTCGGAATAACCCACGCTCTACTAACATAGGGATAACATCGCTAAAGAATAAATCCAAAGATTTCGCAGGACCACCTGGAACAGCAATAAAGCCATCCAATGCCCCCTTCTGATAAAAAGTAACGATTTGATCGACAATATCATGTGATGTGCCGATTGCTACAAGATGTGCAGATCCAATTACTTCTGGACGAGCAAGCAATCCCTCAACAGATGGTTCATTTTCCATGATGTAACGACGAACAAGTTTAGCATGTGTTCGACTGCGTACTTTCTGATTCTCAGGTGGTAACATATCCACTGTTACAGGATCATGAAGTGCCATATGCCGAACATTCAAACCAATGACTGACTCTAAAGCATTGTAACGACGCTCCAGGGTTAAATGTGCGTGTGCTTGATGGTACATGTCTAATGCTTCTTCATATGTATCTCCAATAAAGAAATAGAGTCCTGGTAATAACCGTATATCATCTGCTGTACGTCCCACGTTAACAGCACGTTTCCGTAAATCATTGCGCATTTCAATACCAACCTCCATAGCTGGTGTCGCCGCAAAAATGGCATTCGATACGGCTGCTGCAAATTGTCGCCCTACGTCTGATGCTCCTGCTTGAAATAAGGGAATTTCTCCTGCCGGATGCATCGGTATATTTAACGGCCCCTTTATATGGAAAAACTCTCCCTCATGATTGATAGGCTTCATAAGTTCTTTTATTTTCTCTATATCACCATCTGTTTCTAACATTTCATATGGATGACTATGCCATAGCTGCTTCACAATCTTAGTACATTCAGCCGCTTTAGCATAGCGCTCCTCTGAGGAAGGCATAGGCTCGTTACTAAAATTATAGGCACCATCAATGGAAGTCACAATATTCCACCCTACACGCCCACCACTAATCCAATTCAAGGATTGTAATTGACGGGCAATCAAATAGGGTGGTGTAAAGGATGTAGAAATGGTCGTTACTAATCCTATTTGCTTCGTTTCTCTGGCCACTGTTGCCAATAAAAAGCTAGGGTCTAACCCAACTGTACCTTTTGTTTTAGCCATTAATTCTGGATGAGCCATTAAATAATCTGCCTTAAATAAAAAATCTAATTTGGCCGCCTCCGCACGCTTCGCAAATGCAATATGCTCATCAATCAATGCACCTTTCTCACCATCCTTGTCATGCACAGCTAGATGCATACCAATAATGAGATGTCTTTTCATGGATACTTCACTCCTTTTAAATGAAAATGATTATCATTTTCATCATACCCATTCATTTTAAAGATTGCAATGCCATTTGCCATAAAAAAAGAGGTGCCTCAGTTATATGGGCACCTGTACTTTTAAACACTTACTATAAAGGATAATATAGGTATTATCATCCATGAAAAGTTTGACCTCTTTATTAACAGCTAGCCTAAAATAAACATTTACGATGTCGAGAAGTTAAATAGGCTTTGCAAAAATTTGTTTTTCAAGAGAGTCCCAAAGGACAATTCCTACATCTTGTTGCTGATCAATGATCCGAACTGTAATGGGAATATAATCGATTAATATCCTATTTAAATTGGTACTTATGAGCTGTAATAGACCAATCAGCTCTGGTTCATTTATAAGTGGAGCGTTCACCTCTATTTGAATATCTGTTAATTTGCCTTTTTCATATTGTAGCTTGCCAAATATTTTTAGGTTTAAATGTTTAAATCCTTTCTGAATATCCTCTTTGAAAAGCAATAGTTTTGTATACATATTCTGGTCTAAAGTATATAACGCTTCCGAAGGGAATATATAAAATTTCTTATCTATTTCAGCCCATTTTGTAATGGTAGCTTCCCCATGAGGAATAAACGTTTCTGCTAAAAATACCCCTGGAATAATATCATTTATATTCGATTCCTGAAATAACGTAAGGTAAATAGGAACATTCGGTATTTTTACATTTCCCCTAATATCTTTAACTATCTTTTCAGCTACTTTTTTACCAAAGATTTTGACATCATTAATTTCATCATTATTTTGGTCTACCTTCACTTGCCCAGTGTAAATTAAACCTTCATCATCAGTTACTCGTATATCATAATATTCATTTAACGATATGGCGATTGACATTCCCTCTATTTTATTAGTTTCTTTATTAATAAAATCTTGTTCCAATACATGAGAAAGGATTAAGGGATACCTCTTTTCATCCTCTAATACATTATCGGTTTGATGTTCGATAGCGGGGTTTAAACCCACATCTTCATTGGTTTTTCTACTTAGCCATTGGCTAATTGTTTTACCACTTAAATATTGACCTTCCTGCATATAGAACTTCTCTGTGGAAAAATGATTGACTGATAATTCCATTAAACCTCTTTCTATTTCATTCATATTTAATGCATTATTCATATTCTTAATAATGGAGCCTCTAGCAATATTAAATTTAGCAGGTTGTTGAATTTCATACGTTTCCTTTTTTTGAATAGACGATATATACTTTTTCTCATCCTTCGTGACCTCCTTCATCTCACTATTACAAGAACTTAATAACAAGAGGGATGCCACTGATAATAACATTCGTTTTCTTCTTTTCATTCCATTTACTCCTTGATCACTATGTAGCAATTCAAACTCCTTTATTAAAGATACCAAATTTACCAAAATAAAACATTATTAATTTGAAAATTTAACCACTTTCATCCCTTCTGACGATGCGTTACCACCAATTAAAAAAAGACCTATGTCCGTAAAAGAACATAAGTCTTACTAGTTGTTTGCATAGGGGGTTAGTTTTGATGAAGTCGGTTTGCTCTGAGTTTTTATGACCCTTCAAGCACTTTTCCCTACTTACTAGGCAAATGCTACATCAGTTTGCTTATTTTGCATTTTTATCTGGCTGATGAATACCAAATACATTCCCTTCCGTATCCATATAGTATCCCTGCCATGCCATACCGGGTAATGCATACTTGGGCATGGCTACTTGACCACCATTTTCAAGAATACTTGCTTCTGTTACATCATAACTTTCTACACCCATCGTACAGGCGAATCCATTCATAGCTTGGTTTGGCTCCGGAGGAGGACCTTGACGTTGCATTAAAGCGCCATCAATGCCATGCTCATCCTCACCACCTGTTACTGCCCCAAAATAGGGCATCCCTGCGTAGTCACTCCAATCTTGAAATGACCAACCAAAAACGTTCCCATAGAAATTCTTTGCTCTCTCCATGTCACTTACATGAATTTCAAAATGCACTAATCTCCCCATTGTATCCTCCTTAGTAGCAAACATGTTTGAATACATTTACTATAAAGCATTTTTTGAAGGATGAAAATAAAACAATTAGTAATTTTCTATTAATTCAGCATTGGTTGATTTATGACGATTCTCTAAAGGTTAATCTTCTACACTAATTTATAATTGACTATACACGGAAAATGCATCTGTTATATTATATTGTTCTGTTCGGGAATTTCCTTCCGCTCCCACTGTTACTAGGATGTATTCTTGTCCATTTATTGTAGCTAAACTTGCTAAGCATAAACCCGCGTCGTCAGTATAACCTGTTTTTCCACCTAAAATTTCTCCGCCTGGTAATGCTCTTGTTGTCATATTTTGAAACATTTTATTTGTAAAAGTTATCCCCTCTGGATGACGATTTGTAGGTTTGATAGAATATCTTTCGGCTGTATAAACTTGACGAAACTCATCATTTGTTAATGCATATTGCAACAGTAAAGACATATCTTTAACAGTCGTATAATGATCTGAATGATGCAATCCAGTAGTATTCATAAAATGAGTATTTTTCATGCCTAACTGTTGGGCCTTTTCATTCATTAGATTTACAAATTTTCTTTCCGAACCAGCAATATATTCAGCTAAACCGATGGAAGCCTCTGCCCCTGATGGCAGCATAGAACCATATAATAAATCCTCTAGCGTTAGCTTTTCATTTGGGAGAAAACCAGCAAGTGATGCATTCGCTTCGTATAAATTATTAAATATATTGTTCCCTAAAACAATTTCTTCCTGTAAATTAGGAATCTGCTCGATAGCAACTAAAACCGTCATCATTTTTGTTAATGACGCAGGGTAAATAACTTCCTCGCTATTTTTATCTATCAAAACTTTATTGTCATCCAAATTCACTAAAATAGCATTTGAGCTATATAAATTAACATTCATCATATCGCCGCTCTTTGTTGGCGTGTCGAATGATTGTGTGTTGACTTGTAAGCTTACAGGTGTTTCTTTAGCCCATATAAAATAAACAAACAGCATGACGAACATGAATAGTATAGTAAAAATTCCTTTTCTCTTGAACATATAAAAACAACTCCTTCTCATTATGTCTTTATTCAAACATAAAAAGAGGAGCTTTATTTTAATTAACTATTAGTGAATTCTTAAGGTTTCTTAAGAATTACTCGGAAGCATGACAGTAAATATAGTTTTTTCGTTACTTGAAGTAGCTGTAATGGTTCCTCCATGGGCTTGTACAATTTCATTTGAAATAGCTAATCCTAGTCCCGCACCACCAGTTTGTGTGGATCTTGCATTATCTAAACGATAAAACTTTTCAAATATCATCTTTAATTTTTCTGGAGGAATCGTCTTTCCTGTATTCGAAAACGAAATAAATGTCTCGTTATCTTCGTTTTTAGCACTAATTTCAATTGTACTGTTTGGATCACTATAGGCCATTGCATTTTTTAAAATATTATTAAATACTCTTGCTAATTTATTTCCATCTGCATATATCGTAATCTCTCCATCTATATGGACGATTGCCTTTTGGCCTCTAGGTGCTAACAATGGATAAAATTCATCGGCGACTTGCATCAACATATAGTTTAAAGGTATTGATTCTTTCTCTAAAATAATGGATTGTAAATTAAATCGAGTGATTTCAAAAAACTCGTTAATTAAATGCTCAAGCCGATAAGATTTTTCGAGCGTAATCGTTACATATTTTTCTTTTTGCTCTATAGGCATGTCCTTAGCCTCGTCTAAAAGGCTTAAGTAGCCAATCATCGAAGTCAAAGGAGTTTTAATATCGTGTGCTAAATAAACAACGAGGTCATTCTTCCGTTGCTCCGCCTCTTGCGCATCCCTCGCTCGTTTTTCTAATTTATTTTTTACATCATTTAATTTTTTCTCTAAAAAATCTAGCTCTGCGGGAAGACGGATCTCCTGTTCTGACTCGTCAGAAAGCATGGAAATACTAGAACTAATTTGATGAAAATAGCGAGTAAAACGAGATAGGGCCATATAAAAAATAACTAGAAGTAATAAAATGAATCCAATCGTTAGCCAAAGGGGTTTATTTTGTTGGAATAATACAAAATAAGCTTGTCGGGCTGCATAATAATCTAATTGTAAAACATTTTCACAGAAGGACATAAAAGCATTAGCAAAAGGCGCTTGCAAAACACCATCGATGAGGGCGAAGTTGATAATAAGACCAAATAAAATGGCCACGACAAGAATAAAGATAATTTGTAAAATCATTTTCCTCTTCAGTCTTCCAAACTCATTTTTCAATGGTATACCCCACTCCCCAAACCGTTTTAATAAATTTTGGGTTCTCTACAGAATCTCTCATTTTCTCGCGCAAATGCCGTATATGAACCATAACCGTATTATTACTATTGAAATACTTCTCTCCCCAAATTTCCTGAAATAACTCTTCTGAGCTAATAACCTTCCCTCTATTCGAGCTTAAATACCACAATATAGAAAACTCTGTAGGTGTAAGGGATAATTGTCTTTCATTTAACAAGACTTGTCTTGTATTTTTGTTAATCATTAAACCTGCAAAATCAATTGTATCCTCATGTGGCTTGGAACTTTGATTGTATAACGTAAATCTTCGCAACTGTGCTTTAACGCGAGCGACCAGCTCTAATGGTCGAAAAGGCTTCGTAATATAATCATCTGCTCCTAAAGAAAAGCCATTTATTTTATCAATTTCTTCTTCCTTCGCCGTTAGCATAATCACAGGGAAATTATAGGTTTCACGTATTTTTTGCAAAATGGTAAAGCCATCAATCTCTGGCATCATAATATCTAAAATAGCTAAATCTAAACCTTCACGCTCAATACAAGCTAATGCCTCTTGAGCTGAATAATATTTAAATACATTATAATTTTCATTTTTTAAATAAAGCTCAATTAAATCTGCAATTTCTTTTTCATCGTCGACTACTAAAATGTTCAAACGAATAGCCCCTCTTTCTATCCTCTTATTTCCCATGATTTTTCACAGGCATTATAGCATTTACTTATAGCTATATCTATAAATAAGAATAGTTTATTTTGAAAACCAAATAAAAAAGATTCGGAAATAACATATTTCCAAATCTTTTTGTATATCGAAATAAGTAAAGTCGTTCATTTCCACGGGAAGGAGCGGCTCCCCTCGCTTCGCTTCAATTTCATCTTTTAAGTGTATTAATTGGATGAATCGATGGCAGTAGAAGAAGTTTTTCGAGACATATCTTGCGTTACTATTCTCCCTGGATAAAATTTCATTTGTTCATTTAATTTATTTTCTTTGGCTGTTATGGCAATAGGTTTCACCTTCAGTACCAATGTTTTACTCCCTAAAGAAGACTGATACTTTTCGATATGTGTTTTCGATAAATGAGTAAGGTAATAGCTCGGTACATATTTATCAAGCATTGCCTGCATGGCAGCCGTTGATTCATTCAAATCTGTTACTATTTCTATTTGACCATTCGCCACAACACTCATATATGCCGTATCCGTTTCAGCAGGAATGGGATCTACCATTGTTCCAAACGATTCGCATACAGTAATGCATGCATTTGGATTGTTCTCGATAATATTTATTTTTCTCCCCTCATTCGCTCCATGAAAATAAAAATATCCATCTTTAAAGACATAATTTAATGGAATAACATAAGGCATATGTTCATCCACTAATCCAAGAAAAGCAGTTTGTGCGTCTTCTAAAAATTGCTTGATATGGCTGTCATCTGTACATACTTTTAGATGCATTCGAATGTCCGTTTCCATTTTTCAACCCCCAATTCTCTTCTACAGAGGAGTCTACAGCAGGAAGGACACGTAAAAAAGGCACAGTTTGATGAAAACCGGTGGGTACAACTTCAAACTATCGAATTAGGGAAGATTTTATTTTTCTCTTTTACTCTTCCGAATCTCGATAAAATAATTTGAGCTGTGCCACTATCATAATGCTAATAACGACTAGTAAAAACCAAGAACTAATCTTCCCAAAATGAACGATCGTCCAAGCTACCTCTTGATTGGGGTATGACCATGCACCAAAAAATGTAGCAATATTTTCCGCAATCCAAATGAAAAATCCAATTAAAAAGAATGACACGACAATTGGCATTTGATAGATGTTATCCCGTACAGTAAATTTGACAACAGTACGGTAAAACACTATGAAAAGTAAAGCCATTAACAGCCATCTCAAATCATACATAAAATGATGTGTGAAAAAATTCAAGTAAATCATGGCCCCCAGTGGAATAGCTATATAACTTTTTGGCCAATTGACAATCTTTAAATCAAACCTGCGCCACGCTTGGCAAATATAACTGGCTACACTCGCATACATAAAGCCACTATATAATGGCACACCTCCAATTTTTGACCAAGCCTCTTCTGGATAAGACCAAGAATTAACATTCACTTTATAAAGTTCAAGAACAAGCCCAATAATATGAAACAGACAGATTACTTTTATTTCATCTTTCGATTCTAGACCAAATTTATACATCAAGTATTGTGTCACTAGACAGATTATTAAAATGAAATCGTATCTTGCAACGCCTGGTATATGAATTACTTTTGAGAGCGCGAGAGTCATAAATATAACTACAGGAAAAATACAAGATAATGATTGATGGTACGTAAAGTACCCTAAGTCTTTCAAAAAATTCTTCATCATTCATCCACCTCAGTAATGATACAAAGTTTGAGGAACTTAGCTTGCAAAACTAAATTCTTCTTGTATGAAGAATATACGATTAATTATCTTATTTCAATATTTTTTTATCGATAATCAATAAATTTTCCCCGCTTTTTATAGGAACAATTTTTTATGAAATACGTCCTTCATTTTCTAAATTTGTGGAATTTAGAAGGGAAAATAGAAAAGAGTAGCCGTCTTAGCAGCTACTCCCATAGTTAAAGATACATTTTTTGATCTAATTTTAACTGTACTTCTTGTTGGCTTATTTTCATCACCTTAGTCTTCTTCACTTTTACGTAATAAACGACGTAACAGCCGATAAAGAATGCTCCACCACAATAAAGTGCTAATCGTTGCGATGGATCAAATGCCAAGCTTGCCATAACAATACAGTTTGCGACTAAACCGATAATTGGAATAATGGGATAAAGTGGAGCTTTGAATTTTAAATCCTCCACTTTTCCACCTTGTCGTACATAGGAACGTCTAAAAGCGATTTGTGATGCTGTAATGGCAATCCAGCCTATTTGAGCGCCTAAACCTGCAAGCGATAAAAGCCAAACAAAAACAGTTTTTGCAGCGAAAACACTAGACAGAAGTGATAATCCAGCTACAGCAAGTGTTATTAATAATGCGTTCATAGGAATCCCTCTCTTATTCACCTTCCCTAAAGCTGGGCTAGCCATTTTTTCAACGGAAAGAGAGAATAACATACGCGTTGCTGCATATAGACCCGAGTTAGCAACCGATAATAACGCTGTTAAAATAACGAAGTTCATGATGTCAGCCGCATAAGGTATACCTATACTATCCAATACAACTACAAATGGGCTTTCAACAACTCCAGCTTTATCCATAGGAATCATACCTGCAAGCACAACAACGGATAGAACAAAGAAGAAAAGCGTACGCCATACGGTTTGTTTAATAGATTTAGGAATCGTTTTTTCTGGATTTTCACTTTCACCTGCAGCAATACCAATTAACTCTGTCCCTTGGAATGAAAAATTCACAGTGATCATCGTTATAAGCAATGCTGTTACACCATTTGGAAATAGTCCACCCTCATAAAAATGAGTAAGGAATGGGGCATTCGTTCCATCCTTCATATCGATCAAGCCAAACATCGCTGCTCCCCCAACTCCTAGGAACATAATGATAGCTAAAATTTTAATGCTAGAAAAAACAAACTCTGCTTCACCAAATGCCTTTGCTGATAAACCATTTAATAAAAAGAGCAAGGCCCCGAAAATTAAACACCACATCCATACGGGTGATTCAGGAAACCATCTTTGCATAAGTTGTCCAGCCCCTAAAAATTCAAGGGCAACCGTTACCGCCCACCCCAGCCAATAAAGCCAGCCAACAGCAAAGCCTGTAGCAGGACCAATAAATTTCGTCGTGTATGTTTGAAATGAACCAGATACTGGCATAGCTACTGATAATTCACCTAAACAAAGCATCGTTAGATACATCACTAACCCGCCTACTAAATACGAAAGAATAGCACCTGTTGGGCCGGCTTGATTAATGGTAAAGCCTGATCCAAGGAAAAACCCTGTTCCTATACAGCCTCCAAGTGAGATCATAAACAAGTGTCTAGCTTTCATACTTCTTTTTAATTCATATTGTTCTGATGCCATAAAAAAACCCCTTATGCTACTATCTTGTAAGCACTTACTTTTGTAGGTGCAAAAAGATAACTATTAGAAATATCAATAGATTTGATTTTTAAAATTTAATCTATTTTGTGAACAGTCAATTTTCTGACAAATAAAAGTTCCCGTTTAGTCTAGAGCATTAATTCGTTCTATTGTAAACTACCATTAGGGAGAGCAATTTTCTAATGTTCGGTTGTGGCGACCTAATTTTATTAAAAAGTTCTTCCTTATCGCTCTTGCAACTTCCCTATCGTTTGCTTAAAGTAATGTATCGCCAAAGAGTGAGCTGATTAAAGCTACGGCAGCGATAGCTGTTTTATTATATTTATCTAATACCGGGTTTGTCTCTACAAACTCTGCAGAAGTAATAATATTTGATTCTGATAGCATTTCCATAGCTAGATGACTTTCACGGTAGCTAATACCACCTGCCACTGGCGTTCCTACACCCGGAGCATCATTAGGATCAAGGCCATCTAAATCTAACGATAAATGGACACCATCAGTGCGCTCCTTTAAATATTCAATCGTTTCAGCCATTACGGTCGTCATGCCTAAACGATCGATTTCATGCATCGTATAGACCTTTATACCAATTTCCTTAATTAGTTGCTTCTCACCCGGATCTAAATCACGTGCCCCAATAATAACAACATTTTCAGGCTTAACTTTTGGCGCATAACCACCAATATTTGTAAGTGCCGGATGACCAAGTCCTAAGCTTACTGCCAAAGACATTCCATGAATATTACCTGAAGGTGAAGTTTCACCAGTATTTAAATCACCATGGGCATCGTACCAAATAACACCTAGATTCTCATAATGTTTGGAAACACCTGCTAATGTACCAATGGCAATACTATGATCTCCTCCTAGAACTAAAGGAAAGCGTTTTGAGGAAATAACTTGATCTACTTTTTGACCAAGCTTGTCATTAGCATCTGCTACCGTTTTTAAATTTTTTAAGTTAGTTGTTGCTTCTATTTCTACTTCTTTATTAACAAGTTCGATAGTCAAATCCCCTTCGTCTTGAATGGAATATCCAAGACCCTCAAGTCGATCTGTTAGCCCAGCATATCGTATGGCACTTGGCCCCATATCAACTCCTCTTCTTGTTTGACCCAAATCCATTGGCACCCCAATAATCGTAACTTCTTTGCGCATAATAATTTCTCCTCTCCAATAATTACTTTCACAGTATAAAGAAAATGAAAAATTGACTCAACTCGACATTATTTTTAATTTTTATACAGTTTGGATTATTGAAAACATAGATTTTATCATGCATAAATGACTGCATAAACAGCAAACCAATGCATACAAAAACAGTATTTTACAATTTTACATCTTTTATTGTCAGAAATTTCAATATTGAAACAGTAAAACTATTCTTTTTTTATCGTTTTTTCCGAAAATTTAAATGGTAATTTAAGATTTTAATACAATTTAAAGGTATAATATTAAAAATGTATCCTTATTTGGTTATATCAGGACCATTTTTTACTACTAAAAATTCTATTAAGTAGATTTACCTTTTCATTTTTGGACAGAAAAAAAGCCTTACATCATAGCTGTAAGGCTTCAGTCTGTCGACAAAAGGAATTGAGAAGTTCACACTCGATTCCTTTTGTCATTTTTTCTCTTTCATTATGTTTAAAAATGATAATTTGATATCCAATAAAACAGACTCTTCAAGTATAAGAACTCTTTTAAGCCGCCTGCCACGGCTAGTTTTTTGGTAGCAAGAGAGTAAGTATAGGCCTGCATGGACAATTTTTTCAGACCACTAGGTTGTCCATCGCATACCATGATTTTCCTTTGCATCGGCAAAGACATGCTCAATCGTTTCTTTACGCTTGCATAAATTTGTTTGATGTCATAGGAATGGCGTAAATGTTCAGCTTCCTCCACATACAATTCCCCAATATGGCGTTGAATGAGTTTTTTGTGATTCTTACTTTCCGTACATTGGGAAAGGCTTAACACTTAGCACCATTCAAAGGTTTCGATGTATTATCACCCCAAAAATTTACCTATGTAGATGGGGTACTTTATGTAGAAGTTGATCGGAACGAAGGGCGGTGACTCCAGCGGGAAAAGCGGGAAAGTCGAGATCCTGGACTGAGTGAAGCGAGGGAAGCAGCTCGACCCCGCCCGCGGAAAGCGTCCGCCCGTAGTGGAAATCAACGGCTTTACTTTATTTCATTGAGTTTGTCTACAGTCTGAAGCCTTACATCATAGCTGTAAATCTTTAAAATTTCTACGTTTTTAATAATTTTAAAATACTATTCAAACATGTTTCTTTATAATATTGATGTTGTTCTTTTAAATCATCGGTTAACCATTGTATCAAAGAACCATCAATCATCGCCCTCATCATTTTTGCACTTGCGAGGGAATCCATATCCTGACAAAACACACCCTCATGTTGTCCCAACTTAATAATTTCTTGTCCGATTCCCCAGCAATTCTCATAAAATTTTAAGTTTATTTTCTTATACGCTTCATTTCCATTCGCTTGGGCTAAAAAATCTAAATACACTCTGTAAAATTTTTTATTATCTTGAGGGGATACAAAAACAGCATTTAAATAGGCGTGAAGTTTTTCAATTGCTGTCTCGTATTTGGCGATTTCTTTTATTTCAAAACTATAGATTTTGTTTGTTGTGGATTCCAGTAATTCTAATAATATGTTTTGCTTGCTCGTAAAGTAATAGTGGACTACCCCTTTCGAAACATTTGCATGATTGGCTATATCTTGTAATGTGACATTATCGTAGCCTAATTTTGAAACAGCATCAAAGGCTGCTTTCATTATCTGTTTTTTTCGTTCTTCCTCTTTCTTTTTCATAGAAGCCTCCAATGACTTGATACAAGTCATTATACATGAACAGAGTGCATTTTCCAATTTTATGTTGACCGGTCAGAATAATTTTGATACTGTTTAATGGAATTAGATTGTAGGAGGATGTTTACGATGACATTAGAAAACTTTAAAGCGTTGGTAGTCAATCAAGATGAAAATTTCACAGTGAAAGTTAATGATCTTACTTTAAATGATCTTCCGAATGGTGAGGTATTAATTAAAGTAAGCTACTCTGGCATTAATTATAAAGACAGTCTGGCAGCTATACAGGATGGTAAAATCGTTACTTCCTATCCTTTCGTACCTGGGATTGATTTAGCTGGGATTGTTGTATCCTCTGAAGATTCTCGCTTTCAAGAGGGTGACAAGGTAATTGCAACAAGCTATGAAATTGGCGTATCTCATTTTGGAGGATTTAGTGAATACGCTCGAATCCCTTCTAAATGGATTGTTCCATGTCCAAGCGGTCTTTCTCTCAAAGAGGCAATGATTATAGGAACAGCAGGATTTACGGCTGCTTTGTCGATTCAAAGATTACAGGAAAATGGCATTAGTCCTGAGAATGGAAAAATCCTTGTTACGGGGGCAACTGGTGGTGTAGGTAGTTTCGCTGTCTCAATTCTCTCAACACTAGGTTATCAAGTAGAAGCAAGTACAGGGAAAGATTCAGAACATGAATACTTGAATAACCTGGGGGCCACTTCAATTGTAGCTCGTGAAGAGGTATTTGATGGGAAGATTAGAGCATTAGGCAAACAAAAATGGGCTGCAGCTGTCGATTCTGTTGGAGGAGAACCACTTGCCTCTTTATTAAGTCAAATTCAGTATGGCGGTGCTGTTGCTAGCAGTGGGTTAACAGCAGGAACAAACCTTCCTACAAGCGTCTTCCCCTTTATTTTAAGAGGTGTAAATTTACTTGGAATTGATTCTGTTTATTGTCCAATGGATGTACGATTGAACATATGGGATCGTTTAGCAACTGATTTTAAACCAGCTAACCTTGAAGGCTTCATTTATCAAGAGGTAACGTTACAGCAACTTCCAAATGTTTTACCTATTTTATTGAAAGGTCAAGCAAGAGGTCGATTTCTTGTGAAATTATAAATAGATACTCCTATATAAAGTGCGAACGAAAGCCTTCTTACATATGAATGTAGGAAGGCTTTTAAAATACTTTTTTCAGTACTTCAAGCTACTATGCATCAGGCATGGTAGCTTTTTTATTGTTTGACACCCGCCTGACATAAAAATTCATTATAGTAAGCCATGACCGTACCACTAGACGATTCTGATAAAAAATTGTCTAAATTCATGGTTCTAAACATACCATTAATGTATATAAGCATTACATTCAGGGAACTCAAAAACTATCAACTATTTTTGGAGATGATTATATGAAACGAGCACATATTGATGAATTAAATATTACTAGAGCCTTAGCTATACTAGCTGTACTTCTTATCCATTCTACTAGTACACCTGTTACAGCTTTGTCCAGCGAATCAAAACTCTACTCTATTTATGTTTTCTTCAATATTTTTCCTAAATTTGCTGTCCCTGTTTTTATTTTTTTAAGTGGGTTTGTTTTATTTTACAACTATATCCAAAAGGATTTCACCAAAAAACTGATTGTTTGTTTTTATAAAAAAAGAGTGACCCAAATACTTATTCCCTATCTCTTTTTTTCTGTCTTTTATTTTGCCGCTATGCAATTTTATGTGACGCGCGATTTTTCATTAGCATGGCACGCCCTTTTTAGTGTTGAATTTCTTCAGAAACTATTAATTGGAAAAGCATATACTCATTTATATTATATATTTATTATGGTGCAGTTCTATCTAATGTTCCCGTTATTCTTATATATTTTAAAGAAAAAACCTGCCCTATCCCCTCTTCTGATTTGGACAGGACTAGCTCTTCAATGGATTTTTATCCTATTAAATGCTGAGTATTGGCAGTATCCTTATAGAGGGAGTATTTCATTCTCTTATATACTTTATTTCTTGGCTGGTGGATTTTTAGGGGTTTATTTTGAAAAATATAAACGGTGGTTCCAACTAACCCCAAAAAACTTTCCGATTTCTATTTATTTCATTTGGGCTATTTGGTTATTTTCTACAATTTATAATATTTATCTATATTACTTTGTTTATTCATCTTCAACCTATTTAGCCAACAGTATCGTATTTGAACTAGTCTTTCAGCTACAATCTTTAACGGCCTGTATCGTCTTGTTACAGCTTTCTTTCTGGATTTTTAATAGAGGGAATAAAGCCTTGGTAAATGCCCTTATTAATCTTGGTACATTATCATTTGGCATTTATCTACTACATCCTTTTTTCCTCTTCCTTTATCGCCAAATTCCTGTCAGCGGTAATAGTCTCTTATTTCATGTTTGGAGTGTCGGAGGTTTTATTGTTGCTCTATTTATTACGTGGATTGTGGTATTTTTGGTGGGGAAATATTTTAAATATCATTGGATTGCATTCGGACCGATTCCAAAAGAATTTCCTTATAAATAAATGTTGCCTCTTATAATAGTAGAAACTATATTGACTAACAAAAAAGCCCTGTGGAAATTGTTCCACAGAGCTTTTTTCAATGATCGGCTTAATTATTTTGAAATTGAACCGTCTTTTACTTTGTTGTTATTAGCATCAACAAGGTTTGTAGCTTTAAATTCAACTACAATGCTATCAGTTAAAGCATAGTCAGCTTTAGTTGTCACAGTTAATTTACCATTAGCTACAGCAGCTTTAGCCACTTCTACAGTTGAACCAGCAATTTTTACTGTTAAACCTGTTGGTGTAGCTTGATCAGCAATACTTTCAGTAAAGTCAACTGTAAATGTTTTGCTATCTACTACTGTTACTTTAGAAGCTACAGGTACAATATTTTCTTTAAGAGCCACTAGAGTAGTAGCTTTTCCATTTTTAAGAGTGTTACCTTTTGTATCTACTACATTTTTAGCTTCAAGTACATAATTACCATTTGCCGTGATAGAACCTTCTGGTAAAGTGAATCGTACTTTTTTAGTGCCATCCACAAATTGAAGTTGAGTGCCAGCAGGTAGCTCTTTTCCTCCAAGTGTGTAGTTAGAAGCATTTGTTGCTGTTGCAGTCACATCAGCAGCATATTCAACAGTGAATACATTATTATCTGTTACAACAACTGGTGTTGTCCCAAGTACTAATGAATCTGTAGTAGTTTCTGGTGTAGCTTCATACGTTCCAGTTGTCACATTGAATGTAATTGTATCTGCAGTTACGTTGCCAGCTAAGTCAGCCACTGCTTTAGCAGATAATTCAAATGTATATGTTGAATTACTATCTAAATCAATGTCCACTTTCACCGTATTTTTCTCTGCACCCTCAATTTTACCGTTACCATCTACATCATAACCAGCATCTGCTTTTACAGCTGTTTCTTTTCCAGTAGTGTAAGCAATACCATTTTGAGTTTTAAGAGTTAATTTACCATCTACTTTTACTGGTTCGCTAAAAGTAAGGTATAGCGCATCTACATCAGTAGTAGCATTTACATCATCAGCTACTAACATTTTAGTAGAAGCAGATACAAGTGTAGCAGGCGTTAAATCTTTAGATAGAATAGCCTTGAACTCAAATGCATCTCCTGCATTGCCAGCTAAATCTTTTTGTCCTTCTACTTTAACGTCTGCATTAATGAATGTAGCTGTACCTAATGCAGCTTTTGCATCAATAGTAAATACAGTTTTATCTTCTGCATCTTTCATATCAGCATCTTTTAAGTAGTAAACCGTAGAACCAACCGTTACTTTTGCATATTCTTCAGCAGTAGCGCCCGCATCTGCATCAAGATTTTGCTTCATTAATTCTTCTGAGAAATCAAACGTAATTTCTGTACCATTCACAGCAGTTGAAACAGTTGGTTTTGAATTATCAACGTCTGCTTTTAGAACCGTGAAGTTCACTGCAATCGGATTTGCAATATTATTAGCAAAGTCAGTTGCTCCTACGATGTCTACTTTATAAGTCTGCTCAGCAGTTAAGCCTTTGATTGTTAATGTCTTTCCAGATAAAGTATAACGATCTTTAGCAAGTTCAGTACCATTTAAGCTAACTGTTCCTTCGTTTTGTACAAGCTCATCGAAAGTGATTACTGCTGTTGTGCCTTTTGCTTCAACAGAATTTACGCTAACAGGAGTTGTATCAGCAAATGTGATTAATTTATTAAACTCTTCAGTTAGAACTTTTGCATCTGCTTTTGTTTTGATTGGGTTTACAGTTACTTTGCCATTTGTTAATTTAATTTCTTTATCAGTTGTTAAAATAACAGTCATTCCGTCTTCAGAAACTTTTGCGTTCGTAATAGCTACCCCGTCAATAGCGTATTTCGCTGTTACAGCAGCATCTTTTGCATCAACAGCTGTGTTGAACTTCACTTCAAATTCTTTTGCGTTAAGCCCTTTTACAGATTCTACTGCTGGTGTTACTTCTTGAACTGCATCAATTGTACGCTTTACCATAGTAGCAAATTCTTCGCGGCTAATTTTATCCTGTGGTGCTAATAATGATCCTTTACCATTGATTACACCATTTTCAACAGCTGTTTCTAAGTAAGATACAGCCCATTTAGAAGCTTTAGAAGCATCTGAGAATTGACTAAGGTCTGCTTTACCAGTTAATTGATAACCTTGTACGATAACTTTTGCAGCTTGTTCTCTTGTTAATTGTGCTTTCGGTTCAAATTTACCATTACCCATACCATCAAATAATTCTGGTGAAGTGGCAAGCACTGCATTATAGAACCAGTCATTTTCATCTACATCTGTAAAATCTTCTGTTCCAGTAGCTTTTAAGTCTAATGCTTTTGATAAAATTTCAGCAGCTTCAGCACGAGTAAGTGTACCAGCTGGGTTGAAGTTTCCTTTTTCGTCACCTTGGATGAAACCTTTGTCAGTTAAAAACTGTACTGCTTCTTTTGCCCATGATGAAATGCTACCTGCATCATTAAATTCAGCAGCTGATGCTACCGGTACGATTGCTGATGCTACAAGTGCTGCTGTAGCAGTAGTTGCAAAAAATTTACGACCTTTGTTATGTTTCGTCATTTGTATATTCCTCCAGAATTCAAATAAATTATATTATTCTGTGAGAACAATATTACCGCTCTATTAAATTTTATTAATATGTATAATACGTTCTCTCAAATAATAATTACTAATAGTTATGGATAAAGCAGCCTTCAAAAATTTTCATGATGAAATATACCAATCAATCTTAAATTTGCTTTACAAGACAATAATATAACTACATTACCAATAAATAAACGCTAAAAATAAGGTAATTTTAATACCAAATTGGTCGTATAGGTAATTATTTCATAAATAATTACCTATAAATAGAAACTCATAGAGAAATGAAGACAAGATGCAGAAAAAACAGTTATTTATTGCTGGAAACTTTAACTTTCTATTTTTTTAGATTCCATTTATTTTTTAAAATAATAGTAGGGCTAATAGCTTTTCTAACGATATAAATGTAAAATATTAACAGACTGAATTCTATGCTAATAAAATATAAATTGTTAAAATCATTGTTTCGCTAATTGAGTGAGCTTGAAATTATATATCGTTTTTTTGAAGGGATGGATGAAAATAAATATAGGAAAGATGCGTTTTTTCATAATGATGGCAGAAGAATTGAATGTTGTCGTGCAGCAGAATGTCTGTGGATGGCACTACCTCCCCTTAGTCAAGTAAACTTTTTCAACAGACTAGGAGAATGGTTGAGCTCCATTTATCCTAAATCATCCTCTTAATAGACTATTTTTCAAGTTCCTTAATTACGTGAAATTCCAAAATTTTTAAGCGAAATATCCATAACTGTATATAGTTAATTTACCAGATCATAACAATTCAGACGTAAGTCCGAAGACAACAAAGGATAATAAGCTGTATAGTTCAGTTATACTTTTTAATCTAAAAAGTATAAGGAGAAATCCTAGGCAGCCCTTACGCATAGTTTAAAATTGCTACTAAAACGTTCAATTAGATTCTTTTTTAAAGCTATCGTAATAAGTGTGCTATTTTTTGTACTATAAATTGTTTGGAAATCGGAACATGTAAATATTGTAGAAAGTATGTGGGGGTGTTTTCTATGAAAGAAAAGATACATTTTACCATCTTAAGTAATGATTCAACCGATGGAGATGGGGGTTACGGCGTAGGTACCCTTGATTTAAATAATGTAACGCCTATTATTATAGATTGTGAAAAAAAACACGTATTTATAGACCTAGAAGCCTTACATGGGCGAAGTATTATTGAAAAAAAAGTGCGTTTTTCACCAGATTTAGCTCATGCTAGTGACGATTATAATCGTTATTGGATCGTTTGGGTAGCTCTTCAGGTCGGGGAAAATGGACCTTATTATGCGGGATGTACTGCAAGTGAAGTACGGGTAGCAAAGGAAGAACGACGCATTAAACTTGGCTATAAATCGTTGCCAGAGCAAGTAAATTATTTAGATAAAGCACTTAAAGGGACATTTATCCTAAGTCATGTCGATCCCAAATCAAAAAAACTACTTTTCCAATTTTTATCTGAATTTAATGAACAGTATTGGAAGCACTCGCCTGAAGAATTAAAACATCAATTAGGGGAGGATTTATAATGGCCTTTGTAATTACAGAATTATGTAGGGATGAAAAAGCAGCCGTTTGTTTAGATGTCTGTCCCGTAAATTGCATTGTAAATACAGATACACAATATGTCATTAACCCTGATATCTGTATCGATTGTGGCGCTTGTGAATTAGTTTGTCCCGTAGAGGCTATTTTTTTTGAGGATGAATTGCCTGCTGAATATCATTCTGCCACTCTACTAGCACGTAACTATTTTCGGAACTAGATGATATACAGCTTACTATCTAATTCCAGCAGCAATATATTGATTGAATAGATGTCATGATTTAGAGCTCTGAACGTCATGTGAAAAAGTAGTACAAACGATGGTTTGTACTACTCATATACTTTTTATTTGATCTTAGCGAACAAACCATATTACTTGCTATCTATTTTCAAGACCTCCCAAATAGAATTATCTACTTCTATTGCTTGTCTATAGGGTAGCTCTCTATTAGCCTTCGCATTCCAATATGCCTCCCCGACAGGTTGATTACCTAATTCAAAATCTATACCATCCCACGTACCTTCACGAAATGCATAAAATGCCCAATGACAGCCATAATCATTAAAAATATCCATTAAATACTTGATATATTGATCCGCTCCAGCAACCATTCGGTTAATGCCAAACTCTTCTGCCATATTATCACCTCATATAAATCCTACTGAACCTACGTTACACAAATGTGACAACCTATGTTTAAATATAAATTGATTAGATTATTCTAGGGAAAAATAAAAAGGATTGAGTTCAGTACATACCAAACTCAATCCTTACAAACGCCTATTGAAAACTTAATCTTATTTTGTACCACTCGCTCCAAATCCCGAAGTTCCACGAACCGTTTGAGATAATTCATTAACTTCCAGGAGTTGAATAGTAGGGACAAATTGAATCACCATCTGGGCAATTCGCATAGATTTTTCTACGAAGAACGTATCTTGACCATGATTAATTAAAATTACACCGATTTCCCCTCTATAGCCTTCATCGATTGTTCCTGGGCTATTGAGCACTGTAATACTATGTTTTAAGGCTAGTCCACTTCTTGGTCGAATTTGTGCTTCCGTTCCTTTTGGTAATTCAATTTGAATTCCTGTTTTAATTAATTTAGTCCCACCAGCAGGTATCTCTACAGTTTCAATGGAATAGAGGTCCATCCCAGCATCGCCAGGGTTAGCTTGCATGGGTAGCATTGCATCTTCATGCATTCTTTTGATTTTTACTTCTACATTCATTGTTCTTCATCCTAACGATTAAAATTAAATGTGTCATCTGTAATTGGCGCTACTTTTGCCTTAGCATAGGTAGCCCCCTTTTGTGAAAAGAAATCATATGTGGAGCCCTCATTACGAATTCCATTCATAACGATTGGATTCACTTCTTCTTCAGGAAACATAGCTTCAAAACCAACATTCATTAAGGCTTTATTTGCATTATAACGCACATAGGCTTTTACCTCAGGCGATAATCCTGTCTCCGCATAAATGTCCTCTGTATATTTCATTTCATTCTGATATAAATCCAGCAGTAATTCATAGCCCCATAATTGTAAAGCTTCTTGCTTTTCTTTTGAAAATTGCTTATATAGATTTTGAGCAAAAAATCCTACTGCAACACCATGAATGGATTCGTCGCGCAAAATGAGGGAAATAATTTCAGCACTGTTTCTTAAAAAACCTTGCCCACCTAAGTATAATGGGTAGAAAAAGCCAGAATAGAAAAGGAAGGATTCAAGCATAACGGATGAAAACATCGCTTTCCATAAGCTCTCAGC
Source organism: Lysinibacillus sp. F12 (assembly GCF_057773605.1). Taxonomy (NCBI): domain Bacteria; kingdom Bacillati; phylum Bacillota; class Bacilli; order Caryophanales; family Bacillaceae; genus Lysinibacillus; species Lysinibacillus sp. F12. The sequence continues at coordinate 699,244 of NZ_JBYMLP010000001.1, forward strand.
GTCCCCTTCTTCAATACTATTATAAATATCCGCTATTTTATTTGCCTTATATTGTAAATATTCATTTTTCTTTACCCATTCAAAGAGCTCGTCTATTTCCTCGTTTGTACAAAGCGTTGTAAATATATAAGAATATGATTTAGCATGTATTGCCTCAAATGCATCAAAAACGGTTAATACAGCCTTTTCCTGTAAATCATCTGTATAAGCAGCAACACGATTCATCCCAATATTTGTCTGAACGGTATCCAGCAAGGTTAATCCTGCAAACACTTTTTTATACGTGTCCTGATGCTCAAAACTTTTCCACTGTTGAATATCTTTACTCACTGCAATTTCTTCGGGAAACCAAATTTGCTTCCATTGCTGGTCCCAAAAAATTTGGGCCAGTTCACTTGTTGCTTTGTTCCAGTTGACTGCCTCATACACTATATTTGACATGCTACACACTCCTCTAAGCTTTGTAATCGTTGACGAACATAGTAAACGGACTTAATCCCTTTAACCCATGCATAAATGTATACTTTAGCTAGTTGTTCTGTTGTCCAATTATCAGTGACATAAAGAGTCATTGAAATACCTTGGTCAACATGTTTTTGAGAAGCTGCGTATAAATCAATTAAATCATAAGGATCAACATCATAGGCCTCTACATATAGATGACTGTTTTCATTTGTTAAATGTGGCATTGGATAAATTGTTCGACTATCTGCATAATCACGAACCTCTACACGTTCTGTACATGGAGAGATGGAGGCCGTACAGCTACGAATGTACGATATACTACCAGTTGGTGCTATAGCTAAACGATATGAATGGAATAAGCCATATTGCATAACATCTTGCTTTAATAATTCCCACATTTTACTAGTAATGATTGGAATGTTTCCGAGTGCTTTTAATACAGCAGGTGAAAGCTCTTCTTCAGTCTTATTTACATATTGATCAAAATAGATACCTGAAGCATAATCGCTATCTTCAAATCGATAGAACGTTTCTGCTTTTTCTTTAGCCATTTCCATCGATGATTTTAGAGAATAATAGTTCATTGCTTCCATAAAGCGGTCCATGAAATGAATAGAATCTTTCGAGCCATACATAATTCCCTCCGTAACAAGATGTCCATGGAGATTCATACACCCTAGACCTACTGAGTGCATTAATTGATTGGCTTTTGCGACCGACGGAACATTTTTGATGTGCGTCATTTGGGATACATTTGTTAATAAGTGCATAGCTGTATCGATTAATGCTTCAAAATCATTTACTTTACTCGCTGCGTGGATATCAATTGACCCTAAATTACACGACACATCTAACCCATATTCGTTAGGTTGATCTTGATCTGTGATAACACTAGTTTCTTGAACTTGCAAGATTTCAGTACATAAGTTTGACATTTTTACGCGACCGATATTTTTTAGTGGATGTACGTCATTGACATTATCATCAAAAATTTCAAAGGGATAACCGGATTCGAATTGAGCTTTTTTTACCTCTGTATAGAGTCTACGCGCATTCAAACGTTTAATTTTACGGATTTTAGGATTATCTAGTAGTTCATAGTACATGTCAGAAATTGAAATTTCCGACATTCGTTTACCATATACTTTAAAAATATCATATGGACTAAATAACACTATATCTTTATCACGCTTCATCAGTTCGAAGAAAATACTTGGTATAATAATACCTGTTGATAGTGTTGCGAGGCGAATTTTATCATCAGCATTTGGTTTTTTTGATGAAATAAAATTCTCTATATCTGCATGGAAAATATTTAGGTAAACAACTCCTGAGCCATTACGCTGACCAAGCTGATTAGAATAACTAAAAGAATTTTCTAATAGTTTCGCCACTGGAATCACACCACTTGCACGATTTAGTATTTCTTTAATTGGATCACCTAAAGGACGTAAATCCGTTAAGTTAACCCCGACCCCTCCACCTAGACGTGATAGCTCTAAACAATAACCAATATTTTCAGCGATGCTATTCATGGAGTCATCCATGGATAATTTAAAGCAACTTACTAATTCGCCACGAGCTTTCTTCCCACTATTTAATGCAGTAGGCGTTGCAGGTTGATAGGCTTCCATCATCGCTTCCACAGAACGTTCTGCTAGTACCGTGTTCCCCTGTGCCAAGTACAAGGCAATAATGACAATCCGGTCCTCATATTTTTCTAAGATTTCTTCTCCATCACGACTTTTCATAGCGTAGCTGTCATAAAATTTGCTAGCACTCATAAATGATGGGAAACGGAAATTATAATCATACGCTTTTTTGTACAACTTTTTAATAAAATCCATCTCGTACATGTCGATAAAAGCTTTTTCGTAGTAGCCTTCATCAACTAAATAGCGGATTTTTTCCTCTATATCTATAAAGTAACGTAAACGTACGTTGACATATTCTAAAAAGTAGCGGCGCGTAGCCTCACGATCCTTTTCTAACTCTAGTAGCCCCGTTGTACTATAACGATTCAGTACGTCATTATTAAGCTTTAAATAAGTTTTCATCCCATTACCCTCGTTTCATAAAACGTTTGTATAGCTTCATAATCTGTTTGATTGCCGCGCAAATCTAATTTCCTCACTAATGGTACATGATAGGTAGTAGCAATTTTCTCTCCTGCTGCGCCAAATACATGATGTCCAAAGTTACTGTTGCCACTAGCAACTACTCCTTTACAAAAATCTCTGTTTTTATCTAAGAAACGTTGCACTTTTGCTGGAATGTCGCCTAAACCATCTGTGTATGTAATTAAAAGATAAGGCTTATTCAAGCTTAATTCCTCTGAGAGTTCAATAGATTCTGCCCTTAGTTTAGATACTACATTGCGGACATTTCCTGTACGACTAGCGTAAACGATCATAGTGTAATCATCTCAATACGAGAAACAATTTCCTGAACATCCCCTATAAATGTTTCATCCACCTCTAAGACAGGCACACTTAAAAAACCTGCATCAATAATTGTTTGTTTAGCTTGTTCATCGTGATCAATATTAACAATTTCTGCTTCAAGTCCTGCTCGTTGTAATTCGGATTTTACCCAAAGGCATTTTGGACAGATTGTTTTCGTATAAAGTTTCATAGTAATCCCTCTTTTCATAAAATAAAAAAGCTACCTCTTCTAAAGAGATAGCTTACATGGAAACGTTAACATACTAAAAATACTGACGTTCCCATCTCTTAATCCCCGAAGAAATGATAAATTTGTTTTATAAAGGCAGGTCTCCTGGCTTTGCTTCAATCTCTGATTTCCTTCCCATGCGAATGCACAGTGGTTACAATCATCGTCAGCTTTACAGTTGCGGGGACAGCGTCGGAATAGTACCGAACTTCCCTATTAAACTACATATAGTAGTACCTATACAAAACGAACACAATATATTGTTTTTCAATAGTTTTAAGTGTACCATCCTTTATATAAAAAGTAAATCGCGAAATAAAAGTTCATCAATTTGAGACTATTCATATTTTCTCACATAACCTTAAACGAAAGAGCTAAAACATAATCATATAAAAATATAACTATAAAAAAAATAGGAAGATACATGCTGATCATTTATTTACCTAATAACGGAGGCCCAATTGAAATTTTATTCATAAAAAAGGCATCTTTCCATAATAGTAAAGATGCAATTATGACTAAAACTACATAATCGTCAACCCACTTTGAGAAAGATGTAAATCATTCATCATACTCAATATATCCTATCTTTGCAGATTTTTCGTTGTACTTGTCCCTTTGCAACTATTCATAATAATCAGGTACCTTTAGCCAGTTATTCTGTATTCATAGTATAACATATCCAAGTTCTTTCTCTGTCCGCTCAACTAGGTATATTAACTTTATCCTTTATTTACAAAAATAGCTGATGAATTTTCTATACTCATCAGCTAACCTTTTACTTAAAACCTATCTATTGTGATATCCAAATTTATACTAGAGGCTGTCTTAAAACCTTCCGCAGCAGCGATCATTAAAGAAGAGGCACCCCCCTTTACCGTTTCACCTGCAACATATATTCCAGCCGCTGTTGTTCGTCCAGCACCATCAGTAATAATTATCCCATTTTCATCAACTTGGCAATTTAGCTGTTTAGCAAATTTATTTGGACGATAAAAATTAGGTACGACAAATCCACCACTTCTTAAAATATGTTCACCTGTTTCTAATTCAATACTAATTAAGTTACTATCTTCCCCATGCAAGTTTTTTACACATTCTGTATACAGTTTAATTTTTTTACGTTCAAATTCACTTTGAACGTTATCGGAAAGTTGATGACCATTCGTAAAAACGATTAAATCCTGTGACCAATTAAAAACCAATTTGGTCATATGTTTAATATGCTCCTCTTTTTCTGCTATGATAGCCAATGGCTTGTCTCTCAGCTCCCAACCATCGCAATAAGGACAGCTAAACAAGCTTTTTCCATAATATTGTCTGATTTGCGGGAGGGGAAACTCCTCTTGTATTCCAGTAGCTAACAATACTTTTGCAGACATATATGATTTATTTTCCGAAGTTTTGACAAAAAATAAACCGCTTTTATCATCTTTAGTTATCTCGATAATTGTTTGATCTAACATAGATATAGATGGGTAAGATTTTATTTCCTTACTAGCTATATTCTTAAATTCTTGTGGCTTTATCCCATCTCTTGTTAAAAAACCATGCGACTCTTGAGTTACACGATTTCGATTAGTTCCATTATCAAATATAGCAATCTTTCTGCGCGCCCTTCCCAATGTTAAGGCAGCACTTAAACCAGCAGGGCCACCACCTATAATTACACAATCGTATTTATTCATCCTTTTTTCCTCCACATCAAAATATATTATAGACCTTTAATATCTGTAATTAAGGCAAAAGACACCGCAAAAGTTATATACCTTTTCAATTATGAGTCATTAACCCCTTAATGTTTAACTACCTCATTAAAGATTACGTAGCATAAAATAACTTTTAGTTTGTCGGGTCTTACCGCCCTATTAAAGACTTAATATATCTATAATATCTATTTAGTTTTTTTTCGTCAATTTTTTCGTTTTCATATTTAAAATACATAGGACCATCAAATATCTGCCGTTGAAAGAATTCTTGTCCACAGAAATGAATCTACTATAGGCTAGTTATGAATGAGGTAAAAGTAAAAGCCACTCCAAAAGTTTGGAATGGCTAATTTTTTTACTGTACTTCATGAATACTGTCCGTACTGTTTAATTATCAAAATAAAGTATGATTAGCATATGCTTTACATTGTTCCTGCAAGTATCATTACTTAAATTCAATTTCCTCTGCCGATGCCCCTTTTGTATACGTTATGGTCGATCCAGCAGGTAAATTACGGATTTCTTTTACATTTTTTCCTTCAATAATAATGGAACCAATTTTCGTACCTTTAAAGTCAATAATCGCATTTCCTTTTTTAGGACTGATCACTACAGTTTTGTTTGCAAATCCTTCGCCATGGAATTCGGCATATTGACTAAATACTGCAATGCCATTTTTAATAATGGTATTTTCCCCTAACGTTAATGAAATGCTTGGACGATTCACTATTAATTTACCAGTCTTGTAGTGATTAAAGCTATATACATTTTCAGGTACTATTGGTGTTGGTATTTCTTCTTTTCCTGCTTGCAAATCAATTTGAACTAATACAGGGTCATGATCCGATGCTCTGCCTTGTGCCTCTGTAAAGTTCGCATTCATATGAATTAGGTCAATTTCCGTAACATCCGCAAGATGATTCGAAACTAAAATATGATCCAACACTTGATTGTTCCCTTGGAAGAAGTACGTAAAACGATCTTGCTCTGGGGCTTTATCTATCATATTCGTTAAAACATCTCCTTTCAATGTTTCAAGTGCTGGTGTGAACTCAAAGTCATTCATGTCCCCTGCCACTATGAAATTTAAATTCGGATTTATGGCAAGTCCTTCATCGATAAAATCATTGATGGCCTGAGCAAGTTGAATACGTTTCTTAACTGATTCTAAAACTGGTGGCTGTGTTGGTCCCCAAAGTGAACCATCCCCACCTTTAGAATTTAAGTGAGCTCCGATAATAACTACACGTTCATCTTGGAATTCAAATTCCGCTGCAATTGGTTTTCGTGTATCTACAAATTTTGATGGATCAACAAAGCCAGGATTTAAAGCAAGGCTTCCATCTGCTGTCCATGTATTCGCTTGGTTGCCTAACCCTTTTATACCTGACACTAATGAAACACGTGTCGGATTATATAGATAGCCAACACGAATATTACCGCCTGGTGCACCGCCTACTGTATTGTTAATTGGCATGACATCAATCCAATCATAAGCAGGACCACCCGCAGCTTTTATCGCATGAATTAATCGCATGTAGCTTTCAGATGCATCTGCATTTCCTGAATCAATTTGACCATCGTTATCTTGAACTTCGACTAATGTAATAATATCTGGTGACTTCATATTATTTACAAATGTCGCTGCAATTCTGTCTACTTTTTCGTTAGATGTATTGGCAGGATTATTCGAAAAGTTTTCGATATTATAAGAAGCGACATTTAATTTGTCCGCTACTGGTTGAAGATGCGTCACTTCTTGTTGAAGATGTGCCTTTGTTACATTAGGAAAAACATTATTCGTGTTCAGTCGATAGCCATCTGTAAAGTTTTCTACAAATCCGATAAGCGGTTCATTAAAGCGATCCCCTGAATCATAATTTTTTCCAGCTACTCCTTCAAGCATAATTTTTTCCGGATTATAATCATCGGCTGCAATATTTAAACCGCCATTCACATTAAATGTATTATTTGTTGTGCTTGGTACAACAATTGGTGAATCATTATTATACATCGGTCCAATCACTCTCGCCTCTGGGAACGATACTCGCATATACTCAATGGATTCCCAAAAATCGATGCCATCTTCTTGTGGATCAAAAATTGCCAAGCCATCATTATCAATAATTTTATTTGGCGGGAATAGATCCTCTCCTATCACAAGAGGCTCTGGAATTACTGCTTTACCTGTTTTTGTAATATTGGTTGCTGAAATTTGCGTATCTCTTAATCGAGAGTTGCCACCCGCTTCAGTTACATTTCCTGATACTTTAATAACGTCCCCTACTACTACATTATGTGCCGACTTACTTACCTTGATCGCTGTCGATTTTACGCCATCGAATGCTGTCTCGCCTTCTTGCATAATGAAGCTACTTGAATTAATAACGAATGTTACAATTCCTTCTACATCATTTACTGCTAAATTGACATATGGTGATAGGTGGCTTGCCCCTTGAATATCGCTAATTGTGGCATTGTTAGTATCAATCATCTCATAAACAAATGTAGCAATCGCACTATTCGTTAAACCTTCTTTCACTGCAATCGCTTTAATCGTCAATGGCTGATTAACAATAATTTCCCCTGTATACTTTGTACTAGCTGTTGTTGGTGCAGAGCCGTCCAATGTGTAATAGATCGTTGCACCTTCTGTCATGGTAGAAAGCGTAACCTTCGTACCAGCTGTTATTCCACCAACGTGAGAAGCTTTGATATCCTGAACCTTTGTTACATCTTCAATAATGCGAAGCGGGAGGAGTTGATGGTTTGTATATTGACCAACAATGCCTGTAATTTCCCCATACGTTTTTCCACTTACTAAACCAGAGTCTCTTGTTTTATCATAAATAGCAAATGTGCCTGCATCATCAGTTCCGGTAAAGTTTTGACCTGAACCAGTAATAGCAACATTTTTAATGGTTACTAATTTCGATTCATTGTCTTCTCCAACCTCAATACTTTTAATAATATGTGCCTCTGGTATTGTAGAAGGAACAGGCATGCCAACAAGCGAAATATTCGTTAATTGCTTTAGTCCACTATATTCATCTACTTTACCTTGCACCAACACCCGATCACCGACTTTTGCAGTAAGACTATCTACAGGATAAATAGCTATCGCCGCGCCGTCTTCATCTTGAATGTGAGCAGTCGCTGTTTCTAATTTTGCTGTTACAATACCTGATACGGTTACCACTTGTCCTATTTCTTTATTACGTGCTTCCGTAATCGAAATATGGGTTGGTGCATCTTTAATTGTAAAATTAAAGGTCGTCATTCCACTATCGTTTAAGCCCGTTGCTGTAGCAAATGCTTTAATCGTCATTGCTTCATTTACAACAATGCCCGCTGCTGTATTATAAACCTCACTAGCTGTTGACGGTTCGGAACCATCTAACGTGTAATAGATTGTTGCATTTGGTGTATCTGTAGACAATGTTACCTTTGTACCTGCAAAAACTTCACCCGTTGCTGGAAAAGCTTTCACATTCGTTACTTCTGTAGGCTCATAATTTAATACTAATTGAAAGCTTTCCGCGCTTAACGTTTTTAACTGATATGCCCCGTTAAAAATGGAAGCAATCCCTGTCACTGTAATCACATCATTGTTATTGAACCCACCTGCTTCAAATTGAGAGAACTGATAGCCCGTACGGTTATCATGGCGAATTAAAAGCTCGTTATTTTCTGCATCAGCTGCTTTAAACTCAAATGTTCCATACGTACCAGATGACGCTAAATCTTTAATCTTCACATTTTCCAGTGTAATTAACTTACCTTGTATACTGTCATCAATGGGTAGATTAACTATTTGTGGTGCTGGTGCTGTCCCTGAAGAAATGCGTTCAATTGTTGGCGAATTAAATTGAACTTCTCCACTAAATAAACTCGTTTTCCCTGTGATTTTGACAATATCTCCAACAGCTAAGCTCCCTGCTTCAGTTGAATTAGAGAAAACATATACCCCTGCAGACTCATCCTGTACATAGAAGGCCTTGCCACCCCAGCTACCAGGTGTTGCTGTAACGGTCCCTTGGATCTGAACTATACGGTCTGTTCCAACAGCTGCACGAGCTTCGGCAATTGTCCCTTCTGTGACAGAAGGATTAGTCGGTTCTGTTGGTTCACTTCCAACGAACTCAATTGAAGTGGGTGATTTTAGCCCTGCATGACTACCAAAATATTTATCTAGTGTCCCTGTTATTTTAATTTTTTTCCCAAGATTACTTGGGTTTGTTTTTAAACCAAAGTTGGCTCTATATGAGCTTGGGGAGGTTGGTAATTGAATATACAGCATTTTCGTGACATCTGTTTCACCAGGTGTGTCGGCAATAGCCAGATTTGTGTCGCTATCTGCTATCACTGAATACGAAGTTTCACCTTTAACAAACCCAACTATATATCCTTCCACAGTAACATTATTCCTAGCTGAATTGGGATCAAATTGGTTGACAGCTTCCCCCACTCCAATAGCTTCTGTCGTTTCCGCCTTTACAACTGTTAGGTAGGGCAAAATCATAGAAATTACAAGTAAAAATGATAACGCTATTTTGGAAACGACATTAAATTCATATTTCTTCATTCATTTAGCTCCTTAGATTTTTTATCTTTTAACCTTTTCTCTATCTTGCAAAGGAATTTACAGAAAAGTTATTAGTCAATTACTCAATTACTGTGTTTCCTTCAACAGATAACCCATCTAAACTGATGTTAACATTTGGTGCATCAATGATTAAATCACCTGCAATAATACCAGTACTACCAGTTGGCATTAAAGAATATCTCCCTTTAGCTGTTGGAGCTGTTATCGTTACATTCCCCATCAAGGTATGACCATTCAAATCAATCATGACTAAATCTGTTAATGTTACATCTGAAGACACTGGAGCTATTAATTTAATTACGTCTCCTGCTTTAGCTTTTTTTAATGCTTGTTTTAATTCCTCAGCATTCTTAACATTAAATTCATTCACTTTTTCTGGGGGAATAACTGGATCAGGGGCCACATTTCCTCCACCTGTGTTTGGTGCCCCAGTACTCGGCGAAGAACCTCCAATAATTGCCTTAATTTTGCTAGCCACCGAGGCATAATTCGTAATAATCTTTGTTACAGATGAACCTGTTGGGATCGATAAGTTATTTATTAGTAAATCTGAACCGATTGAAACTCTTGCATCAGGGTTTAGAATCGTTAAATAATTAACTACACCAGCAGCATTTAACGCTAATTCCGCGGGCGTGGAAAGCAAAAGTCGTTCAAACTTTACATTTCCAGTCATATTCAGTTTTGCCGTAGAATCTATTGTTACCTTATTTGCTGCTCCATCAATATTGATAGCGGATATAGCAGCTGTCATAATAATTTCAGGAATGACTGTGTTCGACACAATCGAAATATTATTTCGTTTGACATGTACTTTTCCAGTATGCGAATTTTTAATTTTCAATACAGGTGTACTTTGATTTGCAATTTTATTTTCTAAAGAAGCATTAGCTCCATCCATGGTATCTACTAAAATTCCGTCAGTAACTGTGGCTCCATCAAATTCCACTTTTGTTTTAACAGTTGGGGTAATAGTCGCTTTTCCTGTAACCGATATATTTTTAACTGTCACACCATCTGCGTTAATTGTTATGGAATCAAGCGTTGCATTTGTATTGAATACAACTCCCTTCTCTACTGAACCTGCATTATTTAAAACAACATTATTTACTTTTGTCATCACACCATTTTTAATTGTTGCTGTAATTTCAGCCTCCAATAGTGCGGTTCTGTTTTCAGTGGTAAAAATTGACTTTACTGAATCATTAAAAAGATAGGTCTTACCATTAATAGTCATTTCATTCGCTGTATAGTCTTCAACTTTAAACGTTACACTTTGAGAGGGGTGAGAAATCGAAGGACCAACCGCTTCTGAACGATTAATAAATGCAGCCATTTGCCCTCGTGTTACATTTGAAGAACCATCAAATAATGTAGCTGTCTTGCCATTCGTTACGTTGTTTTCATATAAAGCAGCAATCGCTTCTTTGTACTCAGCACGCACATCCGTGAATGGTAATGAATTTGTATTCGAAGCTTTTAAATGAAACGCGTTCGCTAAAATCTTTGCTACATGGTTACGTTGAATATAATCACCCTGACGAAATGTTCCATCTTCATACCCATCAATAATCCCCTCTTGCTTTAAAGCCGCAATAGCTCCAAAATATGGCTGAGTAGTAGAAATATCTTTAAAATTGGGATTGCTAACATTGGATGTGTCTAGTCCTAAAACACTTGCAATAATTTTAGCAGCTTGTCCACGTGTTACGTTTTGTTCAGGTTTAAATGTGCCATCTTGGAACCCATTAATCATGCCACGATCATGTAAATGCTTAATGTCGTCATAAAATGGATGCGTTCGATGGACATCCTTAAAGCTACTTGCTTCTGATGCAATCGGTGCTACCACCACTACTGTTGAAGCCGTTAATGCCATTGCTGTTATTGCTTTTAAATACTTCGATTTCCTCCATTTACTCATACTTAGAGTAATACCTCCCCATTTTCCTATTTAATAAGGGTATTGTTTAATCCAATGAATGAATTCAAGGTAATTGTCAAAATAAACACTACCAAAATATTGGTTAACATAGTAATTTTAACAGAAAAATAATAAAAACATTCTAATTTATTATTAATATTCTAAATACTATGTAAAATAATCTATATTAAACTTTAACAATATGAATAAGAGTAGTAATATCAGCTCTTTGTCTTTTTCCCCTGCCGTTACATTAAATTTTTCCGCTTATATAAGCCAGAGACAAGGTAAACGCTCTATCACTTTTAAAGAAATTGAAACATTTGCCCCTTTCTCCTCAACCTTTTTCACACTGCGATAATCACTTTAACTGAAAAAAGCTGATGAGTTTCAACTACTCAATCAGCTTTGGAAACCGCACTTATTTATTACTATTGACCCCCCATAATATAAAGATGGCCTATATATCTTTGCCGAAGCTGTCGACTTCTTAATAGCTCAAAAAAAACTTTATTATCCTCTGTCAAACGCTCTTTTGAACTATCTTTCCGAACAACTAATTTCTCATTCAATCAATATTTAAAAAATTATATATTTAAAACTAAATTATGTAGTATATTCCATAAATTCTATTTATGTTATATACTATACGCTAGAATAATAAAGGAGTTACAGTTTTGGAAAATAGTATTAATTTTCTTTTGAAGGTTGTTTTCTTTTGCCATCAAAGACCAGACCGGTCATTTCATTATAATGGGAAAAAATTCCCACTATGTGCAAGGTGTACTGGTATGGCAGTAGGCTATCTCTTATCCATACTATTAGTCATACTTTTAGGAAGATTTGATTTATGGATTATAGCCTTATTAATTTTACCAATGGCTATCGATGGTATAGGACAATTATTTGGTAAATGGACAAGTAATAATAATAGGCGGTTCCTCACTGGATTACCTGGTGGAATCGGCATTATTTATCTTTTCTATACTATTGGTTACCAATTTTTTTTACTTGGCCAATATGTTGGAAGAAATCTATAAAATACTGGAGGACCTATTATGTATTGTAAAAATTGCGGCGAACAAATTTCGGAGCACGCAGAAATTTGTATCCACTGTGGAGTCCGCGTAAAAAATGCAAGTGGTGAAGACAAACCCAACTGGGCCGTTAACATACTTACACTTTGCTGTGTGCCACTTGTTGGATTAGTGTTGTTCTTTGTTTGGAAAGACGAAAAACCAATTGCGGCTAAATCTGCTTTAACTTTCTTCTTTATTAACTTAGGACTTATCATATTATTCTATATTGCCATGCTCCTTATAGGATTATTTAGTTCCTAAATCGAGTGATTACATATGTAAGGTATTTATTGTAGTGAACATAATCTTTTTTAGCTAAATATGCTCTATAAGGGATGTACGTTCAACCGTTATCGATACTATACTAATTAGCTGAACAGCAGAAAAAAGTTGGTAAATGGGCATTTTCTAAGATGCAGGAGGTCTTTAATATGTATTGTCCCAATTGTGGTTCTAGCGTTAACGAGAATGCCGAAATTTGTCTACACTGTGGCGTTAACATATTAAAATTTAGCGGTCAAGTAACTGCGGCAAAAAATGATACACCAAACATTTGGATTAATGTACTCAGTTTATGCTGTTTCCCTATACTTGGAATTATTATCTATTTTGTATGGAAAGATACACAACCTAAAGCAGCAAAATCAGCTTTAATATATGCTTTGTTTGGTATAGCTATATCAATCATTATCACGATTATTTCATTTGTAATAGGCGTTGTAGTAGAGATGATGAATGATAGCTATTATTACTAAAAAAGTGATTATTTTAATGTAGCTGCAGTATACTGTTAGCTTAAAGTACTTAAACAATAAGATCCGCTCAATTAGTTAACCACTAAATAAATAAGAAGGGTAGACATTTAGAAAAGTCTCCCTTCTTTTATCGCATTACTATAAATAAAATCAACAAGCTGAAAATAATCTATGTACAAGCCCATCGTTTTTATATTTCAATAATTTACTAATTATGTTCTATTACGATTTAATAATGTTGCCGTCCTTATCAGTAAATTTACCAACGATTATCATAATTAAATCAATAATTGTCCAAATACCCAATCCACCTAATGTTAAAAACATTAAAATTCCTGTACCGATTTTACCAGCATAAAAACGGTGAACACCTAGACTTCCTAAAAAGAAACAAAGTAATAATGTTGCTACGAAACTTCTGTCTGACATAAAATACCTCCAATAAATTTATAAATACTATAGTATGAGACCCTACCAAATAAGTATATTACAATTTAAGTATTTTTCAACATTTTTTTCCTCGAAATTCATTCTATTTTTTTGATACTTTACTCCTATAAAATAGTTCTTCTGAAGGTCGATATATTGTTATTAACACACTTATCTCCATCTCTAGCTTGCCTCGTTTGTTCAATAAAAAAGAGCTGACTATGCAGCTCTAGAATTTTTGTTATTTTATTTACTATCAGTATTTATTATGCCTTTAGGCTCCACTAGCATAATATGGCATTCTTTTTCGGCAAAAGGCTTATGCGCAGGGCCACCTGGAATTATAACCATCTCCCCTTGTGAAATTTTCACCTGGCCATCGCGAAAAGCGATAAATAGCTCTCCTTGGAGGACAATAAATACTTTATCCGCTCCTTGATGCTCATGCCATATAAAATCTCCATCAATCTTAACCAGCTTGAATTGGAAATCGTGTATTTCACCAATAACTTTTGGTGCCCATAATTCATTTATTTGAGCTGCACTCTCATTCAGATTAATAGCTTGATAATACATATACTTCTCTCCCTTTATTTGTTCTACTTAATTTTTTAGAGCTTTTGTTATATTTTGCAAAGCGTATTCCATAGCTAGTGGGCCACCAGTAATAGCAGATGTATCCATCAAATGAATATTTCCTTTCTTTACCGCGTTCATATTATTCCAAACATTATTTTCATTTAACTCACTCAGTAATGTTTCTTTTTTGGTTATATCCCCTATAAGGAAAATATGGTCTGCTTGAATAGTTGAAATTCCTTCGAACGCAGAAAACTGATTGCTCTTACCATTAAATGTGATATCTGGTGTAAGTCCCAACCCCTTTTCTTTATCAAACGCAAGTGTATAAACAGGGTTATCTTCACCCAAAACATTAAAAGTTTTTCCATCCCATGACACTATAAGTGCTACTGATTCTCCTTCAATCGATTTTAAATCTTCACGCCCAGTTGTAATTGCTTGCATCATTTTTTCAATTACTTTTTCAGCTTCGTCCTCTTTGCCAATAATCTCGGCTACTGTACGGAGACCATATTGCCAATCTTCATAAATATCCTGGTATTTTAAAGTAATGACTGGCGCTATTTTTTCAAGTGATTCATACAGTTTTTCATGATGTTCTGTTGCTAAAATAAAATCAGGCTCGGTCGATAGAGTTTTTTCAATACTAGGAGACAATTTATCTCCTAATTCTTCGGTTGAATCTAGTTTTCCATTTAAATAGGCTAAAGAAGATAGATACTCTTTATCTGTAGAAGCTGTAGGCGGCTCACCCAGTGCAACTAATATTTCTGGGTAAAAATACCAAAGCGACGCTATTTTTTCAGGTTTCTTCTCGATAACTATTTCTTTACCTAAGGCATCCTTAATGGTTCTTGGCCAATCAGTAGTATCCTGCTGAATCGCTGAAGTAGATGTCTCTTTTGTAGATATTCCTTTATTTTCAGTTGGTGTTTCATTACAGCCTCCTAGTATTCCAGCTAATAAAAGTATTGAGAAACACAATCCTTTCATCTTTTGCATCCTAAATTCCTCCAACATATGATCTTTGATATGCCATTAGTATAGTAAAGGCATTGATAGATTTGAATGGATGCTTGTTGAAACTAGCATGGATTATTAATGAACTTCTCACGAAACTCTTTAGGAGGTATACCAAATTGTTTCTTAAACACTCTACTAAAATAAAAGGGGTCATCCATTCCAACAGCCTGCGCAATTTGTTGTACAGGAGCATCACTTTTAAAGAGCATTTCTTGTGCCATGTTTATACGGTATTTCAATAAATATTCTGCTGGTCCCATCCCTGCATGTTTTCTAAATACATAAGATAGCCGATTTCGATTCACGTTATATTGTTCTGCAAGCAAGGGAATTGTAAGGCTTTGATAATAGTGTTCATGAATATAGGAAGATACCTGCTCAAATAAAATATGTGATTGACAGCTATTTTGCCGATTAACCACACATAATAAAGCCTCATTCAATACATCACGAAATAGCATTTCAGTCTGAAACCTAGAAATGCCTCCGCGCTGATTATACACATGCCAAAGACGCATAACTAATTCGATAAGACGAGGAGATTGTCCAGTTGATAATTCAAAATGTTGATGAGAAAAGCCTGCCTCCTGCGGTTCTGAGTTACATATGCGATAGAGAACAAGGATATATTCCCAATTCGTATTATCAAAATTCTTTTGATCCAGTTTCATTTTTGCACCGCCATGCACAATTTTTCCTGGAGAAAAGATATAAGGTGTGCCATTGAAATGAAATTGTATTTTTCCATTAAGTGGAAAAACAAATCCAGGAAAAGCATCTGTATAGTCAGCGTATGGCACACCTGAATTACTAGCATATCGATATATTCCTTCTACTTGAAATGGAATATGTGCTAAATATGCTGCTAACTGATTTACATCGATGTTCAAATTGCATACCTCATTTCAAAAATTGTTTACCAGTAATCGTAAAATTCTAGCTATACATCTTGAATAACTTTTGACCATAAACAGCGTATACCCTTCAATAAGCTACTGATGTAGCTAAAAGACACAGACATTTTAGGTCTGTTCCTCTATCTTTTTACAGAAGTCCATTCTGCAATATTATTCAAACGTATTTAGCCTAACATGCGAAAAGGTGGAGATGACGATGCTCGTCTATCTCCACCTTATCGATAATGATTATCATTGTCAATTTAAAATAGAACCACCCATCTACTAATTGGTGGCTTGCACTACGCATTTATTTAGCAATAACTTCAGACTTTTGAAGAGTCCGCTAATTCTTAGTTTTCATACGACCGCTAAAGCCAGCTTAATGATACGACTGATTGAAAACTTAATAACTAATTAATCCTGTTACATATTTTCTTCCCTGTCTTTTGTTTTTCACTTAAAATTAAATCCTTACAAATCATCTCGATTTCTTGTGAATAGGATTTTATTTGGAAGGCATCAGAAAATATTTTATTCCTAGATGTAGCCACAACTTGCTGTAGTTTTTTTTCGTAGGTTTGGACAAAATGATCAAGCGTTGGGCTTTCCAATTTCAGGGCACTCGCAATCCCTTGTATGATTTTCATACGAAAATAGTCCTCTTTTGGCATTCTAGGAATATCCCATTCTCCATCAAAATTTTTATACATTCCTTTAAAAGGGATTGCCGAAAAATCAAAGTATTTTCCTTCTTTGTTTGGTATAGAAAATGGATCAATTAATAAAGAAGCATAACGAATATAGAGCAAATATTCTTGATGTATAGATTCAAGTTTATTAAAATTCTCGATTTCCTGTCTATTTATACTTGCTGGCTGCAATGGATAATTATCATCTACCATAAACTTTAATAAATTGAGAGGTTGAATATTGAAGTGGTTTGTAATTTTCATCATTTCTCCCCAATAGGTTAGTAAATGCCTAATCATAGTATAAGTAATAGGCCCCTCAGGATAAAGCTTATACACATATTTTGTTACGTTATCCTCCTCAAATACTGCTTTTAACGCAAAATCATTCATAAATAAGGGGGGATGGACGTACAAAGAAATATTCCTTGTTTCTGCCTCAAGGGGACAAGCTAATTTTTTCAAATGAATTCCCAAATCCTTAAATAATTCAGTAATTCTAACTAGTCTAGAAGACGTTGAGTAGGTTGAGCCAATATAAATTGTATTCTTCACTCCTGTTGTCAAAACTTCATTTGATGGAATTCCACCTATCCATCTAGTATCTCCATAATATGTGGAAAAACTAATGATCTCTGCATGAGGGCAAAGATTCTTTAGAAAATTAGCCATTAAAAGACTAGAACCAAATGTAGGTGAGATTAATATATAGCTACTAACCTCCTTCAATACTTTTGTATCAATTTGTGCTAATACAGCTAGATAAGAATCTGTCGTCACACAAAGGACAACAGTATCCCACTTTCCAGATATTTTATGATACCCCTTAAAACATGCATCAATCTTACATACTCCTGAAACAGCCTGATGTTGTGTATTTTGTACAGACACCTTAAGTACAAGCTGATGCTGAACAACTGCTTCAAAGAAAATATTGGAACGTACAGATTCTCGACCTGCAATAGCAATTTTACTCTTGAAAAAATTTTTGAAATTCACAGCTAATTGAATGACTGTAGGCCCTGTTCCTAACAGTAATACATGATTAAAATAAGTCATAGCTTTCTCCTCACCTATTAAATTCATTGTACCTTTTGATATAAAACAACATCAAAGACATGTTGAGGTTGCATAACTTCTTCTATTATATGCCATTTATTTTCGTCTACATTTTGCCTAGGGTAGTTAAAAAGAGACTTTAGTCCATTTCCATAACGCATAGCAATCAGCACATCTTTATTTGTCACATCATATAATTGGTCTAAAATGTCATATTTATTACTTACGGTGGAACTAAATATAACATGACTAATTTGCTGCATAACTGTTAGCTCCTCTAATGTCTTCTTATCAATTTGAATGGATAAATGACTTCCTAATTTATTTACTAGATGTTTGCTCAGCTGAATCGCCTCATCATCAATATCTATTCCAAAAACGTCTGCTCCTGTTTGTTCTGCAACCATTAATAATGTTATGGGAAAAGACCCAGAACCTATCAAAAGTAACTTCGATTGACTGGTAACTTGAAAACCTCCAAATTCCTTGCCAATACAAGCTCCTATATTACGAAAGTAATCGGTCATCTCTTTCTCATCATGACTTAGTAATACCGCCCAATGTTTCTCTAGGATTTGGACACAAACAGCAGAATTATTTCTTAAATTGTCGATTAATGATAGTATCTCTATCGATTGTTTGATATGTTTCCATTGTTTTTCATTATCACGATTGATTATAAAAGAAGAATAATCATCCATTAATTCACATAGCTCATCATAATTAATTAGAAGATGATCTTTGTTTTGCTGAATCATGAACTTAAATTTTTTATCAAAGTACTTTAATTTTTTTAACAATAGCTCGATATCGTTCACTTGCCCCACTCCTATTTTGAGAATTAAAGTTCAATATATGCTATACCTTCTAAAACTATTGCAACATATCCTTGAGAATCTGAATTTGACCGTTCAGCAAAAAAGAATGAAGGGAGTAACGAGATTAGGTTATCCCAGCTATGTTATTAAGCGATAGAAAAGGCATTGACATCAGGCTAGCACCTACTTATGAATAGCCCAGATTGATGGCGTCTAAGGAATCTATCTAACTCCTATAATTTCACACAAAAAACCAGAAGCTCACCTATAATAGGAGCTTCTGGTTATTCATTTGTGCAAATGTCTAGAGTACCTGGCTGGTTATAGGGAGTAAGTGTAACATCAAGCGTATCCTTTTACTTAGCTGTTTATCAAATCCTTTTATCCTTGCCTAAGAACTTCGATTATCCTTTAACTGAAATATTTGTAGAATAACTTCAATTCCTCTTATGTACTTCTTAAAAAATCTGCCACGTCAAACTTTAAACGTATTTGTTTTATTTTGTAATTCTTCTGCCATTTTAGAAAGTGTAAAAGTAGATGCAGTAATTTCTTCCATGGAAGCTAGCTGTTCCTCAGTAGCTGCCGAAATATTTTGTGTTCCCTCCGCAGAACTTTGAGCGATTCCGTTGATCTGCTTCATAGAATCAGTCATATGTCTCATTTCTATCGCCATATGCTCTACTGAAGTAGAAATCCCCTGAACTTGAGCCGAAACTTCCTTGGTAGCATGTTGAATTTTCTTAAAGGATTCTCCTGCCGTGTTTACACAGTTTATACCTATAACCACTTCATTTGTTGTGAATTGCATTGAATCTACCGCTCTATTCGTTTCCGTTTGAATCCCATCAATTAATACAGAAATTCTCCGTGCAGACAAAGAGGATTCTTCAGCTAATTTTCGAACTTCTTCTGAAACCACAGCAAATCCTTTACCATTTTCCCCTGCTCTTGCCGCTTCTATAGCTGCATTTAATGCTAATAAATTCGTCTGTTCAGCAATACTTGTAATAACTTCTACAATTTGCCCAATCTCTGATGAGCGATCTCCTAAACCAAAAATCACATTATTTAGACTATCAATAGACGTTTGGATTTTGTTCATTTGCTGAACAGCGTTTTTAATAATTTCATTTCCATCCACCGAAATTTGTTCTGCATGAATAGCTGCCTCTGATACGCTAGTTGAATTACTTTCGATTGTTTGGACATCTTGGGCCATTTGCGTAACAATATCTTCTGTTTCTATTAGTGTTCGAACTTGATGCTCTGTTCCACTTGCAATATCTAACGTAACAGTTGCAATATGCTCACTGGCTTTACTTGTTTGTTCCGTACTTGCCGTGAGTTCATTAGAAAACGCTGCCATATGTTCAGACGATTGCTTCACCTGACCTATTAAATCTCTTAATTTAGTAATCATACGATTAAGTGATGCAGATAATACGCCAATTTCATCCTTAGAATCATAGTCTACACTAAAATTTAATTCTCCCGCTTCTGCCCGTTGGACAGCAGTTTTTATTTTATCTATTGGAGCTGTTATATATGTACGGACACCAATAAAACCGAACACAACATACAGTATGCTTAATACCGTTGAAATGATCAATGTATACCTAGTATTTTTATTTACTTCTTCTACACTTTCCTTATACAAAGAGCTTGCATAGTCTCTATTTAATTGTGTTAACTCTCGACCTTTTGATAAAATCCTATTATACTCAGGCTCAGCAATAGAATAATAGAGATTTAATGCTTCCTCATTCTTATTGGCAAGACTTAATTCGAATACTTTTTCCATAGTTTCTTTAAAACTTGGATATTCATCAATCAGTTCATTTATTATTTCTGCTTCATCTGACTTTAAGCTGGTGTCATTAAGTAATTGAAGATTCATTTCATTTTCCTCAAAAGCCTTCTTTACCCCAGCATGAATTTCATTAATCGTTTTTTCATCAGTGTAATGGAAGGAACGATACATGTATGTTAAAATAATACGGTTATTTAGCCTATAATCAGTCAAAACTATACCTGGTTCTAAGCGGTCCTTAAATATATCCTCTATATTATTTTTTAAAGATTTCATCGTATTGTATCCAACGACTTGAATAATACCAACTGTAAAAATGGATATTAACATTAAAACTAATAATTTTTTCATTGTAGAAAGATTGCGTAACATCATAATTACCCCCTTCGATTGGAAATATAGCAAACGAAAATTTGTATGAATTAACGGTTATTCACTTAATAACAAAAACGTTTGGTCTTACTTTATCACCGATTCGTTTCCCAAGTACCCAAACTACTTTATACAGAAAGGTAACCAAAAAGACTATGTATTTTAACCCCTTCATTTGAAAATGGTTAAAGGTAGTACAATGATGATTCTTTGTCTAAAGCAAGATGGTATGCACTCATAAAAATGAAGCAGTCAGATGTATAACCATTATGTTTTTCTACTATTTTTAAGAATAGTATTCAAAATAATCAAATAATTCTCGTTTCAGTTTTCTTGTCTCAAAATCAATGAAATCCCCACACTTTATACTTGACTTAATAATGTTTTTAAAAGTAATTGGTCTGGCTGTTGTTCTTTAGTAAAGTAAATTTTTTGAAGTCTTGTACCTAGCCTGAAAAAATCCTCTCTCCCAGGTATAGAATCCCATACAAAAATATCTTCTTTGTCTTTAGCAATATTTAAGTATAGGCGATCAGTAATGATCAATTCGGCTTCTTCATCTTTTGTACAATAATCAACATGCGTAAAGACGCGTTTGACCTTATCGAATAAATAATGAACATCATGGATCAAGGAGTATATTTTTATTTTTATGGTGCTTCTTTTAAGAACATCGATTGATTGCTTTAGTAATCTATGATATCTACCAATTAAAAGCTCTCTTCGTTCAAAAACCTTATAAAATTCTTCATTCTCTAAAAGATAGTCGTAAAATTGATTCATAATTTCAATTTGTATAGTAGCATGACAATCAAATCTCTTTTTATAAAGGTCCTCTTTAAATAAAAATGCAGGACCAGAAAAATTCAATGTATGATAATGAAGGTTCAGTAAGTTTACAAACAGTACTCCATATTCCTCTATATCTAAAGTAATTGAAAAGAACTTCCTAAATTTCTCCATCCAATACAAAGTAGCTTGTACAAATAATTCTTGATTATGGTATTGACCAAAATTCATCATTAAACTTATGGAACTTTCACTTTTCTCATAACGATGCTGAGATTCTAGAAATGAAAATGAAAACTTTATCTCTTTCTCTATTGCTTCATCATTCAGGTTTGTGAATTTTTTAAATAAAACACTAAATGTTTGTGAAAATTTTTCAAATTGATAATGATGTTCAGTATATCTTGTATATGCCACGTCATCTTCTATGACAAAACCCATTTTAGCCCGTATTAAGCAAATCGCTAGCAAGTATAATACGGAAATTTGAAATTCTCGATTATAGTCCTTAATAATTTCTACTATTTCCTCTCTAGATATTCCTAAAAAAGGCCAAGTTTCTCCCCAACATGAATTCCAATAGAACAAATAGTAAAAGTAACGAAATTGTTTTTCAGATCCTTCAAGTGTAATGAAATCTTGAGACGTATATTTTAATTGAAATTCATTTAATAAAGGTTTAATTTTATTTATTTGACGATATATAGAAGCTTGACTTGTAAAATTTTCTATAATAAACATATTAAAATCGACTAATTTATTATAAAAAATATCATTGAAAATTTTATATGCTAACGAATTTTGCAGGTAAAATCTTTCGATTGTTTTAATCGAAAAATAATCTTTATAGTCCAATTTAAATTGCTTTTGTTTCAGTTCGTTTAAAAAAATAGCTTCATCAAATTTTTCTAAATCACTTGAGAGTTCTGTCACTATTTTTAAGATGGTTCTTTCAGATAAATCCATTTTTTTAGCTAACTCCTGACTAGAAAAGAATCGTTTTTCATTATGGATATGATCTAACAGTTGCACCTTTTGTAAAGTGAAACGATCTAAAAAATTATACATACTCTCACCTCTATTTCTTACGAATTTCTCTACCAATATAGATACACCGGTAACAATATTATGGTTTATTACACTTTTTTTAAAACCAAGCGAGCAAAGATTGCTATTAAATTCTTTCGGAATAATTAAATATACCTATATTAATTAACCATTACCATAACATCTATTCACATGTCTTCAAAATCAATATTTGTTTCAAATGATACACAAATTGATAATTAGATATAAGAAAAAAGAATTATTTGTAATTGAAGCACTTTTGTTATGGCAGTCAATCATTTTGTTGTCAGGAGCACCAAGTAGATACAATCAGTTAAAGTGGGAGAAAATACGTGAAACTCTTACGTGGTAGGGGTTTTCAATGAACGCAAAATTATCCGAATATAAGAAATATTCGGATTTTTATCAATGTAGTATTGTCTGTTTTTGATTATAATTTATCACATATAAATTAGATATAGCTAAATTATAAGGAATCCACCTGTTTTTAATAGCTTTTTCTATCGCTTGTAGGCGAGTCTTTACTGATAATTTGTTATAAATCTTATTAATGTTCATTTTGATTGATTTTTTGGAAATATTAAGGTTTTGACTAATCTCTTGTACGTCTTTACCTTCTGCAAGCATTAGCAAAATGACATATTCCCGCTTTGTAAAAAGATGCGCTATTATTTTCTTCGAATCGAATAGTTTTAAATAGCTTTTTATAAAAGTTGTCATTGACGAGCTATCAAAATAGTATTCACCTTTAGAAATTAAGTCTATTGCTTTTGTTAATTCTATTAATTTTATATTATATAAAATAAACCCTGAGACACCAGCTAACAAAGCCTCGTGCATTTCTTCCTCTAAAATAATTGAAGTAAGAATAGCAACATATGTAGTAGGATATTCGGATCGAATTCGTTTGACATCTTCTAAGTTATTTTTACTAAGCTTATTAATGACGATAATATCTGGTTTGTATTGACTCATTAAAGCATAAAGATTTTTTGATAAGTTAATGTCTGAATAAATATTATAGTCATTCTCCAGAATTTTCACTAAGCCCATTTTTAAATAAAGATTGTTTTCTAAAATGATAATATTCTTCTTAAGCAAATTGAAAAAGCCCCCTTTTATTAAATTTGGTGCAATTTTTCTTAAAAATTTATTAGCATTTTCACTGTTTCACACTGCTTCAATATAGTTAAATATTAGCAGTTATATAAAATAAAACAAAATCTACTTTTGATTGCTTTTTAACATGCTTTGAAAATTAGTAGAGTAATTGGAGGTTTATTAAGTACGGTAGTTTGGCTGTACATAATAACAATAATGGTTGTGGGTAAAAGCTGAAATGCAGCATAGTTTACTTATTATAAATCCTCAGAAGAGAGTGAATATTTTATTCGAGAGCTATAAAGGCGTTTACGTGTGTCTATAAAAAAAATACACCCCATTCGATTAGATGACCTCGGACTTGGGGAGAATTGTTAGGAGGGGGTTAATGATAAAATGAACAAAATTTTACAGCCAATCCATGTATATTGTTTGTTATTCTTATCAGTTAGTTTTTTAGCACACTTTGTTTTAATTCCCTCAATTTTTACAGTGGTGGAACGTGAAGCTTGGATAAGTGCCTTGCTCAGTTTAATCCCCATATTCCTTTTAGCATTATTTATTTCTAGAATAACTTCTTCATTAAATAATAGTTCAATCCTTGAATTAAAAACTGTCCAAAATAATAAAACACTGTACGTATTCATCATTTATATATATATCGTTTATTTAATGTCATCAACGTTTGTCTCACTCAAATTTACGATTATTTGGGCAGAAGAAAGTTTTAACTCTGATTATCCCTATTTTATTACAGTCATTTTATTTATATTATTATGCTTTTATGGTTCCCTAAAAGGGCTTAAGACCATAGCTATCCAGTCCTTGATTATTTGTTCACTATACATTTTTTTGTTTGTTCTTCTCAATTTAGGAAACTCAATGAACAATGAATACGAACTATTATTACCAGTAAATACAAGTAATACTCCGTCCATTTATTGGGGAATATTATACATATGTATTGGTATTTTAGAAATGGGCTTTATTTTAATCGTTTTAAATGGTTATGTAAAAGAGCAACTGAAAAGGAAAGATATACTCGTATTCTCTATTCTGTTTGTCTTATTCGTTTTAATCGCTATTGTGACGGCTGTATCTGAATTCGGCATTTATCTAACGCAAAAAATGCTCTTTCCTATAAACGAGCAATGGAGAGTTTTATCATTTGGCAAGTACTTTACAAGGTTAGATTCTTTATCTGTTGTCCAATTATTATCAATGGCTTTTATTCGTATATGTTTATTTATGTATATTGTGTCGTCCTTCTTTCAAAAACGAAAATTCATATTAATTGTTGGTTATTTATGCTTAACAATAGGATTATTAATTCCTTGGTCTGTTTCTGATTTTTTGTCGTTTATAAAAAGCGCTTATCTCCTTTCTATCTTTTTATTTTTATTCTTTTTTATGATTGTTTTCTATGTAGTAGAAAAAAAGCAAAAGGGAGTTCATCATCTTGACCGAAAATAAGGATTTTCTCTATAAAGAATTAGGCCACCAATCAGATATAACGATAAGTAGTAAATTCTATATGTCTAATAATGAAAAGCATGAAGTTATATTTGTCTATTGCCATAGTTTAGTTGATAGTGTACTTTTTTTGAATTCATTATTACCAAATATTAGATTCCTTGCTGAACACGGACATTTGCATGATGTTGAAATTATAAACCGTTATTTAGAAGTATTTGAAATCAAAGAGTACCGAACAAAGACAGATGAAATGAATAGCAAAATTTTCTCAGGTTTTTTATATTTCTTCCATGTTCCATCAAATAGCTTATATTCAACCAATTTAGCTAAACTTCCTGAACGATCCATTGAAGAATCAAATATGGAAGTCTCATTAAGAGGACCGAGAGATGGGTTTGTTGAAAATATAGATACCAATTTTTCTTTAATAAGAATGAGATTAAAAAGTAAAAATTTATCAAGTAACGATTTTACAATTGGCGACACCAGTAAAACCAAAGTTTTATTACTCTATATTGAAAACTATATTGACCAAAGTACGTTAAAGAATGTACAAAGCAAACTAAATAAAATAAAAGTAGATAATATTGCAAGTAGTTATCATATTGAGGAATTACTTTATGATAAGCTGACCCTCTTTCCCCTCCTGGATTATTCAGGAAGGCCAGATTTTGTAGTAAGTTCCCTCAATAAAGGCCGTTTTGTCATACTGGTAGATGGAAGTCCAAGCTGTTTAATTGGACCCGTAAATTTATTACTTATTTTGAAAGCAGCTGAAGATGATCAAACCAATTTTTTATTTGTGAGTTTATCACGAATTTTAAGAATTACCTCTTTATTAACAAGTATATTTTTACCTGGGCTTTGGATTGCATTAACTGTTCATCAACTAAATCAGCTACCCTTTCCCTTACTAGTATCAATATCTGCTTCTAAAATTGGACTACCTGTTTCCTCTTCGTTCGAGATTCTTATTATGCTCATATTTTTTGACCTTTTTCGAGAAGCGGGAATACGCTTACCTAAAGCTATAGGTCAAACTATTGCAGTTTTAGGAGGCTTAATAGTTGGAGAAGCTGCTATAAGAGCAGGATTTACATCACCATCAACATTAGTAATTGGGGCACTTACCGTTATATCTAGCTATACATTAATTAATCAAAATTTACTAGGCAATATATTTTTAATAAGAGTCGCAACATTACTAATTGCCTCCTTTTTTGGAATGTATGGCTTTGTTTTAAGTGTCTTATTTTTCTTAACATATATCTCTTCATTAGAAAGCTTCGGGCATCCTTACCTTTCTACATTTTCAAAAGTAAGTATACCTGATCTTATTAAAGGTTTTTTAAAAATGCCCTTTAGAATTAAAATAAAAGACTGACTGTTTTTCAGCAGAAAGGAGTTTATATGTCCCATTATAATTCCCCATACAAAATGACATTAATTTTTCCTTTATTATTTATTCTAGGCGGCTGTTTAGGTACCAAGGAGATTCAAAGTGAAGTTTATATTACCGCTCTTGGTATAGATTATTCTAATGAAATGTATCATTTATATTTTCAAGCTTTCGGATTTAACAATGTTGCGGGCTCAGATCCTGGCATAGCATCTGAGCCTGCTCCAATTGTTGTTGGACATGGAGAAGGTGAAACTATTCAGGGAGCAATCGATGATATAGAAAAGAATTCTGTTAACCCTTTGTATTATGGACATATACAAACTTTCTTTATTTCCAAAAATATATTGGATGGTCATTTGGATGAATTTTTTGATTTTTTTAGTAGGGATTATTTTCTACGTTATAATACTTTAGCTTTTGGATATGAAGAAGATGATATTAAAGAGATAATGAATGTACATGGTCTCTTTTACAAACCGCCAATATTAACATTTCCTTATGATCCAAATGAACAATTATTCTTTAATTCATTCATCTCAACCAGTACTATACAAGACATGATTAAAAGATATTATGAACCAGTTGGATCCATTATGGTTCCTACAATAAAAATTAGTGAAGATTATTGGATGGAGAATAATAAATCTAAAAATATTTTAAAAATAAGTGGTGCTTATTTTCTTTCACGTCAAAAATTCAATGGTTGGATAAAGGAAGAAGAGCTTTCAGGGCTGGATTGGTTTAATAAGGATTTTAATAACATGAAATTATTAATAAAGGATAAGTCAGTTTCAATGTTTATTGAAACTATAGATTATTATATAGAAATAGTGGATAATTCATTTCCAAAATATATTATAAATTTAGACATTAAAGCTTCAATCAGAGAAAATCCAAAAAATATTGGAAAAGAAACAATTGAAAATGAAATTAAAAATATTATTTTATCACAGTTTCAAAGTACCTTTAATAAAGGGTTGGAAATAAACTCTGATGTCTTCAATTTTTCAGAAAAAGCTTATCGCTTCAAGCCCCAATCATGGACTGTAGATAAATTAAATTCCATTACTGAACATTCAATTAAAAAATTTAATATTCATGTTTTCATCAAGGATGATGGAGCTAAAAAGTAAGAAGGTCACCCTTCACCCTGTTGAGCGCATGATACCCCCTAATAGTCAATGTTAAAAAACTTCAATATGTTAAAATAACATTAACTTAAAGGGGGCAAAATCATTAGATTTTCCACGCTCAAGCGTGAGTGTTTCATAATAACAAAATATTTCATCTTCTGAGATGGATTGGGGTATTGTTTTAATCGTTTATTAGAAACTTGTATATCCTCATATATAGAAACATGTTTTTTTAGTATTGTATTGGCAAAGCATTTCCCATGCTAGTAAACATATCGAAATCTTTACTCATGATAAGTAGCTAACTTTCCTTTATATTCACTAATTTTCCTAACTAAGTCATGTCTATTTTAAATACTTAGAACGAACAATCGTCCTCTTATATGGCTCACCTTGTAAGGTTTCACCAGAAATATTTAAAGTTATGTTATATACACCAGACTTTTTATTCTCTGGAAAAATTACTGAAAATTTTTGTTGATCAACCTTTTGTATTTGTAGAGAGGAGGCAATATCTTTGCCTGCTGGATCTAGTACTTGTACATCGAAGGCAAGATTTCGTAATTTTTGATTTGCTTGTATTGTAATAATATTATTCGTTTCTAATGCTGCTGTTGGTATACTCACCTTAATCAAAGATGGGCCTCCATGTTGAACAGCTAGTAAATACGCATTATCACCTGCCTGCGTGCTTATATTTACCTTCCATTCCCCCTTCTCAGAGAGAACATTAGGAAATGTATGAGGTACCACGCCATTAAAGAAAGAGGCTTCCTCATAAGATTTGATTGTCTCGTTTGTGTATTTTTTTCCTGAAGGAGATACCAACTCTATCTTGTCAGTAGTCATTCCTGTCCACAATGTAACATTATCGAGTGCGGTATCTACATAAAAAGAATGTGTAACATCATTTGATGACTGTAACTTTCCTCCATAAAAATAATGAGAAACATCTAACTCTTGAAACATATCAGTTTGAGAAAAGAATTCTTTGTTCATAATGCTAAGATCAGTAGAAGAAGACTGTAGATAATGTTCCAATCTAGAAAATACCGCAGATCCCATTCGAATATTGTCATGGTCAAGTGAGGTATCGGTAAATAGATGTGTTCCGTAAAATAATTTAGTACTCGCCTCTTTAACTAATCCATCATTTGGATCGGAAAGATATAGACCACCCATCCAGAGTGCAGATAGAAATGGCCCTGTATTAGTACCGGCAATTGTATAATAGTTGTTTTTGCTTACATTGGGGTGATTGTCTATTAGTGAGCGAAAGTGTTCCATTTCTCCAACCTGAAGTGAATATGTTCCATCATCTTTTTCACCTAGTAAATCAGCTAGCCAACCTGCCCACCAACTATATGCAAGGTCAGCTAACTCTGATCCATAATGAGGGGATCCTAAAGTAAACACTCTACCAACGTACGGATGAGCATTATTAAGTACTAATGCTGCTTGAGTATCGGGCCCACCCTTACTATGGGCAACTATATTTAATTTTTTTCCATGAAAATATTGACTGATTTCTTTTAACATAGAGGCTAATAATTTTCCGTTATCGTATTGACTATAAGAGCCTTTACCTGCTGAATCATACAATTGAACAAATACCGTTTGATATCCAGCTTCATAAGCTTTTGTATACATATCATTAAGACCGTGATATTCAGTATGACCATACCAATTGGTAGAATTACCGTTTTTTCCTTGAACGAAAACAATAGGTGGTTTATTCGGATCAGCATTAGGTGGAGTATCTCCAAGAAACCACTCTCCAGGTGTAAAACTTTCACCTGGTGGCTTCAATCCGTTTGGTTCAATCGTATTTGAGGCAAAAACATCTGGAGTAGAAAAAAGAATACTTGTCACTATACCTAATAACAAAACCATTTTTTTCAAATTGTTTCCCTCCTAATCTGTATAAATCAAGTTCGAGAAGCTGTAGAAAAGTAATTTAGATTTTATAATCACTCAATTACTACAAAAGCTTAGAAACCATAATTAGAGTAGTCTCTCAAAAAATCTTTAAATATTGATATTTTTCACATTCACCAACAGTACGATGAGGATTTTACCGTTAGATGCCCCAGCAATTTTTAAATTAAGTATTTCGTTTTTTTACAAAACTCATATAATATAGTATTCAAAATAAATATAAACTATACTTTAATACATCTGCTAAATTGGAAGTAGCCATTTGGAAAATGGTTATCTAAAAGGAATATTTAGGGGAAGTACTTTAAAATACAGTTCATCAAAAATCCAATAAACCTCTAATCGTTTTAGTTGTATTTCTAGAGGCGTAAACCATTCCCTGATGCCAAACTTAAACAACCCACCATCACAATAAATTCTATAAATTAATATTACTTGAATCTACTACCTTAGCTTTATTTTTATCGGTAATATCATAAGTTTTCACATTTAATTTAGCTCCATATACTCCTTCAAAAGAGCCCCTACCCCTTACAGCAACAAAAGTTGCACCTAGTAATAGAATAATCACTACTCATCATTTTCAACCTCTTTTTTTGACTATCCATAATAATGTTTGTATAGAGGATCATTCAATATAAATTGTTTAATTTTTTGCATTCCCATCCAGTATAAGTACCTGTTGTTTTAATTGTATTTATAGGGGCATCTATGGCGTTTGCTCTTTACAGCTCATTAATATGTAAAACAGATTTCGCCATCATGATTTATTTCATTTGTTCGTAAACAGGTCCTTACCACCGCTCCGTTACGAGAATGATAGTTTCAAAAATTTTATTCATAGGTAAGCCCTAACGTTTCCATTCCTTTACCTGCAGTATGGTACATATTATCAGGAGTAAACACTGCCTAATATATGAAACCATTCCCATCCTTGATTTTAGTATTGGCATATTGAAGGGAAAATTAAATTAGTAGCTCTCCATTGGATTCGAGTAGACATAGTATTTCGAGTTATGATAGCCTGACAATCAGTCATATTAGCCACTCAATTGTCGTACTCTTATTTATACATATTGGACACTCGTACAAGTACCTTCTTTCTAAAGGAATATAATATAATATAATACTTTAATTATATTA
This sequence comes from Lysinibacillus sp. F12, assembly GCF_057773605.1. Classification (NCBI taxonomy): domain Bacteria; kingdom Bacillati; phylum Bacillota; class Bacilli; order Caryophanales; family Bacillaceae; genus Lysinibacillus; species Lysinibacillus sp. F12. The sequence continues at coordinate 730,189 of NZ_JBYMLP010000001.1, forward strand.
CTGAGGTGAAAAATATGTTATTTAACCAAATGCATAAATGTATTTGTCAAAATGAAAACAATTTCTTTAGAAAAATCGTTGCTCTTTCTGGTCCAATTGCGCCTGCTGAAAGAGGCGTGTTGGGTTATGGTTCACTAAGAAGTCTAGTATTAGAATCTGTGGTTGGACCCACTCGGACACCCATTTCATTTGATGAAGTAGGTCCGTTATCCAAAAATATTACAGTAAGTAGCTCTGGGAATGAATTGGTAGTTCTTGAAAGTGGGATATACCAGATTACAATTTCTATAAATTCAGAGGCCACTGCAGCTCCAGATCCAACTCAGCCATTTTTCACAGTATTCATTACAATCAATGGAGTTCCCATTTATGATGGCACAGGAGAGGCAATATTTAATGTGGCTAATAGAAGTAGTTCAGCCTATATCATTCAAACTCCTTTAAATCCTGGAGATGTAGTTGGCGTAAGTGCAGCTGGAAATCCTGTATCTGGATATGGCAGCCGCGCATTAACGATTGTTCAATTAAGTTAAAAAATAGCTTTAGAGGAATGAACTGAACCCTGATATAGGCAAGGGCACCCTATTCAAGATAGTAAACCTGATGCTAAGGAAGAAAAAAAAATTTCAAATATGTTTCTGTTCTCATAACATCCTGTAGATGAAGAAGTTATTATACAGTGATAGAAGGAGGAGAAAATTGTCGAATCAAACTGAGAGTTCAGAAGAAAAGGAAAAACAGCCAGCTCCAAAAATCAAAGTGGAAAGGCAGGAGGGAGAACCGACTGCTGCTTTTAAGGGTGCTTCTTGGGCTGCATTGTTAGTGGGTGTTACTGCTTATTTTATAGGTTTGTTTAACGCAACGATGCCACTAAACGAAACTGGATATTACTTAGCAGTTTTAGTATTAGGACTTTACTCGGCAGTATCTCTACAAAAATCAGTAAGAGATAAGGATGAGGGAATACCCGTTACAAATATGTATTATGGTATTAGTTGGATTGCACTTATAGTATCTATTTTATTAATGGCTATTGGATTATACAATGCTGAAAGTATTGTTTTAAGCGAAAAAGGATTTTATGGGATGTCATTTGTTCTTAGTTTATTTGCATCCATCACGGTTCAAAAGAATATTAGAGACACGCAAAGGGCAAGAGAAAGAAATTAAGGTATATTTTTAAAGCTAAAATGCACCTCAGTAGCAGACTATAAAAATAAGAAAAGAGCAAGGCTGCCATTAGCCATGCTCCCGAAGAATAGATTTAGATTATTAATTTTCTCCACTAATAGAAACTAAAATTTTAGACTGCGATTTGTCGCTTGTTAATGTTTTAAATCCTTTGTCAACAATTTCATCTAGTTCAATTTGACTTGTAATGATTCCTTGTGGATTTAGTTGACCAGCGCTCATTGCATCAATTGTTCTTTGAAAAATGGATGGTGTATAGACAATGGATGATAGTACATTAACACCTGTATTTGTAAGTTGCATTGGATTCCATTCAATTGGTCTAGCAAAAATAGAAACGATCATCATATTCCCACGAGGTTTTGTAACATCTATTGCCTGTTTAAAGGTAGGAGCTACACCAGCAACCTCAAAAGATACATCAACACCATCTGCTACAATTGCTCGAACTGCCTGTACAGGATTTTCTTTACCTGAATTAATAGCATGGGTAGCACCCAATTCTTTTGCCTTTTCTAATCGTTCATCAGATAAATCTAATACGATGACTTTGCTTGCACCAGATGCTTTTGCAGCGATGACTGTTAATAATCCGATTGGGCCAGCTCCAAATACTGCAACAGAATCTCCTAATGTAACGCCAGCATCTTTGACAGCTTGTACAGCTACTGCCATTGGTTCTACTAGTGCACCATCTTGTAATGTTAAGTTATCTGCTAAACGGTGTATATTTGTTGCAGGGACATTGACATATTCCGCAAATCCACCGTCTCCATGTAATCCTATAAAGTTAAATCCATCATATCGATCGACATCTTCATGTTTGTTTCTATAAGTTAAAGTAGGATTGATGACCACTCGGTCTCCTACCTGTAAGTCCGTAACTTTAGAACCAACTTCCTCGATGATACCAGCAAATTCATGACCCATTGTAAGTGGGGCAACTTCACCTGTTAAATCAGCTTTCACATCAACTGGTACAAAAACTGGACCTTCTTCGTATTCATGCAAATCACTGCCACAAATACCAGCCCATGCTACTTTTACTTTCACTTCATCTTCTCTTAAAGTACGTAATTCAACCTCTTCTACTCTAATATCTTTCACACCATGCCAAACTGCAGCTTTCATTTATGTTACCCCCATAAAATTATTTAAATTGGTACCATAAAATAACATCTTTAATAGCTACTCGTGCATGATCAAAATCTGACGCTTCTATACATCTGATAAATGTATTGATGGACATATGGTAGGACTCAACTAGATTCATTTTCCATTTTGTTTGGGCAGCTACATTTGTAACAAAGATTGTTTCTTTAAAGAATCGTAGCATCGCAATATTTCCTGAAACATCAAAAAACAACTGTAATAAATGAGCAAACGAAACAACATATTCATAAATTTTTTCAGCAGACTTTTTTTGTTTCATCGCTTCAAAACGAATTAATAGTTCATTTTGCAAATCACCAGTCCATTTAGGTTCACATTTAGTCAGTGCAAAATCCAATAGGTTATAAAGCGCTTCCAAATAATCCTTCAATTCCTGATCGGATATAGTCTTCACTCTTACACCTTTATGTTGTACTTTTTCAACTACACCATCTTTTTGTAAAAGATAAAGTGCCTCTCGGACAGGTGCATGACTTACTTGTAACTCTTTTGCAATTTCCGCTTCTATTAAGCGCTGACCTTGTTCATAATAACCAGAAAATATGCGAAATAATAATTGTTCAGCTATTTGTTCAGAAATTGTTTTTTTTGAAATTGAATTTTCATCAAACCCCATTAAACCACTCCAATAAATTTATATGTTTTATTTTAACATAGTTCAGTGTATAGGGTGATTAGCTACAGGTGTTATATATTATGGATTATAGATTATCGATAATCTATAAAAGTATTCTATTATAAAAATTCAATTCTTTCAATTATCTTGTTTGTGGGTACGTAATTAGAGAAAATTAAAACATGCTAAAAAAGTAGTTGTTAGGTTGATTAGACCTGTATATGGAGCTAGTTTGATAGATAAATTGCACAGTATTATGCCATAAAAATGGCCCACAAATTGCTAGTTATTATCTAACAATTTGTAGGCCTCAATAAGACTCTGCTCTAGCAATTTCATCCAAATAAAAAAAAGTGTCTTACCCTTAGTTGCAATTCTCTAAATAAGCAACAATTTCATTAGCAACTGTTGACGTTAATAACGTCGACATATTACTTAAAACTATAATCGTCACGTTCTTTTCTAGCAACTTCAAGTATGAGGACGTAAAACCATTAATGCCCCCATGATGAAAAATGAGCATATTATTCTTTTTTGTCTTCGTAATGTTCCATCCATATCCATAGCCAAAACGACCTGATGAAAACATTTGAGATGTTATATTTTTGGTTAATAAACTATTACTTTTTATTCCATCATCAAGTAAATGTAAATCTTCAACTGTTGAAAATAACCCTCCAGCCGAATAAGTGTTAGACATATTGACGAAACTAGCATGATAAATATTATTATTTTTATCCAACTCATAACCACTTGCTTTATGCTTTTGAATAGCTTCGTTAGAATCAAGACCCGTATTTAACATGGATAGAGGCTGTAAAATCTTTTGTTTAAGAAATTCTTCATAACTTAAACCACTTATTACTTCAAGTATCTTACCTAACACAATGTATCCTGAATTAGAATAATTAAATTCTTTCCCTGGTAAAGATTTGAATGAACATGAAGCAATCCAATTTATCAAATCATCTGGAGATTGTAGCTGATAAGATTTTAATAAAAAATCAGGTTGATCAGTTATATTACCAATGCCAGATGTATGAGTTAATAGATGTTCAATCGTAATTTGGTTGCCTTTTGGAAGGTTCGGAATAAAATCAGCTACAGTATTATGTAACAATAACTTTTTTTCTTCCATTAGTATTAAAATTGCAATGGCAGTAAATATTTTTGTTACTGACCCAATACGGAACTTAGTTATAGCGGTATTTGGTATGTCCCATTCATAATTTGCTTTTCCAAAAGATTCTTTATAAATGGTTTCTCCTTGACGAACTACTAATATATTTCCACTAAATTCCTCTTCCTTTGTGTTTAAAAATGAATGAATATATGATTTTAGCAAATTTCAAGCACTCCTTAGTTTGTACTATTAGTTACTTGAAATGTTATCCAATGGCATAAACCATACCTCCTTTTGAATTCTGGCTATATAACTTTTGTTTATTAGTATTCCAATGTATGAAAACCTCATTCTTTGAGCATGTATCGCTTTTTATATCCCTCTATTTCCTCTAATTTCACGTTGTTTTATCTCGAGTAATTCTATAATCGTTTTACATATTCTTTTAAGTGGTTCATTTGATTGGGAAGTGAGTACAAAAATACTGCCACCTTCTATCATGCTAAAGACTAAATACGACATTTCTGTAGCTTCATCAGGGGGCCAGTTTGATTGAATAAATTTTGCCTTTACTATCAAAATAAGTGCTTCATAAGCATCCTTGCATGCTAAACGAAGTTGCTCACTCATATGCCAAGTTTCCAAAGAAATAAGTGCTAATGGGATCCCATCATGGGCAACTTTCGAATCAAAACTTGTAAATTGATCAAAAAAACACTCTAAAGCTTTTATTACATCATCATGCTGTGAAAATAAATTTCTTAGCTCTTGAACAGCAAGATCCTTTGTTCTGTTAATTGCCTCTGTCGCTAATTGTTCCTTACCTTCAGGAAAATAATAATAAAGCGAACCTTTTGGGCAACCCGACTCTTTAATAATTTGATTTAATCCAGTAGCGTGGTACCCTTGTTTTTGAAATAGTACTGACGCCGTCGATAAAATTTTCATTTTACTTTCTTGATTTCTAGGCATGTTCCCCTCCAAATTATAATGACTGGTCTATATAATAAAGTGTTGTATCTATAAAGTCAATACGAAGTAATGATTACTGTCATACTATATTTTTTACCTATTAATATTTATACATAATGGCTAGGTTTTTTTCTCTTGATTAGCGTTCTTCTTCGTAACAATGCTATCGCTTATTATTCTTGCTCCTTCATCATTTCAAAGTATTACTTCAACGTGTAGCACGGCCCTTTTCATTAATTTTATGCTTTTCAGCATCAATAGTTATTATTTACCTTATAAATTTACAAGAACTTCCACCAAGCTCGAAATTTTTCAAAATCATCACCATCTTTTTTTTCTCTTCATATTCTATAAAATCAGGTCGAATATTGAGGGGGAAACATTATGGGGATTGAATTCACAGCTCTCCATTGGATTTACGTTATTTTCATTGTGCTCATCATCGGATTTATGGTTAAACGTCGTGATACCACCCTCATTTGTATACTTGGCATCTTCATGCTAGCGATCATTGCGACTGGCAATTTAACTTCGTCCATTAGTGGTATTTTTAACAGCTTTATTTACGCCATTACAGAGTTGTTATCCACCATTTTGATTATTTCGATTATTGTTGCCATGAGTCGAGTAATGATAACTTCAGGTATTAATGAGATTATGATTGCTCCTTTTACCAAATTTATTAAGACACCCGCACTTGCCTATTGGACAATTGGTCTTTTGATGATGTTAATCTCTTGGTTTTTCTGGCCTTCACCGGCTGTTGCGTTGTTAGGAGCCGTTTTGTTGCCTGTTGCGATTCGTGCGGGGCTTCCTGCACTTGGCGTTGCCATGGCGATGAACTTATTTGGGCATGGGATGGCGTTATCGAGTGATTTTGTCATACAAGGGGCTCCAAAACTAACCGCTGATGCAGCAGGTATACCTGTTGGAGATGTGGTTACGGCTAGTATTCCACTCGTCATTACTATGGGGGTTGTGACGACAATTGTTGCTTATATTTTCTTACGGCGAGATATGAAACGAGGAACGTTACTTTTCAATACGGTCAACGAGGAAGAGGAAGCTGGCGAAAAAGAAACTACTGAACATTTACTGTCAATTGGGCAAAAGCGTTTCTTCGCCGTGCTTATTCCCATTGCCTTTATATTAGATGTAATCACGATGTCAGTATTCAAATTAACGGGCGGCGATGCAACTGCTCTAATCGGTGGAACCTCTGTTTTTATCCTACTTTTGCTTAGTATTGTTACTCATAAAGCGGAGGGTCTCGAGAAGACAACAAGCTATTTGATACAAGGGTTCCAATTCGGCTTTAAAGTTTTCGGCCCTGTTATCCCAATCGCCGCATTCTTCTATCTTGGAGATGCTGGCTTTACACAAATCATCGGGGACCATCTCCCCGCTACCTCACACGGCATTGTTAATGATCTTGGAGTTGGCCTTGCCGCGGTCGTACCTTTAACAAAGGAAATTGCTGTTATGACGTTAGCGGTTGTTGGAGCTATTACTGGATTGGATGGTTCGGGCTTCTCTGGAATTTCTTTAGCAGGCTCGATTGGCAGTCTATTTGGGAATGCCATTGGTGGGGGAACAGCCACTTTAACTGCTTTAGGGCAAATCACAGCGATTTGGGTTGGTGGCGGTACCTTGATTCCTTGGGCTTTAATTCCAGCTGCTGCTATTTGTAATGTCAGCCCATTTGAACTGGCAAGGCGGAACTTAATTCCTGTAGCCATTGGGCTTGTTGTGACGACGATTGTAGCAGTGTTTTTGATTTAAATAAGGCGCTCCCTGATAAAATTTTTATGGGCCTATGTACCTTCATATGTCTAAATTGGAAACAGCTCAGGTTGATAGAATGCTAATTTGTCTTATATTGGTGGCGGTACACTGATTCCCATAAAAGAAATATAAGTAAGACCACCCTTTACGGAGTGGTCTTCATTGTTATAATCAGTCTCTGTAAATTGTCATTTCTATTGGGGAAATTCATAGTAGTAAAAACTATTATCATCTGCTCGTCCCTTAATAATTGTGCCTGAACTATTATTAATTAGATCTGACGCCAAATATCGGTATTTTTCGCCCTTTTTAAAACATCTTCAGGCGCAGGTATTTTAAATGGATCGATTTTATCTTTATCAACACTAAAAGTTGATGAATAACCCTTTAAAGCGCCATCGGCAATACCTCGCATACTGACATTGCGACTGAGCTGATTAATAACTCTCTCCCCACTTAGTTTGATTCTTTAGGAATGAATACACTTTCAGTTTCATGGGATTCTAATTCTAAAGGTGATTCAATTAATTCATAAAACTCTTGGTTATCGGTAACATGGTTTTTAGATGTTGCCAAAGAAACTATTATTCCTACAATAGTAGCTACAATTACAGCAATAGGGCTAATAAAATAAATTGGGAAGCTTAAAGTTATAGCGATTCCGGAATATGCTAACCCTGAAATCATTGATGAAAGTGCACCCAAGCTGTTGTACTTTTTCCAATACAATGAAATTAGTATCGGAATTGCCACTATACCTGTAAAAGTTGATAAAAACAGCAATGAGTTTTGAATATTTCCAATGAAAACGATCCCAAAAATTAATGTAGAAGCTGCAATTATAACAAAACATATTCTTGAAGCAATTATGAATTGTCTATCCCCTTTATTTTTCAAGAAATATCTGCGTACAACATCATTTACAATGATTGAAACTGCAGAATTCCAAACTGCAATCAGAGTGCTAACCCCTACAAGTAATAATGTTACTAATAGTAATCCTTGTACTAATGAGTTACTTTGAGTTGCTATTAATAAAGGTAACGCTTCCTCTGGTTTATCCAGACTTGGGAATACAACTTTTGAGAACATTGTAGCTAAAACGACCATACCGTATAACACTACAATGAAAAATGTATTCCATAGCATAGCTGTATAAGCAACTTTTTCATTCTTTGCTGAGAAGATTCGTTGACCATACCAAGGGGCAGCAATATATAAGAACAGAATTTGCAGGCCCCATGTCAATGCGATAGGGAAGTTAACCTCTGTATCCCAAACTGGTGCCAAAGATAAAAGTTTCGGTTCGTATACTTGACTCAAACTTCCAAATCCACCAGCTGCACTAATACCAATAAATAAAATTGTTGGAATCCCAATCATAATCATTATAAATGCTACAACATCAATACCAATTGCTGTCAATAATCCACCAGTGATACTTAAAATTAGACAAATCACTACAATTGTTATGGAAAAGATTACTGGATCTACCCCAAGTAAAACGCTTCCTATTACTGCTAAACCTGCTAGATACGAAGCTGGTGCTAGCCATGTATAGAACAATGTGATGATGGCTGACATAAATCTTATAAGTTCTGAGTATTTTTCATTCTTAAAACGTTTATCAAAAAATTGAGAAATGGTTGAAATATTTAATTTCCTATATTTTTTAGCAACCGTAAATGCGTATGCAAGAAATACCGCAATAAATATTAAAGATGTATACCACATACCAACAGTACCAAATAGATAAGCAACAGAAGCTCCACCTATTAAAGTTGCTGTATTAAACTCTGCTGCTACTAGAGTTGCCGTTAATGCAAATAATCCTGTTCCTTTGCCAGCCAAATTATAATCTTGATAAGTTTTTATCTTTCTGAATGTATTGTAGGATACCGCAAATAATATAACCAAAAAAATGGAGACGATAATATATTTAGTAACCATGCTATTCCTCCCTTTATAAGGAAATTTATGAATGATTAAAAAACTTTAAATCATTACTTGAAAGCCTAAGACTAAATGGACATGAATTATCTTAAAAACAGCTAGATTAATGTAAACTTGCTATATGAGATAATATAGCTGTCTTATTTATACTGTTTGAATTACATTATTTGTTCGATCGATATCCCTAATATATGGAAATATAATTTTATTAAGATAAATTTACCCAAACTGTTTTCACTTCAGTATAATTATCCAAAGCGTATGACCCCATTTCACGGCCAAACCCTGACTTTTTATATCCACCAAATGGAGATGCAGGATTTGTTGCATTGTAGCAATTAATCCAAACTGAACCGGCTTTTAATTTGTTTGCAAGTCGATGTGCTTTTGTTAAGTTCTCAGTCCAAATACCAGCTCCTAAGCCGAATTCTGAATCATTAGCTCGATGAATTATCTCTTCTTCAGAATTAAATTTAGACACTACCATAACCGGACCAAAAATTTCTTCTCTAGAAATTCTCATAGAATCATTAACATCTACAAAAATTGTAGGTTCAACGAAGCATCCTTGCTCTGATGCTTTACCTCCATATAAGATTTTCGCTCCCTCTTCTTGTCCAATTTTAATATAATTTACTACACGCTCTTTTTGTTCTAGTGAAACTAAAGATCCCATCGTCGTATTGTGAGATAATCCACTACCTAGTTTCACCTTTTCGGCACGTTCAGTTAATTTCGCAATAAAAATGTCATAAATATCTTCATGCACGTAAACTCTGGAACCTGCACTACATACTTCACCTTGGTTATACATTATGCCTGCAAATACTCCATCAGCTGCTTTCTCTAAATTTGCATCAGATAGGACAATATTCGGAGACTTACCTCCTAATTCTAATGTTACTCGCTTCATTGTATTTGCGGCTTCTTTCATAATAATTTGACCTACAGCAGTAGAACCTGTGAATGCGATTTTATTGACTAATGGATGCTTAACCAATGCATCTCCTGTAGTTTCACCGTGACCAGAAATAATATTTACTACACCCTTAGGGATTCCTGCTAATTCTACTAATCTAGCTAAATATAATACAGAAAGGGGTGTCTGTTCTGCTGATTTAAGGACAACTGTACAGCCTGTAGCTAATGCTGGAGCAATTTTCCAAGATGCCATCATTAAAGGGAAGTTCCATGGAATAATTTGACCAACTACACCAACTGGTTCATGACGTGTATAGTTTAAAAAGTTATCGCCGATCGGAATGGTTTGACCCATATTTTTAGTCGCCCAACCAGCAAAATATTTAAATTGGCCTACAGCATTTGGAATATCGTTTTCGAATAGTTCCGTAATAGGTTTCCCATTGTCTAAGCTATCAATTTCTGCTAGCTCTTGTTTATGCTCATCAATGAGTTCGCCTAATTTATAAATTAGACTTCCTCTTTCAGCTGGAGTCATAGTAGACCACGGACCATTCTCAAATGCTTCCTTAGCTGCTAAGACCGCTTTATTCACATCTTCCACACTTGCCTCATGAACCTTTGCTAATACTTCATTATTAGCTGGATTGAATGTCTCAAAAGTAACATTATTTGAAGAAGGTACAAATTCACCATTAATATACAGATACGCATCGTTCTCTAAAAATTCAGACACTTTTTGACAAATCTCAATTGTTTTATTCATAATCACACTCTCCTTTTTTGATTTATAGAGCTTTCGATAAAATAGTATAAATATCTTTTCTCGTTGCATTTCTAGGATTTGCATTCATATATAATTCATCGTTGAATGCAATATCAGTTAAGACATCAATGCTTGATTTATCAATCCCAATATCATTTAATTTCGCTGGAATCCCAACCTCTAATGTTAGTTCTTTAACACGTTTTACCCCAGCCTTAGCTGCATCCTCGACTGACATTCCCCAAGTATTTACACGTAAAGCTTGAGCAATATCTGCAAATTTCTTTGGATTAGAAATCCAGTTATATTCCAATACATACGGTAATAAAATTGCATTTACGATTCCATGAGGTGCATCAAATTGTGCACCGATAGCATGTGAAATTCCATGCACTAAGCCTAAGCCACCATTTGACATACCGATACCAGTTGAAGCGCTTGCTTGTACCATTTTATTCATAGCTGAAACATTAGTAGTATCGGCCACTGCTTCTAATATAGCTTCTCCAATTACTTTTACTGCATGAAGGTTAAGAGCATCAGTCAAAATAGACCCATTTCTAGAAACATACCCCTCAATAGCATGAGTAAGTGCGTCCATTCCTGTCGTTGAAACTAGCGAACTAGGCATTCCTAATAATAAATCGCCATCTAAAATAGCTGCTTTAGGGAATAGTGCCTCTCCAAATACCAATTTCTTTGTTTTCAATTCTTTATCATCTTCAGTAATTACAGCTGCATGACCACCTTCACTTCCTGTTCCAACTGTAGTTGGGATAGCGAAAACTGGTAACGGTTGATTTTGATAAAGGTCAAAGCCAAAGTAATCAGAAATTGATCCTCCATTTGTAAAAAGTACAGCTAATGCTTTGGCTGTATCAATAACACTTCCTCCACCTACTGCAACAATTTTCTTAATCCCTTTATCTTTATATAATTCATAGATTGCATTAGTAGCTGTAACACTAGGATTCGGTTTGACGTCATTAAAAATATGCTTTTCTGTTGAGACGCCTTCCAATGAATTAATAACTTTGTTTAAAATACCAGAAGCCTCAATTCCTTTATCAGTAACTACTAAAATATTACCGTCTTCAAACTTTTCAACAGTAGTTGAGAGAAACTTCAAACTCCCCGATCCTGTGTACACCGTCGTTTTTGACATAAATTCAGTATTATTTAATTCACCCATTTTATAGTCCTCCTTAGATTTAATAAATGTCCTGGAAATTTTTTGCTAGATTAACATAGTAATTGATTGATTTAATTAAACTCTCAATTTCAATATTTTCATTTGGCTGGTGGGCTAGTTTTTCATCCCCAGCACCATAAATTATTATTGGACAATCCAATGATTTTCCGAAGATAGATGCGTCTGTATAGTAATTGACACCAATATTTTCAATTTCTTTTGAGTTTAAATCCTTATTCAATTTTTGTGCATATTGTATGAATTTGTCTTTGCTATCATTTAAGAGAGGTCTTAAATTTTGTAAAACACTAATACTAGCTACAAAAGATGGATCGTTCGACTTTAGTTTTCTAATCACTTCTTCAATACTTTTTATCACTAACTCATTTGTCTCAGCCGTTACTGTTCTAATATCAACTGCGACTGTGCATTTATCAGGAATAACATTTGTTGCAACCCCACCGTCAATCCTATTAACACTCATTGTAGTACTTCCTAATAGCTCATCTTTTAAAGGGAATGCTAAGTTATTTAGTTCTTCTAAAATCTTTAACATATTCGAAATAGCATTAATTCCTTGTTTAGGCATTGAGCCATGTGCTGTTTTACCAAAGGTACTAATTTCAAGCCAAAGCACACCCTTATGTCCAATAAATACTTCCAAACTAGTAGGTTCCGCAATAACTATGGCACCAGGATTTTCTATAACTCCATTATCCATTAGGGTCCGTGCACCTAAACAATCTACTTCCTCACCTGCAGTTCCTAAAAATATGATGTCATGTTCTAATACGGTTCCAGATTCTTTAAGAATTAGCATAGCCTCTATGAGTGCTGCTACCCCACCTTTCATATCGCAAGTACCTCGTCCATAAATTAAGCCATTTTCTACCCTTGCTTCGAATGGATCATAATCCCATTCATCTTCCCCAATCGGTACAGTATCTAAATGACCGCTGAAGTAAAGCTTCTTCGCATTCTTATTTTTACCTCGTAAGTAAATGACTATAGTAGATCGATTTTCTAATGACTCTATAATTTTTGTTTCTAAACCAAAATCTTTTACAAATACATCTAAAAGTGAGGCAAGTTCCTTCTCATTACCAGGAGGATTTACAGTATTAATTTGTACTAAACATCTTAATAAATTCACTACTCTTTCTTTATTTACAATCTCCATATCTACAACTTCTTCATTTATAATTTTCAATCCCTCCATAACAGAAAATTCTTTATATTCTGACTTATTTGCAATTATATAGCTTCATTTGTTGTATAATTATCTAAATTAAGATTGAAATTATTGTACTTTTGAATAAAAAGGGGAGGATTTTATGAATTGTAAGGAATTGCTTGCTCTCGGTTGTTTTGAAAATACGGAAGTTATCACAGTTTGTCCACTAGCACAAAAAATTAAAAACGTAACATTTATCGATGCTCCTGACGGCGATAAGTGGTTAAGTTCAGGCGATTTTGTACTTACTACAGGTTTTTTCGTAAATTCTAATCAAATGCAATCTTGGGAAAGTGATTTATTGGCATTTATAAAAGTATTAATTGAAAGAAAATGCTTTGGATTAGGTATTAAAATTGGAAGACATATTCCTTATATCCCAAGTGAATTAATAGAATATTGTAATAAAAAAGGCTTTCTTATTATTTCATTAAATAATGAATATCCCTGGACTGAATATTTAGGAGAAATTACAAACACTATTAATAAATTTAGAAATCAAGAAATAGAAGCATTAAACAACGTCTATAATAAATTTCATACTTATTTGAAAGAAAGAAAAAAAATAGACAGTCTAGCAGAAATTTTATATAAAATTATAGGAATTCCTTTAACAATTTATCTTAAAGGTTTGAATATCCGTATAGATTATCCTGAGAAATTTGAACATGATTTAGAATTGGATTATCTTATAACAACTGTCTTTAGTGGAATCGGCAATGAAATAGAAGAAGTCCGCTATAAAAATATTAATTTTACAATCAAATGGATTAATGAAAAAAACACTTTAGAGGGAGGAATTTTTATTTGGGGGTTATTAAATGAGGAGTCAGCAGAAGCCCCTGTTGCAATCGAACACGCAGCGCTAATAGCTAATTTACATGTAGAGCAACAAAATATTATAAAATCTATTGAACAACGCCAAATGAATGAATTTTTGTTGGATTTGATCAATGATAACTATCAAACTAAAGAGCTATTAAATAAAAAGTTGATTGATTTAGATATAACTTTACATGATCAGTATATTTTAGCACTTGTTCAAATCCAGCCTATAAATAACGCGATTACGTTGCCTTCCTATCATGAAATTCTAAGTTTCTTTAATTGGTCTAACCTATGTAAAGAAAATAATATATTAACCGGCCTAGATTTAAATAGCAAAATAATTATTTTATTACCCATAAATAACTATAGGTCCCTGTTAAATCATTTGGTATATGATATAAGTAAACATTTTCCAAAAATACGATTTTCAGTAGGTGTAAGTAGAAAATATAATTTTAATTCTTTGAAGGAATGTTATAGAGAAGCAAGGATTGCATTAAACACGATAGTCAAACAATCCGCTAACGTACAAGACTCTAGACTAATTATTGTTGAATTTTCCAACCTATATTTAGAAAGGGTTTTATACTCAGAAAACTCAGATTTAGAAATGAGATATATTTATATGGAAACACTTGATCCAATAATACAGTATGATAAAAAAAATAAATCTAACTTTCTCGATACCTTGGAACATTTTATAAAAAGTAATATGAATATAGAAGTTACAGCTCAACAATTATATTTACATAAAAACACAATTAGATATCGTATGAAGTTAATTTCAGAGTTAATGAATATAGACTTCAATAACTTAAATACAATTATGTTGTTAAAAATCGCTTTTAATTATTTACATTTGATGAAAGAATAATTTTATTTCTCCAATTTAGTAGGATTGATTCCTAAACACTCGCCATCACGTAATTTTTCCCCTCTCTAATTTAACCTTTCTCTTGTCACTAAGTAGCCCACCATGATGAAATGAAAAAACTTTCATCATACGGGCTCGTATATCCCAGGCATAAACTTCTCCAAAAAAGGCATCCCGTGATTGCCGGCAGATCGTCGACAAGAGCACTCGAAGAACTGTCCAGCACCGTAATTCGCCGAAGACAACCGTTCTGGCACATTACTCACACGTCATGCCCTATGAAAATTAAAGAGAATTCTTTTTCCGCTTAATCATCATGATTGCAGTTGGTGCTTTTCTCATTAGCAGCCCAATCGACTGGATTATTTTAGAAATTTTAACAATTTTTTTCGCTAAAATTCCATGTATATTTGACCAACTCGCATTTTGGGGAATAATTGCTTTAGCTGTTGTTGGCGTAGTCACTGCCATTGCACTACTGGGCTTTATTTTACCGATTGTAATTTCCTTATTACCTTTTTCATCCTTATTTTTTTAGCTGTATCTTTATATCGATTCTTCAATTATTCATACAACTTCAAATAAAATAACGTTCACAAATGAAAGCTTTGGTTTTTATAGCGGAATATTGTCTATGCAGCCTTTTATGCAATTTCTTTAACAGTCAGTAACAGTAACGGTTGGATAGTTTTTGGGGCATTGTAGAAGCCCTCTCTTTCACTCTAACTCTCCGTATAATATTTTCGTAAACTCTCCTGAAACATTTCTTCAAGTTGCCCTTCTTTAATTCCCAAAAGATACGCTTCTATCAATATTTGTTCTACACTCATAGAAAGTTGTTGAAGTGAAATAGTCTTTGCCTTGCTAGAATCTACACTAACGACTGCTCTAGAATGAGGTTTAATGGTAATAATACCCTTTTTCTGAAGCTCTTTGTAGCTTTTATGAACTGTATGCAGATTAAGGTTGGTTTGTGCCGCTAGCTGACGAATAGAAGGCAAATGGTCTCCCTTTTTTAAAATTCCTGTCGTTATGGATAAAAGCAGCTGCTGTGTGAGTTGCTGATAATAGGGAATTTTGCTTTTACGATTTACTTTTACATTCATTTGCCGAGGATTTCCTTCATATTAAAATTTCTTTTTAGCAATAAAATGATGCATGATAACCACCATGAATAGTACAAGTATTATTGTGACAACAAAATTAAAGCCATACCATGTTGCTACGTCACCTGTCATTAATATCGTAGTCGCATACAAGCTATTACTAGCTGGATTAATAACATCTAAAATTGGATGTAAGCCAGCACAAAAACGACAAATGAATAAAACACCAATACTGATTAAAGCAATAAATGGTGAACTGTTAAAAAAGGTACTGATCATGGCAACAAATGTAATAACAAACAACAGCCAAATACAATAAAATGCTAAAGCTATTAATGCACGCGTTATCGGTACAGAGGTAAATAAATAAGATGTATAGCCAAAGGACATTGCATAGCCAATCGTAATACATAAAACAGCTAAAACATAATGAGTAAGGATTTTACTACCCAGGTAGGAGGAGATAGATACAGGCCTTGTGAGAATGAATGCCATCATTCCATTGGCTTTTTCTCCTTGAATAATACCCATCGTTGCAATGGTAAGTATGATTATACCTAATTGATCAAATTGCGAATTAAGGGTTGAGGCAAGCACTTCTTGTCCCTCTGGCTTTGTCAATGTTGGATCAATCATAATCCCTTCAATACCACCCATTGATTGTAAAATAGCAGGCAAGAAATACATCATGATTGGCTGAGTTAGACCTAGTAGAATATATACAATGGGTAGCCAAATGACCTTATACTCCTTTGTCATTTGATTCATTTCTTTTTTACTTAATGCTATAAATGTATTCACTCCCGCTACACCACCAATTCTAAAAATATTTCTTCTAAGCTTTCTTGAACGCCAAGATTAAACTTTGTAAATATCACGTTAGAATCCAATCCGTACTGTAGTAATCGATGGGCATCCGCTTCCAACTGATTGACATATACTTTAAAGCCATCACCACAACCTTCGATTTTCTTTACATACGGTAACTGTTCAATCGTTTTTAGCCACTTAACATCTTTCTTTTGAATCATTATAAAGATAGCTGAGTCTT
This sequence comes from Lysinibacillus sp. F12, assembly GCF_057773605.1. NCBI lineage: Bacteria > Bacillati > Bacillota > Bacilli > Caryophanales > Bacillaceae > Lysinibacillus > Lysinibacillus sp. F12. The sequence continues at coordinate 746,974 of NZ_JBYMLP010000001.1, forward strand.
GATAGCGATTCAGTAACTCTAATTTTGTCGCATCTTCTATTTTGTAACCATTTTTAATGACCACAAAGCGCTCACAAACCTCCTCCGCATCGCCTAATATATGTGTAGAGAGTAATATGGTCGTTTCTTTTTTGATGTGTTTTAATAAATTCAACACCTCACGTCTACCAATTGGATCTAGTGCTGATACCGGTTCATCCATAATTATTAAAGCTGGCTTGTGTAATAAAGCTTGTGCGATGCCAAGACGCTGTTTCATACCTCCAGAAAATGTTCCGACATGAACATGCGCTTCTTTCCCTAAGCCCACCTTTTCTAAAAGAATTGGAATGTCCTTTTGTAATTGTTTTTTTGATATGCCAGAAAGTGTCCCCATAAAGGATAGCGTTTCAAATGCTGTCATCCACGAGAAGAAATTAGGATACTGTGGTAAATAACCAATTTGATTTTTCATCTTTGAAATTTTTTGTCCATCAAGCACGATGTCCCCTTCATCTGCATAAAGAATGTCAGCAATGATTTGAATTAATGTGGATTTCCCTGCTCCATTTGGTCCAATAAGCCCTACACATTCATTCGTATCTATAATTAATGAAAAATTATTCACAGCCGTTTTATATTTAAATTTTTTTGTAATATTATTAATTTCTAAGCGCATGTTTATTTACATCCTTTCTACCTATTACAAAATATAGAACCGAACCAATTGTATTGAAGAACAAAATAATAATTGCCCACATTAGTATATTTTCTCTCGTTTCTCGGTGCCGATATAGATCGACAAGTGCAACAACGATAAGTAAAAAACCTACGAATAAAAAAGGTAAAAGGATTGGTAGTATGCTTGCCCAATCCATTTGACCTAAGTCTTCAAAACCATAGTGTAATTTCATAAATTTATAGCCCCTTTCGTTATCATTATCAATAATGATAACAGAAGCGTAAAAAAATTACATTACTTTTTACTGTACACCCCCAAAAAAAACCTATAATATATTTTTTGATAATGTTCTCAATTTGAGAACATTCGAATGCTTTCCTTGATACCATCTCATTCATTTATTAGGAGGATCGGTTTATGCGCAATAAAGCAGAGGTATTAATGCACCCTGTGAGAATGAAAATTTTACAAGCTCTAATGCACAATAAAGAAGAAGGCTTAAGCACTTTGGAGATGATTTCAGTCATTAAGGATGTACCGCAAGCTACTTTATATCGACATATCCAAATTTTAGTGGACGAAAACGTCATAAAAATTGTGAAGGAGCGAAAAGTACGTTCTGTTACAGAGAAGTTCTATGCATTAAATGAAGGGGCAGCAAAACTTAGTAAGGAGGAGTGGACACAGCTCAAAACCAAGCAAAAATTAAATTACATTTCCTACTATCAATTAGCGCTACTATCTCAATATCAAAATTATTTACATTCACTTGATGAAAAAGAAAGTACCGCAGATTTAGCTACTTTTTCTTTTATTGACTTGACGTTATCAGTTGATCAATTCAAGAATTTTGATGATGAATTAAACGCTTTATTAACTAAATACTATAATATGGCCGACTCAAGTAAAGGTTCGGAGACTAAAACAATTGCTATAAATATTATTCCAAAACCTTAAGTAATATTTTACGTAAAGAAATGGAGAAGATTTATGAAAAAAGGAAAGTCACTAGAAAACACACGAAAATTCATTATGATTATTATTGGGGCAGTTATTGCTGCTTACGGGCTAGAGGCTGTATTGATTCCAAATGCTGTTATTGATGGTGGTGTAACAGGTCTCAGTATTATGGGAGCTCACCTATTTGAAATTCCATTAGGCTTACTGCTCTTTGTACTAAATATCCCATTCGTCTATATCGGTTATAAGCAGGTTGGAAAAACCTTTGCCTTAATGAGTAGTGCTGGTATCGCAGCATTATCCATTTCCACGGTTCTTTTACATGATGTCAAAACCATTTTAGGCCCGAATGATCCCTTACTAATTGTCTTATCTGGTGGTATGCTGCTTGGTGTAGGTATTGGGATTGTCTTACGTAACGGTGGCGCTTTAGATGGTTCGGAGGTTTTAGCCGTATTACTATCACGTAAAATTCCATTTTCAGTCGGCGATATTATCTTATTTATCAACGCCTTTATTTTCTTAGGGGCAAGCTTTATCTTTGGCTTAGAGAGCGCTTTATACTCAGCGTTAACATATTATATTGCGAAAAATGTTATCGATATTATCCAGGTTGGTTTAGAGAAATCAAAAGAAGTCCGTGTAGTTAGTGCAAAATCTGAGGAGATTGGGGACGCAATCCAAGCTCGTCTCGGACGTGGTGTTACCTATACACATGGACGTGGTGGCTTCTCCAATGAACCAACTGAAATTTTAAACTGTGTCATTAACCGTATGGAAGAAAACAAGTTAGTTTCTATTATTAAAGATATCGATGAAGGTGCCTTTGTTGTGATTTCTGATGTTTCAGAAGTTCGTGGCGGTAACTTTAAGAAAAGAGATATCCATTAAAGTAAAAGTAAGTAAGACGCAACCATGTCTTACTTACTTTTTTCATTTTAAGAGAAACTATTCATACTCGTACTTTACTTCACCTCATAAACTCAACGCCCCTATGATTACGACTATTGCAGCACCAACTAATGAATATGGATAGCTATTGGTTTCAAGGCTTTATCCCCTACATTTACGATTCTATCCGTCACTTTCAAGGCTTTATCCACCATTTTGGATGTCTTATCCATCCCATTGAACGCCAATTAAAAAGCTATTCAGTAGTTTTCACGCTACTGAACAGCTCCATTTTAGGAAATAACAGTTTCCGCTATATTGGATGCATGATCTCCGATTCTTTCCAAATTACTGACTATATCTGCAAATACAATGCCTGCTGAACCTGAGCATACGCCTTCATTTAATCGCTTAATATGCAATTTACGTAAACGTCTCTCCATATTATCTATTTCATTTTCTTTTTCAACCACTTGCTGTGCTAAAGATCGATCTTGTTTGTCGAGAGATTCGATAGCCATTTTTACAGTCGCTAATGTAAAAATGAACATATCTTCTAACTCTTTCAGCGCTTGATCGCTTAAGCGGACGCGATTACTATCTTTGTATTGTAGAAGCTCGATAATATTTTCTACATGGTCACCAATTCGCTCGATATCACGAATATTGTCAAACAAAGCATGATGCAGCTGAGAATCATGGTTCGATAGAGATTGCTTTGATAGCTCTATTAAATATTCTGTAGATTGACGATCTAAGTTATTGATAGCTTCTTCCAATTGTTCGACCTTGCCTACCAATTTTGTGTCAGCTGTTTTTAAAATCGTTAACGTTTCTTCTAATCCTAGAATACTATATTCCCCCATACGCACGACTTCCATTTTTGCTTGGCCTAGTGCAATTGAAGGTGACTTAACAATTAAATTTTTATCCAAAAATTTTGGTTTATATTCGATGACTGAATCTTCACCAGGAATTAATTTTGTTACGACATATGCCCAAACGCCAATAAACGGCAGTTGAACGAGCGTATTAATGACATTAAAAGTTCCATGAGCAAAGGCTATTTGCATTTTTGGTTCTAAATTAAGCAACCCAGCAATCCATTCTACGTAGTTCGTAAATAAGCCAAGTATCAGCATAAAGATAATCGTACCCACTACGTTAAATAGTAAATGAGTGGCAGCAGCTCTTTTTGCTGCTATAGAAGCACCTAAGGCAGCTAAGATAGCAGTAATGGTTGTTCCAATATTATCACCAAACAAAACAGGTAATGCTCCGTGTAAAGAAATTAAATCTTCAGCATAAAGTCCTTGTAAAATACCAACTGTAGCAGAGGAAGATTGAACAATTAAAGTGAATATTGTACCTACTAATACACCTAAAATCGGTACATCGGACATTTGGATAGTCAAATCTATAAATGGCTGCCAATCTCGAAGAGGCTTCATCCCACCACTCATGAGCTCTAAACCAATAAATAAACCAGCAAACCCGAAAAGTACTTGTCCAATATTTTGAATGATACTTTTCTTAAAGAAAAATAAGCAAATGGCACCCACTGCCATAATGGGATATGCATATGCACCTACGTCAATCCCTATTATAAAGGCAGTAATAGTTGTACCAATATTGGCACCCATAATAACGCCGATTGCTTGGCGCAATTTCATAAGTCCAGCACTTACTAGTCCTACTGTAATAACAGTGGTTCCTGAACTGGACTGTATAAGAACCGTAACAATAATACCCACTAGTACACCCATTAATGGGTTTGTAGTAAATTTATCTAAAATATCTCGTAGACGGTCACCAGCAGCCTTCTGTAAACCATCTCCCATAAATTTAATAGCAAAAAGAAATAAGCCTAACCCTCCAAGAAATTGGAAAATCATCTCCTGTATATTGATATCCAATCTATTCAACCCTTTCCTTGTTGTCAGACTTTATTATTAATAGTTTTAAGCTTTCTGTACATATCATTTACAATGGATTAAATAAATGTTTACACTGCCTTTACAATTAGTCCAAAAAACGGACATAATCAAACAAAATTCAACAAAAAGTAAACAAAAAAACATGAGAAAATCTCTGTTAAGATTTCCACATGTTTTCTTTTGACGACTGAGGAATTTTCCTTTAGGCTTAAAATAGACATAGAAGGGGGCTTTTTATGGATATTTTTATTGCCAGTAACCGTCAACTACCCATCCGTTATTATGTACAAGAAGCTGTTTGGATTCGCCGCGGTGGTAGTACCAAGCTTCCTGATTTAACATTGCCATTTTTCGTTGAAGTGGAAATTAACAGTCACTACAACCTTTCAATCATTAGAGATTATATTACTGATTTTCAAAAGCAATACAAACAGACAGAAATTCAAATATTAATTAAAAACACTGCTTTCTTAGCTGCCATGCAGGATATGCTTGCCAGCCATGAACAACCACATCATGCTATAACCATTTATCCACTTTGGACAAATTAGTTACGCCGTAAAGGGCAGTGAGAAATTAAATTTTTCAATTGCTCAGATCTAGAAAAGGCTATCTTCAACTATTCGTCATACTGTTCTTTTGTCTCATATTTCTCTTCTCTTAATAAACGCAAGTATCTCATAATAGACGTCAGAGATGTTCTTAGGTCATGAGAAACGTTTGTAATGAGGTCATTCTTTTGCTGCTCAATTTTTCTTTCCATGACAATGCTGGTCATAATTTCTTCTGACATTTGATTAATGTTACGGGTTAATAACGCAATTTCATCCTGGCCTGGACGCTTCATGACCGTGTATGCAATGATCTCGCCATTACATAAATCAAAGACGGGTGATAAATAACGTTTCTCACCAAATAGATGGAACTCTGTCACGTCTGTTACCCATTTCTCGTTCATTTTTTTCGCTGTAAAATCTCGTTGTAATATGTTTGGGGCAATTTTTCCAACGTTACCTTTATACGAACGATATTTCTTCATGCGGACTTCACACTTTATGCCAATGGCATTCAGATAGATGGACTGAATTGCGACTTTCACATCAGCGTATTTATCATGACGATTCAAACGCTTCTCTCAGTAATAATATGTACTACATGGAATATCAGCAACTTTGTTTAATTCCACTACTTCATAGATTTCCTTTAGTTCATTAATTACTTGCGCTTTGATTTGATTGGTAATTTTTCTTGCATTTGAACTAAAGTATTCAACTTTTTTAAGTACGCATTCTCCATTTCTAATTGTTTAATTCGTGCTTCTAACGCCTCAACAGATCCTTCAGCTGGTGTTGATTTCGTTGTTCTTTTTGTCTCTTTTTTCATAGATGGATGCCCCTTTTTCTTAGAAACAAGGGCATCATAACCACCAACTTCAAACTTCAACTTCCAATTCCGAATCATGCCAGAAGATGAAATATTGAATAGTGCTGCTGTGTCTCTCGAAGATGTACCTGTCTCGTTCATATAATTAAGTACATTCATTTTATAGTCAGCTGAATAGTTTGTATAGGACTTTAAGAAAGTCTCTACGCCATTTTTTTGATAACGGCGAACCCATTCGCTGACAACCTGAGCTGTCACACCGATATCTTTCGCAATTTCGATCAAAGGTTCATTTCCATTTAAATATCGTTGAACTGCTGGAATACGTTGTTCAACACTTACTTTTGCCATAAAAAAAACCCCCGTAAAAGTTAGATTGATGTCTAACTTTTACGGGGCAGTTCAATGAGACCCTGTTTTTTAAAAATTTTGTTTAATAGTGATTCATGACATTGTTTAACTATAAATTACATATAAAACCCTTATTGATAGGTCTCTTTTGATAATCCTTTTAATTTTTTCCATCCTGTCATTAAAATTACTAACAGAAAGAGACCGACATCATTGCTAGGCTAGTCTTTAATCATATTAATTATCTTTTGAATTTAGTTTTTAGTTACTAATACTTGATCCGCTTTAACCCATTCTGCACCTAAATTGTACCAACCATCTTTGGCGGCATGTACTTTATAAGTTCCTGGTGCTAATTGACGTTTAAACGCTCCGTTAGGAGTGCTATACGTATTAATAGTAGATGTAACAGTTGCATGGTGATTAGCAATAGTTCCGTAAGCATGGTGAACATAACCAGACCCTACATTATAGAATAGAGTTCCATCAGCTGCATACTCTCTTTGACCATACACTTTGTATTTTCCACCAGCTTCAAGTTGACCGATAATTTCATAGCCAACATTTTTGAACACATTTGCCTTCTGAGTAATTGTAATCGTTGCCCAAGTTCCATCATACGTATGGTAGCTAACTGTTGGCTTGTCCCCGTTTAAATAAGGCATAGGATCTACCGCCTCTGATTGAGACACTCGTGCTTTTTCATATATTTCAAAGTGCACGTGTTGACCAGTTGAACTCCCACTGTTCCCCATAACACCAATTTTATCACCTTGATTGACAGTTTGACCAACAGAGACACTAATAGATTGTAAATGAGCATAAAGTGTATCATATGTTTTCCCATCAATACTGTGTCGAACTATTACATAGTTTCCATAACCGCCATTACATGTATTACCGATAGAGCCATTATTTGAACAACCACCAACGGCTTTGTTAATCACACCCGCAGAGGAAGCATGTACTGGTACATTGGAGCTACTATTTGCAATATCAACTCCATAATGCATTGAACCACTTCTCATGCCATAAAGGCTTGTATAAATACCTTCAGCTGGTTTTATAAATACCTGTTTCATCAAACATTCTCCTTTTTTGAACTTCCTATATTTTAGTAGTATTAGATTGAATAATATATTGATATTTTTTTAGTAATAATTAAGCAATACCAAAGATAAATACTAAAAATAATATCGATTTAATAGAAAAAGCCCATTACCAATTAAGCTAATGGGCTTAAATTTTTAAATAAATTCTTTCGTCAATAACTTAGTGATTCTTTCTAAACTTGTTTTAAAGTGTTGTTATTCCACTGTTCATTGCTCCTGCTAAGCCTTGAAGGATACGGGATGCACCAGCTTCTGCTTTACCACCAGTATTAGTTGAAACAATGTTATACGGAAGTGCTGCTGAACCTGCTTTGTTTGCAATTGCAGAAGTTAATTTACCAGATGTTACTAGAGTGTGACCACCATACCAAGCTGCTGTATATAGATAAGCTGTTACTGAAGCTGGATCACTGTTATGTGCTACTAAAGTATTGAAATTTTCATTTGAGGTTTTAATCTGCACTGATGTTGGTGTATTTACTGAAGCAAAGTGTTGATAAGCCGCTAAAGCATAACCAGACGTTGGAACAGTGGTTGAATCTGTAGCGTCCGGACTACCAGCCTTAAAGTTTGGAAGTCCAATCTCATAAGAACGACCTTCGTTTATAATTTGAGTATTGTAGTAGTTCATAATTTCTGCTGCTGTTTGTTGACAAACGTGAGAACTTAAAGCTATTGCATTTTTGAATTGAGGTATTTTTGTAGTGTCACCTAATTCTGCAATTCGATAAGCACGAGCCGCAAGGTTAAGACCCCAGATAACGAATGAGTTGTAGCCAGATGATGGGAAATACCCTCGTATTTGGTCGATATCACTTACTGTACCATTATCACCCGCACGGCCTGCCCCGATATTTACACAAAGTTCAGTTAAACCGTTGTTTCCACGAGAATTACCGTATGATTCACGTAGACGCGTACACATTTGTGTGAACCAAGCGCTCAAGTCAGAATAGATTGCATTACCAGCACCGTTAATAGCAGCATTAATAAAGTGAACTGCACCTAAACCAAGAGTTACACCATTAAGTCCAGTTTTAGCATGTTTAGTACCAACTAATGACCCAGTACTAACTGTTAAACCATTTCCATTTGCTAGACGTACATTTTTATAGCTATTTAGACCAGTAAAAGTAGTGTAGGACTTACTAACGTAACCAGTAAGTGCTGAACGTAATTCTGTTTGAGTTACTGGACGAGATGAATCAGCTTGTGTATACGAAGCCATATCAGCATCTTTTGCAAGAGCTAACGCTGCATAAGCACCTAAAGCTAAAATTGGATTTTCTGGACCTTCCTGAGATGGATTGGCTGGGTTAATGAATGATTTGTAGTTGATTAAAATACGGTGAATACGAGTTAAGATTTGACCACGAACTGTCGCAGAAGATGCGTTAGAGTAAAGAGATGTCAAGAATAGTAATTGACTGCCAGCACGTTGACGTTTGACTGGTACTGATTTATCAGTTGTACCAAAAATATCATGGAAGTTAGTTTTAGAGCCTGAATCTGCTGCCAAACGTACTGCACCATCTCCCATAATATTAGTAAAGATTTTTTCTGCTTCTGTTTTGACTGTAAATGCCAAAGTTATCATCCCCTTATGTTTTAATAAAAAGCTCCCTTTTAAGAACGTTTGTTCTTGTTTTATTATAGAACAAACGTTCTTATTTTACAAGGTAATTTATACATTTAAAGTTAAATAAAAGAAAAAATACGATTGCAGCAACTTGTATATAAGAATTTCATAATAAAAAACAAAAACCTAGGCTCAAAATTTGAGACCCAGTCTTTTTAAATTCTTACTAGATAGTTTGATTGTTTTTGAATTGGATCCTTGTAATTCCAATGTTGCAATTTCTTATCCTCATTAAACCATTCACTGTTGTTTTCAACCCAATTATTTCGAAATTCTTCATATGATATACAGTCTCTCATCGAATCCAAATTGGAAACCACAACACCTCATATTTCAAAAATAAGGATTCATACGCCCTTTTGCAATTAAGGTAACAGGCTTCTGCTATTAAGTGCTCCGTTGTGTAATGATGATTTTTAATCCTTCAAAATCTCCGCCAGTTAATGTACCCGCATCGAATTTATCTAGCCATGATTTGTCTATTAATTTCTTGTCTACGGTTTGTTTGATTAAATCACGTACTGCAGCTTTTGTTGTCTCATTTGTAAATTTCATACAACCATCATCCTTTTCAATTTGTTGTGGTATATCCATACCATTCAAAATATCGTTTTTAAATTGACCCTCTGATATCCCCATGCTCATCAAATATGAAAATGGATCTCGATGTGTCGTACCTTTTAAATGATCTGTGATCCAGCGGTGTGACTTTATACCATTGCCACTACCATCAAGTATAGTAGGGATTCCAGCATCTTTTGCAAGCTCCCTTAATACCCAAACATAAGCCGCGTAATCTTTTTCAAACTGTTCCTTATTATTGGTTCGAGCTAGTTCTACTTGGGCAAAGCTAAATGGATTCCCTTTTGGCCCACAACCATATTGCACGCGATTCACGGGGGCAATTTGTACAATACGTCCTCCACCTCCTACCCAATGGGAAGTGAAGGCATTTGCTTTATTACGATTCATAAAGGTTATTTCATTTTCTAGAGCGTTCGGGCCACAATTATTTGCATTGCCCGATTCATGGGCAATGACGTATTTGACTGCAGTTAAAGCATAGTTTGGTAGTCCTGACATGAAGCGCTTTTCAATGACATAACTCATTTTCCATTACCCTCTTTATCTGAGTATTGTTTATATAATTGATTGCTAAAAACAGCAGCTCCACTTACAAGAACCCCTTGTACAATACTTTGCATAGTGAAACCCATCAAGCCGATTGTAAACGTAACCCCAACTACTAATAAAATATAGGGAATCAACCAATCTTGCATTTTAGGTGTATTCTTTAAAACCTGTCCTATAACCAATAAAACAGGCACTACAATTAGCGCCTGTTCAATAATATAATCATATAAAAATTCCATAGTATGATCCCCCTAGTAGGTTTTGATAACAAGTGTTAACAATCCTAAAATAACAGCGCCTATAATAGTTGTAGATACCCACCAAACGATTTTATCAATTTTGTTTAATCGATGGTGAGCATTTTTAGTACTCGCTAATGCTTCCTCTGCGATATCCTTAGCGTTATCCGCAGTTTGACGAATATCTCTAATATCATCAATTTTTGCCTCGATACCTCCAAGTCGTTCATAAATATTTCTGATTAATTCATCTCCCATGACATCAATCCTTTTCTCTTTTGATTCAAATAAAAAGCTATGAAAAGTATCGAGATTCAGTAGTTCATCTCGATTGCTTTCATAGCTTAAAACACATAAAAAATAACGCTAGCTTATGCTGCGTTTACTTGTTTTCGCTATTAAGTAATGCTTGTACAGCTTCTCGCCATAACAACGGCACCTGATCGATTGTTCGCAAATTCATTTTAATTAAATCCCAATATAGTTTAGCCATTATAAAACCTCCTTGTTTGTTAATGTCTCCACTAATTCAGCAACGGCTATTTGATTCTCTACTTTGTCTCGTTGTTGTACCTCTGCTGATTCAGCTATCGCTAATTTCAGTTGTTGTGTCTCTTCTTGTAATAGTTCTAATGCTGTTTTAGGAATATCAGTGTACTCGTAATATACAGACTTTGTTTCCTTGTCGTAAAACATTTCGTGCGTTTTACCTGGTATGTTTTCAGGTTGCGGAAAAGTACTCATGTCATACTCGACCGCAATTTCTCCAAACGAAAACACGCTTAATACTTTGACTTTTGTTTCCTCTGTATTATCAATGATAATCATGTGCGTCCCTCCTTTTTATGGTTACCAAACGATTTCTACAAAACCATGCCCGCCTCGCGAGCCAAAAAGTGATGCAGAACCGTTATATGCACCTGCACCACCGCCTCCACTGCCGCGATTTCCAACCTCTCCACTTTGACCCATTGGTCCACCGACGCCGCCTTTAGCGCCTTCTGTGAATATCTTTCCTGTTTGCATAGTTGGTCCCCCTAAACCTCCAGCACCGTCAGAAGGCGCACCGCCTCCGCCTCCACCTTGTCCATTTTCGGTATACCAACCATCACCGCCTGAAAACGATGCTATAATGCCTCGTATTTGAGTTTCTATAGCCGCCGGGGCTTGTGGTCCTCCGTTTTTAGAAGGGTTGATTTTTAGTACACCGCCACTACTGCCTGAAGTTGTCAACGTGGCACCCGCGCCCGCGCCACCATTAATGTAACCCGCCCTATTTTCGGGAGTAGCTCCACCACCGCCGCCATAAGCATAGAACCCGCCAACTACTCCACTATAACCGCCGACTCCGGCGTATATAAGGTTGGCTTGACCTGACACTGTGTTAGGCGAACCGCCTGTGCCTCCCTCACCTACTAAGATGCTTAGAGTAGTTCCCGGCGTGACTTTTAGGAATCCGGATATGTATGCTCCGGCACCACCGCCACCGCCACCCATGCTTTGATAGTATCGACAGTTACCACCGCCGCCACCACCCGCACCCCATGCACGATAAACAATGCGCGTTACATTTTCGGGAACTACCCAAGAATGGGTACCAGGTGTACTGAAAGTAGTTCTGTTTGTTTCTGGACTTGTCACCCCACTTCCACTACCCTGCAAGAAAAAAACCGCACCATTAAATGCTATTGTATACAGACCACCTGTCGCTAAAGCTCCTGCGGTTAAATTTTTACCTTGACTGTCGTAAATTGGATACGACAAAGATGTTTTCCCCTCAGCGTACAGTATTTGTATCGTAACGTTAGAAACGTTAGCGGCATCATTTTTTATAAACCTGAAAGCGAATCCTGTTTGAGGAACTGGAAAAGTGACATTACGGTCTACGACTGGAACGTTTGCTAATGTTATTGCTAAAGAGTTTTGACCTGTAGCCCTACCACCATAACGAACATGCCCTAAATCATCTTTGATATGGGTATCGAGCTTCGTATTAACAATGGCAATAGCTTCTGTGTTATCAGCCACTTGTTCGACAAAACCCTTTGATTCATCCTCAATACGTTTCATTTCTGTATCAATCTTATCCAGATTATCGTTAACCACATTTACATTATAAAACTCATCTTCATTATCCTTTTTAAAACCATAATTAACAGTGTCAGTAGACATTACGATAACACTTCCTCTCTCAGTTGTTTATGTGTATAGGCGGCCAATTGAGCGTGTGTAAAGCGCGCCAGTGCACTATGTTGGATGTATCTAATTTCCACATACACCAACATGTTTTGTGGAGTTACTCGCTCTAGTAATACCTCTACAATTTCAAATTCTCGAGACACGGTTAACTCCAGCTTTACACGTACCCACTTTTCAGATGAACTGCGAGTAAGCTCATATTTCCCCTCTCCTAGTAGGCTATCAAGTAGCTGTTTCAGAACGGGAAAACTATACGGTGCTTGTTCTTGATATCGTGATAAAATGCGAAAACGACGTGTTTCTAGTGTTTCTGATTCATTAGTAATTAAACCAAGCATTCTCTCATAACGATGGGCACCACTTTCATCTAGGGTAAGGATAAATTGATTATTAAATAACGATTCCGTTAGTTCCCATACTCGTTCTAATGATGGATTTTCAAGTGATGCGATCTCTTGAAGTTCCTTGATTTCGTGAAGGATAGGAGGGAGGTAGCTTAAAACATCCACTTTTCTAGCCACTTATAGTCCCCCTCTTTGGTATTGCTTCTTTATCAAGTTCCAGGTTACTTGCCTTACCATTTAATATTGTGTTAGCTATATCGATGACTCCATTAATACCAAGAATCCGTGTTTCAATTTGGCTTATACGAATAATCAGCCCTGCTTCATCTTCTTGTTTTGTAACTGCCGACGCCCAAAGTTCTGCGAGCTCCTTAAAGTATCCATCAATTACCTCTTGGATAGCATTCTCTACATCCTCAAAAAACCAACCAGATTGCAGGGTAATTGTTGATATGATATTTACTGTTGTTTCATTGACAGCCGAAATAGTAACGTTGTGATCAATAGGAGCAAGGCCAACTCCGTCACCTTGCGCATCTAATGGATCCATCAACTGTTGTACTAACCCCACTAATTCATTGGATGGTTTCGAAAAAGTAGAGTCAATAATCGTAACGCCAACAGTGCCACCTCCATATTTTGCTCGGTAGATACGTGCACCTCCAACCCCTGGTATATTTCCAACTCGCTCTTTGTAATCGGCGCGGTTCCCTCCAAACGAAATACTTTCAAAGCTATTGAAATAACGCGATCTAAAAGCTTCTGTATCTTCTTCGTTCTCTCCTGGAATTAACAAATCCGTTAACTGTGCTGTCTCAAGACCTGCAATGTAATCAATCGGTATTAGTTGTCCTGTCTCGAAATTTCCAATCTCACCTACGGTTTCACACTCCAGCTTAAAAATACCTTTTTCGATTTTTTCAAGGACTACGTAGTTGCATTCTTCCTGCGAAAAACGTGCACCTAAGGGAACATCGATATTGAATACTCCTTTGCGTATAGCTTTCGTTGCAGGTGTTGGACTAAGTCCCCGTTCAGCTGCCCGCCTTATTAAATTCTGTCGTGAGGCCGTATCTGCGAACATTTGATTTTCGTAGTTTAGCAATGTAAAAAGAATTTGAGCTGTCTCGGCAGTATTGGCTGCTGTTGCCTGATAAATCAACGATGTCTCTCGTTTATCCTGTGCTGGTACATTAGAAAGTTTCTGAACTAATAAATCCTCATAGGAAGTATTTAAATCAAAAATTGCTACCATTAATAATCCACCTCTTTCTCTGCAGTGATTTCACCAAAAATGGTGTGGGCTACGTATTGAACGTGCACTTTATTTTTAGTGGTTGTTACTTCAAATGAATCAACATTCGTAATGCGGTCATCTTGTAATAAAGCCTCTTGAATGCGTTGTTTTACTTCGCTGGCAACATATACTGTTGGTTGGCCAATTAAATCATTGGTTTCAAAACCTGTGTTCCAACTATAAATTAAATGATCGTAACGCTCGATATTAAGCATAAAAAAAATCGCTTGTTTCATGGCCTCTAGTTCATCAATGGTGCCATAACAGCGATCTAATTCGTTATTTATTTTAAATGTCTTAGAAGGTTCAATTTCTTCCTCAAAATCGAATGTCAGTCCATCGTTTATGGCCTGTGGAATCATCAAATCACCTCTTTGTCTATGATTAAGTATTGTTGACCACCGTGCACGCGGATCATCGTCACCTTGTCACCCGTATTTAAGCCGTTATAGATTTTATATATCTGCTCTGGTCCACCATCTACACCCATCTCTACTTCATAGTCCATTACAGCACGGGTGAGCTTCAATTGTTCTTCTTTTAAAGTCAATTTCTGATCAATTTGAACTTCTAGTGGATCTACTCTTAATACATTGCCATAAATAACCGTAGCGAGCTTTTGGGCATTCAGAACTCCCAACACAAGTTTTTGAATTTCTTTTAAAATATCCTCCATACTACGCAATGAAATCACCGCCAATCAGCGTTAAATCCATACTATAATTAGATTCTTTGAAGGTATGCCTCACACTTTCAACCATCATGAAATTAGCCACTGATAAGTCACCAACATACAAGAGTACTGCTACCTGACTACCACCACGTACAATTGGATTACCGAATACTTTATTAATGTGTAGCTTTCTCGATTTACGATTATAAAACTTAAGCATGCTTTCTGCTTTAGCCTTGCCATTTACCCCTTCATCGAACTTATCTGTTAACTGAAGAACACCCCAATCGGTCATCCTGCTTTCACTTTCGGCCATGTAAGTAGCACGTTCACCTGTTTCTTTATTTTCACGTACTAACTTGATTTTGTTATACGTGTTTTCATCAATGGATGAAGTATATTCAAACGTTTCACCTGATTCTTCATCTATCAGTAAATCGGTTTGAAGCGCCTTAGCTTCACGTAAATTCAAAGCTCCAAAGTCATCATAGAGCACAAATAGCCTTTGAGTATTAAGAGTCGTTTCAGCCAAGGCATTAGACATAACCGTGAACAGTTCTTGATTATCTTCAACCATACACGGTATTACATACTTTGTATCGTCTATAGTACCGGTCTTTAGCTTAAAGTCCTTTGCAATTATTTTAAGTACTTGAGCAGCTGTTTTATTCTCATACCTATAAGTATCTTTATTTTTAAAGTAGCGAAGTTGATCGTAACAAGTAACCGTAATGATTCTGTTATTCGAACGTTTCTTGGTAAAGACAAAACCTTTGAAAATCTTGTGTCCGTCATATTCGAAAGTAACTGCATCCCCCTCATGAAAGCTAAGCATACCATCCTTAATTACATTGAATGTCAGTTTTCCTGGAGTGCCTTTTCGATGTGTTTCCCACACTATACCTTCCTCTACGGCACATTCGTATAGTTGCGCCTTACTCATGATACAAAGTTTTGATTTAGCCAAGTTTTATCACCTGCCCTGGTTTAATTACGTTTGGATTGCTAATATTATTAATTTTTGCTATTTCGGTGTATTTAGAGCCATCACCTAAGTACTTCTTAGCAATAGCCCACAATGTTTCTCCTGCTTTAACAGTATGTGTTTTTGGGGTTTCTTTTCCTGTAGTTGGCCGCTTCTGCTCTACTACAGCTTTCGATGCGGTCTTTGCTGTACTTCCTGCATTATTATTTGTAGCTGGTTTCAAGTAGATTTTTTTATTGCCGTACTCCCTGTATTGCTTTAACTGGATTCGTACAATAACATCAAAGCCATTATCGGCTGATTCCTTAATCTCATAATCCTCAATTGATACAGTCATGTTTGTGTCAAATAATAAATTACCTGTAGGCAGCATACGATTTACGAGAAATCGAAAAGGTTTTTCAGAGATTTTTAATTTTTTTAGTTTACTAAGGTAAAATGAAGCTGGTTGAAAACCATTTGGATAAACAGCAAATGGGTAGTTGACGTTGGGCAGTAATACCTCAAAATCTATATTCGTTAGTCCTGTTTTTTTTATTACATTTACTTCTCCCTCATTCATTAACACTATAGTTTCGTTTCTGCCATTAATCTTCAGAGTGAGTTCGGAAGGTGCGATAGGAAACTGTAAGCCATCTAGAAAAAAATTATACATCTTCGATTGAACCCCCTTCTGCTAGCATTCCTGAAACTTCTTCAACACGTTGACCAAATCTATCAATAATGCCATCAATATCTAGTTCACTGCTAATTCGGTTTTCATTTTTCATATCTACTTTGATTTCTGCCGTCGTATAACGATTGATTGCTTCACGTTCAGCTATATCACGGAGATACTTTAAATCCTCATTCATTATTTTAATACCTTCCGTTGCCTTCTCAGTATTGTCCGCTGTTTTCTTACCTAACTCATTACCTTTATCGAGTTTGTCACCTAACGCTAGCGCATTTTCAATGTCATTTTTTATCTTATCATCTTTAATATTGTTGCTTTTTTCTTCACCTGATTGAAATAGATTGGCCCCCCAATTGTATCCTTTATCCCAAGACTTACTTAATTCTTTAAATTCCATTTTGGGCGCTTCCCAATAATCATCAGGAGCTTCGCCAACCCAGTTATCCAAAATTCCTCTAAGACCCTTTAGATCACTTGTAATGGACTCTCGGTGACTATACTCTGTACCCACTTTTAAACCTACGGAAGATGAAATATTCTCTGGTAATAGCTTCACAAACCAATTCCAAGCTTGTATCGCAAAGTTAACTGCGTCAACAATAGCATTAACAAAGCTTGTAGCAAATCCATCCCATCCACTAATCATTGAAATAATTAAATCTAACATATTAGTTGCTAGATTATAAAATAATTTCTTTACCGAATACATTGGGTTTTTCCATACATTCACAAAAAATTCCACATAAGAGGCCCACATATTCCACATATAGGCGATTACATTATAAATCATTGATCCTAACACCATGAATGCCCCAGCTATTATTCCTGTAGCACTAACCGATGTCCCAGCAAAATAATTGAAAGCGGCTACCGCTAAATAGAAAAGACCAATAAGAATTACAATGGCTATTACTAAAATAAATATAGGATTGGCTGCTATCGCTGCATTTAAGCCCCATGCTGCAGCTGTTGCGGCTGATGTTGCAGACACACTCGTCCATGTAGTTGCCGTTAATAATCCAATCGCAAGCGTTCTTAGACCAGTCCAAATCGTACTGGCTATTTCTGCTGCTTTTACTAGTAGTAAAGCAGACTCGTATACCAACATTGCTGCTGCAACAGTACTTATTATAGGAACTATAAACGACCAACTATCTTTTAAACTTCCATCGGGTATAAAAAAACTCAATGTACTCGAGACAATTGAAGATAATTTCTCCATAGCAATAGCTGCATTTTGCACGAGCTCCTTAAAAAGATCGCTTTTTACAATCCCATCGAATATTCCCTCAAAAGCCAAACCAAGGACAGCTTTCCTTATCTCGGCCATAGAAATTTTACCACTACTTGCTATTTCTCGTATTTTCTCAATTAAAGCATTAAGGTAATTCGTAGTATTTTGGACACCATTTGACGTAGACTGAAATGCATTATTTAAATCCTGGCCTTGAAGGTTTCCACTTCCCATTGCTTGTGTTAAAGGTTGCTCGGTTGTTTGTAAACCATTGTTGATTAAATTTAACCCTGATGTGGTGTTATTTTCATTGGACAAGAGTACTCTCCCAACTACTTGAAAATCTAAATATTTACCTGCTATCTCCTTGATTTTAGTTAATAATCCACCAACTGCTGTAGTACCATCCCTAATATTGTTGCTAAAACTTTGTAGGGTGTGATCAGTTTTTCGAATTTCGATTTCAACTCTGTTAAATTGCTCAGCAGTTTTAGCTAATTCTCTTTGAGCTAGTTGAACACTAGAGATATCCATCATTTGCCCAGAAGCGGCATGCATAGCTTCCAACTGATTAACCATTCTGGAAACCATATTATGCATGGCTTTAATTGATTTACTTAAACGATCATCAATTTGAATTGCCGTACGGATTGTAGCCATGAACTCTCACCTCTTTATAAAAAAAGCATCCTTTGAGAAGGATGCTTTTATGGCTATTGTTTAATAATTTAAACTTTAACTCTTCCTAAACTTAAGTAGAGCTATGTGTTTTCTATTGTTTCCAACTCAATTTTCCAGCATAATTGAATTTGCAAGACTCCAAAATTGACATAAATTAAATAAATGATAGCCCTGTAGGCTAATTTGCTACTTATTAACGCTTTCTACCTTTTTTAGACCCTCGTTTTGCCTCGCGTTCTTGCTTCTTATCTTCCTCGATTTTAATCCGTAGAGACGCTATAATACAAGCTTTATCCGCCAAGGATAGCGATACATATTCAGACGGAAGACGACGCATTTTATGCACCCACCAATGCATTATATTAGCTTCACCATCACCGTCGTCTATTAGTTTTTTATTTCTTCAACCATATCCTCTAGTTCCGCTTGATACCCATTAACTTCCTGTGCTACCGCTGAGGCATCTGCAATTTCACCAATTGTCAGCATCTTACCAAGTAAAGCATCAGCCCCCATCACACCATAAGAATCCTGTAGCTCTTTATCGTTTAAATTAGGATATACAATAGATTCAATAGTTAATAAACGTTGGTATTTAAAATGATCAAAATCAGTATTATACTGCCCCTTACGCTTTCCTTGCATAATCATAGAACGCTTAGTAGATTCAGATTTTAATTCCTCGTCTCGTTCTGGCGAAATTGGCGCGAACTCCCATTCAATTGGATTCCCTTGTTCATCCACGAATTTCTTTGAAATAGCATGCTTAATGTTTTCATTTTGCTTTTTATTGTGTGCAAAAAATGCAGTTAAGTTTGACATAATTAATCACCATATCCTTTTTATTTATATTTAAAAGAGCCCACATCATGAGCTCTCGTTTTATAGCATTTCTTGTAATGTTGTAAATTCTTCTGGCATATCCCAATCCTCGAAGGTGAAATCAATAGAATCCTCTAAGTACTCCGCATCTGCATCTAATGCAGCGATGATACCTCCATCCATATTACAATCAACCAGAATCGTTGTTTGACGACCTACCGACGCTGACCCATCTTCGTTAGTCACTTGGATATCAAAATAAATATCCTGCCCAGTGTCTTTGTATCGCTTTAATAACTTACGGAATATTGACGTATTAAAGTGGAATGTAGCACTGCCTGTATATTCTGCTCCAGTAGCCTTATTACCTTTAGCTACACGCCCCATAATAGGAACTTGCGTTTTAGTTTTATCCATACGAGCTTCTAAATTAATTAATTGAGCAAATAAATAACGACTTCCTTCAACCGTCACGTATGCTCGACCTTGAGCACCATGAATGGCATTGCGAGCATGCATTGTAGCATCCGCAAAATACTGTAAATTCATTGGAATTAATGTTTTGTTTGATTTCATCTGTTTGCCCTCCCTTTATGCTACTGTTGTTGTAATGTAAAGTTGTGACATCGCAACCGTAGGAATCACGACTTCATTTACTACAACAGCTTTCTTTGAATTACCTTGTGCTACCGTTAGTTCATCCTTGTTGTAATTTTGGATAGCTCGAATACGTTGCATTTCCATTCGATGACTACCAATGTCATTCCATAAGGAAATGCGACCATCTTGATCATTTGGCACCTGACCTAAATAACGAGTATTAAATAATTGAGCTGTATCAATCGCAAGCTGATCAAGTACACGAATGACTTGATTCAAGCTGAAGTCCTCGTTCTTATCATCCGAAAATGAAGTAAAGGTATTCACATCTTCAAGTACACGAATTTCATCACCAACACGATGTAACAAATATTTGCCAGCCTTTAATAAAGTTGAGAGATGTGACTGTGTCTTTGTTTCAGACATATCAAGTGTAAATTCACCCTCGTATTTTTTATTAGTATTTGATTTATTGACAGCCACCCCAGCTTGAGCACCAGACACCCAATATACGGCACCAAATACTTCTTCTTCCGGTCCGATAGTATCGTTTTGTACATCAATAATACCTTCATGGTTAGTACTGCCAAGTTTATGACCTACAAGTTGGAATTTACCACCGATTTGGTCACGAATACGCTTTGTATATTCAACATACAGCGATTTAATTGAACCTTCGGAGGACAAGCAGCCTAGAATATTGAACCCGTATGCTTCTAAAGCGTCTAGTGCCTCTTGATGTGCACCTCCAGTAATAGCTAAGCCATTGGATCCTCCAGCTAATGCTGTACCAGCTGTAACAGCTAGAGGTGCATTCGGTTTAAACACGACAAAATCATTGGCGATTAAGTCTGTAGCAGTCGCTACTGCCATTTGCTCGTCTACTAACACATTAGCAAGTAATGTTTTAACATCGAATTTCGATGGCTCATCAATATTTGCCTGAATGACAATCGTAATATCATTCCCTCGAGCACCTTTGTACTTAGCTGTTGCAAAATCATTTGTCGCTGCCTCTGCATCCACCGCAAGTTTGTAAAAATAAACCGTGACCGCATTTTTAAATACATCACGGATACCTTTCATTTTTGAGTCCATATATTCATAACCAAAAATTTTGCGTGAATCCTTTCGTAAATCCTCTTGTGTTACAGCAAATACTTCACCATCTACGCCCCAGTCAAGTGCAATTGGCAAACCAACATAACCACGATTGCTTAGATTTACAAATGCACGAGTAGCGCTAATAAAATTGTGATATTTTCCTGGTAATACTTTGTTTTGTGATAAAAATACTCCTCCACCTAACGCCATATTAATTACCTCCCTTATCGAATTTCTTTAATATTTCATCCACTTGAGCGAATGAATAAGTTTTACTTGAATCTAGTAATGCGTTTAATGCATCACGGCGATATAAATATTTTTGACTTTTTAAAAGTTGATCTTTTGTAAATTCAGGTAATTTTGAAAAAATTACGTTTTTGCTTTCCTTCAACTCAACCTTCTTCTGAATTGCTTTTGCCAACTGAAACCACCTCTTCTTTGTGCATATAATGATCTAATGACCCCATAAAAGTATTTTCTTCATTTTCTTGTAAGAAGAAATTAAATTGAATAAAATTATTGCCAATGCCTTCAATAACTTCGCTAGTTGCTCCGGTACCAAGCAGTAGTGAACCATTTAACAGCGTTATTTCTTTTATTACTTGTTGAACCTTCAAAGTCATATTAGCCGCCTCAGATATGCCATTTTCAGGGAAGTACTTTACATTAAACTTTGCTGTTACTTTCCATCGACCACCTATTTGTCGGATATGCTCTAAGCTCAAAAACTGAATTAAAAAAGCAGGCGTATGAAACTCCTGCGGCACTTCATCTATATATTTTTTATATTCCGCTCCGAAAGCTTCGTGAAGCTTAATAGATAAAGCATTTTGAATATCATAAATTTCCATCCAAAGCCTCCTTCAACAAGTTCGTTAGTAAATATGAGCTCAGGTGTTTTGATTATTTAAGCTTCAGCTCATCCAATCGATCCAACCTTGATTT
Organism: Lysinibacillus sp. F12; assembly: GCF_057773605.1. NCBI lineage: Bacteria > Bacillati > Bacillota > Bacilli > Caryophanales > Bacillaceae > Lysinibacillus > Lysinibacillus sp. F12. The sequence continues at coordinate 768,844 of NZ_JBYMLP010000001.1, forward strand.
GTGAATCGTTTTTTCTTCTCCAACTAAAAAACGCCTTCCCTTATACCGAATAGGAAAGCGTCATTTTACTTTTACTTGAATGTGAACCATTTCGCATAGTCTCCTTTGCAATTGATTGCTTAGAATACGTTTTGTTCTTATGGAACTGATGAGATGTCTATAGCTACTACCCTTGCCCACTTAGCTTTGTTTTACAAATCTTTCAACTGAAACCACTCCCTCTTTTGCCTGTTATATTCCTGGAGATCCGATAACTAATCTCTAAAAAATAAAACAGCTTATTTATGCCTCACCCAAGCTTATGGGACATATTGATCGGTCGACGGTCTCACTCTTGTTAATTTATGATGTTATAAATTTCAAAAGGGGAAATCCTTACCTCGTCGTCCTACTTCCAAGTTTACACTATCAGTTACTTAAAATGATATATTTGGAACGTTTGGAACATCTGTCACACTTGGAACATTTGGCAATTAAAAAAATCTTACCAAGCAATTCTTCTACCTTTAGATTTAATCAAGAACTTTTGGAGGTATAGAATCTTCTATTTGTTTTAGAATTCCCTTGTGTTTTAATATGTATTTTTGTCTAGTAAAGCTTTGTACTCGCACTTCAGTGAATACGAGTATTAAACAACCGATACGAAATGGATTTCTTGAGCAAATTATTTAAAGGATTATAAAAAAAGAAGTAACCCTTAGGTTACTTCAGCATCATATCTAAAATTCTTTCACGCACACGTTGTACACTAGTATGACTCATATTCAGATTTGCTCCAATCCAGCGAAATGGCATACCCTCTAGTAACCAGAAAAGGACTTCCAGTTCAAGGTCGCCTGTAACCTTGTCAGCTAAATTTTGAACTAATAGTAGCTCATCTTTAATCTTGTTCATACGCTCCTCACGTAAAGCCCTCATCTGAACATGTGCATGAACTGGGTCACTCGCTCTTCCAATAGCTTTTGGCATTGCTGCCTCAAAGCCATACTTGGTTGTAGAAGCCACAGCTGTCAATGATTCTAATTCTTCCTTCATTCTCATGTACTTACGCATATTGTCATTGTACTTTTTAATTGCCTTGTCTAGTTGGTAACGATTTAGTGGTATTTTCTCTATTATCATAGCTTTGCCCTCCTATGTATCTTTTCAATTCTCTCTGCTCTATCATTCCGTCATTAACCGTTAAGTACTTACCCTTGTGCTAAATAAATATCAACCACCCATCCTCAAAATCCCCTTTTGGTTTTTAAGTGCTAGTTCATCCTTGACCACCAAACTTACGAAATTACATTTATTAGCAATGGCTCACATTTTTATTTGCCAAGCATTTCTAAAACTTTTTGTCTCTCGGCCTCAAAATCTATCGCGCTGTTATTAGTTTCAGTAGATGGTATTGGGTGCTCTACTTTATCATTACGCTTATCAAACCATTCTGGCACTATTTCTCTTCGGCCAAGAGACTTTTGATAAGAATAAGGGAAGGATTGCTGTCTCTTGTTTATCTCCCTTTGTTCCTTAGCCTTTAGTTGCCCATCATTCGTTATTAAATCTGTTCGCCAGTTTACTAAAATACGCTCTATATACTGAATTGGTTTGTTTGGTTGCTGTAGCACCGCAATTTTCATAGCCTCATAAACAAGGACTGGATTATTTTCACATGCCATATGTTCTATACATTCGCAAATATAACTAGAAGCTTTTTGGATGTTTTCATCATAGAATTTAGTTAAAAAAATTAATTGTTCGTTAGTGACTGTCGACTGACTATCTTCACACTCTGTTGTTTCTTTTTCTTTTTCTTTTATTTTTTCTTGTTGTTTTTCTTCTTCCCTACAGTCTTTAGAAGGTCTATCGATAGGGTATGGATAGGGTATCGAATCTTTATTATTACTATCATTAGACTCTTTTTGCTCATTCAGCTTATTTAACCATATACATACGGTATCGATACTGTATCCTAACTGTTCTAATGAAGTAACATAGCTCCTAACAAAAGGGATATGTTTAACGGCAAGAAGCTCTTTTTCGATACATTTTTTGACTTTAGGAGAATTGATAAAGTTGTATTTCGCCCAGTTAATCAACATGATTTCCTTTGTTAATTCGTTGTAAGAGATTTTCCCGTATTCAAAGAATCTTTGTAATAATTTTTGTACAGTTTCACGGTTATAGCCGGTATGCATTTCTATGACTCTATATGGTAATTCGTAAATGCCACATTGAGTTGTGTTACCGTTTGTCATCAAATATAGATAGAAGTATTTCTCCTCTGGTGTAAGATCTAATACAAAGCCATCATCCCAAAATGTTGTGTGTACATGCCTAAATTTAGCCATTTGCGTTCGCCCCTCATTCGTATAAGTAATTCTTTGATGTCTAGCTCGTATAAAATGCTTTTTTTAGTTTTTGTATTACTCAAATGATCCACCTTGTCCAAAAGCTTATTTGAAAAGTAAGACTGCCCCGTTTGAAGGGATACCGAGTTTATTTCTCATAAAATCCATATTCATTGACAATATTTATTCTAACGACCTACATTGAATTGAGACTGGTCCTTATTCTAAAGAATAATTATTTCAGTCATATTAGTTAGCGCTAACTCCGTACAAGTCCGGGGCTTGTTATTACTCATTCAACAATTGGAACGTTTAAATTATGATGGTTAAAAGCTTGCAATGGATTGATATATAAATTTTCTTTTGGTCTCCTTACAAACACAACATTTAGTTGTCTTGTTACGTAAAAAAATTTGGGATGGTTCCATTTCAAATAGTTCAGAAATTGCTAATGCTACTTCTAAAGAAGGTGTGCGTACTCCTTGCTCAATCATTCCATAATAGCTTTCACTAATAGTAATACCTATTGATTTATCAAGTTTTTCCACAACATTTTTCTGTGACCAATTATTTTGTTTTCTAGCCTTTATAAGTATTAACCGACGATTTGTTGTTTTCAAAATCGCACCCCCAACTTTTTGTTGTCTTAATAATACCCAACAAAAAGTTGTCAGTCAAACAAAAACTAGATTTTTTGTTGTTTTTTATTTTTAATTGGCTATAAACCCAACAAATTGTTGTATAATTAAACTATATATTTAAGTGAGGTGTAATCATGTCATGTCTAATGTATCGCAAAGGCTTAAAGAGTTAAGGAAAGAAGCTAAATTAACGCAAGCAGATGTTGCCAAATTCTTAAGTATTTCGGAAAGTGCGTACGGTTATTATGAACAAGGCCGCAACGAAATTTCCATAGGAAGTGTTCAAAAGTTAGCAGAAAAATACGATGTAAGTGTAGCGTATATATTATGTGAAACAGATGAAAAACAACCTTTTGATAAAGACGAGGCAGCTTTTCATGCATTTGCGAACGATCCAGAGTTGCAGGTTTTTTATAAAGAGCTTCCTAAATCAGATGAAGAAACCGTTCGTCGTTTACGTGATATTTGGGAAATTATCAAACATGAAAAGAAATAAGATGTATGTTTTTAGCCCTTCTTCCTAGAAGTGGGGTTTTATTATAAAATAAATAAGAACATACGTTTCATTACATAGAGTTTGGGGATGATTTTATGTCAAATACTACATACACTGAAGATTTTATTGAAAGCCTTTATACGAAAATAGGAATTTTATTACCACATCAGCTAGATGTTAATGAAATTGCATGCAGGCTAGGTATTTTACTATATTTCTGGGATAATCCTAGTCAAGTTTTGTTTTTGGGTGGAAGAGCTTATATTTTTTTAAATCAAGACCTATCACCTAAACAGCTGTGGCAGGATTTTTGCCATGAGCTTTGTCATGTTTTATTACATTGTGGCAGCCAGGAGAAAATGCCCTATTCATGGATTGAGTATCAAGAGTGGAAGGCTAATAATTTTATGGTACAAGCATGTGTACCAACATTTATGTTAAATAACATAACCTTACCAAGAAATGAGGATAAAGCCATTCAATTAATTCAAGAGCTATTCAATGTTGAACGGGACCTCGCTTATAAAAGATTAGAACAATATAAAAACAATAAATTTATACATGAATTAGATGCTAACACTCTAAAAAAGTATGGAAATAATAATCATACGATCTAGGATGATTATTTCGATAGACGGCTACTTTCCAATTAGGAAGGAAAATTTTTTGCATTAATGAAACCAGCCTAACTTTGCTTCATTGTGTATACCGAAGCATTGGAAACTTGACCAGTATTTTATGATTGGATATTAGTCTAAAAATGGAGGGGGCCCATTTAATAGTCCCCTCTCCTCTATCCCCCACACATCTCCACTTAGGACGAATTTTTTTTTCAAAAGAGTCATAAAAGGTTAGAAGGTACATTGTTCTAATGATTATTTCCTACTTAAATTAGGCATACAATTGCTGCCAATCGAATAGAAACCTATATAGAAAACATTTTGTTATGGGAAAAATAAAGTGGGGTGTGAAAGGATGCTTAAAGTAAATGATGCAAAAGAAATGGTACTTGGAATTGTGCAAGATGACCCATTGTTTGTTGCGCTACAGCATACGCCTTTAGAGGAGAGCCTATACAATGATGAATATTTGGCAGACATCGATGAAACAAATCACTATACGATAGCAGAAATCGCTGGCTGGTTTGATATTACAGATGCCATGCTTCGCTACTATTTGAAACCGTTTGAACAGTACATTTTTGACAATGCTACACCGAATGTAAATGGTAATATTCGCTTAGATTTGCCAGCTATATTAAGGCTAAGAATGATTTTATTATTAAAGGATGAATATCGTGTGAAGGGTATAAAATTATTGCTTGGTATTGATGATAATGGTCAACTGTTAAAGCATCAAATTACAGCTACGACCATGGATTCCGGAGATTTATCTCATAAAATTGATGTTCTTGGGAATGTCCTACAGCAAATGATTCAAACAGGACTCTTTCAGATTTTGCCGAATGAGAAGCATGGGACGTTACAAGTTAACATTAATCAGGAATTTCTTGCAGAGAATATTCAACGATTATCCTCCGATTCTACTCTTCAGTTTGAGGAAATTCAAAAAGAAACAGCAGAACTAAAAGAGGAGAATGAAAATCTCCAGCAACAGATTACCGAGCTGCAAGAAAATAGTGTCAAGGACATTGTACAAAAAATTAGAGAGCGTCATATCGAAAATGAAATCGTTTCTACTTTACGTACGGAAGCATTACAGCAATTTTCAATGAACAACCAAGTTAGTTTTTTCAAAAGGATGTTCAGATCTTCTCAAATTGACATGGAAAAAGAACAATTTGTTTTAAATTATATTTCAACGCATTTAGAAGAACGCTTGGAAGTTGCGTTGAGCGAATATTATGAAAAATAATCCAAATTTATTAGAACATGAATGAGACTAATTAAAAAGTCACAATCATGTTCTTTTTTAACGAGGAAATTACCTATTCTCAATCTGATCTCCTAATTCTATATGAGACCTAGATGGCTATTCCATACATATAGTTAGCGACTGCTTTTTTGTCTAAAATGGGCATTGTATTTTCCTGCGGTGCAAAAACTTATTAATATAATGATTACTCGCTTGCAAAAAAGTCCGTTAACAGCCTCAAGACTGCTAACGGACTTTTTATAGAGATAAATGAACTCTTTCTTCATCTATTTTACATAGCTGTGGTCCATATAGTGTTCTTATAATAAAGCCCCTTTCTTTATTTTCCACATAATCATTCAATAAAAAAGCTCCTAATCCAGGAATCTCTATTTGAGCATCAATAGTAATGTGTGAGCTTACTAAAAGATTACTAATTTCATGTAACAATTTCTCATCGATAACTTCGAGACAAATAAGTAAATCTAAATCACTCGTTGTAGTGGTTACCTGAATACCAGTTGCTAGCTCAAAGCCGACACTCCCAGTTGGCCCCCATTTTATTTTATAAGAATCAAATTTATAACGAATTTCCTTTAATAATGAATAAAAACGATTGTTCTTAAAAAAATCTAATTGGGTTATTAATGAGCAGGGTGTTGTAATGTCTAAAATATATTGCTGATTAATTGACGTACCAAATCTTTCATGTCTAGCATTTCCTCGTAATCCAATCGGTACTAATTGATTCATAATTGGTGCTCTGCGAACAACGCCGTAAGAGGTTGACTCAATAGACCGTGTTACCCATGCTGGAATTGCTGTGTGGTCATTAAGTTGATGTACATCTGTGAACTTAAGAATATCGTGAACATTTATTTCCATTGACTATCAATCATTTCACGTACTTTAATAGATGCCTGACGTCCAGATGAGGTAGCAATTTCAGAATGGAGTCGATTAGCTAGACTCGTACTAGGTTTAGCTATAATATCCTCATGAGCATTTTGTATCTCTGTTAGCACCAACTCAATATCTTCCTTATTAGGCTGTGTTGCATTAGTTCCATCAATAAGCTGATGTATTGCGCCAAGCTTGTAAAAGGACTGAATATCATACGCCATGGAAGGGACATCTTTAGATAATTCATCAAGCTCTTCAACAGTTCTTTGCGTAATAAGTGCAGCGGATTTTTTTGACATGACATGTACATTCACACCTTCATCATTTAGCGCTAATAGGCGATTTGCCTGCATACCATGTGCTAAAAATGCACCAGATATAGCGTTACCAACTAACACCGCTACGATGGGATGACCGACTATGCGAGCTGAAGCGTATGCATTCACGGCTGCTGAACACGCTAAATAGATACCTAACAGCTCCTCATGATAGCCAAACGCCTGACTTGGAACATCGACAATTGGTACAATCAATCTCTTGTCTTGTTCTTCATGATCCTCTTCAATAGCTTCATATATATATTTTGCTATTGCCCACCCCTCAAGTAATCCAACTTCACCATTTCGAGCGCGATAGTATGGATTATCGGGATTTGGTACAACTGTTATAAAACGTGCCCTTTTCCCCTGTACTTCACCATCAGCAACGAGAACAGAAGGTATTTCACTTATAGAAGGAGCAGTATTCGTTAAAGCATTAAACCAGCTTCGCCCACGGCTAGCTACAGTTATTTTAGGCTGTGATAATGGTTTATCAGCTACTTTGTCGTATGTTTTAAAAAAACTAATAGCTTGTTTAGGTAGAATTTTTTCTTCTATTTCTATAGCTTTATAGAAGGTTAAAAACTCATTATATTTTTTGATACGATTTTTGCATTCTACTTTCCCGTTCCATATGTCTTTAATGGCTTGCTGGAAATTTGGCACATCGTCCTCAACAATTACATCTGCTAGGCCTGTTTCTTTTCGTATTTCGCCACCAATCATCTGCCAAATTAACTGCTTATTTTTTGCATCTAGCTCCCTGACTCCTGCCTCTTGTTCAACAACTTCAGGTCCATTCATTCCTAAACGTCCCTCACGTGTCATAATAAGTGCACTACATAAACCAGCAGTTAATGACATACCCCCAAACGATCCAATTTTCCCTGGGATAATTCCGATTACTGGAACATGTTCGCGAAGCTCTACAATTGCCGAGCTGATTTCAGCAATTGATAATAGGCCATAGTTTGCTTCTTGTAATCGGACACCACCTGTATCATAAATAATAATTGGATAAATCAGCTGTCCATTTTTACATTCAGATAAAATTTTCTCCAATGTTCCAGCTAGCTTTGCACCTGACACTTCACCAATACCACCACCCTGGAAGCTTCCCTCAATTGCAATAACAACTGCTTGTTTATCACCTAGCTTTCCTTTCACTATAATCATCCCATCATCATATTGAGGTACAATATTTTGTGCAGTTAAATGAGGCGATTCAAATCGATCAAAAGGTCCTAAAATCTCGTATCCAGAATCTAAAATTAAAAAGGCACGCTCTCTTGCATAGCTCTCTACTAAACTAGTCATTAGTGGCTTAAGCATTTTTGCTCACCTCCAGCGCTTGAGCTAATCGGATAGACACGACACCTGGAGTTGCCCCAAAGTCGTTGATGGTAATATGTGCGGAGACATCATTTTGACTAAAAAAACGTTCAATGACTTGCCTCCATGTTTCGCTATATCCTGTAATTCCTGTTCTTATTTCTACTACCGTTTCTTGACCATTCGTTGGTTCTACTAGAACCTCTAAATCCCCTGACCCCACAACCCCAACATGCACACGATTCTCTAACACTTTAGATGCCGGGAATGAATAAATTAACTTTTCCATAAAAACACCCCTTTTGTGTTTAATGAGTTGCTAGTAATTTCTCCTTCAATAAACTATTCCATTTTTTGATTTTAAACAGATAGATGGTTGCTGCTAATAAATCTGCACTACCTCCTGGTGATAGATTGCGATCTATAAAACTTTGGTTCATCTTTTCGAGCTCCAATAAATTAGCAGATTCTAATATTTGTTTTGCCTGTTCTTTTGCATAATTTAATCCTTCTAATCCCCCTCGATGAAGAAGGCATGTATCATCTAAATGAGCTATAAGTGAAAGTAATGAAAAATGCTTAGCCTGTTCATAATTCATTTTACGCATGGAAGCCTCCAACACAGGTAAGCTATATTGTCGAATATGTGGGAATGCCAACTGAGCCTCTACCCTAGCACCGTTAACACCAAACTTATGAATAACCTTCATCCCATTCGACATATTTTTAGGTATATATCGATCCTCATAGCGAGCAATTTCTCCAGCAGTAAAACAAATAGATTCTTCATCCGCCATACCATCATAAATTGCTGCTGCCGCAGTAATTAACCCCAATGACCAAATAGCTCCCTTATGGGTGTTTATACCACCAGTAAATTGAAACATCATTTTTTCACCTTTACGCCCTATTGCCCCAATTTGTTCACGTAATGCTTGAGAGGGTCCATCATTGAAAGCAGCCATGGCCATTTCATAAAATGTATGTCGTAAACATTGTGCGGAGCCAATCATCAACTCTAACGTTAAATCTTGATGAGCACCTTGATCCCATCCATCTACAAGTCCAGGTTTAGGAGTCAATGTGACTTCTTCAATAAGAGATGAAACAGCCATTTGAGCTAGTGTTTTGGCTAAATATTGTTTATCAACCCCAACCATAGGTCACCCCCGTAAATTACCAACTTTTAAATTTTGCTGGAGGTGTATATAAGCCTCCTGACCATTGCACAAGTTCATCTATATTTTTGGCAGCTAATAAAGAGCGTTTAGCGTCTGCTCTTCTAATTCCTAAATCCTCTGGCATTGCTATTAATCCCTTTTCTCGTAATTGCTTCGATAATTTCGGATTATGATTCATCCCAATAGGTGTTACACCTGCAATGGCAGCAATCATTTCACGTTTTTCTGCTGGGCTATCTGTTTTATATAAGTAAGCAATACCTTCCTCTGTTACCACATGTGTGACATCTTCTCCATAAATCATGACAGGGGCGACAGCTAATTTTGCTTGATCTTTTACAGAAATAGCATCTAGTGACTCAACAAATACTGGTGTATTAGCATCCTGAAATGTTTCAGCAACTTGTACAACTAGCTTCTTCCCTCTTGCAAGAGAATTTTCGGATGTTATCATATTTTTCCAAGCCTCTGTCGAGTGACGTCTCCCTCCCGGATCGTGCCCCATATTTGGTGCTCCACCATATCCAGCAACTCGGCCTTTTGTTACTGTTGAAGAGTTCCCTAATCCATCCATTTGTAAGGTTGACCCAATAAATAAATCGACCGCATACTGACCAGCTAATTGAGCCAATGTTCGATTGGAACGTAGACTGCCATCTCTACCTGTGAAAAAAACATCTCGCCTTGATTCTACGTATTTCTCCATCCCTAGCTCCCCACCGAAGCAATGAACACTTTCCACCCAACCTGATTCAATGGCAGGAATGAGCGTAGGATGAGGATTCAGCACCCAATTTTTACATATTTTACCTTTCAATCCTAATTTCTCGCCATATGTTGGTAATAGTAGCTCTATAGCAGCTGTATTAAAGCCAATGCCATGATTTAATGATTGCACACCATGCTTCTCATAAATTCCGCGGATTACCATCATTGCTTGTAAAATTTGAATATCTGTAATATGTCTTGGGTCACGGGTAAATAAAGGTTCTAATTCATACTCTTTATCTGCAACGACGATAAAGTCGATCCATGAGCCTGGGATATCAACACGAGGTAGCTCATCTACTATTTCATTCACTTGTGCAATGACAATACCGTCTCGAAACGCTGCCGCTTCTACTAAAGTGGGCGTTTCCTCAGTATTAGGTCCCGTGAAAAGATTACCAAACCTATCCGCTTTATCTGCCGCTACTAATGCAACGGAAGGAATTAAATCAATAAATAATCGACCATACAATTCCACATACGTATGAAGATCTCCTAATTCTATTTTTCCGTCCTCTATCATTTGTGCAATTCTTAAGCTTTGTGGTCCAGCAAAAGAAAAGTCTATTTTTTTAGCAATTCCATCTTCAAAAATATCAAGATGCTCTGGACGAGAAATACTAGACAGAATCATGTGTAAATCATGTACCTTTAAAGGGTTGACCTGCGCTAATGCTTGTGATAAAAATGAAGCTTGTTTTTGGTTATTTCCCTCTAGTACAACACGATCACCGGGCTTAATGAGACACTCTAGCGCATCAACAATACGATTAGTTGGTATGACTACTCCATCTACTAAATCTTTCACACTACTTAATTTTTCCTTTTTTGCATCCAATCGTGTTGTCCAAGATTTCCTTGTTATACTTTCATGAATTAACACCATGCCATACACCCCTTGTACGTTTTTACGTTAATTTTTTAATAGAAATAAACAGTCCTCAATTCCATTTTTACTGATGGATATAGACCTGGCATCCGGAAATGCACTTGTTGCTAACTTAGTTAAAATGTCACCTGGCGGCATTTCAATGAATAGCCTAGTTCCGTTTTCATATAAAATACTTGTCGCATCATGCCATCGAACGGGATGACAAATACTTATCGCTAAATCCTGTTTAATAGCCTCTGCGGTTTTTAACAAACGTGCATTTACATTGCTAGCAATCGGAATTTTCGGTCTTTTCAGTTCAATCTTATTGAGTTCATCAAGCAATCGTTGGCTAACATTTTGAAAAAGAGGACAATGAGACGGAGTCGAAACATTCAATAATTTAGCGGACTTAGCCCCATGTGCACTTGCATAATGAATTACCTTTTCCAGACCACTCAAAGAGCCAGATATCGTGATTTGATAAGGAGCATTTCGATTAGAAACATACACTGGTTCATGTTCAAGTGAAAACTTATTTGTGATTTCTAGAAGATCTTGCTCATTCATTCCTAGAACAACACCCATTCCAAATCCTTCGCTACATGTTTGCTCCATTAATTCTCCCCGCAATGTCACCAGCTTTAATGCTTCTTCAAAAGTTAAAGTCCCTGCCGCGGTGGCAGCTCCAAAAGCACCAACCGAATGACCAGCCAAAAATGAAGGAATTAACCCTTTCATTTCAAATAGCTTATAAGTGGCTACAGAGGAAATTAATAAACACTGTTGAACTGCCTTTGTCTTTGAGAGTGCTTCTTTGCTGTGTAATGTTGATATTGTTTGCTGTAAAATATCACTACTTTGCTCTAGCATATCTTTCACGTAGCACTCTTTAGGAAGATAATCTAACATTCCTTCAAACTGCGAGCCCTGCCCAGGAAATAAAAAAGCGCTTCGCAAAATCATCACTCCTTACAAAATTTGTCGACGAATATTGAAAATTACATCTTCTGTATGTTTTCTTAAAATCGAAATCAATTCATCTAGTTGATTGTCCTTTAAAAGCTCATAAATTTTACGGTGCTCTTTTCGTGATTTCTCAATTGTGTCATTAATAGAAAAATGAATACCTTGTATACGCAATAATGGTAAACTTATTTTGCTATAGACACCTTCAATTACTGTACTCTCACTAAATTTAATAAGTGTAAAGTGAAAGGCATAGTTTAAATGAGTATATTCCATTTGATTGGAACACTTTTCCATATCTTTAACAATTTTTTTCATTTCATTAAGTAATGTTTTCTTTTTTTGAGGCTCATGAATTCTCTGTGCTGCTAATATCTCTAAGTTATTTCGTATATCTAACAAATCTTGTACCTCTGTAAGTGTGTAACCTTTAATAAATGCACCTTTACGAGGTACTCTCTCAATAAGGCCCTCTGTAGAAAGTAAATAAATAGCTTCACGAATAGGAGATCGACTAGTATTAAACATTTCAGCATAGGAGCTTTCTACTATTTGATCACCTGGCTTCAGTTCACCATTTAAAATCTGATCCATAATTTTTTGTGCCACTGTCCGCGATAAAGCGTTATCCAATAAATCTGTAAAGTACTCCATCCAACCACTTCCTTATGTAAAAATCTAGTCGTACAGTCGACTGTATACCAAAACAATACTACATACCTTTCATGTTTTCAATCGAAAAAACAATAATATTCTACTTATCACTATTTTTCTAGTTGATTTATTATGGAGGATAAATTATGATATTTTCAGAATACAGTCGACCGAATATTTTAAATATTAGGTCAAATCATTTCACAAAGGGGTGCAGGGAAAATGGTAATCTATGGAGTTGCTATCTTAGCAGGGTGTTATTTAGTGGGAACAATTGTCGGGGAATTTATTGGAGCTCTAATGGGAATTGATTCAAATGTAGGCGGGGTTGGAGTAGCAATGCTGTTATTAATCATTATTGTTGATAAGTTAGTAAAAGCCGGAAAAATTAGCAAACCTGCTAAGGATGGCTTAAGCTTTTGGAACGCTATGTATATTCCTGTCGTAATTGCTATGGCTGCAAGTCAAAATGTGCTAGGTGCATTAACAGGAGGTCCATTAGCAATAATTGCAGGGGTCGCTGTGGTAATTATTAGTTGGATTTGTGTTCCCCTACTAAGTGGAAAGCAAGAGCCAATGGTAGAAGTGGATAAGCAAATAGTGGGAGGTGAAGTGGATGCATGAAATAATTAGAAATATTTTAACGAATAATGGATTAATTACTGCATTCGTAATTGTTGGTTTCACCATGTGGGTCGCTTACTTCATTTCAAATAAGTTAACAAAGGGACTCATTCATGGCTCAGCCATTGCCATCGTGCTAGGTTTAATTTTAGCTTATATTGGTGGGGTTTCAACTGGTGGAACAAAAGGCCTTTCCGATGTTAGCTTCCTTGCTGGTATTGGCTTCTTAGGCGGTAGTATGCTCCGAGATTTTGCTATTGTTGCTACCTCTTTTGGCGCCAATTTCGATGAAATAAAAAAAGCAGGACTTCGAGGCGTACTCTCCTTATTTATTGGTGTCATACTATCTTTTGTAATTGGCGTTATTTTTGCAGTTAGTTTCGGCTATAGGGATGCGGTAAGTATTGCAACTATTGGTGCTGGCACTGTTACATATATTGTAGGACCTGTCACAGGAGCCGCATTAGGTGCAAGCTCTGAAGTCATGGCCATTAGTATTGCTGCAGGTTTGGTAAAGTCTGTACTAGTAATGGTAGGAACACCTTTTGTTGCAAAGTCTATTGGATTAAATAACCCTGTCACTGCTATGGTATATGGTGGGCTAATGGGTACTACGTCGGGTGTAGCAGGAGGATTAGCCGCAACAAATCCTAAACTAGTACCTTATGGGGCAGTTACTGCGACTTTCTATACAGGCCTAGGATGCTTACTTGCACCTACTCTTCTTTATTTATTAACAGCTATGATTTTTTAATAAATATATCAAAAGCGCAAGAATCAACTTAAAATACTTTTGATTTCTTGCGCTTCGACAAGCATTATCTGATTTTTGACTAGAAAGATTGTACTGTCATGCTTATCCCATCTTGTTTCCACCAAATACATATGACTCATTAGAGTAGTCACTTTCGAATCATTATTGAATAAGATTTTGTAAGATAAGTGCAGGTAGAATCAATATCTATTCATAGATTTTTTATCATGCGATACCTCTTTCTCGTTTTAAGCATTGGCCACTACATTGCCTAAAAATCGTAATAATCGGAAATGCAACGTGACCATTTCTTCTACCGTTAAATTCTCATTGCCCTTCTCTAACCATTCTTGAATGACTCCTAAAATTGCAGATGCTATAAAGGCTTGTAAATATTGCTGAAATTCGGGGTCCCTCACTTCCTCGCGAACCGCCGACAATCTGTCCAAAATATGATTGCCAAATATGGTTTTCATTTTTTGTGTAAAGCTAGGACTTCCCTGTTCACCTAATAACATACGAAAGGCAGGTGCATGATCTTTGATGCAGGTAATGACCTTGATGAACGGTTGATAAAGTTGTCCCATTTTTAAAGTTTGAAAAGCATCCACTGGTTGTACATGCTTCACATAGCGTTCCAATTCCATCAAAAGTTCCTGCTGCAAATCCTCCATCACTTTATATTTATCAGAATAATGTAAGTAAAAGGTGCCTCGATTAATTTGAGCGGTTAGTGCTAAATTTTTTACTGTCACACGTTCAAAGCCGACCTCCTCCACTTGCTGGATCAATGCCGTTTTAATCGCTAGTTTTGTTTCAAAATTCATCTTGTCATGTACGGACAATGCGCTTCCCTCCATTTACTTAACACATACTGGCAAACTGTTTATTGTATTTGCTCACATGCTACCTTAAAATTTTTATCAAATCAACATTGTGTTCAGTGAAGGAGTGAATTTTATATGGTAAACCATGCCATCTCCATCAATGCCCTTGAAAAAAGTTTTCATCATAAGCAGGTCATTGCCCCCCTATCTTTAAATATCCCTAAGGGGCAATTAATGGGATTGCTTGGTCCATCAGGCTGTGGAAAAACAACGTTAATTAAAATGATAATGGGTATGCTAAAACCTGATAACGGCGCTATTGAAGTATTAGATTTGGTTGTACCTCATCAACAATTATTGAAAGATATCGGCTATATGGCACAATCAGATGCTCTTTATACAGATTTAACGGGGGAGGAAAATTTACATTTCTTCGCTAAGCTCTATCCCTTATCCAGAGCAGAACGAATGGAGCGTGTAGCCTATGCTGCCAATCTTGTCCGTCTAACCGATGATTTACAGCTTAAGGTGGAGAATTATTCTGGCGGAATGAAACGAAGATTATCCTTAGCAATTGCCCTTATTCAAGATCCTAAGCTATTGATTTTAGATGAACCAACAGTAGGTATTGATCCTGTCCTCAAAAAAGAAATTTGGCAAGAGCTCATTCGTTTAAAAGAACAAAAACATAAAACCATTTTAGTAACGACCCATGCAATGGATGAGGCAGAAAGATGTGATCAATTAGCTATGCTGAGAAATGGTCGGATTATTGCCCAGGGTACACCTCAGGCATTAAAGGAACATTACCAAGCAAAAGATTTTGACGAAGTATTTTTATTGGCTGGAGGGGACGGACTATGAGAATTGCTGCAATGGTAACAAGAATCATCCAACAAATGAAACGAGATAAACGGACACTTGCATTATTGTTCTTAGCTCCACTGCTTGTACTGTCATTAATGTACTTTATTTTTAATAGTAACGAAGCTACGATCACATTAGTTGTCTCCGATGCCCCCACGCCAATCATAGAGAAACTAAAAAATGCGGATTTTTTTATTATTGAAGATAATAATTTTACAAAAAAACAACTTCAGGATAATGAGTATGATGGATGGCTAGCAATAGAGCCAAATAGTAGTAAATTAACTTTATTAAATGCTGATCCTTCCCAGTCAAAGGCTTTAACCATGCAGCTTGCACAAATTTTACAGCCATCTCAAGCCTCAACAATGGGAAGCTTGAAAACAGACTATGTGTATGGTGATGAGGATACTGCCATTTTTGATATTTTTAGTCCCATGCTCATTGGTTTCTTTATCTTTTTCTTTGTTTTTTTAATTACTGGCATTGCCCTGTTAAAGGAGCGCACCTCTGGAACTTTGGAACGTTTACTCGCAACACCCATTAAGCGTTCCGAAATTGTAGCAGGTTATATGATTGGGTATGGTCTATTTGCCTTTCTACAAACGATTATTATCGTGTTGTTTGGCATTTATGTACTTGATATTGTCCATGTAGGCTCAATCTGGCTTGTTTTACTTATTAATATGGTAGTCGCTCTTGTATCCTTATCATTAGGTGCGCTATTATCGAGCTTTGCCGCTTCTGAATTTCAAATGATGCAATTTATACCATTAATTATTGTTCCACAAGTATTCTTTTCGGGCATTTTCCCACTTGAGAGTATGGCTGAATGGCTTCAAAACATCGGCCGAATCATGCCACTTTACTATGCAGCAGACGCATTGAATGGCGTTATGTATAAAGGTTATACTTTCCCTGATATTATCCTGAATCTCAGCATACTTGCTTGTTTCGCTATTGTTTTTATTACGTTAAATATTATCAGTTTAAAAAAATATCGTTCGTTATAATGAAACATTAAAAGTTCTGCTTTATTAGTAGAACTTTTTTATTGCGAGTAAATTAATAGCTAAATACAGGAAAATTATCCAATTTTATTGGAGTGAAAGACCAAATTTCTTTATAATAATTTTATAATCATAATTATCCAAAGAATAAAGGTGAGTGAAGATGGCTACTATTTTGGAAATACAAAACGTTTGTAAACAATACAATGGGAAAACAATTTTAGATCATGCATCGTTTTCGATTGCGGCCAATGAAATTATTGCGCTTGTCGGAAAAAACGGTTCTGGAAAAAGCACTTTACTCAAAATTATTGCGGCGTTTATTAAACCAGACAGCGGTAAAATTGTGGCGCATAAAACCTCTCTAAAAGTCGGTTATGTCCCAGAAGTCACCCCTTCAAATATTTTATTTACACCACAAGAATATCTTTATCATATGGGCCGGATTCGAGGTATGCCAAAAAGGCATCTTTTGCAAAAGATAGAAGAATTGCTTGATATGTTTCAATTAAAAGAGTCGCAAAATACAAGGATCGTCCACTTCTCTAAAGGAATGAGGCAAAAGGTAATGATCATGCAAGCCATGCTAGAAGAAACAGATTTATTAATAATGGATGAGCCATTGTCAGGGCTAGACGCCAAAGCACAAAATGATTTCGAACAAATATTGGCTACAGTAAGAGATAAAGGACTAAGCATCATCCTAACTTGCCATGAAACAAAATTACTCGAAAACCTTGTCGATTCAGTTTTGCTTATTCAAAAAAATCAAATTATTCATGCAAAGGAATTGACTAGCTATCCTGTGAATCGACTACTATTTGACATTGCAAGTTTAGCATTACTAGATGAAATTTTACCTTTGATGGATATCCAACAAAAACGACCTTTAGCGAATGGGCATTTCGAAATAGTAGCAATTGTACAGACAAAGGATTCAGATCAAATATTGCTAAAGCTACTACAAAAAAATGCCTCTATTAAATATTTAACTAATGTACATCACAAAAAAGAACAATTTTCTTCTCATTTTTAATAGGAGGTATTGAAAAGGATGAGCAGTTTATTGCGCTATCAATTGATCAATTATTTAAGAACCTATCAATACGTACCACCTTTTACTATTTTTATCCTATGTCTTGTCGTTAACTATACCTTTGTTCCTAATCCTATATTAGATAGCTATTCATTTACATCACTTATTCTATTCTTTTTAATGGGCTGGTTTACTGTTACGTTATTTCATGCAGAGGATGAGGGACAAAAGATGATTACTACTCTTCATGCCAAAAGTCCAACACATTACAATATGGGAGTTTTCATTATTTGTGGTTTAATTGCTTTTAGCTTAAGCTGCGTTTCTGTCTTCTATCCGATTCTAATTGATGCGTTTTTCGAAACACCCAAACCATTACATATAGTATTAGGTTTCTTGTCACACTTTAGTTTATCGATTCTTGCTATTGCACTCACTGCCTTGTTCACAAGAGAACTTGTAAAAAATAAGCAAAATACTTGGTGGGGTGTCATAAGTATCCTAATTATTTCTGTCGTTATCGCTACTTTAAAAAATAATATACAAGCTAGTCTCCTGTGGCTACTACCACCTGTTCATTTTTCACTAGAAATAATGAGTGTAGGTGATCAACTTGAAGTAGTCCCTAACGTATTTTACTGGCACTATGCTTGGATAATCATTTACGCGTCCCTTATCATTACTTTATTTTTCTTCCTCGTTAACCGAAGAAGAAAATGATTCTCACTTTTTATGAAGGAGAGATAGTTTCATAAAGAACATCAATATGCTAATTGTGGAGGACGAAAATGATATTGCCAATATTATAAAGGATTACTTAAGCGTTCATCAGTTCCATTCACATATTGTAAGAGCTGCCCATGAAGCTATCCTTTATTTGCAAGAGTCCGCTCCAGATTTCGTAATCCTTGATCTTTCTCTACCCGATTGTGATGGGATCGACATATGCCGTAAAATCCGTGAACATAGTAATGTGGCGATACTCAGTTTGAGTGCTAGAAGGAGTGTTACCGATAAAGTATTGGGGCTAGGATTCAGTGCGGATGATTATATGACTAAACCATTTTCACTAAGTGAGCTAGTGGCAATTACCAATGCCCTAAAGCATACCTCCACTGGAGATACTCGATATAACTATTACTACTTATATCGAGTATCAAACACTCTATATTCAGGGGTGTTTCCGGAAGAAATGCCCTTTATTTTCGAACGTTTTTTAGAGGTCGCCAGCCCGAAAGAGAGTCCGCTATTAAAAACGAAGGAGCGGGGCTAGGGGCTATCTATTTGTCTATTATGAAGGAACACCATGGTTCCATTTCATAGCAAGCACAGGGAAGGTACTACCTTTATTCTCACACTCCCTATCTCGTAAAAGACTCCCATTTTAGGTAGTCTTTTTATCGTTCATCGTACTTTTCCGATATGCTAAACAGAATGAAAGGGTAAGTACGCTACCAAAAAATGAATCGATGATACGGACAACCCATACTCCATAGCTGCTTAAAGGAATGCCATTGATTAACTGCCAAAGACTTACATAAACAAACGTTAATAGTGCTAGTACACTCCAAAAAGCAATTTTTTTCTGAGGAGATACGGCCGACACTTTTTTATGTTTAATCAAAGATGCCCTGTAATACATATATCCCAAAATAAGCGAAATGCCTAACAATGTACTTCCATGTTGTAAAAATTTATATATGGGAATTGGAAAGCCAAATAAAGTAAATGTTTGAGAAAGAAAACGAAGATTGGTCACCATAAGCCCATTTTGATGTGTAAATGAATCCCATATGACATGGGTTAGCATACCTAGTAATGCTGAATAACTAAAAACAATGATTTTCCAAGTTTTAGTCCCTGCCTTTTGATAGCTATTAAAATCCTGTAAAAATTCTGGTAAATGGCTCATGATTGGCTGATGGATAAACCGTTGATAAATCAAGTAGATTACTAGAACGAGTGGAAGATTGAATAAAAAGAACCCTGTAAATGTATGACCAATCTCCCCTATTGGCCGTCCCCTTAAAAAGTATTCGAAATCTGGAGCCATACTACCTAATACCAAGGCAGAAAAATGAATATATTTACTTTTCCGAGAAAAAGGTAGGACCGCCGCTGGATGAGCAAATGTTAATGGCAAAACTTCCATCTCCTTTTATGACATCTTGCAGATTATACAACGTTTTTTAGTTGAAAAGGTTACTCCGACTGTATGAATTTATTAATAATTTCATAAGGACCTACTAATCATTACATATAACACTAATATATTAAAAGGAGGATTACTATGGAAAAAGAAGTATTGATACGAGCCCCAAATGTATGTAAAACCTATTCAACTGGTAGCGAGCAATGCCATGCCATTAAAAATATGAATATTGATATTTATGCTTGGCCCCTACTCATTAGGGGCTCCTTTTATCGATTTCTGGAGGAACCATACTTCACTAAATATTTTCTTCCGATAGCACGACAATATTATTTCTTCGAAGTAAGGCAGTGGTTACGCCTTCCCCAACTATTTTAGTCCCGTTAAACTCGCCATTATAAATCGCTGTACTACCGCAGGATGGGCTATTTTCCTTTAAGACGACCTGAGTCGCCCCCACCTCTAGCGCTTTCTGTAAGGTCGCATACGCTCCCTTCAGATACAGTTCTGTGACATCACGGCCAGACCTTTCAATAACGGTAGCTTTGCCATCAAGAACATCTTCTCCATTTCCGCCCACAATTTCAGCAGGCTCACGAGGTGTTGAAAATCCTCCCATCAGCTCTGGACAAACGGTGACAGCCTTTTTCTCTAACACTAGCTTTTGTACACTATCATCTAGACAGTTCGTACCGTTATAACGAACATTTAATCCTGCTAAACAAGCACTTATTAAAATCACTGCCTCCCTCTCCCTCCATGATGATCGTCTGTATGAATAACATCATTTTAACATGCGTTCCTGGAAAATGACTAAGTGACCTAGCATTTTCTCTGATACAATACTTATCAAAGCTGTTCTAAAATAGGGATTAACCATCTATTTAACTTTCTAAGAAATTGATAGGGAATTTTAAAATAAAGAAGAAGGAGTAGATTTTCGTGGAATTTACGATTTGTTTTCTAAAAAAAGGGGAGCACATCCTATTACTTAATAGAGATTATCCAACTTGGATGGGCGCATGGAATGGTGTAGGTGGTAAAATTGAACAAAATGAAACACCTTTAGCTGGTGCCCTACGAGAAATTAAAGAAGAGACAGGTATTACGGTTGAGGATATTACATATAAAGGTAAAATAACATGGACCGATGGGGTCATTGATTATGGCTGTATGTATGCGTTTATAGCAGAGATTCCTGATTCATTTACATATATTACACCGATAAAGGTTGCAGAGGGCATTCTTGATTGGAAGGAGCTTTCTTGGATTTTCCACCCTGAAAATGTAGGCATTGCGGATTTAAAGTATTATTTGCCTACAATGCTTAATGAACCAACAAACTACGAATACATCTTTACTTATCAAGACAAAAAATTAGTCAATATCTCTTCAACACCCATTGAACAAACATCTAAAATATAATAAATAAGCCTCGTCATTGTAAAAAGTACATGACGAGGCTTGTTCTTATGGTCTTGTCTGGGCTAATCGCATTCGACACATTGACCAACATAACGTTGTATGCTGTATTTCATCATGGATATCCCATAGACTATCTACTGCTCTCAATTCGACATTACGTTCTAGCAATTCACTACATATATCCTCGATTTCAAATAACGCAATAGGAATTTGAGCTGTTTCGCTAACCAAATAGCCAGCATTTTCATCTTGTAACGTAAACCCTTTTCTCTCAAATTCATATAGGTACAGTCTTGTATTTTTCAATACCTCTAACCACTTGCTTTCAATCACTACTACATGAGGAGCTATTGCGAGATAATGCTGTCTGTCCTGCTCTGTAGTTTGACTCCCAGCATGAAAACAAACACGCGGACAATCTCTGGGAGTTAAATAATTAGGCAAGCATCTCTCGTTAATTGCCCATACAAGACCTTTGCTTGCATCTAAATCTGGTCGCTCAGGTATACGAGGATGGAAAATCGTTATCGTAGGGTCTTCGCTAACATGAAATAATCTCACGGACTCTGCTCCTTATTTTTTCAACTTAAATACAATAAAATCAGCACAATGCAAATCTTCCTCAAATTGAGGATACTTCTCTAGCATCTCTTGTGACGGTCTAGGCTCTACAATTTTTTCTATATGAAAGCCAGCTTCCGTAATCGCTTCCACATAGCTTGTTAATGTGCGATGAAACAATACAATAGGTGGGTCAGCAGCTAGTTGTTGATATACGCCTTCATAAAAGTAACGTTGTACCTTCCAATACTGTTGCTCCAGCTGCTCATGTCTAATCCATCCACTATTTGGTGTAACAAAGCATGGATGCAATATTGAAAAAATAAAAGTACTATTCGGCTTTAAAAGGCGATACATCTCACGTATTGTAGCACGATAATCCTCTAAATCTTGAAGAACCATATTCGAAACGATACGATCAAATTGGTTGTCTGCTAAGAAGGCTAAATTTTCACAATTACCATGAAAAAATTGGACCGGCAACTGCTGCGGTGTTCTTTCCATAGCAATGTCTAGCATTTTTTGTGAAAAATCAACAGCCGTTACGATAGCCCCTTTTTTCACTAGTATTCTACTTAAATATCCTTCGCCACACCCCGCATCTAATATATGCTTTCCATCCACCTCTTCCAGTAAAGAAAAGATAGTAGGGTTTAATAGTACTTCGTGATGAATATCACCATACTCATAATAATTAGCCGTATACCTTTCCGCATATTGATTCCAACGTTCAATGGCTTGCTCTGTATTCATGAAAATACCTCATTTCAATGTTAAATCGTAACGTTACGTCCCTTGTGCACTTGTCTATTTTTTCATATAAAGAAAAAAAATTATAGACTTTTATTTAATTTTTTAATATCATGTAGATAGAGGCACGCCTTCTTTAAGTAAATGACTAAAGCCAGAAATCCATATAGGATTTCTGGCTTTTATGCTTTATATAGAAATGGTATGTTCAGCAACTGTTTCCTTTTTAATGGTTAGCCATCTTCCCACTAACATCACTAGTAACGCCAAAAAGACGATGATACCCGCAAAGACTAGTGCAGCCTTATAGCTATTATAAATATCGACCAACTGTCCGGCGACAATCGGTCCAATTATTTGTCCAAACGCATAAAACGTTGTTAGTAATGATACAACAAATCCACTCTGTGTAGGAAAAAGTTGTCGTGCATAGGATGTAGTCAGTGTCACAATACCTACAAAGGTTAGACCGAATAAAAATGATGCTAGCAATACACTCCATACGGTTTGTGAAAATACAGGTAACAAGATGCCTATTACTTGAAGTATGTATGCCACAAACAAAATTTTTATCGCTGAAAACTTCTCTAATAAGATCGTCCACACAGGTGCTGATGGGATGGCGGCTAATCCTACAACGACCCAGCTATACGAGGAGTATGCTTGGAGAGAAGGAATATTGTGAATAATATCAACTAAAAATGTACCCGTGATAATATACCCAAGTCCCTCAAGTCCATAGGACAGGATAAGCCATGGCATAAAGCCCTTTGTCATTTTCGTATTCGAAGATTTTGCTCCTTTTAAAGTATCCTGAACCTCTAAACCTCTCCATAAAATGGTAGTAATCAGTAAAAAAACAATTGATAGTATGCCTAGTCCTACCCATGTTCCTTGCCATGCAAGTCTCTCTTCAATAAGAGGAACGCATATACCTGAAATGGCAATCCCTAGCCCTATACCACTAAATACATAGCCCGACCATCGGGATAGTGAGTGTTTCGCCAAATAATCCATGACAATACTAGACGTTAGAACAAAAATGAGTCCACCTGTAATACCAGCGATTAATCGAAGAATTAACCATATACTATACACCTCAATCAAGCCCATTAATCCAACTGATAGGACATTAAAAATAACACTTGCCATTAAAATTTGTTTACGCTGACGATGAATAAAGCCCGCCCATAGTGCCCCAATGAAATAGCCAATATAATTACTTGAAGCTAAAAACCCAGCAACTTCTAAAGAAAATCCTACATCCTGTCGCATAAACGGTAGGATCGGCGTAAAAGCAAATCGACTAATCCCCATAGCGATGACGAGTAATAAAATTCCTCCGAAAACAATCCCCATATGTTGGCGATTCATAGTGTCCCCCCTTTTCCCCTATTGTAATTAAAAGGATACCGAGCAAAAATTAATAAATCTAATATATAATGTATATAAAAGCATAAAAATAATTTATAAAAGGTGTGTCTATCATGAATCTACATGCACTGCGGTTATTTACAAAGGTAGCCGAACTCAATAGTGTTTCCAAAGCTGCGCAGGCCCTTATGATTAGTCAGCCCGCTGTAACCATTCAAATTCGAAATTTAGAAAAAGAACTAGGTTTAACATTGCTAGAATCAAAAGGTAGAGGTATTACATTAACTCAAAGCGGCACCTTTTTATATAAGCAAGCACAGCGCTTATTTGATTTAGAAATAGATATCGAAAATAAAGTACAACAGTTAAAAAGTACAGGCCATGAGGAATTACAAATTGCTTCCACACATGTACCCTCTCATTTTTTATTACCTAAATTATTGGCTCATTTTAAACAAGTCTACCCAACTACCCATATTCATTTAAAAACAGCTAATTCACAGCAAGTAATAGAAGAGTTACTCCATTATAAAGCAGATTTAGCCTTTATTGTTAAAGAAGATGGTCATCACCCTGATATTCATTATCAATTTCTGATGAATCTAGATTATTGGTTTATTGTGCCATACAATCATTCATTAGCTGGGCAAACGGTTTCTCTTTCAGAACTCATGCAACAGCCCTTTGTCACAAGAGAAGACGGTAGTTCCACAAAGGAATACTTAAATGCATTATGTAAAGTATATAAGATTCCCCCACCTAAAGTAGGACTACAGCTAGATGGAATCAATGAGTCGATTCATGCTATTGCAGCTGGTTTTGGGACGATGCTAGCTCCATCTATTGCTGCATCCAGCTTTATCCAACAGGAACAAATAGCACGAGTGTTTATTAAAGAGATTGACATTCAGCGTCCAATTTATCTTTGTACACGAAAAAATGAACAACACCATTCAGCTTCTTTTAATCACTTTCTTCATATCATTAATGAAACGATTTCTTAAAGAAAAAGCACTCTAGCATCAAAAAAGAGTGCCTTTTTTTGTATCCTTCAGCGTCCGTAAAAGCTCTAAAAATGTAGGCTAAGACTTGATCTCTCTTCTTACCACTCCATATTATTATTCGTTTTTTTATAGACTTAATAGTTTAAATAGCCTATAATAATCCGTGTTATTATCAATAAACGAACATTAAGGTGGTTTTTATGGCTGAATATACGCAAATTTTTAAAGGAACGGCTTTTACTAGTACATCTGCTACTGAAGTTCAGATTTTAAAAGATTATTTATTTTTCATTAATGCAGATGGCATGATTGAAAAAACAGTCTCTCCTGAACATGCTGATTACCAACAACTATTAACTACATACCAACACCATAAACATTTTCATCAATTAGATGAAGGTCAATATTTCTTACCAGGATTTGTCGACTTGCATGTACATGCACCACAATGGGCGCAATCTGGTACAGCTTTAGACATACCACTTTATGATTGGCTGAACACATATACATTCCCTATCGAATCAAAATTTTCGGATTTAGCATTTGCCCAAGAGGTCTACGAAGATTTAGTGAGCACACTCCTTGCTAACGGCACAACAACATCCTTATATTTCGCGACAGTTCATAAAGAGGCTAGTATTCTTTTAGCAAAAATTTGTGCTGAAAAGGGGCAACGAGGATTAGTCGGAAAAGTGGTGATGGATGACCCTGAACAAAATCCTCATTTTTACCGAGATGCTACTACACAAACAGCGCTTGCTGATACAGAAGCATTCATTTTAGCTGTTAAAGATTTAGCAAAGACAACTAAGCAAGGTGTATACCCAGTTGTCACTCCTCGCTTCATTCCAAGCTGTACCGACAATGCTTTAAAGGGCTTAGGGGAATTAGCAGCAAAATACAATACACATATCCAATCTCACTGTAGCGAAAGCGACTGGGAACATGGCTACGTCAAGGAAAGATTCCATAAAAATGATGCTGAGGCTCTCCATGATTTTGGTTTATTAGGCGAAAAATCTGTTATGGCCCATTGTAATTTCCTAAGCGATGATGATGCACGTTTATTTGCTGAGACAGGCACAGCTATCGGTCATTGCCCGATTTCTAATGCCTATTTTGCAAATAGCGTTATTCCTATTGCCCGCTTCCTTGCACTTGGTGTTGATATTGGATTAGGTTCAGATATATCAGGTGGATTTTCCCCTAGCCTTTTCGATAATGCAAGACAGGCAGTCATGTCATCGAGAATGCTTGAAGATGGTGTAGATACAGCAATTGTAGCCAACAAACGTGGTGTTCCAAATTCACGTATTACGATTAATGAAGCCTTTTATCTAGCGACAGCTGGTGGCGGGGAAAGCTTAAGTCTTCCAATTGGCCGTTTACAGGAAAATTATACATGGGATGTACAAATCATTGATACAAAGATCCATTCTGCAAAGCTTCCAATTTTCGATAGCCAAGAAGCATTACACGATATTTTCCAAAAAATAATGTATCTTGTTCGTCCAGAGAATATTCGTGAGGTTTGGGTCCAAGGAAATAAAGTTCATTCAAGGGACTAATGATTTACTAACTGTCTATATTAAAAATTTATTCATATGAGGTGCACATCTTCGTGGAAACGCAACATAGCCAACTAACTAATACAACGAAAAAAACAACACAATTAACCGTACTTCCAGATGAAAAAGTCTCGATTGGTCAATCAGCGCTACTAGGTTTACAGCATGTCATGGCAATGGATGTTTACGTTGTCCCATTTTTAATCGCCATGTTAATTGGCTTACAAACTGGTCAAGCCAGTGCATTAATCCAATCAACCTTTATTGCTGCTGGGCTTGCAACTATTATACAAACACATTTCTGTATGAAATTACCGATGGCACAAGGTCCTTCCTATGTTCCGTTAGGAGCCATCGTTGGTATTTACGCAGCAAGTGGCAGTGGTGATTTAGGTTGGAGCACAATATTAGGTGCAAGCTTAATTGGGGCCATTTTAGTGATTATTTTAGGTTACACAGGTATCTTCAATAAAATTGTACAGACATTTATTCCGCCCATTGTAGGGGGAACAATTATTTTTGTTGTTGGTTTATCCTTAATGCCTGTCGGTTTAAGCGATAATATTTTTAATGGGGCAGGTGCATCCATTGAACAAAATATTTATTTAGCGTTAATTTCAGCAGTTGTCCTAATCATTTGTGTAATGTTTGGTACAGTCTTCCATCAAAAGGGTCGCCTATTCCGTATTGGCTCCGTTATTATTGCTTTAATAGTCGGTAGTGTTGCTGCAAATATGATGGGAGTTTTAGATTTATCAGCTGTATCACAAGCAAAATGGTTTAGTATGCCACAAATTCCATTCGCGGATTTCAGCTTTAGCTTTAATATTTCCGCCATTATTACAATGGTCATTATCTATATTGTCTTAATGGCGGAAACAACTGGCACATGGTTTGCCATTAGTAATGTCATCGACAAACCTTTAACGGATAAGCAAATTAATCGCGGTGTTGTTGGTGAAGGGATTGGCTGTTTTATTGCTTCTTTACTAGGTTCTACACCTGTAACTGGTTACTCTACAAATGCAGGGGTTATCTCCATTACAGGAATTGCTAGTCGTCGCGTATTTATTGCTGCGGGTATTTGGTTTATAGTTTTTGGTTTCTCTGGTAAATTAGCCGCACTCATTTCAGCGATTCCCTCGGCTGTCATTGGAGGAGTGTTTGTCATTGTATGCGGCATCATTGCTATTAGTGGTCTGCAGGTAATGAAAAATGAACCTATTGGCGAAAAGGAAATGTATGTGATTGCTATTCCAGTCATTTTAACGTTAGCGTTGACATTATTGCCAGATGATTTCTTGTATTCATTACCGACAACTGTTCAATATTTATTGGGCTCACCAATTGCCACAGCTGCAATTGTAGCCATTGTCCTCAATAAACTATTACCACGCTCAAAATAATCAACCAATTCATGCACCACCCTCTTTTTACATTGGAAGCGGGGGTTGTGCATATTTAATTTTTCAAAAATTTCTGTTTCATTTTCTAACAATCTGTTATACTTGAGCAAAAAAGTAGGGATTATTATGGTATATGATGTCATTATAGTTGGAGCAGGCTCTATGGGGATGGCGGCAGGTTATTATTTAGCAAAGTCTGGGAAAAGTGTTTTAATGCTGGATGCTTTTGATCCCCCTCATGAGGAAGGGAGCCATCATGGAGAGACAAGAATTATTCGATTTGCCTATGGTGAGGGAGCTAGCTATGTACCTTTCGTTAAACGAGCTGGGGAGCTATGGCAGGAGCTCGAATCTTTAGCAGATGAGAACTTATTTTTACAAACTGGGGTAGTAAATATCGGAGAGCCAAATTGCAGCTTTATTCAAAACGTAAAAGCCAGCGCTACCCTTCATGAATTAGCACTCGAACACTATTCAGCAGCTGAAGCCATGAACAAGTGGCCTGGATTATCTTTACCAGCCAATTTGGTAGCATGCTTTGAGCCGACAGCTGGGGTCCTTCGAGTTGAAGCATGTATTAGAGCCTATAAAAAGCTAGCCTTGCAAGCTGGGGCACGCTTACAGATAAAAGAAAAAGTTGTTGGCATCCAAGCGGGAGAAATTGTGCAAGTTCAAACGGCCAATCAAGTCTATGAGGCAAAGCATTTAATTGTCACTGCTGGGGCATGGGCAACTGAGCTACTTCAAACGCTGGACATCGCCCTTCCTGTTACACCAACGCGAAAAACCTTTGCATGGTTTGAAGCGGATGAACAGCTTTATAGTAATGAGGTCTTTCCAGCCTATTGCTTTGA
The DNA here is from genome assembly GCF_057773605.1 of Lysinibacillus sp. F12. NCBI lineage: Bacteria > Bacillati > Bacillota > Bacilli > Caryophanales > Bacillaceae > Lysinibacillus > Lysinibacillus sp. F12. The sequence goes on from NZ_JBYMLP010000001.1 coordinate 797,402, forward strand.
ATTCGCTGATTCCTCTTACTATGGCTTCCCAAGCATTGATGGTGCAGGACTAAAGCTAGGTCGACATGATGGCGGCGAAGAAATAAATCCAAATAAACCTCTTCATCCATTCGATGACCATGATCGTGCAGATTTACAACATTTCATTCAGCAATTTATGCCTCAGCATGGAGCATTAAAATACGGGAAAACGTGCAAATATTCCATGACGCCAGACGAAGATTTCATCATCGATTTCTTACCTACTCATCCAAATATGATAATTGCGGCAGGTTTTTCAGGTCATGGCTTTAAATTTAGCAGTGCCGTTGGAGAAGCTCTCGCAGAATTAACATTACATGGTAAATGCAAGCAGGATTTAACACGCTTCCAGCTTAATCGATTTTATTAGTTTTGAATACATGTAGAAAACAATCAATAGCCGGCATTAAATGGATGCTTCATCATAAAAGCAGAGTGGAACGTAAGGCGGCAATTCCAATTGTGGAAATAAGCGACGTTACTTTATTTCATTCTCTATCAATTTAATATTTTATTTTTATTAACCTAAAAAGAACCCCAAACATGTAACTTTATCAATCACTATAATTTGGGGTTCAACCATATTAAAAATCTTACGCTTCAATCAGTGCTAAAAAATCCTGCCAATGATGCAATCTTGGTAACTCAACATGCTGATTATAAGATTGATTTTTTAAAATTACTTTTGTTTGTATATTGTGAAGTGTCTCCAGTACTGCTGGTTTATCATCTACATAAACATCTAAAGCAAGCTCTTTTATAATCGCTACCTTCTCGGCATCTTGCATCCCACAGAAAAAATGGCCCTCTTTTATCGGAAACCCCTGTGCTTCCATCCATTCTTTTGTTTGCTTACAAAATTGCTTAGGCCGAGAGGTAATGTAGTAAATATCATGACCATGATAAGCTAAAGCTTGCAGCATTTTTAATGACCCTTCAAAAGAAGGACAGTTCGTAAAATAAATCTCTTCTAATGAACTACTCCACATCGCTGCGCCCTCTGCATCTGATAAACCAAAAGGCTCATGAATTTCTACTCTTTTTAGGGTATGAAAAATATCAATCGGAATATTTTTCCCCATTTTTTTATTGTAAATGGCAAAGGCATGTGCCCGTAAATCTATCAGTGTATCATCAATGTCAAAACCAAATTTCATTAGATGTGTTACATCCTTTCATGATGCTCTATTTAGAAAATGAGCAGAAAAAGTTTGTTCTCTCTCTATTTGTACTGCTAAAACATCCTCAATAGCTTGCTCTCGCATATGCTGAAAATCTTGAACATTAAAATGAGCTAATGAATCTTTATTTAATAGAGATGCCAAACAATCCGCATCTTTTAGCGCACTGTTCAAGCCAAATGCTCCTGTTGGTGTCATCGTATGAACCGCATCGCCTAAAAGCACAAGACCCTTCGTGCCCCAACAGTTACAATGACAGCTGAAAACATCTAACAGCACAAAATCTTTCCAAGACCGAATGTGCTCCTTTACAGGCTCAGATAATGCAGGGAATTGCATCGTAAGCTGTTGGATAAAAGGTGTAAATGATTGTTTTCGAAGCTGTGGATAGCTCCCTTGTTCAATATTCCATCCAATTTGAATAAAGCCACCAACTTGCGTGAACAATGATAATTGCTTATCTCCAATTAATGCCATTTTAATAGAAGGCTCCCAGCCTGAAGGTGCAGGAATTTTAGCCCATAGCAAGTCAAAGCCATGTTTTTGTTTTTGAACATCAATATGTGCCGCCTTACGAATCGTTGAATAGCGTCCATCAGCACCAATTATTAATTGGCTATCGACCTTTATGGTTGTTCCATCTTTTATGGCGATTACGCCTTTATAATAACCCGACGCGTCCTGGATAAGCTCCGTTACCTTCGTATGTAGCAGACAAGTAAAATGAGAAAATAGCAGCGCTTTTTCTAAAATCCCCTTTAATAAATTAGCTTGAGGAACATGAATTCCTAGATGACCTACTATGTCATTAGGAAAAATGGTTTTAAAGGCCTTACCATCTGCGTAATATTCTAGCTTTTCCATGCGTAATAAGCCAAGCGACTCGACTGCTTCGAAAAGTTGATGACTTTTTAAAACAGCCTCGCCTTCTTCATTTAAATGTTCACCACGAAAAGACTTTCCAAGATCCGCATTTTGTTCTAGTAGGATGACAGATAGCCCTTTTTTGACCAGTAAATAAGATAAAAGTGCACCTGCTGGTCCAGCCCCTACTATACAAACATCCGCTTCATAGTTCAATTTTCTTCACCTTGCTTTGGATAAGCAATAATACATAAATCCTCGCCTATCTTATCAAATGAGGCAAATTCAACCTGCCATGCCTCATTCATTAAGGAGGGATTAGAGCCCGCAAAAGGGGTTAATGATAAATTCCCTCCTAGAACCTTTGGCGCTATATAAATCACATATTTGTCAATGGCACCTTGCTGTAAAAATGAAGCATTCACTTTACTACCACCCTCTAGCAAAATATCTGTAATGCCATGCTCATAAAGTCTTGCAAGCATTTCATCAATATTTAGCCCACGTTCGTCCTTCTCTATCGGTAAAACTGTGAGACCTTTATTTATCAATAAATCGATCTTTTCTTGGCTAACATCATTGCTGCAAACAAGAATTGTTGGGGCTTCTTCTGTATTCAACACATTCGCATCTAGTGGTGTACGTAATAGACTATCCATAATGATACGTGTTGGATTTTTTCCGTAGCCCTCGCTTAATCTTGTTGTTAATGATGGATTGTCAGCGATAACTGTACCAACACCAACTAGAATGCCATCTACCTCATGGCGAATACGGTGGACGTCCTCACGTGCAGCCTTACCTGTTACCCATTTAGAATGACCTGTATGCGTAGCAATTTTCCCATCTACAGTCATCGCAAATTTTGAAATAATAAACGGTCTTTTAGTGAGCATGTTATGGATAAAGCGTTCATTTAAACGACGTGCTTGTTGCTCCAAAACACCTACCTCCACTGTTATACCTGCATCACGCAACAATTGAATGCCACGACCTGCTACAGTAGGATTAGGGTCTTGCATCGCAACCACAACTCGACTAACGCCAGAATCCTTCACTAGATTCGCACAAGGAGGCGTTTTACCAAAATGTGAACAAGGTTCAAGCGTAACGTATAGTGTAGCATTCTGTGCATGTTCTCCAGCCATACGAAAAGCATGAACTTCTGCATGTGGTTCGCCTGCTTTTCTGTGTAAACCAGTGCCTACAATAATGTCATTTTTGACAATTACCGCCCCGACAAGTGGATTAGGGTTTGTATTACCTTTTGCACTAGCTGCTAGGTCTAGAGCTAGTTGCATGTATTTTTCGTCTTTAGTAGTCATGGTCGCCACCTCCACTTATTGTTTTTCTCGTAAATGTCCAGATTTTTCAACCTTCGTTTCCAAATAAAAACGATTCGTTTCCGTTAAGCCACCCCATAAAGGAACATGCCCTTCTGCCGCCAAGCCACGAGCCTGTAAAGCAGCCAATTTTTTAGGATTATTTGTAATAAGTGTCACAGGTTTTGCGCGTAGTGTTGCTAATACCGCAAGTGCTTCTTCATATGAACGAGTATCGTCAGGGAAGCCAAGTGCATGGTTTGCTTCTACTGTATCTAGCCCTTCTTCTTGTAATAAATAAGCGAGTGATTTCGAGAATAATCCAATGCCTCGCCCTTCATGATCGGCTAAATAAAAAATAGCTCCACAGCCGTGCTCTACAATCATTTTCATAGATTCATGCAATTGATAGCCACAATCACAGCGCTGACTGCCAAATATGTCACCAGTGTGACAAATACTATGCATGCGGATTAAAGCATCCTCTGAATGGGTAAAATCACCATATACAAGAACTGATGATTGCTGTAAGAAAGCCAAATTGGCTGTAGCTAAGCTATCAATGATTTCTTCTTTTGATACATTCACATCTACTGTAAGCCAGTTATACCACTGAAAAGTAGCAGAAAAGTCACCTTGTTGAACGGGCAAATTGACAGGACCAACTAGGCAAATATTTTCTGTATTCGTGTGCTTTATAACTGTCATTTTATCTTTCACTATGTCCATAATTTTAGTAGTAATTGTCATATTAATCTCCAACCTTCTATAGGAAACAGTTGGTTAAACCACCAACTGAGCACATGTATTTTCACACCACTTACATAACGTAACTTAGTTTATAATAATAACTGAAAAGTGTCAAACAACGGCTACTATCCTATTATTTTTAATAGTAGATACAAAAATTTTAGCATTACTTTTTCATCATATACTACTAGCTTATGGAGATGCTATTTTTTCTGTGCAGGCTAGTCTATAATAAGCTGTGGTACCTGTAATGACGAAAGGAAGTTTAAAATGAACTTAGAAAAAACTGTTCAACTAAAGCAGCCAAAATATCAACAAATTGCTATCGACCTTGCCTCCAAGATCGTCGAAAGAAAATACCGCATCGGCGATAAAATATATGCTAGATCATCTCTTGCAAGTCAATATAATGTGTCTGCTGAGACTGCTAGAAGAGCAATCGCTGTTTTACAAGACTTAGAAATTGTAGAGGCAACGAAAGGTAGCGGTGTCATCATTAAGTCGTATGAAAAAGCAGCTCATTTTGTCCGACAGTTTCATGACGTTCAATCGATTCATGAAATACAAAGTGAGCTTCTGACAAGTATTCAAAAGCAACAGCATGAATTAATAAATTTACAAGACAAAGCAAAGCAGCTAATTAGTCGTACGGAGCATTTCCGTTCAGTAAATCCATTTATCCCTTATCAATTAGAAATGACTGCGGAAAGTCCATGCATTCATCAAACTGTACAAGCCTTAAATTTTTGGCAAAATACATCAAGTACCATCGTCGGTATTCGTCGTGGTAATGAATTATTACTATCACCTGGCCCTTATGTATCATTCGAAGAAGGCGACATTATTTATTTTGTGGGAAATGACGAAAGCTTCGCTAGAGTACAAGGCTTTTTATATCCCAATTAAAAACCGTTTAAGCGCTGATATCACAGCGTTTAAGCGGTTTTTTTCTTATTGGTCGGTTTGACAAAAGTAACAACCCTTTGTTACAGTAAGGTTGTTACTTGTTTATTTTTGGGTATCACTATCCTCATATAGTAATAATCTACGAAAGGAGTGCTTCTATGGAAAAATTAAAAGTAGAACACGTATCGAAAGTGTTTGGCAAACATATTCCCCAAGCACTAGAACTCGTCAAGCAACAAAAAAGTAAGACTGATATCTTAAAAGAAACAGGTGCAACTGTTGGTGTATACGATGCCAGCTTTACAGTAAACGAGGGAGAAATCTTCGTTATCATGGGATTATCAGGAAGCGGTAAATCTACATTAATACGGCTCTTAAACCGCCTTATTGAACCAACGAGCGGAAATATATATATCGATGGAGAAAATATTTCTAAAATGGGTAAAGAAAGTTTACGGACTGTAAGAAGAAATAAAATGAGTATGGTTTTCCAAAACTTCGGTTTATTCCCCCATCGTACATTACTTCAAAACACCGAATATGGCCTTGAAATCCGAGGCATTTCAAAGGAAGAACGCCAAGCAAAAGCAGAGCAGGCTCTTGAAAATGCTGGATTACTCGCTTACAAAGATCAGTATCCAAGTCAATTATCAGGTGGTATGCAGCAACGTGTTGGATTAGCGCGTGCTCTTGCCAATGATCCTGAAATTTTATTAATGGATGAAGCTTTTTCAGCATTAGATCCATTGATTCGAAAAGAAATGCAAGATGAGCTACTTGATCTACAACAAAAGGTCAAAAAAACAATTTTATTTATCACGCATGATTTGAATGAAGCATTACGCATTGGGGATCGCATCGCTATTATGAAGGATGGCTCTATCATTCAGATTGGTACGGGCGAAGAAATATTAACCAACCCAGCAAATGATTATGTCAAAACATTCGTGGAAGATGTGGACCGTTCTAAAGTATTGACGGCTGAAAATGTCATGGTGCGACCAGTGTATGTCAACGTAGATTTAGATGGCCCTAAAGTAGCGCTAAAACGCATGCGACAAGAAGCGGTTAGTTTACTAATGGCGGTCGACAAAAACCGACATTTACAAGGCTTTATTACAGCAGACGACGCATTAGCTTCAGCAAAGAAGCAAGAGCAAACCGTTCACTCCATTGTGCAATCAGAAGTGTTAACAGTTCCACCAGATATGCTATTACAGGATATATTAGGGATGATTTATAATTCACCTACTCCTATTGCCGTTGTAAAAGATGGTCGCTTGCTTGGTGTGCTGATTAGAGGCGTTGTCATCCAAGCACTTTCAACGAGTGATGAGGAGGCGGATGTACATGAATAATTTTTTAGATAATATTCCAACAATACCACTAGCTCCATGGGTAGAATCAGCTATGGACTGGTTGACGAGTAATTTTTCAGCGTTCTTTAACTCGATTCAGCAATTTGGAAAACTACTCATGAATCAGGTCACTGATTTGTTAAATAGTATCCCAGCCATTATTTTAATATTACTTGTCGTTGTTTTTGCCTTTTATGCAACTGGTAAAAAATTCGGACTTGCCTCATTTTCATTAATAGGCTTGTTGTTTATCTATAATCAAGGTCTTTGGACAAATCTGATGGAAACAACCACGCTCGTTATCTTTTCAAGTATTATTTCCATCATCATTGGTATTCCACTTGGGATTCTAATGTCGAAGTCTACAATCGCTGAAAGTATTATTAAACCAATACTCGATTTCATGCAAACAATGCCTGGCTTTGTCTACCTCATCCCAGCCGTTGCCTTTTTCGGCATCGGAATTGTACCTGGTGTCTTCGCATCAGTTATCTTTGCTTTACCTCCAACGGTACGTATGACAAACCTTGGTATTCGTCAGGTACCTAAAGAATTAGTGGAAGCCGCAGACTCTTACGGTAGTACAGCTAGTCAAAAACTATTTAAAGTAGAAATCCCACTTGCTAAATCAACGATTATGGCAGGTATTAACCAAACTGTCATGCTGTCCCTTTCTATGGTAGTCATCGCCTCGATGATTGGTGCTCCAGGTTTAGGACGTGAGGTCTTAACAGCCCTTCAACGTACACAGGTTGGGAATGGTTTCGTTGCAGGTTTAGGTTTAGTTATTTTTGCCATTATTATTGACCGTTTAACACAAAGCTTTAATAAAAAGAAAGCCTTATAAAATTAGTTTATTTTCTTGCCAAGAAGGCAGTTTAATAGATATAAATGATGGACAGAAAGGGAGATTAGATGAAACTGAAAACATTATCGAAATTAGGAATGGCCTTAGGTTTAGGCTTCATGCTCGCTGCATGTAGCGGAGAAGACTCTGGTTCTGGAAAAAATAGTGATTCTAAGGAGGTAAACTTAGCCTATGTAGAGTGGGATACTGAAATCGCCTCCACAAATGTAGTGGGGCAAGTCCTTGAAGATTTAGGCTATGATGTGACATTAACTCCTTTGGATAATGCCATTATGTGGGAAGCAGTTTCTAAAGGCGAGGCAGACGGCATGGTCGCTGCATGGTTACCACATACACATGAATCACAGTATGAAAAATATAAAGATAAATTAGATGAGCTTGGCGAAAACCTTGCTGGCGCCAAAATCGGCTTAGTTGTACCAAGCTATATGAAAGCAAACTCTATTGAAGATTTAACAGATGAAGCTGATCGAACAATTACTGGTATTGAGCCTGGAGCTGGTATAACAGCAGCAACAGAAAAAGCATTAAATGAATATGATAATTTAGCAGATTGGAATTTTGTTACTTCTTCGTCTGGTGCAATGACTACTTCTTTAGCTAAGGCTTTGAAAGATAAGGAAGAAATTATTGTTACGGGTTGGTCACCACACTGGAAATTTGCTAAATATGATCTTAAATATTTAGAAGATCCAAAAGGTGTTTACGGTGGCGAAGAAACAATCAATACTTTTGTTCGTAAAGGGTTAAAAGAGGATTTACCAGAAGTGTATTCAGTGTTAGACAACTTTCACTGGACAGCTGAAGATTTAGAAAGCGTTATGCTAGAGGTTATGGATGGTAAAGATCCAAAAGACGCTGCTAAGGAATGGATTGAAGCAAATCCAGAAAAAGTAGCTGAATGGACAAAAGATGTAAAAAAATAATGTAAACAAATGCACTTCCTTTGTTTCAACGGGAAGTGCATTTGTTATGCTTCTTTTATGACAAAATTTTCAACATGACGGCTGCTCCTAAAACAAGCACTATACAAACAATTCTTCTCCAATCCTTTGATTCATTAAAGAAGAACATTCCTAGCAAGGCTCCTCCAGCCGCACCAATTCCTGTCCAAATTGCATAAGCAGTACCCATCGGTAAGGTTTCCATAGCATACGCAAGTCCTGCAAAGCTTAATGTAAATGCAAATATTAATAATCCTAAGTTTTTTTTATTCTTTTCGTTATTATATTTACTAATCATATAGACACCCATCATCTCACATAAGCCTGCCATTATTAATGCCATCCATGCCATTATTCAGTCACCTCTTTTTCCTTCGGCTCTCCTGTCACAAGCTTTAAGCCTACAACCCCTGCCAATAAAACAACAATACATAGTATTTTTGCTAGCTTCCACGGCTCTCCAAACAGTAAACTATCCGCGCATACTGTGCCGGCTGTCCCCAAACCTACAAAAATCGCATATACCGTACCAACTGGTAAGTGCTCTCCCGCTTTAATTAGTAAATAAAAACTAACATAGATTGCAATTACAGTGCCTATCCATTCCCACACACCCGAAGCATGCTTTAAACCAATGACCCAGCCTACTTCAAAGCAAGCAGCGATAATGACACTTACCCAATGCTTATTCATAAAAAATCCCTCCATCTTATCAGACACGACGAATCACTTGTTGATGACTATCCTTCCTCAGCTTTCGCCAAAACACCTGATTTTAGCCAAACAAAAAAGCCCAGAAGAAACTGTCCTTCAACAGTATCTCCCAGGCTTTTATCCTTCCGTGTCACAAAATCAATTTGTGGTTTTCTCTCGGACCAGACTAGCATCTGCTACGGAACCCTAGAAAACTTTACAATATTTTATTAACCTTAGTATAGCAAACTATTTAATACTTTTCCACTGGAACATAACCGACTTTGGCTACTAATGCTTGACCTTCATCGGTAAGTATCCAATCGATTAGCTTTTGAACATTTTCATTCTCCCCCCCAGCAGTGACCGCATAAAACTCAGAGACTAAAGGATAGGTCCCATTTCGAATGTTCTCTTTAGTTGGGGCTATACCATCAATGGATAGTAATTTGATTTTTTTATTACGAACCATCTCTGTCGAATAGTATCTAAACGTAAAGCCCATCGCATTTTTATAATTTCGATATTGAGATACTTCATGGATAATTCCACCCATTCCTGAGGCAATATTTTCAGAGGGTGCCTCCATAATTGGCTTATTATCCATTAAATTTTCTAATGCTGTTTGGCTTCCGCTATCCGCTGGACGTTGGAAAGCACGGATGGCTTCATCCTCACCGCCAACATCACGCCAGTTGGTAATTTCACCAGCATATATTTTCTTCACCTGATCCAATGTTACATTATCCACATTGTTTTTATGATGGACGAAAAAAACAAATGCCTCTCGCCCAATCGGTGTCATATTAAACGTAAGTCCTTCTTTTTCTGCTTGCCATTCTTGCTTAATAGATGGTGCTGCCACAAAAATTAAATCCACATTTCCCGCTATTAAATTTTGATAGGCTTCTGGTGTACGGTTAACTTGGACCCTACTCTTATATGGCAGATAGTCTCCCTTAGGATAAGTAGCCTCAACAAAGGCTGCATATAAAGGATACATAGCTGTGGCTCCATCTAATCGTGGTAATGACCCTGTCAATTGTAATGAGACTTTTTCGTCAGGCTTTACCACTTGATTGTCCTGCGTAAATGGTTGATAAGCAGATATATCAATTTCTGCATCAACAGTAGGAATACTCAGCTTATAATAATGTTGAATAGGAGGAATTAAAGCAAATATTATTGTCACACCCAATGCACCCATTACCCATCTCTTTTTCTTTTTTGTATTCATCCAATTAAATATTCCACAAACAAACAATACAAATACACAAACTGGAACCGTATAAACTAGTTGCAGAAAGTGCATATGACCACTCAATATGACAATAAGTACTACCATTAATGTCACTACTGATAAACCAATCATAACGCTCACAATTTGTAAGAATTTAATCAAGCCGCAACCCTCCAGTGTAATTTTACACTTTCAAATTAATCGTACTAAATAAAGCAGATATTCGCAACATTATATTCTGAAAATTATGTTAAAATTAAATTTATCTTGATTCGACATCTGCTTGAAACAAGATAGAGCTTTTGGTGGTTATCCTACAATTTAGTAGGGGAAAATTCGCCAAGGCACAACTGGACGGATTAGGAGGTTTGTACATATGGCAATAGAAAAAGCACGGAATCATTTAGCCCAATGGCATGTGGAACACAAAATACAAGAATTAGAAGAGAGCTCTGCCACCGTTGAATTAGCAGCACTGGCACTTGGCTGTGAGCCTGCCCGCATAGCAAAATCTTTATCCTTTCTTGTCAATGATAGCGCTATACTAATTGTGGCAGCCGGAGATGCAAAAATCGATAATGCCAAATATAAAGCAGTTTTTGGAACAAAGGCAAAGATGCTAGGTAAAGATAATGTCGAAGCTATGATAGGTCACGATGTCGGTGGAGTTTGTCCCTTTGGCGTTAATGAAGGAGTTGTTATTTATTTAGATGAATCCCTTAAACGGTTTACAACGGTATTTCCTGCATGTGGTAGTAGCAATTCTGCGATAGAGGTCACGATTTCCGAGCTAGAAACCTATACACCGTATGAAGAATGGATTGATGTCTGTAAGGGCTGGAAGGATTAGACAAATAAAAATCGGTAAGACTTTTCAACAGTCTCACCGATTTTTGTTATTTCCCTTATTAATTTATAGAGCTTTTACGATGTCTTTGTCGAAATCTTTTTACCATATGTCATATAGCGCCATACTTTTTCAAATGGTCCAATTGAAAAGAATTTGAACCAAATCATACTAAAGATAATTTGGATGGCAAAAATAATACATGCGATTACTACAATATCTGATGGTGAAACGACTTCTAAGCCCATTAGTGAGATAATTGCCGTGCCAATAAAGCTTTGGGCTAAATAGTTGGTAAATGCCATTTGTCCCACTCGTCCAATCGGCTGAAGCATTTTCACAATAGGACGATTTTCCAAAATTATAAATAAACAAGCTAAATAAAAATATGTTGTCGGAACTACTCCTAAACCAATAATAGATTGTAGCTGTTGGTCATCTGCTTGTGATGCAAACCATATCCACAATGAAAAACCAATAAAGAATGGGCCTGTAACAAAAAGCAGCCATTTTATTTTTTGAATATGTGCCCCAATATGACCAATCCAACCAGCTTTTGCTACTAAAAATCCGCTTAAAAACATGATGAATATAGCGATAGCATCATTGCCTAAAAGTCCTGAAATAGTGGACATTACAGCATGAGTCGGCATATACATTTGACCTAATATAGCAAGAATATGAAGTGTGATGATTGTAAAAAGCCATTTACAAATTGTTGAAATTTTCGCAGAGTAAAATGGTAGCAATAAAAATCCAATGACTGCATAAATGGCTAAAATCGAACCCCAAAACAAGAAAATATGAATGATACCGATTATCAATAATGCAAATAAACGTCTTGCAAAGCGCCATTTTGGTTTATCCCCACGTGCTTCTGCCCGGGAAGCAAAAATATAAAAGCCAACACCGAATAGGAAGGAAAAGATTGAAAAGAATTTCTTTTCAATAAAAATATCAATAAGTGAATCGATCACTCCATTGATGCCACTATAATCAGGTATAGGTCCGCCTTCTATAATGACCTGATAGGCGCCTACATTAATAAATAAAATGCCAAATAAAGCTAATCCTCGAATAATATCCAAGGAAAGAATTCGTTCTTTTTTTGTAACGGATGGATTCATGTTCAACTAACTCCTTATCTTTTATGCTATAGCTAGCATAACTCTTCATCCTTACAGCTATTTTTTTTAAAGCTTACAGGAACCTTACAAATCAAAAGATTAACTTAATAGTTTTTTATCCGATTCTCTCGAAAAAAATAACATACTTTATAGTAAGAACATAGCAGAAGAGAGGTTTCTCCCATGAAAAGAAATCGTAAATTTGGTTTTTGTTATCCTGGCTATCGATACTGCGGACCTGGTTGCTCGGGACCAGGTGAGCCCACGAATGCGGTGGATAGCTGCTGTAAACTACATGATGAATGTTATGATCGTTACGGTAGCATAAGATATTGTGATGAACTGTTTCAGCAATGCCTCAGACCTCACATGCATACACCTAATAAGATGGCGAGAGATGCTAGACTATTTTATCAAGTATTCGAACTACGCAATCGTTTCTTTTAACAACAAAGCTCACGGTGTTTTGAAAACAACGTGGGCTATTTTTTTGTATAAATCGCATATTTTAGTGGATCGGTAAAGCCCAGCTTCGTACCTAAGTAAATGGATGCTTTATTTGTAACATCACAATCCCAACAAGGCTTTAGCTCGTTGGCCAAACAATGATTGATAAATGTTGTCGCCATCAAACTAGCCAATCCCTGACCTCTAAAATTCGAATCTGTCATAATATCAATTTCCGCATATTCGTTTGATGTAAAAATAGAGACAGCTTCACTAATGATTTGCTCTTTATGTAGTAAACAAAAACCAAATCCATTTGTCAGGAAATTAGCTGTAGAATCCCAATATTCATCATAGTAAGCATGGGTGAACTCCATCGCTTTTTTATATGATGTCGAGTAATTGACATCACCTCAAAATTCGATACTTTTTGCTCATCTCTACCATCATACAAGCTTTTATTAAATGTAAATGTATAGCGTTCTAGTTTTCTTAGCTGTCCTTTTAGCAGTTGTTCAATTTTAGTATTCCATTGCTCTGAATATGAAAATAAGGTAAAACGCTCCCCTTGCTTTATAGATTGCTCGAGACAGGCGGAAAGCTGACAATCAATTTCACTAGTAGTTGAATTACCATATACAAAATAAATTCCTGATTTTGTATGTATTAATAGCGTTTGAAATAAAGTTGTATCTGTATAAACTGTTCCTTCTATTAATTGATCGAGAACACTATAAACAAATGTTGGAGCCCTTTTAATATTTCGTTTAATGCTCGGATAATGATTAACTGTAACTTTTATCACGATGTTTCCCCCTTTTTATTGGCATTATGTACCTTATCTTCTATAATAAAATATAGATTTATTTGAAGGGACTGAATTATGCACAGATAGCAATATTTTTCATCCAACATCATTAAAATCTTGGAGGTAAAAGTATTGATTGAATGTATGAACACGGAAAGATTATTATTACGAAAAGTAGCTAATGCTGACGCTAAAAGTTTATGGTCGATTTGGTCAGATCCTTCTGTGACGAAATTTATGAATATCTCAAGCTTTACACACGAAGAACAGGCGCTAGACATGATTGAATTACTAAATCAATTAGCTAATGAACATCGTGCCATTCGCTATTCCATCATTGAATTGACAAGTAATCATATCATTGGCTCCTGTGGATTTAATAACGTGGATTACGATAATGCTACCGCAGAAATTGGCTATGACTTGGCGAAGACTCATTGGGGCAAAGGCTACGCCACAGAAGGTATCATCGCTTTAATCCATGTAGCTTTTACACATTTGGACATGTCGACAATTATAGCAAAGGTCGATGCGGCGAATATCAATTCCATCAGAGTCTTACAGAAATTGAATTTTATTTTGCAGGGCTACGATAGCACTGAAAAAAATTTACAAGTATATGTACTATGTAAAAAGTAATATAAAAAGCTAAGAATGGTTATCTAATCATTCTTAGCTTTTTGCTTAGTGATACATGCCGTGATTAATTTTCCCCGTTAACTTTTCTATTTGTACTTTGAATAATTCTATTTTAGGCATAATTGGATACCCTCTTTTTCAAATATCCATTCAGGATTACCATACTTCTCTAAAAGCGCATCAAAGAACCATTCCTTCTTTGACTCCTCTTCCATTCTTACAACTTATCCAAATAGCACTACACTTTGGTAGACAAGTGCAGATTGGTAAGAATATTTTTTCCCTGGGTGTAAATCGCCCATTTCACTTACTTCTATACTGATTTTAGGGTTTTGTTTAATATTGGACCAAAAATGGCTTTCTAGAATATTACCAATATGCAAATAAAGTTTTCCTTCATACACATAAACAAATAGAATTACATAAGGATATCCTTCCTCATCAACTGTCGCAACATACGCGACTTTCCCCATCTTCCAAAATTGCCGTGCTTCATTTTTAGAAATTTCTACACGTTTGTTTTGAATCATATCTCTTATCGTTAACCCCCTCATCAAAATATAGTACGATAAAAATAAAAACGTTAATCTCAAAACATATATTTCATTTACATCTTTATGGTATCTAAAAAAAGAATAGTTTTCCTTTCGCGCATAAGTAAAGCCAAGAATGCACTCGTTTAGCATTCTTGGCTTTATTACTTTAACGCTATTTAATTGGAATCCAAATTTCTGAGTATGAATCGGGGCTATACGCATCCTCTTCTGGGTACACTTCAAGCTCAGCCGTTCCTGCTGGCTCATATGGATTGGAGGGGAACCACTCTGAATATATTTGTTTCCACGTATTTTGCATAGCATCTGGCATTGGCCCGTGCACCTCAAACACAACCCACTTTGATGCAGGTACTTCCATCGTTAATAGATCCTCTCCCACATCACCTACATGATTTGTAGCAATCCAGTAATCAATGAAGCCCTGTTGTCCTTGGTTTGTATTTGGTACACAAACACCTAATACTCCATTGATGTTGCCATTATTTAATTGATATAGCTGATGATCGAAGCCACTCTCATTGATTTCCTGCCAAAACAATGGAATTTCCCGAGTGTTTTCTCCGTCTTGGCAATTGTACGTTCTTTTCACCCCAACAACTTGAAACTTATCTTTTTCTACGATTTTATACTTCATTGGTTCTGCTCCCTTCAAGCTTACCTGAATCACCAGGCGATTGTATGATTTTAGTGGTCCTTGCCTCTTTCTCGCTTCACTCGGCGTTACATAATGCTGTTTACGAAACGCTTTTGTAAAAGCTTCAGGAGTTTCATAGCCATACTTGTAGGCGAGATCGATTATTTTTTGATCTGTATCCATTAATTCCTGAGCCGCTAATGTTAATCTCCTCCGTCGTAGATAATCCGCAATGGACATATCCGTTAAAATCGCAAACGTTCGCTGAAAATGGAAGACAGATGAATTAACCTCCTGTGCAATCTGTTCAATCGTTATGTTTTCTAATAAATGATCTTCCATAAAATTAATGGCTTTTTGAATCGACTCAATCCAACTCATTGCTCTCACTCCCTGATACCATCTTAAAATAGTTAATGCTTTCCAGCCTGTCTTTTTATGCTAACTTTGGACAGGTATGTGTAGAAGCAGTTTTTCATCACTAACACTCCTTCTATTTTCGTTACTTTACATACGATTTTCGCTCTTTCTCCACTAAAATCCATTGTACTAACTATCGAAAAACAACCATTATATTTATAATAACGGACAAGGCCTTTATTGTCCTTAAATCAAGGAGTGTCATCATCGTATCTTACCAAATGAGGAAGAAAAGACTTAGGCTATGCCTTCAGATGAAAAGGGGGCAATGGGAAATTTCCAAGCATGTTGTAATCATGAAGTATACGAAGAATTAGGCTACAGGTAGTATCGATGATAAATCTAATGCAGCTGTAGAAGTCTGTTACTTTGAAGCCATCATAATTGGCGGACAAATGACCCTTCTTAATCTTGAATAAATTAATGTATGATATTGCATGGAAATCTAAAGATGAGGTCGCACTACTACTATTAACATTCCTAAAAGATCGACCATTTCTCTTATGTTTATGTCAATAAAAAAAGTCACGCCTCTCGACATGACCGATTTTTTTCATATAAAATTATTGGCTGTTCTCTTCTTGATGCTGATAAATAATTAAGGCAGAATGGATGACCGTCTGTTCGCCGATATAGAGGGTATTGTACTTGATATCAAGTATGAAAAAGTAACTCAAATCTAATAAAGCCCGATTAATATCATGTTCAAATTGCACAATATCGTTGTTTTGGATTGTCACAACTTGAGTCGTTTGTGTCATTGCCCACACCCCTTTTCTTTCATGATAGTTCAAAAGGGTATCAAAGTCAGTAAAAAAATATTGGAGCAAAATAAGCTCCAATATTTTTTAGTACATCGTTAAATATTCCTCACGCTCCCAGTTATGGACCCGTGTACGGTATTTATCCCATTCTATTTCTTTGGCTCTATTAAACTTTTCATAAATATGATCACCTAGAGCTTCTCGTACAACTGCATCCATTTCTAATTCAATTAATGCGTGTTCCAATGAAGATGGTAGACTATCAATACCATTTAATTCACGCTCTGGACCTGTCATTTTATAAATATTTCGATCTACCGCTGCTGGAGGCGTTAAATCTTTCCGTATGCCGTCAAGTCCAGATGCTAAGATTACAGCCATTGCTAAATAAGGATTTGCTGCAGGATCAACTGAACGTAACTCAATACGTGTTGATAATCCTCGAGCTGCTGGAATACGAATAAGTGGCGAACGGTTTTGAGCAGACCATGCAACATAGCATGGGGCCTCATAGCCTGGAACTAATCGTTTATAAGAATTAACCAGTGGATTCGTGATAGCAGTAAAGCCATGTACATGCTGGATAATACCTGCCATAAAGCTACGAGCTGTTGCGCTTAATTGAAGTTCTGCGTGTTCGTCATAGAAGGCATTTTTATCCCCTTCAAATAACGATAGGTTAAAATGCATGCCAGAGCCGTTAACTCCAAATAGTGGCTTAGGCATAAATGTTGCATGTAGCCCATGCTGTGCAGCAATCGTTTTTACGACTAATTTAAATGTTTGAATATTATCGCATGCTTCGATGGCGCTAGCATATTTAAAGTCAATTTCATGCTGTCCAGGTGCAACTTCATGGTGAGAAGCTTCAATTTCAAAGCCCATCCCCTCCAGTTCTAAAACAATATCACGGCGACAATTCTCCCCTAAATCTGTCGGAGCTAAGTCAAAATATCCTCCGCTGTCATTTAGTTCAAGTGTCGGATGCCCTTTTTCATCCAGCTTGAAAAGGAAAAATTCTGGCTCTGGTCCCAAGTTAAAGGAAGTGAAGCCTAACTCCTCCATTTCCTTTAAAACGCGCTTCAAATTAGATCGTGGATCCCCTTCAAAAGGTGTTCCATCTGGTCTTGCAATATCGCAAATAAAGCGTGCCACCTTACCTTTTTCAGCTGTCCAAGGAAAAATTACAAATGTATTAAAGTCTGGTCTTAAATACATATCTGATTCCTCTATACGTACAAAACCTTCAATCGAAGAACCATCAAACATGACTTTATTGTCTAATGCCTTTTCTAATTGGCTCACAGGTATCTCTACATTTTTAATCGTACCTAATATATCAGTAAATTGTAGGCGAATAAACTTCACATTTTCTTCCTTCACTCGGCGTATAATACCTTCTTTTGTATAATGTTTCATTTTCCACCACTCCAATGTAAATTTAATTAACACAACTTTTTTATGACTGTTTTAAAAATACATTATTTTTTAAAATTTAGCAACATTCATGTAAGGTTTTATAACATCGTTTTTTTAGAATATATTCATCTTGATTTTCGATACATAAAAAAGGTATACCCATTAACTAAATGGATACACCTAATTTATATTTTATTTTTTAATATTGTAAAAGCATATTAACGAACACTACCAGAATGACAACAGGTACTATAATCAACATTAACAACCTGTAGGCTGAATAATATCCCTGTCCCATATGACTTCCCATTAACAGTTCTCTTCTTACAAATTCCTTATCCACTACATAGGCAATAAAAATAGCAATAAACAAGTTCCCCAATGGTAGCATTAAGTTTGATACTAAAAAGTCAGTTGCATCAAATATGTTCTTTCCAAAAACCGATACATCAGCTAACAAGCTAGAGGAAAGGGATGCTGGAATGGCTGCGAGAAATACGACTACACCAAGACACGAAGTCCATACAAGACGTGTTTTTTGACTATTTTCCATCAATGCCGCTACAATAATCTCGTATAAACTAAACGAAGACGTTAATGTGGCAAATAAGAACAATAATAAAAACATCGCTAAAAATACTTCCCCAAACGGCATCTGGCTAAATGCTGTTGGTAGCACCATAAATAATAAGCCCGGCCCTGCTGCCGGCTCTAAATCAAAAGCAAAAACAACCGGGAAAATGGCTAGTCCGGCTAAAAATGAAACCAGTACCGTCAGCATAACTACGGAGCCTGCCGAATTCGGAAGACTTACATCTTTTTTGAGGTAGGAACTGTATGTAACAAGACAAGAAAATCCTACTGCTAATCCAAAAAATGATTGCCCCAAAGCTTCTAATATAGATTTCCCTGTAATATTCGAGAAATCAGGCCATAAAAAGAATTTTATCCCTTCCATGGCGCCATCTAATGTGACAGCACGTATCACAAGGACAATGAACATAATAAAGAGCAATGGCATCATCCATTTATTTGCCTTTTCAATACCATTTTGGACTCCTAAAGAAATAACAAGTACATTTGCTAATGTAAACAAAGCTAAACCTACAAGCGTAATCCAAGGTGTACCAATTATTTTTCCAAATAGCTCTGCAGGATCAATAGCTGGGTCAATGACAGCACCTGTTAATCCTAGCCCACTATAAATAAAAATCCAGCCCCCGACAACGCTATAAAATGTTAGTAATAAAAAACATCCGAGAACACCCATTCGGCCAATCCATGCCCACCCCTGCTTTGTAGGAGCAATTTTTTTATAGGCAGTGATTGCCTCAGACTGCGTACCTCGCCCTAATATATATTCAGATAATAGCATCGGGAGCCCAATTAATAATGTAAATAGCACAAATATTAAGAAAAACGCGCCTCCACCACTTTGCCCAGTTACATACGGGAGCTTCCAAATCGCTCCTAGTCCAATTGCAGCACCCGCTGATGCTAAAATAAATCCTAACTTACTAGACCACTGTCCTTTTTTTCCACTCATCTCTTCAAACTCCTCAAACATTCTAAACTCATCTCTAATTCTACATGAAAATAGAGT
Source organism: Lysinibacillus sp. F12 (assembly GCF_057773605.1). NCBI lineage: Bacteria > Bacillati > Bacillota > Bacilli > Caryophanales > Bacillaceae > Lysinibacillus > Lysinibacillus sp. F12. The sequence goes on from NZ_JBYMLP010000001.1 coordinate 816,814, forward strand.
TCTCGACTAGGTATTACTAAAAAAGAACTAGTGATATCTCGACAACCTATTACCTTTTTCTATTTTCCTTCCACCATTTCATCTCATAAAAAAAACCTCGAGTTCTTCACTCGAGGTTTAGTACAATTTATTTTGTTATATACATAGAACGCTGGCGGTCAATCCATTTACGCATTGTTGTAAATAATAACGCCATAATACCCGTTAATAAAATTCCTTTGACAATATTAAATGGTAAAATACCAGCGACAATCATTTTATATAATGAATCACCTACAACAGGCTCCATACCTAAAAAGTAAGTGTACATTGGTAAAAATACAGCATAGTTTAAAATACTCATTCCTACTGCCATCACAACTGTTCCCGTTGCTAAACCTCCAACAAGACCAGCAATTGTTTTAAAGCGATTAAAAATAAAGCTTACTGGCAATATAAATAAAATACCTGTTACAAAATTAGCCATATGCCCTACGGGAACGCCTGTTGGAGTGCCTGAGAAAATCCAATCCAACACATTTTTAAACAACTCTACTAAAATACCAGCTACAGGTCCCATCGTGATTGCCGCAAGTAAGGCAGGCATATCACTGAAATCCACTTCTAAAAATGCTGGGAATGGTGGAATTGGGAAATTAAAAAGCATTAATAAAAACGAAATACTGCTCAGCATGCCAATCGTAATAAACGATTGAAGTTTGACATTTTTCTTCATAGAAAGCTCTCTCCTCTTTGCTGATTCAATCTCGCAAGAAGAAAGGTGACGATCTTTCAATTGTTTCATGAAAAAACCCTTATGCGTTTAATAAAGCATAAGGGAGAAAGGCATAACGAATAAACGTCCTCATCAACTAATTTTTGAGCACCGTTAAATAAGCCATACAAAAAAGCGCTCGGTCATAGTTTATTTCATGACAATGAATGACGATCGTACCTTCATCTTCTCCCATCCAGACTTTAACTGTCGGCCTTGGAATTCCACCAAGTCAGCCATGCGAAAATTCGCACAGGTCGCGGGCTGAAGAGTTAAAAATAAATCAATCGAGCTAATGAATAAATTCACTAGCGATTTACCACTCTATTACCGCCGGTCGGGATTTTCACCCTGCCCCGAAGATGAATCATATTATTTTATACTACAGCTTTACTATAATGAATTATGAAGTAAAAGTAAATAGTTCTGCTCAAAAAAATCCGATTAAATTGCTATGTTTTATAAACAGTAAAGGCATTCCCGCTATATGGGAATGCCTCTCTTTTTTATTCTTCCTTCGACTATGGTAAAAATTGTTTATTTGGTCCCACTGGCTTTGGTAAATAACCCTTCAAATCAAACCCTTCCCAGCTTTCTTGCACAACATTATCTAAAAGTAGCTGCTGATTAAAGCTAGCAGCAGTCAACATCATGGCCTCAATTAATTGAGTTGCTCGTATTGGCTCCATAGATGTTAAATCAAGCGGAATATCAAAGGTAACAACTACACCTTCCTCTTGTTCTTTGACTGTGTATGTCACATTTTCAGGCACAACGGATGTATAGACATCATCATTTTTATTTTTCATCTGTGTAAGTGCTTCTGTAACTGTCTCAAAAGTTTGACGGAAATCTGGTGATAAATATTCTGCACCATTAGTATCTTGGTACAAGTAATAATTATAACGCTTGGCATTAGTTAAAGACATCGCTTGATTTGGCTCACCTTCTTGAGAAAACTCATAGGGTGTTCCATCTTCATTTTGTATTTCTACTTCGGAATATTCAGAGTCCGAGAAGGTATCTTCCATTGTGCCTTTGTATTCATTAACTGTAGCAGAGGCAACATCATAGTCATTTTCCTTTGGCAAGACATGGATGAGCTTATCATCCTTCTCCTTCAGCTCACCTTTATAAGGATGATACTCTGTAAACCCTTTAGCCTCCTCGTCAATTTGCGGAGCATACTTTTCATACATCCGTAAGGTAGAAGGCTTCTCTCCTCCAAAATCAGTAGCAACACGTTCATTTGGGATAACATACGTCATAGGAACACTTTCCGCATCGCGTCCTGCCAAACCAATACGGAAAACGACAGCATCCTTTACATCCTCCTCGTAGACAGAGGTACGTAAAGATAAAATGCGCTCATGCTCCGCGACAATACTTTTGGAATCCAGCATTTCATCCTGCGTTGCCGCTTCCTTTGCCGCTGAATCCTCTTGCATCGTAGAATACTGAGCTGTTTCAGGCATACTCGCTTGATCTTTTTGTTCACCTTGATTATTCTTCCATACTGTGCCAACGAGTATTGTTAGCACAAAGACTGCGGCTACACTCATAAAAATCTGCATATTACGTACCTTCGATTTTGTCGCAGGCTTTTTAATGATAGGATCTTCCTGTTGAGATGGTTCATCTTCTATAGGTTCTTGCATAGCTTCTTGAAGGTGGATATTATCTTGCAAGCGAGCATCTGCCATTAACCGATTTAATATATCTTCTTTCGAACGGTGGTCAGAAAGCTTAGGGGCATTGTTCAGTACATGTTCAAGCTGCTCATCATCAAATGGCTTATGTGTCATTGCCGTTTCGCCTCCTGTTCTCTGATCGGCTGTAGCTGTTGCCTTAAAAATTTAATGGCTCGATGCTGGGTTGTTTTTACCTTTGCTTCTGTCCAATCAAGTATTTGCGCCGTTTCTGCTATCGATAAATCCTGGAAATAACGCATAATAATGACCATTTTTTGGTCGCCAGTACAGTTTTCTAATACTGACGCTACTTGCATAAATTCATCACTGGCCTGTAGCATTTCCTCCGGTGATGGTGTGTTTGAATGGAGCTGTTCCGTTTCCCAGTCAAAGAAATCAAGCGAATGCTTCTGACGAACAGCTTGCTTTCTAAAATGATCAATCGCAACATTTTTGGCTATTGCAAAAAGCCATGTTTTCTCACTACTATTGCCTGCAAATTGATCATATGAGCGCAATACTCTTACATAAACCTCATGCGCTAAATCCTCAGCAAGTGTACGGTTTTTTACTAGATAGATTAGAAACTGGAACACGTCTTGATGATAGGCATCGTAAAGTCGATGGAACACGGAGTCATTCAATGCACTCCACCCCCGTTCTATATTATTTGTCGTCTTACTTTCGCAGAAGTTACAGCCAACTAATAACAAAACCCTGTTATTAATCGAACGGTAAATAAAATGTGAAGGTTGTACCTTCCTTAAGCACACTATCTACCATAATATTTCCTGAGTGTGCCTTTACAATATTTCGTGCAATGGCTAAGCCAAGTCCCGTACCACCCTTAGATCGAGTACGTGCCTTATCCGCTTTATAAAAGCGTTCAAAGACATAAGGTAAATCATCTTGAGGAATACCATGTCCTGTATCTTGAACAGAAATTTTAGCAAATGTTGGCTCCTTTTCTACTTTTACCGTGACAGACCCCTCATCTGTATGTCTTAATGCATTGTCGACTAAATTCGTGAGTACTTGCTCGATACGATCCTCATCTATATTAATCATAGCGTCGTCATTAAATTCACTATCGAATAGTAGATGAACATGCTTCTCTTTTGCCACCTGTGCAAATTTTTGAGTAATACGTTCAAATGTAGAATTAATCGGTAATTCATCTTTATAGAGCGTCATATGCCCCGATTCCATGCGTGCTAAATCTAATAAATCAGTGACAAGGCGACCCATTCGTTTGGATTCATCATAAATAATTTTTGTAATTTCATTACGTTCTTCCTGATCTTGAATAAAATCATCATCCATCAATGCTTCAGAATAACCTTGAAGCATGGCGATAGGAGTACGCAATTCATGAGAGACGTTCGCAATAAAATCAGATCTAAGTTTTTCTAGGCGATGTTGTTCTGTCATATCACGAATAACCGCGACTGCCCCTCGAATGATTTCTCCACTATAAAGAGGGCTAATTGTAAAAGTATAATAATTTCCATCCATTTCAATTTCCTCTTCTAGCTTATCCTCAAACATGAGTACATGGTCCAGCATATGATAAAGCTCTGGCGGTATTGGTTTAGCACTTTGTGAGCCTTTATTTACAAACCATTTTTGCATTAGACGTTCTGCTGGTGGATTACTTAATAATATTGTACGGTCACGATTAAACGTAATCACTGCATCTGTCATGGATGTCAAAATATTTGATAGCTGTTCATTTTCTTGATTGATAACCTCTAAATTATGCTTTAATTGACGACCCATTTGGTTGAAGGCAACTGCCAGCTGTCCAATTTCATCATTTTGAGTGGTAGGCATTTTTGCTTCAAAATTCCCCTTTGCAATTTCAAATGCCAGTTCACGCATTTTTCTAAGTGGTGAAGTTATACGAGAAGACAAGAAGAACGCAAAAAATGTCGTCAAGACAAATGCTATGAAAGCTGCCAAAAAGACAATTTTCGTCGTTTCCTTGGACGTTTTATGTAGAGCATCGGGGCTCTGATAGATGAAAACTGCTCCATGTACAGCATTTTCTACATTCAAGGGGAAGCCTAGCACTACATAAGATTCCATTTTCTCTGGATCTGTAGAGGAGGGCATCATCATTTCTTTAATAATGGGTTCGTCTGATTGAAAGACTTCACGGAAAGATTTATTCGCCAAAATGGTATCTTGAATTTTCTTTTTATTGACACCCTCTTGCATGGCAAAGGATACCTCTACATGGCTAATTGCAATTAGTGCATTGGTGCCTTTAGGTAAAATATCTTTTAATAGTTCCGAAGTCGATTCAGCTGTTTCATTGTCATCCACTATACTTGCCACAGTGGCAGCCGTTTGACGTAAAGATATTTCTGCTTGCTGCATGTGGTAGTTTTGAAGAAATTCAAGCATTAATACCGTGAAAACAAATAATACAAATGAAACGAGAAGCAATATGGTTACCCATAGCTTCCCGACAACACTATTCCATATTCTATTCATTGACAACCTCAAATTTGTAACCAACGCCCCAAACTGTCACAATCATTTTAGCAGCGTTTTCAGAAACACGGTTGAGCTTTTCGCGTAAACGTTTTACGTGTGTGTCAACTGTACGTAAATCACCAAAGAAATCATAATGCCAAACTTCTTTTAGTAGTTGTTCACGGTCAAATACTTTGTCTGGCGATTTCGCTAAGAAGTAAAGTAATTCATACTCTTTTGGTGTTAAATTAACCTCAATGCCCTCAGCCGTTACACGGTGTGCATCATGATCGATCATCAAATGCTGGAACACCACTAAATCTTTTGAAGAGGATGCATTTGTCGTAGGTGAGAATGCCTGTGAACGACGTAAAATAGCCTTCACACGTAACACAACCTCACGAGGACTAAATGGTTTTACAATATAATCATCTGCTCCTAGTTCGAAGCCTTGAACACGATTAGCTTCCTCACCTTTAGCAGTTAATAAAATAATAGGTGTTGCTGCTCGTTCACGAATTTCTGCACACACTTCTAGCCCATCTTTTTCAGGCATCATAATATCAAGTAAAATACAGTGATATTCTTTTTCTAAAGATTTTTCGATCGCTTGTTCACCATTTTCTGCCTCGTCAACAAGGTAACCTTCTCGCTCCAGATACATTTTTAATAAGCGGCGAATACGATCCTCGTCATCTACTACTAATACTGAAATATTTTCTGACACTTTCACGATCCCTCTCTTCCAATCTTTCTCTAACTTCTATTGTACATGGTGTGACACATATTGAAAAGAAAAGAAAGCCTCTTCGCTACAGCGAAAAGGCTTGTTGTTTCACAGGTTATGCGTAGGAGTGTAAACCTGCAAGAATTAAGTTAACAGCAATTAAGTTAAATAAAATAATGCCGAAACCAATTAATGCTAACCAAGCAGATTTTTGACCTTCCCAGCCTTTTGATAAACGTAAATGTAGGAATGCCGCATAGAATAACCATGTAATAAGAGCCCATACTTCCTTAGGATCCCAACCCCAGAAGCGACTCCAAGCAATTTGCGCCCAAATCATCGCAAAGATTAAAGCGCCTAGGGTGAATACAGGGAAACCAATTAGCACTGAACGATAACCAATTTCATCAAGTAATTGTAAGTTAACACGCTTCACAAGTGGTTGGAAAATAGCACTTATTCGACGACGTGCAATTAAGCGAATTAATAAATAAAATACTGACCCTACTAATAATGACCAGAAGACAGTTGTTAATTTCTTCGCATTAATTAATGCTGGCATTTCTACGATTGGTGACATGCCATGCTCTTCAACCACCTCATACTCATTCATACCGAATACAGGTGGTAAATTGTAAATAATTTTACGTGTAGTTCCTTCTTTATCCACATAATTGTAGCTAGATTCATAATCCATTGCACTGAATGTAGATGTCACAGCGACAAACCCAACAACTACTACAAGACAGTACATAACGGCTTCTAACCAAAATCGCTGTTTAGAAGGCTTCGTTAAATCTACAACCTTTAATAAGTAAATAAGTCCAGCCACAGCACTGATCGCTAAAATAGATTGCCCTAATGCCGCTGTAATTACGTGAATTGTTAACCAATGGCTTTGTAATGAGGGCACTAATGGACTTACTTCTTTCGGGAACATCGAAGCATAAGCGATAATTAAAAGTGCTACTGGTAATGCTACTAATCCAAGTGCAGATAAACGATAAATAAAGTAAATTAAAATAAACGCACCAACAATGAACATACCAAAGGCAGTTGTAAATTCAAACATATTACTTACTGGCGCATGTCCAGTATAAATCCATCGTGTAATAAAGTAGGCAAGCTGTGATACAAATCCAATAATTGTTACCACAATGGCAAGCTTACCCCATTTACCCGTGTTTTTACCCGTAGCATTCCCTTGCTTAATGGAACCACCAAATAATAACGTCGCAACTAAATAAGCAATAAAAGCTACAAATAACAGGTTTCCACTTATGTCAATCAAACTCATAAGGTGTTGTCACCTTCCTTTTCTTTAATGCCACCATCCGTGGACTCTTCGCCAGCCTCTTCTTTCTCTAACTGATCTTTGTACGGAGGCAATGCAGCAAATGCTGTAACAGCATCTAAATCCTTCTTCATGCTGAACATATTTTTATTAACATGGGCAGCCATTAAAACACGGCCATCCGGCTCAACTTGAAGCCATAAACGACGGTGATTCCAGTATGATCCAATTACGACACCAATCATAAAGATAACTCCACCAACAAATAAGATAGGAATTGTACTATCTTTACGGACCGTAATACCTGACATATCACGCATCTCAGCAGCAGCAAATTTCATTCTATATTTATTTTCGCCCAGTGGTTCTAGTGGTGGCTGCATAATTTCCACAAAACTTACTTCGCCTTCTGGTGTTTCTGGCGTAGTCATTTTAAATAAAAATGCCGGATTATTTGGAATCGATGTTTTTGTTTGAGGTTCTCCATTTTCAAAGCCATCAAAATCTGGTGTATAAACTAGAATTTGCACGGAAGACCCATTACCTAAATCATATTCTTTTTTAGGATTTGTTAAATCAATTTCCACTTTACCAAGTGATTTTTCACTCGCCTTATTAATTAATTCAAAATTCATTTGCTTTAATTCATTCAGACGATAATCCATTTGATAAAGAGCGAAGCCATCTTCTTTTAATGGGTGATTGACACGAATCGAATAATCTTTAACTTTTTCTAAATTTTCCGTATCGCCAGGGATTGCATCTTTAGGCTGTTTGTAAAGCGTAATATCAGTTTGGAAGTTTTTAGCAACCACGTTAACACCCTGTTTTACTTGCTCTCCTTGAGGTTCATTATCGTGAGTTTCTAAAATAAAATCTTTGTTTTCAATGAAATAACCGTCCATGCCAGTAATAGCACGTGTCTCTCCCTCGCGGACCCATATTGATTCATCAACATAAAATCCTGGGATAAGACGTAACATAACCCCACTTAAGAAGATAATGAGACCGACATGGTTTATGTACGGACCGTAACGAGAAAAGCGACCTTTTTCAGCTAAGAGAGCGCTACCATCTCGACGAACAGAGTATCTCATTTCAGTCATTTTTTGAGCCACTTTATCAAGCGTCTCCTCTGCGTCAGCCGTTATTTGACCTTCACCAATAATACGTTGACGCTTCATAAAGCTTTCATGTCTTTTAACACGCTGATTCTTTAGTGATTTATAGAGTGGGATTCCTCGGTCTAGACTCGCTACAATAATTGATACAGCTAGCATACCAACTAAAATTTGGAACCACCATGAACTGTATAAATCTGAGAGTCCTAGCGTGTAATAAATTTTACCAAACGTACCATATACGTCAGCGTAATAAGCTCCCTTCTCTATATCAGAGGCTTTTACATAAAACTCTTGTGGTAGTAATGTTCCGATTGAAGCAGCAATTAATGTGATAATAATTAAAGATATACCAACTTTAACACTAGAGAAGAAATTCCAAATTTTGTCGATAATCGATTTGTTATACGTTTTAGAACGAATGGCAGTACCGTCATAACGCATATCAACAACTTTATTTTGCTTCTCTTCTTCCGTTAAAGGACGACCACATTTCTCACAGAGCTTCGTGCCGTAAGGGTTACTATGACCACAAGCACAAATGATTTTTTCCATCGTCATTTACTCCTTATTTCGGCTTCACTAATTCCATGTACGAAGCAATATTTGCATCTGTCATTTCACCAGTAATAATTTTTACGACTTTTCCTTCTGGATCAATTAACACTGTAGCAGGTAGTTGACCTACGTTATAAGCAGTCATAACACTTTTTGTTTTATCGATAACTACCGGGAAAGACAATTTATATCGATCGACAAAATTCTGTACTTCAAAATCCGTTTGAGCGATATTAACCGCTAAAGTTTGTACACCTTGATCTTTAAATATTTGATACTGTCTATCCATCGCAGGCATTTCCTTTTCACATGGCTTACACCAAGTTCCCCAGAAATTTAAAAATACCCCTTGTCCTTTATAATCCGACAATTTATGTTTTTCACCGTCTAAATCTACTAACGTGAAGTCAGGTGCTTCTGAGCCAACTGCTACTAACTCTACTTTTTCCTTTGTTGCTGTTCCATAAACCGTGTACCCGATTGCCAATGCTAATACTGCTAAAATGACCGTTCGTAGTACGAGACGCTTTTTCTTTTTCTCCAAGTTAATAAACCCCCTATCATTTACGACTTTGCGTAAACATTGTAGACATGAAGCTTTTTACATTATAAAGACTTTAGCATAGAACTTTTTCAATTTATAAACGTCTTTACGTATGTAAAAACATCTATGAAAATTGTACGTCAACGATGTGTTAAGCTCTTCTGGCTAAAATGTAACTAGGCGTACTATTCTCACCTATTATAGCAAAATGATACAAAAACACTTAGCTATTAATTATGAATGATTTATGAACGATTTCACCAAAAAGAAAGTGAAAATAGTTTTTATTCCTTTTAAAGTATCCTCACTTTCTTCTGGCAAGTTCTTTTAATCCAGTTTCCCTGTTTCTGCTAACACACGCAATTGCTTGACTTCATGCTTAGACAATTCACGGAATTCACCTGGTGCAAGTCCGTATAAATCTAAAAAGGCAAATCGTTCACGTTTTAATTTGACAACTGGTGTACCAATAGCTTCAAACATACGTCGAACTTGGCGATTACGGCCTTCATGAATCGTAATTTCGCAAATTGCCTTGCCAGCATTTTCGTCAAAGGATGTCATACTTACTTTGGCTGGTGCTGTCTTTCCATCCTCTAATTTAATACCACGTTGAAGCTTTTTCAGACCTTCAATTGTTGGAATGCCTTTGACACGTGCGATATACGTTTTGTCAATTTTAAATTTTGGATGCGTTAACATATAGGAAAATTCTCCATCATTTGTTAATAGCAATAATCCAGATGTATCATAATCAAGACGACCCACTGGGAAAATACGTTGCGGAATATGATGAAATAAATCTGTGACAGTTTTGCGTCCTTTATCATCTGTCACGGCCGAAATAGTGCCACGTGGTTTATAAAGTAAGAAATAAACTTTATCTTCTTTTTCAAGCTTTACGCCTTCCACTTCAATTGTATCTGAGTTAGACACCTTTGTGCCTAATTCACGGACAACTATACCGTTCACTTTTACTTTACCTTCTACTATCAATTGCTCTGCTTTTCGCCTCGAAGCAACACCCGCATAAGCAATGACTTTCTGTAATCTTTCCATTTCTTCACCTCTAGTTTTCTTTCACATTAACAATTTCGTTGAAAATCGATTTCTCGTTCAATTGAATAGGGTTAATTTTCCCGCTAATCTGTGAAAATTATGTCATACTTTAGCGCAATATTAAAGAAAAACAAATTTCACAATCATTGTTGGAGTATTCGTAATAATTTTTCTTTAGCACATTTAGCAATAGTAGGAATAAAAATTTTATTTTACCCTTCTAGTAGTATACTCTTTTTACCAGTAAGCAAATCGTTTTAAAAAAAATGTTTATATGCTCTGTTTGCACTCTTATTTTGAACGTAATCAAGAGTAATTTTATATTTTTCCATTGCTACCCCAAGTTGCTAAGCTTTGATTAGATTAATTTTAAGGAAATAGATATTCTCGCATCATATATCCTTATTCAGTTCAACCGGTTATATAACAAAAAAATCAGCAAATCGTTTTTTCAACGATCCGCTGATTCAACTTTTACTGGTATTGCATAAATACGTTCTTCACCTAAAAAGATTGATAAGACAGCTTCCTGACGTTTTCTTGAAACGTGTAAAACTTGCCGCACTTGCTCTTTTTCCTCTTTATTTAATTGCAGGCGAACAGGCTCTTCTAATCGAATAGCCAATTTTTTATTAACGTTGTATTTGCCCTTCTTCACCACTGTTTCAAGATCGTAATCTCTCCACACTTGATTAGAAAAGCTTCGATGAACATTCCAATCATCCGATTCATTTAACGTGACAACAATACAGGTTTGCCCATCCTTTTGAAAGGCTGTTGCAAGCGTACGACCAGCTACCTTTGTAAAACCTGTTTTACCAGCATAGGCAACTCCAGTAGCAGATTTTAAAGAACTCACAGGTTGTTCTGTTTCATCATCAATTTCCGCAGCCATCCCTGAGCCTTCTCTTAATAGTCGATGCTTATTCTCCCATAGCATTCCGTTAACCGTATTCGCTTTATAAAGAACCGTTGAGGCAATTTTCTCAAATGTTTTATTTTGTAAAGCGACTCTTAGCATCTCAGCAGTATCTCTTGCAGAAGATAAATGCTCTTCATGATGTAAGCCAGAGGGGTTCATAAAAACCGTATTGGTAAGACCCGCAATAACGGCTCTTTCATTCATTAATTTGACAAAGCCTTCAACAGAACCCCCTACATGCTCTGCTAAAGCTGTCGCAGCATCATTGCCTGAACGAAGCATTAAACCATATAATAACGTTTCTACGGTTACCGTTTCGCCTGCCTGCAAATAAATAGAACTTCCCTCAGCCATGGCAGCCTTTGGTGAGATGACAACTTCCTCTTGCAAATCACTATTTTCGATAGCCACAAGTGCCGTCCAAATTTTCGTTAAGCTAGCAATTGGTAGCCGTTCATTACTATTTGAACCTATTAACACGCGACCTGTCTCTCCATCTAAGACCGCATAGCCACTTCCTCCTCTCGCAAAGCTTGATTGAGGAAGTATTACCATTAACACAATGATCATCAACATTATTAATCGAAATAACCGAAGCAACGAGCCACTCCTTATTCAATATGATAGGAAAGTATAGATTTATGTTGGTCGTTATGCATTATTCCTATACATTACTTTGCACCATTAAAAGCTTCTTGGAATTTGGTCATAAATAAATCGGTTTCTTGCTCAGTTTCTGCAAACTCCTCCTCTGGCAGAGGTGGCATTTCCTCTACACTGTTTAAACCAAAATAGTGTAAAAATTCTTTAGTTGTTCCATATAGGATAGCACGTCCAGTTCCTTCTGAACGCCCTACCTCTTTAATCAACCCTCTTGATACTAAAGTCTGTATAGGTCTTTCACATTTTACACCTCGTAAATCTTCTATAGCTACCCTAGTAATTGGTTGTTTATAGGCTACAATCGCTAAAACCTCAAGAGAAGCCTGGGATAAGGATTGTGCAGTTGGATTTTCTACCAATTTTTGAATAGTATCTGCTAAATCTGATTTTGTAATAAGCTGAAAAACGCCTGCCATTTCTTTCACAGTTATTCCTCTAGCTAAATCTTCCTCATACACTTTTCGCAAGGCATCCATTGCCTGTACTATCATCTCATCTTGTTCACCTAACAGCTGAGAAAGTTGTTTAATTGTTAAGCCATCATCTCCGACAACGAACAATAAGGCTTCAATTCTACTCTGTAACATCAATGTTTTCGTCATTTTCCCATTCCTCCTTCTGTAAGGTAACTGTTAATTCTTCAAAGTTACCATCTTGCTCTACGATGACGACCTGACGTTTCATCAATTCAAGAAGGGATACAAACGTCAAAATAAGTGTCGGCTTATCTTCATAGGGAAAAAGCTCGAAAAATGATGCACGTCCACCTGTTAATCGCAAAGAATCTACAACCGAACGCATTTGATCCTTCACTGACCGTTCTTGCCTCGTTACTGTCGTTTTAAGAGGTTTCTTTAATTTCTTTCGACGCATCAATTTTTGAAATGCTCCAAGCATATCATAAATATTCACATTCAAATCAAACAAAGCCATTTGTTCGTCCGATGCTAAGCCGGTTAAATCAGCAGGTGGCCTTGTAAATACCTGCGCTCGATCTGTTTCAAGCTCTTGCAAATTGCTGGCAGCTTCCTTATATTTCTTATACTCGATTAATCGTTGCACCAGTTCCTCACGCGGGTCTGGGCCATCAACTTCCAATTCGGCATCTTCCATTTCGCCCTCATGAATAGGTAATAGCATTCGGCTTTTAATCGCTAGCAGTGTTGCGGCCATTACTAAATATTCGCTTGCTTCATTTAACTCCAATACTTGCATGGCATGTATATGGTCGATATATTGTTGTGTGATTTCAGCCATTGGGATATCATAGATATCAATTTCCAACCTGTGAATTAAATGCAATAATAGATCAAGAGGCCCTGAAAAGGCATCTAATTTTACTTCGTAAGACATAATTTTACCACCCTGAGATTCTATGTTCTTATAGTATAGTGGAAAGGAGTTCAAAATGCATCCACAGCATCATACTTTATTTATTGATTACTGCGCTTATTTTAATGGCAATCAGGATTTTTTTGAATGCCATGAAGTGCTTGAGGAATATTGGAAGGAAATCGCGCCTGGTGATAAAATGCACCCATTGGTTGGCTATGTACAACTTGCAACAGGCTTATATCATTGGCGGCGTGGTAATGATACTGGCGCTATACGAATTTTAGAAAAAGCACTTTATAATTTTCAACAAAATGAAGATCATATCTTTTTCCATGAAATTAGTTACTATCAACTCCTGACAGAAATAAAAAATTGTCTTGCCGCGATTCAAACAGGCAAGTCCTTTCATGCATTCCAGCTCCCCCTTTCACCTAAGTTGCTGGAATTAACAATAGCCCGTATACAAATTTTACCCTATAGTAACTCAAACTATCTTCTTCATAAGCATATGCTAAGAGATCGCTCACATATACTTGCAGAGCGACAAGAAAGTAAACAAAGAAAAGGTAGACGTTAATTTCCACTACGTGCACCGCTGGCGAAGATGTGCTGATTTCATCGCTTCCTTAGCTTCGTGATATCCTGAATTTCGATTCCCTCGCTTTTTCCGCAGGAGTCGGCTTTGTTTCAATCAACGAAACTTTTGGGATGCTAAAACGCTGATAACCCAAGTACTATTCAAGGGATGAGACGTAGTCATTTAGAGTCGTTATCTCTACAGTAATTACCAATTGAGAATGGCAAAAGCCATCGAGAGTGTGAATGCTCGATGGCTTTTGTCTACAGTATGTGCAGACGATGTTACTCGTCTGCTTTTTTTTCGATGCAATTGATACATTTTTGAACTAATTGACGTGTTTCATCTGTCGCGCGTACATGTTCATATTGACCTAGCACTCCTATTTCCTGAAGCATTTCCTTCGCAACACCCTCGCCTCTATAGGAAGGCACAACAGATACATGTTGGATCGTAGCAGTATTATTCTCATCTGTTACCAGCCCAACAATGCCAACGTATTCATCATTTTTTTTCCATAAGTATAAAACCCAGTTATCATCATTTTCATAGGAGTGGATGGTCTCGGTAAGCTTTTTTACGTCTTTTTCGTTCGGCATAAACGAAAGTAGCCCCATTGCTATTTTCTCTAAAGCTTTTTTATATCGAATTAACATATTTGTCTATTCCCTCTTTTTCTAGCTGTACATAATCTTTGACTATCCTACACGATTTGTACTTTTACCGCAAGCCAATTTCTGTCTTACGAACCAGGTCCGAGAATTCCTTTAGACGCCAACACCCAATAGACAATACCCCACAACACAATAAAAGTTGAAATGGATGCTAGTAATACCCATTTATTCTTTCTCAAATTTACTCACCCTTTTTTAAAGTTAGCGGGAGATCGTTTTGCACAATATCTTCATAACTTTCGCGGCGAATAGCTAATTGATGCTGTCCATTCTCTACAAATACAACAGCAGGTCTAGGAACACGGTTATAGTTACTTGCCATAGAATAACCATATGCACCTGTACAGAAAATGGCTAAAACATCACCTGAAGCTGCGTCTTGTAGTTTAGCATCAATAATTAATTTATCGCCAGATTCACATAATTTACCAGCAACAGTATAAATTTCATTTTTCGGTTCATTCGCTTTACTTGCAATGATTGCCTCATACTTAGCGTCATATAATGCTGGGCGGATGTTATCACTCATCCCACCATCAACTGCAATATATTTTCGCACATCTGGTACTGTTTTTTGTGATCCGATTGTATAAAGAGATGTTCCTGCATCACCGACAAGTGATCGACCTGGTTCAATCCAAATTTCTGGCATTTTTAGTCCAAGTACAGTTGCTTTGTTTTTCACTACTGTAATCATGTCCTCTACATATACTTGCGGTTCAAGCGGTGCATCTTCTTCAGTATAACGAATACCAAAGCCCCCACCTAAGTTTAACACAGTACATGTAAATCCGTGAGCCTTGTTCCAATCAGAAATTTTGTCAATCAATTTTTCTCCTGCTAACCCAAAGCCAGCAGTGTCAAAAATTTGTGAGCCGATGTGACAATGTAAGCCTAATAGCTCTAAGAATTCATGGTTAAATGTTTGTTGGAATGCCTCATCCGCTTGACCATTGTTTAAGTCAAAACCAAATTTTGAATCAGCTTGACCTGTCGTAATGAAATCATGCGTATGTGCTTCAACCCCTGGTGTAACACGTAGTAATATACGCATTTTTTGTTGGCGACGTTCAGATATTTCTTTCAAAAGCTGAATCTCATAGAAATTATCTACAACAATACAACCGATTTTGGAGTCAAAAGCTAGCTCTAATTCTGCAATGCTTTTATTATTGCCATGGAAATGAATGCGCTCAGCTGGAAAACCTGCTTTTATAGCTGTAAATAATTCTCCACCTGATACAACATCCAAAGATAGGTTTTCTTCTGCTGCTAATTGATACACAGCTACACATGCAAATGCCTTTGAAGCATAAGCTACTTCTGCTTTTACGCCTAGTTTTTTAAACGTATCGATAAAGCTGCGAGCACGCTTCCGAATAAGTGCAGTATCATACACAAAAAGTGGTGTACCGTACTCTTTGGCAAGCTCTAGTGTGTCTACCTGTCCAATTGTTAAATGACCATTCTCAGAAATCGCTTGTGTTCCATATAAATGCATGTGCATCTCTCCCTTTTCACTTCGTTCCATTCTGTCACTTTTACAGAAATATGGTAGGATCTACCCTATGGTAATAAAGTAGTCCCACCAAAAATTAATTTCATCCAGCTTCAAGTGGCCTATGTATAAAACCTCCCTTTTGCTGAATGAAAATAATTTTTGCAAAAATCACAAAATACTATATGTGAACTTTATCACATGAAAAAATCGAGTGCAACGGCTCCTATGATCTTTTTCGCTGTTTGGAAGCAACTACATAAGGTCTTAATGCATCTGCCGTCATTGGGAAACGAATAAGAACACGTAGCATCGCCATTGGGAAGAATGGGACAAGCGGCCAAAAATATGGTGCCTGCATTGGTCGTAATGAACATAAATACGTAAACACTAAGAATATGCCAATGAATAAACCATTAACGCCCCAAATACCTACCATAATCAATAAGAACAGCCTAAATATTTTTATGGAGATACTTAGCTCATAGGACGGGATAATAAAAATGAGAATAGCTGCAACCGCTGTATAGAGTACAACCTCTGCTGAGAATAGTCCCACATCGATCGCGATTTGACCAATAATTACCCCCGCAACCAAGCCCATCGCAGTAGACAGCGGTGTTGGGGTATGAATGGCGGCCATCCTCAAAAATTCAATACCAATATCTGCAATAAGTATTTGCAGTAATAAGGGTACATGCGATTTCTCCTGGGTCCCTAAAAAAGAAAGAGCCTCTGGCAGCAATGATTCATTTGTTGCAAATACATACCACAAAGGTAATAAAAGTAAACCCATAATAGCGCCGAAATACCGCATAAAACGTACAAATGTTCCAACTAATGGCGCCTGTCTATATTCCTCCGCATGCTGCAGTAAATGGAAAATTGTAATTGGCACAAGAATAACAGATGGTGAAGTATCTACCATTATGGCGATATGCCCTTCCAGTAAATGCGCCGCAGCAATATCTGGCCTTTCCGTGTAACGAACAAACGGAACTGGATGGAATTTTTGCTTAAACAGCCATTCTTCTAATGATTTATCAGCCATTGTTAAACCATCGTGGTTAATCTGGTCAAGGCGCTGTCGTAATTTTTCGAGCATATCTTCATTGGCAATATCCTTCATATACGCTATTGCGACGTCGGTTTGGCCGATTTTGGATATTTTATGTAGCTCGAAACGTAAATTACTATTGCGAATACGCCTACGAATTAAAGCCGTATTTTGAGATATTCCTTCTGTAAAACCATCCCTTGAGCCACGTATTACCTTTTCATTGTCGGGCTCCTCAGGGGAACGTCCTGGATAGTTTCTGAGCTCGGCAATGTAGCAATAGCCACTTTTAGTAATAAAGGTCACTTGCCCGCTTAAAATGGCTAATAAATAAGCTTTACGCTCGGTTTCCTCTGAACGTCCGTGAAAGTTAAAATAGGACTCAAAATACTCCTTCTCATCCTCCACATCGATGTCATAGTCCTCATCAGGGAGCATGTTTGAAAGTAATTGTGTTAGGGCTTCGCCATCCACAAGGCCACTAATATAGGCGCAAAGAACCGGCAAATCTTTGACAAATAAATGCTTAATCCCAACGTCAAATGATTCGCCGTCACCAAATTGCTCCTTAAGAAAATCTTCGGCTTCTTCTAAGCTGCTAAATAATTTATTTGTCATGCTGTCACCATTTTCTTAGATGTCTTTTTTTATTACTTCTTGCTCCACAGTTGCACTTGTAGCCATCCAGCTTTTTAATTGAGCTAGAATTTTTTTCTCCAAACGGGATACTTGCACCTGTGATATGCCTAGCCTATTTGCAATTTCAGTTTGCGTGCAATCTGAAAAATACCGTAAATAAATGATAGACTGTTCTCTCGGTTCAAGCCTTGTAAGCACTTCTTTAAGGGGGATATAATCAAATGGTTGCTCGGATTTTTCATCCTTCATTTGATCCATCAATGTGATGGAATCTCCTTCACTTTCATACAATTGCTCATGTAGAGAGGCTGGATCTCTCAATGCATCTGATGCTGTCACAATTTCCTCGGTTGTCACACCAAGTACTTGAGCCAGCTCCTGAATCGTTGGCGGATGTTCATTCCTTTTAATAAATTCGTCTGTAGCATGTCGGATTTTAAAGTTCAGCTCCCTAATAGAGCGACTCACCTTCACCATGCCATCATCCCTTAAAAAGCGTTGAATCTCACCAATAATCATAGGTACTGCATAGGTTGAAAATTTAACATCATACGATAAATCGAACTTATCTACTGATTTCATGAGTCCTATGCAGCCTATCTGGAATAAATCCTCGAGCTCAACACCTCTCGTTGTAAAACGTTGAACAATGGACCATACAAGCCTCGTATTGCCTTCTACCATTCGTTTACGAGCCTCATGATCGCCCTGCTGTGCGCGTGCTATTAAATCACGCATTTCCTCCTGAGACAAAAGCTTTTCGGACGACTGTTCTAACGGCTTCACGATGATACCCTCACATTACCGCTGTCCGAACTGTGTAAAATTTCTTCGTAAATGTTACAGTTGTTCCTTCTCGCCACTTGGACATGACTGTTAGCTGATCAGAAAAACTGTCCATAATCGTAAAGCCCATACCTGAGCGCTCCATTACACTTTTTGTTGTAAATAACGGCTCCATTGCTTGACTCACATCTTCAATTCCTATCCCTTTATCCATTACAGACACCGTTACAACGTCATCTTCACGTTTAGCATGAACAGTGACAACACCCTTGCCATCCTCTTCATAGCCATGAATAATGGCATTGGAAACTGCTTCTGAGACAACTGTTTTAAATTCAGACAGCTCATCAATAGTTGGGTCTAATTGAGCAATAAAGCCTGTGACCGCAACACGGGCTAAGGCTTCATTTTCACTAAGTGCTAAAAAAGTTAATGTCATTTCGTTATCCATTTACAATCCCCCTTACGCGATCAATCGCTTGTTCCTCTGTTGCATCCATCATCCAAGGCCCTAAACCTGAAAATTGAAAAACTTTTCGCATGGTTGGCGATGGATTCAATAAAATAGTTCGCCCAGCAACTGCCTCTAACTCACGCATACGACCAAGCACTAAACCTACTCCCGAACTATCCATAAAAGATAGCCCTTCTAAGTTCCAAATGATGGTCGTCACAGTGCCTTGGAAAATTGCTGCAGAAATTTTCGCTCGAATTTGCTCTACTGCATGATGATCGAGCTCCCCAAATAAACGTATAACGACTGTCTCTCTTGTGACCATTTCTAATTGAAAATGCATGAACATCGCCTCCTCCTCGTGCAATTCCACATTTAATACGCTGAATCCTTGCGGTTGACAGAACTAGTGCAAAGTCTTCTGAAATAGTGTCAAATCGACATACTTATAGCTTTTTAGGTTTACGTGCAGTATGGGATAAGTGAACGTGTTTTAAACAAGCGGCAGTTATCTCAATATGAAATTTATACGAAATGTAAACATTTCATAGGTTTAATGGTGGAACAACAAAAAAACGAGAACCCTCGTCTGTGAGAGCTCTCGCAAAAGAAATTTTATACAATTGTATAAGCTTGCTGTATTTTAAGAATTGTATCTTGATTGATTTGGTTATTGGCATATAAATAAGCAATAATATCCCCATTTTTTACACGATCGCCTTTTTTAGCTACCAGTTGAATGCCTGCATCGTAATCAAGCGTGGATTCCTTTGTTAAACGTCCAGCACCTAGACTAACACTAGCTTCACCAACTAAAAGGGCATTAATCGTTTCCACAGTACCTTCCGTCACTGCCGCAACTGAAACTTTATGGGCCGTTTCATTTTGTACAATATCTGATACGTCCCCACCTTGTGCAACAATAAACTCCTCAAATTTCGCAGCCGCAGAACCATCTGCTAGTACGCGCTTAACTGCGGCAGTTGCTTCTGCTTCATCAACACCTGCGGCAACTTGATACATTAAAGAAGCAATGACTACACATTCATCTAGTAAATCCTCATGTGTTTCTTCCATACGACCACTTAATAATGCATAGGCTTCTAATACCTCAAGCTTATTACCAATCATTTTACCAAGAGGATTATCCATATCACTAATATGGGCAACGACTCTGCGTCCAAGTTTTTCCCCAATCGCTGTCATTGTATCAGCTAATCGCTGTGCTTCTTCTTGCGTTTTCATAAACGCACCTGAACCACATTTAACATCTAGCACAATACCATCTGCACCACTAGCGATTTTTTTGCTCATAATAGATGCAGCAATTAATGGGATCGAATCCACCGTGCCTGTCACATCTCTTAATGCATACAACTTTTTGTCGGCTGGTACAAGATTACCTGTTTGCCCAGCAACTGCAATTTTATGTCGATTGACATTATCAATGAATTCTTGTGAGGAAAGCTCTGTTTTGAAGCCTTGGATGGACTCTAACTTATCGATTGTACCACCTGTAATGCCTAGACCTTTACCACTAAACTTAGCTACCGGAATTCCTAGAGATGCAATTATAGGTGTGACTACAAGTGTGACTTTATCACCAACGCCACCTGTTGAGTGTTTATCAATTTTAAAACCCTCAATAGACGTTAAATCAATGACATCCCCTGATTCAATCATTGCTTTTGTTAAATAAAACGTTTCATCATCAGACATTCCTAGAAGTCGAATCGCCATTAAGAGTGAGCTTGCTTGATAATCAGGAATGGAACCTGCCGTATAGCCATCAACAAAATACTGAATGTCAGCTTGTGAGAGCTCTAATCCTTGTTTTTTCTTTTCAAACAATTGCACCATATTCATTCGAAAAACCCCCTATTTCAATTCTTGTAAGAAACTTTTACCAAATGCTGGTGCTTCTACTTGGAAGTTCTCAGCCACTGTAGCTGCAATATCTGCAAAAGTTTCACGAAGCTCTAGTTCAGCACCACCATTAAAACGTGGAGAATAGACAATTAACGGTACATACTCGCGTGTATGATCTGTACCGTGGAAGGTTGGATCATTTCCGTGGTCTGCTGTAATAATTAATAAGTCATCCTCTGACATTGCACTCGTAACTTCTGTCAGTCGCGCGTCGAATTCTTCCAATGCCTGTCCGTAGCCTAGTGGATCACGACGGTGTCCAAAATTAGCATCAAAGTCTACTAAGTTTAGGAAGCTCATTCCATGGAAATCACGGCGGACAACTTCAGCAAATTTGTCCATTCCATCCGTATTATTTTTAGTACGTACAGCATCTGTGACACCTTCACCATTGAAAATATCAGAGATTTTACCAATTGCAATTACATCTAAACCCGCGTCCTTTAAGACATTCATCGTTGTACGACCAAATGGCTTCAGCGCATAGTCATGTCGATTTGAAGTACGGGAGAAGTCCCCTGGCGTACCTATAAATGGACGTGCGATTACACGACCGACTAAATACTCGGGCTGTAATGTTAATTCACGCGCAATTTCACAGATTTTATATAATTCCTCTAATGGTATAATTTCCTCGTGTGCAGCAATTTGTAATACCGGATCAGCTGATGTATAGACAATAATTGCTCCAGTTTCCATATGCTCTTTACCGAAATCTTCTATAACCTGCGTACCACTCGCTGGTTGATTGCAGAGTACTTTACGACCCGTACGTTTTTCTAGCTCAGCAATCAACTCTGCAGGAAATCCATCAGGATACACCTTAAAGGGCTTATCAATATTTAACCCCATAATTTCCCAATGCCCTGTCATCGTATCTTTCCCAACAGAAGCTTCTTGCATTTTCCCATAGTATGCTTTCGGCTCGTTTGTCGCTTGCATTCCTTGCAGCGGCTCAATATTTGCCAAACCCATTGACTCCATTACTGGCATTGTAAGCCCATTCATTTTTTCAGCGATGTGTCCTAATGTATGTGCTCCTACATCGCCAAAATTTGCAGCATCTGGCGCTTCACCAATACCTACAGAGTCCATTACAACGACATGGATTTTGTTAAACGGTTTATTCATCATTATTGCCTCCAATCTCATGACTCTATTTTACCAAAAAAATGCGAAAAATAAAGGTCAGACATCCGACCGAAAAAAATTTTCTGAAATTTTTAAGCACGTGGATGAAATTGCTTATATACTTCCGATAATCTTGTTTTACTAATATGTGTATAAATTTGCGTTGTTGAAATATCTGCATGACCTAGCATCTCTTGTACAGCACGTAAATCAGCCCCATTTTCGACTAAATGAGTAGCAAAAGAGTGACGCAATGTATGTGGTGTTAACTCATGTTGGATGCCTGCCTTTAAAGCATGCTCCTTCATTAATTTCCAACAACCTTGTCTTGTTAAACGTTTCCCTCTTTGATTAATAAAAAACGCATCAGTTTTTGGATATTTTCCCTGTAATTGACCACGAGCATTATTTAAATAGGTACTTATGGCTGATAAAGCACTTTTGCCAAGTGGAATGATTCTTTCTTTTCCACCCTTCCCAAATACGCGAACAAATCCCATTGTTAAATGAATGTCTGCTAAATCTAAGGCTATAAGCTCACTGATTCGCATACCCGAACCATATAATAGTTCCAGCATCGCTAAATCACGGATACCTTGTGGCTTACTTCTATTCGGCGCAGTCAATAAGGCTTCGATTTCCTCTATAGATAAAATATTCGGTAATTTTTGCTCAATTGTTGGCATTTCTAAATGGACCGTTGGATCTGATTCAGCACGCTTTTCTCGTAGTAAAAATTGGTGAAAACTACGAATAGATGAAATATGGCGAGCAATCGTACGGCTTGTCTTCCCCTGTACGCGTAGTTGCTCTAAATGTCGTAGTATGGTCGTTCTTTCTATATGGTTAAAATTAGCCATACCCTCTGCATTTTGTAAAAAATTTACATAGCTTTCTAAATCTCGGCGATAGGATGCTAATGTATTAACAGATAATTGCCGTTCCACTTGGATAAAATGGATATAATCCTCTACTGCGTATTGAAATTCATTCATCACAACGCCCCCTCACTGTCAATTATTTTCTATTTTAGCATGGCTATTAGAAATGTGCTAAAGCCCCCTCCATTCGACATAAACCAACGATAATAAGGATGATTATTTCATAAAAAAACAAAAAACTGCCCGATTTAATCTATACTAGAGATTAAAACAGACAGCTTTTCGTTAATTTTCTTCATTCGATTCGTCGTTTTTATCATGACAGCGCCAGCATATGCCGTGGAAAGTTAGTCGGTGATCCTTTATGATAAAGTTCCAACGCTTTTCAACAACGGCTTCCACATCTTCAAGTAAATCTTCTTGAATTTCATCAACAGCTCCACATTCAATGCAAACTAGATGATGGTGGAAATGGGCAGCTCCCTCTTGGCGTAGGTCATAGCGCGACACGCCATCGCCAAAGTTGATTTTGTCGACAATTTTGAGCTCAGTTAATAATTCTAACGTTCTATAAACAGTCGCTAGACCAATCTCTGGTGCTTTTTCTTTTACTAAAAGATATACATCCTCAGCACTTAGGTGGTCTTCTTCGTGCTCAAGCAAGACAGCAACTGTTGCTTCTCGCTGCGGCGTCAGCTTGTAACTAGCACTATGCAACTGTTTTTTTATACGATCAATTCGGCTCTCCATGTGACGCCCCCCTAAACTCTTTCCATTATACCAAAGGAGTAAATCCTATTACAAGATAGTGAATAGATTTCTAACACGCTTTTACTTTTTTATCTGATCACAATCTCTGTCTATTAAATCCATCATTTTAACACATATGAAACAACAATAAACTCAGCAACTATTATGATGAAAAATGCGATAAAATTCAACAAAATTGTCCGACCAGATACTTGTTTCCCGATTTTTCGCTTTGACCAAGCGGGTACAAGTAAATTGCATAGGACTAGCAACAATATACAATAGATAAGCTGAAATGGAAACCACCAAATCGTATAAAGCCAAAAAGCTTCAAGTTTTTGTAATAAAAATACAGAACTAAAGCCAAAAAAAGTTGCACGCATGGCTACAGTTACACGTACTAAAATTTTTAACACACTGTGAGTTGCTAGTATTAATACAAGACCTATGGAAATGGCAACAGGAAGCACTAAATGAAAAATCGAATGCCTGTCCCCATCAGCTAAACGAGGTTCTATAAATAAAATAAACGGTTCCGCTTTCGATCCACCAAAAATATGAAAGAAAATAACGCCACAAACAAAGCTAACTGCAATGATGGAAGCGTGATAAAATATAGACACCGTACGAGACATAAACATGCTCCTTTTCTATCAAGGTTTGTACAGCTTATGCTCGTCCGTCTCTATTATGCTAAAGATTATTTTCTAAATAGGTAGCAAGCCAAAGTACAGCAAATGCAGTTTTAGCATCAAAAATACGTCGATCCCCCACCATTGATTGTGCTTCTTCCAACGAAACTTCTAAAAGTTCGACAAACTCATCCTCATCTAACGCTGCTTTATTGTCGATGATATACAAATCCTTCGCTACATATAGATGAATGATCTCGTCTGCAAACCCCGGTGACGTTGCAAATGTTTGTAAGTATGTAAGGCTATGCGCGCCGTAGCCTGTCTCTTCCTCTAATTCACGGCGAGCTGTCATCGCTGGTTCTTCACCAGGTTCAAGTTTCCCCGCTGGAATTTCAACAATAGAACGTTCAAGTGCCTTTCGATATTGCTCCACTAACACTAATTTACCCTCATACGTCACAGCAATTACCGCAACCGCTCCAGGATGCTTGATAATTTCACGCTTTGCAACCTGACCATTTGGTAATATGACATCATCAACCTGTAGCTTTACAATTTTTCCGTCATAGATGGGTGTCGTTTTTGTCGTTTTTTCCTCAAACTTTTTCATAGACGATAACCTCGCTTGTCCTTCAGATATGTTCATTGTACCATTACAAGTAGAGAAATCGAAGGAGGTCGTTTCATGAAAAAGAGGCAGCTAGGCACTAGTGAAATATTCATTTCAGAAATTAGTTTAGGAGGCATGTCACTTTCCACAGATAAAAAGCAAGCAGCAACTATTGTCGATATGGCATTAGATGCGGGCATAAATTATTTTGACACTGCCGATTTATATGATTTTGGTACGAATGAGGAGATCCTAGGTGCGGCATTAGGGAAACGTCGTCAAGAGATTATCCTTGCCACAAAAGTAGGTAATCGCTGGACTGAAGGTGCAGAAGGCTGGCAATGGGATGCTTCGCCATCCTATATAAGACAAGCTGTTCATGCTAGTTTGAAACGATTAGGAACGGACTACATTGATGTTTATCAGTTACACGGTGGTACAATCGGAGATGATTGGGATGGGATTATCGACACTTTTGAGCGCTTGAAAAAAGAAGGACTTATTCGAGAATATGGCATTTCTTCGATTCGTCCAAACGTTTTGCAACGTTTTTTACCTGCAAGTTCAGCTAAAAGCGTCATGATGCAATATAGTGCTTTAGATCGCCGCCCCGAGGAGTGGTTTGACTTTATTGCGAACCAAGGCGCTTCTGTTGTAACACGTGGCACAGTGGCTAAGGGCTTATTAACAAATAGCTGGCAGCAACGTCTTCAGGGAGTAAAAGGTTTTAACAACTATTCTTCAGAAGAGTTAACAACAACGTTAACAAGTTTAGCTTCACAATATAATAATTTACATGCACTGGCACTGGCTTTTAATTTAAAAGAGTCTGCAATCGCTTCTACAGTAATTGGAGCAAGCTCACAGGAGCAACTAGCACAGACCCTCTCTGCCTATGAAAGCATGACTGCTATAACCGACTTGGAAGCAGCAAACACTTTAACAAAAAATGAACAATATGTAGAACATCGATGAAAAAGTGGTTGATTTTTATCATCTGTCTAGTTGTGCTAATTATTTCCTCTAGTATGACTTACGAACAACAAAGTATTTTACCAGAGCTTAAAAAATTATTAGCAGATAAACCTTTTGAAAAACAACTATCCTTTTTAAAAATCCCTTATTGGGACACAGTCGTATCAGTTGAAGAACGTGGTTATTTTCCATTTGTCGAATTTTTAATTCGTAAACTAACACATTTTATCGGATTTGGCTGCATTGCGCTTGGGTTATACTTTGCTTGGGGTAAACACCGTTTCGCAGCAACTATTGCTATTGCTGGAACAGCATTTATTGCTATACTTGATGAATTTCGTCAAAGCTTTACACCAGGTCGTACAATGAGCGGCCAAGATGTGCTTGTTGATACAGCTGGAGCTATTATTTTTGTTAGTGCTGTTGCTGTGTTCAGGAAATTGTTGAAAAATAAAAGACAAAAGGCACTATATTAGCCTTTTGTCTTTTATATAAATCAATAAAGGAATCTTCAATAATCAAAAACTCAGTTTCTTGATACAAGGTAGCCCCTGCTTTTTCTAAAATTTGAGGGGAAGCAAAATGATTTGTTGCTTTTCTACTTACAATTAAAAACAGTGAATCCACAAGTGTGAATTCACTGTTTTCTTGTTAATATTTAGTGCCTTTATCGCCATACTCATTTAGTAATTCTTCAAATGATTTATTTTTTTCTCGCTGCTTACGTTCAAAAGCTAGTTTAGCTTGGCGTTCCTCTTCTGCAGCCTGTTCTTTCATGGATAAATCTTGCTTTGCCGCCTTTAATTTAGCTAGCACATCGCCACCTAGTTGGTCTGCCAATGTGACTGCCTCCTGCTTTGGCAAGCTTGCTGTCATGCTATTGCTTGTCTGTTGCTGTTGTTTTCGTTTCTTTCCCATTTCATTCACCTTCTTATTGACATCAAGGACGCTTCACTACTGTGGCTACGCCTTGACCACCTCCGATACATAAAGTGGCTAAGCCCATTTTTGCATCACGCTTTTCCATCTCATGTAAGAGTGTGACCAAAATACGAGCTCCACTTGCACCAATTGGGTGACCAAGAGCAATCGCGCCCCCGTTTACATTTAGTTTATCATGATTAAAGCGTAATTCACGATCAACAGCAATCGATTGTGCGGCAAAAGCTTCATTTGCTTCAATCACATCGATTTCTTCTAAAGTTGTTGCTGCCTTAGCCAGTGCTTTTTGGACTGCTTTAACTGGACCAGTTCCCATAATTGCAGGATCTACTCCCGCACTTGCATTGGCTGTAATAATCGCCATCGGCTGAATACCAAGCTCTTGCGCCTTTTTCTTAGACATCACAACAATTGCCGCAGCTCCATCGTTAATACCTGAAGCATTAGCCGCTGTTACGGAACCATCTTTTTTAAATGCTGGGCGTAGCTTACCTAGAGATTCCTCTGTCACGCCTGCACGCGGAAATTCATCCTTGTCGAATACAATAGGCTCTCCCCTACGCTGTGGAATCTCGACAGCGACGATTTCATTTTCAAATTTACCAGCTGCAATTGCTGCCTCTGCACGTTGCTGAGAACGTGCTGCAAAAGCATCCTGTTCTTCTCTCGAAATTTCATACATATCACATAAATTTTCAGCTGTAATGCCCATATGATAATCATTAAATGCACACCATAGACCATCATGAATCATAGTATCCACAACCTTTTGATCGCCCATTCGGAAGCCTTCACGCGCATTTTTTAAAACATAAGGGGCTTGGCTCATATTTTCAAAGCCTCCAGCCACGATAATTTCAGCATCACCAGCTAAAATAGCTTGCGTCGCTAAATGCACAGCCTTTAAACCTGATCCGCAAACTTTATTAATTGTTAGTGCTGACACCTCATTTGGCAAACCAGCTTTTATCGCTGCCTGACGAGCTGGATTTTGTCCAAGACCAGCCGATAACACATTCCCCATAATGACCTCATCGACTTGTTCCCCAGCTACTCCTGCACGTGCTAAAGCGTCCTTAATAACAATACTACCTAGAGTTACAGCTGGTACGTCTTTTAATGTCCCCTGAAATGAGCCTATAGCTGTTCGAACAGCACTCACGATTACTACCTCATTTATCATGTCCATTCTCCCCTTTTCCCCGTTCAAAAATCAACACTGCTGCATATGCTACTAGCAGATATGTATATTTTAACAAATATTTTGACGATTTTCGATAATAGAAATAATCGCAGTTTTGCCAAAGTTATTGTAAAATGTTGACGTGTTTTAAACAATCTCAGTTGGGAACATTACAAATAAGAAATAGCATGTGGAGGTGTTTTATCATGAAAAAGAAGATGCTTTTATTCTCTGGTATTACAACAACGCTTGCCGCTGCAGCTACTGGTCTGTTCGGCTTCGCGCTTTCCAATAAATTAATGTATATTCAACAAAAAGATCCAGAATTTATTCGTGAACGAGAAACGACTGCCAAACGTTTTGATGAGGCTTGGTACAATAAAAACTTGAAATGCGAACTTAATATTGATTCTCCAAATGGCTACACAATTAGAGGAATTATGTTTCAGCCGTTACAAACCAATAACACCATCATCATATGTCACGGCGTTACAGAAAATAAAATAAACTCCGTCAAATACGCTCGGCTATTTGAAAG
The DNA here is from genome assembly GCF_057773605.1 of Lysinibacillus sp. F12. Taxonomy (NCBI): domain Bacteria; kingdom Bacillati; phylum Bacillota; class Bacilli; order Caryophanales; family Bacillaceae; genus Lysinibacillus; species Lysinibacillus sp. F12. Next base: position 845,222 of record NZ_JBYMLP010000001.1, read on the forward strand.
GCTAGGCTATAATTCAGTTATCTTTGACCATCGGCGTCATGGCGAATCTGGTGGCAAAACAACTAGCTATGGTCACTATGAAAAAAATGATCTTGATGCTGTAGTTAATACAGTAAAAGCCATGATCGGTGAGGATGCAATACTAGGTATTCATGGGGAATCTATGGGTGCAGCAACAATGTTACTTTATGCAGGTACGGTGGAAGATGGTGCTGATTTTTATATTTCAGATTGTGCATTCTCCGATTTTTCCATGTTGCTCAAGCAAATAGCCAAAACAGAATTTAAATATGGCTCTATTATTCCCATCCGTTTTGCCGATTTCTTTGTCCGCCTCCGGGACGGCTACTCATTTAAAAGTGTAACACCTGCCGAAGCCGTCACACATATTGAAAAACCTGTGCTCTTTATCCATAGTATTCCAGATACGTTTATTCCAGCTTCCATGTCACTCGATCTCTACAATAAAAAAACCGGTCCAAAAAAATTAAAACTTTTTGATACGGGGGCACATGCACAATCCTTTAATGAAAATATGGATGAATATGAGGATTTAATTCATGATTTTTTAGACAATTTTATTTATCAAAAAATCAATCGGGATTCTTCTTCTTCGAATGTCATTCCATTCCATTTTTAGGGCAATGAAAAACCTTGCGTTATTTTACTCGCAAGGTTTTTATTTTATTTAATCTTCAAAAATAATATGCCATTCATCACGTTTCGCTAAAAACTCTTTCGCTAATGCTTTGGCCCCTTCTAAACTATGGCTAGCAGCCCAGCCACATTGCACTTCATTGCATGCAGGCACTGCGGTTGCCTTTGTCACATCTGTAAATGTGTTCTCTAAAATAGCTAATAAATCCTCATAATCATTATGATTGATCAAGGACACATAGAAGCCTGTTTGACAACCCATTGGACTGAAATCAACAATATGATCAGAGTAATTACGGATAATGTCAGCAGATAAATGCTCCAAAGAATGCAATGCAGGCATTTCCATATGCTCCTTATTTGGCTGTTTAAAGCGAATATCGTATTTATAAACCTCATCGCCATTTTTGCCCGTTTTCACACCTGCTAAACGAACATAAGGTGCCTTTACTTTTGTATGATCTAGATCAAAACTTTCTACATTTGTTTTTTCTTTTTGCAATATACACAACTCCCTTCCGTATAGTAACTCCATTATACATAGTTTCCCGATAGAGTTGTATGATTTTTAAGAATTATTTAAATACTATTAAAAATAAAAAAACAACTAGTTAAGCTTGAACTAGTTGCTCGGAACATTCCAAATTACTTCTGGAATTTATTCATTTGTGCCATCATTTGACGTACTTGCTTTTCAGACGGCGTACGACCCATTTGTGCCATCATCATACGAATCATTTGCTCATTAATAGGTGGGTTTTCTTTTAAATATTTCATCATAGCTTGACGAGCGAAATAGAAACCAAGTGCCGCTCCCGCTGCTAATGCGATAATTACGATAATAATCCAGCCCCATGTAGGCATACAACCAACCTCCTCCACTACAATATACCGAGAAAAAACTCTCCACGCTCCATTATACACCAAATGATAGCATGTTACTATATATTGTAGTGAAATTTCCTAGTGCATTGTATACTTCATAGGTTTCAACCACCCACATTCATTATCTTGTTTATTGAAAGCTATAAATCGTTCACTCATCTTGGCAAGCATTTGAAATAAATCTAAATCTAGCATTCGTGAGCCTTCACAATAAACACAAATCTTACGATCGACTAAATAAATAGCCATTTTGCCTTTTATCGGATGTTCTAAAAACAAAGCATTACGAGCTCTTTCTAAATGTGCATATTTGGAATCAAGTTGATGCTCTAACATTGCTGCTATTTCATCAAAACGAACGGATTCACATATATACGCAAGCTCTTTTAAGGATTTCTCATTGGCGTCTTCACAGCCTTGCATCATCTCTAATAACTTTCGTTCTCTGCCAAAAATAAACGTTAAATGCTCTTCTTTTATCTTATATATGGAATAGGTTCTCACCAGAAATCCTCCTTCGCTCAGTTTATTTTCCATAAGTATAGCTCATCCCATCTTGTTAATTTGTCAAACGGAGGAAGCTTTCATCTTCTATTTTTGTCGAAAAGCTTCTAGTTTAGGATCTAAAAATTATTTTGTGGCAGATGATAATTTGCTCTAAAAATGAACGGCTATTTTTCCTAAAAAACAAGCAATATCTACTCATTGAGTACGCCAAAAATCCACTTTTGTTGCAGCTTAGATAGTTCTCAGCCTCAAGACCTAGTAGAAAATCAATTTCGAGTCCGTTTTAGACAATCTTGATAATAGGTAACATAAAGGTACAAACGAAAGGAGCTAAAACAAATGAGAAAATTTCTTTTATTAACTGGAGGCGTTATCGCAGCATGTGTTGCACTTGCCTTAATCGGACCATTGGCAGGCTTATTATTCTCCGGACTATTTGTAGCACTAGGGATGCATTTCTACATGGCAAGCAAGTCAAATTTCGGTAAAATCTTTTGGTTTGCGGTTGGTTTAATCGGTATTCTATCAGCAGTATCTAATATTCCTGCAATGATTGGTCTTGCAGCAATCGCTATTGTCTATGTCATTTATAAAAAATGGAATGGCGAAGAAGTAAAAATCCCAACAATTGAAGGTAAAAAAGAAGAAGATCCATTTACAAACTTCGAAAAAGAATGGTCAAATTTAACAAAATAAAAGGAGAGAATAAATATGAATTTATTTCAACGTTTTAGATATACAGTAGAAGCAGACTTACATCAGTTATTTGATAAGAAGGAACAAAAAAATCCAATTGCTATGTTAAATCAGTACATCCGAGAAGCTGAAAAACAAACAGAAGAAACAGGTAAATTATTAGAACGTCAAGGACAATTAAAAGAAAAGCTTGAGCAAGAATATCAACAAAATGCAGATTTACTTGCTAAACGTGAATCTCAACTGACATTAGCGAAAACTAGTGGCGAGCAAGATTTAATTGATTTTGCAATGGATGAAGTGACAGCTTACACTGCCCGTAATCATACGTTACAAGCGAGTATCGAAGCAAGTACACGTGAATATTTCGAGCTAGAGCGTAAATTCGAAACAATGAAACATAAAATTAAAGACATGAAAGTTCGTCAATTACAGTTAATGGGCAAAGAAAACGTCACGCGTGCCCATCATCAAATGGACGGTATGATTGCCAAAAACAATAAAACAAATTTTGAAGATTTGGAAGCTTATATTGATAAATTAGCTTATCAAATTGACAAAGATCATGAAGTTACAACATTTGAAGCAAGATTGGCACAATTAGAAAAAAAAGCTGCAGAGGAAAGCTCTCCACTGCTAATTGAAAATAAATAACATGTTATAATGGAAGTAATGCGCCCTCGCTAGCCGGCGCATTCTTTCACGTTTTAAAACAGAGGGTCCCATTCCCTCTTTTATACTATTAGTAGAAAGAAGGGTGACCCTCTTGCAGAATTTCACTACAAATAAGCTCACATTTTGGGTACTATGCTTCTTTTTACTCGTTTTTGTGGAGCTTACTATTTTTAATAATGGTGGCGCCTTTTGTTTATTGATTGGGGCCGTACTGCTTTATTTAAGCTTTTCTAAAAAAGTTCGCTTTTTTAAATGGACCGGCATATTCTTCATCGCGATTGCATTATTCACAATGTGGAGCCTCCGTCTATTCATTGTCATAATGCTCTTATATATGCTTTATCAATACTTACAACGAGAAAATGAACCAAAAATAGTCGGTGCAGAGCTTTTTGAAAAACTATCTACTTCGAAAAACGACTTAATTGGCACCATCCAAGCACCAACAGAGGCATACAAATGGCAAGATGTGCAGATTCAACGTTTAGCAGGGGATATTACAGTGGATACGACTCAAACGATTTTGCCTGCTGGCACAAGTCTAATTACGATTCGTCAAGGTATCGGTAAAGTACAAATCTATGTCCCATATGAAATACCTTTTCGTATACACTATACTACCCTATTCGGTGAGCTTACTTGCTTACATGTGGGCCCACAACGTATTTTAAATGAAAGTGTTAGCTTTTCTGATGGAAATCCAGAGGATGCAAAACGCATATTAATTATTCATGTTGCAACATGGCTTGGAGATTTGGAGGTGCTGCGTAAATGATTGCCTTTATCTCAAGATTATTTACCTTATTTTTCATTTTAATGAGCGCTACATTCGGATTGCTTGTTGCCGTATGGGGAAATCCTGATGAAAAAGCTTGGGAACCTTTATGGCGACAAAATTATAATAATTTTCCTCTTGGCGGAATTATTGTAGTCAGCCTATTTGCTCTAAGCTTCCTCTTTGCCAGTTGGATTAGTATGACTGCTCGTGCCCGAGAGGCTCAAGCAACAAAAATTGTCAAACAGTTAATTGAGCCTGATTTTGTACTTTCTAAAAAGCAAGCCCTTCCGAAACCATTAAAAAAAGCACTTATTCAAACAAGTGAATTAATAGATACACAGCGTAAAAGCCTACAGCGCTTATCCAATGAACGTGCAGAAGCTCATGACAAAATTATTCAGGAACGCATCGTTGCTGAACGTCAACGTCTGGCTAGAGAATTACATGATTCTGTGTCGCAGCAATTGTTTGCGGCCTCCATGTTGCTTTCTGCTTTAACTGAAAGTGACGAAAATGCGACTAGTTTAAAGCAAGTGGAAAAAATAGTACAACAAGCACAGCTCGAAATGCGTGCGTTACTGTTACACTTACGCCCTGTTGCACTCCGCAATAAAACGCTTGCGCAAGGCTTAGAGGAATTAATTATTGAGCTTCAGCAAAAGGTTTACTTTCATATTGAATATGAGCTAGAAGAAATGGCATTAACGAAAGCAGAAGAAGATCACTTATTCCGCATTGCCCAGGAAGCCCTCTCTAATACACTTCGACATGCCAAAGCAAGTGAGGTTGAATTGTTGCTTGTTGCACGAGATGACTTAGCCATTTTACGCATTCAAGATAATGGTTTGGGCTTTGATGTAGAAGCCGATAAATCCACTTCTTACGGCTTGCAAAATATTGCTGAACGTGCAGTTGAAATAGGCTGCACATACAAAATTGTGTCAGTCCCTGAAGAAGGAACGATTGTCGAAGTAAAAATTCCACTACATAAGGAGGAGGTCAATAGTAATGATACAAGTACTCATAGTGGATGATCATGAAATGGTGCGTATAGGCGTTTCAGCTTACTTATCCGCACAGCCTGATATTACAGTTGTTGGTGAGGCTGAAAACGGGCAAGAAGCAGTTGAGCGTGCTCTTGCCTTAAAGCCTGATATTATTTTAATGGATAATGTTATGCCCATTATGACTGGTGCTGAGGCAACAGCAGAAATTTTAGCGGCATGGCCTGAGGCAAAAATCATGATGGTGACTAGCTTTTTAGATGATGACAAAGTCTACCCTGCATTAGAGGCAGGAGCAGTAAGTTATATTTTAAAAACATCTAATGCTAAACAAATTGCGGAAGCCATTCGTAAAACAATGGGTGGCGAAACGGTTTTAGAGCCAGAAGTCACATCTAAAATGATGCACCGTATGCGCAACGGCAATAATACACCTCTTTACGAGCAACTTACTGACCGTGAAATGGAAGTCCTATTATTAATGGCACAGGGCAAAGCCAATCAGGAAATCGCCGATGAGCTATACATTGCTTTAAAAACTGTGAAAACACATGTTAGCAATATTCTAGCAAAGCTAGAAGTGCAGGATCGTACACAGGCTGTTGTCTATGCATTTCAAAATGGGCTTGCCAAATAATTCCTACATAAAAAAACTGCATAACCATATGCAGTTCAGACTGTAGACAAACTCAATGAAATAAAGTAAAGCCGTTGATTTCCACTACGGGCGGACGCTTTCCGCGGGCGGGGTCGAGCTGCTTCCCTCGCTTCGCTCAGTCCAGGATCTCGTCTTTCCCGCTTTTCCCGCTGGAGTCACCGCCCTTCGTTCCCATCAACTTCTACATAAAGTGCCCCATCTATATAGGATGTTGAAAAGTAAATTTTGAGGTGCTAATACATCGAAACCTTTGATTTGTGCGAAGTGTCAAGCCTTCCCAATGTACGGAAAGTAAGAATTACAAAAAACTCATTCAACGCCATACTTGGGAACTGTATGTGGAGGAAGCTGAACATTTACGCCATTCCTATGACGTCAAACAAATTTATGCAAGCGTAAAGAAACGATTGAGCATGTCTTTGCCGATGCAATGGTATGCGATGGACAACCTAGAGGTCTGAAAAATTGTCCATGCAGGCGATACTAACTCTTGCTGTCATGAATTTAAAGAAACTAGCTACTTGGACGTGGCTGGCGGCTTAAAAGAGTTCTTATACTTGAAGAGTCTGTTTTATGGGATATCAAATTACCATTTTTAAACATAAAGAAAGTAAAAAAATGACAAAAGGAATCGAGTGTGAACTTCTCAATTCCTTTTGTCACAGTCTGAACTGCATAACCATATGCAGTTTTTTTGATTTGGGATATTTTTGAAAATTATTGCCACAGATATATTTGTTAATTCCTTTAGTGATACGTCACTCAATACCTAACATTTGATTCTCACATGCTATAAAAAGTACCGCAACGCCCAGCGAATTGATACAATCGCTGAGTGTTGCGGTACTTTATTAAAAATCTTATAGAGCTTTTACCTTCGCAACTACATTTTCTACAGTGAATCCGTATTTTTCCATTACTACTTCACCTGGAGCTGATGCGCCAAATTTATCGATTGCAAGCACATCACCATCAAAGCCAGTATATTTATGCCAGCCGAATGATGCACCCATTTCAATCGCAAGACGTTTAGTGACAGCTTTTGGTAAAACAGATTCTTTGTAGGCAGCATCTTGTTTTTCAAAGCGATCCATAGATGGCATTGAAACGACAGCTACATCCAAACCTTCACCTTTTAATGCATTTTGAGCTTCAATTGCAAGAGATACTTCAGAGCCTGTTGCAATTAATATAGCATCCGCTACTGCTTTAGTTGCAGGAGATACTGTGTAAGCACCCTTCGTCACACCTTCACGTACTGTTTCAATAGAAGCGTTAAGAACAGGTAAGTTTTGACGAGACAATACTAATACTGTTGGCGTATTTTCTGATGCAACGGCAAGCTCCCATGCAACAGCTGATTCATTTGCATCCGCAGGACGAACAACAGATAAATTAGGCATTGCACGTAGTGATGCAAGGTGTTCAATTGGCTCATGCGTTGGTCCATCTTCGCCAACAGCAATCGAGTCATGTGTAAATACATACGTTACAGGTAGACCCATTAATGCTGACAGACGAACTGCCGGACGCACATAGTCTGAGAACACGAAGAATGTACCACCAAATACATTTAAACCACCGTGAAGTGCCATACCGTTTAAAGCAGCGCCCATTGCAAATTCACGCACACCAAACCAGATGTTGCGACCAGCATAATCGTCCGCTGAGAAGTCGCCTGCACCCTTCATCGTTGTTTTATTAGAGCCAGCAAGGTCAGCAGAGCCACCAAAGAATGATGGAGTTTTCTTAGCAATAGCATTAATCGCATCACCAGAAGAAGAACGTGTTGCTACAGATTTACCAGCTTCATACACTGGTAATTCCGAAGCGAAGTCTGCTGGTAATTCACCCTTCATAGCCTGTTCAAATTGAGCTGCTAATTCTGGGAATTCCTGTTTATAAGCAGTAAATTTCGCATTCCAAGCTTCCTCGGACTGTGCTCCTTGCACCTCAGCCGCAGCATTAAAAGTATCATATACTTCAGCAGGAATTTGGAAAGGCTCATGTGCCCACTCATAGGCAGCTTTTGTTAATACCACTTCATCTGTACCAAGTGGTGCACCATGAGAATCCGCTTTACCCGATTTATTTGGTGAACCAAAACCAATCACTGTTTTCACTTCAATCAATGTTGGTTTGCCAGTTGATTTTTTAGCTTCTTCAATAGTTGCATTAATCGCATCAACATCTGTGCCATCTGCAACTTTTAAATAATTCCAACCATAAGATTCAAAACGTTTTTGGACGTTTTCTGAGAATGACTTTTCTAAGTCTCCATCTAAAGAAATATCATTAGAATCGTAAAGCACGATTAATTTTTCAAGTTTTAAGTGACCAGCTAATGAAATAGCCTCTGCTGCTACGCCCTCCATTAAGTCTCCATCACCACATAATGCAAATGTATAGTGGTCAACGATGTCATGACCTGGTTTATTGTACGTAGCTGCTAAATGACGCTCTGCCATTGCCATACCTACAGTCATGGCAATACCTTGTCCTAGAGGACCAGTTGTTGCTTCCACACCTACTGTATGACCATATTCAGGATGTCCTGGTGTTAATGAATCCCATTGGCGGAAGTTTTGAATTTCTTCCATTGGTAAACCATAGCCGCCAAGGTGAAGTAAGCTGTATAAAAGCATGGAACCATGACCTGCTGATAGTACAAAACGATCACGGTTAAACCATTTTGGATTTGCTGGATTATGGCGTAATTGTTTTGTCCAAAGCGTATAAGCCATTGGCGCTGCCCCCATTGGTAAACCTGGGTGACCAGAATTTGCTTTTTCAATAGCATCGATTGACAAAGTTCGGATAGCATTAATTGCTAATAAATCCGCATGTTGAGTCATTATATTGTGACATCCTTTCTCGTCCTATAATTGTTCTTCTACAGTTTAGTCAACATTGCTTTAGAAAACAATGCTTTTGTTATACTATTTGTATTTTCATACATACTTTATTAAATTGTGTCACATTAATTTAGAAATTTATTTTTTTTCGCTTGTCTTACCTTCTCTGGCGTGACATCATTTCCTTCTGCATCAACCACTTTTACGTTTTCAATCGTATCACGCATCGTTGCTCTAAATGTATCCAAGTATTCTTTACGAAGCGCTGTTCGCTCCTTTGCCTCTTCATCCGTTAGTTGACCATTTTTTGCTTTAGCAGAAAGTTCATTTATACGGTTAATTTTTTCTTTTGATAACATAGTTACACACCTTTCAGTACCTATCTTATTGACTTCGGTATGCAAAGTATAGCACGGTTTCCCATTAAATGCAGTTATACCAACCCTTATTCAAGCTGTTGAAATAAAAAAATACATGACTTCCAGATGTTTGAAGTGTATAAGTATTATATGGAAGGAAAAATTTAACTATATATTGGAGGATATACATGTGAACGTGACAACTAAGCGATTACTCATTCGAACATTTCAAGAACAGGACTGGGAAGCTGTTTATAGCTATACTTCAGATGAAAAAGTGATGCATTATATGCCTGAAGGTGTTTTCACTGAAGATCAGGCAAAGAAATTTATTAAAGAAAATAGCAGCGACAAAGCAAAACATTTTGCTATTGTTTCAAATAATTGCAAGCAAGTGATTGGTCATATTGTTTTCCATCCTTGTTTCGGTGATCATACATATGAAATCGGTTGGGTACTAAATCCAGCTTACCAAAATCAAGGCTTTGCTTCTGAAGCTGCACATGCTGTATTAGACTATGGATTTAATGAAAAGAAACTTCATAGAATTATTGCAACGTGTCAGCCCGAAAATATCGCTTCTTATAAAGTTATGGAAAAAATAGGAATGAGACGTGAAGGTTTTTTTAAAAAATGTATACCATATGGGGATGAATGGTGGGACGAATACTATTACGCAGTCTTACGTGAAGAGTGGGACAATTTGTTAGGAGGTTAGAAGAACATTAAACACTAAACTACTAAGCTCGTGGAAATGGAAGAAGTTCCTGTAAATGGTATTAGGCACTTGGTCAATAATGGATGATCCGACCATACAAATTAGCTTGAAAAAACTTCTGAATACGGAGGAGGTATTTTTCGATGGCAAAATTTCATCCTGATTACATGATTACTATGAAAGATTTTGTAAAAGAACACTCGGTCCTATTACGTAAACAAACACAAGAGGTTGCCATACCAGTTCCCTTAGAGGACCGACATATATTATTTTCTATGCTTCAATATTTAAAAAACAGCCAAGATCCGATTTTAACAAAAAAGTATAAGCTACGTCCTGGTAGTGGCCTCTCTGCAAATCAAATTGGCGTAGATAAAAGAATGTTTGCTGTCCTTTTTGAAGATCATGACCAAAAACACGAAATGATGTTCATTAACCCAAAAGTAATGAGCCATTCTTTAAATATGATCTATTTGCCTGAGGGAGAAGGGTGTCTGTCTGTTAATCGACCAGTTCACGGTTTTGTACCAAGATATGAACGAATTAAAGTAAAAGCCTATACTATTGATGGACAGGAATTTATTTTGTCTTTAAAAGGCTATGAATCTATCGTTGTACAACATGAAATTGATCATTTAAATGGTATTATGTTTTATGATCGAATTAATAAAGATAACCCTTTTCAACTACCCCAAAATGTTATTATCGAAAGCTTGTATTAAAAAAATTAGCAGGCTATATTATTTGCCTGCTAATTTTTCTTGATGCTCTTGGAATCGGCGATGTACGGTTGCCTTACTTACCTCAAAGCCTAATCCTCTAAGAGTAATGGAAATTTCCTCAAAGGTAAAACCACGATTACGTAGCTTCACGATTTCATCAACAGGGAGTTCCTTCCGTTCCTGACCATGCGGATTCCCACGATTGGATAGGTTATTTTCAGGGCGATAGCCATTTTCCACAGCACGTCGCATACCTCTGCGGATTTTCGCATTATGGATTCTACGTTGATACTCTTCTACAATTGCTAAAATCTCTAGTAGCATCGTATCCATTTCGTTTAATTGAACTGGTCCTGCATCACGAATCGAATAAACATCTGTTGCTGATTTTTGTAATAAATGCAATACTGCCATCCTGGCATTTCCACGGCCTAAACGAGTTTCATCTTGTACAAAAAGAGCTTTTACTTCCTTCTCTTTTATAAAATCAAGCATTTCAAGTAAGCCTTCGCGTTCAACATCATAACCGCTATGCTTATCTTTAAAAACACCCTTTACTTCATAGCCTTGCTCTTTAGCACAGCGCACTAATTCTTCTTGTTGGCGCTCTAACGAGGAGCTTTGCGTTTCTTTTTCAGTACTTACCCGGCAATAGACAACAGCCGTCATTTGATTATTTTTCATTGTTCGTTTCTCGCAATTTCAATGGTTTTGATGGGACTGGCTTGATCACTCAAAACTGGAATGACTAGAGATTTACCCGCCACGATTTTAATATCTGCTAACTCATTTTCTGATTTGACAAGTTTAATCCAATCTTCTTTACTCATTTTACCACGGTATTGTTCGGCTAACGACCACAAGCTATCCCCATGTTCAATTTGAATTTCAGCGTAATTAACATCCCCCGGATCAGTGATGTAAAGGTAACTTGCGAAGAGTAAACAAGCACCTAATAATATAGTGATATGTGTATTTTTCTTTAACCATTTCATCATTATAACCTCTTTTCTAGAATGTTTGTTCGGAATATATGTTCTCATAATAAAGCGAACAAACGTTTTTGTCAAACACTTTTCGAACCTATGTTTGCATACGTGTTCGCATTCTGTTATACTATCAAATAAGAAGAATGATATTAGAAAAAAGAGGTGAGCAATCATGAAAAAAGTATCGAAAAGACAAGAGGACATTTTAGCGTTCATTAAAGACGAGGTACGAGCTAAAGGGTATCCGCCATCAGTCCGTGAAATCGGGGAAGCTGTTGGACTTGCTTCAAGTTCAACTGTTCATGGTCATTTGGCTCGATTAGAACAAAAGGGTTTTATTCGTCGAGATCCAACAAAACCACGTGCTATTGAAATTCTTGAACCTGAAGAATCCATCCAAAAGCAACACGTCATCCATGTACCACTTGTAGGGAAGGTTACAGCAGGTTCTCCTATTACAGCTATCGAAAATATTGAAGAGTATTTCCCACTGCCTGATACATATGGCACGAGTGAGGATCAGTTATTCATGCTAGAAATTATGGGTGAATCGATGATTGAAGCAGGAATTTTAGATGGTGATTTAGTGATTGTGAAGCAAAAATCAACGGCTAATAATGGAGACATTGTTGTAGCCATGACAGCTGAAGATGAAGCTACTGTAAAACGATTCTTTAAGGAAAAAAACCATTTCCGTTTACAGCCTGAAAATTCATCAATGGAACCGATTATCGTCGATCAAGTATCCATTTTGGGACAAGTTGTTGGTCTGTATCGCCGTGTACATTAATTAAATGAGGGTTTGAGGATTGTGTTCCTTCACTGAGCATAAATCCTCTTTTTTACGCAAAAAAAGAATCCATAAACTATTGGATTCTTTTGACAACGGCCTTTTAAGCCTCTTTTTTAAATTTTATGCTCGCTTCAATAAACGCTGCAAATAGCTTTTGTGCATGCGGATCTCCTGCTATAGCTAATTCCTCTGGGTGCCACTGGACAGCCAAGCAGAATGGTAATTCCTCATGTACCACTGCTTCAATAATGCCATCACTTGATTTCGCTGCAACTTTTAAATTCTCCGCTAGTACATTCACTGATTGATGATGAAAAGAATTGACGGCAATTTTCTCTTGTTCCAGAATAGTGGCTAATAAATTCTCCGCAATAATTTGTACATAATGCGTTGCTACTGATCTACCGGCCTGTTGCATATGTTTAATAAGCTTTGTACTATAATGGTCACTATCAATGTCCTGATATAACGTCCCGCCTAATGCAACATTTAATATTTGGATACCCCGACAAATACCGAAAATAGGCATTTTTCGTAAAAATGCAGCCTCAATTAATGCTAATTCTACGGCATCTCTAGCTGGATGAATTTTACCTAACTTTGGTGAAGGGTCCACTCCAAATAAAAAAGGATGTACATCATAGCCTCCCGATAGCAATAAGCCATCCGTAAGGGCTAAAATTTGTGCAGCATCTTCCTCAACCCCTAACGGAATAATGAGGGGGATACCGCCCGCCTCAATAATACTTTTGCTGTAAGCAGCATTTAAATGAGCTGATAAATCATCTTCTACAAAAGCTGTAATTCCAATAATCGGCTTCACTTGATTCCCCTCCACAAAATTGAAGATTAAATACTTACCAAAAACCTAAGTACCACTTGATGAACGAATCTCCATAGAAATAAACAATATTAGCGGCTAATGCAATTGATGGGCCAAAGGGAATAGGTGTTTTTCTTCCCTGTTTACGCTTTAATAAGACAACTATTCCGACTATCATACCAATGATAGCAGCTAAAAATAAAGTCAACAGCGTATGAATAGTACCGAGAACAAGACCAATTAAAAAGAATAATTTAATATCCCCTCCTCCCATTCCACCTTTCGATAAAACCGCAATACTATATAATATGCCAAAACCAACGAGTGAACCCAATAGGCTGTCCCACCAAGGTGTTAAAGGTGATAGTACACGTCCAATGACCAATATAGGCAAAAAGAATAAAAGAATCTTATCTGGAATTAACAGATAAGTAAAATCTGAAACAACTATAATGACTAACAATGAGATGAACGATAAAGCTACTATGAATTCCATGCTCCAGTTTAGCTTCAAATAAGCAAGGGCGAATAATCCTCCAGTCAACAATTCTATCGCTGGATATACTGACGAGATTTTAAAGCCACAGCCCCGACATTTTCCTCTTATAAACAGATAAGACAATACTGGCACTAAATCAAGAACCGTCAATGGTCTCTGACAGTTTGTACAATGGGAGGAAGGAAGTACAAGAGACTCCTTCCGCGGTACACGAAAGCCAACTACATTATAAAAAGAGCCAAAAACTAGACCAAATAAAAAAATGATAATTGTATAAGCCATTTCCAAATTTATGTCCTCCTAAACCAATAGGCGCCCATACAATCCGTATGATGCGCCTATTCATATAATTATTGTAGTTTTGCTCGGTAATACACGTAACCAATGTTATTCAGAACAAGGGACATAGATAATATGTGATGTATTTGAGGAATATTTTCACAAAGGATTTAAAGTACGATAAGAAGAAAGAAGGAGTAGAGTAAGAGTATTATCAGTTTAGCACAAGATAAAAGAGATTCCAAAAATCATTGGAATCTCTTTTATTTATTTCCTCAGTAACCTACCTGATAACAGCATGCCAATGCCACCAATTGTTATAAATAGAACAGCTCTAATTAATAAATCAAGTGCTGATAGGTCGAAGAAAATCAGCTTGATAAACGCAATGACTAAGATAACAAAGCCTGTAGTGCGAAGCGTTTTTAATTGTTGCGTGGAACTAAGCCATAACGAAATACTCGCGGTTAGAAATAATGTAATCGTTGTAAGAGCTATACTTAGTTTCCAATCAAGTAGATGACTATACGTAAATTGATGAACGAGCCCCCATATCGAGATCATTGTGAGTACGACACCTGAGCTAACAATAGCGTCTACATATTTCCCCATTCGTTCTGCATATAGCCGATAAATACGGCCCTTTACTAGAACGTCCACAATAATCGCCACTATTACTGCTATATAAACTAATCTGGTCATCATACTTAAGCTGTCCAACATAGAAGGCTTTGCGCTGACCATCAAAGAAAATACGATAAAGAATGCTCCCAGCACAGGCGTTAGAACACGCCCTTTGAATTTCTCTGACACGAGCAGAGTTCCTGCAAACAAAGCAGCTAGTGCCATACACATCAAATACTGAATGCCATTTGTTGCCGCAAAATAGGCTGTATCTAGTTTGCTCATATAAGCTAAGAAGTAGCCTGTGGTGATTACTGCTAAAATATCAATAGCATATACATCCTTCATGACTTTCTCAAAAGGTGATAACGTTTCTTTTGGGCGTCTAGTATACAAGTAAATGACTACAAGATAAATAATCGGCATGAACAGGCTTACATGATTAAAGCTCATAAATGGTGTTGGTTCATGGAAAATAAAGTTTAGCAACAATGTCATCACAAGGAAAAATGATGTGACTACCTTCATCATACTGGCCCGTAATCGTAAGCTCATCATTACACCTGCAAATGCGATCAATGGATATAGTAAATCATCCACTTTATCAGGTATATTCATGATAAGTACCGTATTACATACGGTCATAAATGCGAGTGTTATAGCACTATCAAATACTTCCTGCCATTTTTGACGATGACTATAAAACGATAATGCTATGAATAAACCAAACAAAACAAGTAGCACTGCTTCCCCATATTCTAGTGAGCGTATGATCAGGTTCATCAGCAATAAACTAAATGACCCTAACGAAAATTGGAGGCCAATATGAAGAGCTCTCCATTTAGATTGTGCATGAAATAATCGACACCAGCTTGCATAAAAGATGGCTAGTATAGCAAGTAAACCAAAAGCAAAGACAACTTGCTTATCATGATTCATAAATGCAACAACACCTATTGCCACCACTGAGAAAAAGGCTGAAATATAAAGGGCAAGCTTCTGCTTGTGCTGTTGGACAACCAATTGCAGCATGGCAAATAAAACGATAACAAATAGTAAAATAATGATGGCACTAAAGTCCATATATTCTAATAAATAAGGTAGTAATAATGAGGTAAAAGCAACAAAAATAGTTAATGCCTCATTTTTCTTTAAGTAACTTATTGCAATACCATAGCCAATATAAAGAATCGTAATACCAAGCGCTGGTGTGAGATGGATGATCTCGTATAAAATGGCACTAGCTGCAGTCGTTAAAATACCAACAATAAATGCTCCGCCATATAATGAGACGGTAATAGCGGGAGAGCCTACTTTTCTACGTTCCAGAATATAAGCGATAATCGCCAATCCTACCGATAATGAATAGGCAAGGATGATTTTCACGCCATTCGATAAATAACCATAGTCACTAACAAGTTTGAGACCCCAAAGTACCCCCATAACTAAAATAACCATGAATACTTTTGGAAGTGCCCACATAACACGTTCCTCCATCGATGGCTGTGGTTGCACCTCTTTTTGTGCTGTTTTGACTGGGGTAGTCTTCGACTCCACTGTTGGTTTTGGTGTTGGTTTTGGTTTTATTGGAACCGATTGCTCGATCATTGACTGTCTTGCATCAAGAGTATTTATTTTCTCATTGCTTTGAATTCGCCTTAATTCACTTAACTCCTGACGTAACTCTGCCATTTCCTCCTCAAGTTTAGCCACTCTTCGTTCCATTTCAAGGGACATTCAATCATCCTCCCCACTGTATCAATTTTCTAACATTATAACATATTTATCCTTATTGTAAAATTACACTTTTTGAATACTTTATCGTGGTCTCCTATACATTAATGCCTTTTCACTATCACTTGTACCTTTTGTCGTTGGGTCTACTATGACACCCATTAATACAAGAATAGATAGAACTGTATTTAAAATAGCTGCAATTTGCTCACTTATTGCAGCTGTCAAATCAAAGCCGAAAATCGCTCCTACTTGTTGTGCGAGTAAGAGTAACAATGAAAATAGACCTAATAAAAATGGTATATGTTGAAGACGAACCTTCCAGTTAATTCTCATAAAAGCTCACCTCCCCCCCTCTTGAACCAGTATATGCAGGGAGGTTATGTAACACATATGCAAAAATGGAGCTTTTGACAAGTTTACTAGGTATTTTTAATAATAATTTGCGAACTAAACTATTTTCGAGTGAAAGACAGACCGGTTGTAACCATAATGCCAAATTCATATAGTTAGTAAGGTTGCATCCTGGCAGGAGATGCCCGCCAATTTACTGAAATCGAGGGTGATTGAGATGGTGTACGAGTGGAACGCATTGAGAGCTATTGCTTGCTTAAGTATTGTGCTATTGCACGCGACGACAAATATTGAAATTATTAATGGCTTTATTGATCAACCTTTCTATCAATTTTTTAGACTTGTGCTATGTGCCGCCACACCCATTTTCATTTTATTATCCATTTTAATATTAGCTAATCGCTATCAACATCAGCTGCCTTCCCATTTTTTATGGCATCGATTTCAGTTTATCGTCATGCCGTTTGTAGCTGCTGGTATTTTATATGCGGCTAATGCAGCCTTTCATTATCATGAAAATTTTTGGTATGCCCTGTATCGTCACATTATTTTGGGGGATTTTTCTGGGTGGTTTGTCATGACGATTTTTCAGCTCTATATTCTATTTTTTATGGTAAAAAAATATAATCTATCCTGTATATGGTTTGCTCCCATAATGTTCTTACTAGGGGTTTTCTATATGACACTAGCAAAATTAAATATAGATTATTTCGTAAATAACGATCATTTTATACGACTGCTCTTCGTAGGCTGGCTTCCTTATTTTGTATTTGCCTATTTCATGGGTCGTCATTATGAAAGATTCACATATTATCTCCTTAAATATAAATTTTTTACCGTTTTATCGGTTATACTTGCAACAGTCATTATCTATTTAAATTATTATTTGGGCGATCAGCAAATTACATCACGAAGAATCGATATGATTCTATTTGTGTTAGCGATGACGATTTTTATTTTAACATTTGCCCAAATTTTACCTAAGCTGTCCTTCATCCATACCATAAGTCGTTATTCCTTTGGTATCTTTTTAATTCACTGGCTTATTCAAGAATATCTAGCTCCCTATAGTGCATTACTCCCTACCACTTCTCTACAAGTTATTTCACTTTTTCTAGCTAGTTTTGTCGTCTGTATGTTGTTCATAAAAATTATTTCCTTTCTCCCCTTTAGTGCATATTTAATCGGCAAATCTCACCAAAAAAAGTCAATCCAAAATTGAGGAAAAAATTTGATACAATGGATAATAGTTCATTAATTACGACGAGTACATTTATTACGTGTTGTGGATTTTAACATCATTTTAGAATGTATTTCCCTATTTTTTTTCAGAAGCACTCTCTTTTTAAGTGTCTTCCTATTAATTACTGCTAGCATGATTAGGAGGAAATGAACAGAATGAAACAAAAAGTGATTGCCAAAATAATTGGCTTAGAGTTTCTTATCATACTTTTCTATGTTGGTAACGGAGCTTTTGTTTCTATTAAAGAACCATCAAGCCCTTTGTTACAGTTTGCTATGTTAGTTCCACTAGCATTGGGACTCTTCATTTATATTGCCCTGAAAAAAAACTGGCAAATGTATTTCTTTCATCCTATTCAAAAGAATCATTTATTAATGATTTTACCGCTACTTTTTGTTTTAGGAATCATCCTTGTAAGTACTAAAGGATTAAATCTCACATCGATTAGCGATCTTATTTTTATGTTTTTAATGCAAGTGCTTATTGTGGCATTTATAGAAGAGACCATATTTAGGGGCCTTATGCTGCGAATGCTTCTTGCCAAGGGTGCATTTACAGCGGTATTCATTTCTAGTTTATTGTTTGGCATTACACATGCTTTACAATTACTTGGTGGGCAATCGCTTGAAGATACTATTATTCAAATCATCTATGCCCTTTTAGTGGGCCTTGTTCTTTCTTTACTTATTTTAGATGGGCAATCGATTATTATTACCATTCTTTTCCACGGATTCAATAATTTCTTTAACTTTATGGGAAATGTAGAGAGCCCTACGCTTAGTGGTTATCTTATTATTTTAGTGCTATTTGTCTATATGCTTGTTTTATGGAAGCGAGTAAAGAAATCCTATGCTATAAATTCCATGAAAAATGCCAAGTCCATCTAGGACTTGGCATTTTGATTAGAATAAAAGGTGACCCACTAATGCAGCAATTGGAAGTGAGATAAGTGTACGTAATATAAATATCACCACTAAATCGAAAAATTTCAATGGAATTTTCGTACCTAAAATAAGTCCACCCACCTCAGACATATAAATTAACTGCGTGACAGAAACCACTGCTATGACAAATCTAGTGGTATCAGATTCAATCCCTGCACCTAAAATAGAAGGCAGGAACATATCTGCAAAGCCCACAACCATTGTTTGTGCTGCTTGTGCCGCCTCTGGTAAGCCAAGTACTGTTAAAATAGGCTCAAAGGGTTTGCCTAAAATCACAAAGATACTCGTAAATTCGGCAAGCATTAGGGCAATCGTACCAAAAGCCATTACGATAGGTGCAACACCAACCCATAAATCAATAACATTTCTAAATCCATCTTTAATAAATTTGCGTGGGTCACGATTGTCATGGGCAACAGCAAGTGCATTTTCTAAGCCATGTGAGACTAAATTATAGCCCTCTGGTAATTCCTCACGTGAATAGTCTACAGACGTACCATCTATATATGTATCTTCTTTCTGTGCAAGTGGATAGATACGGGGCATAATAATCGCTAGTACAATTCCACAAAAGACAACTGTTAAATAGTATGGAATAAAATAGCGTGCCAAATGAACCGTATCCAATACTACGATACAAAATGTAATAGATACTACCGAGAAGCTTGTTGCAATAATAGCTGCTTCTTTTTTGGTATAGTTCCCCATTTCATATTGTTTACTAGTCATTAAAACACCAATCGTTCCATCACCGACCCATGATGTAAGGGCATCAATGGAAGAACGGCCCGGACTTTTAAATAGGGGTCGCATAATTCTCACCATCATTGTACCGAAAAATTCAAGAAGCCCGAAATTAGTCAAAAACGGCAAGAGGAATCCAGCAAACAAGAAGATGGTAAATAAAAATGTGACAAGACCATCATTAGGATCCATCAGTAGTCCACCAGTATTTTCGTTGTTGATGGCAAAAGGACCAAAGTTAAAGACAACCATTGAAGCAAAAACTAAGCCGATACAGCGGGTAATCGTCCAAAACCAATTAACATAAAACAATGTATCTAAAATACTTGGCTCTTTTACGTTTTTACGAGGAATAAATTTAGCCATAAGTGCGCCAATTGCTGAAATAGCAAACATAAAAATTGTAAAATAACTAATAATAGGAGCAATAATAGTTGCTAAAACATTTGCTAAAATTGCAATTGGTACCTTCCAGCCTTCTTCTGTTAAGACAGGTGTCATAAATAGAAAAATACCAATTAAAGAAGGGATGATAAAATAAACATATGTAGAAACAGCATATTTTTTCATTTTTTGATTAAAACCTCATTTCTATTAATCATGAAATTGCAACTTGATCTATTTCTCAATCTACTATTCTATAAGCTCTATATGTTGTGTTCATTCAAAGCCTCCCCTCATAACCTGTTATAGTACTATTATAAAAACAATAGAGTTTTGAGTTTTAAACAGAAAAATACTCACATCATTCATGTTTTTATAACATTACTGTGTTATAAAACTATTTTAAACGCTATAAAGCCATTGGTTCAATCTCACATTTTTCTGAATTTTTATACAGGCAACAAATGCTTCAATCAAGTATAACAATTATATAAGATAACAAACAGAAATTTTTAAAGTAAGAAAAAGTGAATAAACATCACATTTATTCACTTTGAGGAATTTGTAAACTTTATGAGGTTAGACGAGTCTTTTGATTTTAGGACAGGAGATACAAAAGTCATTTGCTTCATCAGATGTATGGTAATAGAAACAACATGTTTTTCTTAAGCGGATAGGTTGCTCAGATTCCTTTATTGTCACTTTAGGTCCACAATATTTAGTCAGAGGATTTTTCTTCTCGCCAAAGAGAGCACCTGGTGCCTCATGTACAATATAGGCATAATCCTCTTGTAGGCGAGTAATTTCTTGCTCATTGGCCCCTTCTCTTATTTTCGTTTCATATAGCCAATTGACATAAATAGCTGTATTTTCCCATAAGATTGTTTTTGGGATTTTACTTACTTTCATTAATGACTGCCACACTTTTGCTAGATTGTCCGCAAAAATCCCTTTCAGCACCTCGTCACGCCATGATTTACGATCAATTGTTGGCACAGACACCGTATGATCTATGAACCGAACGTTAGGTAGCCATGGCTTCGCATGTCCTTCTGCTTCCACCCAAATATTATCAATAGCAACGTGTAGCCCTTTATCGTATCTCGACATGGCATAGAATGCTGAAGCCATCGTCAAGACACTATAACGCTTTCCAAATAACGATGCTGTCACTAATAAAGAGGCCGATTGAAAAAAAGGTGCGATTGTTTGTAAATAGACTAGGGCCAGTTCAGAGTCCAATAAATTTTCCGCTCTTATGGAGTAAGTAGCGTCTATCGCGGGCTCAAACGTCAATCGATAATCGCTTAATAGTATGGGTATTTCTTCAGCTGACAATTTGTTGCTCAAGTGGCCGCTACCTCCTCAAATGCTTCCATCTGAACTGTTCGTCCCTTACCATGCGGAACACATAATGGCGTTCCAAATAGAGGGTCTCTCATTATGGTACAGTCCATCCGAAAGACCGCTTGTACCATCTCAGGTGTCACCACTTCCTCTGGCTTTCCTTGTGCGTATACCCGTTTATTTCGCACAGCTACAATATGATGAGCATAACGACAGGCTAAGTTTAAATCGTGTAATACCATAACAACTGTACGGCCTTCATGTTCATTCAAATCAAATAGTAAATCTAAAATTTCTACTTGATGAGCCATATCTAAATAGGTTGTAGGTTCATCTAGTAAAATAAGATCCGTTTTTTGAGCCAATGTCATAGCAATCCACACACGCTGACGCTGTCCACCTGATAATGCATCTACTGGGCGATCCGCAAATTCGGTCATCTGTGTCACCTCAAGAGCATTGTTCACAATAGTTTCATCCTCTGTAGACCATTGCTTTAACCAGCTCTGATGAGGGTAACGACCTTGTTTAATCAATTGTTGGACAGTTAATCCTTCTGGTGCAACAGGTCCCTGTGGAAGAATGGCTAACCGTTTTGCCACCTCTTTAGTTGAAATGGCGTCTAGTGGATGATTTTCTAAGAAAATTTCACCTGACCTTGGTTTTTGCAGTCGGGCAAACGTTCTAAGGAGCGTAGATTTTCCACAGCCATTGGCACCTACTAGTACCGTAATTTTCCCTTTTGGTATTTGAAGATTCAAATCTTCTAAAATAAGATTTTCACCATAGCTAACATCTAGATTTTGTACTTCTAAGACGTTTTTCAAAATCCCTTCACCCTCTTCTCTCACGCTTTTAACTCATTTATCATTGGGCATTATTGATTGCGCGTTCTAAATAGTAAATATATAAAGAATGGTGCTCCAATTGCAGCCGTAAAGACACCTGTTGGTAAATCCTTTGGTAAAAAGGCTGTACGTGCAACAATGTCAGCTACAATGACAATAATGCCACCAATTATAGCCGTAACAGGTATTAATCCTGCAAAAGAACGCCCTACTAGCAATCTACTCATATGTGGGGCTACTAATCCAACAAAGGCAATTCCACCAGCAAAAGCAACTGCAGAACCAGCTAGCATTACACTAATAAGTAAAAAGAGCAAACGGTACACTTGAACTTTTACGCCCAGCCCTATCGCAATGTCATCTCCTAATTCCTTCACATTGACGGTTCTCGCTAAAACAAATGTTAGAGGTAATAAGAGAGTAACCCATGGTAAAAGCAAGTAGACATCTGTCATATTTGCCCCATACAAACTACCTGTCAGCCATAGATAGGCCTTCGTTGTTGCGGCTACCTCGCTGATCACCAACAGCATAGTTACCACTGCCTTTGCTAACGCGGAAATCCCAATTCCAATAAGCACCATACGTATAGGTGTGACACCTTTTCTCCATGACAGCAGGTAAATGATAAAGGAGATAATAGCCGCACCTAAAATGGCAGCTAACGGTAAAAATTGAATGCCCACTGACCCCATAAAATACACGATAAAAATAATCGCACCCATGGACGCCCCACTCGTTACACCAATAATATCTGGAGCAGCTAAAGGGTTGCCTATGATTCCTTGTAAAATTAAACCAGCAACTCCTAGCGCAGCACCAACTAATAAGGCCATTAAAATACGCGGAAGCCTTAATGTATGTAAGACAAAATCGTACTCTCCGTTTCCGTAGCCTAATAATTCCTTCACTACGGTGACAGGATGAATAAAATCGCTACCCGCAGATAAACCAATAATCGTTATGATGACTAATAATAAGCTTAACAGTAGTATAATCCAACAAGTCTTTTTGGCGATTTGAAAAGATATGCGATCGGATTTCGTTCGAATCGTCCTATAATTAGACATTTTTAGCTAACCCCTTTCGTGCAATATAAATAAAGAAAGGAGCACCAATTAATGCAGTCATTACACCAATTGGCATTTCTAATGGCATAATTACGTATCTTGCTGCTATATCTGCAAGCAACAGCAGTATGGCTCCTAATACCGCACTGTACGGTATAATCCAACGATAATCCATACCAACAAGATGAATCGCTATATGAGGGACAATTAAACCAATAAAGCCAATCGAACCTGCTACAGCAACTGAGCTACCTGCAAGAATAATTATGATGATGCCAAGTGTGAGTTTCGTCACCATTGTTCGTTGTCCCAATCCTTTTGCAATATCATCACCTGATTGTAAAATATTTATAGAACGACCCATACCTATTGCTATGATCGTGCCCCCTAAAATAAATGGTAGGACAGGTATGAGCATGTCTATGCTACGACCTGATACTGACCCCGCTAGCCAAAATAGTACACTTTGTAAACCTTGTTCATCAATTACTAAAAGCCCCTGCGTAAACGAGACAAATAGAGCTGTAATCGCTGCACCAGCTAGTACTATTTTAATCGGTGTTAAACCATCTCTTCCTAATGATCCAAGGAAAAACACCATAGCTCCCGCTGCACCAGCACCTAAAAAGGCAATCCACATATAACTCATTAAAGAATTAACAGAAAAAAGAGTAATGGCACTGACAATAAAAAATATTGCCCCTGCATTAATACCTAAAATATCAGGAGCTGCTAAAGGGTTTCTTGTTAATGCCCGCATCAATGCTCCCGAGATAGCAAGGCTTGCGCCAACTACTGTAGCGATCACAGCTCTTGTAAATCTAGATGTTCGAATAATGACATGCTCCTTATTAGCAGCATCATAATGAAAAATGGCATCATAGATTGACGAGAAGGGAATAGATGTTTGACCAATAGTTATGCTGAACATAAACGTCAGCAATAGGACCAAACAACTGATGAACAACCCTATTTGTTTCATCGAGGTAGTAGAAAGAAAAATTCTCATTTTGCGCCAACTTTCTTGAACCACATTTTATCTTTTGAGAAAAGTTGTAGGTTTTTATAGGCGAAACACTACAAGGAGAGGGCTGTCTCTCAAGCATTCTCTAACACTTTAAACAGCCCTAATCACTTTCTCTATTTATCTAATTCAAATTTGTCATAAATATCATCTAGCATTAAATTAGCACTAATCAATCCGCCAGCTAGATTCCAATTGATTTCATCTACTTGGTAAACTTGATTTGCCTTCACAGCATCGAGCTCTTTCCATAGAGGATGATTTGTCCACTCTTCATAATTCTTTTTCACAGCGTCATCATTTTCCATAAACATATAAATGACATCGGCATTCATTTGCGCAATACTTTCTTTATCTGTTAGTTTGACGATCTCCAATGAGTCATCAGTTAAATTTTTAGGACCTTGGAAGCCAAGCTCTGACAATATAGAACCTGCATATCCAGTTACATAAATACGTGCATGGTCTGCTCTGAAATTGACAACCGCAACATGGAATGGCCATTTATCGCCAAGCTTCTCTTTCATTTTTGTTTGGAAATCAGCAACTCGCGTATCCCAATCTCCAAATAACTCTTTAACCTTTTCTTCCTCATTCATTGCTTGACCCATCATTTCTGCTGTACCTTTGAAATCAAATACCGTTTCATGAGCAACGGTTGGAGCAATTTGTGATAACTGATCATAAATTTCCTCATGACGAACTTTCGATGCAATGATTAGATCTGGTTTAAGCTTTGCAATTTCCTCAAGATTTGGTTGTGTTTCTTGTCCCACGACTGCAACACCATCTAAATCTTTTTTCAAATAATTATAAAAAGGTGCTTCTGCCCAAGATTCTACTGCTCCTACTGGCTTAATGCCCATTGCTACTGCAACATCAGTAGCCCCTTGGTATAGCGTAACGATTTTTGTAGGTGTTCCTTCAATTGTCGTAGTACCCATAGCGTGGGTAATTTCACGGCTAGAAGACTCTGTATTACCTTCTTCAGCTTTATCAGTTTCTTGCGAACTACTACTAGTGTTTGATGCTTTATCTCCACATCCAACCATCAAGAGAGAGAAGATTGATACTAATGCAAAAAGAATAAAAATATTTTTGTTACGTAGTGATAATTTCGACATACATTTCCTCCTAAATTATAATCAATAACGATAATCATTATCAATTAAAGAGTATACTGTATGACTGTTTGCTTGACAATATCTATTTTTTCAAAAAATATACTTTTTTAATAATTTTATTGTTAATTTAGCTTCCAACTCAATCATCTATAGTTTGGAAGCATTAGGTTTGTTGATTATTTGTAAAAATTTCGACACAATTATCGCAAGATGCAGAGGACTATTGTTTAAACACTAGATCGATTTACTACTATTTTGACAACAATAGAATGTGAAAAATGCGATTTGTAGTTCCTTTTTTCACCTAATGTGAAGGCAATTCTACATTAGATGTTCTACCATTCCAGTGACTTGTTAGATTTACCTATTCAATAATAGGCAAATAAATAGTCCCTATTGACGTCTATCTCATATCTTAATAATGAACGACAACTTATCAAAACAGGAGGTTATAACATGTTTCAACGAAGACGCCATCCGGCAAAAGGTCCACACTGCTGTCCGCCACAAACAATGCCCATGCAATTTGATCCACCACAATTTTTACCACCAGAGCAATATGTTCGCACAAATTATATCCATACAGTTGTTCCACATGTACA
Source organism: Lysinibacillus sp. F12 (assembly GCF_057773605.1). Classification (NCBI taxonomy): domain Bacteria; kingdom Bacillati; phylum Bacillota; class Bacilli; order Caryophanales; family Bacillaceae; genus Lysinibacillus; species Lysinibacillus sp. F12. Next base: position 871,161 of record NZ_JBYMLP010000001.1, read on the forward strand.
ACCAGCACATGTCACAACAGTGAACAAACATATGATTGATCACCAATACTATTTCCCATGCACAGAGTCAGTTGTTAATGAATGCTGTGAAACACATACAATGTGCGGTATGCCACCTAACCCTTGTCATATGCCGCATCATCCCCATAAACATATGGGCTATTAATAAATAATGAGGGGGGCGAGTAATACCCGTTCATTATTTCAAACAAAAAAACCGAGTAGCCTCTCTTAGAGGTACTCGGTTTTATTCGTTATTAATACATTTTTAAATATTGATCGCGTTCCCACTGATGTACAGTTGTACGATACATATCGAACTCGATTTCTTTTGCTTCTTTAAAGTTAGCATAAATATGCTCACCTAAAGCTGCTTGCGCTACTTTATCTTTAGCCAGTAATGTTAAAGCATCGTCAAGTGCTGCTGGTAGGTTTTCAATACCATTCGCTTGGCGCTCTTCTTCCGACATCACATAGATATTACGGTTAATAGCTGCTGGTGGTGTCAAGTTTTGACGAATACCTTCTAGACCTGCCTCTAAAATAACAGCCATCGCTAAGTATGGGTTTGCGGATGGGTCCACTGAACGTACTTCTACACGAGTTGACAGACCACGTGCTGATGGAATACGAATGAGTGGTGAACGGTTTTGTGCTGACCATGCTACATAACATGGCGCTTCATAACCAGGTACTAGACGTTTATAAGAGTTAACTGTTGGATTTGTAACAGCCGTGAAACCTTGTACGTGTGCAAGGACACCAGCCATAAATTGCATAGCTGTATTTGATAGTCCTAATTCCGTAGATTCATCATAAAATGCATTTTCTTTACCTTTAAATAGTGACACGTTAAAGTGCATACCAGAACCAGCTTCACCAAATAATGGCTTTGGCATAAATGTAGCGTGTAAACCGTGTTTACGAGCGATTGTTTTCACGACTAATTTAAATGTTTGGATGTTATCACAAGCTGTAACAGCGTCTGCATATTTAAAGTCGATTTCATGTTGTCCAGGAGCAACCTCATGGTGAGAGGCTTCAATTTCAAAGCCCATTTCTTCTAGCTCTAATACGATATCACGACGGCAGTTTTCACCAAGATCTGTTGGAGCTAAATCGAAATAACCACCATGGTCATTTACTTCTAAAGTTGGTTCTCCTTTTGCATCTAATTTGAATAAGAAAAATTCAGGCTCTGGCCCTAAATTGAAGCTTGAGAAGCCCATATCTTCCATTTTTTTAAGAATACGTTTTAGGTTATTTCGTGGGTCACCAGCAAACGGTTCGCCTTTCGCAGTGTAAACATCACAGATAAGACGTGCCACTTTCCCTTTTTCAGAAGTCCAAGGGAATACCACGAAAGTATCAAGATCAGGATATAAATACATATCTGATTCTTCGATTCGAACGAAGCCTTCAATAGATGAGCCATCAAACATCATTTTATTTTCTAGTGCTTTGTCTAATTGACTTACAGGAATCTCAACGTTTTTGATTGTGCCAAGAATATCTGTAAATTGTAAACGAATAAAGCTTACATTCTTTTCTTCGATGAGACGTTTAATGTCCTCTTTTGTGAATTTACCCACAGTTTTCCACACTCCTATAATTTGTCTAGCTTTTATGTTTACCCTACCCTATTTTTAATAGAATCGAGATAAATCCCCTCGTCGGATGGATGATTTTTGCATGCGCTGTGCTTGACGCATTTCTTCGCGCATAATTTGACGTAATTCAGAATCACTTAAATCTTGTTCTTCAATTGTAGAAACAGGATTTTTCCTTTTAGCAAATATCTTTTTAATCTTCGCCATATTCATACCCTGTTCTAAGTAGTCTTTAATTTCAAGCAATGTGTCGACATCATTTAATGAAAACATTCGACGGTTGCCTTCTGTTCGGTGCGGCTCAATTAAATGGTGTTCTTCATAATAACGAATTTGTCGTGCCGAGAGCTCAGTTAATTGCATTACAATACTCATTGATAATAACGGCATAGTTCGTCTAATTTCACGACTCATTTAAGTCCTCCTCCAATACCCGCTTATCATATAACGAAATTTTTTCACTGTCAACCAACCATGTCAGGTTTCCTAACATGGTTGGCGCTATTTTTTTCAATCCGAGAGAAAATTGTAAAAAACTATTCAAATTTACGGTTTGTCCATTTCCTCATCTCTATTTTTGAATAGCTTGTACCGCACTACAAATTGCAAATTTTACATGTTCATAAGTTAGCCCACCCTGTATAAAGGCTGTAAAGGGAGGTCGTATCGGCCCATCTGCTGTTAGCTCTATGCTGGAGCCTTGGATAAATGTCCCCGCTGCCATAATGACATCATCCTCGTAGCCTGGCATATAGGCTGGTTCTGGTGCGTAATGAGCATTTATTGGCGAGTTGGCTTGTATTTCCCGACAAAAGTCAATCATTTGCTGTGCGGTTTGGAAAGAAACCGATTGTATTAAATCTGTCCGATGTGCCTGGTAACTTGGAGATGTATTCATCCCTATTTCCTCCAGCATAGCTGCCGTAAAAATGGCGCCCTTTAATGCTTGTGATACAACATGTGGAGCTAGGAAAAACCCTTGATAAAAATCACCCAATGTATTTAATGTAGCTCCTGCTTCTGCCCCGATTCCAGGTGAAGTCATCCGGTACGCACATTTCTCCACTAAATCTGCTCGGCCTGCGATATAACCTCCAATTTTCGCTAATCCTCCACCTGGATTTTTAATGAGAGAGCCCGCCATTAAATCAGCACCAATCTCTGTAGGCTCTTGCTTTTCTACAAATTCACCATAGCAATTATCAACAAAAATAATGGCCTGTGGAGCTAGCTCACGAATCTTTGCACACATATCAGCAATCTCTGCTATAGAAAAGGATGGTCGCGTTGCATAGCCCTTTGATCGTTGAATGGCAATCACTTTCGTTTTTGCCGTTATGGCCGCTTCCACTCCTTCCCAATCAATGGTTTGATTATCCAGTAACTCAACATGTGAATAACCGATTTGATAATCTTTCAAGGAACCTGTATCTTTGTCACCACCATCAACAATGGATTGTAACGTATCATATGGCTGTCCAGAAATATAGAGCAACTCATCACCAGGACGCAGCACACCGAATAAACTAAGCGTAATTGCATGTGTGCCTGAAATAATTTGCGGTCGAACAATGGCGGACTCTGCTCCAAACACCTCAGCATAGACACGCTCTAAATTATCGCGTCCCTCATCGTCATAGCCATAGCCATTGGATGGGTGTAAATGATAATCACTCACTTGATGCTTACGAAATGCCGCTAGCACTTTTTGTTGGTTATAAAACGCCATCTCCTCCACCCTAGCATGAAAAGGTCTCACTCTTTCTTCTATTGTTGCCGCTAAAGATAGCGTCGATGCTGATAAATTAGATGTAAACGTCATTCTTTTCTTCTCCATTTCACAATTGTCATGCATATTATTCCGTAAACTTTATTCTATATCTAAATGGACCTCGATTATCCTAGGATTCCCTGATTGTCTACTTGTAATGAACGCTTATGACAGATGTTTTTCTTTATTTCATTAACATCTTATCAATTTGTATAGGTCCCTGTAAAACTTGCCTATTGTTTCTGAGTGAAATTTACGCTAAGCTAATGTGCGGACTTATTTCAAGAAGCGTATTTAATGTTTAATTTTGGCTATTAAATTCATAGATTTTGTTACTTACAGGATCTTTCAACTTTAGGAATGAGGTTCATTTATTGATAGAAGGGGTGAAAGGGATGGCTTGGGAAGTTTTTAGTATGATCGGTACAATTGCCTTTGCTATTTCTGGGGCAATTATTGCAATGGAAGAGGAATACGATTTATTCGGTGTTTATATACTCGGTATTGTCACTGCTTTTGGTGGAGGGGCTATTCGAAATTTACTTATCGGTCTACCTGTCACGACATTATGGGGACAGGATATGATGTTTCAAATTGCGCTTGCTGCAATTACCATATTTTTTATTTTTCCACATCATTTGATTCAACATTGGCATCGTTGGGGTAATTTTACAGATGCGATTGGTTTATCAGCATTTGCTATTCAAGGCGCACTCTACGCCGTAAAGCTGGATATGCCGATTAGTGCTGTCATCGTAGCTGCGGTCTTAACAGGGTCGGGTGGTGGTATCGTGCGTGATTTATTAGCTAGACGAAAACCACTTGTACTTCGTGACGAAGTCTATGGTGTGTGGGCTGCTCTCGCAGGGCTTGTTATTGGATTTGAAGTTTTTACAGGAGATATCTTCCTTTATATTTTATTTGCGGTAATTACAGCATTACGTATTCTTTCCTATATGATGAAATGGCGTTTACCTTTGCGAAGGTTGAATCGGGCATAGAGTCTATCATTGATAAAAAAAAACGAATAAGCGCAAATAGCTCTTTAACTATTTGCGCTTATTTGTTTTTCAGTAACTATTTAGCCAAAAGATTCGTTGCTTCTTCCAGCGTCACCATATTTTTCATCATTGAGCAAGCAGCATCTAATAGAGGAAAGGCTAGGGCTGCACCTGAACCTTCTCCTAACCGCATATTCATATGCAGCATCGGTTCCACTCCCAACAATTCAGCGGCTATTTTAGCTCCGGGTTCCTCCGAAGCATGAGAAGCTATGATAAAGTCCTTTACTTTCGGTTCAATTTGATAAGCTATAAGCGCAGCAATAGTCGAAATAAAACCATCAATCACAACAGGTTTTCGGTGACTTGCGGCAGCAAGTATAATACCAGCCATAGCCCCAATCTCTAGCCCTCCAACTTTAGCTAGTACATCAATGATATCGTTAGGATTTGGTTGGTTAAGCATAATTGCTTTTTCAATGACCGCTGCTTTATGAGCAATTCCTCCTTGACCAACACCTGCTCCAAACCCGGTTATTTGAATAGGGTCATAGCCAGTCAAAACAGCTAAGATTGCTGTGCTCGGCGTTGTATTACCAATGCCCATCTCACCTGTTCCAAGTAGGTTGGCCCCTTTTGTAATTTCGTCTGTTGCCACACGAATCCCCACTTCTATGGATTGAATAGCCTCCTCTCTAGACATAGCAGGGCCCTGTGCTATATTACCTGTTCCATATTTCACCTTTTGGATGATTACGTCCGCATTGAGAGGGATATCCTCCTTAACTCCAACATCTACCGTTACAACTTTGGTATTGGTCACACTTGCAATTGCACAAACACCTGTACCTCCCTTCGGAAAATTCAATGTTTGAAATAAAGTAACCTCTTGAGGATTCAGCGTCACGCCTTCTTCACAAACTCCATGATCTGCTGCACAGACAATCATCACCTTTTTATCAATCATCGGATATAACTGGCCTGTAATTCCAGATAGTTGCACAGCAATGGACTCCAATTTCCCTAAGCTTCCTGGAGGCTTACAAAGAATATCTATTCGTTTTCTTGCTTGCTCCCTACTATTTTTATCAGCGCCTTGAATGTTTTGAATCGTGTCATGTAATAATTGCATTGTCATTTCTCCTCTCGTTCTTCATGAAGACAAAATAAAAGCCTGTAGTTTATTGTCATGACAAATAAACTACAGACTTTTCCATCATCTATATTCTTAAAGCAAATAGGCAGGTCTCCTGGCTTAAGTTCAACATTTCATAGTACCTTCCCAGCAATGAGCTAGTGGTCTTCACTATTAAACTCCCTTTTACAGTGGCGGGTCCGCTAAAGTTTTTCACTTTATTCCCTATTCTCCCTTAATGGGCACCTAATGCTTATATTAAACTACTTTTAATCTACGACAGAGTATTTTTTCTGTCAATATTTGAATGCGTTACTTGTATCATTTCTTCGGCTACCTATTTTTTTCTAGCTCACTTAGCAATGTTGACCCTAATAATAGTATCGCTCCTATTAGTTGTAGTAGCGTCATTTTTTCTCCAATAAACATCGTTGAAATGACTAATGATGTCAGTGGATCTATATAGCTAAGGATGGCTATACTTTGCCCTTTCAGCTTTGACATGCCCCAAAAGAACAATAAAAATCCAACTCCTGCATGGACAATACCTAATACTATTAATAGTAAGACTGACTTAAAACTGATTGTCATGACCTGAAATCCTGTTGTCCCAAGTATATAAAAACAAAGGAAAAATGCTGCTAAAGCTAGTTGAATTAATGTATTTCCCGGTTCTTTTATGTTACCTATACATTTATTTGTAAATGTTAGAGCTGTGTAAAAGCATGCGGCGATAAGACCGTAGACAATGCCAATAAATTGTTTACTGTCCCCAGTGCCTTGACTTTGGACAATCAAATAAAGTCCGATAAGGGCTACACAGACATACATCATTTTTCTGCCAACTAGCTTCTCCTTTAAGATAATTGGAGATAAACAGATAACGAGTACTGGTGCAACATAATAACTAAGTGCAGCATTAGCAATTGTTGTTTCTTTATAAGCCTGAAATAAAAAAATCCAATTCCCACATAAGGCAACACTAGAAAGTACTAATTTCCACTTATTTTTGAGAATACTTCTTTTCGTAAAGCTTTCCTTTTTATAAATAAAAATCACTATCAAAAAACAAGCACCAATTAAGCTCATCCAAAAAGCGATTTCACTTGAAGATAAAGGTATATACTTGGCAAAAACACCAACTGCGCCAAAAATAATCATGGATAATACAAACGCTAATTTTCCGCTCATTACAATTCCTACTTTCTACGTATAAGTATTAACCTACACAGTAGAATCTATTGAAAATGAGCAAACTGTTATTGTATGCCTTACCAGTAGATTCTACTGTAAAGACATTGTTGGGGGTGCTATTGAACGAAACATACAAATCCCTCCTTCACCGATATAATTGTAACATATTTCAGAAAATTAAAGAGTATGTTTTATAGATAAAGGGAAAATGAATCACTAATTACTTCATTAGGTAAGGATAAAATTTTCTTTAAGGAGGAGTTAGAGTGCACGCAAGAGAATTAAGAAACGCTATTGCAGAGACTTGTGAAAACTATGATAGTCAATATGCGCAGTTAGTAAAACCGATTAATCAGTTATTAATGAATGTTGATGCTTTCATCAGTGAAGGAACGGCGTATGTCATTATAGAAAATTTGAAATTATATTATAGTGGAGATAAATACATGGCGGAATGTCACTTCGATGAGAGTGAAAATTTCTTACAGGATGGCATTGAGCTTCTAAAAAAGGGAGACCTGGCGAATGGCGCTTTACAAATATACGGTGCTGGTTTAAATTTTGCCAGTTATGCTTCAAAGGTTCGGGGGCAAAAAAATGTGAACCCGTACATGAACTTTGAAAAAAACTTTAGCCTCATCATGGACTCACTCCAAAAATAAGCACATGAAAAAAGAAAGAGTATACACTCTTTCTTTTTTCATTATGTCATTATTTAAATTCTAATTCGCCATCGTAAGCTAACATGCCACCTTCTAGGTTTGTCACATCAAATCCTTGTGCTTCTAAATAAGAACAAGCATTAGCTGAACGGCCACCAGCCTTACAAACGATAATATATGGCTTTGTTTCATCTAATTCCTCTAGACGTTCTGGGATTGTCCCAAGAGCGATATGCTGAGCGCCAGGAATCATGCCGTGTGCTACTTCATCCTCTTCACGAACATCAATAATATATAGGTCTTCATTTGCATCTAATAGTTCTAATAATTGTGTTGTTTCCATTGATTTCATCAAACTCGTCCTCCAAATATCTATTTCCTTTATCATTATAGCCTGAAGCAAAAAAAACAGCCAGTGTGGAGTACACTAACTGTTTAACAATCTTTTTATGCTTCTGTCTCTAAAAATTCTATTGGTTTTGCTGGAACGAATGTAGAAATAGCGTGCTTGTAAATCAGGTGCTGCTTATTATCAGCATCCAATAATAGAACTGTAAAATTATCATATGATTTCACAGTCCCTTTTAACTGAAATCCGTTTAATAGAAATACAGTTACAAAAACACTGTTTTTACGTAGTTGGTTCAAGAACGTATCTTGCAAGTTGATTGATTTCATCAAATAGCCTCCCTACTAACTTTCTACCTCTTCATTCCTATAGTAGCACGTTCTACCAATTTATCAATTAGTAATTTTTAGAAATTTTTCTTTAATTTTATAATTGTTCACCTGTCATCACAAAATGGACATCCATTTTATTGCGGAAATAAGTAAGTTGCCTTTTCGCATAGCGACGAGAATTTTGTTTTAAGCTGTCTATGGCGCCTTCTAGTGAACATTTGCCATCTAAATAATCATATAATTCCTTATAACCAATGGCTTGTATAGACTGCACACCCCGGATATTTTGTTGCCATAGCCCTTGGACCTCTTCTAAAAGACCATTCTCCATCATCAAATCGACACGGCGGTTAATACGGTCATAAAGCACCTCTCGTGACATATTTTGACCTAGCCCTAAAATCAAGTGATTATAGAGAGGTACCTCGCCTCGATTTTGAGCTTCAGCTGCCTTCGATACACCGCTTAATTCTAGCATCTCTAATGCGCGAATGACACGACGTGTATTATTTGGATGAATGGCTTCTGCAGTTTGAGGGTCTAGTTGTTTTAATTTATCGTGCATTGCCTCGGGACCAAGCTTCGCTAATTCATCATAATAGGCTTGACGTGCTGCCTCATCCACTTTTTCATCAGTAAATTGGAAATCAAACAGAACAGCTTGTACATATAAGCCTGACCCACCTACGATAATCGGTAGCTTATGACGAGCTTGTATGTCTGCAATTTTCTCTCTTACTAGCTTTTGATAGTCGGCCACTGAAAATGATGCTGTCGGCTCCAGAAAACTTAGTAAATGATGAGGAACTCCCTCCATCTCTTCTTCCGTAATTTTCGCCGTACCTATATCTAGCCCTTTATAAACTTGCATTGAGTCACCATTAATGATTTCTCCATTATACTTTTTGGCAAGTTCAATACTTAACGCTGTTTTTCCAGAAGCAGTTGGTCCCACAATTGCTACGACCTCAGCCTGCTGTAATTTATTTTCTATCATATTTTTCTAACCACCGTAATAATACTTGAAAGACTGCTTCTTGATTGTCTTCATTTAAAATTTCATGTCTTTTATCTTCAAATAAATAAACAGTGACATCCTCCACACCAGCAGTTGCTAATTGTTCTGCCACTGCGTACACTCCTAGTCCCTGTTCACCGACAGGGTCTTTACTGCCGCTTATCAAAAGTATTGGAAGATCCTTTCTTACTTTGGCAATCTCTTTTTTGCGATTCAAGGTTGAAAAGCCTGTTGTCAAATCTACAAAAAATTGATTGGTTGGAATAAAGCCACAGTATGGATCATCTATATACTTTTGAACTTCTACCTGTACAGAGCATAACCAATCATAGGCAGTCTTCGGATTTGGAAACTGCTTATTAAAACTACCAAAACTTAATTGATTGAGAAGCCTGCTTTCTGTCTCTTTACCAAGACCTTTGGCTAAAGCCTTGGACACGATATTACCAATTGCGTGTAAAGCTGTAACATTACCCGTTCCACAGAGCACAACATTGTCTACCAGTTCCCCATACCGTTGGATATAGCGTCTCGTAATGAATGAGCCCATACTATGACCAAAAATAATGAACGGTTTGTCGACAAATGGTGCATGTAATTGAGTCATTACTTCATGTGCATCTTCTACAACACGTTCAAAGCCGTTATTTTCAGCAAAAAAGCCTAAAGTTCCATTATAAGCAGCTGTTTCACCATGTCCACGATGATCGTGCATCGTCACTACATAGCCGGCTTTTTGAAGAGTGTGAGCAAATTTTAAATATCGACCACTATGCTCCGCCATGCCATGTAATATATGGATATGTCCAATACAAGGCTTTTTAGATTCTAATGTTCGTGTGAATACAAAATGGCCATCAGACATTTGAATATAACGCTCCATCGCTTACTCCCCTTCTTTCACGAAAATAGTGGCATCCAAGATGGCTTGGTCTAATTCAGCCATATAAGCATTTCGTTGCTCCTCCGTATAATTCAAGTGTTGTTGCATCACTTGAAGCACTTGTTGCTTATAAAGCTTGACTGCTTCAATGTCAAAATACAGCATACCAGTACGGCGAATAAAGAAGTCACTTGGCGTATAGACCATTTCAGCTTCTAAGCCATATAATAGCATCGCATGTAAAGTAAGTGGCATTGTACTACCATGCTCATGTAAATATTTTACGCGATCAAATAAAGCATCCACATTCGTGCCATATTTTTGAACAAGTTGCTTAGCTTCATCGTAATTTAAACCATACTGAACACCTTCTCGAGCTTTATAGGCAATATAGTCAGGGAAATTGATGGCATTAATCCCCTTTGCTCCTGATAGTGATAACTCTCGAGTTATAGATGCGCTCGCATGCTTATAACGACGGATTTTTACAATTTTATCTACAATCGATTCTGCCATTTGTCGGTAGCCTGTTAACTTGCCACCTGCTATCGTCATTAAACCACTCGGAGCCGTCCAAATTTCATCTTTTCTTGAAATTTCTGAAGGATTCTTTCCTTTTTCATAAATCAATGGACGAACGCCTGCCCACGATGATTCAATAGTAGCTCTCGTAATATTGGCTGTAGGAAATACTTTCTTTGCCGCCTCTATTAAATAATCCACATCTTGCTGTGTTGCAACAGGATGTACTGGATTGCCCTCGAAGACAGTATCCGTTGTACCTACATAGGTTTTACCATCACGCGGAATAGCAAATGCCATACGTCCATCAGCAATATCGAAATAAACTGCTTGCTTTAATGGAAAATCTTTTTGATTTAGGACAATATGAACACCCTTCGTCAACCGTAATTGCTTATTATCAGCTACTTTATCCCTTTGACGTACATCATCTACCCACGGACCTGTAGCATTAACAATTTGTGCGGCGTGTACATTCAAAATGCGTCCTGTTAAATGATCTTCTACTTTAATTCCAATTAGCTTTTTCTTGTCGTAGATAAATTCCTTCATCTCCGCATAATTAAGACAAAGTGCCCCATATTCAACAGCCTTTTTTAATACTTCAATCGTAAGACGCGCATCATCGGTACGATATTCAACATAATAGCCTCCACCGACAAGTCCTTCTTGATTGAGTAAAGGTTCTAATGCTAAGGTTTCTTGCGCATTTAGCATTGTTCTACGTTCCTGTTTTTTGACACCTGCTAAACGGTCATAAACTTTTAAGGCTAGAGATGTTGTCATTGGGCTAAGGGAACCCTTTTTATATAAAGGCAAAAGCATTTTTTCTGGTGTTGTCACATGAACAGCATTGTCATAGACGATTTCACGTTCACGTCCCACCTCTGCTACAACTCCTACATCAAATTGCTTTAAATATCGTAGTCCACCATGGATGAGTTTAGTCGACCGACTCGATGTTCCGGCAGAGAAATCCTGCATGTCGATACATGCAACGGACAATCCCCTTGAGGCAGCATCCAGAGCAATACCTGCACCCGTAATGCCTCCACCAATGACTAAAACGTCAAAACTATAGTGCTCTAAATAATATAAAATTTTTGGACGATGCTCATATGAAAACATACCTTTTTCCCCCAATAGCTAAGATTTAAAAATTCGTGTTGCCTCTACAGCTCTTTGCCAGCCAGCATAATGAGCTGTCGCTTGGTCTTTTTCCATTTTCGGCTGGTAGGTTTGACCATTTACCCTCAGTGCTGATAAAACCTCTTGATTTGGCCAAAAATTTGTAGCAAGTCCTGCTAAATAAGCTGCACCTAATGCCGTTGATTCATTGAGCTTTGCCAGCTCAACATGCAACTGTAATATATCACTTTGGAATTGCATCAATAACTCATTTTTTACCGCACCACCATCTACACGGAGTACTTCAATAGGTGCCCCGGCTGCTACTTCCATAGCATCGAGTACATCCTTCGTTTGATAGGCTAATGATTCAAGTGTCGCACGGATGAAATGTTCTTTAGAAGTGCCCCGCGTTAGCCCAAAAATGGCACCACGAGCATCTGTATCCCAATAAGGTGTACCTAGTCCAACGAAGGCAGGTACAACATAGACGCCATCCGTATCGGCTACTTTTTTAGCATAGGTTTCAGAATCCTCTGCTGTCCGAATCATACGTAGTCCGTCTCGTAGCCATTGAATCGCTGAGCCTGCTACGAAAACACTTCCCTCTAATGCATAGGTAACTTTACCATCTATTCCCCAAGCAATTGTCGTCAATAACCCATTTTTCGATTTTACAGCCTGTTTTCCTGTATTCAATAACATAAAACAGCCTGTACCATAAGTGTTTTTGGCCATGCCTTTTGTAAAACAAGTTTGCCCAAAAAGGGCCGCCTGCTGATCACCAGCAATACCTGCAATCGGAATGTTTTCACCAAAGAAAATACTTGCTGCCGTCTCAGTGTAAATTTCTGATGAATTTTTCACTTCAGGAAGCATCGACATCGGAATATCTAATAACTGACAAAGTTCCGCATCCCATTGTAATTCATGAATATTGTATAGTAATGTTCGAGCTGCATTTGAATAATCGGTAACATGAGCCTTTCCCTTTGATAATCGCCAAACAATCCAAGAATCAATCGTGCCAAATAATAAATCTCCATTGTCAGCCATTTCACGGGCGCCCTCTACATGATCTAATATCCATTTAATTTTTGTGGCTGAAAAATAAGCATCTAGACGTAATCCCGTTTTTTGCTGAAAAAGCTCCTCATGCCCTTGTTCTTTCAGGTCATTCACGATTTCCTGCGTTTGACGCGACTGCCAGACAATGGCGTTGTAAATAGGCTGTCCTGTATGTTTATCCCACACAACAGTTGTTTCTCGCTGATTCGTTATTCCAATAGCATGGACCTCGCTAGCATCATGCCCACTTTCTGTTAAGACGGTTGCAATTACTGAAAGGACCGAACCCCAAATTTCATTGGCATTATGCTCTACCCAACCAGCCTTTGGAAAAATTTGCTGAAACTCCTTTTGTGCTACATGATTAATTTCACCTTTTTTATTGAATAAGATAGCTCTTGAGCTTGTTGTGCCTTGATCAATCGCTAAAATAAATTCGCCCATTATTTTCCCCCTCTTCACTACATGACTCGTTTGAACATTTTTTCCACTTCATACGATGTAAAATGAATTAGCACTGGACGTCCATGTGGACATGTAAATGGATTATCGGCCTTGCGTAAATCTCTAAGCAAAATTTCCATTTGTTCTTTCGTTAAATAATAATTGGCTTTGATAGATTTTTTACAGCTCATCATAATCGCTGCGGCTTCACGTAATTTTTTAATATCTGCCTTTTTAGTCGTCAGCACCTGTTCAATTAAATCTTCAATGATTTCCTGTTCCTCACCTTGAGGGAACCAACTAGGGTGCTCTCGTACTACAAAGGAAGATTGTCCAAATTCCTCTAAAAATACGCCTACTGCTTCTAACTCTTGTTTGTGTTCTCGTAATAAAAGTGCCTCATCAGCCGCATAGTGGAATGTTAGTGGCAGCAGTAATGCCTGACGTTCATGTGGATTAACTTGACCAACCTTTTCCCGGAAAAATTCATATTTAATGCGCTCTTGTGCAGCATGTTGATCAATTAAATAAAAACCATCCTCCATTTGGGCGACAATGTATGTGCCATGGATTTGCCCTACTACTTCCAGCTCAGGGAACGGTTCCTTACCCGTTTCATCTACTAAATCCTCATGTTGCTCGGTAATAGTTATTTCTTCTATTTCTACAGCCTCTAATGACGGAGTTGTCTGCCCATAATCCTTTACAATAGTAGAAACAGGCTCTGGCTCTACTGGAGTTTCTCGTTGGTTTTCTCGAATGGTTTGCACATCATATAACTTCTCTACAATTGCGTTCATTTTCTCCACATCTATCTTAGGTGCAGGCTTCCAAATATTTAATTGCTCTGTAGCTGGTTTGACGATTTTTTCTTTTTTCTCCATTTGTGGTACACGAATAACGCTACGTATTCTCTCACGAATAGTTTCTTCGATTAATTTTAAAAGCTCTGGCTCCTTACTTAAACGAATTTGATGTTTAGCAGGATGCACATTGACATCTGTCAAATATGGATCTCCCTCAATATAAAGAACCACAATGGGAAAACGTTCAATTGGTAAATACGTATGGTAGGCATCAACAATGGCTTTTTGTACTAAATAATGCTTAACCCAGCGACCATTGACGAATAGAGACATATAATTTTTTGAAGCACGAGTTACCTCTGGTAGGGTCACATAGCCAGAAATACGATAATCGTGTGACTCTCCTTGAAAGGACACCATCTTCTTGGCATTATGTACTCCATAAATGGCAGCAAGCACTTGTTGCACATCTCCTCGTCCGTTTGTTTGGAGCAATATTTGACCATTATGCAGTAATCTAAAAGCAATTTGCGGATTACTAAGGGCAAGACGATTCATTAAGTCAATTGTGTGCCCAAGCTCAGTTTGAATAGTTTTCATATATTTTAAGCGAGCAGGTGTGTTAAAAAACAATTGTGATACCGTCAGATCTGTACCTTTACGTAAAGGGCCGGGCTTATGCGTCAACATATGACCACCCTCCAGCTCTAAATGTGTACCAGATTCACCGTTCGATGTAATTAGAGTCATTTTTGAAACAGAAGCAATAGATGCTAATGCCTCACCACGGAAGCCCAATGTACGAATACGAAATAAATCATGTTCTTGATGAATTTTACTCGTTGCATGGCGAGAGAATGACATAATAGCGTCCTCTTCATCCATACCGCTACCATTATCAATTACTTGAATGGAAGTGAGACCCGCTTCTAGTAAAAAAACATCAATGGACGTACTTCCCGCATCAATAGCATTTTCTACTAGCTCTTTGACAACTGAAGCTGGTCTTTCAACTACTTCTCCTGCTGCAATTTTATTGGAGAGCCATTCGTCCATAATTTGTATGTTTCCCACTAACGTATCACTCCTTTATTTTTTCATGTTTAATAACTCTTGCTGTAACTCATATAAAATATTCATCGCCTGCATCGGTGAAGTTCCTAAAATATTAACTTTCTCTAATTTTTTTAGTACCTCTGCCTCAGCTGGTGCCATTGGCTCTTCTTCAGTAAATAAAGACATTTGCAGTGGCGGTTCTGCTATTTTCTGTGCTTCAGCCACTACTTCGTTCCCAGCCTCAAAGTTTTCCAATAGCACACGAGCTCTTGCCAAAATTTCTTCTGGTAGCTGCGCCAATTGTGCCACATGAATACCGTATGATTTATCAGCAGCGCCTTTTTTCACCTTATGCAGGAAGACAACCATGCCATTTTTTTCGGTAGCTGCCACATGGACATTTTGTAAGCGTGGCAAATCCTTTTCAAGAGCTGTTAATTCATGATAATGCGTAGAAAACAACGTATTGGCACCGATTTTGTCATGAATATACTCCATCATGGATTGAGCTAAACTCATCCCATCATAAGTAGAGGTTCCTCGCCCAATTTCATCAAATAACATTAAACTGTTTTTTGTGGCATGCATAATGGCGTGTTGAGACTCAAGCATTTCCACCATAAATGTTGATTGCCCAGCTGCTAAATCATCAGCTGCTCCGATGCGAGTGAAAATTTGGTCAGTGATAGGTAGCTTAGCCTTTTCAGCAGGTACATAGCAGCCCATTTGTGCCATGACGACAATTAATGCTACCTGACGCATGTAGGTACTTTTACCAGACATATTTGGTCCCGTAATAAGCATCATGTTGTTCTGCTCCTCTAGCACACAATCGTTTGGTACATACATTTGCTTGTTTAACATTTTTTCCACAACAGGATGGCGACCCTCAATGATTTCGAGCGCTCGTCCATTATGGAATTGTGGTTTTGTAAAACGATATTTTTCTGAGATGCTAGCAAAGCTTAGCAAAACATCTAACTCACTTATGCTCGCTGCCAGTGCCTGTACACGTGGAATAAATTCCTTTAATGCATCTCGAATTTCTACAAATAAGTGATACTCTAGTGCTAGGCTTTCTTCCTCAGCATTTAAAATCAATGCTTCTTTTTCTTTTAGTTCCTGTGTAATATAGCGCTCCGCATTAGCAAGCGTTTGTTTACGTTCATAACGAGTTAAATCCGCTAAATGAATATTAGATTTAGTAATTTCAATATAATAACCAAAGATGCGATTATAGCCTATTTTTAAGTTTTTAATGCCTGTTTTTAGTCGCTCCTCTTGCTCCAACTGAGCGATCCAATCCTTACCATTACGGGCGGCATATCGAAGCTCGTCTAATCGTCCATGATAGCCGTCTCGAATCACATCACCTTCTTTAATGGTAATAGGTGGATTGTCCGTTATGGCTTTTGCTAAAAGTTCCTCAACATCTGTACATGTATCGAGTGCTACCCCTATTTGTTGGAGGGTCTCCTTACCTGCACCCATTAGCTGCTGCTGAATAGCTGGCACTTGGCGCAACGAATCTCGTAATTGTGCTAAATCACGGCCACCTACATTGCCAAAAGCAACTCGACCAGCTAGACGCTCTAAATCATATACCTGTTTTAAGGCAGTTTGTAACTCTGTTCTAACAAAATATTCTTCCAATAAATCAGTCACAATCGCTAGTCTAGACTCAATAGCTGAGCGTGTGGCAAGCGGCTGATGTAGCCATTGTTTTAATTTACGGCCACCCATTGCTGTGACGGTATCATCGAGTAACCATAACAGTGTCCCTTTTTGATCTCCACCGCGAATGGATTGAATGAGCTCTAAATTCCGCTTTGAGCTAGAATCAATGCGTAAATAATGCTTCATTTCATTAAACGTAAATGCTTGAATATGTGATAACGAACGCATTTGTGTTTTATCTATATAGGCCAATAATCGAAGGCATGAAATTTGTAAGGCTGGCGGAACAGCTTCTACATAGCTAGCTGCTTTATCCATCGTCATTTCATCGGCTTCCACTGACAGTACAATGGCAGCATTTGCAGCATGTTCTGCTAACAATAGCTGTAAACTATCCGTTACAATAAGTTCACGAATACCATAGGCCTGCATTTGCATTAATAATGCTTTGCCATCGCCTTCAATGGAAGAAGCCACGGCTTCACCTGTTGATAAATCTAGATATGCATAGCCAAATGTTGTGTCATCCAGTTGTTCGGCTGCTCCAATAAAATGATTGGATTTCCCTTCAAGTGTCTTACCTTCCATAATTGTACCTGGTGTGATGAGTTGAACCACTTCACGTTTGACCACGCCTTTTGCTTGCTTTGGATCTTCCGTTTGTTCACAAATGGCCACTTTATAGCCTTTTTGCACAAGTGTTTCAATATAATTTTTAGCTGAATGATGCGGCACACCACACATGGGAATTCGCTCTTTTGCCCCTGCATCTCGGCTCGTTAATGTAATTTCTAAAATTTGTGAGGCATTGATGGCATCCTCAAAAAACATTTCATAAAAGTCACCTAATCTAAAAAATAAAAAGGCATCCTTGTAATCTTCCTTAACCTGCAGATACTGTTGCATCATTGGTGTATATGTTGTCATATAAATATTTACCTCGCTCTTACCTATAGATACTTTTATTATAACAAAAGATACATGCGAAACGCTTCATTCACCTTTTTTAAGATGCTAGCGTTTCGCATGTATCGAAAAATGATGGTTTCTAAAATTATCTTGGTCGTTCATCAGGAAACGATGATGACTCTAATACATACCTACCTTCTCCATCAGAGCTTGAAGATGAGCTTGAGCTCGAGCTAGATGAGGATGAGGATGATGAACTCTCATCATTAAAGCTCCAGTCTTCTTCATAATCTAGCGGATGTACACTAATACAAATTGTTGTTTCACCCATTACTTCCACAACCACTTCACGTTCCACTACAATTTCAAATTTCGTACCACATGAAGAAATAACTGCTTCAATACAATTTGGTTCTTGTATTACCCGTACACGAACATCATCACCAACACTAATTTCCCCTTCTCGATAGTGAAGCTTCACTTTGTCTTTATAGTGAATTGTTTCCGAAAACACAGCTGTCTTCGAATGATTACTGTAGGCATACCATACATTGACATCAAATTTCCCTGTTACTTCTACAAATTTCCCGACTCTTTTAGCAGAGCAAGTATGGTTAATTACCCAGCATCCTAAAATACTTGTCGGTTTATTTGTTGGTGATAATGTTACACGCTCTTCCGTTCTCTTCTTCCCTTTGGCAACTACTGCTTTCGTCACGATTTGTCGTAAACGTTTCAGCGCAATTCCTCCTTCGACTCTTTTCACTCCATCATATGCAGGTTGCGCCCATTGGGTGAACATATATTTTAGAGAATTAAATGATTCCTCTAGAACTCTTTCAGAAAGAGACTGCTATAGCATGAGCATTCCTCCATAGAAATGAACATAAAAAAGCTCGAATGCTGTCATTCGAGCTTTACTTCTATAATCTGTTAAGAACAGCTACCTGGTTGAGAATTATCTACATATGAACCCGTTTCACCACGTAGCACATCGCCGCCTGTTGAGCGGATAATCTCATTTGTTACATTATTAGCGATTGTATTCGATACTAATTGCAATAAATCATTAACATCGCCTTGTGATTCTTTAAATTGTTGAACAACTGGGATATCATTAATTTCTTCTTCGATTTTTGCAATTTTATCTTCAATCATTTTAAGCGCTTTTTCTTTCCCTAAGTGTTGGAAATTAACAGCCTGTTTTTGTAAACTTTTTAGACTAGCAATTCGTTCACGTACTTGTTGATTTTCATTGATTTGAGCTTCTGCTTTTTTGAAAAATTCAACCTCTGGTGTATTTGCAATCATATGTGCAATTTCATGTGATTTTTTAATTAAATCTTCTTTTGTGTATAAGATTTGTGTCATTTACGCTTCCACCTTTTCATTTTTTACGACTTCCAAAAACTCACCAGTAAGTGAATAAGATGTAGTCTCGATAATTTTAACCTTTACTAATTGACCAATTACTTCTGCTGGTCCTTTAAAATTGACCAAACGATTTTTACGTGTATAGCCTGCAAGCACATCATCTCGTCGTTTACTTGTTCCTTCAACTAACACTTCGACAACCTCACCATTTAAACGCTCTAAGGCTTTACGAGAATACTCACCCACAACTTCATTTAAACGTTGAAGTCGTTCCTTTTTCACCTCTTCAGGTACATTATCGACCATTTTTGCAGCCGGTGTCCCTTCACGAGGAGAATATATATACGTAAATGCTGCCTCAAAGCCAACTTCACGGTATAAGGAAAGCGTTTCCTCGAATTGTTCCTCTGTTTCATTTGGGTAGCCAACAATAATATCTGTCGTTAATGTTACTTCAGGAATGGCAGCCTTAATTTTTTCTACTAATGTCAGGAAATGCTCACGTGTATATTTACGAGCCATAATTTTTAAAATGTCATTAGAGCCAGATTGTACTGGTAAATGAATATGCTCTACTAAATTACCACGTTTTGCAAGTACTTCGATTAAATGATCATCAAAATCTCGAGGGTGACTCGTTGTAAAACGAATTCTTGGAATATCAATTTTTCTTAAAGCATCCATTAAATCACCAAGACGATATTCGATATCCTCAAAGTCTTTCCCGTAAGCGTTGACATTTTGACCAAGCAACATGATCTCTTGATAGCCCGCTGCCGCTAGCTCTCGAACCTCAGCAATGATCTCCTCTGGACGACGACTCCGCTCTTTTCCACGTGTATACGGTACGATACAATACGTACAGAATTTATCGCAACCATACATAATATTAACCCATGCTTTAATGGAACCAAGGCGTTTTTTCGGCAGATTTTCAATCACATCGCCTTCTTTTGACCAAACTTCTACGACCATCTCTTTCGACATGTAAGCTTCCTTAAGAATGTTTGGTAGGCGGTGAATATTGTGCGTTCCAAAAACCATATCGACATGTGGATAGCTTCTTAAAATTTTATTAACAACAGATTCCTCTTGCGACATACAGCCACAAACCCCGATTAGCATCTCTGGGTTTTTTCGTTTATATTTCAACAGGAAACCAAGTTCTCCAAATACTTTGTTTTCAGCATTTTCTCGAATGGCACATGTATTCAGCAAGACCACGTCAGCCTCTTCAATTATTTCAGTTGGTGTGTAACCCAGCTGCATAAAAATACCAGCCATTACTTCTGTGTCATGCTCATTCATTTGGCAGCCATAAGTACGAATGTAAAAAGTACGATCTTTACCCATTCCTGCAAATTGTTCGTCAATGCTAAAATCCTTATGGTATTTCACATCTTCTTTGCCACGTTTTTTAGCATCTTTTAAGGAAGGTGCCGTAAAGACCTTCTCAAAATATTTACTGTAATCCTTTTCAGGCTTGTCTTCTTTTTTTGGTTGATTGACCTGTTGATTAGCTAAGCGTTGTTCCTCATTCATCGCAATCAGGTAACTCCTTTCAAACGAAATCCATGCACTTGAATTTCCATCTTACTATTATACTGAATAGTTGATACTTCCTACAAGGCTTGCGCTTCAAATGTCGTGGTTTCGACTTAATTACAAGTAGCTGAAAGGATTGATTCGTCCATTTTCAAGTTCTATTATCTATTAGGCGCTAAACGTCCCGATTAATAAAATACTTCCTATGCTTGATATATAAGTATCCATCGTATAATTTCAGCTTAATCCAACGCTTCATACTCATATCCTCTTTATAAAATAAAGCATTTGTATATTGACCTTGTTTCACTAAACGTTTTGCTTCCATTTTTAATTTTTCATTCCCCATACATTTATATAAGGTTCTGGGAGGCAGTAGTGACCACAAATGCTTAGTTTGGACATATGTTCGTTCAAGCGGGATGTGGAATAGATAATCATCCACTACATATTGCATGTAGTTATGGCCGCTCGCTGTCACATAATAGCTGGAAGAACCGGCTCGTAAATTCAGCTCAAATAACTTGTACTCCCCATCTCGCGGATCATATTTCATATCAAAATTGGCAAAGCCCGTATAACCAATGTCCTCCAACAGATGCCGTATTGTATCCATCAATTGTTCATCATAATCGGTCATGACAGCTAAAGAGATGCCCTTGTTTTGCGGAGAGGGGTCCTCAAATAGCTTATTGCTTAAACACATCAATTTCACTGTTTTATCCCTCCCTACATAAACATCTAACACACGAATGAACGAATCATCACCGGGGATAAACTCTTGTAAAATTAAGGAATCTTGATAGCTTGAGCGATAAATACAGTGAACAATCTTTTGCACCTCACTGTCATTATGGGCAAGATAAATTTTTTTCTTCTCAGGAAAGGAGCAGCTAGAGTACGCCACAGAATTAGAAGGTTTAATAATGATTGGGTAGTGGAATGGTATAACGCAGTTTGTCTGTTGTTCCTTTGTTACAGTCACTGTTTGGGGGTATTTTAACTTATATAAGTCACAAAGTTGATAAAATTTTTCCTTCGTTTGAACCTTCTTTAGCAAAGCTTGGTCGATATAGGGTAAAATAAAATATTTTTCTAGCTCCTCTTTATTTTGAATGATTAGCTCTGCGTAAAAGCAGTCACACACTAATAAAATCAATCGTTGATGCTGAAACTGCTTCGCCAGCATCTGCAGCGCTTGCACAAAATAGTGAGGGTCATCTAAATGCTCTACATATTGAAATTCGAGGATACCACTATTTTGAGTGGCGATGCCCTGTGCACCACCGGAGAAAAGTGATCGGAAATTCCCTCGCTCTCTAGCTGGCTCAATAACAAGGCTCTTAATATGATAAGCTTCATAAAAAGAACGGGCTACCCCGTAGGCATGCTGTCCTGACTGTATAACAATAGGCAAAAAAGGTTGTTCCTGTAGGTATGACAATTCGATCGCCTCTCTAGTAAAAATGAATTTATTCATTTGTATGCGCACTAGATTGTACATATGTAGCACCCATAAAAGACACTAATATAAAACTTTAGTGCCTTCTCCAGTATCTATATTTCTATAAATTTTTTAATGCGTTGTTCAAAAGAGACAAGAGATTGAACCCCATGACTCTTGAGCAAGTCCGTATTGGCAAATGTATATTTTCCTAAATCATCAGGGAAATGGGCATCTGAGGATACAGTAAAAATAACCCCATAATCAAGTAAGGTTTGTAAAAAACGAGGGCCAGGGCACATTTCTTTTACAGGATAACGATAATACAAGCCGGCATTGATCTCAGTGGCAGTTTGGGTTGACGTTAAAGCTTGTGCGATACGCTCATACCAAACTTTCAGAAAAGCCTGATCCTCTACCTGATAATTAAATACTTTAAAGTTGTCAAGATGGGCAACAAAATCAAATAGTTTGGACTGAATCATGTTTTCAACAGTCATAAAGAATCGTTCATAATTTTCTTGTAATGCTTGCGGATTCATTTGTTCAAATAGATGTTCTGTTTGGGGATTATCAAAGCCCCATCCATCCACAAAATGGACTGAACCGATGACATAATCCCATGGGTGGTCTGCTAATAAGGAAGTTAGTTCCATCTCCCCACCTATAAAATAATCTGCCTCTATACCTAGCTTTAAGGCAATTCCTTCTTGGTGCCATTTTTCCTTCGCCTGCTGAATGGTAGAGACAAAAGAATCGATATTTTCTGTCATGACACGATCCAGCCAATATTGCTGTAATTGACCAATCTCACTATCGTCCAACTTCATAAAGCGCTCGAAATAAGCACGCGTCTCCTTAAAACGATATAAGTGATCAACAATGCCTACCTCACGTAATCCAAGCCGCTTTGCTTGCTGAAGATATAAATCTAACCATTCCTCACTATAACAGCCATTTTGAACCCTCTTTGTTAACCTCTGAAGTTGATAGGTCATTTGCTCCTTTGAACCTTGTGCAGATGCATCCACACATTCAAAGAACTCAAGCGCCTGTGATGTACGCTCTAGCCAGCGCGATGAATAAGGACCCTCTTCTAAATGTACATGATAATCAATAGTCATCAACTTTTCCCTCCATTACATACCGTCCATTTTTCTTCATAAGCCTGCCATTCTAATGGACAAGTACTTTCACAAAAAATTTCCGTACATTCTTCAAGATGACAGATTTGGAAAAATGATTTTCCATTAATCTTTGATGCATCCGCTAATAAATAATTAACCTTACTATGCTTTTGCATTTTTTTTGAAATAAGAGATTCATCTAAATCATAATCATACACGACACCCTCACTAATGCCGCCACAGGAGATAAATGCTTTGTCAAAATTCATATTATCTAACATTTCCAAAGTCATAGCGCCTGCGACAGAGGATTGTCGAGGATTCGCAGTACCTCCTAGTAAAATAACCTTCCCCGTCATGCGCCTTTCTTCTATTGCTAAATTGAACTGGACAGCTGCTGCAATCGAGTTCGTAACAACTGTTATATCGTCAACAGCCAGTAGAAAATCTGCAATATGGACCGTTGTCGTCCCCGTATCAATGGCTATCGTATCTCCATCACCAATACGTTTTGCGGCCATGCGAGCAATTTGACGCTTAGCCTCTTTTTGCATTTGAAGCTTACGCAAAAAGGCAGGCTCATTCCGCACGTTCGTATATTTAATAGCTCCTCCATGCACTCTTGTTAATAATCGCTGTTGCTCTAATTCATCAAAGTCTCTGCGTATTGTTTCAGGGGCTACTTGAAGCGCATCAGCAATATTCGCAACAATAATTTTCCCTTCCCGCTCTAATTGTTTTAAGATAAATTCAAATCTTTCTAGTTTTGCGTAAGTCATGATAATGCAATCACATCTTCTTTTGCGACATAACACTTATAGGTTGTTCCCATTTCAATTGAATCACCCTGTTGATGCAGTTGCTCCATTGTAAATATGGTTTCTCCCTCAAATGTTGTTCGAATGATATTGCCACTCATTAATGATTGTCTCGCTGTTCCTGTTATAGACAGATCACCGTTTCTTTTATCGAAATGCAGAGCTTCTGGACGAATCGCAAATTTACGGTAGGTTTCTGGTAAAGATTCTCCGAGCATTCGCTCTAATACCTGTCGGGAAAAAACATTATAATGCCCGATAAAATTAGCAATAAATTCATTATCAGGTTTTGTATAAATCTCAGTTGGTGTCCCACTTTGCGCAATACTGCCATTATTCATTACAAATATTCTGTCTGAAACAGCCATGGCCTCTTCCTGATCATGCGTTACTAAAATCATCGTCATATTGAGCTTCCGTTGAATGGCTCGTAAATCTGTTTGAAGCTTCTTTCGTATTTGAGCATCTAGCGCACTCAGTGGCTCGTCTAATAACAACACTTTAGGTCGAACAATTAAGGCTCGTGCTAGTGCAACACGTTGTTGTTGACCTCCCGATAGTTCTTTCGGATATGCGTGGGCTTTTTCACTTAAATGAACAAGCTCCAGCATGTCTTGAACGCGTTTTTCTAAATCAACTGAATTCTCCTTTTGCATACGTAAGCCAAAGGCGACATTTTCTTGCACGGTCATATTCGGAAAAAGTGCATAGGATTGAAAAACCATCCCTACTTGGCGATCCTTAGGTTGTACACCATTCATATCTTTGTCTTCAATGGAAATAAGCCCTGCCGATGCATCTGTCAAGCCTGCGACAATGCGAAGAATCGTACTCTTTCCACAGCCACTTGGCCCTAATAAAGTAATAAATTCACCTTTGTCAATTTTCATATTAATATTCGATAAAACAGTTGATGACCCATAGTTTTTATGAAGCCCTTCAATAACAAGATAACTCATAGATTTGTAGCACCTTTCGATCGTTTCGTTACTAAAGCAATGACAAATGTTAATAAACCCATCAGCACGATATAAATGAAAACTACTGCACTAGCGATATGTCCACTAGTACTAAGTTTTTTCATTAAATAAATTTGAACTGTTTCAAAGCGAGAGCCAACAACAAGATTAATTAAGACAAATTCACCAAATAAAACAGAGAAAGATAACAGCGCACCTGCAAATAAGCCTGGATAAACAGTAGGCAGTAAAATTTTTGTGAACGCTTGCCTTTTAGATGCCCCAAGTAATTGAGCTGCATCAAGAAGCTGCCTTGCATCTATATTTCGCAAACTATTTCGTGTGCCCTGATAGATATAAGGTAGAATTCCAACAACATAGGCCCCTAGAACAACGAAAATCATCGGTATCCCTATTTGACTATAAACACGGATAAGCCCAACCGCTAAAATGATTCCTGGGAAAGAATAGACCATGACAACGGCCATCTGTATCCATTTTTCATACGTTGGAAAGTACAAGACAATAACGAAGATGGCTGGCACAATAACGAGGAGTGCGATACTAACAGCACCACCTGCTAGCAATACTGAACGTCCAAATGCCTGAATAAATTCACTATCCTGAAACAATGTGGAAAACCATTTTAATGTAAATCCTTCTGGTAATATAGTTGAATTCCATTTTGATGCGAAAGCGTAGAGCATCGTTGCTAGAACGGGCAATATAAGATACCCCATTAACAGGAGGAAAAATAAATCAGCCAAGCCTCGCTTTTTCATTTAAGCTTCCTCCTTGTGTTTGAGATGCTCCACTCACTAATTAACATCGCCGTTACCATCGATACGGCTAAAATGACCGCAATTGCACTTGCTAGCTCTGGTTGGGCAAAGATATCACCTTTAATTAATGAGCCAATACGAATCGCCACTAAATTGTAATTACTGCTAGTCAATGCATAGGCTGAGGCATACGCACCCATAGCATTAGCAAATAATACACTAAAAGTTCCGACAATCCCTGGAAGCATCACGGGTAGACCAATTTTCCTCCAAAACTGCCAACTGGATGCCCCTAAAAGTGCAGCTGCCTCCTTCCACTGCTGCTGGATTCCATCATAAATCGGATATAACAGCATAAGCGATAGTGGAAGCTGAAAGTAAATATAAATTAATAAAAGGCCACCCCAACTATAAAGTGAAAATGATGACAATGCATCGATATCCCATTTTTCAAATAACAGTGTAAATAAACCACTGTTGCCAAGTAACACGATAAAGGCAAAAGCTAACGGAATACCCGAAAAATTAGATGTTAAATTTGTTAGTATTAAAATTTTCTCTCTCACTGGCTCAGAAAACTTCATCATCGCATAGACCGCGAACAATGTAACCATTAACGCGATAATAGCTGAAATGATGGATAAGGTAATACTATTTTTAAAACCTTGTAAAATATAGCCGTTCGTAAAGACAGCCTTGTATTGCGTTAGCGTGAAGCCATCACTATTTTGAAAGCTAGTTATGAGCATATACAATAAAGGGACAAGGAAAAATAATAATAGTAATACTAGAAAAGGAGAAAGCCAGGCAATGGATTGCCGCTTCGATATCAACACAATCACTTCTTTCTATAATTACTGCTGCCCAAGGGGATAATAGTCGCTCTAGCCTAACAGGAGCGACTATTATGATTTAAACCTCTTTTGCTGTATATACACCTTCAAGTAAAAGTGGCACCATTTCATCAGTAGGCTCCATATTCAATAAATGACAGCATAGTGGTGCAATTTGTAATTGGGAAACAACACCCTCATTTATCCCTGCCTTGACAGAATCGGCGATTACAAACAGTGGAACATAACGATCCTCATCCGTTGTTCCCCCATGATTGCCATCACTCGTCATGCCATGATCAGCTGTAACAATGACCTCATACCCTTGCGCCATACATTTTGGAATGAATAATGATAATATGGCATCCATCGCTAAAACACGATTGCGATATTGTGCGGAATCCGCAGTAAATTTATGACCATCATCATCAACATTCATCGGATGAATATAAAGGAAATCAGGCTGCTTTTCATCCATTAACCAGGCTGCATCTGCAAATACATGACTATCCGGATAATGATCCTCAAAATAGAACAATCCATTGTCAATTGGTAAGGATGTATCCAGTTGAATTCTGTCAGCCATATGGTTAAATGGCGCTCTGTTATAAAGTTCACTTACCCAATAATAGGCTGAGGCTGCTGTAGACAATCCGTGTTCCTTTGCAACGTGAAAGACACTTTTTTGAGTCGATAAACGGACGGTCATATTACTTGTGACACCATGAACAATTGGGGGTGTCCCTGTTAAAATGGTTTCATATAATGGTCTAGATAACGCAGGAACCTCCGAACAAATTTTATAGCGGGCTGCTACCTTTCGCTCTACTAAATGGTGTAAAAATCCCATATGGGTACAAGCAGTATCAAAGCGTAGTGCATCAACGACAATTAAAACTACTTTCTTATTTTGCATGGATTAACACCTGCTCCTGATATAATTGTGGAATTTGCTTTGTTGTATCTTCCCATTTCTTTTGATCGTTTACTGGTTGAGCATTGTTATACATATCAGCTGGTAACAATAAATCTTTTACATCCTGTGGTAGGTCCACCTTGTCTCGAATTGGCCTTGCATAGCCTTTTGCTAAATTTTCTTGACCTGCATCAGATAAAATATATTCACGTGCTAGCATGGCTGCATGTGGGTTTTTAGCATACTTATTAATGATCGTTGCATAGCCCGAAGTAACAGAACCCTCTTTCGGTATCACTACATCAAAACGTTCCTCATCAATTTGGTGACGATAGCCTAATGCATTAAAATCCCATAAGATAGCGACATCAATTTCTCCCTTTTCTAAATTTGCGACAGATGGGTCACCCTGTAATCTACCTTGCTTCGCTAACTCTGCAAAAAAATCAATCCCGGGTTGAATATTGGACTCATCTCCACCAAAAGCCATGGCAGCAGCTAAAATGGCAAACTGTGCTTGGTTAGCTGTTAATGCATCTCCAATACTGACTGTATAATTGCCATTTTTTAAATCCTCCCACGATTTCGGAGCATCTTTTACATTATTTTTATCTGTTAAAAATGAAATAGTTCCTGTATAGCCTACAATCCAATGGCCTTCATTGTCTTTTGCCCAATCAGGTATCTCTTCCCAATAAGAAGTTTTGTATGGTAATGTGAGGCCCTTGTCCTTAGCAATCGGACCAAAAGCAATCCCTACATCACCAATATCTGCTGTAGCATCATCTTTCTCTGCTTCAAACTTTGCTAATTCTTCAGCACTCGACATATCTGTATCTTTGTGTTTAATGCTATATTCAGTTCCTAGCTCCTCCCAAGTCTCCACCCAGTTCGCCCATGTATCAGGCATACCAACAGAATTGACAGCCCCCTCTTCCTTTGCTTTTGTCGTAATTTCTTCAAGCGTTACATCTTCCTTTACCTCATTTGTACCTGATGAACTGTCTGAACAAGCTGCCAACATGGAAATGGCTAATGCACCAATTAAGCCTTTTTTCCACAACTTTTGAATTGCCATGTGTTGGACCCTCCATTTGTTTTGGTTTATTTTTATTTGCTTACATCCGTAATGGTATAAAACAAACATTAAGCAAGTATGGAGGTCATTAAAATATTTAGTAAAAATTATTGAGAAATTATAAAATCTATGAATGTAAATAATAATTGAAGGAGAATTGTAAAATGGAAGGAAGGAGATAAGGAGAAATCTAGTTCTGTATGTGCACGTTTGTTTGAAGAGACGTACACATACCTAGATTATTTGGAGAGACCTAAAAAATTTGCATATGTATGCGGCTCATTTTCCTTTAAAATTGTTAAAAATGTAAACGCTAGTTGAACAACAGACCACCATCTCATATTATAAGACATTTCAAAACGAGCGGGTTCTAACGTAAAGACATCCTGAAAAATAGTCATGGGTTCTATTTGCTCATCCTTTAAAATAGACAGAAAGCCCAAAAATAACGAATGATCTTTGACCTCTATCAGTTTGCCCTCTACTAGCGCGTCAATATTTTCAGGTTGTTGAAAATTACAGTGTGTTGCCACATACCGCTCTAAATTCTGAGCACGCTGCCTTTCTTCACGTTCCCTTTTCTTTGCAATAAAATCAATGACGTTATTCACGTGCATCGCCTCTTTTTTTTCTTTTATTGTAGCATTTTCGGGGAGATTTTTACCTCTACCAGCCCCTTCTATTTGTTTTAGATTCACAACTTGAATATGATTTCACATATTTTTTGTATCTTTACTGCTGTTTTCTAACTCTACAAGCAATACATTCATACAACCAAAAAAGCATTTGGACTATTACCAGTCCAAATGCTTTGATTCTAGCATCTTACATAAATTCTTTTACTAATTCATTGAACTCATTTTCGCTCATTTTGATATCAATATCTGTTAATGGTAACTCGGAGTAACCAGGTACTTTTTCTTGATAGGACGTTGTTTCTGTATCATGATAAATAACGCCTGTTACTAAGCCCTCGTTCTCCATCACTGTACGCATTGCCATACCGCGATCAGTGTGGTCATAGCCTTCAACATCCGCTAGCTTTGTTAAGTTCTCTTTAAACCAATCGTATGTGTTCACTTTGTTATATGTGACACAAGGTGAAAAGACATTGATGAATGAGAAGCCTTTATGATTGATACCCGCTTCGATTAAAGCTGTTAACTCTTTAATATCAGTCGAGAAGCCTTGTGCCACAAATGTAGCACCACTTGTTAACGCAACTTCTAAAGGTTTTAACGATGGCTCAATTGCTCCACCTGGTGTGGATTTAGTAATAAATCCAGCAGCAGAGCGAGGCGATGTTTGACCTTTTGTTAAACCATAAATTTGGTTATCCATGACAATATACGTAATATCGATGTTACGGCGAATTGCATGAATGGTGTGCCCCATACCAATCGCAAATCCATCACCATCACCACCAGAAGCGATGACATGTAAATCACGATTAGCCATTTTTAACCCTTGTGCAATCGGAAGTGCACGACCATGAATACCATGAAATCCATAAGAATTAATATATCCTGAAATACGACCCGAACAACCAATCCCAGAAATTACTGCAAGTTCATTTGGTTCAATTCCCACATTCGCAGCAGCACGTTGAATAGCCGCTTGTACAGAGAAGTCTCCACAGCCTGGGCACCAGTTTGGCTTTACTGCATTACGAAAATCCTTAAATGTTGCCATTAGCGAGTCAACTCCTTCACACGATTTTCTAATTCACCTGGCAAGAATGGTGTACCATTATATTTAGTGATTGTCGCGATTTTATCGTGACCACCTATGTTCATCTTCATAATGTTTGCCAATTGACCCGTATAGTTATTTTCCACAACGATTACTTTTTTCGCTTTCGCTACAAGTGGTGCCATTTCCGCAGATGGGAATGGATGAATTAAGCGAACATGTGCATGATTAACTTTCATTCCTTGCGCATTGAGTCGTTCTTGTACTTCTTCAATAGCGCCCCTTGTTGAGTTAAAGCCTACTAATAAAATATCCGCCTCTTCATGTGGAGCATTCACAAACACTGGATTATCAAATT
This sequence comes from Lysinibacillus sp. F12, assembly GCF_057773605.1. Classification (NCBI taxonomy): domain Bacteria; kingdom Bacillati; phylum Bacillota; class Bacilli; order Caryophanales; family Bacillaceae; genus Lysinibacillus; species Lysinibacillus sp. F12. The sequence goes on from NZ_JBYMLP010000001.1 coordinate 901,652, forward strand.
TCAAATTCTCTAACTTACGGAAGCGTTTATCCATTTGAGTTTGACGATTACCCGTTGCTTCAGATGGCTTCCCTGTTTCATCATGTTCCACGCCTGTAACGTGGTGAATACCATGTAATGTACCAGGTAATACCCGAGGTGAAACCCCATCTTCAGTATCTTCATAGCGTTTGAAATAGGCTTTATCAGCGGCTTCTTCAAGATCATCAATCACAATTTTACCACGACGAATTTCAATCTTACTGTAATCAAATGGTTCTACAGATTGTTTCCCTAACGATAATTGTAAATCAGTCATTAATATAACTGGTAATTGCAATTCCTCCGCAATATTAAATGCTTGAATTGTGTCAAAGAATGCTTCCTCCATTGTAGAAGGTGCAATAACTACTTTAGGAATTTCGCCATGTGTTCCGTATAGCATTGCCATTAAGTCTGATTGTTCTTGCTTTGTTGGTAGCCCAGTTGAAGGACCTCCGCGTTGTGTATCCACGACCACTAATGGCTGCTCCGTCATACCTGAAAGACCAATTGCTTCCATCATCAGTGAAAGACCAGGTCCAGCCGATGCTGTAAAGGAGCGAACACCACCAAAGTTAGCGCCAATCGCCATTGTTGCTGCGGCAATCTCATCTTCTGTTTGGATGACTGTGCCGCCGAATTTTGGTAGTTTCTTAATTAGATACTCCATAATTTCAGAAGCTGGTGTAATTGGGTAGGCTGCCATAAAGCGTGTCCCAGCTGCTAATGCACCAAGTGCTACTGCATCATTACCAATCATAAACATCCGACGTTTTCCATCTGCTGGAGAAAGCTCCCATGCACCTACGCGATCACCTAACAGCTCATTCATGATTTGACGACCACGAGTAATGGCCTCCATGTTTTTTTGAACGACCTCTTCGCCCTTTTTCCCAAAAATATCATCGACAACATTTTGGAACACTGCGTCCTCTAGGTTTAGCAATGATGCGGTTGCACCGATGGCTACCATGTTTTTCATCAATGAAGTGCCAAGCTCTGCTGCTATTTCTGTAAACGGTACAACAAATAATGGAGCCTTTGAATCTTCTGGTTTAACAGGATCAAATTTGGCATCCGCTAAAATAACACCATTTTCTGTAAGCTCTTTATAATTGACATCGATTGTTTCCTGATCGAACGCCACTAAAATATCTAAATCATCCGCAATTGCACGTACTTCTGTTGGACGAACTGTAATTTTATTATTCGTATGGCCACCTTTAATTCGAGAAGAGAAGTGACGATAACCGTATAGGAAATAGCCTAGACGATTCATTGCCATTGAGAAAATCTCACCTGTACTCTCAATCCCTTCACCCTGTTGCCCACCGACTTTCCATGAAAGCTGATGTAACATGTCAACAACTCCTTAAATCCAATGTGTACTATTATTTTTCCTTCATAAGTTTAACACGAAGAAACCTTCTGCACTATTGTTTCTCAACGATTTAGGCGAAAATCAGACCTTTGACTGAAAATCCTGTTCATAAAGTTGTAATTTTCAAATCTAAGCAAAATAACGAACCTATTTCAAGTGACATCTATCATATGTAAACAGGAAAACGAAAAAATGCCCGTCACTTATTATGTGACAAGGCATTTTACTTATTACTTTTTATCGAATACGTTTTTCCACTAGCAGCTTCAAGGCTGTACGTTCTTCACCAGCAATTAAAATATCGGCAAACGCCGGCGCGCAAATTAAATCTGTGCCACTTGGCGCTACAAATCCGCGTGCGATGGCCACTGCTTTCACGGCTTGGTTAAGTGCACCTGCCCCAACTGCTTGCATTTCTGCTTGCCCTTTTTCTCTGATTACCGCGACTAATGCACCTGCAACTGAATTTGGATTAGAGCGTGATGATACTTTTAATGAATCCACAATTATTCCTCCCCGTTTCGCGAATAGTGTTTACGCTCAACAACTCATGTCCCCCTTTTTGGACCTCAAGTTATTGTCCGTAGCACATTTTATGCGCCGCAAGACGGAAATAGACTAGTTTCACAAAGAATCCTGTTTCCTCGGAAAAAGTGCTGTAAATCAACATTCTTCGACTTATTTATCCTTGAAATGGATAATCTTCATTTATATAAATGCGTTCACAGGATTTAGACTTCCCTGTTTGATTATCAATCTCTACAAAGAAACCACTTAATACCTCACGCCCTTTTTTCGGTACTTCAAAACGAGAAGGCATATTTGTTTGGAATTTATAAATGACACTTTCCTTCGTCATCCCTAAAATCTCATCATACGGACCTGTCATACCTACATCCGTAATGTAAGCTGTACCATTAGGATAGATACGTGCATCTGCTGTTTGAACATGTGTATGTGTCCCAACAACGGCAGAAGCCTTCCCATCTAAGTGCCAGCCAAGTGCAATCTTTTCACTAGTTGCCTCCGCATGGAAATCTACAAATACAAGCGGTGACGTTTGACGAGCTTCTTCAATCAATTTTTCTGCCATTGCAAATGGATCCTCATGTGGTGGTAAAAATACACGACCATGTAAATTAATGACAGATATTGTCACACCATTTTTAGAAATTTGCACCATACCTTTACCTGGCGCTTCTTCAGAAAAATTGGCTGGACGTATTAAATAATCAGCATCATCAATAAAATCAAATATATCTTTATTATCCCATGTATGATTACCCATTGTAATAACGTCTACACCCATTTGTAACAGGTCATTATAAATATTACGTGTAATTCCTCGACCTGCCGCAGCATTTTCACCATTGGCAATGACAACATCGACATTATATTTCTTTTTTAAACGAGGTAAATATTTCTCTACCGCATCTCGACCAATTGAACCAACAATATCGCCAATAAATAAAACTTTCATTTTTTCAACCACTCTTTCTTTCCATTACGTCTCTAAAAATTTGCCTTTAGAGACTTTACGTACCTTGAATAACATCATTAATTGTAACGCTAGGTGGAGGATTAAGCAAAATAAAATAAAAATCTGGCCATTATATCACTTTGGCTCTTTTCACCTTTATGTAGATGAGTGTAGAGGATAATGTAAGCCAATTCATTTTTATGAGCTTTAAAAAGATAATCTGTTTTAGATTACGGTTGATAAGCTTCACCTTCAAAACAGCTGGGTATGCTAGTAAAAAGGATTGAATGGCACTTTTAATGGCCTGCGGATTAGTTGGACATTGATGGAGAATAACAAGGAGCCCTTCAAATTGGTAATTTAAAAAGCTATTTTTTACTTCCTCATAAACTTCTCCATTTTGTAATTCCTCAAAAAGCTTTTTATACAACAAATCATAATTGTTTCTTATATTGCTCATAGCCCTGCTTGTAAGTGAATTTTGATTGTCAACATTATAGTAATAAAGCTGTCTTGGGACGTAGCAGATGGATTGATTTTTTATTACTGCTCTCGATAGAAACAACGTGTCTTCTGCAAAATTCATCGCTTCATCAAATCTTAGCCTATGCAAATCTATAAAGGATTTTTTATATAGTTTACAGCTGGCAAAACCAAAGTGCTTTTCACCTATTTCTGTAAATAATTTATTTAAACAAACAGTTGCACTATAAGTATAGTATGTCTTTGAAGGATAATATAGCTGCCTACTTCCCACTTCCTCCTGCCAAAATAAATCGCATTTAGCAATATTGCTACCTGTCAGCCTACAGGCGTGATACAGTTCTTCCAGCATAGTTAGCTCTAGCCAGTCATCCGCATCAACAAAAGTAATATATTGTCCATTAGCTTGTTCTATGCCTAAATTTCTTGCCTTACTAACACCACCATTGTCAATATCTAAAACAGTTATACGAGTGTCCTTCTGTGCAAAATTTTTTAAAACCGACAATGATTGATCATCGCTACCATCATTAATCGTAATAATTTCTATGTCCTTTAAACTTTGATGACAAATACTCGTAAGGCATTTGTTCAAATAGTTCTCGGCATTATAGACAGGGACAATCACACTCACTAAGACCAAAATTTTGCCCCTCCTTTACGTAATGACTCTATCCACCTTCTTCTCTGCTCTTTTGTCATGCCAATAGAGAAAAGGCTCCCGCCTATCAAAACTGTATAATAAAAAATATAAAGGATGATAGAGCTCCAAATGGTGGGAGGTTTCGTTAAATCCCATAGAAGCTGACTACAGCAAATAGCCAAAATAAATGCTAGAACTAGCCTGCTAATGGTCCGCCAAAAACCCAAAATATCCAAACCAATTTTTTTATAGTAATAAATATTCATAATAACTACATTTCCTATAAATAAAGAACATGCCGTAATAATTGCTGTGCCAATTTTCCCATAAAAAAAGATAACTGGTATGGATACAATCATATTGACCAGCGCCACAATCATTAATAAAATCGTTCTAAATTTAAAAAGATTTTTCGCTTTCAACACATTAATACCTAAATTTTGTATGAGATCAATACTGAATGGCACCATAATAATAAGAACAATCGCATAGATGGCCAAAAAATCTTTGCCTAACCATAGTAATAAAAATTCTTTTCCAAAAAGAAAGAATCCACCGAGCATATATCCCACTACTAAAAACTGAATAGCGCCCACTTTAATGAATAATTGGTTAATTTCTAATAACCCTTCTTCTTTTGTGACAAGCATAGAAATACGAGGTAGAAATAATCCACTTATGGCTAAAGCTAGTGACATAAATATTAATACTATTTGCATAGCCACTGCATAAATTGCAACATCCTCAGTTCCTTTTAATATGCCTAATAACACTTGATCCGTTTGCCAATAGATTTTATCAACGATGACTGTAATGAAAATAAAAAATGAATAGATAAAAATTTCTTTTATCAGCTTTTTGTTTTTCAAAGTAAAAGTAAATCGAATGGATAAGACCTTCATACAATAAATGGCATCCATTACTAAAAAGAGAATATTATAAACAGCGATAATATAGATTAACGTCACCGCATCGGTTCCCTGTAACAGAAAAAACAACATTGTCAAAGGCTGTACAATCACCTGTAGTAATGTTGTAAATTTAATAAAAATAAATTTTTCATATGCTTGTAAGATGGAAGTAAAAACACCTAGTGGGAATTGCACCGCTACACTAATGGTCATTATATAGCCCATTACTTTGGCTTTGGCTAATTGATCTCCTGATAAGCTTTGTCCAAAAATCATCTCTACCTGTGAAAATAGGAAAAAGCCTATCAATAATGTAAGACAGCCAATACTAATAAATAACTTCAAAAAAAATCCATTTAATGATGCCTCTAATGCCTTATCCGCAATTGCTCTATTTCTAGCAATATAGCGTACAATCGCATTGCCCAGCCCTAAATCTAAAATAGAAAGATAGCCAACAAGCACAATCATTAAAGAATATAATCCAAATTCTTTCTGACCAAGAAGCGAAATCATCAAGGGTGTAAAAAGAAGGGAAGAAATCATAGTGCAGCCGATTGTAAGATACGAAAGAATGGCTCCAATCTTAATTTCTTTCATGTGCACGCCTTTCTGTTAGTGAGGATTGGCTTTCATTCTTTTCTTTGAATAATAGCGGGATATAGAGATTGATATTGCTCTGCCACATGCTTAATTTCAAAGTTTGCTAAAACATGTGCACGACCAAGATTAGCTTTTTGTTCATATGTCTTTGAATCGTAATTTAATGCCCTATTGATGGCTTTCGATAAAGCGACCGCATCCTTAGATGGTACAACCTCTCCATAATTCCCTACTAAAAATTCACAATCCCCAACATTTGTAGTCACACAGCAAGTGCCACTGGCAAGTGCCTCTACCAACACATTCGGTAGCCCCTCTCCAGAAGATGATAAAATGAATAGATCAGCTGCAGCCATTAATTGTGGAATATCGTCTCTACTACCTAATAGGAATGTAAACTGCTCTAACTGCGCGTTTTCAATCATTTGCCGCAATACCTCATTAGAGCTTTCTATCTCATAGCCAACTAAAAACATATAAAAATCTTGTCGTTTTTGCTTTAACTGCTTTAAACTTGCCAGCAAATTTTCATAATCCTTTAAAGGGTCCCATCTACCTACATGCAATAAAATAGGTTGGTTCACTATGTTGAATCGCTCCAAATAATATTGACGCTTCTTACTAGGCTTATAAAAATCTGTATTTACACCATTTACAATAATTCGGTGCTGCTTATTCTTGTACCCAATAGCTTCATGGATTTCTTTCACCTTTGGACCACAAGAAATAATAGCGTCCACATGTTTAGATAATTTTGCACAAAGCTTCGCAATAAAAATTGTCCTTCGTTTATTGTCATCTTTATTTAAATTACTATGGTGAATACCCCAAATTAATTTCTTTTTGAGTAATTTTGAAAGAATGTATCCAAGAAGATTAGCATGATACATCCAAGTTTGAATAATATCACTCTCTCGACATCGTTGATAACAACGAACAAAGGCAATTCCCATACTGCGTCGCATATCACATATTGTTACTTTGATGTTTAATTGTTGTTCAATATACTTACCATAAGTTCCTATCTCTGTTAGACAAATAACCTCTATCTCATACATGTCCCTATCCACGTTTTGTAAAAGACGGTAAAGCATTGCTTCTGCTCCGCCAAGACCTGTGGTAGTGATGATATGAGTAATTTTAATTTTTTTTTGGATAGTCTCATCCTTTGAATTAGTTTACTAGCTATGTGTAAAGCGCACATAATCTAATTGCTATTTCTTCTGCATCAAGACCTTTATTTTTAAGACTCTTCCTAATAATTTGCGGATTTGGTTTTACATTCATTTTTATAATAGCTTGCAGCCAACTATTAATATCTCCCTGTAGCTCTAAATACTGTAGTAATCCCACATTAAGATCTACCTCTTTTGGCAGTGTGGAAGAAACGATGGCTGGTGTACCACAAATTTGAGCTTCTAATAATACAATGCCAAAGCCCTCGAAATAAGACGGTAAAATAAACTTATCCATGAGTTGAAGGAGCTTAATACTATCTGCCCGTGGTCCCAAAAATTGAACATAATCCTCTACTTTTTGTTCCTTGACGAGAAGGCGAATTTCCTGCTCTAAGGGGCCATCTCCTATCAAAAGCAATTTAAATGGAATGTTTTGTTGCTTTAATTTAACAGCAAGCTCAATTAAAAAGGAATGATTTTTCACAGGTACAAAGCGACCAATATGCCCAATTACTAAATCCCCATCTTGAATCCCTAAATCTTCTGCTAAACTCTTTTTCTCTTCTGGCGATAAACGCTTTATCTTCTGCATATCAATTGGATTGGCAATAACCTCGTAGGGTCTTTTATGAAAGCAAAATTCACCCGCTTTTTGACTACACGCTACCAATTTCGTGGCATTTCCAACGCTTAGCCTTTTCAACAATGCTAACAGAGCTTTATTGTTCCATTCTTCAGCAACATTCGTATGGCTATGTAATACACGACATGATACACCTGCTAAACGAGCTGCTAGCATGGTAAAAACTGCTCGGTAGCCTGTATGATCATGAACGGCATCATATTGATATTGTTTTATAATCCTATAAATATTCCGCATATAAGAAAGTGGACCTTGCTCGGTAATATACGTTTCGTAAAATATTTTCGAACCTTGCTGTAAGAGAATTTCATGATAAGTCCCCTTATTAAATGACACAAAATCAAAATGGTATGAAAATTTATTAACATTCATCCAAGTATCTACAATCATGGTCGTTATACCGCCATAATCAGTAGTGGGGATAATATGCAAAACCCTTTTCAATGTCATTCTCCACCTTTTATTCTTTTCCATAATATTGCTCGTACGTGCTGCCCTTCATTTTATAATTATTCAAGATGACACCTAATATATTGGCTTTAGCAATCGTTAAGATGGATTTTGATTTTACAACAGCTGCTTTTCCTACTGTGCCCGTATTAACAACTAAAAGAGTACCATCACATTTATTAGATAAAATTTGTGCATCCGATAAAAAAAGTAATGGTGGTGCATCAATCATCACAATATCGTAGCGTTCTTTCACTTCGTGCAACAATAAAGTCATAGTTTCAGAGGCTAATAATTCTGTTGGATTAGGGGGGATAGCGCCACTCGAAATGATTTCCACACCATCTACAAAGGTTGCTTGAATCACCTCTTGTAAGGTCGCTTGACGTGATAATACAGATGATAAGCCAAAAACATTATCAAGATAAAATGTATGATGGAGCGTGGGCTTACGCATATCAGCATCAATAATGAGGACACGTTTTCCCTCCTGTGAAAACACAACACCGATATTAGCCGCATTGGTCGATTTTCCTTCACCTGCGATAGAGGAGGTGACTAGAATAGTTTTAACATCTTGATTGGGTTGCGAAAATTTAATATTCGCCCGAATGGTGCGATATTGCTCAGAAGGAATTGACATCATATCGGAAACTGTTACCAGCTTGCGAGCCATTGGGATTTTTTTTGTTTTTCTTTTGAACAGCATTAGGAGGACCCCCCGGCTCTTGATTTTTTACTATTGAGTAATTCAATATTACTGACAACTCCAATCACAGGTAATGATAATATTTCCTCGATATCCTGCTCTGTTTTAATCGTCCTATCAAGCGTTTCTAAAAAATAAGCGAGCACGAGTGCCAAGCTGAAACCACCAATAGTCGCTATTAGGAGGTTCAGCAATTTATTGGGTTTCACCGGTACTGGATGTTCACTGGATTGGGCAACAAAGAGAATATTAATATTGTCCACATGCATTAAAATAGGAATTTCCTCTTTAAAAATCTCAGCTATCGTATTGGCAATCTTCACAGCCCTTGCTTCATCTTCATCCTGTACACGAATATTAACCACTTGTGAATTATTGGCGCTTGAAACCTCTATTTGCTTCATTAATGTTTCGGGAGATGTTTCTAGTGCTAGGACATCAATTACCTTTGTTAAAATAACAGGACTTTTGATAATAACATTGTACGTATTAATTAAACGAAGGTCCGTATCAACATTCTGCGCTCCTATTAGTTGCTGATTCTCATAGCTTTTTTGATTGACCAATAATTGAGTTTCCGCTTCATAAATAGGTGTTTGAAGAAAATAATTAATGAAAACAGCAATGCCAATGGACAGTATCATCAGTATTAGGATGAAGAACCAGCGTTTTTGCCATACTTTTACTAGACTTTGAATTGTCATTTCTTCATTCACAAAATGGATCCCTCCTAATGTAGGCAGATAGCTGCAATGCTAATAAAGTATATTAAACAAGCCTATCGCTTATTCGGTCAATGTCGTCTTTTTGTCCGTATCTCTCAAGCTACCACTTACAACAAACACAAGAATATGGAGCACGTTAAAATAAAGAATTTCAAATGTAGAAACCCCTAACATTGCAACTATAATTAACGTCATCAAAACGGTAAGCTGGGCATTCATTCGGCGATAGCCTTTAGCAATGGCTAGCAAAAAACAGCAATAGCTAATCAATGCCAGTAGACCCGCTTCCTGTAAAATATTCATAAATGTATTGTGAGCATGAGATACACCTATAGTCCATAATGATTCCACACCATGCCCCCAAAATTGAACATGCTCAAAAACATATTGCCAAATTTCAAGGCGGCCATCTGTCATATTCGTAGACTTTTTTTCCATTTTTAATAAAATACTTTGTACAGCATCTTGCATCCTATTCATTTTCAAGAAAGCTATTAATACAACTAGAACAGTACCTGCAAAAAGAGCACTAAACTTTAGGAATGGCAGGAAGGCTTTATTCAAGCTTTTGATACTAGAAACAATTACTACAATCGTCACTAGTGCAGCCGTGAACAATGAAGTACGTGCATTCGAAAGCAGTATGATATACATACAAATTAAATATATCGTCGTATAAAAAACAAATAATAAAATTAATTTCGGCTGTTGTCGTTCATGTAATATTTTCACGGCTAGCTGATAGAGTCTTATAAGTACAACAACCACTAACCCCATCATAGAAAACCCCATGGTATTGGGATTCTCAAATACACCTGCAAACCCTCCAAACATATAGCGCGCTTGTTGGAAACATACAAATATAAATGGGACATAGGCTATTAAAACACTATTCACAACAATATCCATGACATGCTCTTTCACAAGGTCATTAAAGAAAATAGAAACTGCTAAAAACATGCAATATAATTGAAGACTATTTTTCAATAAATTCATATCTTGGTTTACCCCTGCTGCAATGATACAAAAGAACGTATACATACTAAAAAAAATACTAGCTTGTACATTTTGAATAATAATTTTTTTATGACAAAGTATAGAGATACTAATTATAAAAAGGCTGAGAACTAAAGATAATTTATGGTAAATGCCATCGACGGGCTGCATAAGGCTCATTAAAATAAGAGCGCTAAACATTAATGTGATGAATAGTTTCATATTATTCTCACACTCAATTCTACATACGTTATCAAAATAAAAGCCACCGCTTCTTCACAACAATATCCTCAAGTTCAAATCGCATGATAGGCTTGTTAGCTAAAACATTTGCATTATTCATGAGGAGTCGCTCAACCATCTCTATTTCATTCTTTTTCTCTAGATATTGAAGTGCCGCTTGGAAGCAAAACGTTCTTGTGCTTACATTATGGGCGTCAGAGCCAATCATATGAATGTAATTTGCTCTTACTAAAGCCAATGATAGTCGCTGCACCTCCTTACCAAATAAGCCTGTTAAACTACCTGTCGTTATTTGTGTAAATGCGCCTTCATGGATGAGGTCATCAAGTCTTTTCGGATTTTCTCTAATAGCAAGGTTTCGTTCAGGATGTGCCAAAATCGGTATATATCCAGCACATTTTAAACGTCTAATTATCTCTTTCGTATAAGCAGGGATTGTAGTTGAAGGAAGCTCTAATAGAATGTAGTGGGTGTGAGCTAATGTATGAAGTTGCTTTTGCTGAAGATGAGCCAAAAGCTCATCATGTAAACGAACTTCATGTCCTGTGTGGAGGGTGATTGGGATTTTTTGTTGCAGCAGTAACTGTTGTAAATAATGGACTAGCGCTTCTACCTTGCGATATGGGACATGATAATGTGGATGCATAGCATGTGAGGTACAGACTATATCTGTGATCCCCTCCCGTGCAGCTTGCCTCAACATGTTTAAGGAATCCGTTTCTTCTTTAGGTCCATCATCCACATCAAATAATATATGGGCATGAAGATCTATCATTTTGATCACATCTTTCTTCTTTAATCCATCTGCAGAAAATCTAGCCTTTTTCTTTTTTATGATGGATGCTCCTCAAACATGACTCTGGCTAAATTAAAAAAGAGGCTCTCTAGATATGAATCTAGAGAAACCTCTAACTTTCAATATTATTTCGCGTACTCTACAGCACGAGTTTCGCGAATGACTGTTACTTTAATATGACCTGGATAATCTAATTCTTCCTCAATACGCTTGCGAATATCACGTGCAAGACGATGAGAAGCTAAATCATCAATTTTTTCAGGTTGTACGATTATTCGGATTTCACGTCCCGCTTGAATTGCATAAGATTTCTCTACGCCATCATAGCTTTCTGAAATTTCCTCTAATTTTTCAAGTCTGCGGATATAGTTTTCAAGTGTTTCACTTCGTGCACCTGGACGAGCTGCTGACAATGCGTCAGCTGCCGCAACTAATACCGCGATAACAGATGTTGCTTCTGTATCACCATGATGCGAAGCAATACTATTAATAACGACTGGGTGTTCCTTGTATTTTGTTGCTAATTCCACGCCAATCTCAACATGGCTACCTTCTACCTCATGGTCAATGGCTTTACCAATATCATGTAATAAGCCTGCGCGACGAGCTAACGCCACATCTTCACCTAATTCAGCTGCCAGTAAACCTGCCAAATGCGCGACTTCAATTGAATGTTTGAGAACATTTTGTCCATAGCTTGTACGATATTTCATGCGGCCTAAAATTTTCATTAAATCTGGATGTAAGTTATGAATGCCAATTTCAAATGTAGTTTGCTCACCAGTTTCGCGGATTTGTTCATCCACTTCACGACGAGATTTTTCCACCATTTCTTCAATACGAGCTGGGTGAATGCGACCATCCTGTACAAGTTTTTCAAGTGCAAGTCGAGCCGTTTCACGACGGATTGGATCAAAGCCTGATAAAATAACCGCTTCTGGAGTATCATCAATAATTAAATCAATGCCTGTTAACGTTTCCAACGTACGAATATTACGGCCTTCACGACCAATGATGCGACCTTTCATTTCATCATTTGGCAAGTTTACAACAGATACTGTTGTTTCAGCTACATGGTCTGCAGCAAATCGTTGTAGTGCCAATGATAAGATTTCACGTGCCTTTTTATCTGAGTCTTCTTTTGCACGTGTCTCAGCTTCCTTCGTCATCACAGCAATATCAGTTGCTAGCTCTTTTTCTACTTCATTTAAGATAATTGATTTTGCTTCTTCTCTAGTTAAAGCAGAAATACGTTCTAGTTCTGTTTTTTGTGATGCAACGAGCTCGTCCACTTTGCTCTCCATCTGTTCAATATGCTGTTGTCTTTCAGCTAGAGCTTGTTCTTTACGCTCTAAGCTTGCTTCTCTCTTATTTAGAGTATCATCCTTGCGATCAAGATTCTCTTCTCTTTGCAATAAACGGTTCTCTTGTTTTTGAAGTTCTAAACGACGTTCACGAATGTCATTTTCGGCTTCAGTACGAAATTTGTGAGTTTCATCTTTGGCTTCAAGTAGTGCTTCTTTCTTTAATGCCTCCGCTTCTCGTTTTCCTTCTTCAACGATTGTTTCAGCGACATGTTTAGCACCAGTGATTTTTGAGTCATTCACTTTTTTCATGTAGATATAGCTAACAGCGGCACCAACGATGAGTCCAAGCAAAGCGGAGATGATAGTAATTCCATCCATATGAACACCTCCTCTTGCTATTTGGGTATTACAGTTTCAGTCGGCGCATACATCTATGTCCCTTGGCAAATTGTACAAGATTTTGTTAGCCTTTAAAACAAAATCCGTTTAATTGACCAAAGGTATTATCTGCATTCAGTAGGCGTTTTGACATCCTTCGAAAAGGATATTTAACTATAAAACTTTTGCTAAATGAAGATAAAATGTACTGCCTATTTAAAGTCATAATTCAGAAATTATACATATTTAATTGTATAGCTAGCCATCAGCTCTGTCAAGGATAGTCGGGCACCTGTTCGCCCTCTAAACAGAAAAAAAGTAAGTCCTATCCATTCAGTGAATTTTTTTCCTATAACTTTTACACTAGAAAAAAATTTACCTTTTATACCTTTTACGTCCACCCAGTACATAAGAAATAATTTCTGAGGCATATAGCTTCTATCTTATTATGTGTAAAAATTTTAGATTATAGACAAAAAAAGCATTGTTCCCTTAATAAATTGGGAACAATGCAATCGTTTGATTATTCTTCATCAAGAAGTGACATTAATTCTTCATCCATCTCGTCTTCTTCATGCGCAGCAATTGTATAGGAAGAAGCTGCAATACCATAAGAGGATCGAATTTTGTTCGAGATATCTTCCAAAACAGCAGGGTTTTCTTTTAAATACTGTTTTGCATTTTCTCGCCCTTGACCTAGACGCTCATCACCGTAGGCATACCAAGAACCACTTTTTTGCACGATGTCTAATTCTACACCTAAATCAACTGTTTCGCCTTCTTTAGAAATACCTTCTCCATACATAATATCAACTTCAGCTGTACGGAATGGCGGCGCTACTTTATTTTTGACAATTTTAATTTTCGTACGGTTACCAACAATATCATTACCTTGCTTAATAGCTTCTGCACGGCGAACTTCTAAACGTACAGAGCTGTAGAATTTAAGGGCACGTCCACCTGGTGTTGTTTCAGGGTTTCCGAACATTACCCCAATCTTTTCGCGAATTTGGTTAATGAAAATAGCAATCGTTTTTGATTTGTTAATAGAACCTGAAAGTTTACGTAATGCCTGTGACATTAAGCGGGCTTGTAAGCCGACATGAGAATCCCCCATATCTCCTTCAATTTCAGCTTTTGGCACTAGAGCAGCAACGGAGTCAATAACAATAATATCAATTGCACCACTACGAACTAGTGCTTCTGCAATTTCAAGTGCTTGCTCCCCTGTATCTGGTTGTGATAATAATAGCTCATCAATATTGACACCTAATTTTTGAGCATAGATAGGGTCTAATGCATGTTCTGCATCAATAAATGCTGCTTGTCCACCTTTTGCTTGTACTTCAGCAATAGCATGTAAAGCAACTGTTGTTTTACCTGACGATTCAGGACCATACACTTCAATAATACGTCCACGTGGATAACCACCTACGCCTAATGCAGCGTCAAGTGCTAGTGATCCACTTGACGATGTGGCAATTTCTAAATCGGTTTTTTCACCGAGTTTCATAATTGAACCTTTACCAAAATTCTTTTCAATTTGTTTTAAAGCCTGTTCTAAGGCTGCTTTACGATCACTCATTCATTTTCCTCCTTCGAAAACTGTTCACTGTGTTTGTCTATCTCTACTATACTTGTTTTTGAGAAAACACGCAAGAAAAAAGCGAACATTTATTCGATTTTTATACAAAATAAAAATTTGGATAGTTTTTCTCTACCCAAATTCCTATTTTCACTCTATGTTAATATCGTTTTGTATAACCGCGTTCTTCTAAAAGCTGCATTAAATAATGGCATGTAAATTTCACTGCACGAAGTCGATTTGTATTTCGCATACCAGATAAATGAAGTAAGTATGTAAGTGGCTCCTCATCATTGATGGCAATACCAATCCAAACCGTTCCTACTGGCTGATGGTCATGTGCTGTAGGCCCTGCTTCCCCTGTTAGCCCAATTCCAATGTTTGTACCAAATTGTTTCCGAACTGCACTTGCCATTGCAGCAGCACATTCACCACTAACAACGCCGTGCGTATCTATTAATTCTTGTGAAATACCAAGATGCTTTACTTTTGCTTCTGCCGCATAGGTCACAACACCTCCAATGAGTGCGTCCCCTACCCCTGGAATTTCTGCAAGCTCCGATTGAAACAATCCTGCTGTTAAACTTTCCGCAGCAGAAATAGTAAGATGATTATCTAAGAGCATTTCAACTGTCTTTGAAGCAAGTGAATCATCATCCATACCATACTGATAGTCACCAACAAGGGCTTGTATCTCAGCCACTTTGGCTGCAATAAGTTGCTGGGCTTGCTGTTCTGTTTCTGCCTTTGCTGTTACGCGCAATGTTACCTCACCATCCGACGCAAGTGGAGCGACGGTTGGATTTGTTTGAGCATCTAAAATATCCTGTACCTGAACTTCAAGTTCGGCTTCACCAATGCCATAAAAACGCATCACATGTGAGGCAATAATCCCTCCATCATTAAGCATCGCGGCAAGTTTAGGCTTCGCCTCAAATTGAAACATAGGCTCAAGCTCTTTTGGTGGCCCTGGAAGTAAGATATACGTATGATTATTATTGTTGAAAATCATACCAGGCGCCATTCCATGGTGATTGGCTAGTATTTCGCTTCCAGCTAGAATTAAAGCCTGTTTCCGGTTATTCTCCGTCATAGGACGTCCTCGCTTGGCAAAAAACTGCTCAATATAAGTTAATGCTACCTCATCAAACTCAAGAGAAACACCGAGATGGCGAGCAATCGTTTCTTTTGTTAAATCATCTTTCGTAGGTCCTAGTCCTCCCGAAAATATAATTAAATCTGCACGAGATTCTGCCACTTCAATAGCTTGTTCTAAACGTTTTGCATTATCACCAACTACTGTATGGTAAAAAACATTAATGCCTAGCTCGGATAACTGGTTCGAGATAAATCTCGCATTTGTATTCGTAATTTGACCTAATAATAGCTCTGAGCCCACCGCTAGAATTTCAGCATTCATGATTCACAAGACCTTTCTTATTTAGACTCAAGTAAAACACGTCGATTAAGGTAGAAGTAGTCCCACCCAGACCATAGCGTAAAGAACAATGCTACATATAGCATTATCATATCAAAAGGAATACCAATGAGTTCGAAAATTGTGTTGTGTAAAAGCGCAGCAGCGATTGCTACTATTTGTGCCCAAGTCTTGATTTTGCCAAGCTGATTGGCCGCTACGACCTCTCCTCCACCTGCCAAAATAAGGCGTAAACCCGTAACAGCGAATTCACGGCTAATAATAATAATAATCACCCAGGCTGGTGCCATATCAAGCTCTACCATTAAAATAAACGCTGCTGATACAAGTAATTTATCAGCTAAGGGATCTAAAAATTTCCCAAATGTAGTCACAAGATTATACTTACGTGCATAATAACCATCTACCCAATCAGTTGTCGAAGCTAAAATAAAAATAAGTGCACCTATAAAATGATGGATTGGCATCTCTGCCCCAAATAGAGTCAATGTTCCCCAGCCAAAATCAAACATCATAACAATGACAAAAAATGGAATAAGCAAGATTCGTGAGATGGTAATTTTATTTGGTATGTTCATTTTTCTAACACCTTTCATGATGAAAGAAAGTAGCCATCACATGATGACTACTGTTCTTTATTGAAATTGATGACGATATTTTGAGTTACAACTTGCTGTGCATATGTGAGAAGCTCGTCATTAATATAGATTTTAGCTTGCGTAGAATTACCAAGACGGATACGAACATAATTTTGAGTCGTCGCGTCAAATTCTACCACTTCACCAGCATTATAAACACGAGTATCCGTTAATAATTCTTGTTGCTGTTGATTACGAATACCAACAAATGTAGGACCTGAAACCTCAATTTTCAGTTTCAGTGTATCTGTACCTGTTAACGTGTATGAAGTTGTTTCTCCATCTGCTTCAACAGTACCCGCGGAAATGGTTTGCTTGATCTCTTCAGTTTGATCAGTTTGATCTTCATCAGTTGGTGTTTCTTCTTTAGAATCTGTATCTTTTTGGTCATTTTTCAGAGCATCTTTTTCTTCTTTTTCTTTCTTATCTTTCGCACTATCAATAGGCTTAACATTCGTATCGTATTCAATTTCAGGAGACGTTGTGTTGCCTTCGCTTGTCCCTGGACTGTTTTTAGATTGCCATAGCACCCATATTGCTACAATGATTACGACAATAAATAACGCAACAATGATTTTCGGCATTGCCTCCATCATTTTATTGGAAGGGCCTTTCGTGACCTTTCTTCTGCTTGGACTATTCGTGATAGATTGACTAACTTGATCATTTGGAGTACTTGGCAGTTCATTTTTATAAGTCTCTAATATTTCTTCTGCATTTAAACCAACCGCATCTGCATATTGTTTAATAAAAGCTCGTACATAAAACGAGCCAGGCATAATGGAATAATTGCCCTCTTCAATTCCTACTAAATAACGCTTTTGAATTTTCGTTATTTCTTGTAAATCGTCTAAGCTGTAGCCTTTAGACAGTCTCGCCTCTTTCAGTCGAGTCCCTAATTCTGCCACTAATAACACCTACTTTAACATCAAATTAAAAATTAAATCCACCAAATGAATCGGATTCGGACATATGATTTTTTTCCATTATTTCATAAGTAATTTCTTCATCTGTGTGATGACGTAATTCAATAATATAATCAAAATCCTCTATTTTATATTCGGAATGCTGAACAAACATATCTGGATGCTCTACAACCTTGATGCATGGCATATTCATCATTTCACGCACTAATTGTAGATGTCGCTCATCAGATGAACGACGAGTCACAATACCATCTAAAATAAAGATATTATTACGACTAAATTCATCCCCCACTAATTTATTACGAACCGTTTGTTTTATCATCGTGGATGATAGAAAAATCCACTTTTTATTGGCACAAACACTTGCTGCTACTATAGACTCCGTTTTACCAACACGTGGCATGCCACGGATACCAATCAGCTTATGTCCCTCTTTTTTAAAGAGTTCGGCCATAAAATCGACTAAAATACCAAGTTCATCTCTTACGAAGTGGAAAGTGTTTTTTTCGTCTGCATCTCTTGGAATATAACGACCGTGTCTAATAGCTAAGCGGTCTCGAAGTTTTGGTTGTCGAAATTTGGTTACGTTAATATGTTCCATTGTCGAAACAATTGTACGAAAACGTTCAATTGCCTCATCGTTGTCTGTATGCACTAACATACCACGCCGATCCTCATCGACACCATTGATTGAAATAATATTGACACGAAGCATCCCTAAAAGTGAAGCAATATCTCCTAATAATCCAGGGCGATTCACCTGAATCTCATATTCAAAGTACCAATCGCTCAACACACTCGTTCCCTTCCTATTAGTTAACGTAAAAAATCCTTTATAAGTTCCATCATAGCTGATTTTTTATGTAATGGAAAGTTAGAATACATGGAATTGCGGCGTTATTTTTAAAAACTTACTATTTTTTTTGAATGCATAGAAATAAGGCTTACATACGTTCCCGTTTTCACAAAAAATAAATTTTTTATATAGAAAAAAGAGGAGATAAGCTCTCCTCTTTTTTTATTGCACATGCTTATTTTGGACAAGCTTAACGACACAATTCGCCAATGCATGCTTTTCATCTTCAGAGGCAACGCCCCATAAATCCGACAGCACTCGCTCTTGCTCGTTTTTAGGATCTACATTTGAAGCTAAATATTCACCAATTTGGACAGCAGCTGCTTGAATCATTTTCTTAGGCATGCCACTTGATTCAGCTTGCATAACGTTTTGTCCTAAAAACGATGTCCATTTTTGCCAGTTTTCTAAAATGGTCATATGTTTCTCCTCCTTTACACATGTAGTATGTGTAAAAAAGAAGATTATATGTACCAACCACCATTTAATCGAATGATTTGTCCTGTCACGTAATCGGCTTTCCCAGACAAATAAAAACGAACCATCTCAGCCACGTCTATTGTTTGTCCAATTGAGCCTAGAGGAATATCCTCCAAAATATAATTAAGCTCCTCTTTGCTTAAATGACTGTTCATCGATGTATTAATGAAGCCCGGAGCAATGGCATTTACTCGAATACGAGATAATGCTGCTTCCTTTGCGTAGGATTTAACAAATGCATGTTGTGCTCCTTTTACAGTTGCGTACAGCGCCTCCCCAGCAGATCCAGCTTCTCCCCATATAGAGCCGATAAATAATACATAGCTGACATCATGCTGACGAAGCTTTTCAGATAGTAAAGCTGTCAGCCTCATCGGATTTTGAACATGGACTCTCCATAATGCGTCCATATCTTCCACTGTTGTATCCTCTAGCAGCGAATAATGCGCTTGTCCATTTGCGAAAATAATAGCCTGCACATTAAAAATCTGTGCGGCTACCATTTCTGCTCCTGTTACAATTGAAAAATCCCCCTGTACAAGCATAAATTCTTGTGCAGGGAAAGTTTTAGTAAGTGTATCGCATAAAGTTTCTGCAGCATTTTTATTAGTTGAATAGTGTAAATAGATAGACCAGCCTTCTTCAGCCAAGCTATGACAAATAGCGTGACCAATTTCACCTGAAGCACCTAGTACAAGAGCAAACTTTTTCACTAGGCATCCTGCTTACTTGGTAAAATTTTAAACACGGTTTGTTGAGATTCACCCTGAACTGAGACAAACGCTTTGTACAAATCATCAATTGTTAATTCCTCAAGAACTGGTACAACATCAAATAAATTCATGTCATTAAAGGAATAACGAGTAAATTGGTTAGCGATAAATTCTATAGAATTCAAAGCACGTAAGAAGAAACCAATTTTTTTGCGTTTAATACGTTCAAGATCAGCACTTTCAAATTGTGAATTCCCTTCAAATTTGGCCAATTCTTCTTTAATTGCCGATGTTAATTTATCAGGCTCTGAAGAATCAGAACCAATCATTGCAAATCCAAAACCATTTTCTAATGTAAAATCAAACGCATATGTTTCATCAATTAAACCTTCTTCGTAAACACGTTCATAAAAATTAGATGTACGTCCAAAAATAAGTTCCAGCGCAATTTGAACAGATAGCTCATGCTTTAACATTTCTCGACCTGACAAATTGGTTTCTTTTGCCTTCAATCCAACATAAACCTTAGGCTTTTGTACATCCATGTTTAATGTTCGTTCGCTAATCGCTACCTCAGTTGGTTCTTCCTCAAAGAAACGTTCAATGGATGCAGGCTCAGAAAACTCTTTTTTACCCTGATTTTCACGGATAAAAGTCATCATTTCCTCTGGGTCAACCGCACCAATCACAAATAATAGCATATTAGATGGGTGATAAAACGTATTGTAGCACGTATATAAATGATCCGCCGTAATGCCATCAATCGATTCAATTGTCCCAGCAATATCAATTTTTACGGGGTGATGATGATACATATTTTCAATCGTACCAAAATATAAACGCCAATCTGGTTGATCATCATACATAGTAATTTCTTGCCCAATAATTCCTTTTTCTTTGTTGACAGTCGCTTCTGTAAAGTATGGCTCCTGTACAAAATTCAATAACGTTTCAGTACTTTTGTAAATGTTATCAGTTGAAGAGAATAAGTATGCCGTACGCGTAAACGATGTAAAGGCGTTAGCAGAAGCACCATATTCACTGAACTTTTGGAAGACATCTCCATCTTCTTTTTCAAACATCTTATGCTCTAAGAAGTGAGCGATTCCATCTGGCACAGTAATGCTTTCTGTTTGACCAATCGGTATAAACGTGCGATCAATAGAACCATACTTCGTTGTAAAAGTTACAAATGTTTTAGAAAAACCTTTTTTCGGCAATATATATACATCTAAACCATTTTCAAGCTTTTCATAATAAAGGGTTTCATCTAGTTGCTTAAATTCAATTGTTTTCATTGTGCGGCTTGCTCCTTTCCACTTAAGAAATAGACCGCTTCAAGCTGCACTTGCTTCGCCATGTCCACAACATCTTCCTTCGTCACAGCTTTCCACTTATTTGCCCAAGATTCTACAGAGAACTCCTCCGGTAAATCTTTATACTGATCAAAAATTTCGATTTGTCCACGGGCAGAATCCAAGGACTCTTTTAATTGATTCGTGAGCATAGCTTTTGTTTGTTCTAGTTCTAAATCTGTTATGTTACCAGACTGCATTGTCATAAGCTGTTCTTTAATTAAAGATAACGCCTTTTCCTCATTTTTAGCCTCAATCCCAGAAACTACAAATACAAGACCATAATGTGAAGCATAGGAGCTAGAAGCATAATAAGCCAGACTCTCTTTTTCACGAACATTCATAAATAATTTTGCATGTGGATAACCACCGAAAATACCATTAAAAATCTGCATTTTAGCAAAGTCTGGATTACCAAATCTTACAGGCGTACTAAAGCCAATGTGAAGCTTCCCTTGCTTCATCTCATGCTGTTCTCGAACATAATCGTTTTGAGGGTGCTGTTGCGGAAGAACGGCTGGCACTTCTTCAGGCGTACGATCATTAAATGGTAGCGCTTTTTTTAATTTCGCTACAATTTCCTCTTCATTAATATCCCCAGCAACATAAATATCTATTTTATCGTTAGCTAGCATGGATTGATAAGCCTCAAATAAGGAGGAAGGTGTAATTTTTTGAATTTCCTCGACACTACCATTTGCCGAAATAGATGCTGGTTCATTTGGTCTTAGGATTTGCTGTAAGCGGAATTGAGCAAAGCGAGATTTATCATCGAAAATAGATTCAATACGTTGTATAACTGTCTTCTTTTCTCGTTCCACAATGGATTCCTTAAAGACTCCATTTTCTAAATTAGGCTCAAAAATAGCCGTATGCAGTAAACCAAGTACGTCATTTAACACACTTGTATTTGCTAAATAGTGATCATTTACAGTCTCCACATTCATGAGGACTGTATGCTCATTCCCTCTTTTAGACGTATCAAAATATAAAACAGTGCCATATAGATCGTCTAAAAAGCTTCGAAAAGCAGCGGTTGTTTTATATTTAGCATTACTATGCTGCAGGACATTGGTTAATACAGTACGTTCCGATGCACTTTTAGCCGTTAATGCTCTTCTCCATTTAATTGAAAAATTTACGGTTTTAAATTGGGTCGTTTGTCGGATATGCAAATTGACACCTTTGGCAAAAGGTATAGTTTTAAACATATGAAACCCTCCTATCCTTCTTAATATAACGATGTACTACACATACTATACATGTCTACTGTCTATAATTGCAAAAAGAATCCAAAGTATGTATGGGAAAAATTATAAATTATATCATTCAACATGGAAAAAAAGACTGAGCATATTTCACTCAGTCTTTGATCATGACTTATTTTAACGCTTACCTTTAATATATGGTTGTCCACTTGCCTTAGGAGCATTCGCTTTACCGATAAAGCCTGCTAAAGCAAGGATTGTTAGCACATACGGTAAGATTTGTAAATAAACGGCTGGAACATTTTCGATGAAAGGAATTTGGTTCCCCGCAATACTTAATGTTTGTGCCAAACCGAAGAATAGGGCTGCACCTAGCGCACCAATTGGATGCCATTTCCCGAAAATCATGGCAGCGATCGCCATGAAGCCTTGACCAGCAATTGTTGCATGTGAGAAGTCATGTGTAATTGTTTGTGCATAGACAGCACCACCAAGTCCACCTAGAGCCCCAGAAATCATAACAGCAATATAACGCATTTTATTGACGTTAATCCCCATTGTATCTGCTGCCATTGGGTGCTCACCTACAGCGCGAAGGCGTAAGCCAAATGGAGTTTTATAAATAATAAACCAAGCACCAAATGCTACCACAAACGCCAGAATAGACGTACTGTAAACATCATGGAACAATAAACGACCAAAGAATGGGATGTCCTCTAAATAAGGAATTCCAAAACGGCGAATCGGTTGGTCAATCATATCTGTTTGACCTTTATCATAAATCATTTTTACTAAGAATACAGTAGCAGCTAAACCTAGTAAGTTAATAGCTACCCCTGATACCGTTTGATCAGCTCGGAAGGAAATAGAAGCAACGGCATGGAAAAGTGAGAAAATCGCACCAATTACAATAGCCGCTAGCATTGCTACCCAAACAGTTGCCGCACCTAATGATGAAGCAAATTCTAAATTGATAAATATACCAACAAAAGCACCAACAATCATTAAGCCCTCTAGCCCGATGTTGACAACACCAGAGCGTTCAGAGAATACCCCACCGATGGCTGTAAAAATCAAAGGTGTTGCATAAAGAATCGCTGAAGGGATGATGAAATATAACATTTCTAAAAAGCTCATGTTATTGTCCCTCCTTTTTCTTGCTCAGCTTCTGTAAGCCTACTCGAATAATATAGCCTGATGCTACGAAGAAGATAATTAACGCGATGATAATCGATACAATTTCTTCTGGAATACCGGCAGCATTTGGCATATTTAATGCACCATATTTTAATGAACCAAAAAGTGATGCCCCGAATACTACGCCAAGTGGTGTATTTGCACCAAGTAAGGCTACGGCGATACCATCGAACCCAATTCCTGTGAAGCCAGGTTTAATGGATGCGTTTTGGAACGTACCTAGAGCTTCCATCGCTCCCCCAAGACCCGCAAACATACCTGAAATAGTCATCGCTAAAATAATGTTTTTGTTAACGCTCATACCCGCATAATCTGCAGCGTTTTTGTTGAACCCTACAGCTTTCAGCTCATATCCACGAGTTGTTTTTTCTAAAATGAACCACATAACTACAACCATTAATAGTGCAACAATGATCCCATAGTGAAGACTTGAGTTGTCTGTAAGCTCTCTTAAAAACGGAGAACGTAATGAAGCTGATTCATGAATACGTTCTGTTTTAAAGCTACCATCTGACAATTTTTTAATGACCGCGTTGGCAATATATAACGCAGTATAGTTAAGCATAATTGTCGCAATTACTTCATGCACTTTAAATTTCGCTTTTAAGAAACCTGCAATAAAGGCCCAAAATGCACCTGCTGCTGCTGCTGCAAGTAATGCCAATGGTAAATGAATGACTTTAGGTAGCTCAAATGCATAACCAACCCAAGCTGCAGCTAGCCAACCTAAAATAAGCTGACCTTCAACACCAATATTAAACAGCCCTGTACGGAAGGCAAACGCTACTGCAAGACCTGCCAATATATATGGTGTAATTTGACGAATTGTGTTCCCTATTGAGTATGAATCTCCAAATATACCTGTCCAAAGAGCGATATAACCTTGTACTGGGTCATAGCCACTGACTACCATGACGATAGCCCCTACAATTAAACCGATAATGATAGAGATGATAGGAACGAGTATATTAATGACACGATTTGACATTAGTCGTTCCCCTCCTTCGCATCATGCTTATTATTTTTTTTACTTTGGCCGGCCATTAATAAGCCAAGCTCTTGTTCTGTTGTTTCTTTAGGATTTAATTCATCCACAATTTGACCATCATAAATAACGGCAATGCGATCCGATACATTCATAACCTCATCTAATTCAAAGGAAATTAACAGAACGGCTTTTCCTTTATCGCGTTGCTCAATTAGACGCGAGTGAATAAATTCAATTGCCCCTACGTCCAGACCTCGTGTTGGTAGAGCGGCAATTAATAAATCAGGATTACGGTCAATTTCACGACCAATAATAGCCTTTTGTTGGTTACCACCAGATAATGCACGGGCAGGTGTCATTTCGCCATTCCCTGTACGCACGTCGTATTCTTTAATAATTTGATTAGCTTTCTCTGACACTTTTTTATAGTCCATGACAAAGCCTTTTGCTATAGGAGATTGGTAATACGTTTGTAGCGCAATATTATGACCAATTGGGAAATCTAACACTAGACCATGCTTATGACGGTCTTGCGGAATATGTCCAACGCCTTCTTCTGTAATGCTACGCGGCTTCAAATTTGTAATATTTTTACCGTTTAGTTCGACAGTACCACTTTTAATTTTACGAAGACCTGTAATCGCCTCGATTAATTCTGATTGACCATTTCCATCAATACCTGCTATACCGACAATTTCACCTTTACGAACCTTTAAGTTCAGACCTTTTACCTTATCAATATCACGGTAATCCGTTACAACTAAGTCATGGATCGCAAGTACTTCATCAGTTGGATTCGCATCCGTTTTTTCTGTTTTAAATTCAACTTGTCGGCCAACCATCATTTCAGCTAGCTGATCAGGATTTGTGTCAGCGGTTACAACAGTGCCAATTCCTTCACCTTTACGGATAATCGTTACACGATCGGACACTTCCATAATTTCTTTTAGCTTGTGGGTAATCAAAATAATAGATTTTCCCTCCGCAATAAGACGACGCATAATTTGAATTAATTCCATAATCTCTTGTGGTGTTAAAGAGGCTGTTGGTTCATCAAAGATTAAAATTTCAGCACCACGATATAATGTTTTTAATATTTCAACACGTTGTTGCATACCAACAGTGATGTCTTCAATTTTAGCATTAGGATCAACATCCAAGCCATACTTCTCAGAAAGGGCTTGTACTTTTTTTGCTGCATCTTTTATATTGACAATACCCATTTTAGTTGGCTCGGAGCCTAAAATAATATTTTCTGTTACTGTAAAATTCTCTACCAACATAAAGTGCTGATGCACCATACCAATCCCTAAATCATTGGCAACATTTGGGTTTGTAATTTTCACAGCTTTCCCACGAACGCGAATTTCGCCACCCTCTGGTTGATACAAACCAAAAAGGACGTTCATCAAAGTCGATTTACCTGCACCATTCTCTCCAAGCAATGCATGGATTTCGCCTTGTTTCAGTTGGAGGGTGATATTATTATTCGCCACGAAATTACCGAATTCTTTCCGGATTCCTAGCATTTCAATCACATGTTCCAATATTGTCACTCCCTTAATAGGCACTTTTATAAAGTAATTCCGCCTTAGCGTTTAGTATCTGCCTCTACTATGACTGATGGCACAGATTAGCAATACATCCAGTATTCGAAATGTATATAAACTAGATGACCGTTAGAGCTTTTTTTTGCTACAGTTCACTAATTCTTTAGACCGCTTTCGTTACCAAAGGCTATCTTTTATTTACTGATTAATCCCACCTATAGAGGTAGGTGTTTTGCTAAATTAATACAGGAAAGGTCATCGTTAGAAACCTTTCTTCTATTAACTTGTTACCATCATTATGAAAATCATTAATACTACCTCTAAAAGGTTCATATAAATCTAGTTAAATAGAGAATTGCGAATAATCTAAATATAACGATAGATTGAAAAATCATCATAAGGTCCTTCTTAAAAGTCCCTTATGATGATCAAAAGATGAATTATTTTTCCACTTTCTCTGGAACTTTGATTTCACCCTTAGCAATTTTTTCTTTATATTCATCGATTACTTTTTGTACATCTTCTGGAATTGCACCGCGAGAATCTGCAAGTTTAACCCCATCTTCAGCTAAACCATAAACAAGTGTTTCTCCACCAGGGAAGTCACCGTTTTTCGCTCTGTTTGAAATATCTACTACTGCTGTGTTAACGCCTTTTAACATTGAAGTTAAAGTTACATTTGTTTTATCGTCTACTTTACCTTCTTCGTATTGGTCAGCATCTACACCGATTACCCATACATCCGCATTTGGATCTTTTGCTTTACGTTCTTTTGCTTCTGAGAATACACCATTACCAGTTGCCCCAGCAGCGTGGAAGATTACATCTACACCTGAAGAGTACATGCTGTTAGCAGTGATTTTTCCTAGATCTGCTTTATCAAATGCACCCGTATATTTTACTTGGATATCGATATCTGGATTTACTGCTTTAGCGCCTTCAACAAAACCAGCGTGGAAGCGGTTAATAACTGGAATATCTACGCCACCTACGAAGCCGATTTTACCTGATTTAGACATTTTTGCTGCAGCAACACCAGCTAAGAATGCACCTTCTTGCTCTTTGAACAGTACGTTTACTACGTTGTCTGCTTTAACTTCAGCATCAATCAATGCAAAGTGATTGTCTGGATTTTCAGCTGCTACTGCATCGATTGCATCAGCCATCATGAAACCGATACCATAAACTAAGTTAAAGTCACGACGTACTAAGTTGTTTAAGTTTGTTTCATAGTCAGCATCTGAAGCTGATTGTAGGTAGTCAAAGCCACCATCACCTTTTTTAAGACCGTGTTCTTTTCCGTAAGCTTGAACACCTTCCCATGCAGATTGGTTGAATGATTTGTCATCAACGCCACCTACGTCAGTAACCATTGCTACTGAAAATGATTCTTCTGATGTTTCTCCACCTGAAGCATTATCATTTTCTTTTGCAGGTTTTTCGTCTTTTGTACCACAAGCACCTAAAATTGCGCTTGCCGCTAATACTGATGTTAATACTAAACCAAATTTACGTTTTTTCATTTAATTAACCCCCCAAAGGTATTGTAATTAGCAGGAAAAAAATTTAGAAATGTTCTACACCCGTTTACGAACTACATGGAAGCTGAATTTATCAGCTCGGAAATAATTTTTTGAATAGAGCACTACTTGATCATGGTCATCGTAATGCAACTGCTTTAACACTAAAAGAGCTGTTTCACGTCCACAATTCAAAATCGGTGAAGCTTGTTCATGATACCCAACTGGATCAATATACGTAACCGCATAGGCAACATGAATTTTTCCAGATTGCTCAAGAGCAGAGAACAGTGAAACTTCTTTTTTTTCGACAAAGTCAGTAGGCAGGAAGCTTGCGGGTAGCTTGTCTATACAGTAAACTACTGGCTCACCATCCGCTGTTCTGACACGTTCAATTGTGAGTATTTTATCGTCGCCATCACATTGGAAGCGTTTTAAATCTTCCTCAGAAGGAATGTGCTCAGCCGCTTTTAAAAAACGCGAACCAGGCTCCATACCCGCTGCCTCGATCATAGAAGAAATGCTCGATAAATGCTCGATGCCTGATGTAAACAACGGCTTAGGGTTAACAAAAGTCCCAACCCCATGTCGGCGCACAATCACATTTTCCTCTTCCAACAGTCGAAGTGCTTCTCTAAGTGTTGCTCGACTGACTCCGAGTGATTTCGATAATTCAAATTCTGAAGGCAGCTTTTCATTTTCTTTAAAAATGCCAGCCTCAATGTCAGATTTTAAACGATCGATAACTTGAAGATAGAGATGACGATGATCTGCTTTAATAGTCACATATATCACCACCAAATCAGAGATCAGACATCTGATGTACAACATTCCTACTAATCGTTCATAAATATAACATTTTTGCAGAATGAAATAAACAGTTTTAAATAAAATCTGTTATAGAATTCATTCTTTCTTCAAAATCGTTGCAAATAATGGACAAAAATACAGGAAGGACCATCCATTTACTGTTTAATTGTCGTATTGATGAATAAGTACTTGACGAGGTTTACTGCCCTCAGGAGGCCCTACAATACCGCGTTGTTCCATCTGATCAACAATACGTGCAGCCCTTGAATAACCTATACGAAAGCGACGCTGAAGCATTGACACAGATGCTGTTTGCATACTGACAACTAATTGCACTGCTTCGTCATATAATTCATCGGTTTCCTCTAAAATTGTTTCTTCTTCAGTAGGAATCATCTCCTCTTGATACTGCGCCTTTTGCTGTTCTATAACAAAATTCACAACACCCTCCACCTCTTGATCCGATAAAAAGGCCCCCTGTACCCTTTTTGGTTTCGATGCACCGGCTGGTAAAAATAACATATCTCCGCGACCAAGTAATCGTTCTGCTCCGCCCATATCTAAAATCGTTCTCGAATCAATGGCTGAAGAAACCGCAAATGCAATTCTGGATGGAATATTAGCTTTAATGACACCTGTTAGAACATCTACACTAGGTCTTTGCGTTGCAATAATCAAATGGATTCCAGCTGCACGTGCCATTTGGGCTAAACGGGTAATTGAATCCTCCACATCACTAGATGCGACCATCATTAAATCTGCTAACTCATCTACAATGACTACAATGTAAGGTAGCTTTGGATGCTTTTCATCTGTTTGTTCATTGACCTTTTGAACATGATTATTATAGCCCTCAATATTTCGTGTTCCTGTATGTGAAAACAGGTCATATCGACGTTCCATTTCAGAAACCACTTTTTTCAAGGCTTGAGAAGCTTTTCGTGCATCTGTCACAACAGGCGCCAATAAATGGGGAATACCATTATAAACGTTTAATTCCACCATTTTCGGGTCAATCATCATCAGCTTTACCTCATGAGGTTTTGTACGCATTAGTATGGACACTACGATGCCATTTATACAGACACTTTTCCCACTACCTGTTGAACCCGCTACCAGTAAATGCGGCATTTTATTGAGCTCTGCAAGAACAGCTTGTCCCGTAATATCTCGTCCAAACGCTACTTGCAACAATGCTTCCGGCTTAGCGCCATCCTTCGATTCTAATACTTCTCGTAAAGTGACAATGGCAACCTCACTATTTGGCACTTCAATACCAATCGCCGATTTTCCAGGGATTGGTGCCTCCATACGGATATCCTTAGCAGCCAGTGCTAAAGCTAGATCATCTTGCAAATTAACAATTTTACTTACCTTGACACCAATATCAGGCAAAATTTCATATTTTGTAACAGCCGGCCCCAAATGAACTTGTGTCACCTTTGC
Source organism: Lysinibacillus sp. F12 (assembly GCF_057773605.1). Classification (NCBI taxonomy): domain Bacteria; kingdom Bacillati; phylum Bacillota; class Bacilli; order Caryophanales; family Bacillaceae; genus Lysinibacillus; species Lysinibacillus sp. F12. The sequence goes on from NZ_JBYMLP010000001.1 coordinate 931,309, forward strand.
CTTTACGCCAAAGCTTTGCAATGTTTGTTCGAGCTTTTTGGCATTCGCCTGGATAACGGAATATTCTCCACTTTGGTCATGTTGGGGTGGTAATTGTAATAGATTATAAGATGGAAGCTGGTAGTCTGCATTTTCTACAGTATCTGTCCCTTGCATATGGACCTCATCTATTGCTTCATCCTGTTCATGTTCCACTAAATCTGCCTGATCAAATATGGCTCTTTCCTGAGACACATTTTGTGTAAATGCAGAGATAATTGGCTCATGATGTATTTCTTCTTCTTGCTCAGGCATATCAGTAGTTTGATTGACCGCTGCAACCTCGTCCACACTTTCAGCTCTAGAACGACGATTGCTTGGCTTTTTAGGTGCATTTTTTTTCTTATCTCGATGTTTCTTTTTCCATTTACCAAATAAATCTGGCATTTTCTCTGCCAAATATGGCACCAATGCTTTCCCAGTCACCAAAATCAATCCGATAAAGAAAATAACCCAAGCAACAACCCTCGCCCCTGATGCTTCAAACAGTACATGAAGACCACTAAATAATAGGGCACCAATCATTCCACCACCAAGTGCATTACTGCGATGAATAATTCCCTCGGTATTGATTAAAATTCGCCATGATTCACGTAGAACCGAATCTGATAATAAGCCACCTGATTTTGATAATTGCTCAAATAAAATGCCATGACTAAAAATGGTTAAGCTCATAATAATAAGGAGCATACCCAAAATTAAGCGGTCTTTCATACCGACCTTTTTACGACCAATCATCATTAATAACGCCACGAATATTAGCATAAATGGAACCGCAAAATGTAAATTACCTAAAAGAAACATTGCGAATGTTTGTAGCGTACGTCCTATCATACCGTATTCAAAAATCATGATGACTGCCAGCGCAATTAAGAGCAGTCCTAGAATTTCATACATAAGGGGAGACATTTCTTTTTTTTCTGTTGTTGCTTTGCTTTTAGTAACCTTTTTTCTTTTACTAACTGCCATTTCTATCACCTTCTTCTGCAATCCATTTTATATATGTAGCGAATCATACCATGTAGAACTCTAACATTCCAAAAAAAGGATTTTCCACCGCAATTGGGAGAAAATCCTTTTCCATTTACTTTTCCTCAAAGCCTTGACGATGAGTCATTTGTATTAATATTCCATAATGATTGGGATAATCATTGGACGACGCTTTGTTTTCTGGAATAGGTACGTATTTAAAGTATCACGAATTTCTTGCTTAATATTCGTCCATTCAAATGTATCTTTCCCGACATATTTTTCAATGACAGTCCTTGCGATGTCCGATGCCTCGACCATTAACTCTTCTGATTCACGAACATATACAAAGCCGCGTGATAAAATTTCGGGACCAGATGCAATTTTCTTTTGGGCACGATTTAATGTAACGACCACAATGAAAATACCATCCTGTGATAATAATTTACGATCACGAAGAACAATATTCCCCACATCGCCAACACCGATCCCATCGATTAAGACATTACCAGCTTGTACACGTCCACTCATGCGCATTTTATTATTTTTATATTCGACAATATCCCCTTTATCAGCGATAAAGATTTGTGATTTTTGCATGCCTAGCTGTTGAGCTAATTTAGAGTGAGCAATCAGCATACGGTATTCCCCTTGAACAGGAATAAAATATTTTGGCTGCATTAAATTTAACATAAGCTTTAAATCTTCTTGACTACCATGACCTGATACGTGCACATTTTTGCTAGAAGTTAGAATTTCAGCACCAGCTTTAGAAATGGAGTTCATCGTATTAGCCATTTGCACTTCCATACCTGGTGAAGGTGTAAATGTAATTAAAACTGTATCACCTTGCTTAATTTTAATATCACGATGATGCTTACGTACGATTTTTTCTAGAGCGTCTAAAGGCTCCCCTTTATTACCTGTTGTAATAATGATAATTTCATCGTCTTGATATTTTTGCATTTCTGAAATTGGAATAATCGTATCTTCTTCTACTGTTAAATAGCCAAGCTGTACACCTAAATCTACAGCCTTTTCTAATGGTTTCCCGACAATCACTACTTTACGGAATGATTTTTGAGCTTGGGCAAATACTTGTTGAATTCTAATAAAATTCGATGCATAAACAGCTACTAAAATACGTCCCGGTGCTGAGTGGAATGTTTTTGATAATTGTTCTTCAATGACAATTTCCGATGTCGTATAACCTGGTCGTTCAGCTTCACAAGACTCAGATAATAGAATAAAGACGCCGTCTTCCCCTAACTGGGCCATTTTCGCTAAATCAGGTTTAAATTTACCTGTCGCCGATTGATCGAATTTGAACTCTCCTGTATGAACAATCGCGCCTTCAGATGTATGGAACACCACCCCTAACGAATCGGGAATACTATGTGTTGTGTGGAAGAATGTTACATACGTTGAGTTAAAATTCATACGACTACGATTTGTTACTTCAAAAAACTTTACCTGATGTGGTGCAGGTAATTCTTTCAAATGTTCCTTTGCTAGAGCAATTGTTAATTTTGAACCGTACACTGGTGCTTTTATTTTTTGCAATACATAGGCAATAGAGCCAATTGCATCTTCATGACCGTGTGTTAAGAATATACCTTTCACACGCTCTTTGTTTTCTTCTAAGTACGTAATATCAGGGATTACGATATCTATGCCTAGCATCTCGTCCTCTGGGAACATTAAGCCGCTATCTACTACAAATAGCTCTTCATCAATTTCTACTACGTACATTGCTTTTCCAATTTCGCCCACACCCCCAAGAGGGATGATTCGAATCAATTCATTTTTCTTTTTTGTCAATTTATTTCCTCCTAAAAAATATCCCGAACAGCAACCACTTAACATTTATTATACGGTTTGCTAAGCTTTTGCACAAATTAAAAATACATGTTTCACATCAGAAATATATTTTCTTATCTTTTTCTTATTACTAGTAGATGGAAATACAGATATTGGATTTCTATAGAAATAGAGTTATTAAAGTATTTTTGAGGATGCAATGTTATGAATTTCTCAACTAAAAAACGAGGCTGATTTGAATAATCAGCCTCGTCTATATTTATCTAAAACTTCTCGCTTTTTCTTGATACGTATCCCAAATTTTATCAAAATTTTCCTTCTCTTCATCTGTCATTTCCATCATTGGCAAACGAACATTGAGTGTATCAAAGCCTAGTTTTGTCATCGCATATTTAATAGGTGAAGGGTTTGGTTGAGCGAACAGCGCACGTACAAGAGGTAATAATGCTCGGTGAATTTTGGCTGCTAGCTTATGATTTCCTTCTTCAAACGCTTTAATCATTAATTGCATGTCATTGCCTACTACATGAGCAGCAACGGAAATAACGCCTGCCCCACCTATCGCCATTAGTGGCAATGTTAGGCCATCATCTCCACTGTATACTAAGAAATCATCATCTGGATCAACATTTTCGATAACATCGCCCATCTGATCTAAATTGCCGCTTGCTTCTTTAATCCAAGCGATGTTAGGAATCTTACTTAGTGCAACAGAAGTTTCATAGGCCACATTCACACCAGTACGCCCAGGGACATTATAGAGCATGACTGGTAGACTCGTTTGTTTAGCAATCGTTTCAAAGTGAGCAAAGATTCCACGTTGATTTGGCTTATTGTAGTAAGGAGCTACAAGCATTATGCCGTCTGCTCCATTTTCTTCTGCTTTATGAGTCATTGCTATAGAGTATGCTGTTTCATTGTCCCCTGTACCTGCAATAACTGGCACGCGACCAGCTACCTTTTCTACGGTAAAACGAACAACCTCTATTTTTTCTTCGGTGGACATAGTTGGATTTTCAGAAGTCGTACCACAAGCAACTATACAATCTGTACCATTGTCAATCAAATGATTAATAATACGTTCTAATTCTGGATAATTTATCGTGCCATCATCTTTGAACGGCGTAATCATAGCCGTTCCAATTCGACCTAAATTCATCCTTACACCCCTCTTATAGTAAGTTATCCTCAAGCATTGCTTCTGCAATTTGGATAGAGTTTAATGCAGCGCCTTTTAATAGATTGTCAGAAACGATCCATAGATGGAATCCTTTTTTGTTGTCTAAATCTTGACGGATACGTCCTACAAAAGTAGCGTCCTCCCCTTCTGCATAAATAGGCATTGGGTAAGTTTGTGTTGCAATATCATCTTGTAATACTACACCTGGTGCATTGCGTAATACGTCAAAAATCTCTTGGATTGATGTTTCTTTCTCTACCTCAATATAAACAGACTCTGAGTGACCTGAAACGACCGGCACACGAACGCAAGTAGCAGCAACTTTTAGCTCTGGTGCATGCATAATTTTTTTCGTCTCATTAATCATTTTCATTTCTTCGTATGTAAATCCATTATCTGTGAATTTATCAATTTGTGGAATGACATTACGAGCGATTGGGTAATGGCGCTTATCACTACCAGATGGTAAAATATTTGCTTCTACATCCCTACCTGCTTCCCAGTTTGCGCTTTGTGTTTTTAACTCTTGAATAGCAGAAATACCTGCACCTGAAACCGCCTGATACGTTGAAACCAGCACTTTTGTTAATCCAAATGCTTTACGAATTGGCTCAAGCGCAGCTACCATTTGAATTGTCGAGCAGTTTGGGTTTGCAATAATCCCTTTATGCTTCGCCAGGTCGCCTCGATTCACTTCAGGTACAACAAGTGGTACCTCTGGATCCATTCGGAAATGGCTCGTATTATCAATAACTACTGCACCTCGCTTTGCTGCTTCGGGTGCAAGCACAGCTGATACAGAACCACCAGCTGAGAATAAAGCGACATTGACGCCTTCAAAAGCTTCAGGTGTCGCTTCTTCAATTGTATATGTTTGACCATTAAACTCGATTGATTTCCCTGCTGAACGTGCAGAAGCTAGAAATTTAATGTTCCCTATTGGAAATTTACGTTTGATTAATTGCTCCATCATTTTTGAACCTACTGCTCCTGTTGCTCCAACAACCGCAACTGTTAACTGCTTTGTCATCTGTCATCTCTCCTTGAATACATGTTCCATAATGTGTGCTATTGTATCACAAAAATACTGAAAATTGTGTGTAATCTATGATTTATTTGAAATATTGTATCAACAGCGGTTGTAATTGCTTTTTCTGAGTAATTGCTGCATGAACAGTATCTACCATTCGGTCAAAATCAGCAATAAGGGAATTGGGTTTGGAATGAGGAGAGTCCTGACCAAATGGGATAAAATAAATATTTTTGGCATTTAACAACTTCATTATATTGATACCATTTAAGCCGAGTGCATCATTCGTTGAAATTCCTAAAACTACAGGTGATCCATTACGTAAAGTTGCCTTTGCTGCCATAAGTACAGGGCTATCTGTTGCCGCATTTGCAAACTTACTAATACTATTACCTGTCATTGGAGCAATCACCATAGCATCCAGTGGATTGGATGGGCCAAATGGCTCTGCTTCTTTTATTGAAGAAATAACTTTTTCTCCAGTTAAAGCTTCTATTTTTGCAATCCATTCCTCCCCTGTACCAAAGCGAGTTGCTGCATGTAAAACGGAATGGGTAATGATTGGTATAACTGTAGCACCTACATCCATAAAATTTTGAATTTTAGGTATGACATCTTCATACGTACAATGGGAAGCTGTAATACCTAGGCCAATTCGTTTCCCCGTTAACAATTTTCTTCCTCCTCTATGGCCTTGCACAGAATTTCAGCAGCATTATGTGCAAAGTATTTCCCAGGCAATGATGGCAACAGCACATATGTTTGAAGTTGCTCAGCATCTATATCTAAGCAGCCTGGCTCTGAGGCTAAATCATATAAAACTGCTGGAACATGATCTTTAAACGATTCTGTAATCCATTTAGCTGGAATGGTATTAATAAATGTACCTTCATTAATTGACCATAAACGATCATCTAAGTCCGTAGCTTTATAGCCATATGCTTTAGCTTCACTCACTTGTACAACCGAACGTGCAACAATATGAACATTAGCTCCCATCTTAACAAGTAAAGAAGCGAGCATTTTGGCGATACGTCCGAAACCTGCGATTGTAAAGTTTTGTCCGTAAATACATTTTTGCTCGAGTCCGTAAAACGTGGCGATAAACCCCTCTGCTGTTAATCTAGCATTTTGCCAAATAAACGATTCTTGTTGCAAGTAGCAAAGGGATTCATTTTTTTCTAGCAGATGCTTCCAATGCATAGTTAAACGACCTGTATAGAATTTAACCTGTGATATACCATATAGCTGTTCCACTTCTATTTTTAAAGGAAGGATAGGTAGAATAATTTTATTTGGTTGAAATTCTAAAACAAGCTTATTTAACTCCTCGTTCCAAACTGTCGTTCTTTTATAAAACACTGTTCTCGATGGACTTCTTAACATTGTTGCTAGTTCCTTTAATCTGGAGTCCTCACCGATAACGAGCCATTTTTCGTTTTCCAAAAGCTCACCTCACTGTAAATATTCTGACTGTACTGTAGATGTCTTGTTAAATAAAATTCGATCTTCACCAATTAATATAATTTCGTTCCAAGGGATCATTTCACTAACTTTCATTTTCTTTTTTTGGAAAGGTAATTTATCTTTGACAATTTCAAAACCATGTATTTTTCCTGTTTGCACATCTAATAGGCATTCTGTATGAGCCAGGATGCCAAAATGTACACCGCCCTCAATTTGAATTAACTCTTTATCCACCATCTCAGATAGTAGCATTCCTCATCTCCCTCCTTGAGCCGTTACCTCAATATATGCCGAGTTTTTGTAAATCGTGCCCCCTACCAAAAGTAGGAATATATTGCATTCACACTCCCTTCTGTATGTAGTGTATATACACAGATATGTGAGGTGAGGAGTTTGCATATCCAGTTAAGCAATGCCAGTGATAAGCCCATTTATGAGCAAATCACTATCCAGCTCAAAGAAGCCATTCTAGCCAATAAATTCTAAGCAGGTGATTCCCTACCATCCATTCGCGCTTTAGCTAAGGATTTAAAAATATGTGTAATGACTACAAACATGGCTATGCCGATCTAGAACAGGACGGCGGCTTTACTGAAACAGTCGCTGGGAAAGGTAGCTTGTTACAGAACGTAACCAGGATTTCCTACGTGAGGAGCTTTTGAGACAGGTAGAGGAACATGTACAGAAGGCCGTAAGATTAGCGAAAACAGTTGATTTATCAAATGAAGAATTACAAAATTTATTCACTTTCATGTTAGAGGGGGATCAGTAAGAATGTATGCCCTAGCAATCCATGAGTTACAAAAGGATTTGAAGGATTTTCACTAAAAGGTGTAAGTTTTCAGTACCTCCAGGAACGGTAATGTGCTTCGTTGTTAAAAAAGGAATATGGCGATTTATTAATTTTTAACAAAAATCTTGTCGAGCATGAACAATCGATAAAAAAAGACATTGGCGTGGTTTTGGACGAATTACATGCCCTGAAACGCTTATTGCGACTCGGCTCGACAATGAAAAAGGGATTAAATCATGGAATACAGATTATTACTTTGAACGATTTGCTGTTCAGTCATGACCTTTATCCGGTGTCCCCATTTGCGCTCGGATACTGTCTTGACAGTCGAAGCATATGTAGTTTCTTGATGTTTTGTTACATCTTTTTTAATTTCTTGGTCTGTACCTTTCTCTTCTTGTTCAGCATATCCTACCCGTGCAGGTGATAATGCAGGTGCTCCAACATATAGCTAATTTTCCACATTTTATATTTCCTCGTGAATGGTAATGATTTACAATATTGATTACATGCCTAATTGATACTATAAAAAAAGAGGTGTCTCCATAATCATTTGAGACACCTCTCTTAAGGCTTTACGATGAGGTAATTTTATTCACTTGGTCCAATAATTGAAATAGCTGGCTCTGCCTTCAAAATTTTAGCAATCAATCGATCCACTGAGGCCATAGATACAGCATCTATAGAAGCTAATACCTCGTCTACTGTACGATGTTTACGATGAACGAGCTCACTTGTACCATTACGATTCATACGTGCGCCAGTTCCCTCTAATCCAAGAACAAAGCTACCCTTCAGCTGCTCTTTTGCATTATCAAGCTCTTCTTCTGTGACGCCACCCGCAACAATATCGAGTAAAGTAGCATCAATAGTATGTTGTAGCTGCGCTAATTGTTGACGGCTAGTACTGCCGTATATGGTGAACGCCCCAACATCTGCATAACAGGACTGGTATGAGAAAATGGAATATGCTAGTCCTCTTTCCTCCCGTACTTCTTGAAACAATCGTGAGCTCATATTGCCACCAATAATATTATTTAACGCAATAAAGCTATACATATCAGGGTCCTTTACACCAATAGCTGGGTAGGAAATAGCTAGATGTGCTTGCTCAGTATCTCGAATTTTTGAGATTTCTCCAGGATGAAATGAGGGATTTGTCAGCACAGGTGCAATCGCAACAGAAGAAGGCTGATATTGTCCAAATAATCGTTCAATCGTTGCCATTAGTTGTGGTGAAATATTGCCCGCAATGGAAATAACTACAGACTCAGGACCATAATGCTTAGCCATGTAATGTCGAATCGCCTCTGCAGTAAATGTCTTTAAAGTAGCTGCACTGCCCAATATCGGACGGCCCAGTGCATCATTTGGATACATGACACTCCATAGCTTTTCATGTACATCATCGTCTGGAGCATCTTCACTCATTAAAATTTCCTCTAATACCACTTGCCGTTCTTTTTCTAATTCTTCTTCTGCAAATGTAGAATTAAAAAACATATCAGCCAAAATGGAGACTGCTAGCTCTGCATGATGATCTAAAACTTTTGCATAATAACATGTATTTTCTTTAGATGTAAAGGCATTTAATTCTCCTCCTATCCGATCAAATTCTTCCGCAATTTGACGAGCCGAACGAGTTGCTGTTCCTTTAAACAACATATGCTCTATAAAATGTGTAATACCGTTCTCTTCAGGTAGCTCATAGCGTGAACCCGCATTAACAAAAATACCCAAAGCGACTGATCTTACATGGTTAATTTGCTCTGACACAATACGAACACCGTTCTGACATGTATGTACTTGAACCAAAAAATCTCCCCCAACTGTATATTTCTTTATTATGAATAAACTATTTAAAAAGGCTGCGCATTAGACGCAGCCTTTTATCTTTATTATTTTTGTTGTTCAGCGCGTTCTTTTTCCTCTTGTAGTACTACTTTACGAGATAAATTCACACGACCTTGTTTGTCAATTTCAATTACCTTTACTAGTAATTGATCGCCTAGTTTTAAGACGTCTTCCACTTGCTTAGTGCGTTCCTCTTGAATTTCAGAAATGTGAAGCAAGCCATCTTTACCTGGGAAAATTTCACAAAACGCGCCGAATTTTTCAATACGCTTCACTGTCGATAAGTAGTATTCACCTACTTTAGCTTCTCGTACGATATCCTCAATAATTTGTTTTGCACGTGCATTCATTTCTTCATTAGCTGAAGAAATATAGATTGTACCATCTTGTTCTGTATCAATCTTAACGCCCGTTTCTTCAATGATTTTATTAATTTGTTTTCCGCCAGGTCCAATAACATCACGAATTTTATCTGGATTGATTTTAACAATTACGATTTTAGGTGCAAATTCAGATAATTGTTTACGTGGCTCTGCAAGTGTTGCAAGCATTGATTCTAAAATATGCATACGGCCTACTTTAGCCTGTGTCAATGCTTCTTCTAAAATATTGCGAGATAACCCATCGATTTTAATATCCATTTGTAGAGCTGTTACACCTTTAGCTGTACCAGCCACTTTAAAGTCCATATCACCTAGATGATCTTCCATTCCTTGAATATCCGTTAAAATAGAATAATGTTCACCTTTTTTAATAAGGCCCATTGCAATACCTGCAACTGGTGCTTTTAATGGAACACCAGCATCCATCATAGCTAACGTGGATGCACAAATAGAAGCCTGAGAGGTTGAACCATTTGATTCAAGTACTTCTGATACACAACGAATTGTATATGGGAAAACTGATTCATCAGGAATGACTGCTTCCAGTGCACGCTCCCCTAAAGCTCCATGACCAATTTCACGACGACCTGGTCCACGAATTGGTCCTGTTTCACCAACCGAGAATTGAGGGAAGTTATAATGGTGCATAAAGCGTTTTGATTCTTCGACACCTAAACCGTCAATAATTTGCACATCACCAAGCGCACCTAATGTACAGATAGAAAGTGCTTGAGTTTGTCCACGTGTAAATAGACCTGAACCGTGTGTACGCTGTAATAAGCCTGTTTCAGAAGAAAGTGGTCGAATCTCGTCTAGCTTACGACCATCTGGACGAATTTTATCTTCAGTAATTTGACGACGTACTTCATCTTTTACCATCTTATCAAGAATTGTATAAACCTGCTTCATCGTGTCATCATCGGCTTCTTGCTCTTCATAGGAAGCAATAATACGATCTTTTACAGCTTGAATTGCCTCATCACGAGCATGTTTCTCAGCCGTTTGAATAGCATCATGCATATCAGTCTCACAAGCAGCTTTTATATCCGCTTGAATTGCTTCATCAATTTCAAATAATGTAACTGGTTTCTTTTCTTTTCCTACCTCAGCTACAATTTGCTCTTGGAATGCGATGATTTTTTTAATTTCTTCATGCCCAAACATAATCGCTTCTAACATTACCTCTTCAGGAACTTCAAGTGCGCCTGCTTCAACCATGTTGATAGCGTCTTTGTTCCCTGCTACAGATAAATGAATTGTCGATTGGTTCGATTGTTCCACTGTTGGATTGACAATGAATTCCCCGTCAATATAACCAACTTGTACACCTGCGATTGGTCCATCAAAAGGAATATCAGATATAGCTAATGCTAATGAAGAACCAACCATTGCTGCCATTTCAGACGTACAGTCAGAATCATTTGACATAACCATAGAGATTACTTGAACTTCGTTACGGAAACCATCTGGGAACATCGGACGAATTGGACGGTCGATTAAACGGCTCGCCAATATAGCTTTTTCAGATGGACGCCCTTCACGCTTAATAAAGCCGCCAGGAATTTTACCTGCAGCATATAGACGCTCTTCATAGTTTACTGTTAATGGGAAGAAATCAAGTGGTTTAGGTGATTTTGACATTGTGGCTGTAGATAATACTGACGTATCGCCATAGCGTACTAATACAGCACCGTTTGCTTGTTTTGCTAACTGTCCTACTTCAATTACAAGTGGACGGCCAGCCCATTCATAGGAATAGACTTTCTTTTCGTTCATTCAATGAACCCCTCTCTATTATAAAAACACTTACTTCGTCTGTATGTACTAATTGTAAGTGTACCAAAAATGCTTGTTCTATGCTAAAAAATATTTCATGAAATAATCATACATTTAAATTCAGTTATTGCCAATTTATTTAAGATTTATTTCTATATTTTATTGAAAAAACATTTTTATACTTTTGTTATATGGAATTAATTTAAATTGATTCCTTCCTGACGAAAAGTAATGTATGTAAATAGATATAAATGCTTCTTCACATTATTATTTCAAGTGCAGGCTATACACAATAGATTTATTATAACACGGTACTTGTCATACATCCTACTAGTATAAAGAAAGTTAAGTATGTAGTAAAGTTTAAGTGTGTCAAGAGAAGAAATTTAAAATAAATGCCCCGTCAAAATAGCATTCACGGGGCATTTCGCGTCTTCTTTATGTAAATTATGTCGTTTTAGACACCGGTCGACCTATTTTATCTTTGTTTTTTACTTTTTGGATCATATTGCTGAAAGCTGGTAGGACGAAACGATCCAATCCAAACTTACCGGCATTGAAGCCTGCTGCTGCTATAAAGATAGCAAGTAAAATATCCCAAGGGTTACTTGATATAGTACCTGCCATTAAAAATGCGAAGTTCATAACCATCCCAAAAAATGCAGCATATGTTGTTAAACATCCTAGTATTAATCCCAGGCCGACTAAAAATTCTCCCCATGGAATAAGGAAATTAATAATTTCAGCATTGGGTAAAGCAAATGATTCAATAAACTTTACGTATAGTGGATATGCTAAATCCTCACCGCTCGTTACTGGATTTGCTATAGCATTTGCTAAAAAACCGGATGCATCAAATCCATTCATCAATTTTCCCCAACCGGCTGTTAGCCAATGCCAACCTAGATATATGCGAATAATGGTCAAGATTCCTGCAACAATATTATTCTCTCTTAATATTTTGTTAAACATTCAACTGCACCTTCTCACCATAAATTTTGTTTTTACATTTCACAAGCTGAAGTAAGCTGTTATAGATGGTGGACTGTTATGAATGGCCATTCATTGCTATAAAAAAAACAACCACTATTGATTAGTTCATTGATTCAACTCTATTTCTTTTGTCGCATGGACAACAAAGGTAGATTACCATATAACTAGTTGAATTTGGTTGCGAAATGTGATTAGAATATATCATCCTTTTATTGACTAGAACATGTTTTTTCTAGCTCGTTCACCGGAGCGTAAAAAAGTTATGGCTGATTATCGAACAAAATATAAATAGAGACGAGAAATAAACCATCCTTTTATTCAAAAAAAAAAAGACTGTAGACAAAAGTTTGTCTACAGTCCGCTGTAATTAGCGACGTAAGCCTAAACGGTTGATTAGTTCACGGTAACGTTGTACGTCAGTTTCACGAAGATATTTTAATAAGTGACGACGACGACCTACCATTTTAAGAAGACCACGCTCAGAGTGGAAATCTTTTTTGTGTGTACGTAAGTGAGTATTTAGAGCATTGATTTCTGCTGTTAATACTGCAACTTGTACTTCTGGTGAACCAGTGTCACTTTCGTGAGTACGGTACTCAGCGATAATTTCGTTTTTACGTTCTTTTGTAATAGCCATTTGTATGGACCTCCTAAGAAAAATTATTTATCCCCATTAGCACAGTAAACGTTGGAGTCTTCGATATACCGAGCTAAGGTTGAGCATTATGCACTTATGAATGTTACCATAAATGATTGAGTCAAGCAAGTAAAAACCGTAGCTCAGTTGACTCTATTGTAAATCGTTAAAATATTGTATAGCTTCTTGTTTATCTTTTTCAATTTGCGTTTTTAAAGCATCAATACCGTCAAATTTTCTTTCGCTTCGTATACGTTTATACCAAGCTACATGTACTTCTTCGCCATAAATATTCTTATCAAAATTTAAAATATGAACCTCAATGGACAATTGCTTATCGTTCGGATCTTTAAACGTTGGTTTGTAGCCTACATTACAGACACCATCATACCAAGCATTTTGGACTAGCAGACGGACAGCATAGACCCCACTTGCAGGAATAAAAGTTCCTTCTAAAGCTTGGACATTTGCTGTTGGGAAGCCAATTGTTCGACCACGTTTATCTCCATGTACAACCATTCCGTTTATTTCAAATGGACGCCCTAATAATGTTCTCGCTGCTTCCATATCACCCTCTTGTAAAAGTTGACGAATACGGGTTGAGCTGATTTTCTCCACATCATCCGTCTTCTTCTCAACGATTGTCACACCATAATCCCCATTGCTTAATGCACGCATATCGTCCATTGTACCTTTACCAAATGCCCCAAATGAATAATCGAAGCCAGCTGTCACATGTTGTATATTTAATCCACGAATAAATGTATCAATAAATGCGGCTGGAGATAGTTTAGCAAAATCAGATGTGAAATGGACAACAAACACTGTATCCACGCCTTGTTCCTCAAAAAGCTGCAATTTCTGCTGTAAGAGTGTAATATAGAAAACCTTTTCGTTACGCCCTCCAAGGACTAATGATGGGTGCGGGTCAAATGTCATTACTGCGCTTGGAATTTGCCGCTTCTCTCCCTCTTCCTTTGCTGCCTTGATAACTGCCTGATGCCCTCTATGTACACCATCGAAAAAGCCAAGCGCTAATGAATAGGGCTGCATGCTCTCTCTTTGCTGTAATTGATGTGGGTATTTTAAATGAATGACCTCCATTGAAAAATCCTCCTACTCTATCGTCGGAAACATCTTGTGTGGTTTCATCAAGCCTGCCTTTGAAGGGTGAGCTTGATAAACCGCAACTGCCTTTCCATTGATTCCAAAGACAATTTTATCATGTATCTTTAACAATGTATCTGCTGGAAGCACTTGTCCATTAAAAATTTCTTTTTCATTGGCAGAAGTAATCTCAATATATGGATAGTCTGTTAATGCATACTCGACAGGTAAAATACAAGTAGCCACCTGCTCTTCATCCATGAGCTCAGCCACCTGTGCCAGCGTAAAACAGTTATCGCGCGTAAAGGTACCTGAAGCAGTACGTACGAGCTCTTTCATATGGGCTGGATAACCAAGTTCCTCCCCAATTTGGACAGCTAATGTACGGATATAAGTTCCTTTACTACAAGCGATACGAACAGGGAATGTAATCTCCTGTCCCTCGTAGGATTCATTGTCATCGAGAAGTTCTAGAGCATAAATGGTAACTTGGCGAGTCGGTCTTTCAACTGTCTCACCTTTTCGAGCATATTCATAGAGGCGTTTACCATTTACCTTAACAGCAGAAAACATGGGTGGAGTTTGTTCAATAATTCCTGTTAATGAAGCTAAAACCTCTTGTAATTGCTCACGAGAAAACTTTTTAATAGTCTGATCCTGTGCAACCGTTTCGCCCTCTGCATCCTCCGTTGTCGTTGTACGACCAATGGATATAATAGCTTCATAGGTTTTACCTGCATCTGTTAAATATTCTGCAATTCGAGTGGCTTGGCCAATACAAATTGGTAGTACACCCTCCACGCCTGGATCCAATGTCCCTGTATGTCCAACCTTTTTTGTACGTAAAATTTTGCGTAGTTTAAAGACACAATCGTGGCTTGTCATGCCTCTTTCTTTCCAAAGCGGTAAAATACCGTTCATATAAATCCTCCCAAATTGCCTTTAAAATAAATATTGCACCTAGCATATTTGCCAGGACAAAAAACTTCTTCATGAAGATAAAAAGCCTGCCTGCATGAACATGCAAATGGCAGACTTTTATTAGCTTATTCTTTGTGTAAATCTCTTAGCAAAGTATCAATACGATTTCCGTACTCAATCGATGAATCGAATTCAAAGATTAACTCTGGTGTACGTCGTAAACGGATACGTGAACCAATTTCTGATCGAATAAAACCAGAAGCCTTTACTAAAGCTTTAAGCGTTTCCTCGCGTTCACGTTCATTGCCTAAAGATGTGATATAAATAGTCGCTTGCTGTAAATCACCAGTTACCTCAACACCTGTAACAGTAACAAAACCAACACGCGGATCTTTAATTTTACGGCCAAGAATATCACCAAGCTCTTTTTTCATTTGCTCAGCAACACGGTTTGAACGTAGAGACATAATTTGTCACCTCTATTTCAGTACAGATAGTTGGTCTTTTTATGCTATAGTATCCCAACTACCTACTATTCCTTATAAATAGTCTCGCCACACATTAAGCTGTTCCCATGATGGATTTGACTCTAAATAATGGAGCGCGTGATTAATTTCCCGTTCAGCTGCTTCTTTCGATGATGAAACAGCTACAAGTGCTAATTTTGTGCGCTGCCATACATTTTGATGGTCAATTTCCGCAATAGAAACATTAAATTTCTGCTTTGTGCGGGTAATCATACGCTGTAAGACAGCACGTTTCTCTTTTAACGAATGGGCAGTTTGAATGATAAATTCAACCTCTGCGTATACAATCATTATACTCGTTTAACTTCTTCCATAATGTAGGCTTCAATAATGTCGCCTTCTTTAATATCGTTGAAGTTTGTAATAGTAATACCACATTCGTATCCTCTTGCTACTTCTTTTACTTCGTCTTTGAAGCGCTTAAGCGTATCTAATTCACCTTCAAAAATAACTACGTTATCACGGATTACACGTACGCCTGAATCACGCGTTACTTTTCCTTCAGTTACATACGAACCAGCAATTGTACCAACTTTTGATACTTTAATTGTTTGGCGAACTTCTGCTTGCCCAATAATTTTTTCTTCAAATTCAGGATCAAGCATACCTTTCATCGCTTGCTCAATTTCTTCAATTACTTTGTAAATGATACGGTGTAAACGAATATCTACGCCTTCTTCTTCTGCAGCACGTTTTGCATTGACATCTGGACGTACATTGAAACCAATAACAATAGCATTGGAAGCAGCAGCTAGAGAAATATCAGATTCCGTAATGGCACCTGCACCAGTGTGAATAATTTTCACATTTACGCCTTCTACATCAATTTTCATTAATGAAGCAGCCATTGCTTCTACAGTACCTTGTACGTCTGCCTTAACGATTAAGTTCAGCTCTTTCATTTCGCCTTGGCTCATTTGCTCAAATAAGTTATCAAGCGTTACACGTTGTTTTTCAGAACGTTGTGCTTGGATAGCTGACATCGCACGAGTTTCCCCAACTTGACGAGCTGTTTTTTCGTCTTCAAAGACAACAAAACGGTCTCCTGCTTGAGGTACATCATTTAAACCAGTAATTTCTACTGGTGTTGATGGTCCAGCTTCTTTCACACGACGGCCTTTGTCGTTCACCATTGCACGAACTCGACCAAATGTATGACCAACAACGATTGGGTCACCCACTTTTAATGTACCATCTTGCACTAACAGCGTAGCAACTGAACCGCGTCCTTTGTCTAGCTGAGCTTCAATGACTGTTCCAAGTGCTAAACGGTCAGGGTTTGCTTTCAATTCTCCTACTTCGGCAACAAGTAAAATCATTTCTAGTAATGTGTCAATGCCTTCACCTTTTAATGCAGAAATTGGTACGAAAATTGTTTCTCCGCCCCATGCTTCAGGAACTAAGCCATGTTCAGTTAATTCTTGCATTACACGATCTGGATTGGCTGATGGTTTATCCATTTTATTCACAGCTACAATGATTGGTACTTCCGCTGCTTTTGCGTGATTGATTGCTTCTACTGTTTGTGGCATTACACCATCATCAGCAGCTACTACTAAAATGGTTAAATCTGTTACTTTTGCACCACGTGCACGCATTGTTGTGAAAGCAGCGTGTCCAGGTGTATCAAGGAAGGTAATTTTCTTGTCACCTTCTGTTACTTGGTAGGCACCAATATGCTGCGTAATGCCCCCAGCTTCACCTGCAGTTACTTTAGTATTACGAATTGAATCTAATAATGTTGTTTTACCGTGGTCAACGTGACCCATGATTGTTACAACTGGCGGACGTTCTGATAATTCAGCTTCATTTACTTCTTCTGTTTGCTCGAAGTGTGTCTCTAAGTCCGTGATATCTACACGAATCTCCTCTTCCACTTCTACACCATAGTCTGCGCAAATTAATTCAATTGCATCCTTATCTAATTCTTGGTTAATTGTTGCCATTACCCCAAGCATAAATAATTTTTTAATAATTTCTGATGGCTCACGGTGTAATTTTTTTGCTAATTCTGCCACTGATAATGATTCAACAAAAGTAATTTTTTCTGGAAGTTCCTTTTGTTTAACTGGTATTGATGGTTGATGCGTTTTTGGATGGCGACGTTTGCCTCCATGAATCCCTGGTTTTGGACGTTGGTTGTAACCACCGCCACCTCTACGATTATTATTATTGTTATTATTATTATTTTGTGTCATATTTCTATTTTGATTACCTTTTGTATTCTTAGATTTTTCGTTAGACGAATTTGAGTGTTGCTGATTATTTACTTTAGGCTTAGAAGTAGCAGATTGCTGCCTTTGACCTTCTTGCTTTTTCACCGAATGGTTTTGTTGGCCATTCGATTGAGATTTTTGTGAAATGTTTTGAGTTGCTTGTTTTCCTACATTTTTCTCAGGTGTTGCTTTAAATGTTTGGTTTAACTTTGACACGATGTCTTTCTCTAACATAGACATATGATTAGTTACACTCACATTTAATTTACTAAGTGCTTCAATAACCTCTTTACTCGTTTTATTCACTTGTTTCGCATATTCATGAACTCTGATTTTGGTCATCTGCTCACCCCCGATTATTTTTCGTTGAGTAGACTAGACAATTTACTTGCAAAACCTTTATCGGTAATCGCTAAAGCCACTCGGGCCTCCTTACCTGTAGCATGTCCTAGATCATAACGATCTCCAATTACATGATACTCAACGTTGTAGTACGTGCACTTATCTTGAATTTTCTTACTTGAGTTTTTAGAAGCATCGTTTGCAAGCAGTACTAACTTAGCATTGCCATTGCGGACTTCCTTTACTACTAACTCTTCTCCTGAAATCACTTTACGGGCTCTTGCCGCAATTCCAAGCAAATTAAATATTGCTTGATTGATCATAAAATTGACTCCCTACGAATTAGCAAAATAAGCTCCTCGTAAATTTCTTCAGGTATTTTCACATCAAGTTGGTGCCCCAATACATTTTTCTTACGAGCGATATCGATTGCCTTCTCTGATTTAGAGACATAGGCACCACGCCCAGGTTTTTTCCCGGAGACATCTACACTTACTTCGCCCTCTTTCGAACGAACAACACGTATCATTTCTTTCTTAGGTAGCATTTCTCCAGTTGCTACACATTTACGAAGAGGTACTTTTTTGTTAACAGCCATAAGAATCACCATTCCTCTCTGAAGCTTGTCGTAAGAGGTGGACAAGTCATGCTCTACTTGACGCTCTGACAGTATTCAGTCGGCGTAGGGGGCCCACTGAATACTGTCAGTTAACTCGTCACACGGGCTTTCTTACTTATTCTTCGTCGTCCTGATATAAGTCTACTGCCACTTCTTCAAAATCACTTTCTTCATCCACAGCAGGTACGAAAGTGCTTGTAGCAGACGGATAGATACCTAATTCACGTGCATCTGTCTCACTCTTAATATCAATTTTCCAGCCAGTAAGCTTTGCAGCTAATCGTGCATTTTGTCCACGTTTACCAATAGCTAGTGATAATTGATAATCTGGTACAACAACCGTTGTAGATTTTTCTTCTTCGTTTACTTGTACATCTAAAACTTTTGATGGACTAAGCGCATTGGCAACGAATACAACAGGATCTTCCGACCATTCTACGATATCGATTTTTTCACCGTTTAGTTCGTTAACAATCGTTTGTACACGAGCACCTTTAGCTCCCACACAAGAGCCTACTGGATCTACTTCTTCATTGTGTGCATAGACAGAAATTTTTGAGCGATCTCCTGCTTCACGAGCAATCGATTTAATCTCTACAATTCCTTCATAAATTTCTGGTACTTCCATCTCAAATAATCGGCGTAATAAGCCAGGATGTGTTCGAGATACAATCACTTGCGGACCGCGTGTTGTACGTTCAACCTTTGTAATATACACTTTAATGCGATCATGTGGATGGTAAGTTTCGCCTTGGATTTGTTCATTGACTGGCAATGCAGCCTCAACTTTTCCTAAACCTACATAAATATTTCGCGCATCTAAACGTTCCACAACACCAGTTACGATATCATCTTCACGATCGACATATTGCTCGTAGATTAAACCACGTTCCGCTTCACGTACACGTTGTGTTACTACCTGTTTGGCTGTTTGTGCAGCAATACGACCGAAGTTACGTGGCGTTACTTCTTGTTCCACGATATCTTCTAATTGATAAGCAGGGTTAATAACCTTTGCGTCTTCTAAAGAAATTTGTAGACGATCGTCCTCTACTTCTTCCACAACATCTTTACGTGAAAACACACGAATAGAGCCCTTATCTAAATTTAAGTCCACACGAACATTTTGTGCTTGGTTAAAGTTGCGTTTGTAAGCTGTAACTAATGCCGCTTCAATTGCTTCAATCAACACATCTCTTGAAATTCCTTTTTGTTCTTCTAGCGCATTCAGCGCATCTAACAAATCACTACTCATTTTGTTTTCACTCCTAAATATGCATTATGCTTAAAAATCGATGGCTAGTCGTGCCAATGCGATTTTTTCTTGTTCTATTGTTACTGTAATTTTACGCGTTTTAATGCGTACTTCCATCACTAATGTATGTTCCTCGTAGGATGTTAAGTAGCCTTGGAATTCCTTCATGTCCTTAATGGGCTTATAGGTTTTTACATAAATAAACTTACCAATTGCTTTTTCAAAATCAGCATCCTTTTTTAATGGACGCTCCGCTCCAGGTGATGAAACTTCTAAATAATAGTTTTGTGTAATTGGGTCTTTTTCATCCAATAACAAACTTAGTCGTTCGCTTACTTGAGCACATTGGTCAATGTCGATGCCACCTTCTGGTGTATCAACATAGACGCGTAAAAACCAGTTACGTCCTTCTTTTACGAACTCAATATCCACTAACTCCAGATTTAACTCATCTACTATTGGTTTAGCGAGCTCTTCAATTAAAGATGGTACTTTGCTCATTATTTCCTCCTGTATCTATTCTAGCGTGTCAATCATTCATTACAGTATTGGTGGTGTAATGAACCATAATAAAACAGAAATTCCACCAGTTGCTTTGGTGAAATTTTACGGTCTTACCTGCTGTTAGTCAAAATTTGTTTTGCTACGGTATAACAACAGAAAAGAGCGGGTAAGCCCCACTCTTTTGCTGGAAAAATATCAACAAATTATTACCATTAGAATAGCATAGTTCTTGGTATAATGCAAATTTCCTTCATGAAAGATAACCATATTGTGACAGGATTTTGAAATGACTAGATTTTACAGATCAAACTTTGAATGATTAGCAGCTCATTGATCCTTAAAAGAGTGATAGCTGATTAGCATCCGGCATTCCTTCCAAACAGCCCAACTGATCCATGTATTCGATTAGTGTTTTCGAAACACGACCGCGTTGCTGTAAATCTTCCTTCGATAAAAACTCTCCATCTTCTCGAGCAGCCACTATCGTTTTGGCTACGTTCGTACCAAGTCCTGGGATTGCATCAAAAGGTGGAATTAATGTATTGCCTTCAATGACAAATTCACTTGCCTGTGAGCGGTACAAGTCAACTTTTTGGAAGCTCATGCCTCGCTCACACATTTCCAGTGCTAGCTCCATCACTGTTAATAAGTTCTTTTCTTTTGTAGAGGCATCTAGACCTTTTAAATTGATTTCGTCAATACGGGCCCGAATCATTTGTGAACCTTGAACCATAGCAATTAAATCAAAGTCATCTGCACGTACCGTGAAATATGCTGCATAGTACAGGATTGGAAAATGGACCTTAAACCAAGCAATACGAACCGCCATTAATACGTATGCGGCAGCATGGGCTTTCGGGAACATATATTTTATCTTTTTACATGACTCGATATACCATCCTGGTACTTTATTGGCGAGCATCTCTGCTTCAAATTCCTCTGATAAGCCTTTCCCTTTACGTACAGACTCCATGATTTTAAATGCTAACGATGGCTCTAGACCTTGGTAAATTAAATACACCATAATATCGTCACGACAACCAATTACTTCTTTCAAGACACATGTCCCGTTATGAATTAATTCTTGTGCGTTACCTAGCCATACGTCTGTTCCATGAGATAATCCGGAAATTTGCACAAGCTCTGAGAATGTAGAAGGCTTTGTATCCTCTAACATTTGCCGTACGAAGCGAGTACCGAATTCAGGAATACCTAATGTTCCCGTCTTACAGCCAATTTGTTTTTCAGTTACACCTAACGATTCAGGTGAACTAAAAATTTGCATAACGACAGGATCATCAGTAGGAATCGTTTTCGGATCTATTCCTGATAAATCCTGTAGCATTCTAATAACTGTCGGATCATCGTGTCCAAGTATATCTAGTTTTAAAATATTATCATGAATCGAGTGGAAGTCGAAATGGGTTGTGCGCCATTCTGCATCCTGAGCATCTGCTGGGAACTGTACTGGAGTGAAATCAAAAATATCCATATAATCAGGTACTACGATAATTCCCCCTGGGTGTTGCCCACTAGTTCGCTTAACCCCTGTACATCCTTGCACTAAACGATCCACCTCAGCTCCGCGGAAATGTAAGTTGTGATCATTCGCATAGCCTTTGACATAACCATATGCTGTTTTCTCCGCCACCGTACCGATTGTTCCTGCACGGTACACATAATCCTCACCAAATAATACCTTGGTATAATTATGGGCCTTCGGCTGGTATTCACCAGAAAAGTTTAAATCGATATCGGGTACCTTATCCCCTTTAAAGCCAAGGAAGGTTTCGAATGGGATATCTTGTCCATCTTTTTTATAAGGTGTTCCGCATTCTGAGCAGTCTTTATTCGGTAAATCAAAGCCTGAGCTAACCGAACCATCATCAAAAAACTCGGAATGCTTACAATTTGGACAAACATAATGCGGAGGCAATGGGTTAACCTCCGTAATTTCCATAAAGGTTGCCACTAATGAAGAGCCTACGGAACCACGAGAACCTACTAAATAACCGTCAGCTAAAGATTTCTTAACCAGCTTCGCAGAAATTAAATAAATTACACCAAAACCATGTCCTAATATAGATTTTAGTTCTTTTTCAATTCGAGCTTTTACAATTTCGGGTAGCTCCTCACCGTAAATATGATGAGCCATTTCATACGTTAAATTGGTTACTTCATCATCAGAGCCTTCAATTTTTGGTGTATATAAATCATCCTTAATCGGCTTAACATCTCCAATGCTATCAGCTACTTTTTGTGCATTCGTCACAACAACTTCTTTAGCTAGATCTGGTCCTAAGAAATCAAATTCTTTTAGCATTTCATCCGTTGTTCTAAAATGCACCTCAGGTAGTTTGGATCGATTTAAGATGTTTGCACCACCTTGAGAGCCAACAAGTATTTGTCTAAACATAGCATCAGTTGGGTCTAAATAATGAACATTTCCCGTTGCGACAACTGGTTTATCGAGCTTCTTCCCTAACTTAACAAGCTTTCGAATGATATCCTCTAATGTCCATTCATCACGGACGACATTCCGTTCAATTAATGGTGCATATACCGCCTTCGGTTGTACCTCAATATAATCATAGAATTTTGCCACCTGTTCGGCTTCTTCCGGTGATTTATTCATCATCGTTTCAAATAATTCACCATTACTACAACCAGAACCGACTAATAAACCTTCTCGATATTGCTCTAGAACAGCTCGTGTCACACGAGGAACTCGATAGAATGTCTTTGTATGGGAGTGTGAAACAATTTTAAATAAATTCTTTAAGCCCGCATTATCAACAGCTAAAATAGTACAATGCATCGGTCGACCTTTTTTATAGGCATCCCCACCACCGATATGTTTATTAAAATCATCATGGTATTTAATGACTAATTCATCGGCATCTTTTAATAATTGTAAAAGTAAATAGCCTGTCGCCTCTGTATCGTATATCGCTCGGTGATGTTGTGTTAATTCAATATTGAATTTTTTACAAAGTGTATTTAAACGGTGATTTTTCATTGTAGGGTAAAGTAATCTAGCTAATTCTAATGTATCAATGACTGGATGTGTTGTTCCTTCAAGACCAAATTTTTTATAGCCTGTATATAAGAAACCAATATCAAATGACGCATTATGAGCAACAACAATCCCATCCCCAATAAATGCATGAAACTCTTTAATGACTTGCTCTACTTCTGGGGCATGACGAACCATATCATCGGTTATACCTGTTAATTCAATGGTCGTTGCTGAAAGCGGATGATGCGGGTTTGCAAAGCTTTCATATTTATCGATGACATGGCCATCTTTAATCTTTACTGCCGCCAGCTCAATGATTGTATCGTAAGCAGTGGATAATCCGGTTGTTTCCACGTCAAAGACAACATAAGTGGCATCTGCTAATAAGCGATGCTCTGGGGCATATGCAATAGGTACACCATCATCGACTAAATTAGCCTCCAAGCCATAAATTACTTTAATGCTATGTTTTTTCCCTGCTGCATAGGCTTCTGGGAAGGATTGTACAACAGCATGATCTGTAATAGCTACTGCTGGATGACCCCATTTTGCTGCCTGTGCAACAAGACGATCAACGGGCGTCACAGCGTCCATTTGACTCATCGGTGTATGCAAATGTAGCTCTACTCGCTTTTCACCCTCTGGTGCCAGATCCTGACGTGTTTCTTTTTTTATTTCATTAATATCATTCGCCATGACGATTAAATCACGAATAAATGTGTCTGTTTGGACGGAGCCTCGAACTTTAACCCACATTCCCTTTTTTAGGTGCTGCATCAATTCGGCATCGTCATTATCACGTGAGAACATTTTGACGATAATAGAGTCCGTATAGTCAGTAATTTTAATTTGTAATAAAGAACGGCCACTTTTCAGTACTTTAATTTCCGTATCAAAGACAAAGCCTTCCACAATAACACGGCGTTCTTCTTCAACAATGCGTTTAATTTCCATAATTTCATCATCTTTAATATGCATACCAAGCTGGAATGGACGATCACCAAGGTTCGCAATAGCTGGATTGTCCTTCTTCTCCTGCTCTCGTTTTTGGAAGTCCTGCATCGCTTGTTGAGATAAAGCCGCTTCTTCCATACGTTTTTGTTCCATAAACGCTTCCTGAGCAGCAATCATTTCTTCAGTTTGTTCTTGAAGTACAAAGTCTATCACCATTTTTGGAAAACCGAATTGACAATAGCTATCTGCTAGCTTGTCGGCATACTTCGTTTTTAACATCATAAATTCCATTTCCTGCATACAGGCCAATGTAATTTTCTGACCATTCCACATCGGCACTTGAGAGATGAGGCAATTTTTCAAAGTTGGTGCCATCTCATCAATTTGCTCGACAACATTTAGCCAATAAGCTTGAACAAGTTCCTCCGTTACACTTTTCTCTTGTGTCTCAATGGTTGTATAAACTTGTGCGATTGCTGAAAATTTATCTGTTAAATGGGTACGGAAAAGCTGGTAAAGCGGAAATGGCAGTATATCACGCAATTGAATAGTAAAATGCCATAGTCTATCCTTTTTATGGACTGTTAGCCGTGATAACTCACCTTCCTCGAAAAATGACATGTACACATCATCTGTTAACTCTAGTTGCTGCAAAAGCATTCGAAATCTCGTTCTTGCCTCTTGTTGCTGTTCCAATTTATCGACACCTACTTTCAGGAGGAGGCAGTCCATATAAGCCTCATATTCTAATTTATCTTCAACATAGGACAAGAATGCCAGAAAAAAATTCGCTCCCTAACTGCGGGCGCTCTTCAAGCTTAACAGAGAGTCTAAACTATCTGTTTTGTTTGCTTGGCTCACTGTCCCGCAGAATTGTCGCGAATTTATTTATCCCTATTTTATCAAAATTACATGAAAGCCTCTATTAGAAGCATTCACTTCCATTTAAAACCAATCATGACAGGTTATTAATTTTTACGGAAAAATTCATTTAAGCGGTCAATCACTTCTTCCTTTTTCCATTCAAATGTTTCTCCAGTTTGTCTGAACTTCACTTCCACAATACCTTCTGTTGCTTTTTTACCAACTGTTACGCGAACAGGTAAACCAATTAAATCAGCATCCGCAAATTTAACGCCAGCACGCTCAGCACGGTCATCTAGTAGTACATCATAGCGATATGATTTTAGTAAGCCGTAAAGCTCATCTGCTAAAGCTACTTGCACTTCATCTTTAGTATTTACAGGTACAACATGGATATCGTATGGAGCTAATTGTGTTGGCCAAGTGAAGCCATTTTCATCTTGGAAATGCTCAGCTACCGCAGCTAGAATACGAGAAACACCAATACCATAGCAACCCATAATAAATGGTTGAGATTTCCCTTGCTCGTCTAAGAAAGTACCATTCATTTTAGCAGAATATGTAGTACCTAGTTTAAAAATATGACCAACCTCAATGCCTTCCGCAAATTTAATCGTACCTTGTCCATCTGGAGAAGGATCACCCTCTTGAATAAAACGAATATCTAAGTAGTCATTCACAGCAAAATCACGCTCAGGATTAACATTTACTAAATGGAATCCATCTTCATTCGCACCTGCAATACCATTACGAATAGATTTAATCGCATGATCAGCTACTACTTTTACGTCTACAGGTAACTTCACTGGCCCAATGGAGCCAACACCACAACCTAATAGCTCACGAATCGCTGCTTCACTTGCAAGCTCTACAGAACCCGCTTCAAGCGCATTTTTCAATTTAATATCATTGATTTCATGATCTCCACGCGCAAGAACAACTACAAGCTCTCCATCTACATCAAAAACAAGAGATTTTATAACATGGGCAGGTTTTACTTGTAGGAATGCTGAAACTTCCTCTATTGTTTTTTGATCTGGTGTCGCTAATTTTTCAACTTCTTTTAATGCTTCATCAGATGTCTGGTAATCTGCAATAACTTCAGCCATTTCAATATTTGCTGCATAGTCAGATGTATCTGAATAGGCAATTGTATCTTCTCCAATTTCTGAAAGGACCATGAACTCATGTGTACCTTTTCCGCCGATAGACCCTGCATCTGCGATAACAGCACGATAGTTTAAGCCAAGACGTGAGAAAATATTAGAATAAGCACGATACATATCATCATATGTTTCATCTAAGCTTTCACGAGACGCATGGAAAGAATACGCATCTTTCATAATAAATTCTCTTCCTCGTAGTAAACCAAAGCGAGGACGTTTTTCATCACGGAACTTCGTTTGAATTTGATAAAGTGTTAACGGTAATTTTTTATAAGATTTAATTTCATCACGTACTAACGTTGTAATTACTTCTTCATGTGTTGGCCCTAATGCAAAATCACGGTCATGACGGTCTTTCAAGCGCATTAATTCTGGACCGTATTTTTCCCAGCGACCTGACTCTTGCCAAAGCTCAGCAGATTGTAGAGATGGCATTAATAGCTCAATCGAATTGATGGCCTCCATCTCTTCTCGAATAATTGTTTCAATTTTTGATAACACACGTTTTGCAAGCGGTAAATACGAGTATACCCCACTTGTATTTTGACGAATAAACCCTGCACGTAGTAAATGCTTATGTGACTTTACCTCAGCATCAGCAGGTACTTCACGTAACGTTGGGATAAATGTTTTACTTTGCTTCATTCAGTGTTCCACCTTTTTTAATAGATAAGTTTATACTCTCAATAGCATAAACAAATTTAGCTTTGAGCGCAATGTTTCGTAGAAAATGCGCCCAAAGCTATAAATAAAATTCCTTTTAATTGTAAAGTTAGAATTTACTAGTCATTGATTAAAAGAAAAATCTCTGTATATCATTCCATGTGACAACTACCATTAAAATCATTAGTAGAACAATTCCTACAAAATGGACAATTCCTTCTTTTTGACGGTCAATTGGTTTCCCACGTAAAGCTTCAAAACCAAAGAATAATAAGCGACCACCGTCTAAAGCAGGTAATGGAAGTAAGTTCATAATTCCTAGATTTATACTTAACATTGCAGCCCAATTCATTAAGTTCATAATTCCATACTGAGCAACTTGCTCGGTTGCTTTATAAATACCTACAGGACCGGATAAAGCGTCTATTGTAAACTTACCAGTAATCAGCATACCTAGAAGCTCAAATATTTTGACAGTCATATTATAGGTTTCTTGTGCCCCATAGACAACAGCCTTTAGAGGATTAAATTCTCTCGGGCTATCGTAAAGCACTCCAATTTGACCATACTTTTCTCCATCCTGTTGGACTTCCTTCACAGTCATGTTTAAGTTGACAGATTGTCCATCTCGATCTACGGTCACCATAATCTCTTCGTTTGGATGATCCTGAATAATTGCAGCTAAATCCTGCCACTTTTCAACAGCCTGTCCATCAATGGCTGTCACTCTATCACCTGCAAGCATCCCAGCCTCCGCAGCTGGATTATTTTCTACAACTTCAGAGATAACTGGCTCATATGTTGGAACTCCGTGAATTAATCCAATAACTAAATAAATTACAAAAGCTAGAATAAAGTTAAAAAATGGACCTGCGAAAATAGTCATCGCTCGTTGGCCAACCGTTTTTGCATTAAATTGACGATCATGAGGTGCAATGACCAGCTCTCGTCCATTTTCCACAAGAATACAATCTCTCGCTACTTGATAACGAACTAATCTTTCTTCTTCATCATAGCCCTCTACAAACAAATCTTTTTCTAAATCAGCACGCTCAACTTCTAAAAATAACAAATCTGGTAATTGCTTATTATTTTGATTGAAAATAATTTTTTTAACAACATTATCTTCATTGACAACAAGCCCTATTCGATATCCTGGCTGTAATTCAGTGCCATCCATATCTTCGCCAGCCATTCGTACATATCCACCGATAGGCAATAAACGAATAGTATACATTGTTTCTCCATGTGTTCTACCATAAATCTTGGGTCCCATACCGATGGCAAATTCACGTACTAGAATACCTGCTCGTTTGGCGAATAAGAAGTGTCCAAGTTCATGGAAGAAGACGAGTAAACCAAATATTAAAATAAATGCAATGGCTGTTTGCATAATACCCCACCTTTAAAAGCGATTAGTTAACGATACATTGCTCTCGTTATTTTACCATGTCTAACACTATTTTTCTTGTTTCACTGTCCACCTGTAAAATCGTTTGTAAATCTGGTATTGCAATGTTTTGGTGTGCTTGCATCACACGTTCAATCGTCTCATCGATTTGAAGGAATGTTATTTTCCCTTGTAAAAAAGCTGCAACTGCTGCTTCATTTGCTGCATTCATTGCTGTTAGGATGGTTCCACCAGTACGGCCAGCCTCGTATGCTAAGCGCAATGCTGGGTAACGTTCAAAGTCCATTTCTTGAAAATGCAATTGACCAATTTGCGCTAAATTTAGTCTCTGACCATTATGTAACGGGATACGATCAGGGTAACTTAAAGCATATTGGATAGGAACGCGCATATCTGGTGTGCCTAATTGTGCAATCACACTAGTATCATGATACTCAACTAGAGAGTGAATAATACTTTCTCTATGCAAAAGTACATCTATTTTTTCATATGGCATATCGAATAAAACATGCGCCTCAATTACTTCTAAACCTTTATTCATCATTGTTGCAGAATCTATCGTAATCTTTGCGCCCATAGACCAATTCGGGTGATTCAGTGCGTCAGCCACAGTCACATGTTTTAATTGGTCCCGTGTTTTATCGCGGAAGCTACCACCTGAAGCAGTAATAATTAAACGTTCAATATCTTTGGGGTTTTCACCATTCATCGATTGGAAGATAGCAGAATGCTCACTATCAACTGGCAAAATAGTTGCGTTGTATTTTTTCGCTTCAGCCATTACTAAATGTCCAGCTGTCACAAGTGTTTCTTTATTTGCAATCGCAATTGTTTTTCCCATTCGAATGGCTGCTAAAGTGGATTCCAGCCCAACACTTCCAAGTACAGCATTAACAAGAACTTTCGAAGCCGGATGTGTAGCAACCTCCACTAAGCCTTGTGCGCCAAATGTGAAGTGAATAGTCGGATACTCCTTAGCAAGCAGTAGCGCATCTTCTTCTAGCTGCACAGAAACTAATTCGGGCTTTAAGTTATCAATCATTTCTCGTGTTTTCTCCATATTTTTCCCTGAAGAGAAAGCAACTAATTGAAAAGCTTCACGTTGTTCTTTTAAAATATCGTAGGTTTGCCAACCGATTGAACCAGTTGCACCTAATAAACTAATTTTTTTCACAACACATTGTCCCCTTTTTCTATCTAAGCAAATGTATGAATAGAAGTCCTTTATAGTTCGGATTAATTACCAAACAAATGTAAAAAATGAAGTAAAGGCACAACGAACAATAGACTATCGAAGCGATCTAATATCCCGCCATGCCCCGGTAAAATATTACCTGAATCCTTTACATCAAAATGACGCTTAATAGCAGATTCCACCAAATCGCCCATCTGACCAATAATGGAGGCGAAAATTGTTACGAATACAAGTGTTATATAACCATTTGCAAATGGGTAAATAAGTTGCATACCGACAGCGAAAATGACAGCAATGACAATTCCACCGATGAAGCCTTCAATCGTTTTCTTTGGTGAGATTTCAGGCCATAACTTGTTCTTACCAAATTTTCTTCCGACAAAATAGGCACCTGAATCCGTTGTCCAAACGACCAATAAACAATAGACAACGTACTCTAAACCTACATTTCTTGTTTCAATTAAGTAATGGAACCCTAAACCCACATAAAATGCGCCTAATAAAATAAAACCAACTTCATCAAAAGTTATTTTATTTTTTACCAAGACTACATAAATAAGGAGTAGCATCATTAGACCATAGACTACCATTAGAGTAGACGAATAGCCTATTAAGTCTACAACCTTTTCACTCCAGTCCTTCGGGATAACAAGCAAAATTAAAGTGACCAGCCCTAAAAAGCCAGGCACAGAAAAAATGGAAATACCTTTCATTTTAAGTATTTCATAAAAACCGACAATAGCCATTGCTAGCACAAGTATGGCAAATGGTACTTTTCCATAAATAACGAATGGTATGAAAAATGCTGCTGCAATTATTGCGGTAATAATTCGTTGTTTCAAGTTGTTTCTTCTCCCTTCAACCCACCATAACGGCGATTACGTTTTTGATAGTTTTCCACCGCTTCCAGTAAGGTTTCCTCACTAAAATCTGGCCACAATGTATCTGTAAACCAAAATTCTGTATAGGCAAGCTGCCAAAGCATAAAGTTACTTAAGCGCACTTCACCACTTGTACGAATTAATAAATCCGGTTCAGGCAAATGGGCCGTCATTAAATGAGATGTTAAGCATTCTTCTGTTAGGTCTTGCATTGTTAATTGACCGTCCTGTACTTTTTGAAGCATCATTTTCATGGCATTAACCATCTCAGAACGACTTCCATAATTCAGGGCGAAATTTAAAATAAGACCTGTATTATGCTTCGTTTCTTCCATTGCCTCATACAACGCTTTTTGTGTATGGGCAGGTAATAAAGATGGATCTCCAATCATTTCGACACGTACATTGCGTTCCATCATCTCGGGTAAAAAGGAACCTAAAAACTCGACTGGTAGCCGCATCAAAAAATCTACTTCAGGTTTTGGCCGTTTCCAGTTTTCAGTGGAAAACGCAT
This sequence comes from Lysinibacillus sp. F12, assembly GCF_057773605.1. Classification (NCBI taxonomy): domain Bacteria; kingdom Bacillati; phylum Bacillota; class Bacilli; order Caryophanales; family Bacillaceae; genus Lysinibacillus; species Lysinibacillus sp. F12. Next base: position 962,409 of record NZ_JBYMLP010000001.1, read on the forward strand.
ATACAGTTAATACCTTAATGCCTAAATCTGACGCAAATCTCGTGACCTTACGTACGGTCTTCATTCCCTCATGATGACCAGCAACACGGGGCATAGCTCGTTTTTTTGCCCAACGTCCATTTCCGTCCATAATAATCGCTACATGGGCAGGAATCGGCTCGCTTTTAGTTAGGGCCACACGCTCCTCCAATGATAGTGTATCCATATTTATTTGTTTACCTAATAGCTTTTTAAACATGCTAACTCCCCCACTACAACTAATCGGACGTATACTAACCTATCATAACAAACAAAAGCGCTTTTTGTCTTTTTTTTCCCCTCTAAATTGACTATGTATGTACTAGCGTATTTTAGAACTATACACATTTTTAAAGAATAAGTTTGTTAAAAAATTAATCAATATTTATGTGATGCACAGCTTTGTATATTTCATCTATGCTTTTCTCTATGATTCAGCTCATATTCGAATGGTAAAGAGAAAAGACGTCCTGTTATGTATAGGACGCCTTCATCTCATCAAAAAGTTCCATCATAGACATGTAAAACGTTTGTTTTACACTTCTAAAATTTCTTTTTCTTTATCTTTCGTTACTTGATCCACTTTGACAATGAATTCATCTGTTAATTTTTGAATATCATCACCATAGCCACGTAGATCGTCTTCTGTGATTTCGCCAGCTTTTTCAAGTTTTTTCAAATCATCATTCGCATCACGACGTACATTACGTACAGCAATTTTTGCGTCTTCTGCTTCTTTTTTCACTTGCTTCACTAAATCTTTACGACGCTCTTCAGTAAGAGCAGGAATCATTAAGCGAATGATAGAGCCATCATTTGTTGGTGTGATACCGATATCTGATTTCATAATTGCTTTTTCAATTTCACCTAAAATTGTTTTATCATAAGGTGTAATCACTAATAAGCGAGCTTCTGGTACAGAAACACCCGCAAGCTGATTAATTGGTGTCGGGGCGCCATAATAATCAACCATAATACGATCTAATAACGATGCGTTAGCACGCCCTGCACGAATTGAAGATAGTTCACGTGTGAAAGCTGCAATTGTTTTGTTCATTTTTTCTTTTGCTTGTTCTAATACTTGTTTTGCCATTATGCATTCCTCCTAACAACTGTTCCGATTTTTTCGCCTAGTACAGCACGTTTAATGTTGCCTGGTTCCGTAATTGAGAAAACAATTAGTGGAATATCATTATCCATACATAGGGTAGAAGCTGTTGAATCCATTACTTGTAAGCCTTGTTGGATAACGTCTAAGTATGTGAGTGTATCATATTTAATGGCTGTTGTATCCACTTTTGGATCTGCTGAATAAACGCCGTCAACATTGTTTTTAGCCATTAAAATCGCATCTGCATCAATTTCTGCTGCACGTAATGCTGCCGTCGTATCGGTTGAGAAGAACGGATTACCTGTCCCTGCTGCAAAGATAACGACACGCTTTTTCTCAAGATGTCTAACTGCTTTACGACGAATGTATGGCTCCGCTACTTGAGTCATCACGATAGAAGATTGAACACGTGTTTCAATGCCTAATTTTTCAAGAGCATCTTGTAAAGCTAGGGAGTTCATTACAGTTGCAAGCATGCCCATATAGTCAGCTGCTGCACGATCCATCCCCATTTCACTACCTATTTTTCCACGCCATATATTACCGCCACCTACAACAACAGCAACTTCTACATCAAGATCCACTACTTCTTTTACTTCTTCTGCAACAGACTTGATTATTTTTGGTGATAAACCGAAGCCCGCTTCTCCAGCTAACGCTTCACCACTTAGTTTAATAACTACTCGTTTATATTGCGGTACACTCATTGTAAACCTCCGTAAGACTTTATTTAAAAAATCTCTATTCCCTTTTCCATTATAGTATATCTAACAATAATTGCTAGTTGAGAATAAGGCAGAATAGAAAATTCTATTACTATTTTCGTTCATTTCGGAAAAATAGGGAACACGCTATGTTGTGTTCCCCATTTTTTTTCTAGAAAATCTAGATATTATTTGATTAGGATCAAATGCCCGCTAAATTAGTTACCTTTAACTTGGCTCATTACTTCTTCTGCAAAGTTATCTTCACGCTTTTCGATACCTTCACCTACAGCATAACGTACAAAGCCGTTTACTGAACCACCAGTAGAAGCTACGAAATCACGTACTTTTTGGTCAGAGTTTTTAACGAATGATTGATCAAGTAGGCACACGTCTTCGAAATATTTACCAAGACGACCTTCAACCATTTTAGCAACGATGTTTTCTGGTTTACCTTCGTTAAGAGCTTGCTCAGTTAATACTTTACGCTCACGTTCAACTTCTTCAGCAGAAACTTCATCGCGAGAAACATAAGTTGGGTTGATTGCAGCGATGTGCATTGCAACATCTTTCGCTGCTGATGCATCAGTAGAACCTTCTAAAGTTACTAATACGCCAATACGGCCTCCCATGTGTAAGTAAGCACCGAATGAATCTGCATCCGTTTTTGTTTTGATTTCAAAACGACGAAGTGTGATTTTTTCTCCAATTGTTGCAACAGCTGTAGAAATTTGATCTTCAATTTTTACACCTTCAGCATTTGTAAGCTCTAGAGCAGCTTCAACTGATGCTGGTTTCGCAGTAAGTAATTGCTCCGCTAAAGATGAAACCAATACTTGGAATTTGTCGTTTTTTGCAACGAAGTCAGTTTCAGCGTTAACTTCAAGGATGATTGCTTCGTTACCTTGTTCTAAAATGTAAGTAGTACCTTCCGCAGCGATACGGTCAGCTTTTTTAGCAGCTGAAGAAAGACCTTTTTCACGTAGGAAATCGATTGCAGCTTCTAGATCGCCATCAGTTTGTACTAGCGCTTTTTTACAATCCATCATACCAGCGCCAGTTTTTTCGCGTAATTCTTTTACTAATTGTGCAGTAATGTTTGCCATTTAGTGTTTCCTCCTCAAATTGGTTGAACAAAGTTTTAATGATAGGTTCTAAAAAAGGTGATAAGGGTTTTGAGCCACTTATCACCTTTTTGTAAACGTGAATTACTCAGCAGCAGCTTCTACAGCTGGAGCTTCTTCTTCACCTTGTTTTGACTCGATTAAAGCGTCAGCCATTTTAGCAGTTAAAAGTTTAACAGCGCGAATAGCATCATCGTTAGCAGGGATTACGTAGTCGATTTCATCTGGATCACAGTTTGTATCAACAATACCTACTAGAGGGATGTTTAATTTACGAGCTTCAGCAACCGCAATACGTTCTTTACGTGGGTCAACCACGAACATTACGTCTGGAAGATCGTGCATATCACGGATACCGCCTAAGAATTTGATTAGACGCTCGTGTTCTTTTTTAAGTTGGATTACTTCTTTTTTAGGAAGAACTTCGAAAGTACCTTCTTCTTCCATTTTTTCGATTTGTTTCATACGTGCAACACGTTTTTGAATTGTACCGAAGTTAGTAAGAGTACCACCTAACCAACGTTGGTTGATGTAGTAGTTGCCTGAACGTTCAGCTTCATCTTTGATCGCTTCTTGTGCTTGTTTTTTCGTACCAACGAAAAGAACTTTACCACCGTCTTGACCAACTTGACGCATGAAGTCATAAGCTTCCTCTAATTTTTTAACAGTTTTTTGTAAGTCGATGATGTAAATCCCGTTACGTTCTACGAAGATATATTTCTTCATTTTTGGGTTCCAACGACGAGTTTGGTGACCGAAATGTACACCAGCTTCAAGTAATTGTTTCATAGAAATTACTGACATGTGAATTTCCTCCTAGTATGTTTGGTTTTTATCCTCCGCATTTATCTTCTGCAACAAGCTACCCTAATCTTAGAGCACCACTTACTACATCAAAATGCGTGTGTAGTAATAACACCATTTGCAACTATATCATAGCTTTTCCCAGTTAGCAACAATTTAGTGATGAAATTTCAGTAAAAGCTCGATTTCTGTTTTTCCCTTTTGCAGTTGTTTCGCTATTTCTTCTGTTGATTTACCCTGCTTAGCTAAATTTAATGCCTGTTGCTCCATTGTTAGCTCTTTAACTTCTTCCTTTTGCTCTACTTTTAAAGGCATCGGTGAGGAAGCTATTGTTTCAGTTGTCTGTCTCTGACGGGAATAAGCATTGGCTACAATATTTTTAGGAACATAGAGCCTAGCATCTTTATCTAAGCTTAATGGACGGTCCTTTTTCAGCTCTTGCTCTGCTGCCGAATAAGCCTGCTCCTGCTGAGGTTCATAGCTTACCGTTTGCTGAACGCTAGTTGCTGCTAACTCTGAAGGTGAGACATTTTGTAGTTCTTTAATAAGACGGTCGTTTTCATCTTTCATTTCTGTTAAATAGACACTAATGGTATCGTCCATTTCACTCATTAAGCGTTCTTGCTTCTTTTCTAAATCCTTAAATTTTGCTAGCTTAGTATTTAAAATAATAAGGAAGTAAAATGTAAGTAGCTGTAAAAAGAATAGTACCGCTATTAGTATGGTTGTCATTGTAAACTCCTATCCACTAAAATCCACGAAATTACCTTTAAACGGATGTTGTGCCTGTTTTTCTTGTTGATCCTGTTGCTTTTTCTTCTTTTTGTAAATATCCGTTAAGTATTCGCCACCTGCATCTTCATCCTCATTTATTTCATCCATACCTTCTGATGTATTGACAATTTTTTGCTTGCGTTCTATTTCCTTTTTTAACGCTTCATTGGCATGTGCTTGTTGAGCTAAAGCTTGTTGTTGTACTTGATCAGCCATTTTCCCAGCTTCAAATGTTTTAGGAATCGCAATTTGCAATTCAACCCCTTTTAAACTCATCGGAATCTCTCCCTCAAGGATATTTACGCATTCATCATTTCGCTAGATAATAATTTACGTAACTTTAAAAGCGCTTTGGAATGGATTTGGGAAATACGTGATGTTGATAATTCAAGCATTTCACCAATTTCAGTCAAAGTTAGTTCCTCCGTATAAAATAAACTTAGAACCAATTGTTCTTTTTCATTAAGCTTCTGAATATTTTCTGCTAAATCATCTAATAACTCTGATTTAACCACCGATTGTTCAGGTGTTTTTGTCGTATCGTCTCGTATGACAAACGACTTTCCATCTACCTCTTCTTGGTCTTGTTGTTCATTAATGGAAAGAACATTAGAAAAAAAATGCTCTTGTACTGTCTGATAAACATCTTCCACAGGTACTTCCATATGCTTCGCAAGTTCCTCAGGTGTAACATGACGCATATATTTTTGCTCTAATTGCTCAATCTGAGCATCTAATTTTTTGGCTTTTTCTCGCGCTGAGCGTGGTAGCCAATCTTCCTTACGAAGCCCGTCTATAATGGCTCCCCTTACTCTAAATGAAGCATATGTATCAAATTTCAAATCTCTATTAATATCAAATTTATTTAATGCATCAAATAATCCTATCATTCCTAAGCTCGTTAAATCATCTCGAGATACACTCTTTGGTAAACCCGCACTAATACGTTGAACATGATAAGATACTAAAGAAATATATTTTTTTATGAGTAAATCACCAGCATCTGGATCACGCTCATGTATCCAGCGATTCCACAGTTTTTGCTCATCGTTCAGAATTGGTTGTGTCATGAAATCCACCTCTCTAAAAAACGCCTTTACGCGCCCGTTTGCCACTGACTACTTGCGCTCATAAAACTTTTCTTTCATAAGGATTTCTCCATTATTTTTTATAAAATCCATAACCGTTCTACTCTTAGCATCACGCAACAGAGTAAAAAAATGGATAAGCTATTGCCATCTTTCCTACTATTATAACAAAAATCGACTATAATTTCATTTGTTTCTCTTAGTCTCTCTTCGTTTTATACAAACAAATTATAATTGTCCCCCTGTTATACATTAACCTAGTATACAGTTTGAAAATATGTCTAAATTATTAAGCTTTTACTTTTTAATTTTGTTAGTTCTTTTTACATATATACTAATTCTTATAAGAAGTATTTTGACTCTTTATCTATTGATTTTTTCAGGTATAAATACCTTTAAAATTGCAATATACTCACCATTTGTCTATAACAGCCAAAAAAAGGATGGCTAGTTGACCGAAGCGTAATAGTACCACTTTTGACATTATTGCTTTCCATAAAATTAGATACGATATGACCATTAAAGATAATTATCTTACGTTGAGAGTTGCGGGCGATTGCTTCAGCAGCAAGAAGCATCCACTAAGACTATGTTTGCACTAGTAAATTTCACAAAAGTTTCCCCCTACCATACAGTTTTTCCTGAGCGATCAAATAAAAAAGAGCCGCTCATGGCGACTCTCTGTTTTAAGCATTCACTTGTTGTTCTTCTTCTCGATTCATCATCGTTCGAACCACTTGTGCAATCTCCTCTGAGTTCTCATCTTGAAATTCAACGGTTGAATTAGCCGAAGCAACTTCTTGATTTGTGCCTTCAGTAGTCGTTTGTTCATTGTCTCCTAGTTCACCTTCCACTGCTTCCTCATTTACCTCTGGCGTATACAATATGTATGCTATTAAAGTACGTACGATATACATCACAAGGAATACAATGATTGCTGTGATAAAAGATCCGATAATGACTCGAAGGGGAGTGTAAGGCTTTTGAAATGTACTAAAAAAATATATAGTAAAAGCTATTAATGCTCCCCATAGGTTATAAAATATGGAACCAAACATTAGATTTCGCTCACTCCTTGGTTAACTGTTCGAATATGTAATGACGATGTGGCAGGATTAAATTCAATCGTTCTACCACTGTTTCCACCAGTATCCTCGGCCACTAAAGGAATTCCATGTCTTTTCAATTCATTTTTAACAGCTTCTACATTACGAGGACCGATGCGCATTGAATCTTTGTCCGAAGTAAATTGAAACATCTGTGCGCCCCCAGCAATTTTTGCCTTTAGTTTAAATTTTTGAACGCCCTCTAATTTTAATAGATCAATCATTGCTGCTATTCCCGAATCTGCAAATTTTGCTACATTGATTGACTCAGATCTTCCCAAGCTTGAATCTGGTAACATCACATGGATTAAACCAGCAATTTTTTTTGACTCATCATATAAAATAACGCCAACACAAGAACCCAGACCAGAAGTTCGAATCGTGTTAGGTAGCTTTACTACATCCATTTGTGCAATTCCTACTTTAACCACTTGCCCACTATTACTGCTTAGCATCATCAGGAAACCCCTAATGCTTTAAAAATAGCATCAAATGAGTCGGGATCTGGTAATAGGAAGAAATGACCTCTCACAGTTTCATGGTCTTCTACACCTTCTTCAAAAATGGATGTATTTATAACAATGACATTATCACTTACATGTGATAATTCTATTAAACCAATACTTATAATTGCACCAAACATATCAACGCTTAGGCCTGGCACAGTTGGATAAATTTTCAAATTAGTGAAGTCCGATAAGGCAGATAAATAGGAACCTGATAAAATATTTCCCATTTCTTGCATAGCTGATAACCCTAGTTCAGAAACAGGTCGTTTTTTAAAATCAAATGTCTCATCATGAATGAGTCGACGAATAAAACGGTTTGCCTGTTCAATAGGGAGTATAAAGAACATACTTCCTTCAGCATCACCTTCAATGCGAAGGTAAATACCAACAACGACATTTTCTGATCCGCCAGCCAATTCCATCATATCGTTAAAGGACACCATTTCTACCTTTGGCACACGCATATCAATTTTTTTCCCAAGTAAATTGGAAAGTGCTGTCGCGGCATGCGCAGCACCAATATTGCCAATTTCCTTTAATACATCTAAATGTAGCGAGGTAATCTTTTGATTAAATGTCATGATCGATCCCTACTTTAGTGGATTTAATACTTTTTCTAAATGTAATAAGATTAATAATCGTTTTTCTACTTTAGCAACACCTGAAATAAATTCTTCCTCAAGTGAGCCAACAACTTCTGGTTGTGGTTCAATCGCACTTGCAGGAATATCAATTACATCGTTTGCTGAATCTACAACAAAGCCTACTTCCATATCTTCTAGTGAGATAATGATAATACGAGTTGTTTCCTCATGTTCTGAAATAGGTAATTCAAAGCGTTCACGTAAATCCACTATTGGTGTTACGACTCCGCGAAGATTGATAACACCTTTTACATATTTCGCCGTTTTCGGTACACGCGTAATATGCATTAACTTTTCTATACCCTGAACATGGGACACTGGAATTGCATATTCTTTATTGGCTAGTTGAAATACAATTACTTTAATACTTTCTTGTTCCACTGCGTTTGTCATCTTTTACACCTCTCTTATTCATTCACCTTATTTTATTAATGCGTTACAATCCACAATTAAGGCTACTTTACCATTTCCTAAAATAGTCGCACCTGAAATAGCAAAAATATTTGTTAAGTAATTTCCTAAAGACTTCAAGACAATTTCTTGTTGTCCAATGAAGGAATCCACCACTAAACCAGCAAGTTTTTCACCTTTGCGAACAATCACTACTGAATGGAATTCTTCATCTTGCGGCTCTGTACGAGGTACTTCAAAGATTTCCTCTAAGAATACCAACGGTACAACCTTGCCACGGAAGTCGATTACTTTTTGATTATGCGCATTCATAATCTCCGATGAACGGATAATAGATGTTTCAATTATAGATGATAATGGAATTGCATAAATTTCTTTTTCAATTTCCACAAGCATGACAGAAATAATCGATAATGTTAGTGGTAATTGGATAGAAAAGATGGAACCAACATCTTGTGTCGATTCAATTGAAATATTACCGCCAAGTGATTCAATCGTCGTTTTAACAACATCTAACCCTACTCCACGACCAGATACATCAGAAATGACATCAGCAGTCGAGAAGCCTGAAGCTAAAATAAGCTCATTGATTTGATTATCAGACATTGAGTAAGATTGTTCTTGCGTCACAATACCTTTTGAAATAGCTTTCGCTAGTACTTTATCACGATTAATTCCTGCACCATCATCTTCAATTTCAATAAAGACATAGTTCCCACTATGGTAAGCTCGTAGGACAACCGTACCTTCTTCTGGCTTACCTTTTGCACGGCGCGATGTTGGGTTCTCAATGCCATGGTCTACAGAATTTCGGATTAAGTGAACAAGCGGGTCACCAATTTCATCGATAACTGTACGATCTAGCTCTGTTTCAGCACCAATAATTTCAAGATTAATTTTCTTATTTAAATCTCGTGATAGCTGACGAATCATTTTTGGGAAACGGTTGAACACTGTTTCAACTGGCACCATACGCATTGTTAAAATGATTGTTTGCAAATCACCCATAACACGGCTCATTCGCTCCACAGTTTCGTTTAGTTCACCATGGTTTACCTCTGTGGCAATAGATTGTAATCGACCACGGTCAATGACAAGTTCTTCAAACAAATTCATTAAAATATCAAGACGTTCAATATTTACACGAATCGTTTTATTCCCAACAGGTGCATGATTTTTTTCAACCTTTGCTGGTGCTGCTGTTTTTACAGACTGCGCGACTGGTTCAGGTTTAGAAGGGTCAGGAGTAGATGTAGATTCTACTTCCGCTACAGCCAATGCAGTTGCAGCCACTTCTTGCTGTGATTCATATTCTCTTTCACTAAATTTCTTTTGGTCAATTGCTGTAACAATAACTTCTTCAACCTCTGAAACTTTCATGATCTTTTTCTGCATATCTTCTGCTGATTCTTTTGTCACAAAGGCTACATAAAACTGTTGATCAAATTGTTCATCTTCTAGCTTTTCAACAGATGGACTCGATTTAATAACCTCTCCATCTTTTTCTAAAATCTCAAAGACCATAAATACACGTGCAGCCTTTAATAGACAATCTTCTCGTAATTTTACTGAAATTTCATAGGCATGGAAACCTTGTTCAGCCGATTGTGTGATAACTGTTTGTTCAAAACTATCATATTCTAAAACACATTCCACAGATGCTGGTTCTGCAACGGTTGCAACCACCTCTGGTACTGCTTCCTCACCTAACTCTATTCGCTTAAGTTGAGCGACAGTTGCTGACACATCACGTTTACCATCACCGCCGTTCGCAATATCCATAACCATTTCTTCTAGATGGTCAACAGATTCAAAGACCACATCCAAAATTTCAGGTGTTACATGGATTTTTTCATTACGAATTGCATCTAATACATTTTCCATTTTATGTGTTAAATCGGCTAAATCTTCAAAACCCATTGTGGCAGACATACCTTTTAAAGTATGGGCAGATCGGAATATTTCCCCAACAATTGCCAAATCATCTGGATTTTTTTCTAATGCTAATAAATGTTCACTACATGCTTGTAAATGCTCTTTACTTTCTTCGATAAACATCTCTAAATATTGATTGACTTCCATAAGAGGACACCCCTTTTAAGGCAAATATTTCATTATTGTTAGTGCTATATCATCTACATCGGCTACTTCATCAACTAGTTGCGTTTCTACCGCTGCTTTTGGCATACCATATACAATGCAAGTTTCTGCTGACTCAGCAATGGCAATAACATTACCGGTTTTTTTTAATGCTTTCAGTCCATTCGAACCATCATGCCCCATACCGGTCATAATCACTGCTACTTTATCAAAATCCTTATATTGACTAACATCTTCAAACATCACATCTACTGATGGTCTATGACCTGATCTTGGCGCTTCTTGATTATCAAGAACAATACCAAAGGTTGTCCCTACTTTCCTAAGCTTTAGGTGATAGCCACCTGGGGCAATATAAGCCACTCCATTTTGTAAAATATCTCCTTGCTCCGCCTCCTTAACAACTACTTCACTTAGCTGATTTAGACGCGTAGCGAGAGATTTTGTAAATCCAGCAGGCATATGCTGGACGATGAGGATAGGAGCTTGAATAGACTTAGGAATTTTTGTAATGACCTCCTGTAGCGCACGAGGTCCTCCTGTAGATGTACCGATTAGCACAATCTTTTTCCCCGCTTTATTCCATTCAGTATGCGACTTAGTTATAGCTACTTTAGAAGCAGTAGCATTCACAGGAATAGGTATTTGATGTTGTTGTAAATCTTTGTTTACGGTACTCACTTTTGTTACTGAATCTTGTTGTCGTTTACTACCAGAAGGTTTTTTCAATTTGGAAATTGGCACCATTGCTGCTTGTTCTACTTTGTGAACAAGCTCACTTTGGATTTTATGTAAATCAAGAGATATTGTTCCGCTTGGCTTTGCGACAAAATCTACAGCACCACTTTCAATAGCTGCTATAGCATTTTCTGTTCCACGCTGAGTGGTGCTAGAGAGCATGATTACAGGAACTGGACATTGTATCATTATTTCTTTTAATGCATCTAGCCCATTCATTTCAGGCATCTCAATATCCATTGTCACAACTGATGGCTTCAATGATTGTATCTTTTTGATTGCATCTTTTCCATTTCGTGCAGTTCCAACTACTTCCACCTTCGAGTTGCCAACAAAAAAGTCACTAATTAGCTTTCTCATAAAAGCAGAATCATCCACAACTAATAGCTTGCTTTTATGTAAAAAGTCCAATTAATCACGCCCTTTCGAAAAAATACTTCTTAGTTTCGTTAAAAATTTCTTCGCTGTCTGATCATGTGCATGTATTTCCTCCACACGGTGCTCCATAAAACGAATCACTATGAGTTGTAATGTCTTAGAAATCAGTGCGTCTGGATAAGCAAGTGAAAATGGGACTTGCTCACGCACAGCCTTCCGCACAATCGAATCTTCGGGTAATGAACCGAGAATCGTGACTTCTTTGTCTAAAAAACGTTTCATGGCTAATTTTAAACGTTCGTTTGTTTCGATGCCTTCTTCTTTACTAAATGCACGGTTACAGAGGACAAAAAACTGCTTATCAGCATCTCGCATATGAATATATTTCATCATAGAATAAGCGTCCGTAATTGCGGTCGGCTCTGCCGTTGAAATTACAATAATTTCGTCTATTGATGTGAGTAAATCTAGCGACCAATTTGTGGCACCTGCCCCCATATCAAATAAAATATAATCATAGTTTTTCTGAAGTTGTTCAAATGCTTGAATAAGCTGCTCAAACATCATTTCGGACCAATTAAAAATATTTGTCATGCCCGACCCACCTGATATATATCTTAAACCATGGGGTCCTTCAAATATTACCTCTTCTAGTAGCTTATTTCCTTCTAAGAAATCTTTCAAACTATTGGAAGCACTTTTCCCAATTAAAATATTGATATTTCCCATCCCAATATCCATATCTACAATGACAACTTTTTTCCCCTTTTGGGCCAAAGACAAGGCAAAATTCATCGTGAAGTTACTTTTACCAACCCCACCTTTGCCACTGACAACTGCAATTGCTCGACCTAAATCGCCTTGCTGCTTCATCATTTTCAAGCGTAATGTTTCAGCTTGGTCTCTCATTTCTCTTCACCTTGAAAAAACAAATTAAGTACTGCTTCTAAATCAGCTTCTTCAATATCTTCTGGTACTTCTTGACCATTCGTATAGTAAGCAAGTCCTTTATTATATTTAATCATTAAATTGAGCATTGTGCCAATAGAATTTGTTTCATCAATTTTTGTGAATATAAATTTTTCAATTGGCAGCTGATTAAATTGGTCGATAATGTTCGCCATATCCTTTTCTTTCGTGGTCATCGCCAGTACTAAAAAGGATTCTGCTTGATCATCAAATTTTATAAGACGTTGAAGATCATCCACATACTTGATCTCTTTATAATTTCGACCAGCTGTATCAATAAACACTAAGTCTAAATGTGATAACCTTTGAATAGCTTGTTCGAAATCTGTTGCATTGTAAGCAATTTCAACGGGTGCCTGTAAAAGGCCAGCATAGGTTTTTAGCTGTTCTATTGCTGCGATTCGATACGTATCTGTCGTAATAAATCCAATTTTCTTCTTCTTTTCTAAAACTGCTCTAGCTGCCATTTTGGCGATTGTCGTTGTTTTACCCACTCCTGTAGGACCTAATACGTTGATATATTTTCTTTCATAGGACAATCCTCCAATAGGCAGATCTTCTAATCTCTTACGTAGTAGATTTTTCGTTACCATTTTACATTGTGAGAAATTTATTTCTGACGCTTCTTTGAAATGCATAAAAAGCTCATCACCTATCGTTGTGATGAGCTCTTCATTTAGCTCTTGCTGTCTTAAGTATTCAATGAAGGGTAAGAGTTCATCGGGATATTGAGCTTGGGTAGTCTTTTTATGCATCGATTGCATTAAAGATTTTAAATCTGCAATTTCCTTCCTCAATTCTTCTGAAATGCCAGTGTCCTCGTTTTTAACTACATTTGGCGATGGTTGATCTTGATGAATTTTTGCTTGAATCGCATTTGTAATATCTTGTAGTCTCACATTTTCCTTAGTTGCGATAGGTAGTGCTACAGGCGTTGGTGCTGGAGCCACTTGACTTGGCTCCATCCCATCCACTCCTGCAACTACTTCGAAACTTTTTTGTTTAATCATACCGAAAAATTTCTTCGTGATGACAACTTTAGAATTCAAAATGACAGCGTCCTCACCAAGTTCTGCACGTACTTGCTTCATAGCCTCTGGTATGGAAGATGCATAATATTTTTTCATTTTCATTAAACATTCACCACCCCAACACTTTGAATTTCAATAGAAGCATCCAACTCATTATAAGAAAGAACTGGAATTTGCGGGAAATAACGCTCCGTTAGCTGTCGTAAATACATACGCACTGCGGGAGAACATAAAATAATAGCCGATTGTTCCATAAAGGACACACGCTCTATTTCTGCTGCAATTGTCTCTAGGACCGTTTGGGAATCTTGAGGATCCATTGCTAAATAATTTCCGTGATCTGTTTGCTGAATACTATCAGCAATCATTTTTTCTACTTTACCTGAAACTGTAATAACTTTTAATGCTGAACTATCTCCCACATACTGAGATGTAATTTGACGGGCCAATGATTGACGAACATACTCGGTTAAGATATCTGTATCACTAGTTACCTTTGCATAGTCTGCTAGAGTTTCAAAAATAATTGGTAAGTTCCGAACAGAAACATTTTCTCGCAGTAGTTTACCAAGTACTTTTTGGATTTCTCCAGTCGATAAAGGTGTCGGTGTTAGCTCTTCTACTAAAATAGGATGAGTTTCTCGTAAGTGATCTATTAACTGCTTCGTCTCTTGACGACCTAATAATTCGTGAGCATTCGCACGAATTATTTCGGTTAAATGCGTGGATACCACACTTGGTGGGTCTACAACCGTGTAGCCATAAATTTCAGCATCTTCCTTCACTTGCTCTGTAATCCACTTAGCTGGCAATCCAAATGATGGCTCTACTGTATCAATACCTTCAATAGAATCATCATCACCTGGGCTCATAGCTAAATAATGATCCAGTAAAAGCTCACCTCGTGCCATTTCGTTTCCTTTAATTTTTATTCGATATTCATTTGGTTGAAGCTGAATATTATCTCGAATACGAACAACCGGGATGACAATCCCTAATTCTAGTGCTAACTGACGACGGATCATAATGACACGATCTAATAAATCCCCGCCTTGAGCAGCATCTACTAATGGAATTAATCCATAACCAAATTCAAATTCGATTGGGTCCACATTTAATAAATTCACAACATTTTCAGGGCTCTTCATGCCGTCTGTTGCCACTTCTTCTTCAATTTCAAGTAATTCCTCTTCATCCTCTGGTTTCTTACGTTCCATCATATAAGCTCCAGCAATGAGGGATAGACCTATTGGGAGTGTTACCCAGTTAGGAATTGGTGTAAATAATCCTAGTAATACTATGGTACCTCCAGCTACATAGAGTAACTTTGCTTGAGCAAATAATTGTCCTGTTATATCCTGACCAAGACTTCCTTTAGAAGAGGCGCGAGTTACCACAATCCCTGTTGCTGTTGAAATAAGCAAGGCAGGAATTTGGGAAACAATACCGTCCCCAACGGTTAGCTTAGAAAAATGAGTTGCAGCTTCTGCAAATGGGAGTCCCATTTGGACAACTCCGATGATGATTCCGAATAATAAGTTGATAATAACCATGACCATCGAGGCAATGGCATCCCCTTTTACGAATTTTGTGGCACCATCCATCGCTCCGTAGAAGTCCGCTTCGCCCGCTACTTTTTCACGTCGTTCGCGTGCTTCCTTTTCGGAAATTATTCCTGCATTTAAGTCAGCATCAATACTCATTTGTTTACCTGGCATTGCATCGAGTGTGAAACGAGCTGCTACTTCAGCTACCCGCTCTGCACCCTTTGTAATCACAATAAACTGAATTAATACTAGAATTAAAAAGACAACTAAACCTACGAGAATATTTCCCCCGACTACGAAATCACCAAATGTTTCTACGACAGATCCCGCGTCCCCATTTGCTAAGATCGCACGGGTTGTGGAAACACTCAGTCCTAATCGGAATAAGGTTAAAAGTAAAATAACCGAAGGAAAAATAGAGAAGTCTAATGCTTCCTTCATACTCATTGCTGTTAGCAGTACAATTAATCCTAATGTAATATTAATGACAATTAAGAAACTTAACATCCACGGAGGAAGAGGGATGATGAGCATCGCAACGATTAAAATAACCGCACCTAAAACCCCAATATCGCGAACTTTCATTTGTGTCCCTCCTACTAAAAAGCTTTAAATTTTACGTTTAATACGGTAAACATAAGCGAGTATTTCTGCTACTGCCTTGAAAAATTCTTCTGGTACGGGATCACCAATTTCAACTTGATCATACATGGCGCGAGCTAAAGGCCGATTTTCCACCATAATGACGTCATGCTCTTTGGCAATCAGCTTTATTTTTTGAGCGATAAAGTCTGTACCCTTTGCAATTACCCGAGGTGCATCCATGCTTTCCTCGTCATATTTGAGGGCAATCGCATAGTGAGTAGGGTTAGTAATAACCACATCTGCACTTGGAATCTCTGACATCATCCGACGCATCGCCATTTCGCGCTGACGTTGTTTGATTTTCGATTTAATCAGCGGGTCACCCTCACTATTTTTATATTCATCTTTAATATCTTGCTTAGACATTTTAAGATTTTTTTCATAATCAAATTTTTGATACAGCCAATCCAAAATGGATACACAAAGTAAAACTAATGATGCCGCTATGCCCATAATGCCGACAAGTTTTCCGACTGTAATGAGCGTTATCCATGGACTTTTAAAGGATAAAGCTAAAACCTCTGGCAGGTTTGTCCAGATAATAATTGTCGTTACACTACCGATAAAGCCAATCTTTAATACAGATTTCAGCAACTCTACGATTGCCTTTACCGAAAATATTCTTTTCAACCCTTTTATAGGGTCCATCTTTTTCAGATCAAATTTCATTGGCTCCAAAGTAAATAAAAAGCCAAATTGCAAAAAGTTACCTGCAAGTGCTCCAACAACAGCTATTGCCATAATCGGTACAATAATGAAAGCCATTTGAATTAATGTGTCTATAAATAAGTGCATCACACTGTCAATAGTCAGTGTTTCGATGCGTATGTTATGGATAAAGGTTTGTCTAAAAAACGCTAATAGCTCATCCCGTAAAGAACCTGCAAAGAAAAATAAGAAGATAAAGACCATCAGCATGACGATGGCACTTGTTACATCTTGACTCTTAACAACTTGTCCCTTTTTTCGAGCATCTTGGCGTTTCTTTGGCGTCGCCTTTTCAGTTTTTTCTCCTGAAAAAAACTGGATATCTAAATTGAGTAGTAGTTTCATGTTATCCACCACCTAAAATGGCCATTAAATCACGCATGCCGTAAATCATAATAGTGATTAACTTTTGAATAACTTGAATCATTACAGCCATCATTGTAAATAACACTAAAAAACTAACTCCTATTTTAATAGGAAAACCAACAACAAATATATTTAATTGTGGTACTGTTTTCGCAGTTATTCCTAAAGCTAAATCGACTAAAAATAGGGTAGCCACAACAGGTGCAGCCATCTGAAATGCAATGGCAAAAACGGCTGTAAATGTTGTGATGATAAATTGCGGAAAGCTATCATTTGTAAAACTAGGGAATTGATCCATAGGTAAAAATTGATAACTATAGTAAATTCCATCAAGAATCATATGATGGCCATTAATGGCTAATAATAAAAGGAATGCTAGCATATTAAAGAACTGTCCTATTAATGGACTTTGAGCACCTGTTTGCGGATCAATAATATTGGCAATGGCAAAACCCATTTGAAAATCAATAAAGCTCCCTGCAATTTGAATGGCAGACATAATAATATAACCTACTAGACCGAGTAACAGGCCAACAAGTGCTTCTTTCATCACTAATAATATGTAATCATCATTGAATGCAAATGGCTCAACATCAATTGTGTAATACATCATCCAAGCTAAAACCAATGCGAGAGTAATTTTGACTTGTGGTGGTATGGTTCTATAGGAAAAAAAAGGAACCGTAACAAAAAATGCTGAAACACGCACAAGCACCAATAAGAAAACCGTTAAATGCGGAATTAATTCATTCATGGACTCACCCTATATAACGTGTTAAATTCTCAAAAATGTCTCTCGCATAGCTAGTAACTTGAGATAGCATCCATGGGCCAAAGAACACGATGGCCACTAAGACGGCGACAATTTTCGGTACAAAAGCTAATGTTTGCTCTTGAATCGAAGTCGTAGCTTGAAAAATACTTACAGCCAAACCAGTGATTAAAGCTACTAATAGTAATGGACCGCTTGTTAGAAGGATAATCATAATGGCACGTTCTGCAACGGAAATAACCAATTCACCTGTCATACTGTATCATCCCCTAAAAACTTTGTAGTAGCGATTTCATGACGAGATACCAGCCATCGACCAGAACAAACAATAAGATTTTGAACGGCAATGAAATCATTACTGGCGGTAACATCATCATCCCCATCGACATTAATGTACTCGCAACAATCATATCGATCACTAGGAATGGAATAAAAATCATAAAACCTATTTGAAATGCTGTTTTAATTTCACTTAAAGCAAATGCTGGCACAAGCATTGTCAGTGGGATTTCTTCCACTGATGCTGGTTTTTCTGCTTGATTGTACGATAAAAACAAGTCTAGATCCTTTTGTCTAGTATGCTTACTCATAAATTCTTTAAATGGCAAGCTTGCCCGATCATAAGCTTCCTCTAAACCAATTTCTTCAGAAAATAGTGGTTGCAAAGCCTCTTTATTGACCTCTTGAAAGGTTGGCGCCATAATGAAGAACGTTAAAAATAAGGCTAAACCAACAATCACCTGATTAGGTGGCATTTGTTGTGTAGCCAGTGCCGTACGCACAAAGGATAAAACGATGACAATACGAGCAAAGGATGTCATTAAAATTAAAATACTTGGTGCCAGTGATAAAACAGTTAGTAGTAGTAAGAGCTTAACAGATGTTGAGACGTTGGTTGGATCGCTATTGGAAAAAATATTGATTAAATCATTCATTTATCATCCTTCTCCTTTTGCTTCCATCTCTCAATCTCTTCACTGCGCTCCTGTTTAATTTCGGATATCTTTTTTTCAAAGAGCTTGCCAAATGTCTCTTGCTTTTGTTCATTTTGCAAATTCTCTCTATCTTTTTTCTTAAACTTAGAAAATACTTCTGCAATATAAGGTGATGTTGCTGCAAGTTCTTGCCTTTCGTTATATAGTGCTAACAGTGCTTCTATTTCTTCAGGATCAGTAATTTCACGTAATAGCTGAACGTCTTCACCGACCCCCACTAAATACATGGTTTTACCTACTTGTAAAAGCTGTACTGATTTTTGCGCACCTAACGATAAACCGCCTAAATTTTGTATCATTTGATTACGTTGAAAGTTTAAATTACGTTTATTTAAAAACTTCATTAAACCATAAAACAAAGCTACAACAAAAATAAGCGCTAAAACCATTTTTATGTATTCCCATGCAGATATATCTCCAGCTGCTGATACACTTGGTTCTTGTTTAGCAGCTGGATCAGTCGTATCTCCATAACAAGCTTCTGGGTCTTTAATGCAATCTGTCACACTATTCGTATCAGAGTCTGCATAAACAGAAGTTGGTGTCGGGTACAAAAACAGGAAGGATACAAGAAATGCAAAAATCATCGTTAAACGAAATGATTTTAACATTTTCATGCAATCATCCTAGCGCTTTTTGGATCGCTTCAATTACTCGGTCTGCTTGGAAAGGCTTAACAATAAAGTCTTTCGCACCAGCTTGAATTGCATCGATTACCATTGCTTGTTGTCCCATTGCAGAACACATGATTACAGTTGCACTTGGATCTGATCCCTTAATTGCTTTAAGAGCCGCAATACCATCCATTTCTGGCATTGTGATATCCATTGTTACTAAATCTGGCTTCAATTCGTTGTACTTTTCAACAGCTTGTAATCCATCTGCCGCCTCTCCAACAACCTCAAATCCATTTTTCGACAAAATATCCTTGATCATCATACGCATAAATGCAGCGTCGTCTACAATCAAAATTCTTTTAGACATGGTTAACTCCTCCAATTGAAACTATCTTAAATTATTTAAACGCTCTGCTTGACTTAAAACATCTGTAATACGTACACCAAAGTTTTCATCAATAACAACGACTTCACCTTTAGCGATTAAACGACTATTCACTAAAATATCAACAGGCTCCCCTGCTAATTTATCTAACTCAATAATCGAACCACTGGATAGTTCTAAAATCTCTTTAACAGAACGTTTCGTACGTCCTAACTCTACAGTAACTTGCAATGGAATATCAAGTAGCATATTTAAATTTCTAGCTTCAGATTGAGAGATTACATTTGAATCGAAGCTAGCAAATTGTGCTTGTTGAACATTCACTGGCTGTGCAGCTCTCGCTGGTTGAGCAAACTGCTGTGGCTCCTGATAAACAGGTTGTTGCATAGTTGCTTCCGGCTGCTGATAAACAGGCTGTGCAGGCGGTGGCATAACAGGCGCTTGTGTTTGAACAGGTGGTGCTGTAATTGGCGGTGCCTCAGGTGCTATCGTTGCAGCCACAGGTTCTTCAATAGACTCAGTTTCTCCTAATAGAGATTTTACGATGTTTTGACTAAATTTTAGCGGTAATAATTGCATTAAATTCGAATCAATTAAATTACCAATTTTTAATCTAAAGGATACTTTAACTAGCAAATCATCTTCAGGGATATTTTCTCGACCTTCATTTTGAGAAATATTCATTAAGTCAATTGTTGGTGGCGAAATATCTACTTTTTTGTTGAATACTGTTGACATAGATGTAGCCGCAGAGCCCATCATTTGATTCATTGCCTCTTGAACAGCACTTAACTGAATTTCTCCTAAGTCAGGTTTCGGATTTAATCCATCGCCACCTAACATTAGGTCTGCAATAATAGCTGCATCAGATTGTTTAATAACAAGTAAATTCATACCTGTTAAGCCAATCGTATATTCCACTTGTACAGCTACATAAGGATGTGGAAACTCCTCTTCTAATTTATTTCGATTAATCATTGATATACTTGGGGTAGTAATATCTACTTTTTGTCCTAATAACGCCGATAGTGCTGTGGCAGAACTACCGAAAGAAATATTGCCTACCTCACCTAATGCATCTTGTGCAAACGAATCAAGGTAATCCTCTACTCGTAAATCATTTGTTTCATCAATTGAAGAAGCTTCAGTGCCGCTGTTTTTATCTTCCAACGTCTCGCCCCTTAATAACGCTTCAATTTCTTCTTGGGAGAGCATTTCATCACTCATCTTCGTCTCCTCCTTTCAAAGGGTCGATAATCTGGATTGCTAATTTTTTGCCTTGCTTACCTGGTTGAACAGTGAATTTTGGTAATGTCCCTACCTTCAATAGAAGTGGGTCATTAATTTTTTGCTCTAACTGTATAACATCACCAATTTGCATTGTAAGGAAATCCTCTATCGTGATATCCGTTAGCCCTAATTCAACTGAAAGAGGTAATTTTGCTTGTTTTACGCGTGTTTCAAGCATTTTTGTTTGCTCTGGAGACATTTCTTTCGTATTTGTTTGCATCCAATAGCGAACAGAAAGATTTGGAACAATCGGCTCCAATACAACATGCGGAATACAAATATTTATCATACCGCTTGTTTCACCAATAATCGTATTTAACGAAATGACAACTACTGTTTCATTTGGTGAGATCATTTGTAAAAATTGTGGATTCACTTCAAGTTCCACTAAAATCGGATCTATTTCCGCAACATTTTCCCAAGCCTCGCGTAAATTGTCGAATGAGCGTTCAAAAAGGTTTGTCATAATTTTTGTTTCAATTTCAGTTAGATTATCCACATTACTATGACTCGCCCCACTACCGCCCATTATACGATCAAGCATGGAATAGGCAATGTTCGGATTTATTTCCATCAATATATTACCATCTAATGGTGGCACTTCAAATACATTTATGAGTGTCATATTCGGAATCGAACGGACGAACTCTTCAAATGGTATTTGGTCTACTGAAGCAACCGTAATTTGCACATAGCTTCTAAGCTGTGCAGAGAAGAAGGTTGTCAATAGTCGTGCAAAATTTTCGTGTATTCGGGTCAAACTTCGGATTTGATCTTTTGAGAAGCGGAGCGCACGTTTAAAGTCATAAACTTTAACCTTACGTCCCTCATCCTCCTTTTTTATGTCATCTGCTGACATTTCCCCAGTTGATATAGCGGAAAGCAGCGCATCTATCTCGGATTGAGATAACACATCTCCTGCCATTTGCCCACCTCCATTTCAAGCAGTTTCTGTTTTATTGAGTGATGAAGGAGGTAAAATATACTTCCTGGACTTCTCCCTCTTGCATCAATTCATTTACTCTAGTTTTTAATGATTTTTGGAAAATTTGCTTTCCTTGCTTACCTTCTAAATCTTTTTGCTCCATTTCAGAAAGCTCTTGAATGGCAATGTTTTGCACTTGGAAAACACGCTTTGTTAATTCTGCAGCAGCATCTTTGCTTGTCGTTTGAACTTTTAATGACAAGCGCACTACTCTTTTATCTGCAAGATTCGTCGTGATTTCTGGAATCTCCACGGTTGCCTCAACAATTTCATCAATGGTTGGTTCAATAGCTCCTGTCGGTTTATTAAATTGTGTAAGCAATACAAACAAGATAACCCCGATCAGTATGACTGCTACTAGCAAAATAATAATCATTGTTAACATTTTATTATTCTTCATCTTTTTCACCTCGTAGATGCGGGTTGGATAGTATTTGTATATTGTTATAAAAGGCAGTTACCTTTTGTCGCACCTCATCTTCACTCTCTAAAACAATAAATTTTGTTCCAGTTGTTAAAGTAATGGTCGTATCTGGAAATGATTCGACTGTTTCTATGTATAAAGCATTTAATGTAAATGCTTTGCCATTAAGACGTGTTAGTTCAATCATTGAATTAGGGCCGGGTCTAGCATGAGAGCCGGCCCGACCCTCCCTCATATGAAAATATGTTTATTAAAACGTCCATTATGAATTAAAGGACTTCTAATCAATCATTAACGTTTTAAGTTTACAAGCTCTTGTAACACTTCATCTGATGTTGTAATAATACGAGTATTCGCTTGGAAACCACGTTGAGCTACAATCATCTCTGTAAATTCTTCCGATAAGTCTACATTGGACATCTCAACTGTTCCAGGTACTACTTTACCCATCCCTGCAACAGTGGCTACTTGTGCATATGCAGCACCAGAGTTTGCCGTTTGTTGATAATAGTTTCCACCAACCTTAGCAAGACCACCAGCGTTAGGGAATTTAGCCATAATCAGCTGCCCAGCCCATTTGCGATTACCATTTAGATCCACATATTCGATCGTACCATTAGCTCCGATGCTAATCTCTTTAGCAGTCGTTGGAATACGGATTGGTCCTACCTCTCCATCTTCAGGGTCTAGGACACCATCATCATCAAATAAGTTGGCACCTTCATCTCCTGAAGCAATTGGTGCATCATCTGGATTAATACCATCGTCATCAGCTTCCATAACAATGTCTTCCCCAGCAGAAACACCTACTAAATATTTACCGTCAGCATTAACTAAATAGCCATTGCTATCCATATAGAAAACACCATTACGAGTAAATAGGGTATTGTTGAATCCTTCTTCACCGATGAATCCACTATCTGGGTCTGGAGCTCCATTTGCATCAGCAACCATGAAGAAGCCATCTCCTTCAATCCCTAAGTCCAGCCCACGCCCAGTACCTTGTAAAGAGCCGCCACCATGTATTGTGTCAATAGCTGCTAATTGTGAACCTAAACCAACTTGTTGTGGGTTCACACCACCTCGTGTTGCTGTTGCGGCAGATGCACCGGCTTGTGTTTGAGACATTAAATCTTTAAAAAGTACACGCCCTTTTTTAAAGCCAACAGTATTAACATTCGCAATGTTATTACCAATAACATCCAGCTTTGTTTGGAAGTTTTTAAGACCTGAAATACCTGAATACATAGAACGTAACATAAGTTTTCGTTCTCCCTTCAATTTTTATTTGTGTGCTTCTATCAATCAGCATCACGAAGGCTTCCTTTCATAAGAAGGTCCAGCCTTTAAAGCACGATCGTGCCATCAATATTTGTAAATAACTGTTGCTTTGCTTCCGTGCGATCCATTGCTGTAATGACAGTAGCGTTTTTAGCACTGACAATTAAAGCTGCTTGATCCATCAAGACTAATGGCTGTTTAACACCTTTTGAGTGAGCTTCAAATACCTTATCCGAGACAACCTGCCATTCTTGTTCAGAGATGTCAATTTTACGCTCCGTGATACGTTCATGCGCATGTTTGCTCACCTTCAGCTCTTGCTTTGAAGCTTCCTGTAAATGGGCTTTAAAGGATTGCTGTGAATGAATGGGTGTAGGTTGATTTGCACGAACAGATGGATGCAAGGGTACACGATGAATTGAAAATTTATCCATCACTTTTCCCCACCTTTATTCGCTTATAACTGTAAAATCTTTATCAGTTAGTTTTTTATCATTATCTAATAGGTAGTAAATGACGCCATCTTTATTGGAAACAGAAACGATTCTCCCTTGTAATTCCTGCTCACCATCTTGATATGTCACTTTTTTACCTATCAATTTACTAGCCTGAACAAGTGGAGATTCTGGCACAGGATTATTCCCATCTGGACTTGTTCCAGAGCCAAGGATTCCAGAAATATTACCAGGCGTTATTTCTTTCCCATCTGCTAATTTGAAGACAACACTGCCATCTACAAATTTCAAGGATTCAATTACACCTGAGCCTTCATTTACGATTGGCTCTCCTTTTTCATCTGTTTTATCTGAAATCTCATGCCATTTGACTTCTTTACCAACAAAGGTAGCATAATTCATCATTTGTGTTTGTTGCTGTGATGCTAATAAAGATTCTACTGCCTTTGTCATGTTCTGCATTTGTTCTAAAGAAGAAAACTGCGCCATTTGTGAAATGAATTCTCGGTCATTCATTGGATTTGTTGGATCCTGATGCTGTAATTGGGTAATTAACAGTTGAAGAAAGGCATCTTTGCCAAGTTCACTATTCCCTGTTTGTTTGGTTGGTTTTTTATAATTCGAATAGTAAAGATCGTCCGTTATGGATGCATTCTTTACTTTAGACGTTGAATCCGCCATCCATTACACCTCCTCGTTTAATAAATAGTCACTAAAGGATTTCTCTTCTTCATCATCCTCAGTTTTTTGCTGCTGTTCTTCGTCCTGTTGTTGTCTAAAGAAATTATTAAAGAAGTTTTGATCACGTTGCTGGCGATCTGCATCCTGTAATGATTGTGCAATATCCAGACGATCCACTTGAATGTTCTGCTGAACAAATGCCTGTTTTAGCTGATGTGCTTGACTATCAAGCATTTCACGTCCATGGGCTGTAGAAGCTAGTAGACGAGCTGTCAATACACCATCATTTTGCACAAGCTCTATACGAATTGTACCTAAATTTTCTGGATACAATTTGATTGTTAATCGTGTGATCCCTTGTGCATTGGAAATTTGGGCTCTATTGATAATGGCTTGCATTTCTTTTAATAAAGCCTCTGACTGTGCAGGCTTAGCAGTAGGTAAAGTTACCTGGAACGTATCTGGTTTGGTTTGTACCGTTTGCGGTGTCACCATTTCATGAGAATTTGTCTCACTTTGCTTGGTCATTTGGACTTGCTGGAAGCCTTGTAATGAAAATGTGCCTGTTGATTTGGTTGTTGTTGTTACTTGTATCGTTTCGACTTGCGTTTGTAACGTCGTTAAAAGACTTTTAACGGTTGTTAACAAATTTTCTTGCGGAGCTGTTAAGTCCGACTTTTGTCCTACTAATTGTACTAGCTTTAACACTTGAAGAATTTGCGTTGCCTCTTTTGGTGTTACTTGACCTTCTCCTTGTAGTGCAGTACCTATCAGCGATTGTAGAATTGGCGCCTGAGCATCTACTAATGATAATAGCTCCCAAACGTCACTAGCTTCTTTTTCTTCTCCTAATAGCTGCTGAACTATTTTTTGGAGCTGCTCATCATCAATACCTAATGCGTTTAGTATATTGTTTAATTCAAGCATTTCGTCCATAGACACTGCTTTACCTTCTTCTCCAAGCTGAAGTATTAATAATCCATCATCGTGTGAGACTCCTAATAAATCTAGTACCTCTTCCAATGAATCAGCGTTTAAAACCTGCTGTAAATCAGCCAGTTCATTGTTTGAAGTAGCTTGTGAAGATTGATTTGGTTGGGTTGAGGAAGATAGGACTTGTCCAAAAACAGAGCCGAATTTTGATAAATTATCCTGTTTCGATGTTCCATTAATCTTTCCATCAGAGCTACTAACTGTTGACGGTTTTGTTGCCGCATTTTTAGTAGGGGCTGATTGTGTTATCATTTTCATCATTGCTATATCCACTCTTTTCACCTCCTTTCGTGATTTCTACTGTTTAGCCATGAGCTCCGTATATTTCGCTGCATCCTTAGCGTCCATTTTCTCTAAAATTGCTGCTAGTTTATCAGGTTTTAAATTGGTTAAAATGCGCAGTGCTTCTGCATCGCTCATATTAATTAATACCGGTGCTGCAGATTTAGGAGACATTTTATCGAACGTCGATAATATATCATTGAAATCCCGCTTCACATCATCTTGTTGTCGATTTAATTTTTCAATTTCAAATTGAAGTTGCTCTTTTTCAATCGTAAGCTTCTCTTTTTCAGATGTTGTTGTATCCAACTTTTTTTGTAGTTGTGTAATTTCTGCTTCTTTTTCTTGAATCTCTGCCTGTAAATTAACTATTTTCGAATCATTGTTTACGACAGCATCTTTTGCTTGCTGTTCTTCTGAAGGAACAAAAGGTAAATTGCCAATTGCCTTTTTTCCTAAGTCAAAAACATTTGTATTCATTAACGTAGCCACAACAAGTAAAACAGCTACTACAAACATAAGTGGCAGTACGATCCAAGTAAAAAACTTTAGAAAGCCTCCAGCTTTTTTCTTAGGTGGCTGTTCTACTAATTCTGCTGTCAATCGATTGTCTTTTTTCACCATGAAATCACCTGATTTCTCTCTTGTTATACGTTAGCAATGAAATTTCATCTAAAAAAAGGCTTTCTATACGATCCTGCTCTTGTTGGAAAAGCTTAAAATCCTTTTCTTTCATTTTTTCAAATTTACGTACTTCCAAGTTTTTTTCTAATAATTTATCTTCGTGCCAATTCATCTTTGCACGAGCTTGTATCACTTTCTGCTGTACATCTGCAATTGTCTTTTCAAGACTATCAATAAAACGTGCATAGTGATGAATTTCATCAATAGATGAACCAACAGTTAAGCGATCCTGCTGGAAGGCAATTAAATCTTCCTTCTTTTTAAGCAAGTCATATAACTTAGTAGCTACTTCCTCAAAAGAACGGACAGATTCTTTATAGGCCATTTCAGTTTCGTTTTTTTCTTGCTCACGAATTGTTAGTACTTTTTCAAAACGATATACATAACTGACCATCTAGTTTACACCACCGTTCGATAAGGATAGTAGCTCATTCACACTTTCTTCCAAAGTCACTTTGTCCAAATAACCCTGTTTGAGATAAGTAGTTATAAGCGGTTCATAATGAATAGCTTCATCAATTTCTCTAGACGTCCCACGTTTATAAGCGCCAATATTGATCAAATCCTCAGATTTGTCGTATGTATAATAGAGTTCTCTTAATCGTTCAGCAGCTTTTTTATGCTCTGGCGCTGCCACATGATTCATCAAACGACTAACACTTTTTAAGACGTTTATAGCAGGGTATTGCCCTTTATTTGCTAGATTTCGATCAAGCACAATATGACCATCTAATATCCCTCGCACCGTATCAGCGATTGGTTCATTCATATCATCACCATCTACTAAGACCGTATAAAATGCAGTGATAGAACCCTTTTCATTAGTACCTGTACGTTCTAGTAATTTAGGTAATATCGCAAATACAGATGGGGTATATCCCTTCTGTGCCGGCGGCTCTCCTGTGGCAAGGCCAATTTCACGCTGAGCCATGGCAACACGTGTTACAGAGTCCATCATCAACATGACATTTAAACCACGATTTCTAAAATACTCGGCGATTGCTGTTGCAGTAAACGCCCCTTTTATCCTCATCAATGCCGGTTGGTCAGAAGTAGCAGCCACAACTATGGACCGACTTAGACCTTCGGGGCCTAAATCACGTTCAATAAATTCACGGACCTCACGTCCACGTTCTCCGATCAGAGCAATTACATTCAAATCTGCTTGTGTATTCCTCGCAATCATTCCAAGAAGTGTACTTTTTCCGACCCCTGAACCAGCGAAAATCCCGACACGTTGCCCATTACCAACTGTCAGCATACCATCAATAGCCTTTACGCCCACTTCAAGTCTTTCGTTAATAGGTGGACGTGTCAGTGGATTTGGTGGATCTTGCTCTGTCGGAACCGTCATTAGCCCTTTTGGTAGCAAGGTGCCATCAATAGGATTACCCATAGAATCTAACACTTTCCCTATTAGCTCTGGGCCCACTTTTACTTCTAGTGGAGCCCCCGTCCCTTCAACAAGACAACCAATAGATATTTCTCTTAAAGAAGTGAAAGGCATTAAAACAACAATTTCATCTTTAAAGCCCACAACTTCAGCTAAAATGATTTGGTGACCATTGTTTACAGTTTCCACATGAATTTTACAAACATCACCTATGGAACTATCTGGACCTTGCGACTCAATCATCAAGCCGACAACTCTAGTGACTCTACCAAATTTTTTAAATGTTGGCATATGAGGAATATGTTCGATTAATTGAGCCGTCTTCATCTAGATCATTCCTTACTTTCTAATATTTCATGAAGCTTTAATCTTAGTTCGTTCAATTGCTCATCGACGCTCACTACTATACGACCATGATTTGTTTCGATATAGCAATCCGTTTCATTGTTCAAATCTTCATTAACAAAAATCATAAATGGTACATCAACCGGGAACATTTCAGCTAATTCATCGCGATTAGCAGTAATTAAAGCGTGATAGGCTGGTGACACATAAATTTTAATTTCTTTCATTTCTCTTGCTTCTTTTAGCCCTCTACGGACAATTGACACAAACAGATCTGGATCACGTTCTAATGACGCGCCAATTATTCGTTCAGCTGTCGTTAAGCCAAGCTCTAAAATCACTGCTTCTTGATCATCAATATATTTTCTAGCATTTTCTTTTGCCTGATTAATCACTTCATTCGCAGTTTGAAGGGACTCGGCCATTGCTTCAGTAGATTTGTTCACACCGTCTTCATAGCCTTGGCCAAATCCT
The DNA here is from genome assembly GCF_057773605.1 of Lysinibacillus sp. F12. NCBI lineage: Bacteria > Bacillati > Bacillota > Bacilli > Caryophanales > Bacillaceae > Lysinibacillus > Lysinibacillus sp. F12. The sequence goes on from NZ_JBYMLP010000001.1 coordinate 991,240, forward strand.
TCGTCATAGGCTTCTTGAACTCGATTCGGTCTTTCTTCTTCCCAACTTAGCTTCAAATGCTCAATCTCTTGAAAATGCATTTGCTTTTCTTGCTCAAACGCTTCACGTTCGACTTGTAAGGAAGCTCTTGCTTCTGCAAGTAAACGATCTCGCTCAGCCATTATTTCTTCTATTGATAATTGATGTTGGGATGAACCATCTTCACCGTCTTCTAAATCAAGCACTTCAAACATATCCCGGATTTGTATCTCTTTTACATTATCGCTATCGGATTGAGTGTAAATTGAACGGATGATTCTAGACAATGACGTCATCTCCTCCACCACGTGCAATAATAATCTCACCAGCATCTTCTAGGCGACGAATAACAGCAACAATTCGAGATTGTGCCTCCTCTACGTCACGTAAACGTACAGGTCCCATAATTTCCATTTCTTCTTTAAATGTTTCAGCCATACGTTGAGACATATTGCGGAAAATAATATCTTTTACCTCTTCGCTTGATACTTTCATTGAAAGGAGTAAGTCTTCGTTTTCACAATCACGAATAACACGTTGAATGGAACGATTGTCGAGCGTAACGATATCTTCGAATACAAACATGCGTTTTTTGATTTCTTCTGCAAGCTCTGGATCTTGGATTTCAAGCGCATCAAGGATTGTTTTCTCAGTTTGTCTATCAACACCATTAAGAACTTCAACAACTGCATCAATACCACCGGTTTCAGTGTAGTCCTGAGTAACTGTAGATGATAATTTACGCTCTAACACCGATTCTATTTCACTAATGACCTCTGGTGAAGTCGATTCCATAACAGCGATACGTTTTGCAATGTCAGCCTGTACTTCCTGTGGTAACGAAGATAAAATCACTCCCGCTTGCCCCGCTTCTAAATATGAAAGAATCAGGGCAATCGTTTGTGGATGTTCATTTTGAATAAAGTTAAATATTTGTGCTGGATCAGCTCTCCGTGCAAAATCAAACGGTCTCACTTGTAATGATGATGTCAGACGATTAATAATGGTCTGAGCTTGTTCAACACCAAGTGCTTTTTCTAATACTGTTTTCGCATAACCAATACCACCTTGCGTGATATAGTCTTGAGCTAGGGCAATATTGTGGAATTCTTCTATAATCTCTTCCTTAACGTTTGATTCTACTTTTTTAACACTTGAAATTTCTAATGTTAAACGTTCAATTTCTTCCTCTGTTAAATGTTTATAGACTGAAGCTGAAACTTCAGGCCCTAATGAAATTAACAAGAGAGCGGCCTTTTGTTTTCCTGTTAATTCCTTATCTTTCTTGGACACAGCCGAACCTCCTAGTTAGTCTTCAGCAATCCAACTACGCAGTAACTTCGCAAAATCGTCTGGCTTATCTTTTGCCATTTTTTCTAGCTGCTTACGACGCATTGTAGCTTCCGTTTCAATTTCTTCATTAATATCGTCAATCATTAAATCTTCTTGTTCTTCTAGGATACTTAGCTCTTCTTCTTCCTGCGCACGTTTACGAGAGCGGATAATGAAGAATGCTAACAATAAAATAACAGCTAACAGGATACCGCCAATAACCCAAACCCACCAAGGAATTATTGGTTTCTCATCAGCAACTTGTGTGGCCTTACCATATAGAGGCTGAACAGATACCGCTACTTTCTCATTAATTTGCTCTTGAGTAAGCTCAGCTGCCACGTCTTTTGAAATGGTTGTACGTACAATCGTACTTAAAATTTTCTCAATATCTTCACGGACGCCATCTGGTAATGACGCTGCATCTGTTGCTGTTGGTGGTTCAACAATTACTTGAATCCCAATATCTTGCACCTTATAAGGAGCTTCTTGGATATCTTTACGTATACGGTTCACATCATTATTAATCGTCTCTTCTGTACGTTCATAATCACCGTTACCCGATGTACCTTCATTATAAGTAGTAAAGTTATCAGTAGTTGTTTCAGCTTCAGGTGTTCCAGTAGCTGCTCCCGCCCCTGTTCCAGAATATTGCTCAGTAATTCTTTGAGCACTAATGGCGATACCTTCCATGTTTTCTTCATCAACAGGTGTCACAAGATTTTCTTCACGATTTTCTTTCTTGAAGTCAATATCCGTAGTGACAGAAACCATTACTTTATCTTGTCCCATCAACGTACCAAGCATATTTTGTACTTGACGTTGTAAATCACGTTCAACCAACTTTTTCATTTGCAATTGACCTTCAGCAGTTGTTGTTGATGCTCCATCTGTTGTGGCTGCATTTAAGTCAAAGTACTCAGAGAATTGGTTTGAGATTACGATGTTTTCAGTTTTTAAATTGGGAATACTTTTTGACACCAAATTATACATAGTTGTAATTTGCTGCTCTGTAAATTTATATCCTGGATCTGTATTTAATACGATAGATGCAGTTGCATCCTCTTTCACATCTGTTACGAAGACTCCTTCTTCAGGAACAGTAATCATAACCTTTGCATCTTTAACACCTTCAAGGTTTCTAAAAAGTTTAGCGATTTCAGTTTCAGTAGCAGCTTTTTTTAATAGATTAAATTCATTATCTGTCATACCAAACCCTGAACTGTTTGCAAATGAGTAATCAATCGTACCCGTTTGTGGATATCCTTCTGATGCTAATTGCACTAATAAAGAGTCAACTTGCTCCTCAGGCACTAAAATAGATGTTCCGCCTGGCGCAATTTGATATGTTACACCTTGTGAATCCAGTGCTTCTTTTACTTGTCCAATTTCTCTTGTTGATAAATCTTTGTAAAGTGGAACATATGTAGTTTTTGAAGCGAAAAACGTTACAATTGCCGCAAGGGCAATGACGCCTACCAAGGAGCCAATCATAACCATTTTTTGCTTTTTACTTCGACTTTTCCAAAATTGACTGGTGTCGTTTTTTATTTTCGTCAATCGTTCATTCATTATGAATCCTCCGGTTATAGTGAATAACCTAGCCATCAATAAATTGCGAAATTTATGAGCCCACCATTTAGGTAGTCATTAATCTATATTGAGAGGGGTCTCCCCCTCAATAACAGATTAAACGCTCATTCGCATTATTTCTTGGTAAGCTTCAATCACCTTATTGCGAACTTCAATTGTTGCGTTTAATGTAATGCTCGCCTTTTGTGAAGCAATCATTACCTCATGCAATTCCACATTTTCACCTTTAATTAGCTTTTGAGTAAAATTATCGGATGTGATTTGCTGGTCATTAACTTTGGCTATTGCCTCTTTTAACGAGTTCGCGAAGCTTTGTTGAGCTTCATAAGGTGTCGTATTAAGTTTATTTGTTTCATTTACAACCTGAGTAGGTGTCATTAGCGAAACGGACGAAATAGTCATTATGTATCTTCCTTTCTTCTTATTTATTTACCAATCTCTAATGCCTTTGTAAGCATAGATTTATTTGCGTTAAATACTGTTACGTTTGCCTCGTAGGAACGAGTAGCTGACATTAAATCTACCATTTCTTTTAATGGGTCGACATTCGGCAAATTGACATAACCATCTGCATTTGCATCTGGATGAGTTGGATCATAAACAAGTTTGAAAGGTGTTTCTCGGTCTTCTGAAATACGAGTTACTTTCACACCATTACCAACACCGCTTTTGGCGTCTTTCCCAAGTGCCACATTCATAAACTTTGAAAATTGTCCTTCTTGTGCTGTAAACGTTACTGACTTTCGTCGATATGGCTCCCACTCTCCATTAACTTGACGAGCTCGAGTTGTATCCATGTTAGCCATATTAGAAGAGATAACATCCATACGTAATCGTTGGGCAGTTAAAGCTGAGGCAGTGGTATTCATCCCATGGAAAATAGACATCTATTACTTACCTCCTTTAATAACTGTGTTTAATGTGTTTAATTTCCCGTTTACACGATCAATTAAAGCATTGTAGTAAATTTGATTCTCTGCTAATTTCGCTTGTTCAGCATCCATATCTACTGCGTTGCCATTATTTCGGTATCGTAGGTTTTCTATATTATTGACACCAGGTGTAGATTGTCGAATTGTGAAATCATAATGTCTATTGTCAGTTCGATAGGCAGAAATAGCGATACCCTTTTGTTCCGCCAACATTTCCTTAAAACTAACATTTTTCGCCTTATAATTAGGTGTATCGACATTCGCAATATTGTTTGCGATTGTTTTATGATTCAAAGTTGCATAGGAAAGTCCATTTTCCAAGCTACTAATAGTTCCTCCAAATAAATTCAAAACTGTTCACCTCATTTTATTAAATTCTATGTACTTGTTAATATATTCAATAATACAATTGTAATTAAGATGCTACCTAGTGTCTATTGTCTTTTGTCACTTTTTAATAGTATATACGCCCTATTTTTTTATCGCCACAACCGGGACAATACTTCCGCATCCCTTGTAGCTGTAGGCTTTACAAAAGGTTGGTTAACATCTAGTTATTTTACACTATTTCGACAGTGTTTACGATTTTAGTATTAAATTTGCCTTTTTATGAGCTTTATCGCCTTTTAAAATGAAATTAATTTAAGGTCCCATTTTACTAGTTCGACAAATACCTGAATATTCTAATATAAATAACCAACAGTTTATTTACCATTACTCTAAAGTATCACATATTTCATTTTTGTATGCTAATTGTAGTGACAATTTTATGAACGACTTTAGGATAAAAGAAACAAAAAATATCAATATTCTCCAAACTTGTATTTATACAAAAAATAACAAGCTAATGTACGGATAAATTTTCAGTGTAGTGCACAAGAAAAGGCGCCTAGTTTTACCTAGACGCCTTCATTATCTTCTTCAAGAAGTATTATTTCATTTTAATTTCAGCTAATGCATTTAAGAACTTGTCATTTAACACTTTAATATAAGTTCCTTTCATACCTAGAGAGCGAGACTCAATAACACCTGCTGATTCAAGTTTACGTAATGCATTGACGATCACTGAGCGTGTAATGCCAACTCGGTCTGCAATTTTAGAAGCTACAAGTAAACCTTCGTTACCATCAAGCTCTTCAAAAATATGCTCAATAGCTTCTAATTCACTGTACGAAAGTGAATTAATGGCCATTTGTACGACCGCTTTGCTACGAGCTTCCTCTTCAATTTCTTCAGATTTTTCACGTAAAATCTCCATACCAACTACTGTTGCACCATATTCTGCTAGGATTAAATCATCATCTTCAAATTGAGAAGATAAACGAGCAAGGATTAATGTTCCTAAACGTTCCCCACCACCAACAATTGGTACAATTGTTGTTAATGCGTTTTGGAAAAGATCTTTGTTTTCCACAGGGAAAGCAGTATGTTCGTTATGGATATCTAAATTAGAGGATGTTTCTGAAATTGTAAACAAGCTATGTGTGTATTCTTCTGGGAATTGTCTCTCTTCGAACATTTTTTTCATACGCTCATTTTCAATTTGTTGGTGAATTGAAATCCCTAATAATTTACCTTTACGACTTAAAATATAGACATTACTATCAATAATATCTCCTAGTGTGTCAGCCATTTCTTTAAAGTTTACAGGCTTACCAGCAGAAGCTTGAAGCATCGAGTTAATTTTACGTGTTTTTTCTAATAAATTCATTATATGTTCCTCCTATAAATAATCCGAAGAGTATTCACTTAATATTCTAAAGGTTTTTACTACTGAATGATACTGAACAGCTTTATCTTACAATATAAACTGTGACAAATCTTTGTTTTTTACGATACCTGCGAGTTTTTGATCTACATAGGCTGCATTGATCGGTATACTCGCTGGTGCAATTTCAGCTGCTTCAAACGACAGCTCTTCTAGTAATCGTTCTAAAATCGTGTGCAAACGACGGGCTCCGATATTATCTGTTTCCTGATTAACCTCTGTTGCTATTTCCGCAATACGTTCAATGGCATCAGATGTGAAATTGATTTCCACACCTTCTGTTTCTAGCAATGCCTTATACTGCAGAATGAGCGATTGGTCAGGCTCTTGTAAAATACGGACAAAATCTTGTTTTGTTAATTTTTCAAGCTCTACACGAATTGGGAAACGTCCTTGCAATTCCGGAATCAAATCTGAAGGCTTCGACATATGGAACGCACCAGCAGCTATAAATAGCATGTAATCAGTTTTCACAGCCCCGTACTTCGTTGTTACAGTTGAACCTTCTACTATTGGTAAAATATCTCGTTGTACACCCTCACGAGATACATTTGCAGAAGAATTCCCTTCTTTACTAGCTATTTTATCGATTTCATCAATAAAAATAATACCAGTTTGCTCCGCTCTAACAATTGACTCCTGTGCCACTTCATCTGCGTCTATCAACTTATTTGCTTCTTCTATTGTTAAAATACGACGCGCATCCTTTACCTGCACACGGCGTTTTTTCTGTTTTTTAGGCATTAAGCTAGATAGCATATCTTGCATTCCATTGTTAGCAGACATATCCATTCCCGTGCCTTGTAATGCATCAAAAATGGATGGAGTTTGTTCTGTTACCTCTACCGTAACCCATTCATTTTCCAATTTGCCATTTCGTAAATCAATAGCAATTTGTGCACGTTTAGAGCGTACTTCCGTCTCATCAGACGACGTATCGTCCGTAGAAGTTTGTTCTTTCCCTCCAAATAACATTTCGAATGGATTTTGCATGCTCTGTTTCTTTCGCAATGATGGGACTAAAAGTTTCACAATAGCTTCATTTGCTAATTGCTCGGCTTGTTCCTTAACTGATTCCATCATTTCTTCTTTTACAAGACGGTGAGAAGCTTCTACTAAGTCACGTACCATTGATTCAACATCGCGACCTACATAACCTACTTCAGTAAATTTTGTCGCTTCCACTTTTACAAAAGGAGCATTTGTAAGCTTCGCAATTCTTCTGGCAATTTCCGTTTTTCCGACACCAGTTGGCCCAATCATCAAAATATTTTTTGGAATAACCTCTGCCTTCATATCCTCATTTAACAGCGAACGACGATAACGGTTGCGCAACGCAATAGCTACAGCTCGCTTAGCTTCATTTTGTCCAACAATATAACGATCTAAATGCTCAGTAATTTGTCTTGGCGTTAAATTTTTTTGCGTCATTAGCTCAGCGCCTCCACGATAATATTATGATTCGTAAATACACAGATCTCAGCAGCAGTTTCTAATGCTGCTTCAGCAATTTCACGAGCAGTCATCGTTTCACCTGCATATTTTTTCAATGCTCTACCCGCTGATAAAGCATAATTTCCACCTGAACCAATGGCCAAAATTCCATCATCGGGTTCAATGACCTCACCAGTACCAGAAACAAGTAGTAGTGTTGTTTTATCCATGACCAATAGCATTGCTTCTAGTTGACGTAGCATTTTATCTCCGCGCCATTGTTTGGCAACCTCTACTGCAGCACGTTGTAAATTACCGTTATATTCATTCAATTTGCCTTCGAACATCTCAAATAGTGTAAATGCATCTGCAACAGAGCCCGCAAATCCTGCCAGAACCTGCCCATTAAACAGACGTCTGACCTTCTTCGCTGTACCTTTCATCACAACTGCATTTCCTAATGTAACTTGACCATCACCAGCCATGGCACAGCCTCCGTTATGATGAACTGCAAATATCGTAGTCGCATGAATTTGTCCCATCTGCTTTCCTCCTTAACTCTATTATGCCCTTGGATGAGCATTCATATATGTTTGACGTAGGTGCTCTTTTGTTACATGTGTGTAAACTTGTGTAGAAGATAAATGCGAGTGGCCCAATAACTCCTGCACCGTTCGCAAATCCGCGCCATTGTTTAATAAATGTGTGGCAAAAGTATGGCGAAGCATGTGTGGGTAAATTTTCGTATGGAGCGAGGCCTTGTCAATCATTTCGTTTAAAACATGACGTACCCCTCGAGGAGTAAGTTCCCCACCTCGCATATTGACAAACAATTGCTGATGATTAGTCTTTTTCATCAATCTAGGACGAGCCTGCTCTATGTAGTCCAGCATTGCTAAACTTGCAAATTGACCAAATGGGATAATTCGTTCTTTTCGACCTTTTCCCATAACTCGTATGATGGAATAATGAAAATCTACATCCTTAACTTGAATGGAAGTCAGCTCACTTACACGAATACCTGTCGCATATAACAGCTCTAATATAGCCATATTTCTCAACGATTTCAAATCATCCCCGGTATTCGCATCAAATAACTGCATCAATTCTTCTTCATAGAAGAAATTTGGTAAACGAGATTCTTTTTTAGGATGATAAAGAGAACGAAATGCCCCATCATCAAATCCATACTGTCTATTTAGAAAGCGGAAGAAGGAGCGTATTGAGGATATTTTTCTAGAAATAGAAGCCCTTGCTCTTTTTTCGTCGTACAACTTTGTTACATAAAGACGTGCATGTATATATTCAACACTCGCTAAATCATTAATTCCTTCCCTTTGTAAGAAGGCCAAAAAATCCAGCAGGTCTGATTCATATTCTCGCACTGTATGAACAGAGAAGTTCTTTTCAACTTGGATGTAAAGCATGAACTGTTCGAGTGCATCTTGGGACGAAACTAACATAGAAAGATTCACCACCAATAATTTATTAATAATTTTCTCAAATGACTGACACTTGTAATATAACGGATAAATAATTCTTTGTCATCTCTTACAAGTTTGTATCGTATTCCATCATTAATAAACATACATATTGACACTATACCTATCTTTGTAAGATAGCAAGTGTAATTAGTTATATTTTGAGAAAATCTCCATACAAAATAATAAAACATGTCTAAGCAAGCATTTTGTCTACAAAAAGAAAAAGCCTCTAAGAGTATAACAACTTTTAGAGGCTTTTGGCAATTAAATTGTTTGTGAATTCACAAAATTATGAATTGTGCTTATTGCGCGTGTTGCATGCATTTCTGCACGCTCCGGCTTTGAACGTCTACCTGGTGGTAACTCAGGGAAAATTCCAAAGTTAACGTTCATTGGTTGGAAGTTTTTCGATTGCGCTTCTGTTATATAACGCGCCATGCTTCCTAACGCCGTTTCGAATGGGAAAATAATCGGTTCTTGTCCCAATGCTAAACGAGCTGCATTTATACCAGCTATTAATCCACTTCCAGCTGATTCCACATATCCTTCGACACCCGTCATTTGACCTGCAAAGAAAATATTCTTTTGTTCACGAAGTTGGTATGTTTTCTCTAACACTTTTGGTGAATTAATAAAAGTATTTCGGTGCATAACACCGTAACGTACAATTTCCACGTTTTCTAATCCTGGGATTAATTGTAATACTTCTTTTTGAGGGCCCCATTTAAGATGTGTTTGGAAACCAACAATGTTATAAAGAGTACCAGCAGCATCATCTTGGCGTAGTTGTACTACGGCATAAGGACGTTTCCCTGTTTTCGGATCTTCAAGACCGACTGGCTTCATTGGTCCAAATAACATGGTTTTCTCTCCACGAGACGCCATAACTTCGATTGGCATACAGCCCTCAAAGTAAATCTCTTTCTCAAATTCTTTTAATGGGACTACTTCTGCTTCAATTAATGCTTGACGGAAACGATCAAATTCTTCCTTCGTCATCGGGCAGTTTAAATATGCTGCTTCACCCTTATCATAACGAGATTTTAAATAAACCTTATCCATATCTATACTATCTTTTTCAATAATTGGTGCAGCTGCATCATAAAAGTATAAATAATCTAGACCCGTTAAACCTTGAATTTTTTCAGCCAAAGCTTTCGAAGTTAAAGGACCTGTAGCAATAACTGTTATACCTTCAGGAATTTCTGTCACTTCTTCATGAATAACTTCCACAAGTGGATGATTTTTCACTGCCTCTGTCACATAACCTGCAAACTCATGACGGTCTACGGCTAATGCTCCTCCAGCAGGCACAGAACATTGGTCTGCTGCTTTTAAAATGACAGAATCTAAAATACGCATTTCTTCCTTAATAACACCTACAGCATTTGTTAATCCATTTGCGCGTAGTGAGTTAGAACAAACAAGCTCTGCAAATTTATCTGTATGGTGTGCAGGCGTTTGCTTTACTGGACGCATTTCATAGAGTCTTACTTTCACACCTCGTTTTGCTATTTGCCAAGCTGCTTCACTACCTGCTAGCCCCGCTCCTATTACATTTACTACTTGTTCAGTCATGATTTTACCATCTTCCTATCATTGTGTTGGTGCTTCTTCATAGTCACATTTTGTACATTGAATTTGGACACCTTTTTTAATCTTTTTCTCTACTAATAATGCACTACATTTCGGGCATGGTCTACTAATTGGTTTGTCCCAAGATACAAATTCACACTCCGGATATTGATTACAGCCGTAGAATAAACGCTTCGTTTTACTTTTACGCTCTACAATTTCGCCCGTTTCACATGACGGACATTTTACACCAATAGGTTTCATAATAGCTTTTGTATTTCTGCAGTCTGGGAAATTCGAGCAAGCCATAAACTTACCATATCTACCCAGCTTATAGACCATTGGTGATCCGCAAAGCTCACAATCTTCTCCAGCTGGCTCATCTTTTATTACTACTTTTTCCATAGCTTCATCTGCATGTTTAACATGGACTTCAAAGTCTTTATAAAACTCTTCCACAATATTCTTCCATTGACGACTACCTTCTTCAATATCATCTAAATCTTGTTCCATTTGTGCAGTGAATTCGATATTTATGATATCAGGGAAAAATTCTAGTACGAGTTGGTGTACGATTTCACCTAGCTCTGTTGGCATAAAGCGTTTTGCATCTAACACAACATAGCCACGGCGCTGAATTGTATCGAGGGTCGGTGCATATGTGGACGGGCGACCTATACCTAATTCTTCCATCGTTTTAACAAGTCGCGCCTCTGAATAGCGTGGTGGTGGCTGTGTAAAATGCTGCTTAGGTTCAATTTCAAGCGATTTTACTTGATCACCAATTTCCATCTCAGGTAAAAGCTTTGTCGTTTCCTCCGTTTGATCGTCTGTACCTTCGATGTATAGCTTCATAAAACCTGCAAATTTAACTTGTGAGCCGTTCGCACGGAATAAAACATCACCATTTTGAAGATCTACCGCCACAGTATCAAGTATAGCCGGAGCCATTTGGCTTGCAATAAAGCGCTCCCAAATCAAGCGATATAAACGCAACTGGTCACGACTAAGAACTGCCTTTAATTCCTCTGGTGTTCTCATCGTACTTGTTGGACGTATTGCCTCATGGGCGTCCTGCGCATTTGAAGCTTTCTTCGTCTGCTTTATTTCTGTTGCAATATATTCTTTTCCATACTTTGATTCGATGAAAGCAATCGCTTCCGTTTTTGCCGTTTCAGAAATACGTGTGGAATCGGTACGCATATAAGTGATTAACCCGACTGTACCCTCTTTTTTACCAATATCAATACCTTCATATAATTGCTGTGCAAGCATCATCGTTTTCTTTGCTCGGAAATTTAATTTTCGCGCTGCTTCTTGTTGTAACGAAGAGGTTGTAAAGGCTGGTGCAGCATTTCGTTTACGCTCTTTTTTAGAAACATTCACAACATGAAAGTCTGTCCCTTTGACACCCTTTAAAACTGTCTTTACTTGTTCCTCATTCGTTAGCTTAATTTTGTCTTTGCCATTTCCATAGTAAAGTGCATCAAATGATTTTTTACCTTTTTCAAAAGTACCCTCAATTGTCCAATACTCTTCTGGTTGGAAGTTTTTAATTTCATTTTCGCGATCAATAATCATACGCAGCGCTACAGATTGTACACGACCCGCTGATAAACCCTTTTTCACCTTTTTCCAAAGAATTGGGCTGATATTATAGCCAACAAGTCTATCTAATATTCGTCTTGTTTGCTGTGCATCTACTAAATCCATGTTAATAGGACGCGGATTCTTAAATGATTCAAGAATCGCATCTTTCGTAATTTCGTTAAATACAACTCGACAATCCGAGTTAATATCGATATTTAATGCAGTCGCAAGGTGCCAAGCAATTGCTTCTCCCTCGCGGTCTGGATCGGCCGCTAGATAGACTTTCTTTACTTTTTTAGCCGCAGATTTTAATTCCTGTAAAACAGGTCCTTTACCACGAATCGTAATATATTTAGGTTCAAAGTTATTTTCTGCACTCACACCCATTTGGCTACGTGGAAGATCCCTTACATGTCCAACAGATGCTTTCACCTTATATTTTTTGCCTAAATAACGTTCAATTGTTTTTGCTTTTGCTGGTGATTCTACAATCACTAAATAATCCGCCATCTATGTCTCCCCCTTAGCGAGGTCTTTTACTAAATTTTTAAGTTACCTGTTGCAAAATGTATAACAGATTTTAAGATAATGCAACTTTTTTTCAATTTTTGTTAGAAAACAGGTCTAGTGTTTCAACGATTTGATGACCATTCATTACTGGAATTGCTCCTTCTACAAGTAATTGATTGGTCCCTTTGGACTGTGCTGCATCAATAGGTCCCGGTACCACAAATATATCCTTCCCCTGCTCTAATGCAAGCTCTGCTGTAATAAGCGTACCGCTTTTTATCGCTGCCTCTGTCACAACTAACGCTTGAGCTAAACCACTAATGATTCGATTACGCATCGGGAAATGCCATTTCTCGGGCTTCATATATGGAGGATACTCAGTTATTAATAACTGTTGATCGGCCATATCCATCGCAAGTACTTGATTTTCTCTCGGATAGAGATAATTAAAACCATGTCCAAGCACAGCCATTGTGTGCCCTCCCATATCGATTGTTGCCCTATGTGCCATTGTATCAGCGCCTCTAGCAAGCCCACTTACGACCGTATACCCACATTGAACAAGAGGTGGGACAATTAGGTCTAACGCTCTTTTCGAATACGCTGTAGCCTTCCTAGAGCCTATAATTGCTATCTGTTTCTTGTTTGTTAACAGGGAATATCGACCTTTCACATACAATACAGTAGGAGGACTGGATATTTCAAATAATTGCGCCGGGAAATAAGGATGATAAAAAGGTATGGGGAAAATATTGGCCCGTGTATAGGCCTCTTCAAATGGGATTGTCATAATTTGTCGAAAGCTTCGGGAAATTTGTAATGCTTTATGTGCCGATATTTGTAAAATATTCGCGATTTCACCATAATGAGCTTCTTCAAAAGTGTTTAAAACGTTCACTGGGGACAATAATCGTTGAAGTTTTTGAAGAGGTAAAGGATATACATAATGCAAAGCTAGTAATCTCTGTGTATCTACTGCAAGAATCATTTTACAAACCTCCTTTATAATAGAAGAAAGTAAATGACCGCATGGTGTTTTGAACACAACTTTGTGTGTAATTTTCAATACAGGAAATAGGAAATTGATAATGAAGGAAGATAAACAGTGTATAAATAAGGAAAAAGATGTAGCCACTATGTGCTACATCTTCCATTTTAATGGGTTTTACACTTTTCGTATAGCCCTTTTTCTTTAATTACTTTAATAAGTGTTTCACCAATAACAGATGGTGTTTCTGCTACCTCAATGCCTGCCGCATTCATAGCTTTAATTTTCTCTGCAGCTGTTCCTTTACCGCCAGAAATGATAGCACCTGCGTGCCCCATACGTTTACCTGGAGGTGCAGTTTGTCCACCAATAAAGCCAACGACAGGTTTCGTCATATTGGCTTGAATCCATGCAGCCGCTTCTTCCTCAGCTGTACCACCGATTTCACCAATCATAACTACTGCATATGTTTCTGGGTCATTATTAAACGCATCAAGTACATCGATGAAGTTTGTACCATTTACAGGGTCTCCACCAATCCCAACAGCTGTTGTTTGACCAATACCAGCTTGTGTTAATTGATGTACTGCTTCATACGTTAATGTACCAGAACGAGATACAACTCCTACATGACCTTTTGTATGGATATAGCCAGGCATGATACCGATTTTACATTCATCAGCTGTAATAACACCCGGACAGTTCGGACCTACTAGGCGAGTCTTTTTACCTTCCATGTAACGTTTAACTTTCACCATATCAAGAACCGGAATATGTTCTGTAATACAGATTGTTAATTCTAATTCAGCATCAACAGCTTCTAAGATTGCATCTGCTGCAAACGGAGCAGGAACGTAGATAACTGAAGTTGTCGCGCCTGTTGCAGCTACAGCTTCTGCCACTGTATTGAAAACAGGAACTCCTTCGATTTCAAGTCCACCTTTACCTGGTGTTACACCTGCTACGATCTTAGTACCATACTCAAGCATTTGCTTCGTATGGAAAAGAGCTGTTTCGCCCGTAATCCCTTGTACAATTACCTTCGTATCTTTGTTAATAAATACAGCCATTGTTCTCCCTGCCTTCCTTAGCCTACTAGTCCCACAATTTTTTGTGCACCGTCAGCCATTGAATCCGCTGCAACGATGTTTAAACCAGATGCATTTAAAATTTCTTTTCCAAGTTCTACATTCGTACCTTCTAAACGTACAACTAGTGGCACAGCTAAACCGATTTCTTTAGCAGCTGTCACAACACCCTCAGCGATAATGTTACATTTCATAATTCCGCCAAAAATGTTTACAAAAATGCCTTTTACGTGTGGATCAGAAAGGATAATTTTGAAAGCTTCAGTTACTTTTTCAGCTGTTGCACCGCCCCCTACATCAAGGAAGTTGGCCGGGCTACCGCCGTAGTAGCTAATTGTGTCCATAGTCGCCATAGCAAGACCAGCACCATTAACCATACAGCCAATGTTACCATCTAATGAAATATAGCTTAAATCATATTTTGATGCTTCGATTTCTTTTGGATCTTCTTCATCGAAATCGCGTAATTCGACAATATCTTTATGTCGGTATAATGCATTGGCATCAAAATTGAACTTAGCATCTAGTGCTACTACCTCGCCTTGTCCAGTTACAACAAGTGGATTAATTTCAACAATTGATGCATCTTTGTCGATAAATGCTTGATATAAACCTAACATTAATTTAACAGCTTTCCCTACAAGGTTTGCTGGAATATTCATATTAAACGCCATACGACGTGCTTGGAAACTTGTTAATCCAACCACTGGATCAACTACTTCTTTGAAGATTTTTTCCGGATTTGTTTCCGCTACTTCTTCAATATCCATACCGCCTTCTTCGGATCCCATCATTGTAACGCGGGAAGTTGCACGGTCTAAAACTAAACTTAAATAGTATTCTTTTTGGATATCAGAACCTTCTTCAATATATAAGCGTTTTACTTCTTTTCCCTCAGGACCTGTTTGATGAGTCACTAAAATTTTCCCTAATAATTCTTTTGCGTACGTACGTACCTCATCAAGGTTTTTAGCGATTTTTACACCACCTGCTTTACCGCGTCCACCTGCATGAATTTGCGCCTTGACTACAGTTACATTAGAGCCAAGTTCCTTCGCTACTTTCACTGCTTCATCAGGGGAAAAAGCAACTTTTCCGTTTGGTACAGCTACACCATATTTTCTCAGAATCTCTTTCCCTTGATATTCATGGATATTCATAATACATCCTCCCATCAAACATTTGCATAGAATTGTTTTACTAACATAGTCTATTCTAACGAAACATTCTGATAAAGTCTACACTTTGTCTTTTGTTCGAATTTTCTCTATTATTATGACGCATTCTTCTATTTTGTGTACTAAAACAGCTTGCAAAAATAATCAGAATACTTCATTTTTTCTATATTTTCGCGCATGTTCTTGATCCAAACGATAAATAAAAGCAAAAACCTCTGCCACAGCCTGATATAATTCCTCAGGAATGGACTCGTTTAAATCTAATTGACCAAGCAGTTGAACTAGGTTAGGATCCTCATAAATCGGCACATTATGCTCATTAGCCCTTGCCAAAATGTTCTCGGCAATTTTCCCTTTTCCCTTTGCTACAACAGTTGGACTATCGAATTGACCAAGTTTATACGTTAACGCAATTGCCTCTTTACGGGTGAATTTTTCTTCGCTCATACGCGGATATCCACCCCACTCTGTTCCTCTTGCTGTTCTATTACAGGACTACTTTTGACCACTTGCCCCTTGTCAAATTGCTTCATAAAAACGCCTGATAATTGATAATTTTTCTCTGCCAGCCCATTTTTTAATGCTGCCTTTAGTGGTTCTGCAAGAGATTGAATCTCCAAATATTCATTAAAGACCGTTACTGTAACCACTCGATTTTGAACCTGCATATCAATGACCGTTTCTTGCATGGAGGCCATTTGTAAATAAAATAATACCCTTGCATAGTTGGCATCAATCTTACCATCATCCTTCATGCGACCATTCCATTGCAATGTTGCATCCATTCTCTTACCGAAAAACTCAAGCGGTACTTGCATAATTAATTGATGTTGGTGTCCATTTTCTCCTGAAGATAGTTGCATCCCATTCATTCGTGTCATTAGCATTTCTGCCGCTTCCTTCAATTGCGGTGTCATATTAGTTTCCTGCAATAATGTATGAAGCTGTGGTTTTAATTGATGTGCAATCATTTGTAAATCCGCTGATTTATTTCCGAGTGTCGCCTCATAGCTTACCCCTAAATTTTTCAATACCGTTTTCATAGCATGCTCCATTGCCTTACTATCCATCGAATTTTGAACAAGAGCGTCTGCTTGTGTCACTATTTGTTGAACAAAGGGCTGTGAAGAAGCGATGCTATTTTTTACGAGATTACGCATCAGGGCTTCATTTTGTAATGGAGAAGCTACCTCTTGCTTTACTAAAGACAGTAGATGATCTTTTACTGACAGTCCTTTTATGTCCTGTGTAAATAAATGATTAGACATATTTTGCGAAAAGGCTTTTAATAATTGATCTTGCATTTGCTTAGCAAAAATATCTAATGTTTGCTTGGTAACAGGCAATTGATTAAAACGATCAATTAGTTGATTAATCTGTTGCTTTTGATCATTTGTTAAAAAGTGCTGATTGGTTGTCCATGATTTAAGCTGTTCAATCAGCTGAGCAGCATTTTCAGGCTTCGTTGTTAGGATAGCTTGAACGACTTGACCCGCTTGCTGCATTTGCTGAGAAGCTTTTGCATCATTCATACTTGACCAATTTTGCAATGTAGCCTGATTCGGTATTATCCCAGACTCCTTTAAGATCGACAGAGCTTGCATTTTTTCACTGGTTGTAGCGGTATTATTTGTTAAATTTTCGAGAACTTTCGCAAGAACCACGCTACCCGTTTCTACTTCAAATGGCTTTGCAATAGCTTGTACTTGTTGCATTAAATTTTGCTTAAGCTGTTCAGGTAAGGCTGTATCTCTTGCTAGAAGCTGTGCAAAGTTTTCCATAATAGCCGCCATGCCAGAAGTCTTCTGTCCACTAATTAGCGCTTGAAAGACCTCATTAGTCATGGGCATTTTAAGCTCTATCATTTTTTGAATCGTTTGCAAAGCATCCATTTTAGATATACCTTCTGGTAATGCCTTTAACCACATTTCAGCTTGTAATAGCTGATCTTTTGAAATAGGTAGCTCCGCCTTCATAAAATGTCCTAATAATTGCTGCATCTCTGCTGTCTTAGGTAAATTCATGGATTCTAATAGCTGATTAATTTGCTGGCTTGGTGAAGTGGTGGGCGTCATCGGTCCTGACACCACTTTTAATTCTGCTTGTGGGTCTGTTCCTGTTACCTGGAAAAAATGGGCATCTCCAGCTTTTAATGGAACTTCAAGTTTAGCTATAAATTTTTGATTTCCTACTTGTATCTCTGCCATTTGATCAGGGTATAATTTCTTAATCGTTCCATGAAATACTTGCCCTTGTTTTAAGGCAAGTGGTTGATTACTTGCAGTTATTTGATTTTGTTGCATCTGGATTGGATTAAATGATGTGGCTGTCATATAAGATACTCCTTTCATCAATTACTCCTTCGGTAATTGGTACTAACGTATTATTCAAACATGGATTTGATCGGCTCGAACGATTTACGATGGTGTATCGTTGGTCCGTATTCTTCTAGTGCCTTTAAATGCTGCTTTGTACCATAGCCTGCATGTTGTGCAAAACCATACATAGGAAAATCTTTATCTAATTGTTCCATGTAATCATCTCGGGCTGTTTTAGCTAGAATGGAGGCTGCTGCTATTGCTAAGCTTTTGGCATCTCCTTTAATGATGGAATCCTGAGGGATAGCCATAGGTAATGTCATGGCATCTACTAAAACGTAATCAGGTTTTCTCGATAACGATTCCACACTTGCCTTCATAGATTGTTTGGTCGCCTCATAAATATTAAGCTCGTCTATTTGTTGAGCCGATTGGAAGTGAATAAAATAACTAATAGCATGTTTTTTAATTAAAGCGGCAAAGGCATTTCGTTTATCCTTCGATAATTGCTTAGAATCATTCAAACCAACTAGAGCCTCACTATTTGTTGGCAAAATTACAGCTGCTGTAACGACGGGCCCCGCTAGAGGACCACGCCCCGCCTCATCTACACCTGCAATTAATGCATCTATTCCCCCATAGCTTAAATCGAATGCCACTTTTTCTTGATGTTCCTGAATCAATTGCCGCTTTTTGTCTTGCTTCTTCTGCCAAGTAAGCCAAGCCTTTTGGACACCTACTCGTTCATCTTCCGCAATACCCGACATCCACTCTTGCCATTCTTCCGCATCTTTTAGTGCAACTGTAATTTCTTTAATACTTTTCACTTTCTTACTCCTTCTTGCCTCTACGCATTAAACCTAAATCCATTTCAGTCATTATGTAGCTCAGATTTTTCCTCTATATAATTATTATCGGTAGAAAAATTCATTCCTAAAAGAAAAACTGCCACAAAGAGGGTGTGACAGTTTCCAAAACTTTTTATTGTTCCGATTCTTTTTCTAGTTGTTCATTAACAAAATCAAATGTTAATTTGCCTAATTGCAAGCCACGAATATCTCGCACGATTAGTTGAGCTACTTGATCATAATCAATTTCTCCACCTGCACCAAACACACGTCGAAGTTTCCCAATATGGTCAAAAGTTTCAACCAAGTCTTCATGGATGAACCCAAAGCCGTAACGCTCCTCCATACGCTTTGGATAATGAACGGATAAGAAGCGTAAGCCATATACTGCTAAGTCTTCCATGTTTGTTATGGTGTCTTTAATAGCACCCGTTAAAGCTAATTTAAAGCCTACTTCTTGATCTTCGAATTTTGGCCATAAAATCCCTGGCGTATCTAATAGCTCAAGTTCTTTCCCAACCTTAATCCATTGCTGCGCCTTTGTTACACCTGGGGTATTCCCCGTTTTAGCAATATTTTTTTTCGCCAAGCGATTAATCAATGTGGACTTCCCAACATTCGGTATTCCAACAATCATTGCACGAATAGCTCTAGGCTTCATCCCTTTTGCTTTCATGCGATCAAACTTTTCTTTTAATATTTCCTGTGCTGCTTTCGTTACTTGTTGTAAGCCTTTACCCTCAAGCGAGTTAATAGCGACTGCTTTATGACCACGCTGTGCAAAATATTCTACCCATTTACGTGTTTCTTGCTCGTCTGCCATATCTGCCTTATTCAAAACTAATAAACGAGGTTTTTGATTGATGACTTCGTCAATCATTGGATTACGAGACGATAAAGGTAAACGTGCGTCTATTAACTCAAATATAATATCAACAAGCTTTAATTTTTCCGTTACTTCACGTCGGGCCTTTGCCATATGCCCTGGAAACCATTGAATTGTCACTGCTGTGCCTCCTAAACTAAAAGAAAAAGGGAGTTCCTAAACGCTCCCTTTCTTGCATTACTTTACAATTTTTATGTCATTAAACGGCCAGAAAATCAAACTTGTGTTGCCGATGATTTCCTTTTGATCTACTAGACCAATATGTCGACTGTCTTTACTATTTCGACGATTATCCCCCATGACAAAAACATACCCTTTTGGAATCTCATCTAATGAAACATCGATGTCTTTTAAGGTAAAGTCTTCTGTTAATGTTCCCCCTGTAATTTGAGCTTTATAAGCATCTAAATAGGGCTCATCAATTGGCTCACCGTTGATATATAATTGATCATCTTTATATTCCAGTGAATCTCCTGGCAATCCAATTACACGTTTAATGTAATTTTTTTGTTCAGGTGCATGAAACACAACAATATCAAAGCGTTTCGGTTCACCAATTTTATAACCAATTTTATTCACAATCATGCGGTCGCCATCTTCAAGGGTTGGCATCATGGACTCACCATCAACTGCAATTGGTGTAAATAAAAAATATCGTATAATTGCAGCAATCGCAAATGCAATTAATAGCGCTTTTGTCCATTCCCATAATTCATTCTTTTCTTTCACCTGTTTTTCCATTGAGAAATGCCCCCTTGTCTAACACTATTTTAGTTGATAGGGAATTA
This sequence comes from Lysinibacillus sp. F12, assembly GCF_057773605.1. NCBI lineage: Bacteria > Bacillati > Bacillota > Bacilli > Caryophanales > Bacillaceae > Lysinibacillus > Lysinibacillus sp. F12. Next base: position 1,011,570 of record NZ_JBYMLP010000001.1, read on the forward strand.
AGATGACAAGCAAAAAGAAAAGGAGCTTGCGTACAAGCCCCTCACTTTTAAGTCATAATTATCGAATTTCTTTAATACGAGCAGCTTTACCACGTAGGTTACGTAGGTAGTAAAGTTTAGCACGACGTACTTTACCACGACGTACAACTTCTAAGTTAGCGATTTTTGGTGTGTGTACAGGGAATGTACGCTCAACACCTACACCGTAAGAAATTTTACGAACTGTGAAAGTTTCGCTAATACCGCCACCACGACGTTTAATTACTACACCTTCGAAAAGCTGGATACGTTCACGAGTACCCTCTACTACTTTCACGTGTACCTTAACAGTATCACCAGGACGGAAAGCAGGTAGATCCGTGCGAAGTTGAGATTTTGTAATTTCTGTAATAATGTTTGACATTGTTTTCTCTCCTTAGACAGATGCTCTTGCACGCAATCTATGCCACAGCGGAACACCGTAATTCAGTACTTCACATAGAAGTACAGATTAAATGTTATCATAAATATACTAGGCAATCAAGCATCTTGTTGATTGTTTTTAAGTTTTTCTAAATACAATTTTTGCTTGTCAGTTAAAGGATATAGATCAAGTAAATCAGGACGACGTTCAAAGGTTCTTTTCAACGATTGCTCCTCACGCCATTGCTCAATTTTTGCGTGATTGCCCGATAATAAAACATCTGGCACCTTCATTCCTCGAAATTCTGCTGGTCGAGTATAATGAGGATGCTCTAAGAGACCAGTTGAAAAGGAATCTTGTATATGTGAATCTTCTTGGCCTAATACACCTGGTAATAGGCGTACAACACTATCGATAACCGTCATGGCTCCTAGTTCTCCACCTGTTAAAACGAAATCCCCAATAGAAATTTCATCTGTTACAAGGTGCTGGCGTATACGTTCATCATAGCCTTCATAGTGACCACATAAAAAGACTAATTCCTTCTCTTGTGACAATTCTTCTGCTTTTTTTTGGGTGAATCGTTCTCCCTGAGGGCACATTAAAATGATGCGTGGTTGTTTTCCTGCACAAATTGCTTCTACAGCGCTAAACATCGGCTCAGGCTTTAAAACCATGCCTGCTCCGCCACCATATGGATAGTCGTCAACTTGATTGTGCTTATTCCCCGAAAATGTACGGATGTCGGTTACCTCTAGCTTGACCGCATTTTTTTCTTGAGCTTTCTTTAAAATAGAAGCCCCGAAAACACCTGAGAACATATCGGGAAAAAGGCTCAGCACATGAATATTCATCATAATAAACCTTCCATTACGTGAATGACAATTTTCTTCTCATCCACATCAATATCTTTCACGATATCTTCTATATAAGGGATATAATGCTCCTTCTTTGAGCCTTTAACCACCCATACATCATTAGCACCTGTTTGTAGAATATCGTTCACAACACCAATTGTTTCGCCTTCTTCAGAAACAACTGTACAACCTATAATCTCATGGAAAAAGAATTCATTTTCTTCCAGGAGATCATCAGTCATTTGATCTTTTGTCACTTTTAACAAACCTTCTTTAAACGGCTCGACCAAATTGATGTTATTCATGCCTTCGAATGTTAATAAAATAAAGTTTTTATGACGACGCACAGATTGAATCGTTACCCAAGTTGGCTTTTTATCGTCCTTTTTAAAGGCAGCAAGCTTATTCCCTACCGCAAAACGCTCTTTTTCAAAGTCTGTTGTCGATAATATACGCACCTCTCCTCGAATACCGTGTGTATTGACAATTCGACCTACATTAAACCATTCCATTCAACTATCACCTCATTAAAACGTACTACTCTCTCCAATTGCATTCGCTTTCTACCTTTTCCCGTAGTTAGCAAATTTACTTCGGAAAAATGTAGGTTCAGCTAAGACAATCAATTGTCTCGTCCATATTAATATAATCAATTGCCTCTAGCTGTAATCTTAGTTAAAACTTTATGCCCTGTTTTTCCTAAATAAAAAGAACAATTCTAGGCGAAATAAAGAAAAAAGGAAGGAACCTACAAGCTCCCTCCTTCTTAGTCCAGATATTACGCTTCATGCTAAAGGCCACTTCGAACTCCTAAGCGACATGTAAACACACCTATCAGGACTCAATTGTACTCGTTGCAAGAGCGCGAAAATCTTTTCTATTAATCCAATATATCGACGTAGGTCTTCTTTTGATGGTGACTACCTGCCGCTGAATAAACAATTGTACGAATTGCTTTCGCTACTCGCCCTTGCTTGCCTATGACTTTCCCTCGATCCTCTGGATGAACAAAAAGTTTATAAACAATTCGATTTGCATTTTCATCCGTCTCAATACGAACTTCTTCTGGATAATCGACTAACGGTAAAACGATTGCTTCAATCAGCTGCTTCAAAGACGTCGCCCCCGATTATTTACTGAATTTTTGGTTATGGAATTTCTCCATGATACCTTGTTCTGAGAACAGGTTACGTACTGTATCTGATGGTTTTGCACCGTCAGCTAACCATTTAAGAGCTTTCTCTTCATCAATGTTTACAGTAGCTGGTTGAGTTAGTGGGTTGTAAGTACCAACTGTTTCGATTTGACGGCCGTCACGTGGTGAACGAGCGTCTGCAACTACGATACGATAGAAAGGAGATTTTTTAGCTCCCATACGTTTTAAGCGAATTTTAACTGCCATTTTAATAGCACCTCCGAATAAGTTTCACACAAGATAGTATATTATCAATGTTTAGGTTGTTTGTAAAGTGTTTTTTCTTAACACCTAAAAATTATTATTTAAACAATGAATCAAAGCCTGGTAATTTCATTTTTTTCTTGCCCTTACCACTTGCCATTCCAGTCATTTGCTTCATCATTTTTTTCATTTCATCAAATTGCTTAATCAGACGATTCACCTCTTGAATAGAAGTCCCTGAACCTTTAGCAATGCGCTTTTTACGGCTGCCATTAATCAATTCAGGATTCGTCTTTTCAGCAGGCGTCATGGAGTAAATAATCGCCTCTACACGCCCCATTTGCTTATCATCAACTTTGACATTATCTAAGCCTTTGATTTTGTTTGCACCAGGGAGCATCTTTAAAATTTCATCTAGAGGTCCCATTTTTTTAACTTGCTGTAGTTGCTCCACGAAATCATCAAATGTAAAGGATTGAGTCTTGAATTTTTCTTCTAACTCTTTGGCTTTTGCCTCATCTACATTTGCTTGGGCCTTTTCGATCAGCGATAGAACATCTCCCATACCTAAAATACGAGACGCCATACGTTCAGGATGGAAAGGTTCTAGCGCATCCATTTTTTCGCCCATACCGACAAACTTAATCGGTTTCTGCGTTACAGAACGTATAGATAATGCCGCACCACCACGAGTATCACCATCAAGTTTCGTTAACACAACTCCTGTAATACCAATAGCCTCGTTAAAGCTTTCTGCTACGTTCACGGCATCTTGACCTGTCATTGCATCAACAACAAGAAAGACCTCATCTGGCTCTTTTAATGCGCGTATATCTTTTAATTCTTGCATCAAATCCTCATCGATGTGCAAACGGCCGGCCGTATCGATAATTACGACATCGTGATGATCTTCTTTCGCCTTTTCAATTGCCTGACGCGCAATCTCTACAGGAGAAATATCAGTGCCTAACGAAAAAACTGGTAATGAAAGCTGTTTACCTAATGTTTCTAATTGTTGAACAGCTGCTGGACGATAAACGTCGGCTGCTACTAACAATGGTTTACGATTATATTTTTTTCGTAGAACATTAGCCAATTTACCTGTAGTTGTCGTTTTCCCTGCTCCTTGGAGACCGACCATCATAATAACAGTTGGAGGCTTCGTATTAAATTTAATTGGGCTTTGCTCGCCACCCATTAATTCGGTTAATTCATCTTGTACAATTTTAATGACTTGTTGACCTGGTGTTAAGCTTTGCATAACATCTACACCAACAGCACGTTCACTAACCTTTTTTACAAATTCCTTGACTACTTTTAAGTTAACATCCGCCTCAATTAAAGCAAATCGGACTTCACGCATCATTTCTTTGACGTCTTGCTCTGATACTTTCCCTTTGCCCTTAATTTTTTGGATCGTTCCTTGGAGTCGTTCCGCTAATCCTTCAAAAGCCATCGCTTTCGCCTCCTAATCCCATTCTTTCAGCTGTTCAATAAGCGCTAACTGCTCTTCAGCTGTCATACTTTGTTCTGTTATCCCCATTGTTAGCTGTGAAAGCATTTGGGTACGTTGTTGAAATTTTTCAAGTAAACATAATTTTTCTTCATATTCCTCAAGCATTGCTTCTGTTCGACGAATATTATCGTAGACAGCTTGGCGTGAAACCCCATACGATTCAGCGATTTCACCTAGTGAGTGATCATCCAAATAGTATAGTTCCATATAACTTCTTTGCTTATCTGTTAATAATGCTTGATAAAAGTCGAAGAGAAAGTTCATGCGTGTTGTTTTTTCAAGTAGCATCGAATATTTCTCCTCCTGCTATTTAGTCATTTGTATCATATCGAAAAGCGCCCGTCTGTGTCAAGGTAATCTCCTTGTCTAAAAGCCTCATTTACTTACTTTTGGGCATTTCTTGCCTTGAGCTAGTATTACTTTCCAACATGTCAATTCAATTTTTCATAGGCGAGCGTTTCTACACGATTACACCCCAGTGAATGAATGTCACATTTCTTATGGAGAGGTTAAACTAACATTAATGACCTATAAAAAAACAAACATTCATCCCCTCCGATACATGAAGGAGATGAATGCTAAATCAAGATAAAATGGCAAAGCCAATTTATCTGTTATTCTTCATTGTTTTGTAATTCTTTATCTAAACCATCAGCAAATAACCCATAGACATATCGTTCTGCATCAAATGGCTGTAAATCGTCCATTTTCTCTCCAAGACCTACAAATTTCACAGGAATGTGTAATTTATTACGGATTGCAAGCACAATACCACCCTTAGCTGTACCGTCCAGCTTTGTTAAAACGATACCTGTCACATTCGTTGCTTCTTTAAATGTTTGTGCTTGAACAAGGGCATTTTGACCAGTTGTTGCATCTAACGCTAATAATACTTCATGCGGAGCACTTGGGATTTCACGGGAAATGACACGATGTACTTTTTCAAGCTCGTTCATTAAATTCACTTTGTTTTGTAAGCGTCCAGCAGTATCACAAATTAACACATCTGCTTTTCTGTTTTTAGCAGCATGAATTGCATCATACATAACTGCTGCTGGATCAGAGCCCTCAGATTGTTTAATCACCTCACAGCCTACACGATCTCCCCACACTTGTAATTGATCAATAGCACCTGCACGGAATGTATCACCTGCAGCTAAAACGACTGTTTTGCCTTGGGACTTTAGACGATGAGCAAGTTTACCAATTGTCGTTGTTTTCCCTACACCATTCACCCCAACAAATAGAATGACTGTCAGTTCACCATCAGGCTGCATATTTAATTCAATTAAATCTTCTTCACCTTGCTCATATATTTCTACAAGCTTTTCAGAAATTAAAGTTTGTATACCATTTGTATCTTTTATATTTTTACGTTGCACTTCGAAACGTAATTTATCCATAAGTTCCATGACCGTTTCAAAACCAACATCGGCCTGTAGTAAAAGGTCTTCTAATTCCTCAAAGAAATCCTCATCTACTTTACGATAACGCGCAACAAGGTCGTTGACTTTCGATGTAAAGGAATTACGTGTTTTTTCAAGGCCGGCTTTAAATTTTTGCGTAATAGACCAAGCAGAAGGTTTTTTCTCCTCAGCTGGTTGTTCCTCAATAACTTGTAGTTCTAGCTGCTCTTCTTCCTCGCTTGGAGAAGGCTCTAAATCTTTTGTACCTTCGATGTCTGAAGATTGTTCGGTTTCTTTTGTCTCTTCAATTTGTGAGGGTTGCTCGGATTCTTTTGTCTCTTCAATTTGTGAGGGTTGCTCGAATTGCTCAGAAGGTTCTTCAATCACAGTCATTGGTGACTCACTGTCTCCTTCTGATTCCTGTTGATGAGAATCCACATCATGTTCAAGAGCCTCTAGTTTTTCTTCCTCCGCTGGATTCCCCATCAATTTATCTTTTAAACGCTTAAAAAAGCTCATCCTTATTTGCTCCTTTGCTCCGCAAGTACGGGTTCGTCTTCTAATTTTACTGATACGAGTTTCGATACACCTGACTCCTGCATAGTTATACCATACAGGACATCCGCTCCCTCCATCGTTCCTTTACGATGGGTAATGACAATGAATTGTGTTTCACCACTAAACTTTTTCAAATATTGGCTGTATCTCACAACATTTGCTTCATCTAAAGCAGCCTCGACTTCATCGAGAATACAAAATGGGACTGGTCTTATGTTTAAGATGGAGAATAATAAAGCGATCGCCGTTAGCGCACGTTCACCACCAGAAAGTAAACTTAAATTTTGTAATTTTTTCCCTGGAGGTTGAGCAACGATTTCAATGCCTGTTTCTAGTAAATTTTGCGGGTCAATAAGCACTAAATCGGCTTGCCCCCCACCAAACAATTCACGGAACACAAGTCTAAATTGTTCTCGAATTGCAAAGAACGTTTCGCTAAAGCGCATTGTCATTTCTTCATCCATTTCTTTAATGGCTTCATGCAATGTTTCTTGCGCCGCAAGCAAATCCTCTCGCTGTTCAGTTAAAAACGTATGTCGTTCGAGTACTCTTTCATATTCTTCAATCGCACCTAAATTAACAGGTCCAAGCTCTTCAATTGATTTTTTAAGCAATTTAACACGTCGGCGTATAAATTCCTCATCTTCTATAGCCCGTGCTTCTTCTTGTGCTTCTTCGAAGGTTAGCTGATAGTTTTCCTCAAGCTGTTCTGTGAAATTGTCCATCTCAAATTCAACACGGTTTCGTTTCAACTCATTTCCACGTATCGCTTCAAGATATCCTTTATGGATTCGTTGTAATTCCTTCAGCTGCGCCTCTAGCGTTGAAAGTTCATTCTGTTGCCCTACTTTTTCTTCTTTTTTCTGAGAAATTGCCTGTTGTAGCTCATCTCTTCTAGCCTTCCAAGTCATCACCTGTTCATCGACCTCTTCATCACTTAAATAATTTGTCGATTCATCAGATTGAAGCCATAATATTTCCTGAGAAATATTTTCAACTTTTTGTTGAGCTTTGTTTAATTGTAGGGCTAAATCAGCTGTAGCTATTTGAACTTGTGACATTTGTTCCTGTATTACAGCTAATTGTGAGCGTTTTTCTGCCAATTGCTCTCGTAATACATCTTTTTCTGTCTCACTTTGTAGTTTAACCTTACTTAATTGCTCAACCGTTTCGTTGATTTCGATTAATTCTACTGCAAGCGCGCTTAAACGTTCCTCTGCTTCTTGCTTTTGAGCCAATAATGCCTCTTCTCGTGTTTTTACATCTTGTGTTTCAGTCGAGGCAAAAGTTACTCTAGCCGACAAGCTTTTCTCCACAGCTTCTAACTCACGTAAACGACCCGCCTGCTGCATCTCATCTTTTCGTAATTGCTCCCCTTCAAGCTTCAGCAGCTCTACTTGATCACGAATTGTTGCTAGCTTTTCCTTTTCCGCTGCAACAGCCTGTTCGGCACCATAAATGGAAGCTTGTAGAGACTCTAGCTTTAGAACTAAACCATCTAATTCCGCTTTTCTTGTAAAGAGTGAAGATTGCTGTTTCAAAGCACCACCCGTTAACGAGCCCCCTGCATTAACAATATCTCCATCAAGCGTAACAACTCGATAACGGAACCCACATAATCTAGCAATTTGACTTGCCCCTTCAAGATTTGCTGCAACGATGACATTCCCTAGAAGGTTTTCAACAATTGTTCGATTATCTTCATTGAAAGTCACTAACGCATCCGCCATTCGAACAAATGCTGGGTGCTCAGTGGCCAATTGGATAGTCGCTAGATTAATTTTGCGTGATTTCATTAATGTTTTCGGTAAGAAGGTCGCACGTCCAGCTCGCTTTTGTTTTAGCCAATGAATAGCCTGTTGGGCATGGCGTTCATTAGTTGTGACAATGTGCTGAGAGGCAGCTCCTAAAGCGGTTTCTATTGCTTGTGAATATTTCCCCTCAACTTGAATTAACTCAGCTACGGCACCCTCAATACCTTGTAATTCCCCTTTATCTCGTGCCAGTAGTACTTCTTTAACACCTTGGAAAAACCCTGAAAAGTCAGCTTCAAGCTCCGCTAACGTGTCTTTTCTAGCTTTAAGTTGCTGCTGATGCTGATAAGCTTTATACAGCATATCTTGCTTCTCAGTAAAGGTTGAATTAACATTTTTCAACTGTATTTGCAAAGCATCATATTGGTCTAGCTTTTCTTGCAAATCATTTGTTGTTGTAGTATGTACTGCTACTAGCTGTTCTTTTTCAGCAATAATTTGCATAAGCTCTTGCCCAATTTCATCAGTTTGGTCGGACATTCGTGTTGCCATAGCTTTTTGTTGAGCCAACTGCTGATCGATATTTTTTAACTCATTTTTGATGGTCGCTTCTTCATTCAACGAATCGATATATCGATTTTTTTGCTCCTCAATTTCTTGTTCAATTTCTGTTACCGAGCGATTTAATGATTGCTCTAACTGTTTAATGCTCTGTTTTAGCACCGACACGGCTTGTTGTTTTTCTGAGAATACAGCTTTTTTCTCTTGCTCCTGAATAAGCAATGCCTCTACTTCTGCTTTTGCTTCTTGTAATGACGTATTCAGTTGCTGTAATTGATTGGACGCATTTTGACGCTTTTCAGCCATTAGCGCCTTTCGTCCATCCCATCGTTCTACCTCCATTGTGGCATTAACTAGGTCAGCTTGTGAAACATCCAAATATTCATCAAGTTCTTTTAATAGCTTACGAATATGAATTGTCTGTTTATCGAAAGCTGCAATATCTTGAGCTTGCTTTTGCTCTATCTCAGATAGGTTTGTGTATTCTTCTTTTAGCGCACGCAAAGACTGTGCACAATTTTTAAAATCATGCACAAGAATGGCAATATCAAAATCTTTTAGCTCAGTAGACATTTGTACATAGTCTCTTGCACTAGATGCTTGCATTTCGAGAGGTCCTAGACGACTGTCTAATTCATGAAGAATATCTAATACACGATACAAATTTTCATCTGTCTCAACAAGTTTATGCTCTGCTTTTTTCTTTCTTATTTTATACTTTAGTACGCCAGCTGCCTCTTCAAAAATCGAACGACGGTCATCAGGTCGGCTATTTAAAATTTCATCGACACGCCCCTGTGAAATTATAGAAAAAGCCTCTTTTCCAAGGCCTGAATCCATAAACAAGTCCGTAATATCCTTCAGGCGACACTGCTGGTTATTTAATAAATATTCACTATCACCTGAACGGTATACGCGTCTTGTTACGCTGACTTCTGTATAGGAAAAAGCAAGTTGCTCGTCGGTATTATCTAATATTAGTGTTACCTCTGCAAAGTTGAGCGGCTTCCGAGAGTCACTCCCTGCAAAAATTACATCTTCCATCTTTGATCCACGTAACGACTTTGCCGATTGCTCTCCAAGTACCCAACGTATTGCATCTGTGACATTACTTTTTCCACTGCCATTTGGTCCGACAACCGCTGTAACACCGGGTACAAAGTCAATACCAATGCGCTCCGCAAATGATTTAAAGCCAATCACTTCTAGTCGTTTTAGGAACATCTTTTAAGCCTCCTCTTTTGCAGCTTCTTCTCGCATCATACGCATAGCACATTGTGCAGCTTGCTGCTCGGCTTCTTTTTTCGATTTTCCTCGACCAATACCAAGCTCTTGTCCGTTCAGTAAGACGCTTGATACAAAGGTACGATTATGTGCAGGACCTTTTTCATCAATGATTTCATAATGAAGAAGTCCATTATTTGTTTGCTGTACCATTTCTTGCAATTGGCTTTTAAAATCCATCACATGCGAAAAAGCACCGACTTCTACTTTTGGGAACACGATACGTTCTAAAAATGACACGACCGTTTGTAAATCTTGATCTAAATATAAGGCACCTACAAATGACTCAAACACATCTGCAAGTAGTGCTGGGCGTTCCCGTCCACCTGTTAATTCTTCACCTTTTCCAAGTAAAACAAAGCGACCAAAGCCTAGTTCATTTGCAAAAATAACTAGAGATGGTTCACAAACAATGGATGCTCGTAACTTTGTTAACTCACCCTCGCTCATATTGGGGTATTTCTCAAAAAGATATTTAGAAACAGACAGTTCAAGTACTGCGTCCCCTAAAAATTCAAGACGCTCATTATCCGTAAATAGCTTACGGCGATGCTCATTCACATAAGATGAATGCGTGAATGCTTGATACAATAAATTTTTATTAATAAATGTGATATTTAATTCATGCTGTAGCAGCTCGAATTGATTGCGTACTTTTTCAGGAAGTACGCCAGATTTCTGCATAGTTCCTTTTCTTTTCATAGCCATTGAACAAATCTGCCTTCCTAATAGTTTCTACCGTTTTAGTGTACCTTTTTCAAAGCGTTTATGCAAAAGTATTTCGGCATAAACACAATATTTTGGAAAATTTTTAGCAAATTTATTTCCAAAATCAATTAAGCCTTGGCACATTTGTGTCCCAATCGATCTTCGGGATGTAAATCCACTATATAATTGAAACAAAAAGAGGACGTCTATAGATCGAAAACCGATCTATTTCGTCCCCTTTGAATACATCTTGTCTATTAGATCTGCTTCCCTGTAAAGAAAAGCAGGAAACTATTTCTCCTTTATTCAACCAATCATAAATACCATTTGTATAATTACGATAACCATTACACCAATAAGGGTGATAAATTTCTGCTAAATAAAGTACAAACGAAATTAGTTTATTTTACTTTCGATGTATGAAATTGCAGAACCTACTGTTGAGATTTTTTCAGCATCTTCATCAGAAATTTCCATATCGAATTCGTCTTCAAGCTCCATTACAAGCTCAACTACGTCTAATGAGTCAGCACCTAAATCATCACGGAAAGAAGCTTCAAGTGTTACTTCGCTTTCTTCAACACCTAAACGGTCCACGATTACTTTTGTTACGCGTTCTAATACTGTAGACAAATGATTCACCTCCCCTCAAATGATTATACAAAAAATTAGCGCTCATGCCTAATTGAAATTACATGACCATACCACCGTCTATATGAAGCGTTTGTCCAGTCATATAGTTTGCGTCATCGGATGCAAGGAAAACAACTGCCTTTGCAATATCCTCTGGTTGCCCTAGTTTTGCAAGCGGAATTTGAGTTAGCATCCCTTGTTTAATATCTTCTGGTAACTGATCTGTCATTTCAGTTTCGATAAAACCAGGTGCAATAGCATTAACTAAAATATTGCGAGACGCTAATTCCTTCGCAGTTGTTTTTGTTAACCCAATAACACCCGCTTTAGCAGCTACATAGTTTGCTTGGCCCGCATTTCCAGCTACGCCAACAATCGATGAAATATTAATAATTCGACCAGCACGTTGCTTCATCATTTGACGTGTTACCGCTTTGGTACATAGGAAAACACCCTTAAGATTCGTATCTAAGACATCATCCCATTCATTTTCCTTCATGCGCATAAGTAAATTATCTCTTGTAATACCAGCATTATTCACTAAAATATCAAGGGAGCCAAATGTTTTCACAGCTGTATCCATTAATGCTGTCACTTCTTCTGTTTGAGAGACGCTAGCTTGTACAGCAATTGCCTCACCACCACCTTCTTGAATTATAGCAACCACTTCTTCAGCTTTTGCTTGCGAGCCACTATAATTCACGACAACTTTCGCACCTTCGTCAGCAAGCTTTAATGCAATAGCACGACCTATTCCTCGTGAAGCTCCTGTTACAACAACTACTTTTCCCTCAAGTTTACGCATTGATTGACCACTCCTTTGACGCTTCTAGAACCGCTTCTAATGATGCCTCATCATAGACACAATAGGCAGCAACAGAGCGATCGATTTTTTTCAATAGACCACTTAATACTTTACCCGGGCCACATTCAATAAAGACATCCACACCTTGTGCAATCATTTCGCGCATAGATGCCTCCCATTGAACAGCACTATAAACCTGTTCAACAAGCTCTTGTTGAATAGCCGGAACATCCGTTAACTCCTTAGCCATCACGTTCCCTACAACAGGAATTTGCGGAGCCGCTAAAGTAACATCAACCAACGCAGCTTTCAGCATCTCTGACGATGGTCGCATCAGTTCAGAATGGAATGGACCACTTACAACTAATGGTATTGCACGCTTAGCCCCTGCATCTTTTGCAGCGCTTGATGCCTTCTCAACACCCTCTTTTGTTCCTGAAATAACAATTTGCCCCGGGCAATTAACATTGGCGACCTGCACAGGATGACCTGTTGCAGACACTTGCTCAGTTACTTCATTTAATGCTTCTAATTCCATGCCTAAAATCGCTGCCATAGCACCTTGTCCAGCAGGTACAGCTTCGTTCATATAGAGACCACGTTTATGCACAATCTTCACGGCATCTTCAAAGGACATGACGCCCGCAATAACCAATGCACCATATTCTCCAAGGGAGTGACCTGCTGCATAATGAGGGTGAATTCCGGCTGCACGTAGCTTCTCTGCTACCATTACACCTGTAGTTAATAGCGCTGGCTGAGCATGATATGTTAAAGTTAATTCCTCCGCTGGACCTTCTAACATTAGCTTAGATAGCTCCAAATCGAGAGCTTGGTCTGCACGATCATAGAAGGCTTTACTTTCCGCTGCATTTTCAACAAACTCTTGCCCCATTCCCACTACTTGCGAACCTTGTCCCGGAAAAATAAATGCTATTTTCGTCATTTGAAAAATCCCCTTTGTTAATCAATTTCTATGTGGCGTACTGTTTCTGTAATTGTCGAAATAACAGTATGTTCAACCATTGTGTTTGCTTGGCGGATAGCACTAAAGATCGCTTTCGCATTAGATGATCCATGAGCCTTTATTACAGGTGCCTGTAAGCCAAACAATCCAGCACCACCGTATTCTGTATAGTCCATTTTATGTTTTAAGTCACGTAAATTATTTTTCATAAGGACCGCCGAAATCTTCGTTTTTGTTGAGGACATAAACGCCTCTTTTAACATTGAAAATAAAGCGCCCGCCGTACCTTCAATTGACTTCAACACCATATTCCCCGTAAAGCCATCCGTAACAACAACATCAGCTACTCCTTCAAGTAAATCACGTGCCTCTACATTACCAATAAAATTCAAATTCGCTTCTTTTAATAAATCAAAGGTTGCTTTCGTTAATTCATTTCCTTTTTTATCTTCAGTACCGATATTTAATAAGCCGATTCGAGGTTTTTGTAACCCGCCAACTTTCTTCGCATAAATATCGCCCATAATCGCATATTGTACTAGATGTTCTGGACGGGCATCTGCGTTAGCACCTAAATCAAGCATTAAAAAGCCCTTACCATCAAGTGTTGGTAATGTCGTCGCTAAAGCTGGTCGGGCAATTCCTTCAATACGACCTACTTTAAATAAACCACCTGCCATTAAAGCACCTGTATTTCCTGCTGAGAGACAAGCATCTGCTCTACCCTCATCCACTGCATCCATCATGCGCGCCATGGAAGAATCTTTTTTTCTACGAACAGCACGTGCTGGATCGTCGGTTCCTTCAACTACTTCCTCACAATGTACGATCGTTAATCGATCATGCTGCTTTAAAAATGGCTCAAGCTTCTCTTGCTGTCCATATAATTGAATTTCTAAATTTGGAATTTGCTCTAATGCCAAGAGTGCACCTTCAATTACTGATTTTGGTGCATTGTCTCCACCCATTCCATCTAGCGCTAATTTCATTATTACTCACCTTTACCTTTCGTACGGTACATATCAAATTCACCAACAAAAACGGTTTCGCCATTAACAGTAGATGTTACCTCAACTTTTGTCCGATGATTTTTATCATCTCGTCCGATAACAATCGCTTTTGTAATAACACGATTTCCAGCACGAACAGGTTTCACAAACGTAATAGTAGAATGTACTGTCAATGCTAGTTCATCGTTAATAACGGCAACCGCTAAAGAGTTTGCTTGTGCGAACAAATGATGTCCACGTGCGATGCCGTTGCGCTGGAAAACATGCTCTTCTTTCACATCAAAAATCGAAAGTGCTCGATTATCTAATTCAATATCAACAATTTCTCCGATGACCTCATCAATCGGTAGAGATTTCACTTCATTTTCATAGTTTTTTGAAGCGACATCTTTAATACGCTCTCGTAATTCTGGTATGGATAATTCCATACGGTCTAAGCGAATTGTTTGAACACTTACCTGAAACTGTGTTGCTAGCTGTTCATCTGTGACGAATGGATTTTCAGCTATCGTTTCAGTTAGTAGTCGCTGTCGTTCTTTTTTTGTTCGTCTCAACATCATTCGCCACCTTTTGAGTTGTTATTAGCACTTGGTACTAATATCAGTATATAGAGGTTAAAAAAAGAATGCAAGACTTGTTTTAAAATCAAGTGCCTGCATTCTAGCGTGAATCATATTACTATATTAATCGAAGCGCTCCCCTTGCATAACGCCAGAATCTTCTAACATTTTGCGTAAGTACTGATAGTCGTCATCATGCCAAAAGGCATCGGTTTCCAGCATCATAGTTGCATCTTTGCGAGCGGTTTCAAGAATCCGATAATCATGGACTAAATCAGCTACTTTGAAATCTGGTAAACCACTTTGCTTGCGTCCAAAAAAATCCCCTGGCCCTCGCAACTCTAAATCTTTTTCAGCTAAGCGGAAACCATCATTTGTTTCTGTCATAGACTGCATTCGCTCTTTTCCTTCGTCAGATTTAGGATCAGCAAGTAAAATACAATAGGATTGATGCTCACCTCGTCCAACACGTCCACGTAACTGATGCAATTGCGCTAAACCAAATCGTTCAGCGTCATAGACAATCATAAATGTCGCATTCGGTACATTCACCCCTACCTCAACGACTGTCGTTGAAACTAAAACCTGTATGGAACCATCACTAAAAGCACGCATGACAGCATCCTTTTCATCTGCTGATAAACGTCCATGCATTAATCCCACTTGATAGCGGCCATTAAAATAAGTCGCTAGCTGTTCATAAATTTCAACTGCATTTTGAACATCAAGCTTATCGGATTCCTCAATGAGAGGACAAATGGCATAGGCCTGTCTTCCAGCGGCTAGCTCTCCTTCTAGTTTTGACATGACCGATCCGAATTGCTCTTTTTTCATCCAATGTGTTTCAATTTGTTTACGCCCTGCCGGCATTTCATCAATCATCGACACATCCATTTCTCCAAATGCTGTAATGGCAAGTGTTCTTGGAATAGGAGTCGCTGTCATAAAGAGCACATCTGGGTTTTCCCCTTTATCTCTCAGTATACGTCGTTGTTCAACACCAAAGCGATGTTGTTCATCGGTAATAACAAAACCAAGCTTTTTAAAAATAACATCTGGCTGGATTAAGGCATGTGTACCAATCACAATATCAAGCTCTCCATTCGCCAAATCTGCTAGTATTACACGTCGCTCCTTCATTTTGGTTGACCCAGATAACAAAGCTACACGTACGCCAAATGGTTGGAACCATTCTTGCAAGTTCTCCAAGTGTTGCTCTGCTAAAATTTCCGTTGGTGCCATTAATGCCCCTTGATAACCCGCTGATACTGCAGCATATAGACCGATAGCTGCTACCACCGTTTTCCCTGAACCTACATCACCTTGTAATAAACGATTCATTCGATGTGGTTCCTTCAAATCTTTACAAATTTCATTGACAACGCGTTTTTGAGCATTGGTCAATTCATACGGTAACGCAGCGATAAATTCACGGAGCAAATGCACATTATATTGAATCACAGTTCCTTGTTCATTTTCCTTACGTACCTTACGTAATGCTTGCATACGTAGCTGGAAATTTAATAGCTCTTCATAGGCAAAACGTCTTCTTGCTTGTTTGGCATGTTGCGCATCTTGCGGAAAATGAATCCCCTCCAAGCCTTCTTGTATAGGCAAAAGCTTATAGGAATCCTGAAAATGTTGTGGAATAGCATCAGGCAAATTAGCGCCATATTCGTCCAATACTTGTCGCATATATTTTCGAAATCTTTTTTGTTGAATTAATCCTTTCAGACTGTATACAGGTTCAAAGTCTACTTGATCCGTTTTAGGTCCAAATGAGACCGATGTGCCATTGATGACCTGTCTACCACGATCCCATTTCCCAGTCACTGTAATAATGGAACCAGGTACAAGCTTTTGCTTTAAATAGCCCTGATTGAAAAATACGACTTTCACTAAATGTCTTCCAGCTAAAACGGTTACTTGGAGTCTTGATTTATTGCGGCCTAAAAATAAAATGGTAGGTTCCCGCTCCACCTTACACTCAACTGTAACCCGTTCGTTATGTGGTGTTTGCGCTAAATCCTTTAAACGAAAATCTTCATGTCGATGTGGGAACGTCCATAATAAATCAGCTATTGTATTGATTCCTAGTGATTCAAGATGTGCTGCTGTTTCTTTCCCGACGCCTTTTAATTCATTGACGGGTCCATATAATTCAGTCATCTTATCCCACACTCCCTTCATTGCTTGTTTATGTAGTGTTATAGCCTCTCTATCTTAATGTACCATAAATTATTTCCCTAACCCTACATATAAGCAAAAACCCTACCATTGATTGATAGGGTTAGATTTTGATTATTTAATTTCACAGGAGAAACATGTAATTTCTTTCACATATTGCTCATCAACTTCTATTCCCAATCCAGCTTTATGGCTTAACTGCAGGATGTCTTTATCGTATGTAACATTTGCCACGTCTTTTACAAACATTAAAGGCCCAACCATCTCGTTGGTATGGATAATCGACTTACTGATCGCTAGGTGTGCCCCAGCCATTGTTGCGATTGCTGATTCTACCATAGAGCCTACTTGACAAGGCATCTCTGCAGCCTCTGCCAGACTTGCAAGAGCTAGAGCTGGATAGATTCCACCTGATTTCATCAATTTTATATTTAGCATATCCGCAGCGCGCATTTCTATGACATCGACTAAATCATAAATATTATGAACACCTTCATCCACCATAATACTACAAGGTGAAAGGGCTCTAATTTCTTTTAATGCTCTTAAATCATGTGCTTTTACAGGTTGCTCGTACCAGTCTACATGACAAGCTGTTGTTTCCCTTATTACTTTTAGTGTCTCCATCCTATTCCAACCTTGATTGGCATCTACCCGGAGTTGCACCTCATCACCTATTGCTTCTCTTACCGCACGAATACGAGCAATATCTAATTCAGCATTTGTACCAACCTTAATTTTAATATTACGGAAACCCGATGCTACAAATTCACTTGCATCTTTAGCCATTTCCTCAGGACTCTTAATACTAATCACTCTTGGCACCTGTAATTCCTTATGTGCTTTTCCACCAATTAATTGATAAACTGGTTGTCCAGTTATTTTCCCCATCAAATCATAGAGCGCAATGTCCAATGCTGCTTTTGCTGAAGGAACTCCATCGATTTTTTCATTAAACTTTTTATGAATACGCTCTACTGCAAATGGGTCTTCATTAATCAATAGTGGTGCTAATTCATGTTTAATAACGTGATACGTACTCTCCCAAGTTTCACCAGTCACATTTTGATCAGGCACAGCTTCGCCCCAGCCAACTACCCCCTTATCCGTCTCGATTCTGGTAAGAATAGTAGGCATATCATCTAAATGAACATACGAAATAACGAATGGTTCCTTTAATTGTAAACGTGCTGCAAACACTTCAACCTTTTTTATCACGATGTAAAACTCCTTTTCGTATAAATAGTTTGATTATTTATGTTGCAAGATAATATTTATAAATAATTGAATCGCATTAGGAAAAACATCTTCATCTAAATCAAATCGTGGATGATGATGTGGATATTGGCTTTTTTCCCCCCCCATACCTACAAAAACAAATGCTCCAGGCTTATGTTGTAAATAATAAGAAAAGTCTTCTCCACCCATGACTGGTTCGACTACCTTAAATGCGGTATCTCCAAATTGTTCACGTACAATCGATTCAATAAATCGCGATTGTGTCGAATCATTGACGAGCGGAGGTGTTCCTAAAATAAAATCGATTTTGCCCTCTGCTCCAAATGCTCGACAAATTCCTTCTGTTAAACTTACCATTTTCGTTTTTATAATTTTTACAGTGTTCGGTGTCAAAGCTCTGATTGTTCCGGTTAATTTTGCCGTATCAGGAATAATATTATAAGTGGTTCCAGCTTGAATATTACCTACTGTAATGACACCCGCATCAATAGGATTAACATTTCTACTTATGATACTTTGAAAAGCCTGCATTAAATGGCTCGCTATATAAATAGGATCAATTGTTTCATGTGGCATTGATCCATGACCACCATATCCTTGAATTATAATTTCAAAATCATCAATAGAAGCCATCATTGGTCCATGTGTTAGTCCCATCTTCCCTTTCTCTAAACCTTGCCATAAGTGAATGCCAAAAATAGCCTCTACATCTTCCAACACACCTTTTTGAATTAATAAATCAGCACCACTTGGGGTGATTTCCTCTGCTGATTGAAATATAAGCTTAATATTCGGCTCGATTTTTTCTCTATTCAAGCTTATCCATGCAGCAACTGCTAATAAAATTGCAGTATGACCGTCATGGCCACACATATGAGCAACACCCTGCTTGTTGGAGATATATGGTTTATCCCCCTCTTCTACTATAGGTAATGCATCTATATCAGCACGTAATGCAATAGTTTTTGATCCATTTGTCCCTTTTATAAATGCCACTACACCTGGAGGTTCGTAATCTAGAATTTCTATATCTAATTCCTCTAGTCTTTGGCGAATAAACTCACTTGTTTCGTATTCCTGACCCGAAAGCTCTGGGTATTGGTGCAGATGACGGCGATCCTCTATTGCTTTTTCTGCTAATTTTTTTATATTCATTATTTCCATTGTTAAACTCCTTTAGAAAGGTCCGTATTGTATGACTTGTGCTATAATAAGCGATATAACAGCTACTGTTATTTGAATAAGCATAAACGGAAAAATCCATTTTATCCATTTCCCCCAAGGAATACCCGCTATTGATAATCCCGCCATTAAAAAACCTACAGTTGGGAATATAATATTCGACATACCATCTCCAAATTGATAGGCAAGTACTGCTGTTTGTCTTGTAACGCCAATCATATCTGATAAAGGCGCCATAATCGGCATTGTTAAGGCAGCCTGTCCACTACCGGATGGTACTAAAAAATTTAAAAGTAACTGGAAGATAAACATCCCTACTGCATTTAGTGCAGGTGGAACTGAATCAAGCAATGCAGACGTGTAAAATAGGATTGTATCAATTAACCCTGAGTTATTGAAAATCACTAAAATAGACTGAGCTAACCCAATGATAAGAGCGCCACCCACTAAGTCTCCTGCACCCTTCATAAATGAATTAGCAATATGTGAAGGTGATAGTTTGCCAATAAGCCCCATTAAAATACCAAACAATAAAAATAAACCGGCTATTTCAGTAATGTACCACCCTAGTTTTACAACCCCATACATCAATACGATAAAATTCAAAAGAAATGTAGCCATAACAAGCTTATGTCTTATTTCCATTTTTGAATTCCCCTGTACAAAACCACTCTCATCATTTCTGAAATTTCCATAAAATCCAATTTCAGGATTATTTTTCACTTTCTTTGCATATCGATAAACATATATTGTTGCTACTGTATATAAGACAATAAATATGACAATTCGAAAAGCAATCCCTGAAAATAAAGGCAAGCCCGCAATTTCTTGTGCTATTCCTACTGTAAACGGATTCATAACAGCTGCCGAAAATCCGACAGATGCACCTAAAATAACAATAGCAAAACCCGTAATTGCATCAAAACCTAAGGCAACAGCCAGCGGTGCAAGAATTCCTACGTACACAATCGTTTCATCAGACATCCCCATTAATGACCCAGCACAGGCGAAAAACAACATCAATACTGGTATTATTAACATTTCACGTTTAGCCATTTTTACAGATAGCATGGCGATAAAGGATTCCAATGCGCCTGTGGCTGAAAGTATTCCAAAGGTACCTCCTACAATCAATACGAAGAAAATAATACTTGCTCCTTGCATCATGCCAGAATGTACGCTACTAAAAATATCTAAAAATCCAATGGGGTTCATCTCTGTAAAACTAAATGTTCCCGGTTGAATCACTTGACGTCCATTAACTTCTTCCCGTTGAAATGAACCAGCTGGGATAAAATACGTTAAAATAGATGCTACAACAATAAGGCAAAAGATTAACACATAAACATTAATTCCTTTTTGTTGCTCAATTTCTTTATTAGCTATAAATTTACTCATCCACCATCCTCCTTCGTTGAATCATTGATTAAAAACAAATTTTTATTACCACTATCAATGCATATCGTATCTCTCCAACATAAAAAGCCATCCCCTTTTTTTGAAATTTCCGTCTTATTCATTGTAATAGATAAAAAAATAAATAAAAAATTACTATTTCGAATAGTTACTATTGATAAATTTACATATAAATTCATCGGGATACATCAAAAAAATTACAAATAAAAAAATGTTACATTCCTGCGATTTCACCAGGTTGCAACATTCTTTTCATATACAAATCATTTAAATTGTTTTCCATGTATCTTTAACTAAATCAATAAAAGTACTTACATTACTAAATGTTTTAGCATTTTGAGGATAGATTAAATAAGTAGGTAACTTTTTAGGGAATCGGTAAAGAACTTGAAGACTCCCTTTACTTACCTCTTTTTGTATAATGAGATCACTCAGCAAGGCTAGACCCACTTGTTCCATTACTGCTCTCTTTATCGCTTCCTCGCTTCCAAATTCCACTATCGTTTGGGGCTTACACTGAATTTCTTGAAGGCAACTGACAATACAGTCATCCATACCATAGGTTATAAAGGGATAATCATCGAATATTTCCTGAACAGTATGATCCTTTATAATAAAAGGATTTCCAACTAATACCAAATCCTCTTCCTCCAATAAAATCCCCTCTACGCCAGCGTAACTCGGGTATCCAGCTACAAAACCTATATCTGCTTGATTTGAACTCACAAGTTTCGCAGTTTCTTTACTATTGGCACAAAGAAGTTTTAGGTTTACCTGGGGATATTGTTTTAAATACGAGCCGATAATATGGGATAAATAATAGCCACAATAAAATTCTGGCGCAGCAATTGTCAAATGGCCAAATGGCTTTTCGAAATTCTTTAAATCCTGTTCCATTTCCTCTATAATCCCAAATAATTGATTTGTATGTTCCTTTACTATTTTTCCTACTTGAGAAAGAAACATTTTCTTGCCTATTCGATTAATTAAGATATGTCCTAATTCTTCCTCTAACGCTTTAATTTGTTGGCTAATTGTAGGCTGGCTATAATTTAAAATTTGAGCCGCTTTTGTAAAGTTGAGGTAAGTTGAAACAACATGAAACGTTTTCAAATTACGTAAATCCATCTCTATTCACGTCCCTGCTATAAATTAAGATACATACATTTCCCTTATTAAAATTTAATTATACTTAAATCGACTATGTACGTAAGAGGG
This sequence comes from Lysinibacillus sp. F12, assembly GCF_057773605.1. Lineage (NCBI taxonomy): Bacteria > Bacillati > Bacillota > Bacilli > Caryophanales > Bacillaceae > Lysinibacillus > Lysinibacillus sp. F12. Next base: position 1,033,233 of record NZ_JBYMLP010000001.1, read on the forward strand.
TTTTTCTTTCCATTACGTTATCAACCAACATAAAAACATGCTACCTGTTGGGATAGCATGTTTTTCATGTTTTTATTGGATAGCTTTAATACTTTGTAATCCACCATTTTCGAGAATGGCTTTACTAATAGCCTTACCTGTTGGAGTTGCCGCTAAACCACCGCGTGCTGTCTCTTTCAGGTTTGGACTCATAGATTGTCCAATGCGATACATCGCTCCAATTACTTCATCACATGGAATTCGGCTTGTGACACCTGCTAGCGCCATATCTGCGGCTACAAGAGAATTGGCAGCGCCCATTGCATTACGTTTAACACAAGGTACTTCCACTAAACCTGCTACAGGATCACAAACAAGGCCCAGCATATTTTTTAACGTAATCGCAAATGCTTCTGAACATTGTTGTGGTGTTCCTCCAGCCATCTCAACAATAGCTGCCGCTGCCATACCTGCCGCTGAACCAACCTCTGCCTGGCAGCCACCTTCAGCACCTGAGATGGAAGCATTATTAGCCACAACAAAGCCAAATGCACCAGATGTAAATAAATAACGAATCATTTGCTCACGAGTTGGATTCAGTTTATTTTTCACCGCAAAAAGAGTACCTGGTACAACCCCTGCGGAACCTGCTGTCGGCGTTGCACAAATTGTTCCCATTGCTGCATTGACTTCATTGGTTGCAACTGCTTTACTTACTGCATCTAATAATAAATCCCCCGAAAGTGATTTTCCTTGTGCAATGTAATTTTGAAGTAACACGGCGTCCCCACCAGTTAAACCTGTAACGGATTGTACACCCTTTAATCCACGTTCAACCGCTTCTTCCATCACGGTTAGGTTTCGATCCATTTGTTGAATAATTTCTTCTCTTGTTCTGCCAGTTATCAATATTTCCTGCTCAATCATAATTTCTGATATTAATTTATCTTCCTGTTCTGCTCGTTCCACAAGCTCCCGAACATTATGAAATAAAACGTCCATTCTGGGACACCCCCTTAATTATTAATTTTAGATACTTTTGTAATATATGGAATTAACGAAATCTGCTGTAGCACTTTTTCCTCAATATTTTGATCGACTTCAATAACCATTAAAGCTGTTAAACCACGTTCTATACGTGATACTTCCATATGTCCAATATTAACCTCGTGCATCGCTAAGCAATTGGCTACGTTTGCTATGCAGCCAGCACGATCGTCATGTACAACAAGAATCGCCGGCATGCCACCTGTTAAACGTAATTTAAAGCCATTTACTTCACTTACTTCTATTTTACCGCCGCCAATAGAAATCCCGACAACAGACATTTCACCTTCATCGTCTCCAATAACTAGACGTGCCGTATTTGGATGCTCAGTATTAGCTGTTTCTGGAATAAATTCATATTCCAATCCTGCTTTTTCTGCATCTTCAAATGCCGTTTTAATACGATCATCAAATGTGTCGTAGTTCAATAAGCCCCCAACGATGGCAACATCTGTCCCATGCCCTCTATACGTTTCTGCGAACGAACCATATAAATGAATTTTCGCCCATTTAGGTTGTCTACCAAATAAATCCCTTGCAACTCGTCCGATACGAGCCGCACCTGCCGTATGAGAGGAGGAAGGCCCAATCATCACTGGTCCAATAATATCAAAAACCGAAGTAAATTTCATACAAACACCCCTCTATTCTATTCCTATAATAATATTTATATTTACTTATATCATGCTTGATAGTTACTACAAAAGTAAAGTATTTAATTTGTCAGCTTTCAGAAAATTACCACTACTATAATTTGTGGCCAAACTAGATATGTTATACATTGTCCATACCCTGTGCACATACAACAAAAACCGTTGATATTCCAATATTTCCAATTTTTATATCTTCTAGATACGTACATTCAACTATGAATAGTACGTATGTTTCCGACTAAACAGAGACATCACTTTCTTTGTAGCATAAACAAAAGCAGTACACATTTTGTGCACTGCTTTCTTTACGGGATAGCAAAGTAGCATGTAATTATTCTACTGAAATAATATATGGATATAACCCTTGTTTTCCATCAAATAATTCAACTTCTACGTCTGGATAGTTCTTCTCAATGAATGCTACTAGCTCTGTAGCATCTTGTTCAGTTGTATCCTCTCCATAAATAACTGTGACAATTTCTGCATCCTCATCAACTAAATCGATGATTACTTTTTCAGCTGCATCTTTTAAAGCTGGTGTAGAAAGGACAATTTTCCCTTCTGCTAACGCCATAAAATCATCTTTATGGATTTCAACACCATCAATAGATGTATCACGCACAGCATAAGTTACTTGACCAGTCTTTACATTTGCAAATGCTTCAGTCATCGACTTCTTGTTTAGGTCAACGGCTGCTTCTGGATTAAATGCTAAAATCGCAGCCATACCTTGAGGAATTGTCTTCGTTGGGACAACTGCTGCTTCAATTTCTAACAGCTCTACAGCTTGCTCTGCAGCCATCACAATATTTTTATTATTTGGGAGGATTAAAACTTTTTCTGCACCAATTTCTTGTACCGCTTTCACGATATCTTCTGTTGAGGGGTTCATCGTTTGCCCGCCTTCAATGACATAAGACGCACCAATAGAACGCAATAATCCTGCAACACCCTCGCCCATCGCAATTGTTACAATAGCATATGGATGTTTCTCTATTTTTTTCGTTGTCATAGGTGCCTTATGCTCTTCACCAACGATAGCTGAGTGTTGCTCACGCATATTATCGACTTTTATTTTCATCAGACTACCATATTTTTGTCCAATTGATAAAACAGAACCTGGCTGCTCAGAATGGATATGAACCTTGGCAATTTCTTCATCAGAAATAACAAGTAACGAATCTCCTAAAGGACTTAATTCTTGACGGAATTGCTCCTCATTAAATGGCTCTTTCCCATCTTCTAAGCGCACCATTATTTCTGTACAATAGCCAAATTCAATATCTTCAGTGTTCATAAAGTCTTGAGCTCTATGATGCTCGGCATTGATTAGGTCATCTAATGTCGCATTATTTTTCTCTGGGAGAGGCTCGCCTTTTAAAGAAGCTAAAAATCCTTCATAGACAAACAATAAGCCTTGGCCACCACTATCGACAACCCCTACCTCTTTTAAAACAGGTAATAAATCAGGTGTACGATCTAATGATGCCTTTGCCTCTGCAGTAAAAGCTTCCATAACTGCAATGATATCGGTTTCAGTTTCTGCCACTTCCACACCTTTTTTTGCCGCTTCTCGAGCAACTGTCAGTATTGTTCCTTCGACAGGTTTCATAACGGCTTTATATGCTGTATCTACACCAGCTTGAAAGGCACTAGCAAAACCTTTCGCATCAATTGTCGCTTCTTTTTCAATGAATTTTCCAAATCCACGGAATAATTGTGATAGGATTACACCAGAATTTCCACGGGCTCCCATTAATAAACCTTTTGATAAGGCCTGTGCCGTTTTACCGATATGCTCTGAAGCAGAAAGCTCCGTTTCCTTTGCTCCAGATGTCATCGATAAGTTCATATTTGTCCCTGTGTCACCATCTGGTACTGGGAAAACATTTAATGAATCTACATAATTTGCATTTTGGTATAGGTGATGCGCACCCATTTGTACCATTTCTGCAAACTTTATACCGTCTAAAGACTGCATTCGATTTAGTTCCTCCTCTTAATTCGCTACACGAACGCCCTGTACAAAGATATTGACAGATTTTACGCTCATACCCAATGTTTTATCTACTGTATATTTCACTTTCGACTGTACTTGGTAAGCAACTTCCGAAATTTTTGTCCCGTAACTAACAATAATGTACATATCAATATGTAAATCGTCGTCTTGTTGTCGAATCACAACACCTTTTGTGAAGTTTTCTTTACGTAAAATATCAGTTAGACCATCACGAATTTGATGTTTAGATGCCATGCCAACAATCCCGTAGCATTCTACAGCAGCACCACCAGCAATTTGTGCAAGTACATCTGTTGAAATATCAATTTGGCCGAATTCATTGTTTAACTCAATTGACATAGAAATGCCCCCTTGGCTCTTTTTGACTAAAGTATATTGTAACACTTTCGTTGTAATTTAAGCAACCTAAGGGGGTAAAGAAAGGCTATGTAGCAACGTTTTGTGACTTTAAATCGACGTATTTGTGGATTCATCGAAAATGGTCTTCTTCCAATTAAATTTATTTTCACCAATTTGTTTTATGAAATATAACGCTCGATCAGCAAGTTCACAGCCTATTTATTTACCCTCATATCTCAAAATCTTACCATGACACATGCCTATGTGAGCATCTCCTTATATTTACTTCCAATATAGATTTTTTTCAGCATGAACATGACAAGTCAATACTAGAAATAAAAAAAGCTGATACTATAAAAGCATCAACTTTTTATTGTATTTAATTAAAATAAGCTTTTTATAAGAGTATCTATCATAATAGGCATTTCTTTAAAGGCACTATCTACATGTAATCTTTCTGTTTTTTGGTGTGCATCCTTTCCAAATGGTCCTACATTTAAAACCGGTCCTTGTAATGCGGTCATTTCTTTAAATGGAATATTATACGTATTCCCCCATACAGGTGTATTACGCTCGAAGGCTAACCATTCATCTGATTCATCTGTATAGTTCACATAGCTTAAATCACAAATCCCGTTAAAATAATGTATTTGCTGCACTTCAATGTCGAATGTTTGCGCTGTTTTCTTCATTAATTCAATCGATTTTACAACAAGTGGATGATTGGATGAATTAATAGCCGGGTAATAAGGTGGTGCATATAACAGAACAGTGGCTGGTGCTAATTCCTGACAACGTATCATGAGCTGATCAACGATACGAATTGACTTTTCACGGTCATCCCATGTACTTTGCTTAAGAACTTGAGATTTGATAGAATCGACTTCTTCAGCCCCCAGTTTCCGGACGGCATGTTCTAAGAGAGCTTCATATCGTAATACGTTGACTGTCCCCACACCTTGTACTTTTTCTCGTTTACAGATTTGCAAATACTGTTCGTTACAAGCCGACATTGCTTGGAATGCGACCTTTTCAAATATATCCATTACTTCTGCTGCTGTACGTTTTAATAAAAATACATTATAAAGAGCAGCAGCACGATATGGTGTTTGTGTAGAGTATTCCATTTTCAAGTCTTTTAGCTGTAAAGATACCGGAAGTGGTGTGCTCTCTCCTAAATCTGTTTCGCGGAAAAGAGGATTCCACTCCATATGCTGTGTCATATAAGAAGCAATAAAATTAGCTGTCATTCCCTTTAAAGGCTCACCGACATGTGTTTCTTTGCCATAAAATAGAGCAGCAGGCATAATCTTACCAATAGTGCCTGAATAAATATATTCATTTGTATCAGCGGGTCCTTGTGAAAAGGACGGTTCACTATTTAAAAATAATTGGTACGTTAAATCATACTGTTCACGTATTCTTACAAGCTCTACAACCGCGGCTCTCATTCCCGCTGAATTCACTTCTTCATCTGGGACCGCAGTTAAAATTAAATTAATGGGCCATTGCTCGAAGCTTGCCTTTTCAATTAGCTGCATGTGTAATGCCAGTCCCATTTTCATATCCATTGTGCCACGACCAAACAAATAATTACCTGATTCCAAATCAATTTTAGCGGCTTCTGGTAAATCCTTTTTGTATTTATGCTCCATTAGCTTTTTAGTCAATTCCTCAGGGAAAAAAGCTAGAGGCTCTAACTCACCATATTCCTCAGTATGCACTGTATCGAAATGACTTATTAGCACTACTGTATCGATTGCTGTAGGATGTTTATATAAAGCAGTTACAGCGTTTCTTCCAAGACCTGCCTCATGCAATTCGATAAACTCAGGGTGCTGAGTAAAATATGGAAGCGCTAACAGTTTATTTTTCAATTTATAGGCAAATTCATTTTCCCCCTCAGTCAATGTTCTACTATCCCAGCTAACAATTTCACATAGTAGTGCTCGCAGTTTTTCTGGGGTATTCCACATGTAATTTTCCATAAAAATTCTCCTTTAAATCGAACTCGTTAGAGGGTTTTTAACGAATATCTGATGACTCTTCATTTTTGGTGTCTGTAGTAGCATTAGATGCTTTTTTTAATTTCAATCGATAAAAAATCATACAGGCAATAAAAAAGCCAATGCCATACAATAGGCCAATTCTTTGGGTTGGATCAAATGCTAAAAAAATCAGAATTACTAAGCAAAAGAAAATACAAAATATAGGTATTAACGGAAATAATGGTGTTTTAAATTTTAAATCTGCCAAATTTCCACCAGACTTTATATAACGATAGCGGAACATTAATTGAGAAGCACAAATGCCCATCCATGAAATCGTGACAGATATTCCTGCAACCGACATTAATAAAACAAATACCGCATCTGCTTCCATCACACTTGTTAATAATGATAATAGTGAGAAAGCCATCGTAAAGATTAGTGCATTTAGAGGTACTTTATTTTTAGTAAGACGCCCAAATAATTTTGGTGCCATTCCCTCATGTGACATAGAGAACAGTAAACGAGTTGACGCATACAAACATGAATTACCGACAGATAGGATTGCGGTTAAAATAACAAAATTCATAATACCTGCTGCATAGGGAACACCAGCTATATGCATCAACGTCACAAATGGACTCTCCATTAGACCAAGCTCTGAGGATGGGAAGATGGCTGATAATACGATAATAGAAGCAATATAAAAAACTATAATTCTAAAAAGAATTGTCCGAATAGCTCTTGGTATATTTTTTTCAGGATTTTCGGTTTCACCAGCTGCAATTCCCACAAGCTCTGACCCTTGATAAGAAAAAATAACATTCATCATCGTGACAAAAATAATGGAAATACCCGCTGGGAATAAGCCAGACGGTGCTAAATTTGTCAAATGAGGTGTTGGACGATCTGCTAAAGGTATCAAGCCAAAAATAGCAGCCCCACCTATGATGATAAAGGCAATAACTGCGATTACTTTAATACTCGCAAACCAAAATTCTGCTTCAGCAAATCCCTTTGTAGTTAAAGCATTTAAGACAAATAAAAGAACCATAAATACAGCACACCATATCCAAATAGGTATATCTGGAAACCAATGCTGCATTAAAATTCCAGCAGCTGTAAACTCAACACCCGCTGTCGCCGCTGACCCGACAAAGTACATCCAGCCCAATGAAAATCCAGCTGAGGGGCTAATAAAACGTGTAGCATATGTTTGAAAGGAACCGGTAACAGGCATGTAAACAGCTAATTCCCCTAGACAATTCATGACCATAAATAAAATTAACCCACCGAATAAATAGCCAATTAGTGCTCCACCTGGGCCCGCTTGATTAATGGTATAGCCAACATTTAAAAATAACCCTGTTCCGATAACTCCCCCTAGAGAAAGCATTAATAAGTGACGACTTTTCATCGAACGGTTTAGTTGTTGATTGTGAAATTGATCCCCATTATCCAACATCCATTTAACCCTCCCATATATTGTGAATTTATAGAATATTCTGATATATAAACAACCAAAGTACCCAATCAATTTATCTCTTTTAAATTGATTGGGTTAAGCAGTCCTACTTAAAAACGTAATGATAGGCAGCTTAAGCCACCATCATGTTTTCTAAATTCGGACATCTCTAGTTCAATCGTTTGATAACCTAGGTCAAGTAATTTGCGATTTGTTTCTGGGTATCCAGCTGGAATAATAATATAATCATTGACTTGGATACAGTTAGCAGAGTATTCATCTTCCTTTGGAATGATAATTTTTTCATAGGATTCAAATGCCGGATGATCCACGAACTCACCAGCTAGCACCATACGATTGTCTCCTACATAAGCAATACCAGTTTTTAAATGGAAGAATTCTTTTAATGGGATAATCGTCGCCTCATAGCCCTCTTGTTCAACGATTTCCTTAAATTGTTGAGCCCCTTCTTCATTTGTACGATCTGAAATTCCTACATAAAATTTCTTTTCAGCCTGTAATACATCTCCTCCATCAAGCGTTCCAGATCCTTTTATATAATAAATTTTATCGTAGAATTGCTTTACAGCAGGTTCGATATCTTCAATTTCACGGTTACGAGCAGCAGCCCCTGGATTTGAAATGATAGCAAATTCTGGTGTTAAAACAGCCGTATCCTCTACAAATGTTGAGTCAGGAAATGCCTCATTTACTGGTAATTGTGTTACCTCTACCCCACATTTTTTTAAAGCCTCTACATACTTTTCATGCTGTTCATATAATTTTTCTAAAATTGGTTTTCCTAAATCACTAGTTGTTAAACCGTTTACAAAACTATTTCCTGGATTTTTAACAATAACATTTTTAAACATATTCTTTTCTCTCCTTTTATGCTCTTATTACTGGACAAGTCAGACATGTAGGGCCGCCTGTTCCTAACACAGAAATTTGATGACCTTTATATTCAAAAACTGTTGCACCAGCTTGAATCAGTTGCTGTTTTGTGACCGTGTTTCCTTCAGGAATAACACAAACTCGTGGTGCAAGCGCTAACACATTACAGCCAAGTGTATCGTATTCATCCTTTGGAACTTCCACTAACTGAATACCTCTTTCCACTAGCAATTGGCGGAAAAATACAGGCATTAAACGGGAATGTACAACAGCTAAATCTTTATCAACCATACTAATGAAAGACATTAGATGTAAGCATTCAGCTTCACCTAAATCATGTGGTAGCTGGACAACAATAAATTCATCTACCATTTCAGCTGTCATTTCTTTTAGCTGACGAATGGCTTCATCATTTGTTCGATATCCCCTACCGACAGCAAGTGTTCGATCATCTAACCAAACAATGTCTCCACCATCTGCTACTGCATCGCCAGTGAGTTCTCCAATTATTGAAATACCCTTGTCCTGTAAAAATGCTTTGTAGATGGAAGCCTCTGGCTGTCTTAATTTTTTTCCAGACTTTAATAAAATGGCACCCTTTGGCGTGAATTTTACTGGATCATGGGCATAAAGCGAATCTAGCCCCACCTCGTCTGACAATGGTAGATAATCAATTGTGTCAACATACTTTTTAAGAATCTCAACAAACTCTGCATATTCCTTTAATGCTTCTTCAAAGTTGGGCTCAGATAAGTAGTTAAAAGTTTTCCATTCATCACTAAGATGTTTCTGGCTTCGGAAAGCATCTTTTGGATGTTTTACTATGACGTGTTTTAAAGGTGTATACATTGATGAGCAATAATGCATTCCCTTCACTCCTTTTCCGTGTAGTGGAAAACGTTTCCGTTAAGAGGAAAGTTTATATGAAAAATATATGCGTTTTATGTTATACTGTCAATATATTTAGAAAACTTTTTATTTTTCACTTTCTTCTCAAACTACTAAGAAGGCTCTGCTGTATTTGGTCGGAATTTTCAATTCCCATTCTTTTTGTCTTAAAATTATTTATTGAATGAAGTTTGACTTTTCATAGTACCTCAGGGGCCCAGTAAGATTGGAACTAGACGTAGATGGAGAATAAAAATAAAATAGGAGAAAAGGAGGTAGGACAAATGCAATTATTAGAGCGAGCTATGACTATTGCGAAGGTTTTAGCTTCTGAAGCAAATGACAGTAGCTTGTCCATTTCAGAGCTTTCAACAAAATGTGATTTACCTCTAAGTACTTTACATAGAATTTTAAAAGCGATGATTAACCAAGGAATGATTGAGCAAGATGAACAAACCAAACATTATCGACTCGGTACCATTTGGATGGAACTCGGTTTGCAAGTCTACGATACGATGGATTATATTAGCAAAATCCGACCAGAGTTAGAGCGATTAGCAAGAGATGTTGAGGAAAGTGTATATTTAAGTAAGCCAGCAGGTTTAGATACGATTATTATTGAAAGAATAGATAGTGCTGCTAATCCGATTCGTATTTATGACCAATTGGGTATTCGTATACCACTACATATCGGAGCAGCTAATAAAGCTATTCTTGCCTCTATGTCTCCCTCACACTCGAAAGAAATATTAGATCAGCTAGTAACACAAGATGAAATACCTGAGTTGGAGGAACAGCTTCGTCAAATTCGACAACAAGGTTATGCGATTAGTCACGGAGAACGAACAGCTGGTACTTCTTCCATTGCCGTTTCCGTTTTAGATGGTTTTGGTGAAGTCGTAGGAGCAGTTAGCATCGGTTTCGTTAGCTTCAATGTTTCGCAAGAGCACGTTCAAACACTCATTGAACGTTTAGTTAATACTGGAAAACGCGTCTCACTGAAACTTGGTTATCGAGGAAAAGATTAGAAGAACTGATTCTTTCAAAGAAAATCTATTTTTGTTCACCAATTTTGCCTGTAAAGGTTTTTTTCTTGAAAGGTTATGTGAAAACTGTTGCACTGAGCGCCATCGTATGTTAAATTATTATGGTATGTGAAATACCGAACTGAAATATAATAATCTTTCAGCATCAACAGTAAGGAGGGAATACAACATGCCAAAACAATGTGTAATCACAGGACGTAAAGCTCGTACTGGTAACAACCGTTCCCACGCTATGAACGCTAACAAACGTACTTGGGGTGCTAACCTTCAAAAAGTTCGTATCTTAGTTGACGGTAAACCAAAACGTGTATGGGTTTCTGCTCGTGCATTAAAATCAGGTAAAATCGAGCGCGTTTAATCGACGCTTCTAAAAAATCGATTTCGCTTTGAGCGTAAATCGATTTTTTTCTTTTGTTATAGAATGATTAACTGCATAAAAATCTACATATAGCAAAGAATGAAAAAATCCGACTACTTTTAGTCGGATTTTTTTACTTTCTTATCTTTTTTAAATAGGTTAATACATGTGCGCGTGATACTACTAACAAATTTCGGCAATTGGAACGTATATACTTTCAGGACTCTCTCCCCCTTACGCTAATCTATGCTTCTTATCATTAAACATATGCCTCTTGAGAAAGATATAGACCCTGAAGTTCCTATTATTTCATTACTTGTAAATCGCGATGTACCTAAAGTGATTTCTTCTTTCGTTGTTTCATATTTTACTTGCCTTAATGTCACATCTTTAATAGGCTCTTCATGTGCAAAGAAGGATAAGTAACGGTATCGGCTATCTGCATAAATAGCATGTGTACCCGGCAATAAAAATTGCAACATATTTGTATGATTAATAATCTTGAATACAATGTGTGGATGCTCTTTTTGTAAACGATAAATAGAGCGAACAGCTGCCTCGTAATGATCTAAACGCCCTCCAGTAACACCTGTCAAAATAATTTCTTGAGGTGCAAACGTAAATGCTTTAAGCAAGGCTAAATCTGTATCTGTTTCATTTTTCTCTTCCTTAAAACGTTGCTGATCATTTGTCTGTGCCAACACCAACTGATATTCTTCATCTGATAATGAATCAAAATCACCAACAATTGCATGTGGCGTAATACCCTGCTCTATTAAATACAAAGCCCCTCGATCTGCACCAATAAACACTACATCCCGTTGTGATTGAAGCGATGTGAGCGAGCATAGTTCTTGTTTTGGACCACCTGCACAAACAACGACTGTCGTCATCCTTTAATCGCTGCCTCACCAGCCGCTAAAATTTCCTGAAGTGCAGCTGTTCGATCCTCTTTACTATAGATGGCTGACCCTGCCACAAAAATCGTCGCCCCTGCCTGTGCACATGGAACAATCGTTTCTGCTGTAATTCCACCGTCAATTTCAATAGCGATGTCCAACCCACGCTCTTTAATCAGTGTTGATAAAGCCTCAATTTTAGGCACAACCGAATGAATGAATTTTTGTCCGCCAAACCCTGGATTGACAGTCATTAATAATACCATATCGATATCTTCTAGGACATGCTGAATAGATTCGATTGGTGTATGTGGATTTAATACAACCCCCGCCTTTATACCATACGAACGGATTAATTGGATTGTTCGATGTAAATGACGACATGCTTCAGCATGCACCGTAATATAGTCTGCTCCAGCTTGAGCAAACTGTTCAATATACTGATCTGGGTTTTCAATCATTAAATGTACATCTAATGGTAAATCTGTTAATGGACGGATAGCATCTAATACGATTGAGCCAAATGAAATATTCGGCACAAAATGGCCATCCATCACATCTATATGAATTAGCTTTGCACCCGCTTGCTCTACTTCCTTTACTTCTTCTCCTAATTTCGCAAAATTAGCTGCTAAAATTGATGGTGCTATTTGTATCATCCTTAATACCTCGGCTTTCGATCCATAATTTCTTGCATAAATTGTTCGTAATGTTTATAGCGGTAGTCACGAATTTCTCCTGCTTCTACTGACGCTTTAACTGCACATTTAGGCTCTTTCATGTGTAAACAGCCTCTGAATTTACAATGATCCGCCATTCTAGCTATTTCAGGAAAACATGCGCCTAATTCTTCTTTCTCAATTTCATCAAAATCAAACGAACTGAATCCAGGAGTATCGGCCAATAAACCATCACAGACCTCAATCAATTCGACGTGACGTGTTGTATGTTTTCCTCGCCCTAGGCTCTGTGAGATAATACCTGTTTTTAAATTTAATTCGGGGATTAATGTATTCAGCAATGTTGATTTTCCAACACCAGATTGGCCTGCTAGGACAGTTGTTTTTCCCTTTAAAATAGGCTGCAATCTTTCCACCAATTCTTCTTCATCTTTGTAAGTTTGAAGAACTGTATAGCCCATATTTTCATAATCAGTTATATAACTCTGTAATTCCGTACGTTCGTCATTTTCTAGCAAATCCATTTTTGTTAGACAAATAATAGGGTGCACATGGAACGATTCTAAAACAACTAAAAAGCGATCGAGTAATATGGTATTGAAATTAGGCTCTTTTACAGAAAACACTAAAATACCTTGATCAATATTGGCAATTGGTGGCCGAACCAATTCATTTTGACGTTCTAAAATCTTTTGAATGGTCCCATCCGATCCTTCTGTTTCCAAAGAATATTCTACAATATCACCGACAAGCGGGGATTCTCCGCGATTGCGAAAGACCCCACGTCCTCGACATTGAATAAGCTGATGACCGTCATAAACATAATAATAACCACTTAATGCTTTTCTTATTTGGCCTTGAGCCATCCAATTCCTCCTTAATTGACATCATTATAGTTAACTTTTTCTTCTAAGATGATTTCTGAGTCACGGATAATTCTATAACTCGCATCTTTGCCTTCTTCAATAACAAGCTGTATATTGTAAGGCGTATCATTTAAAATTTCCAACTCTGTAACTGGTTCAGAAAATGTATGATTTTTATCTTGAATTTCAATGCGAACTTTTTGAGGTACACCCTCTTCTTTAGGTTTATACTCAATGACTACGGGCTTAAGCAAAAGTTTTTCAGGCTTTTTAGCTGGTCCTTTACTGATAACAACCGATATAACAGAGCCTTCCTCCACCATAGTACCAGCTTTTGTCAATTGTGAAATTACACTGCCAGCAGGAATCGTCTCATGATAATCTTCACGAGATACACGCCAATTGAGGCCCACTCTATTGACATAGTTATCCATATCCGCTTTCGTATAATTCACAACACTTTCCACCCTTACCATTCGAACTCCTTGACTTACTTTAAAGGTCATTGTTTCCTCTTTCGCTATCACTTCTGTATCAGCTGGAATACTTTGCTCGATAATTCTACCTTCAGGTTCACGAGAAGGAACTTCCTCTTTTCTAACTTCTTTATACTTTCCTTTTATTAAAGCCTCTACTTGACTATAATTTTGTCCCACATAATTATCAACGGTCGTTGTCTCCACGCCTAGACTAACAATTAGGTCGATCTCTGAGCCTTTTGCTCGCATCGAATTTTTTTCTGGGTCTGTTTCAATGACATGACCCTTTTCAATGTCTTCATGATTTCGCTCCTGGTGCTCCTCAGCAACCACAAATCCCTCTGCCACTAATTTTTTTGTAGCATCCTCTACAGTCAAATTTGTCACATCCGGGACAGCTATTTTTTTCGGGCTAAATAAATCTGCTGCGAATATGAAGAATAAGAAGATGATAATTACTGCTATCAATAATCCTGCCACAAACTTAGGCCACTTTTTCTTCTTTGCTTTAGCAGGAATAGGTTTTTCTACAGGTTTTTTAGGTTGCGCCTGAGCTGGAGATGTATAGTCCACAATAGGTTCAATGACCCTTGTTTTAGTTAAATCTTCATCTTTCTTTAAAACTTCCTCTTTAATAATTGGAATAGCTTTTGTCGCATCATTATCCACTGGTATGACAAACTTTGGTTCATTTATTCGGGAAGATGATAATACGGTTTCCAAATCTTCATACATTTCTTCCACTGTATTATAGCGATGGGAAGCTGCTTTGGCTGTTGCCTTAAGTACTACATTTTCTAAGCTTTGTGGAATGGTTCCATCAAAAGCACGAACAGAAGGTGTTTCTGCTTGTAAATGCTTAAGTGCAATAGAAACAGCTGACTCCCCAGAAAAAGGTAATTCACCTGTTAATAATTCATACAATACTATACCCAGTGCATATATGTCAGATTGATTTGTAGCTGTACCGCCCCTAGCTTGCTCTGGTGATAAGTAATGCACTGTCCCTAATACAGAATTCGTTTGTGTAAAGGATGTAGCACTTAACGTCATGGCAATTCCAAAATCAGTTATTTTTACATTACCCTCTGCATCCATCAAAATATTTTGTGGTTTAATATCACGATGAATAATATGATTTTCATGGGCATTAGCAATAGCAGACGTTAATTGCTTCATAATATGCACACTTCTAGCTGGTGAAATTGGTGCAAATTCTTGTATGTACTGCTTTAAAGTTTTTCCTTGAACATATTCCATCACAATATAGTGTAGATCACCATCGTCACCTACATCATAAACACTAACAATATTAGGATGTGTAAGACTTGTAGCAGACAGTGCCTCACGTTGAAAACGTCGATGTAATTCATCCTCATTGGAAAAATCATAGCGTAATATTTTTATGGCCACATCCCGATTTAATATCATATCATGAGCTAAATAGACATTGGACATACCCCCGCCACCAATGAGTTCTAAAATCTTATAACGGTCACTAATTCTTTTACCTACAAGCATTCTTACACCTCCTCATCCTTTTTAGTTAGCAGCACGAGGGAGATATTATCTTCTCCCCCGCTAGCATTTGCTAATTCTACAAGTTTACGTCCTTTTTCCATTATAGGTTCGGGATACGTAATGATTGAAGCCATTTCATAGACAGTTAGTTTATTACTTAATCCATCTGAACAAATGAGTAAATACGAATTTGATGCCAACTCTACTTCATAAAAATCTGGTTCAATTGCTTCCTCTGTACCAACAGCTTTTAAGATAAAATTTTTCTTTGGATGCGTCAAAGCTTCCTCTTCACTAATTTCTCCATTTTCAACCAGTACATTAACATAAGAATGATCCCTTGTTATTTGTTGTGCACCATCTTCAAAGAAATAATACACACGACTATCACCAACATGTGCAATGAAACAATGATGTTCTTCTATTAACACTGCAATAAACGTCGTGCCCATTCCTTTACAGTCTTCGTGTGATAAAGAATAGTCATAAATATTTTTATTCAATTGCTTTACTGTTTGTAATAACCATTCTTTCTTTGATGTTGTTGATTCAAAATGATGTGCGTCTGCCTGTAAAAAAAAGGTCTCCATCTGTTTTATTGCCATATCACTTGCTACATCTCCAGCATTATGACCACCCATGCCGTCCGCCACAAGTGCTAGTGCAAGCCCGTCAGGACGTTTAAATAATGCAGCACGGTCTTCATTAATGGATCGTTTTAAACCAATATCACTTTCGACTGTGTATTCCAACACCGGTCACCTCGTTTCTTCAGATCTCTCTTGCGCACGTAATTGACCACACGCTGCTGCAATATCAGAACCTTGCTCTCGGCGGATCGTTACGTTTATCCCATTTTTCTTTAAGGTTTTTTCAAACGCAAAAATTTGGCTACGAGACGTACGAACATAATCACGTTCTGGTACATAGTTAACAGGAATTAAGTTAACATGGCATTTAATTCCTTTAATTAAAGCAGATAGCTCCTCTGCAATTTCTACTGAATCATTTTCACCAGACATTAATCCATATTCAAAACTCACACGTCTACCAGTTTTTTTAGTATAGTATCGAACAGCTTCCATTAACTCATCTAATTTATAGGCACGCGCAATTGGCATAAGCTTTTGACGAGCCTCTTGATTTGGTGCATGTAAAGAAACCGCAAAGTTAATTTGTAATTGTTCATCAGCAAACTGATAAATTTTTGGAACGATTCCTGATGTGGATACCGTAATGTGACGTGCACCAATATTTAACCCTTTTTCATGATTGATCACTTTTAAGAAGTTCATCATAGCATCATAGTTATCGAAAGGTTCACCAATCCCCATAATAACAATATGTGATACTCGCTCATTTACCTCATCTAAAGTTTGCTGCACTTTTACAACTTGCTCTACAATTTCCCCAGCCAATAAATGTCGCTTCAAACCACCTAAGGTTGAGGCGCAAAATGTACAGCCAATACGGCATCCTACCTGTGTTGTCACACAAACAGAGTTTCCGTATTCATGACGCATTAATACCGTTTCTATAGAGTAACCATCCTGTAATTGAAATAAAAACTTAATGGTACCATCTTTAGACTCTTGCTTAATAATTGTTGACAAGGTAGATAATGCAAAATTTGCAGCTAGCTTGTCCCTTAATCCCTTCGAAAGGTTTGACATTTCTTCAAATGTCTTAACACGTTTATTATATAACCAATCAAAAATCTGTGCCGCACGGAAAGGTTTTTCTCCATTTTCCTTTAACCAATCCTCTAATTGATGTGGTTGGAAAGAATAAATGGATTCTTTTAAATTTGGTTTTTCCTTTTTCGCACGTCGAACGGGCTTTTCTTCTGCTTCTTCAACTAAATCGTTGATACGTTCATTAAATTTCTTTTGATCCACCATTAGTTGGATTCTCCTTTTTTACGAAAGGCGGCAACGAAGAAACCGTCACTGCCAAAGTCTTGTGGAAAGACTTGAAGCATGCCATTAGCTTGCTTTTCCGCTAATTTTGTTGGTAAAGATTCTAGTTGTATCGCTTCCATTTCTGGATGCGCTGCTAAAAAGGCATTTACTGTGCCCTCATTTTCTTGCTTATCGACTGTACATGTACTGTACACAAGCTTACCCTTTATCTTCAATACTTTTGTCGCTGCATCCAATAATGCTAGTTGGATTGTTTGAAGATTTTCTAAATCTTCTTCTCGCTTCGTATATTTAATATCAGGTTTACGTCGCATAACCCCTAGTCCACTACATGGTGCATCCACTAAAATGGCGTCATACGACTCAGCTTGTAAAAATTCAGGAGCTTTGCGTCCATCAATTGGAGCTGTTTCAATAATATCTAGCCCTAGACGTTCTGTATTATGGTCGATTAAATCTAATTTATGTGGATGAAGGTCTGTTGCTAAAATAGAGCCTTCATTTTTCATGATTTCAGCTAGATGTGTTGTTTTACCGCCTGGTGCCGCACACATATCCAAAACACGCATACCAGGGGAAGGTTTTAGAACATTGGCTGGTATCATTGAACTCTCATCTTGAATAGTAATATGCCCCTCTTTAAATGCATTGGTACGGGCAGGTTGACCATTTGTTACGTGTAGACATTCTGGGATAACGTCGCTTTGTTTCGCTGTTAAACCTTCTTCTTCGAGTTCCGCCACAGCTTGCTCAACAGTTACCTTCGTTGTATTGACACGAACAGTTTGTATAGGTGGTACATTATTTTCATGTAACATACCTGTAGCTACTTCTAAACCATAGTTATTAACAAAACGTTGTACTAGCCAAATAGGATGACTTGTTTCAATAGCCAGACGCTCAATAGGATTTTCTATATCATTTATAGAAGGGACACCTTGACGCAAGACAGATCTTAAAATACCATTGACTGTCGATGCAATACCGCGATGCCCTCGGCGCTTCGCAATTTCTACTGCCTCATTAACAGCAGCATGCGCTGGGATACGCGTTAAATATTGCATTTGATATAAAGATATTCGTAATAACCAACGAACCCAATGATCTATAGAGCCACGGATAAAAGGCTCTAAGTAATAATCAAGTGTCATTTTATGTTGCAATGTACCATATGTTAATTCTGTTAATAAAGCGCGATCCTTCGCCTCTATCTTATGTCGTTTAATGGTTTCATTGAGAAGTAAATTGCTATAGGCTTGATTTTTATCAACGGCTAACAGAATAGATAGTGCGGCGTCTCGCACATTTCCATCCCAAATAACTACACGTTTTTTACTCATTTAAATTGGTCCCCAATCTGTAATTTAGAACCTGTACCACGTAAATATTCCTCAGCTGTCATGCGCTTTTTACCTGCAGGTTGTACATCATATAATGCCAATGTTGTCCCATTGCCTGCCGCCACTTCAAAATGGTCTTTCGCAATTGCAACAACAGTACCAGGAATAGTATCATGCTTGCTTTTGCCTATAGTCGCCCACCATACTTTAAAATTACCATCTTCAAAAGTGGTATAAGCTACAGGCCATGGATGAAGCCCGCGTACTTGATTGTAA
Source organism: Lysinibacillus sp. F12 (assembly GCF_057773605.1). Classification (NCBI taxonomy): domain Bacteria; kingdom Bacillati; phylum Bacillota; class Bacilli; order Caryophanales; family Bacillaceae; genus Lysinibacillus; species Lysinibacillus sp. F12. Next base: position 1,051,893 of record NZ_JBYMLP010000001.1, read on the forward strand.
AGAGTTGTGGCGTCATTTGTCCAATCAATACGTTCCTGTTCTCTCGAAATATTGCTCGCAAAGGTAACTTGCGTTTCATCTTGTACAGTGCGGTTATTTGTTCTATTAATAATAGATGGAAGTGTGTCCTTTAATAAATCTCGACCAACCATACTTAGCTTATCAAAAACTCTACCCGTATGATCATCTAGTTCAATAGGGATAGCTCTTTGTGAAATAATATCACCGGCATCAAGCTTTTCTGCCATATACATGATTGTTACGCCAGTTTCTTTTTCACCATCTATAATAGCTTGGTGTATAGGAGCGCCTCCACGATATTTTGGTAATAATGAAGCATGGACATTAATACAGCCAAGTGAAGGAGCATCCAAAAGTTCTTTCGGTAATATTTGTCCAAATGCAGCGGTAATGACTATATCTGGCTGTAACGAAAGAATTTGTTGTAGTTCCTCAGATCCACGTAGTTTTTCTGGTTGTATAATAGGTAATCCTAGCTCTAATGCTGCGGCCTTAACAGGTGGTGGTGTCAATATACGTTTACGTCCTACAGGTCGATCAGGTTGTGTCACCACTGCTTTAATATCGTACCCCTCTTCATGTAGCATACGCAAAATGGGTGCGGAGAAGTCAGGTGTCCCCATAAAAATAATCGAAGTCATTTTATTCCTCCTCTTCTGCATACATTTCTTCAAGCTCTTCTGCTGTTAGAACGCGTTGGATTTTTGAATCAAATAGCACGCCATCTAAATGATCAATTTCATGTAAAATTGCTCTAGCATCAAAGCCCCCTGCTTCTAATTCATAGACACGTCCTTCACGGTCACAAGCTTCAATTTTTACATAGCTTGGGCGTTCAACCTCACCATATAATCCTGGGAAACTCAAGCAACCTTCAATATCTATTTCCGCTCCATCCGTTTCAATAACAGTTGGATTAATCATTTCTAAAATATCGCGTTCCTCACCTAATTCTACAATCGCTACTCGTAACCCTATATCAATTTGCGGTGCAGCAATGCCAACACCATCATATTCAACCATAGTGTCATATAAATCATCCAGTAATGTAATGAGTTCATCATTTATTTCGGTTACTTCTGCACATGGTGTTGAAAGTACTTGTGCTGGGTGTTCGATTACTTTTTTTATTGCCATTATTATATCCTCATTTCTGCTTTTAGCTAGAGCCATACCATTTTATTTATTTGTTAGACATATGCTCGTAAAACTGTGTTTAAACTCTCTTATATAGTAGACGGATCTAAATCTACCGTCATTAATATTCCTTGTTTGATCCACTCTGCTCGATACATAGCAAGTAGACGCTGTAATACCGGAATAAGATTTGGTTCAATTTTATATTTTATCAAACATTGATAACGATATCTATTTTGGAGTCGAGCAATACTTGCCGTGGTTGGGCCAATAATAGCCACTTGATTCGATAAATTTCCACGGAGCCAATCAGCCATTCGTCCAGCATATTCAGCAGCCACCATAACATCCTCATGAGAAATCTGCACAAGCGCCACGTAATAATATGGTGGGTAACTGGAACGACGTCGTAAAAACATCTCACGCTCATAAAATGGCTCATAATCCTGCGTTTTAGCTAACTCGATAGCATAATGCTCTGGTGTATAGGTCTGAATAATTACCTCTCCGGGTTTATCATGTCTTCCTGCCCTCCCACTTACCTGTGTTAATAGTTGAAATGTACGTTCTGCTGCTCGATAATCTGGTAAATGTAGGGAGGTGTCAGCGCTAAGTACGCCTACCAGCGTAATATTTGGAAAATCAAGCCCTTTTGCAATCATCTGTGTGCCAAGTAAAATATCAGCTTGTCCCTCTCCAAATGCAGCTAATATTTCTTCATGTGCACCTTTATGCTTTGTCGTATCTACATCCATACGCAATACTCTTGCTTCTGGGAACAGCTTATATATTTCTTCCTCTACCTTTTGTGTGCCAGTACCAAAATAACGTATATGATCACTTTGACATTGTGGACAAATTTGAGGCACATGTTCTTCATAGCCGCAGTAATGGCATTTCAATTTTTCGGTTGTACGATGATAGGTTAAAGAAATATCACAGTTGGGACATTGGACAACTGTCCCGCAATCCCGACATAGCACAAAAGATGAGTAACCTCGTCGATTTAAAAACAACACCATTTGCTCTTTTTTCTCTAATCTTATACGAATTGCTTCTATAAGTGATTGCGAAAACATGGATCGATTTCCTTGTCGAAGCTCCTCACGCATATCTGAAATAAAAACGGTTGGTAAGGACTGATGCAAGGCTCTTAATTTTAATGAAAGTAAGGTATAAACACCCTTTTTAGCTCTTGCAAAAGATTCTAATCCTGGTGTAGCACTACCTAAAATAACAGGGCAATTATAATATTCACTACGCCAAATAGCTACATCTCTTGCATGATAACGTGGTGAGTCTTCTTGCTTATACGTTGACTCATGCTCTTCATCCAAAATAATAAGACCAATATTCGTAAAGGGAGCAAATATTGCTGAACGAGCCCCAACGACGACTCTCACCTTCCCTTGTTGAACTTTGCGCCATTCATCATACTTCTCGCCCACAGATAATCCACTATGCATCACCGCAACCATTTCTCCAAAACGACTACGGAATCGCTCTGTCATTTGAGGCGTTAAAGAGATTTCAGGTACGAGCATAATGGCTTCTTTGCCTTCGTTCAACACTTTTTGTATCGCCTGCAAATATACCTCTGTCTTGCCACTCCCTGTTACGCCATGCAATAAAAACGTTTGCGCTTGTTGCTGCTCCAAAGCTCCATTAATGGCTTGTAAAGCAATTTCCTGCTCATTTGTTAATTGTAAGGCTTGCGTACGTGAAACCTCTTTCGTAAACGGGTCACGATACACTTCTTCTTGAGTAAATTGCGCAGCACCCTTATCAATAACGCTCTCTAAAACTGAAGAAGAGACTCTTGCCTCCTCACAAATTTGCTGTGGTGACAAAACCTCCCCTAAATGGCGCTCCATCCATTCTAGTAATAGACGTTGTTTCACAGCTCTAGTTGATTGCTTTAACGCTTTATCAATAACGTTAGGCTCTTCAGTAATTTTCACCATCCGTATTTCTTTCACATGACCCTGTTGTTTCACAACATTATCAATAGTCACCTTATTTTGTGCAACTAATGGCTTTAATAAAGGAAGTAAACCTGCACGTTCAAACTCTTTAAAATTAGCTTTTTGTCGCTTACCAAAAATCGCCTGTACTTCATTGGGTATAGATTGATCTTCATGTAGCTTTACAATTTTTTCATATTTCGCACGTAATGCTGAAGGTAACATTACTTGTAAAGCATCTATTTCATAGCAAATCGTTTGATTCTTCAACCACTTTGCCATTTGAAGCATTTCCGCTGTTAATACTGGTTCCATATCTAAAATTTGAGCGATTGATTTTAATTTATTGAGGGGCACATCTGTTTCAGTTTTTATTCCCACTACAAAGCCTAAAACATTTCTAGGACCAAATGGCACTTTCACACGACAGCCCATTTCTATTACATTTTCCCATTCTGGCGGTACTTGATAATCGAAAGGACGATCGACATGGTAGGTTGAGACGTCAACAATGACTTCCGCTATCAATAAACTCATTGCTCCTCACCCTTTAAAATATGGGTCCATAATGTGCGGGCAAATTGCTGTGGATTAGTCGTAGCTATTATGCGCCCATTTAACTGAGCTTCCTCACTAAATTCTATCCAACGATCCGATCGAATCTTGAGCATGGGTTCACCAAGCACTTCTTGTCCAAACGTGACAGCCTTGATACCCTCTACTGAAATAAGCGGCGTTTTCTCCATTGTCGGTACATTAGCTGCATGTATCAAGATAATTTCTGGGTTCTGATTTTTAGAGGCTTCAAGCTGTTGCATCACATCATTCAAACTACCATTTTCTATTTGAATAACGTGCGCGCCTAATTCCCTCGCCTCATTAGCCAAAGCCTGTCCAATAAGACCATTGGCTTGTGGGCTAATCACATGCTTCTCATCTAACGGTACATGCAAGGCACCAACTGTCACTAAAACTGTTTTATTTGTAAGTGGCTTTATTGTCGCTGGCGCTGCAAAAAAATCCAGTACAATAGCTGTTATTTTTTCAGGCTCCTCTAAGCGCCCCTTTCCAACATAGCCACATGCTAAAAATCCTTCCGAAGGCTCAATAAATTGGTAGCCATCTGCTGCTAATCTTTCTAGATTACGCTTTACTGCTGGATGGTCATACATATGTACATTCATCGCTGGTGCTATCCACACTGGCGCAGTAGTAGCTAGTAAGGTGGTTGATACCATATCATCCGCAATTCCATTGGCCATTTTCCCAATCATATTAGCAGTTGCAGGTGCAACTAAAATCAAATCAGCCCAATCCGCTAAATCAATATGGGCAATCACACTAGAATCTTTTTCATCAAACGTGTCAAAGTAAACATCATTTTTGGACATCACTTGAAAGCTTAATGGATTCACAAACTGTCTGGCAGAGGCTGTCATCATCACTTTTACGTTCGCCCCTGCTTGTGATAGCTTGCTAACAAGAGCAACAGCTTTATATACGGCAATCCCGCCTGAAACACATAGTAAAATATTTTTATTCATGCTAGGTGTCATCCCTTCAAATGATAAGCTCCCAAAGGAGGATTCCCTGGGAGCTCTCGGCATTCTGTATAATCAAATCAACTGCTGACTAACATAGAGGTTAGATTTCGTCTTCGTACACAGTTGACTCATCCTGTGATACTTTCGTAAGAACACCTGCCGCTACTTCTTCAAGTGCTTTTCCTACGTATTTATGAGATACGTACTTGTGTAAACGTTCTGTATTTTGCTCTTCCTGCATTTGACGAGCACGTTTTGAAGCAAGGCTCACTAGTGAATATTTTGAATCGATTTCTTTTTTTAAAGCATCTACTGATGGGTATAACATTGTTTATTCTCCTCTCAACATTGACAAATATCTTTTTTCAACACGTTCTCTACGGCAATGCTCTGCTTTAATAATCGCATTAATACGATCACAGGCATTTGTCACTTCATCATTCTCTACAACATAATCATATAAGCTCATCATTTCAAGCTCTTCACTTGCTGTAGCAATGCGTTTTGCTATGATATCCTCTGTTTCCGTCCCACGTCCAACTAAACGATCTTTTAATTCAGTTAAACTTGGAGGGGCTAAGAAAATAAATAAGGCATCTGGTGCTTTTTTACGAATCTGCGCTGCACCCTGCACTTCGATTTCTAAAAACACATCGCGACCTGCATCCAGTGTTTCATTCACGTAGGCTAATGGTGTACCATAGTAGTTTCCTACAAATTCAGCATGCTCTAATAAGCCACCCTGTTCAATTAACGTTTCAAAGTCTTCTCGTTTCTTGAAAAAATAGTCTACACCATCGATTTCTCCTTCGCGAGGATTTCGTGTCGTCATCGAGATGGAATACTCATAATTCGTATTCGGCTGAGAAAATAATTCTTTTCGCACTGTCCCTTTACCTACACCAGATGGGCCAGACAGAACAATTAATAATCCACGTTCTTTTATCATTTATTCTCTATATCTCCCTTAATTTATAACAGACACGTGCAAGTTATTCGATATTTTGAACTTGCTCACGCATCTTTTCTAAAATTGTTTTCGCCTGAACAACAGCAACCGCTGCTTCTGTAGATTGATTTTTTGAACCAATCGTATTGATTTCACGATGAATCTCCTGCATTAAAAAGTCTAATTTCCTTCCGACTGAAATCGTTTCATGTAACGTTTCTTCCAGTTGATTAAAATGACTATCCAATCTGTCTAATTCCTCGGAAATGTCAACGCGTTCTGCAAAAATCGCTACTTCTGCTAATAAACGGTCATCTAATAAAGTTCCATCTGCAACTTCTGCAATCCGTTCTACTAATCGTGTACGATATTTTTCAACAGCAAGAGATGAACAGGAACGTATTTGATTCACTTGTTCTTTTAACTGTTGCTTATATTGTACAACAACTTCCTGCAATTCTTGCCCCTCACGCTCACGCATAAGTACAAGCTGTTCTATCGCCTGTGAAATCGCTTGTTCAACAGCACTAAGTAAATCCTCAGGTGTTAGTTGTGGTTTTTGCTGTACGAGTGCTTGCTCTAACGATAAAAGCTCCTGCATCGTCCATTTTTCTTCTAGTGGTACTTTACTTGCTAATTGCTCTTTTGCCTTACGATACGCTTCAATTAATGACCAATTAATCTCAATAGATTGCTCTACATTTTCTAAGTCCTTCACATATACCATCACATCAATTTTTCCGCGTGACAAAGCTTGAGAAATAAATTTCTTTGCAAAAATTTCAGCTTCAAGCCATTCTTTCGGAAATTTAGCATTGATTTCTAAAAAGCGATGGTTGACCGAGCGCATTTCTACGGTTAATTGAAAGTCTCTAGTTGTTGTGACACCTCTGCCAAAACCAGTCATACTACGCACCAAGGTTCGTCACACCTTTCTTTGCATACTGGGAATATTATAACATAAGCTTTATCGAATATGACGAATCTCCAAAAAAAATTGGATCGAATAAGAGCTAATTCTACCACAATTGAAGCTATATTTTAATATTCGCCTAAAAAATGCTATGATAAACATACAATTAGTGCTTTGCGGAGGCTTAAAAAGCGAATGCAGATGCAACAAGAAAAAAATACGAAAGTACCAAGATGCTTGTTATCATTGGAAAGAGGAATTCATATGGCATTTGACGGTTTATTTACCTATTCAATAACAGCCGACCTACAACAACTTGTCACAGGTCGAATTACTAAAATACACCAACCTAACGCTCAAGAGGTTGTTTTACATGTTCGTGCAAACGGGAAAAATCATAAATTGCTTTTTTCTATTCATTCTTCTTATGCACGAGTGCATCTTACGGAACAAACGATTGAAAATCCAGCAGAACCCCCTATGTTTTGTATGCTGCTGCGCAAGCATTTAGAGGGTGGATTTATTTCCTCCGTTAAACAGCTTGGGTTTGACCGTATTATAATAGTAGAAATCGAAAGTAAAAATGAAATTGGTGACCCTATAGTTAGACAACTACATGCTGAAATTATGGGTAGACATAGTAATCTACTTTTAATTGATAAAGAGCAAGGTAAAATTGTTGATAGTTTAAAGCACTTGCCTCCATCTGTAAATAGTTTTCGTACCGTTTTACCAGGCCAGCCTTACTTAGCTCCACCAACGCAAAATAAATGGAATCCCATACTAGTAACAGAAGAAGAGCTAGCAATATTTTTTGCGGAAACAAAAAATGCCAAAGACGTCGTGACACAATTTGCTGGGTTTTCACCTCTTCATGCTGAAGAATTATTGTACCGCATGACATCATCATTAAATCGAGTACAATGTTTCAAAGAATTTATAGCAGGTTTTTCTAATGGTGGAACGAGCCCTATGTATGTATTGGCTAATCACAAAACTTACTTCTCACCAATTGAACTAACCCACTTACATGGGGATATTACAGTTTATCCGAATGTTCATGAGCTTCTTGATCGTGTATTCTTTGCACGTGCGGAACGGGACCGTGTTAAGCAGCAAGCAGGTGATTTAGAAAGATGGCTACAAAATGAAATTGATAAACTGTCTTTAAAAACGAAAAAGCTAACGAAGGACTTTGAACGCGCCTCAAAGCTCGATCAATTTCAGTTATATGGTGAGCTGTTAATGGCTAATATTTATGCTTTTGAAAAGGGTGTCAAGGAAGTTACAGTCATAAATTACTACAGCGAAAATAGTGAAGAGATTACGATACCAGTCAGTGAACGTAAAACACCTATAGAAAACGCTCAAAGCTATTATACGAAATACACCAAAGCCAAAAATGCATTAATCATGGTGCAACAACAGCTTGAAAAAACACAAGAAGAAATTACTTACTTTGAAATGCTAGCACAACAAGTTCAGCAAGCATCACCTGGCGATATTGAAGAAATTCGTGAAGAACTTGCCGAACAGGGCTATTTAAAGCTACGCCATTCTAAGAAAAAGAAAAAACCTGTGAAACCTGAACCCGAACGCTATATTTCTTCCACAGGTACAGCCATTTCAGTTGGCAAGAACAACAAGCAAAATGATATGTTGACTTTTAAAATTGCAAAACGCACAGATATCTGGTTACACACGAAGGATATTCCAGGTTCTCATGTTGTCATCCACTCTAGCGAGCCCGATGAAACAACTTTACGTGAAGCTGCCACATTAGCTGCTTATTTTTCGAAGGCAAGAGAATCTTCTTCTGTTCCAGTGGATTATACAGACATTCGTCAGGTTAAGAAACCCAATGGGGCAAAACCCGGTTTTGTAATTTACTTCGAACAAAAAACTTTGTATATCGATCCCGATGAAGCACTCATTTTACAATTAAAAAAGCAGTCGTAAAGATAGAGACCGAGATAAATTTTCTCGGTTTTTTCTTTTTTAAAGTTATGTACACGTAATCCGTCCTACAAAACAATGAAAACAGCCACATCTTGATTGTTTCTTACAGACAATCTTCCTTATTATATTAACAATAAAAAAACATATGAATCATCTGAACTGTTTCTTACTACAGTTATTGACTTCTACCTTTTAGCAAAGCAAAATCAAAATATAAAAGATTGACTAGCATTTTGGAAAGGGCGTATCAATATGTCTGTAGGCAAAAAATTAAGTTTCGGTTTCTTTACCATTATTCTCACGTTAATTATTTCGTTAATGATTATGTTCATACTATTTTCAAACATTGAAAAAAAGATTGAGAATGCATTGGAAGTTCACGTAGCCCTTGTGGAATTAGCAGATGATATTCAATTTGAAATGGCCATGCAAGGTCTTTTTATTCGCGCCATTATTATCGAAGACAACCCTGTAAATAAAAAAAATTTCACAGAACATGCAAATTTACTCGATAAGCATGTAGCTGAAATCAAAGAAAAATCAAATTCCTCTGAAATGGATACATATGCAAAAGAATTAAATACTTTTAATGATGCTTTTAATAAATCAGCTACTGACGCACTCACACTTTTTGAAGCTGGTGACCTAGAAGGAGCTTTGCTAAAGGTTAATGGTGAAGTCCAGCAGGCTAATAAAGGCATTCAGGATATATCCAATAAAATTGCGAACTATCAAAAGGGACAACTTGAAAAGGTTACACTAGAATCTAAACAAGCTGTTTTCAACTCTCAAATCATTTCAATTATTGCTATCATTATTGGTGTTGCCCTTGGTATTATCCTGATGGTTTATATACAGCGAACTATTTCTCGCCCTTTAAAATCGGTAGTCCATGCGGCAAACCAAATAGCTATCGGAGAATTACACCATCAAGATGTGACTCACCACACTAAAGATGAAATTGGTCAACTTTCAACAGCCTTTAATTCAATGAAAGGCAACCTGAAAAATTTATTAACCCATATTCAAGACAATGCTGAGCATCTAACAGCATCAGTAGAAGAACTTTCGGCTTCTACCGAAGAAATTACTTCCTCAGCTGATGAAATAACGGTGCGTATTAATGAAACTGCCAATGTTGCTAAAGCAGCTACCGTCGCTGCCAATGAAAGTGCCCATGCTATGGATGAAACAGCTGTAGGTGTTCAACGTATAGCAGAAGCTACACAACAACTTCATCACAGTGCTGTAACAACAAATGAATTAGCTACAAACGGCAACAGCACCGTAGAGAATGCTCAACTACAAATGAATGTGATCCATGATTCAACGCAAATAATCAACAACCTTGTACAAAAATTAAGTAAACAATCCGAAGAGATTAGCCAGATTACAACTGTCATTACAGCCATTACTGATCAAACTAATTTATTGGCACTCAACGCTGCCATTGAAGCAGCACGTGCGGGTGAGCATGGAAAAGGATTTGCTGTTGTCGCAGATGAGGTCCGTAAGTTAGCTGAAGAATCCAAACAATCGGCTAATCAAATCGTTGTCTTAACGCAGGAGATTCAAGAGGATACACAAAATGTAGAAAAAGCTGTTTTAGATGGCCTCCATTCAGTTGCAGATGGTGTCAAAATCATTGGACATGCAGGACAAGCATTTGAGGCAATCGTAAAAGCCATCAATGCAATGACAGACCAAATAGAAGATATATCAGCAACTTCTGAAGAAATTTCAGCTAGCGCAGAACAAGTAGCGGCCTCTGTCGCAGAAATTGCTCACGGCGCTTCGACTAGCTCAGATAGTACTCAAATAGTAGCCGCTGCTAGCAAAGAACAGACCATCACTATGCAACAAATCAATCAGGTTGCCTCGCATCTAAGCGAAAAGTCCTTAGATTTACAGCAACAAATTAATCAGTTTAAACTTTAATGAAGCAAATGGTGCATTCTTTATACTGGAATGCACTATTTTTTATTTATTATGTTATATAAACCTTCAGAACAACAAAGCACACTGCCTCAATCAGGAAATTTATAAAGAACTTAAACATTGAAAAATCAGATTTTTAGTAATTATTTGCATAATCAATCCTCGCCAGTAAGACAAATGACATCCTCAAAAAAACAGTACAAATAAAATGGATTAAATTAGCAAAGAGTGTACAGTAATCAAGGTTTATATAGACTTTATCTTGCATGAATAAAACTTAATCTGAGTGCATATATAATATCTAACTTCTCTCCAAGGAAATTATTTCAATAGAATATATTTGGTATAACTGATTTATCATTTAATCCATTTTTTTCTTAGTATGGGTACATTTTTTCATAGATTAGCTCTATTCTTTCTTTTTCAGCTTAATAGATGGATAATCCTAGAAAATTACAAAATAAGTTTCTTATATATCATTAATAGATAGAAATATTCATATTTCGAGATCACAAATTACAAGAAATTACCTGCAAACGAAACTAATTCACTTAGTTTTGCTTAGATTTTCTACAAATCTATTCAATTCCCTCAAAGTATTACATCTATGACTTTTGTATCATTTTTCAAAATTTAATATTATTATCGAAAAAATAGGAATTTTCTATATAGTAAATCATTTTTTTGTTTTTACTCTATTTTTGATATTCAGAATAGATAAATATCAAATTTTTATTATACATACACTCTATTTCATTAGCATGTTAAATCGGAAAAATTTATTATTCTCTTACTTGTCAGATAATACTATATAAATTTGAATCTTTTTTATTTTGTGCACAATGATTTTTTTGGTATATTAAATAGGAGCTTCACAAAAGGCTTAAAAATTGTATAAGGGGGATTCACATGAATAAAAACAAAAAGTTTTTATTACTAACAGTTCTTGCAGTATTTTCTTTAGTACTTGCTGCATGTGGCTTCGGTGGAGATTCGTCTGAAAAATCAAAAGACGATGGAAAAGATTCTGGTTCATCTGAAACAGCTTCAGGTGGCGAATTAAATGTAGTGGTAGCTTCTGAACCACCATCACTTCATCCTGCATTAGCAACAGATACAACTTCTGGAGTTATTCTTACAAATACTTTTGAAGGATTAACAACGCTTGATGCAGACGCTCGTCCCGTTGCAGCTGCAGCTGAAAGCTGGGAAGTTAGCGAAGACTTAAAAACATACACGTTTAAATTACGTGATGCTAAATGGTCAAACGGAGATCCAGTAGTTGCTGGTGACTTCGAATATGCTTGGAAATGGGCATTAAACCCAGACAATCTTTCTGAATATGCTTCAATCCTTTACCCAATTAAAGGTGCTACAGCATACAATAATGGTGAAGGTTCTGCTGATGACGTAGGCGTTAAAGCTGAAGATGAAAAAACATTAGTAGTAACTTTAGAAAACCCAACACCTTACTTTTTAGAATTAACAGCATTCAAAACATACGCACCATTAAACCAAAAAGTAGTTGAAGGTAATGATGAGTGGTATACAGATGCTGGTGAAAACTTTGTAACAAACGGACCATTCACATTAGGTGAGTGGAGACACAACGATACAATCGTATTAAAGAAAAACCCAGAGTACTGGGATGCTGATAAAGTGGCTTTAGACACTGTTAATATCGGTATGGTTGAATCTGAAGCAACAGCAGTAACAATGTTCAAAGGTGGAGAAATTGACTATCTTGGAGCACCATTCCAATCTGTAGCACTTGATGCTATCGATGGATTTAAAGCTGATAAATCTTTAAATATTAATGACCAAGCTTCTGTATATTGGTACAAGCTAAATACAAAAGATAAAATCACTGGAAACGCTAACATTCGTAAAGCATTAGCATTAGCAGTTGATCGACAAGGTTTAATTGATAATGTTACTAAAGGTGAGCAAAAACCTGCATTAGGTATGGTTCCTACCGCAGTTCATGGTTTTGAAGAAGACCGTGGTTACTACAAAGATAACGATATCGAAGGTGCTAAAGCAGCACTTGAAGCTGGTATGAAAGAACTTGGTATTACAAACCCAGCAGATGTAAAAATTAATCTTTCTTACAACACTAGTGAAGCACACGCTGCTATCGCTCAATTCGTACAAGAAAACTGGACTAAAAACCTAGGAATCACTGTAGGTCTAGATAACTCTGAATGGCAAGTTTACCTAGAAAAACTTAACCAATTAGACTACCAAGTTGGCCGTATGGGCTGGGTTGGTGACTACAACGATGCTTATACATTCTTAGAAATGTATGACACTGCTGCAAACGGTAACAATGATACAGGTTGGGAAAATGCAGAATACAAAAAATTATTAGATCAATCTAATACAGAAGCAGATCCAGCGAAACGTCTTGAGCTTTTAAAACAAGCTGAAGCAATTGCTGTTTCTGAGTTCCCAGTTGTTCCAATTTACTACTACACGAACCTATCTGTAGTACAAGATTATGTGAAAGACATGAAGGCAGACATCCTTGGTAACATCTCTCTTAAAGAGGTTAAAGTAGAGAAATAATCAACAACATTTCGCTTATTTAGCTCTACAGCGAAGAGCTGCCTCGTAGCCCCTACGGCGCGAGTCAGCTCTTTTTAAAATACGAAGGCATATATTTGTCAGACAATTGACAAATAGAAGGAGGAGTTTTATGTGATTAAATATATTTTGAAAAGGCTGATGTATATACTTCTCGCGCTTTTCGTCATCGTAACTGTTACGTTTTTCTTAATGCGTCTCGCTCCTGGTAGTCCTTTTGCGAGTGAACGTAATTTCCCCCCTCAAATCGAGGAGAAGTTAAACGAAACGTATGGATTAAATAACCCTTGGTATATACAATATAAAGATTATTTAATCGATACGGCCACTTTCAATTTCGGTGAGTCAATGAAATATAAAGCGCGTTCTACAAATGATATGATTTCTGAAAGTTTCCCTGTTTCTTTAACATTGGGAATTGAGGCTATGCTATTAGCAATTGGATTCGGTGTTTTAATTGGCGTAGTTTCCGCGCTATATCATAATAAGTTCCCGGATTATTTGGCAACGTCCTTTGCGGTGCTCGGTATATCAGTACCTTCATTTATCTTAGCAGGTTTAATGCAGTATTTCTTAGCCTTTAAGCTTGGTTGGTTCCCTATCAGTGGATGGAAAGGCTTTGTTTATAGTATATTACCAGCCTTTGCAATTGCGCTCTCTCACATGGGCTTTATTGCAAAGTTAACTCGTTCAAGTATGCTTGAACAAAACAATAGTGAATATGTAAAAATGGCTCGTGCGAAAGGTATTGGTAAATGGACAATCGTTTTCCGCCATACATTACGAAATGCCCTACTACCAGTCGTAACGTATATTGGTCCCTTAACAGCTGGGGTTGTTACAGGTAGTTTCATTGTAGAGCAAATTTTCGCTATTCCTGGACTTGGTAAACACTTCGTTCAAAGTATTACAAACCGTGACTATACGGTCATTATGGGTACGACAGTGTTCTATTCCATCATCCTTTTATTTGCGGTATTAATCGTTGATATTCTATATAGTGTGATTGATCCGCGTATTAAACTGAAAGGAGCGAAAAAATAATGACACAGCAACAAATTGAAAAAGATAAGTTTAAAATTGTTGGTGGTAATCATGAAGCAACGGAAAAATTAGCTGACAAATCAGTCTCCTTTTGGAAAGAAGTATTTCTCCGTTTCTCTCATAATAAAATGGCCATTGTTGGGATCATTATTTTAATTATTGTTATTTTAATGGCTATATTCGCACCAATGCTATCTCAATATAAAGCAAGTGATCAGCTAGGTGTTTACAATGCACCACCATCTGCACAATTTTGGTTTGGAACGGATGACCTTGGTCGTGATATTTTCGTTCGTATTTGGGAAGGAGCTCGTATCTCCCTATTTATCGGAATTGCTGCGGCGGTTATTGACTTAATTATCGGTGTTATTTGGGGAAGTATTTCAGGTTTATCAGGCGGTCGCGTTGATAATATTATGATGCGTATTGCTGACGTTTTAACAGCTGTCCCTTACCTTTTAGTAGTAATCGTACTTTTAGTTGTTATGCAACCAGGTTTATTCCCTATGATTATTGCCTTGTCTATCACTGGATGGATTAACATGGCACGTATCGTTCGTGGTGAAGTATTATCTATTAAAAATCAAGAATACGTTCTTGCTGCTCGCACATTAGGTGCAAGTACAGGACATTTAATTATTAAACACTTAGTGCCGAATGCTCTTGGTGCCATTTTAGTAACGATGACTTTAACAATTCCATCTGCTATCTTCACTGAGTCATTCCTAAGTTACCTTGGTCTTGGGGTTCCTGCTCCAACTGCTTCATGGGGTACAATGGCTTCCGACGGTAATAAAGCTATAGCAAATGCACCATGGCGCTTGATTTTCCCAGCAGTATTTATCTCACTAACAATCTTTGCGTTTAACGCTGTTGGTGACGGCTTACGTGATGCTCTAGATCCAAAACTACGTAAATAAGGAGGTGGCCGAAATGAGTAAAACAATTCTAGAAGTAAAAGATTTAAAAATTAACTTTAAAACTTATGCAGGGCTTGTTCATGCTGTACGTGGTGTTAACTTTGATTTAAAGGAAGGTGAAACACTAGCTATAGTTGGTGAATCAGGTTCTGGAAAAAGTGTTACGAGTAATGCGTTAATGAAACTAATTCCACAGCCACCTGGTATTTATGAGTCAGGGCAAATTTTATTTAATGGTCGTGATTTAGTTCCGTTAACTGATAAAGAAATGTCTAAAGTACGCGGAAATGAAATTGCAATGATTTTCCAAGATCCAATGACAAGTTTGAATCCAACTATGAAGGTCGGACGTCAAATAACTGAAGTAATTTTGCAACATAGAAAAGTTTCTAAAGTAGATGCAAAAAAACGTGCCATTGAGCTTTTAACACAGGTAGGTATCCCCTTCCCTGAGAAACGTTATAATCAATACCCACATGAATTTTCAGGTGGTATGCGTCAACGTGTTGTTATTGCGATCGCCCTTGCAGCTGATCCTAAGCTACTGATTGCCGATGAGCCAACAACAGCCCTAGACGTAACTATTCAAGCACAGATTTTAGAGCTAATGAAGGAAATCCAAAAGAACTCGAAAACATCTATCATTTTCATTACACACGATTTAGGTGTTGTAGCGAACATCGCAGATCGTGTAGCCGTAATGTACGCTGGACAAATTGTAGAATATGGTACTGTTAATGATATTTTCTATAATCCAAAGCACCCATACACATGGGGTCTACTAGGTTCCATGCCTGATTTGGATAATGATACAGATGAGTTATTACGCACGATTCCTGGATCACCACCAGATCTTACGAACCCACCTAAAGGGGATGCATTTGCAGCACGTAACGAGTTCGCAATGGCCATTGATTATGAACAAGAACCACCAATGTTCCAAGTAAGTGAAACACATTTTGCAAAAACTTGGTTATTGCATCCTGATGCACCAAAGATTCCTCTTCCTGAAGCGGTTGCTAAACGTATAGAAGGGTATTTAGCAAAGGAGGCACAAGAAAATGACTAAAACTGGTGCTAAAAAAATTCTTGAAATTAAAAACCTAAAGCAGCATTTTGGTTCACCAAGTAATCCAATCAAAGCCGTAGATGGTATTAGCTTCGATGTTTATGAAGGTGAAACACTTGGTCTTGTAGGTGAATCAGGTTGTGGAAAGTCAACAACTGGTCGTTCAATCATTCGATTATATGATATTACAGGTGGCGAGATTGTTTTCGATGGGGAAAATGTTCATGGAAAAAAATCTAAAAATGAGTTAAAGAATTTTAACCGCCAAATGCAAATGATCTTCCAAGATCCTTACGCTTCTTTAAATCCTCGTATGACAGCTGGTGAAATCATTGGTGAAGCCTTTGATATCCATGGCCTTTACAAGGATAAAAATGTACGTCGTGGGAAAATTCAAGAGTTACTTGAAGCTGTAGGTTTAAACAAAGAGCACGCGAATCGATACGCACATGAATTCTCTGGCGGTCAACGTCAACGTATTGGGATTGCCCGTGCACTAAGCTTAGATCCTAAGTTTATCATTGCCGATGAGCCAATCTCTGCGCTTGACGTATCGATCCAAGCTCAGGTTGTTAACTTACTAAAACAACTTCAAAAAGAACGTGGCTTAACATATCTGTTCATTGCCCATGACCTTTCGATGGTAAAATACATCAGTGATCGTATTGCTGTAATGTACCGCGGTAAAATCATGGAAATCGGTAAAGCAGATGACATTTACAATCATCCTGTTCACCCGTATACAAAATCTTTATTATCAGCAATCCCACTTCCTGATCCAATGTCTGAGAAACGTCGTCAACGTATTCCGTACAAGCATACGGAGGTTGACGAAAGTGCATCGTATCATGAAATAGGCGACCAACACTATGTATATGGAACTGCTGATTTAGTTAAAACTTGGGTTAATAATCGATAAGACTCACTATATATCCATCCATTGGAGCTTTCCAATGGATGGTTTTTTATAATGAATTTTATTAGGAGGTAAATGTCTTTACCCCTTTTACTTTATTTTATGCAATGTAATGCTTCTATTTTTGGAAAAAAGCAGCCTTTCTTCTATCAAGAAAGACTGCTTCTCCGATACCAATTATTTTATTGGAGCATCTGCTGTTAATTCAATATCTTGAAGTTCTGTAGTATTTCCATATTCCACATTGTAATTTTTCACGCGCTTATTAACAGGAATAACTTCTGTTCTGAAGAAAGTCGGCACTACCATTGCTTTTTCACTCATATATTCTTGCCATGATCGGAAAGCCTTTGTACGTGTATCTTGATCCATAGCCTCTTCTGAGTCAATAGCATCTAATAATTTTGTTAATTCAGGAGATACATAGCGGCTAAAGTTAAATTCAGCACCTTCACCATATAAACCTTTAGGAGACGGGTTTGTTCCAGTTCCCCATGCTGCTTGATACATATCGATTTCTGGATCATCTGCTTGAACTTTATCGTAGAAAGCATTGAATTCAATAAGACGACCTGTTGTCAATTGTACGTCTAACCCCACTTCTTTCCAGTTTTGACGGAAGTATTCAACAATTGCTTCATCTGTTTCTGAACCAGCCATTGAAGCTAAGCGAATAGAGAATTTTTTACCATCTTTATCTTCACGAATACCGTCACCATCAACATCTTTAAAGCCCGCTTTATCTAATAATTCTTTTGCTTTTTCAGGGTCATAATTATAGCCTTCTAATGTTGCATCATAATAGGATGCAAATACTGGTGGAATTAAAGAATTTCCGCGCTCACGTAATCCTTGATAGAATTTTTCTGCAACACCTTCAACATCCATTGCATAGGCAACAGCCTGACGTAATTCAATACTATTCATTTTTGACTTTTCATCAAATACGTTTACTTTATTTGTTGTATCGTATTTTCCTAATTTAAAGCCGATATAAGAATATGATAATTCTGGTCGACCTAATAATGCTAAGTTTTGTAAATCCTTAATACTATCGTACTGATTAGTCGGGTATGATGTAGCCAGATCATATTTCCCTGTTCTTAGTGCTTCCCCAATTGAAGTTGGTGGAACAACCTCAAGTACAACTTTATCCACTTTTGGCTTGCCTTTAAAATAATGTTCGTTTGCTACAAATTGTACAGACTCACCATTTACGACTTTATCAATTTTAAATGCACCAAGTGTTACTGGATTTTTACGTACTGCATCTGAAGCAAGTAAGTCTTTCACTGGAATAGATTCTAATTGATGTTTAGGCTCTGCATATGCCCATAAGCCATCACCAATGGAGTAAATAGCTGGTGATACTTTTTTAAGTTGGATTTTAATACTCTTATCATCGACTTTTGTAATACCAGAAATTGTATCTGCTTTACCATTATGGTATTCTTCTGCACCTACAATGTTTTTAAAATCATCATCATAACGAACACCTGTATAATCTGGGTGACCAATTAGCTCATATGGGAAAATTAAATCATCAGCTGTTAAAGGTGTACCATCTGACCATTTATAATCACCTTGAATTGTGACAGTTGCTGTTTTTGCTTCTACATCAACGTCTAACTTTGCAATACCTTTGTCTGTAACAAGGAAGTTTCCATCTTGTTCAAAAAGCACATTAGACGCAAAGGCTAAAATTTCTGAATCATAAGCATCTTCGTATAGTTCCCAGTTGAAAATACCTTGGAACGGAGAGCTTGTTACAAGTCCTACGCGTAATGTACCACCTTGGATTGCGTCTCCTTCATTTGTTACTTCCATTGGTAATAATGAATCACTAGTACCTTCAGCCTCGCCGGATTTTTCTGTTTCACCCGACTTTTCTTTGTTATCAGTTTCTGCGCCTTTTTCAGACCCATTGCCTCCACCACTGCAGGCTGCTAAAACTAGCATGAATGCAAATAAAATGGACAAGAATAACCAATTTTTCTTCATGTGTAAATCCTCCCCTTTATCCTAATCGTTGTTTTGCGTCAGCTGCACGTCTTAACGCTTGACCGACATAATTTATACCAAGCATCAAAACTAAAATTAATAATGATGCGGGCAACCAAATCCACCATTTTGAAGATAATACTACCGGATTTGTTGCATAGCTTACTAATGTCCCTAAGCTAGGTGTGGACGGCGGTAAACCAAAGCCTAAGAACGATAGACCCGTTTCAATACCAACATTCCCTGCAAAGTTTAACGTTAATTCTACTATTAGCAACGAGCTTAAATTTGGTAGTATCCCTTTAAACATAATGGCAAAATCACTAGTCCCCATTGTTTTCGAGGCACTCACATAATCTCTACGCCCTTCGGATAAAGCTTTACTTCGAACGAGGCGTGCAGTGCTTATCCATTGAAAGGCACTTAAAATCAAAATCAACTCAAAAACACCATATTTCGGAATAATTGTAACTAATACAATGATGATCATTAATGTCGGTAATGTCATAAGGAAATCAATGATACGCATAAATAAATTATCGATAAAGCCGCCGTAATAGCCCATTATAATGCCGAGGGCAATCCCTAAGACATTCGCAATAAGGGTAATAGCAACTGCAATTAAAATAGAATTTTTCGCGCCGATAATAAGCTGTCCATACATATCACGACCCGCTTCATCAGCCCCAAGAATATATCCATTAACACCAGGCTCTGTAAAACGCTCTAATAATTTTATTCGTAATATTTCATCCTGATTCATAAATACGGACATAATTAATATTACAATTATAAGCAAAGTAATTCCAATAAATGACAATAACGCTAATTTATCTTTTCTGAATTCACGAATAACGACTTGAATCCCTGTTGGTGGCATATTTTCTACTTTTACTACATCATTTTTTTGCTCCATTTTATTTCACCTCTCCTTATGCGTTCAATGTAACTGTTAGTCTATGCGGATACGTGGATCAACAATGCTCATAATTATATCTGACAATAGACTACCTAATAACGCTAAGAAGCCATAAAGCATAACAAGAGCTGTAATAACACTATAATCACGACTTGTTACGGAATGGATGAATAATTGCCCCATGCCTGGGAAGCCAAAAATTGTCTCTATGAAAATCGAGCCGCCTAATAAGCCTGTAATTGTAAAGCCAAGGAAGGCCGCAATAGGTAATAAAGAGTTACGGAAAATATGTCTTCTGTAGATGATTTTCATTGGTACACCTTTACTACGTGCTGTCTTAACATAATCCTGTGTCTTGGCATCAATAATTTCTGAACGTAAGTATTGAATAATCGTCGTTGTCGCTAAAATGGCATACGTCATTGCAGGTAATATTAAATGATACAAACGATTCCAATAATACTCGAGCGTTCCGGGTTCCACCCCTACATCGACTGTTCCACTCGTCGGAAACCACATTAAACGATATCCAAAGATATATAAGAAAATTAAGCCCAATACAAAAGTTGGTATTGCATAGCTTATAAAGCTATACAGGGTAATCGACTTATCATACAATGTATCCTGCTTACGTCCAGCTATCATTCCTAATGGAATAGCAATTAAATAAACAAGAATGGTGCTAAGTAGGGCAAGCCAAAAAGTGTTTAATGCACGCTCGCCAATCAATGAGGACACTGCAAGTTTATATGTATAGCTTTGTCCAAAATCTCCCTGAAAGGCATTGATCACCCAATGGTAATATTGTACATACCATGGATCATAATAACCCGCTTGAATTCTAAGTTCTTCGATACGTGCAGGGTCTGTTTCTGGTGTAATTAACCCTGTAAAAGGATCACCTGGCATTTGTTTCGCTAAGATAAAAATAATTAAGCTTAGCACAAACATTTGAGGAATCATTAAAACTACTCTTCTAGCAATTGTTTTCCACATTTCACATTCCTCCTGACATTGCAACCATATGTGTGTCTGAAATGGATTTCAGTGGATAGACTTTTCCATGCTCATCATAGTATTTATGTTGCTCTTGTTGATAATTTCCTTCTACCTGTTGTCGAATTAATTTACGCTCATTCCTAGTCTCTGGTTCGATATTTGGAATGGCTGATAAAAGGCGGTTCGTGTATATATGCTGCGGATTCTTATAAATATCATGTCTTGTACCAGTTTCCACAAAGCGTCCTTTGTACATAATCGAAATATGATCACACATATGTTTAACAACGCCTAAATCATGGGAAATGAATAAGTATGTAAGTCCATACTCATTTTGAATATCTTTCATGAAATTCAATACTTGTGCCTGTACTGATAGATCTAGCGCTGAAACAGGTTCGTCTGCAATAATCATTTTAGGGTTACAAGCAACCGCTCGCGCAATGCCCAAACGTTGCTTTTGGCCACCCGAAAATTCATGGGGATATTTTAGTAAAACATCTTCCGACATCCCGACAATAGCAAGTAGCTCTTTAATACGTTTGCGTTCCTCTTGATCACTGAGCTTCATAAAATTCCGAATAGGCTCTGCTAGAATATCGAGAACACGTTTTCTAGGATTCATACTAGAATGAGAGTCTTGGAAAATCATTTGTATGTCTCTGTTATAGGCAGAATCACGTTTTCTCTGTTGGTTTGTCACATTTTCACCCTCATAAAAAATTTGACCAGAGGTAATCTTTTCTAGACCTATAATTGCTTTTCCTGTTGTTGATTTACCTGATCCTGATTCTCCTACTAGCCCATACGTTTTGCCCTTTTCGAACTCCATTGTTACACCGTCCACTGCATATACGCGATCAACAACGGTATTAAAAAATCCTCCACGTATTGGGTAATGAACACTTAAATCTTTTATTTGCATAAAGCTCATACAGTCCCGCCCCCTTCTTCACCTTCGAAATGAAAGTGTTTCCAGCAGGTACATCTCACAAAATGTCCTGGTGCAATTTCATGTAATTGTGGTTTTGCTTCGTGTGAAGATGCATCAATCCACGGAATACGTCCTGAAAAACGACAACCTTCTCGAGGTAAATTGATTAAAGATGGTACCATCCCTTGAATAACCTCGAGTCTTTCATTTTCGCTATGTGTTTGTGGAATTGAATTTAATAGTGAACGCGTGTAAGGGTGCCTTGGATTATTGAATAATTCCTGAACCGGTGCCTCCTCCACTACTTCACCTGCATACATAACTACAACACGATCAGCCATCTCTGCTACAACGCCTAAATCATGCGTAATGAGAATAATGCCTGTCTCTGTCTCAGTCTGTAATGCTTTTAACAGGTCCAAAATTTGGGCCTGAATGGTAACATCTAATGCTGTTGTTGGTTCATCAGCAATTAATATAGCTGGCTTACATGATAGGGCAATCGCAATCATGACACGCTGACGCATCCCCCCCGATAGCTGATGAGGAAATTGTCTAGCTACGCGTTCTGGATTTGCAATTCCAACTTGATTGAGTAGTTCTAATACTCTTTCACTTCGCTGTTGTTTTGAAAGCTTTGTATGATAGATTAACCCTTCTTCAATTTGTTCGCTTATTCTCATTAAAGGGTTAAGTGCTGATAGTGGGTCCTGAAAAATAAACCCAATGTCATTACCACGTAAGTTATTAAATTGGTGGTCATTCAATTTTGCTAAATTTTGATTATTATAAAAGATATCACCAGTAACCTTTGTATTAACCTCATTGTGCAAACCTACAATAGTAGTCGCTAACGTACTTTTACCACAACCTGATTCTCCAACTATTGCTAATACCTCATTTTTTTGAAGCGAAAGTGAGACATCATCTACAGCAGCGTGGTATGTATCTTTTATGCGAAAACTTGTAGTCAAATTTGTTATTGTTAGTAAGTCTTTTGCTGTATTCAAACAATCTCTCCTCTATAATTCAATATTCTGAAAATACAAACGATACTTTATATCAGAATCATATTTAGTTTTTCTCTCTTCTCCCCTCATTTTTATATTGGCAAGTATGATTTTAATAATTTTTTCGCCTTCAACTCGTCAGCTGCTGATAGAATTATCTGAAAATTAAACTGTGCTATTATTTTAGCTAGAAAACATGTATAAACGCAAGTCCCTTTTTCAAATTATTTCAATCCAGCTTATAAATTTCCACCAGACATCTCCCTCTAAAAAATGCTCGTTTTATATTTTCGTTTTAAGAAATATTTTACTTTATCTTTACAAAGTTATAATTTATACAAAAATAAATTATTCAAATATAACAAAAAAAATCACACCACAAATTTACTTTTATAAATAAAACACAGTTAAACTCAAATAAATGAGTGTTTTATAGCAAAAAATAACAAATTAACTTTTATTTAAAAATTATATTTCACACATTTTTATTTTCAATGAATAATTTTGGACGTTGAAGTGCTAATATTTCAAATTACTTTAAGAAAACAATTTAAAGCTTTTAGTTTATAGCTATCTACCATACTTCTTAATTATTCCTAATTGCCTAATTTTTCTTTAATATTCAATATAGAAATACTATTTAGAATATTTTAAAAGGAAATTACATGATTTTATGTTAAAATTTCCAATGACAAAGTTTTATTATATTATTTTTCATTTCAACATAAGGAAAGGTTGGCTGTCATGGCAAAAATTAATGATGCATGGTTTACTGTAGAGGAAATCAATAATGAAACGTATGCTATAAGTGAATATGGTCATTGGGAAAAGGTGCATTCCTTTTTATTGCTTGGGGAGAAACAAGCTGTTCTTATTGATACAGGTCTTGGGATTGATAATATTCAAAGGATTAGTAAACAATTAACCTCTTTGCCCATTTCTGTGATTACAACACATGTTCATTGGGATCATATTGGCAGTCACGGAGCGTTTGATGATATTTATGTTCATAAAGATGAGGTTGATTGGCTAATCCATGGTATCCCTAAATTATCTATCGAACAGATTAGAACGGATGTTGGCCGTAATATTACGATACCTACACCTAAAACGTTTAATCCTTCGGACTACAAGCCTTTTCAGGGACAGCCTTCTGGTGTTTTAGAAGATGGTGATATTATAGATATAGGGAACCGAAAATTATCTATACTCCACACACCAGGGCATTCTCCTGGCCATATTGCTCTTTTGGATCATAAATATGGCTATTTGTTTACTGGGGACTTACTATATGATCAAGCACCTATTTATGCATTTTTTCCAACTACTAGCCCCGAGGATTTAGTCCAATCTTTAGAAAAAATAGCTAACTTATCTTCGCTTACGAAAATTTTTGGTTCTCATCACACATTAGGTCTTGACCCTTCTATCTTATTAGAGGTAAAAAAGGCAGTTATTACACTTCGAAAAAACAATCTAGTACATTTTGGGACAGGTATACATCGTTTTAATGGCTTTAGTATTCAATTTTAAATACCCTCTCCCTATTTAAATAGGAAGAAAAAAGCTGTTCTACAGGTCAAAAAACCAGTAGAACAGCTTTTTATTATAGCTCTCCTGCCTTTAATTTCGCATGCCACTCTTTTAAGAATGGAATATCTTCTTCTCTAATAGCACCTGATTCATTTGCTGCCTCAATCAGATAATCGAAATTAGTTAAGGAGACATATTGGATGCCAGCTTCATCAAATGCTTGTTCAGCTCGTGGAAGATTATATGTGTAGACACAAACAACTCCTAGTACTTCACAGCCTGCTGCACGCAATGCTTCAACTGCTGTAATGGAAGAACCACCAGTAGAAACGATATCCTCCACCACAACTACTTTTTGGCCCGCTGCGTATTTTCCTTCAATTTGATTGCCACGGCCATGTTCTTTCGCTTTAGAGCGTACATAGACCATTGGTAATTCTAAAATATCACTTACCCATGCTGCATGTGGGATACCTGCTGTTGCTGTACCAGCTACTATTTCAGTCGCTCCAAAATGCTCTTTAATTACAGCTGCTAAGCCAGTCGCAAGTTGTTTACGAATAACAGGGTCAGAGATTGTTAAACGTGTATCACAGTAAATAGGTGATTTTATACCAGATGCCCATGTAAATAATTCTGTTGGATTTAATTCTACAGCACCCACCTTTAGCATAGCGTGTGCAATTTCATTCTGTAATGTCATCATTTATGCCTCCCATAATTCACTTACGATTTTATATGCCGCTACTGGATCTTGTGCACCTGTTACAGCACGTCCAACAACGATGAGTGACGAACCTTCACGTTTTGCTCCATCCGGTGTGGCAATACGTTTTTGATCGTGTGCAGCGCCACCGGCTAGACGAATTCCTGGTGTTACCCGAAGAAAATCCTCTCCACACACTTCAGCTATTGCCTTAGCCTCATGTACCGAACAAACGACACCCTGTAAGGCAGCTTGTTTTGTTAGACGTGCATAATGTAGAACAGACTCCTGTAAGGATAAAGCAATTCTTTGCTCCGTCTGCATTTGCTCCTCTGTTGTGGATGTTAATTGTGTTACAGCAATTAATGCTGGACGTTCTTTGCCTACAGGTGTTCCTGCTTCTAGACCCTCTAGGGCAGCCTCCATCATTGGACGTCCACCTGCCGCATGGACATTTACTAAATTCACTCCTAGTTTGGCTAAGCCCTTCATAGCAGAGCCTACTGTATTCGGGATATCATGTAGTTTTAAATCAAGGAAAACATCATGACCTAACTCTTTTACTTTGCGTACAATATCAGGCCCTTCTTGCATATATAATTCCATTCCAATTTTCACGAAAAGAGGCTCATGGAAGTGCTTTAAGAAATCGAATACTTCTTTTTCTCCTGGAAAATCTAATGCTAGTATAGGCTTAGTATTCATCAACGATGGCTCCTTCCAATAATATCTGTTATATGTTCTACCTCAAGTGCGTCAAGTTTTGCTGGTAAATCATCAATAATATTTGGGCAAACGAAGTGGTCCACAAAATTTGCAGTTCCTATTGCCACAGCTGAAGCACCTGCCGACATAAAATCAATGACATCCTGTGCTTCTGTCACACCACCCATGCCAATTATCGGAATATTAACAGCCTTGTACACCTCATAAACCATTCGGATGGCAATGGGCTTTACAGCAGGACCCGATAAACCACCTGTGCCATTTGCGATGACTGGTTTCCCTGTCCGCTCATCTAAACGCATACCTACTAAAGTGTTAATCATTGTTATGCCATCCGCGCCACCCGCTTCGACAGCTAAAGCAATGTCTACGATATTTGTTACATTCGGTGATAACTTCACATAAACAGGAACAGTGGATACAGCTTTAACCGCCTTGACAAGCTCACGTGCTGTGTCTGGATCTGTCCCAAATTGAATGCCACCACATTTAACATTTGGACATGAAATATTCAGCTCCAAAGCTTGGACATTAGGTGCTGCTGAAATACGTCTCGCTACTTCTACATAATCTGCAGTCTCTGTTCCAGCCACATTGGCGATAATTGGTACATCATAGCCCTCTAAAAATTTCAATTCCTCATTCATCACTTTTTCAATGCCAGGATTTTGTAGCCCAATTGCATTTAACATCCCTGCTGCTGTTTCAGCCACACGCGGCGTTGGATTACCTGCACGAGTTTCAACTGTTGTTGCTTTAATCATTATTGCCCCTAACTTGGATAGATCGTAAAGCTGTGCATATTCACGTCCAAAACCAAAGCAACCGGAAGCAGGCATAATAGGGTTTTTTAAATCTAAACCTGGTAATTGAATGTTTAAACGACTCATAATGCCACCGTACCTTTCGGGAAAACTGGACCATCAGAGCATACTTTGACATAGTCTTTTGCTATTTGATCGGTTGTTTTGCAGACACATGCAAAACAAGCACCAATACCACAGCCCATACGCTCTTCAAATGATAAATAACCTTCTTTTTCTGGATAGAAGCCTTCAAGTGCTTTTAACATTGGGAGAGGACCGCAAGAATAAAAGACATCAAATTCAGGTGCTCGAGACTCTAACACATTTGTCACAAAGCCTTTTGTCCCTTTAGAGCCGTCAACCGTTACATAATGCGTTTCCCCAAGGGCGCTGAATTCCTCTTCATAGAAGCATACATCTTCCGTTTGAAAGCCAAGCACATGTATTGTTTTAACACCACGTGCGTTTAATTGCTTGGAAAGCTCATGTAGTGGAGGCACTCCGATTCCCCCTCCGACTAGTAGAGCTGTTCCTCCCTCTTTTACTGCATCTACTGGGAAACCATTTCCAATTGGTCCGAGGACATTGACCTGTTGACCTTCACGATTTGTTGCTAATACTTTGGTACCACGACCCTCAGCACGATAAATCATTGTAAATTCATTGTTATCTTTATCTATATTTGCAATACTAATTGGTCGACGTAAAAGCGGCTCCAACGAATCCGACACCTTTACATGGACAAACTGGCCAGGAGTCATATCCTGAACCAGTTCACCATGAAGTGTCAGTTCGAAAATGTTTGTCGCAATTTGCTTTTGGGAGACGACCCTCATTTTCTCTTGACGTATCATATTAGTGTACTACCTCCGCTTTTGGCATTTCTTCTGCTGTAAATGTCATAGATTCAATGACACGTACCATTGCTTCTGCCGTATCTAAAGATGTGAGACAAGGTACGCCATTTTCTACAGACTCACGACGAATTCGGAAACCATCTCGAGCTGGTTGCTTACCTTTTGTTAATGTATTAACGACAAGCTGAGCTTCGCCATTTTGGATTAAATCAATCAGTGTTTGTCCCTTCGCACCAATCTTGCCAACAACATCCGTGCGCACTCCAGCAGCTTCAAATGCTTTTGCTGTTCCCTCAGTAGCTACAATGCGATAGCCTACTGTTGAGAAACGTTTTGCTAATGCGATTGCTTCTTCTTTATCCTTATCAGATACCGTAAACAATACTGTTCCTTCTGTGCGAATTTCCATTCCTGCTGCAACTAAGCCTTTGTAAAGTGCTTTTTCTAATGTTGCATCTTTGCCCATTACTTCCCCAGTAGATTTCATTTCAGGGCCTAATGTTATATCTACACGGCGTAGTTTGGCAAATGAGAACACTGGTACTTTCACAAATACACCTTTTTGCTCAGGGGCTAATCCTGTTGGATAGCCCTGCTCGACAATCGATTTCCCTAGAATTGCTTTCGTTGCAATATTAGCCATAGGGATATTTGTAATTTTACTTAAGAATGGTACTGTACGTGATGAACGTGGGTTCACCTCAATGACATATACCTCACCTTGGGAAATTACATATTGAATGTTCATTAAGCCTACGATTCCAAGACCTTTTGCAAGACGTGTTGTATAATCTACTAATGTATCTTTTTGATACTGTGTTAATTTCTGTGGTGGGTAAACTGATATAGAGTCACCAGAGTGAACCCCTGCGCGCTCAATATGCTCCATAATACCTGGGATTAATACATGTTCTCCATCACAGATAGCATCTACTTCAATTTCCTGCCCTGTTAGATAACGGTCCACTAATACCGGATGATCTGGAGATGCTTCCACTGCGTTCTCCATATAGTGCTGTAATTCTTCTTGGTTGTAAACAATTTCCATTGCACGTCCACCTAGAACATAGGAAGGACGGACAAGTACCGGGAAGCCCAGACGCTCACCAATGGCAAGTGCTTCAACTGTAGAAACCGCTGTTTCACCCTGTGGCTGTGGAATGTTTAAGTCACGTAAAGCCTGTTCGAATTTATCGCGGTTTTCTGCACGGTCGATATCCTCTAGAGAAGTTCCTAGGATTTTCACACCATTTGCAGCTAACTTATCGGCAAGGTTAATCGCAGTTTGACCACCGAATTGAACAACAACTCCAATTGGCTGTTCTAAGTCGATAATATGCATAACATCCTCGATTGTTAATGGCTCGAAGTATAATTTATCGGAAATTGAGAAGTCCGTAGACACTGTTTCTGGATTTGAGTTGATAATGATAGCTTCATAGCCTGCCTCTTGAATGGCCCATACTGAATGGACGGTAGCATAGTCGAATTCTACCCCCTGTCCAATGCGGATAGGTCCTGAACCTAGTACTACTACAGAAGGTTTTTCTGACTTAATGGATTCGTTTTCTTCCTCATATGTGCCGTAGAAGTAAGGTGTTTCAGATTCAAACTCTGCTGCACATGTATCAACCATTTTATAGACAGGAATAATACCTTGCTCTTTACGATATGCGTAGATGGCTGCTTCAGTCGTGTCCCAAAGCTCAGCAATTTTCTTATCTGCAAAGCCTAAACGTTTTGCTGTACGAAGCACTTCTTTATCATTTTTATGGTCAGCTAGCGTTTGTTCCATATCTACAATGTTTTTAAATTTGTTTAAGAAGAATAAGTCAATAGCTGACCATTCATGGATTTGTTCAATTGTCACACCACGGCGTAATGCTTCACCGATGAAGAATAAACGCTCATCCCCAGCCTTGCGGATACGTTTTTCAATCCAAGAATCCGAGTTGTCTTCAGCGTGCTTTAGCTCTAAGTGTACTTGACCTGTTTCAAGTGAACGAACCGCCTTTAACATGGCTTCCTCGAATGTACGGCCTAGTGCCATCACTTCACCAGTAGCTTTCATTTGCGTGCCAAGATTACGCTTTGCTGATTCGAATTTGTCGAATGGCCAGCGTGGGATTTTAGCGACAATATAGTCAAGAGCTGGCTCAAAGCAAGCATAGGTTGATCCTGTTACAGGGTTTTTAATTTCATCTAATGTTAAACCAACTGCAATTTTTGCTGCTAGCTTAGCAATTGGATAGCCTGTTGCTTTAGAAGCTAGCGCAGAAGAACGTGATACACGCGGATTTACTTCAATTACATAGTAGTTGAAGCTATATGGATCAAGCGCTAGTTGGACGTTACAGCCACCTTCAATTTTTAACGCACGAATAATATCTAATGAAATATTACGTAGCATTTGATTTTCACGATCCGAGAGAGTTTGAGTCGGTGCTACTACAATCGAATCCCCCGTGTGAATTCCTACTGGGTCAACATTTTCCATGTTACATACTACAATGGCATTGTCCACTGCATCGCGCATTACTTCATATTCTATCTCTTTATAGCCTGCAATAGATTTTTCTAGTAAACATTGTGTTACTGGTGAATATTTAAGACCGGATGTTACGATTTCCTCTAAATCCTGATCATTGTAGCAAATGCCGCCTCCTGTACCACCAAGCGTAAAGGCTGGACGAACAATAACAGGGTAACCAATTTTGACTACAAATCTTTTCGCTTCGTCTAAGGAATGAATAATATCAGACTCAGGTACTGGAGCACCTAATTCGTACATTAAGTTACGGAATAAATCTCGGTCCTCTGCTTTATGAATAGCATCTAGTTTTGTACCAAGGATTTCTATACCCAGCTCATCTAGAATGCCTGATTTATCTAAT
This sequence comes from Lysinibacillus sp. F12, assembly GCF_057773605.1. Lineage (NCBI taxonomy): Bacteria > Bacillati > Bacillota > Bacilli > Caryophanales > Bacillaceae > Lysinibacillus > Lysinibacillus sp. F12. Next base: position 1,082,238 of record NZ_JBYMLP010000001.1, read on the forward strand.
TCAATCGCCATGTTAAGACCAGTTTGACCACCAAGTGTTGGCAAAATAGCATCTGGGCGTTCTTTACGTAAAATACGAGATACAAAATCAAGAGAAATCGGTTCGATATAAACTTTGTCCGCAATTTCTGTATCTGTCATAATTGTGGCAGGGTTTGAGTTAATTAAGATAACACGGTAGCCCTCTTCTTTTAATGACAAACAAGCTTGTGTTCCTGCGTAGTCAAATTCTGCTGCTTGCCCGATGACGATTGGGCCTGAGCCGATTACTAAAATTGTTTCAATATCTGTACGTTTAGGCATGTTGTTTCCCCTTCCCTGCTTCTTCTTCCATCATTTCAATAAATTCATCAAATAAGTGGTTTGAATCTTCTGGTCCTGGTGATGCTTCTGGATGGTATTGTACTGTAAAAATTGGATATTTTTTATGACGTACCCCTTCACACGTACCATCATTTAAGGCGATATGTGTTAATTCTAGATCAGTATCTTGTAATGATTCGATATCAATAGCGTAGCCGTGATTTTGAGATGTTAAATCTGTACGACCTGTGCGTAAATCTTTTACTGGATGATTGCCACCACGGTGTCCAAACGGTAGTTTAAAGGCTTTCGCTCCACTTGCTAAGGAAAAGATTTGATGACCTAAGCAAATCCCGAACATTGGCACTTTTCCAATTAAGTTACGTACTGTTTCTATTCCCTCTTGGACATCTTCTGGATTCCCTGGTCCGTTTGAGAGCATAATGCCATCTGGATGCCAAGCTAAAATTTGTTCAGCTGATGTATTGTAAGGAACTACTAGTACATCACAATCACGTTTATTTAATTCTCGAAGGATGCCATGTTTCATACCGTAGTCAATTAAGACCACTCGTTTACCTCGACCAGGTGATGGATAGGCTGCTTTTGGCGATACTTCACGTACATGGTGTGTTATAGCTGGTGTCGCTTGCAGTTGCGTCACAACTTCACTCACATTTACCTCTTCATTGGCCGCTGTTAAAATCGCCTTTACTGATCCTTTACTACGAATAATACGTGTTAATTTACGCGTATCAATCCCCTCTATACCCGGGATATCTTTTGATGTTAAATACTCATCTAACGTTAAATCGCAACGGAAGTTAGAAGGCGTTTTAGCAAGTTCGCGTACAACAAATCCACGTATAGCTGGCGTAATGGATTCAAAATCATCTCGGTTAATGCCGTAGTTTCCTACCATTGGATACGTCAATGTAACAATTTGACCATAGAACGAAGGGTCTGAAATAGTTTCTTGATATCCCGTCATACCTGTCGTAAATACAACCTCACCTTGTGAAGCGCGATCACTCCCAAATGCTGTACCTGTAAATACTGTGCCATCCTCTAAAACTAGTAAACGTTTTTTCATTACTCTGCCTCCTGATATACGATATTTCCTTCAAAAATTGTTAGGACCGGCCAACCTTTTGCAACCCAACCGTTAAATGGTGTATTACGTCCTTTTGATACAAAGCCTTCTGCATCAATTGTTTGTTCTTTTTGAATATCTATTAAAATCATATCCGCTGAAGCACCCACTGCTAATGTGCCATAGGGTAGATCAAAAATTTCAGCTGCCTTCACTGACATCCAGTCTATTAATTGTTTTAAAGTCCATTTCCCTGTTTCAACAAATTGTGTATATAGTAGTGGGAAGGCTGTTTCGAAACCTACAATACCAAACGGTGCCCCCACCATACCACAGCATTTTTCTTCCACTGTATGTGGTGCATGGTCTGTTGCAATACAATCGATAGTTCCATCTAGTAGTGCTGCATGCAGTGAATCTTTGTCATCAGCCCCACGCAATGGTGGATTCATTTTCCAGTTTGCATCATCGGATGGAATATCCATTTCTTCGAGTAATAAATGATGCGGACAAACCTCTGCTGTTACACGAATTCCGGCTGCCTTTGCATCTCTTACCGCACGAACAGATTCTTTTGTTGATACGTGACAAACATGGTAGCGTGCACCTGCAGCCTCAGCAAGCAGTACATCTCGTGCAATTTGAACGGATTCGCAAATGGATGGAATCCCCGGAAGATCAAGCTCCTTATTACGCTTTCCTTCATGCATAACCCCATCATAAATTAATGAATTATCCTCGCAATGGGCCACAACTACCATGTCGTGCTTGGCAGCATCCTTCATTTGCTCGTACATGGTTGAAGCAAGCTGAATTCCTACACCATCATCTGAGAACGCTACAGCTCCATATGCTTTTAACTCCTCCACATTTGTTCGAACTTCCCCAGAAATATCCTTTGTTAGTGAACCGTATGGAAGTACTCGAATCACAGCACTTTCTTTAATCAGCCCATTAATAAGCTGCATGTTTTCCACTGAATCTGGTACCGGCTTCGTATTTGGCATGGCACAAATTGTCGTAAAGCCACCCTTTGCTGCAGAGGCAGACCCTGTCGCTATTGTTTCTTTATGTTCAAAGCCTGGCTCTCGTAAATGTGTATGCACATCGACAAACCCTGGTGCTACAATCAAGCCATTTCCTTCAATGACCTCTGCATTTACTACCGTTACCTCTTGGCCAATTGCTGTAATTTTTCCATCTGCCATGGCGATATTGACTGTTTGCAGCTCACCTTGTTCATTTAACATTTGTACATTTCGAAGTACTTTTTTCATGTTATTCTCTCCCCTTTAAAATTGTTTCCACAATTGCCATCCGTGTATAGACTCCATTTCGCACCTGCTCGAAAATTCGAGAGCGTCCACACTCTACAAGCTCAGAAGCAATTTCTACATCACGATTCACTGGTGCTGGATGCATAATAATAGCTGATTCTTTCATTAGCTTTTCTCGTTCTATTGTTAAGCCGTATTCTTGATGGTAGCCTTCTTTCGAAAAGCTTTTATTTACTTTATGACGTTCATGTTGCACACGTAATAGCATAATGACATCGCTAATTTCGATTAGATCATCCCAAGAATGATGCGCTTCAAATCCTCCTGCCCATTCTTCTGGACAAAGGAAGTGCACTTTTGCCCCTAAACGTTGCAATGCATGGGCGTTTGATTTTGCTACTCGACTATGTGAGATATCTCCAACTATCGTAATATTGAGCCCTTCAAAATACCCAAACTCTTTTTTTATTGTATATAGATCCAATAATGATTGGGATGGATGCTGTCCTGCACCGTCCCCTGCATTGATGATTGCTACATTAATACCATTTAGTAGCTCATTATAATATTCATCCTCTGATGCTCGAATAATGACTGCATCTAAACCTATCATTTCTAAAGTTTTGACCGTATCGTACATGGTCTCCCCTTTAGTAACACTCGAAAATCCCGCATCGAAAGGAATGATATGACAGCCAATTTTATGCTCAGCCATTTCGAAGCTTGATTTTGTCCGTGTACTTGGTTCAAAAAATAAGTTGGCAACGTTGTATGTCCGAGATAACGATGATGTTTCACCATTTTCAAAAGCTTGCGCAAGATCTAGGATGTGGTGAATCTCTTCTGTTGTTAAATGTTCCATCGATAATAAGTTCTTCATCATGTGACCCCCATAAGGTTGTGTGTCATGAACGTCTATGTATGACGTTCTTTTCATAAAGTAAAAGCCCCGTTGATGTCATCAACGAGGCATAAGGAGGCGTGACAAACTACAGCAGGGAATCATCCTTACTTTAGCCTATCCACAACTTCCCTTTTTTTGCCTCTCTGGACAATTCATTAAAAGGTACTACTATGAATTTTTATTTTGATTGTATGGTACGGGTTTTTCGGCTTCCTTCTTACCTGGTAATATGGCATTCAATAGGACACCGATGATGGCAGCTAGTGCCATTCCTTCAATACTCAATGATTCTGAAATGACGAACTTTGCACCGCCAATCCCGATGACTAAAATCACTGAGGCAATCACTAGATTACGACTATTTCCAAAATCAATATGATTATCTACAAGCATACGTAAACCACTAGCTGCGATAATACCGAAGAGCAAGATGGACACTCCACCTAATACTGCGGTTGGAATAGTTGCAATCACTGCCATTGCTTTCCCGAAGAATGATAGTAATATGGCTACTATTGCAGCACCTGCTATAACGTACACACTATAAACACGAGTAATTGCTAGAACACCAATATTCTCACCGTAAGTTGTTTTAGGTGGACCACCGATTAATGCACTTACGAATGTGCCAAGTCCATCACCTAGTAGGGAACGGTGTAAACCAGGTTCTTTAATGTAATCACGGTTAACTACTTTCCCTAATACAAGCTGATGACCAATATGTTCAGAAATCGTTACAATCACGATTGGTACCATGACAAGTAGAATTTTTGTTGTGATTTCAAATTCATAATGTACACCTGGTAGCAAGAAGTCCGGCATAGCAAAGAATTTTGCGTTGGCAATCGGTGTATAATCTACAATGTCGACAATCATGGAGTAAATATAACCTACGATTAAGCCCATCAAAATTGGCATTGTACTTAAAATTCCTTTAAAGAAAATCGTGAAGATAATTGCTGTAAAGACTGTGACTAAAGCGGCAGAGAAATGTAAAAAGCTATATTCCCCGTTAACATTCATCGCCATATTCACGGCCGTACCCGATAGTCCAAGTCCAATAACCATAATTACTGGTCCTACTACAATCGGTGGCAAAATTTTCATTATCCACTTATAACCACTTTTCCAAATGATTAAAGATACGATTCCGTACGTGATTCCGACAGCCATTGCGCCAATCATGGCATTTCCAGGGTTTACACTGGAGCCATCCTCATTCAAACCACCTGCCGCCAGTAATATTGGAGCAATAAAGGCAAAGGAGGAGCCTAAGTAAGCGGGTACCTGAAATTTTGTAATTAATAGGAAGAATATTGTTGCAATCCCACTTGTTAAAAGGGCAATTGCAGGGCTAAGACCTACTAACTGTGGCACTAAGATTGTTGACCCAAACATGGCAAACATATGCTGGAAGCTTAATGTCACTAGCTGAAGTGGGGTTGGCTTATCCTTAATATCTAATACTGCATTTGACATTTTATTTCCTCACTTTATTGTTCGTCTTCTTTATAAATAATAACGCCATCTTCTCCATCTACATCTTGTAAATTGACAATGATGCGCTCAGAGCCAGAAGTCGGAACATTTTTCCCCACGTAGTCTGCTCTGATTGGTAACTCTCGATGTCCTCTATCAACTAGAACAGCTAATTGAATTTGAGCAGGTCTTCCTAAATCCATGATAGCGTCTAGTGCTGCACGAACTGTTCGTCCTGTATAAAGAACATCATCGACTAAAATAATCTTTTGATTTTTCACTTCATGCTCAATGTCAACTTGCTCAACATGTGCTTGTTCATTTTCATGTTTCGTTGTTAAATCATCCCGGTAAAGTGTAATATCAAGCTCCCCAGTACGAATTGGTTTACCTTCGATTTTTTCAATTCGTTGTGCTAAGCGTTTGGCTAGAAAAGCACCTCGTGTTTTAATGCCAACTAAAATACATTCATCGATTCCTTTGTTGCGTTCAATAATTTCATGAGCAATACGTGTTAATGCTCGTGCCATTGATGGGCCATCTAACAATTCATTTTGAGCCAAATTCGTTTCCCCCTCTCTACAATCTATTGTGAGCATGTGTCCATAAAAAAACCTCTCGAGGCGAATAGCCTGAGAGGGTTGTATACGTGTTTAAAAAGCATGTCGAAAAAAATTTGCAGCACAAATTTTTTGCAACACTATCACATGTCCCTTCTCAGCCTCTCTGGACTGCTATTAAAGGTGAATATTTAATTAGTTTGTTCATTCACTGTCGTTAGTATAGACTTTCTTTGCGTATACGTCAATGCCTATTTCGTAATTCATTTAATAATTGCTCATAATCAGCAGGAAGTGGCGTTTCAAACTCTAAGTATTCACCTGAAGAAGGATGATTGAAGCCTAGCGTTGCTGCATGAAGAACTTGTCCACCAAAATCAATTGTCTTTTTCGGTCCATACTTTGGATCCCCAACAAGCGGGAAACCGATATAATTCATATGCACACGAATTTGATGTGTTCGTCCTGTTTCTAGACGACATTCTACAAGCGTATAATCACCAAAGCGCTCTACCACATGAAAATGCGTAACAGCATGTTTACCATTATCGACAATAGCCTGCTTCTGACGGTCTTTCTGATCACGACCGATTGGCGCATCAATAGTCCCTTTATCATGTGCAATATGCCCATGTACAAGAGCAATATATTTACGAGTAACAGTTTTATTGACTAACTGATCCACTAACGATTCATGGGCTACATCGTTTTTGGCAACCATTAATAAGCCTGATGTATCTTTATCGATACGATGGACTATACCTGGACGCATAATCCCGTTGATACCCGATAAATCTTTACATTGATACATCAACCCATTTACTAGCGTGCCTGTCATATGCCCTGGTGCTGGATGAACGACCATACCCTTTGGTTTATTCACAACAAGAACATCAGCATCCTCATAAACAATATCAAGTGCTAGGTTTTCTGCGATTACATCAAGTGGTTCAGCTTCTGGTACATCAATAGCAATAACGTCCCCCGCTTTTACCTTATATTTTGCTTTCACAGCATCGCCATTTACCTTGATATTTCCGTCACTAATCCAGTTCCCAATCTGTGTGCGCGACCATTCAGATTGTAAGCTTGAAAGTGCTTTATCAATGCGCTCTCCTTGCTGTTGTTCTTCGATTGTATATGTTACTTCCGTCATTGTTTCACCTGTTTCTTCTCTTTTTTATCTTCCCTAATCAAGCCAATCATTAGTATAACAACAGCAATGGTCAACGCAGCATCTGCCACATTAAAAATTGGGAAATCATACTGAATAATCGGAATTAAAACATCTACAAAATCAACCACTTCTCCTCTAAATAAACGATCGATAAAGTTCCCTATTGCTCCACCAAGTAATAGCATTAAGCCCACTTGAAAAATTGGCTTCCCTTTCGCTTCTTTATGATAAAAATAGACAATGGCACAGATAACGGCAATTGTCACGATGCTAAACAGCCACATTTGCCCTTCTAGCATCCCCCATGCTGCACCTCTATTACGATGTGATAAAATGCCAAACCATGGATCTACTACAGCAATACGTTCACCATACTCCATATTTTTCACAATCAACCACTTTGTCCATTGATCCAATAATACGACAAAGGCAGCCAATCCATAATATTTATACACAAACATTCCTCCGTTCGCTCAACATCTAACCTATTCTACCATATCAGCACCATTCACAATAACTAATATCACATCAAAAATATGGCGATTCCAAATGTATTGAAAATACAAAAAAGCTATCTCTATCACTTTTCGAGCAATAGAAATAGCCAAATTTATTGTCTTATACTGTTTCAGATTCTTTTGAATGGACTCGCTTCATAAATTCATTGACATCAGCAGGTACCTTTCGATCTAATAGTGACACAATAATAACGGATAAGAAGCCTACAGGAACCGTTACAATTCCTGGAATTTTAAACTGTAAGAAACTCGGTAAAGTTCCTGGTAAAAAAATCATCCACATAGATACGCCAAGTCCAATAAGTAATCCTGCAATGGCTCCTTTCTCTGTCATGCCTCTCCACCAAATCCCTAAAATAAATATTGGCGTAAATGTACTTGCTGCTACTGTAAAGGCGAGCGCCACTAAATGACCGATAGATGCATCCTTAACAAGGAGCCCAAGTGCCCCATATAAAATACCTAATAGTACGATAGCTACTTTTCCAGCAATGACACGCTGTTTTTGCGTAATGTCTTTTTTCATAATGTTCGCATATAAATCATGAGCGAGTGCCCCAGAGCTTGTAATAAAAAGACCTGAAAGATTAGAGAAAATAGCTGCAAATGCCCCCGCAATAACTAAGCCCAGCAACCATTTACCACCTAGAGCTAACGCTGTAGTTGGTATCACCATATTGTTTCCGCCAAGTACAAGATCACGCATAACCTCTTCACTAGCTGTTCCCGAAATGAAAATGGAACGACCAACAACTCCTAAATAAACGGCTAAAAAAAAGAATGTACTAGCAATTCCTATAGCCATCAGGGCAGATTTTCGTGCTGCTTTTGCACTTGGATTCGTATAAAAGCGCAATAAAATATGAGGGAGTCCAATGGTTCCTAAAGCTAAACCAATCGTCATGCTAATCGTTTGCCAAAATGTTGGGAAATAAAAGCCTGTCCCTGTCCAAGCAGCACCATCAAAATTAACTTCATTCCCATCTAAAGCATATGGGGATGTGCCTGAAATAGGACCGCTAAAGGAATTAATAGCTGCAAGAATTTTATCGTAATGCAAACCACTATATACCGCTGCTACTAACATGACAATAAATGCACCAAGACGAATCCATAGCTCCAAGGCTTGGTTAATGGTTGTTCCTTTCATTCCACCAATACCTACATAAAAAATCATGACTACACATGTAAAGATAATGCCAAATTCATAGGAAGTGCCAAAAAACATACTTAAAATTTGAGCAGCACCTAATAGTTGTGGAGCCGCATAAAAGCCTGAAATGGCTAATACTACCGCGACTGCTACTAGTCGTGCACGTTTACTATGAAAACGATACCCCAAAAAATCTGCTACCGTAAATGCACCAAATCGTCTCAAAGGACCCGCTACGAAAATAGCTAATAAGGTTAAACCAATGGAGAAACAAAAAGCGTAATAAGCCCCATCATATCCTAGTTGAAATGTTAAGCCTGCAATCCCAAGGAATGTGGCTGCACTTAAATAATCCCCGCCAATTGCAGAACCATTTGTAAACCACCCAAAGCTTCTTCCTCCTACAAAGAAATCCGATGCTGTTGCATTTCTTTTTGTTAAATACGTAATGTATACAATCGTTCCCATTAATGCAATGGTCATTAACATCTTTGGTTCTAAAAGAGCTTCTATCATTCACTTATCCCCCTTATTTCAACTACTTATTGGCTAGATCATATTTTTTTAGGCGCTTTTCGTACATGGAAGTATGCACATAAGCGATAATAAATGCCATTGCCATCATCACAACTGTTGTCACAAACCAGGTTACCGTCATTCCACCCCACATTTTCTTAAAGGCAAATTCCGGTGCAAACCAATTCATAACTGGGATACTAAAAATCAATATAAAATAAAATACCGATAAGCCTAAACCTGTTGTAAATTCATCTTTCATAATTTTATTTGTCGCCGCATCTAGAGGTGGAAGATCCTTTACATCAATGGTGCCTGCCTCCACATATTCGTAATCATGACTCCCGACTTCTGCCATAGCCAACTCCCCCTTTTTATTTCAGCAAATAATTATCTGAAATTTCAAATTATTATTCACTACAATTATTCTATTCTATTTCAACTTCAATATAGATATAAAATATTGCTGTATTAGTACAAAAAAATGCTATTTTAAGTTAAAATATTTCTATCAATTTTATTCTTAGGAGGCTGGTAGCATTTTAAAGGTGGTATGGTTTATGGAAAGCTCATTGGATAAGCAACAAATGAGAGATTGGTTAGAAGAAGTTTTACCAAACGCTTTAATGGAGTGTAAAGAGCCTAAACCAGAAGATGACACTATTATTGTCTATGAAGTCAATCGGTTATTTGATTGGGTTAAGATTAAGCGACTAAAAAGAAATTATCCTAATAGTATAATTGTCCCAATTGTTACAGAACACCTCACCTACTCGACTGGTATAGCAATTGAATTAGTTTTACCTGCACTTCTCATTAAACCATTACAAAAATCAAAATTTTTACGTATTGTAAAAAAGTTACACACTGCCTATCTGGAAGAAAAGGCTAGTACACTTACCATGCTTGAACTGACACAACAAATATCCCATAACCAAACTTCTCCATTTCGAGAAGCATTTTTAAAACGTCTTATACGCGGTGAGATTGATAATGAACAGGAAATCATTCAATCTGCATCCTTTTTATCGCCTAACTGTATCCCTAATATGGTGTTCTTAATACAGGGCTATATCGATGTCAATGAAAAAAAAGCTCATCCACAAGATGCAAGTAGCCTCATTACAACTGTTATTCAACAGAAATTTGCAGATAAAGCGCCGTTGTCCTTTTTACATTTTGAACGCTATTTGCTTCTTCTTTTGCGAATTCCTAATGACTATAACTCATTCAAACATTGGCCAGAGGGCAAAGCATGTTTATTAGAGGTCATCGAAACACTAAAAAAGGACCATTGTATCCATCTTTTTATGGGGGTTGGAGGTGTATTTCAGGATGCTATGCAAGTGAAGGAATCCTATAGTCAGGCACGAAAAGCTCGTAGAAAACCGCCTATTGATAACATTCATATACGATATTATGAAGATTTAACGAAGCATCCACAGCTTCAAAAAGCTATTCAATTTATAGAAGAGCATTTTGACGAACAGCTTTCTATAAGTGAAGTTGCGAAATATATAAGCTTTAGCCCAACACATTTTAGCAGGCTATTTAAAAAAGAAACGGGTCGTAATTTTGTTGACTATGTTGCCTTTACACGTATTATCAAGACTTTACCCTTTTTACGAAAGTTTGATTATACGGTCGAAAAAATTTCCTCCACCTGTGGGTTTAATACACCGAATTATTACAGTCTAACCTTTAAAAAATATGTTGGAATATCGCCAACAGACTACCGCAATACGAAGGAAATTTTGTTTAAGTAGGATGTAGTTTTTCAAGAATCTGCAAAAACCACATGAAAAAAGCAAGCCCCCTAAAGGAGACTTGCTTATAAGCTACATAGAATGCAGATTCTTATTATTCACTGATTCCACTTATGCGTAATATTTTTCTACTACTTCTGCACAGCGAGCACATACTGTAGGATGTGCCGCATTCGCACCAACTGTTTCTGAAATAGACCAGCAACGTTCGCACTTCTCACCTGTGGCCTTCTCAACAACAATGGATACATGTTCAAGTACCAAAGCATCTGCTGGTACTTCTTCGATTGTAGCTACCTCAAAAGCAGAAACGATAGATAGTTGTGCAAAGTCAATGTTCGCATCGTTCAATAATGCCACAACATCTTCTTTTGCATATACTGTTACTTTTGCTTCAAGAGATTTACCAATCGTTTTAGCATTACGAGCCTCTTCTAATGCTTTTAAAATATCATCACGTACATCAATGATTTTTTCCCATTTTGCACGAAGATTTTCAAAATTCGCTTGTACATCTTCCTCTGGGAAATCCGTTAATTGAACAGAAGCTTCCTCTACAGTACCTTGAGCATGTAAGTATGACCACATTTCATCTGTAGTATGAGGGATAATTGGTGTCATAATTTTAACTAAAGTCATCAACGTATCATAAATAACTGTTTGCATAGCACGTCGATCTTTATTGTCAGAACCTTCAATGTAAACAACATCTTTTGCAATATCTAAATAGAATGAAGATAGTTCCACTGCTACAAAATTATTCACAACATGATATACAGCAGCGAAATCATAACGATCATATGCAGTACGAACAGTTTTTAAAACATCCTGTAAACGCATATATACATATTGATCCATTTCACGAAGCTCTGCATAGGCTACACGGTCTTTTGTTGGATCGAAATCAGCAATATTGCCATGTAGGAAACGGAAAGTGTTACGAATTTTACGATATACTTCTGATACTTGCTTCAACATATCCATAGAAATTCGCACGTCAGCAGTATAGTCTACAGAAGCAACCCATAGACGAAGAATATCTGCTCCATATTGATCCATTACTTTTTGCGGAATGATGACATTCCCTAAGGATTTACTCATTTTACGACCTTCTCCATCAAGAACGAAACCATGTGTTAAAAGTCCTTTATATGGTGCAAAACCGTTAATAGCTACTGATGTAATAAGAGAAGAGTTAAACCATCCACGGTGTTGGTCTGAGCCTTCTAAATATAAATCAGCAGGGTACTTCATGCCACGTTCTACAAGTACACCTTGGTGTGAAGAACCTGAGTCGAACCATACGTCCATAATATCATTTTCTTTTGTAAATTCACCGTTCGGACTACCTGGATGTGTAAAGCCTTCCGGTAATAATTCTTTTGCTGTTTTTTTGAACCAAATATTTGAGCCATGCTCACGGAATAGTGCTGAAATATGGCTAATTGTTTCAGGTGTAATAATTGGCTCCCCATTTTCAGCGTAGAAAATTGGAATTGGTACACCCCAAGCACGTTGACGAGAAATTACCCAATCTCCTCGGTCACGAATCATATTGTAAAGACGTGTTTCTCCCCAAGCTGGTGTAAATGCAGTTGCTTTAACAGCCTCTAAGAGCTCCCCGCGGAACGCTTCAACAGACGCAAACCATTGCGGTGTGGCACGATAAATAACTGGTTTTTTTGTACGCCAATCATGTGGGTATGAGTGTGAAATAAACCCAAGACTTTCTAATGCATCTACTTCTTTTAGCTTTTCTGTTACTAGTTTATTGGCATCATTATAAAAGACGCCCTCAAACCCAGGTGCTTCATCCGTATAGCAGCCACTATTATCAAGCGGGCTCAGAATGTCTAAACCATATTGCTTACTAATATGATAATCGTCTTCCCCGTGTCCAGGAGCTGTGTGAACACAGCCAGTACCTGCGTCAGCAGTAACATGCTCGCCTACCATTACAAGTGAATCACGATCATAGAAAGGATGTTGAGCGACAATACGATCTAATACTTCACCCTTCACTTCTTGAATAACCTCATACGCTTCCCATTCAAGTGCAGTTGCCACAGTTTCTAATAAATCTTTTGCAATGATGAATTTTTTATTAGCTACTGCAACGACAACATACATAAACTCAGGATTTAAAGAAATCCCTAAGTTTGCTGGTAATGTCCAAGGAGTTGTTGTCCAAATAACAAATTTAGCATCTGCTGGTACAACACCTTTTGCATCTTTAATAGCAAAGCTTACATAAATAGAAGGCGATTTAATATCTTTATATTCAATTTCTGCTTCAGCAAGAGCAGATTCAGAAGACGGAGACCAATATACTGGTTTTAAGCCTTTATAGATATACCCTTTTTCCGCCATCTTTCCGAATACTTCAATTTGGCGAGCTTCAAACTCAGGTTTCAATGTAATATAAGGGTTTTCCCAATTACCACGGATACCTAAACGACGGAATTGATTTCGTTGATTGTCAATTTGCTCATATGCATATTCTTCACAAAGTTGACGGAAAGCTGCTACTGACATTTCTTTACGTTTAACACCTTTATTTGTCAATGCTTGTTCAATAGGTAGACCATGCGTATCCCAACCAGGAATATAATTAACATGGTAGCCAGTCATTGAACGATGACGGGTAATCATATCCTTTAATACTTTATTCAATGCATGCCCAATATGAATATCACCATTTGCATACGGAGGGCCATCATGAAGTACATATTCAGGACGTCCTTCTGTACGCTCCATCTGCAATTTATTAATATCCATTTCATTCCATTTTTCTTGCATTTTCGGCTCATTTGCTGGTAAATTTCCACGCATTGGGAAATCCGTTTTTGGCATTAATAACGTATCTTTGTATTCAACCATAAAAAATCCTCCTTTAATTTACATAAAGCATATCGACACTATTCTCTTACGACAGTTATAGGCTTACTTATCTGAAACGATTCGCGGACAAATAAAAAAAGCCCTCATCCCACTAAGGGACGAGAAGCTTCTACTCGCGGTACCACCCTACTTGTAGCACAATCCATTAGGCTGCACTACCTCTTTCAAGCACATTAACGTCGTGCACCACGAAATAACTTACTTTTTTCAGTTATTTAGCTCGGAAGTGATATTCATTGTTAGTTGCTTGTTTGGGCTTCCACTATCCCCAAATCGCTTCACCACGCCTAACAAATACTGTCTTCGTCTCTGCTTCTATGCATATGTCTGTACAAAATAATTACTATTACAAAGTATATGAAATTCAAACAATCGCGTCAAGTTTCATTTAAATTTGATCATCTCAATGAAAAGTAAAGCTACATATCTTCTGATTCTTGCGCTTCATCTACAGATGCTTGAATCTCTGTTAAATCGATATCATACTGAAGTAAATGATCCCAATCATCCGCATTTAATAAATCGAGCTGAGCTTCGACTAGCATCTTGAAACGATTACGGAAAACTTTTGACTGTTTTTTAAGCTCATCAATTTCAATCGTTACCTTACGCGCTTTCGTTAAAGCATCATTAACGATTCGATCAGCATTTTTCTCTGCCTCTTTGACAATAAGCTTTGCCTCTTTTTGAGAATTTCTTCGCACTTCATCTGCTGCTTCTTGCGCAACAACAATAGACTTCTGTAAGGTCTCTTCTAAAGTGCTAAAATGCCTCGCTTGTTCTAAGGCCATTTCTAGTTGCTTATCAACCTCTTTTTTTTCACGCAACAAAATTTCATAATCTTTAATGATTTGATCTAAAAATTCATTTACTTCATCTTCAGCATAGCCTCTGAAAGCTTTTGTAAACTCCTTATTATGTATATCAATAGGTGATAATGGCATACAATCCTTCTCTCCTTTTCGTGTACATTCGTATTTCCTATTATACAATTCTTCCGACAACTTAGCAGTATAAATTAATGAAATTTACTTTTCTTTTAGCTTTTTTGGGCCAATCGACCGACTTGTAGACGGATTTTATCTTTTTTTGTACGGCCTTCTGTCATAATTATTTTCATACGACCGCTTCCTCTTATCGATAGAATATCCCCTTCTTGTAATTCAAAAGCAACGGCATCACGCTCTGTCCAATTTACACGCACTTTTTTACCTGTAATTAAAGCTTGTGCCTTTTGACGAGACACTTTCAAAACTGTTGCAATAATAACGTCTAGTCGCATGGAGGTAACTGTGTAAGATTCCTCTAACCATTCCTCTTCATTGATAAGGAGAGGCTCCTGTTCTTTAAGAGATTCAACATGTACCTTTACTTTACCAATGCCAGTTAAATGTAGACGCACATATTCAGCCACTTCCTGTGCAACGACAAATTGAATCTGATGGTCATTAACGCGAATATCACCGAACTTACTACGATTTAACCCTAATGATAATAAGGCTCCTAAAACATCTGGATGGCGTAATTGTACAAATTTAACGGGATACTGAAGTGTAAAAGCTGTCAGTTGAAAGTCCTTCTCTGTAGGCTCATAGTAGGCTGGATAAATGAGCATACGTTGTCTCTCTGCTTCATTAAATAGCCCTGCACATAATGTATTCATTGAGTCATCCTGTCCAATAATAGATGTCACTATAAAGCGCTGTCTTGGATCAAGAAAATCAGTCAGCTTAGGTGCATAGCGATCCTCTACCTCCCGCTGCCAGCTTATTACCTGTTCAATAAAAGGTTGCTCATCTTTCCGAAAATGCTGAATCAAGTGCTCCATCTTGTTGTCTCCTCTTTCATCGTCCCTATTTGCTTCAATAATTAGATAACCATAGTATTCCCAATCATTGGTACTTTGACATCATTGCATCAAATTTTTTCTAGTTCACTCTAAATGGACCCTTTAAAATTTGTGACATCTGCTTAAAGCTTTAGGGCAACATTTCTTTGTTACGTTTTTTCTATACTCCATATAAATAAAAAACCCCCACTAAAACGTGAGGATTTTATATCTATACGAACATAAGAAATATTTTCTGAATGACTATAACAAGTCCTCTTTCAATAAAATTCAGCATAAAGATCGCCACAATTGGTGAAATATCAATCATACCAAGCGGAGGGATAAACTTTCGGAATATCCCCAAATAAGGCTCACACACTTTTTCAAGCATTCGTCCAATGGCTGAATTTTGAGCGGCAGGCACCCAAGACATTAAGATATATGCAATTAGCATAAACGAATAAATCCTAAATGCTAAAGATACATAACCAAGTATTATAAAAAAAGTCATATAAACTACAATCCTCGCTATTAATTATCGTCTAAAATAAAGTTTGTAATTTCACCAGTTACTTCTACATTATCTGGAGTGCAAAGGAAAATATCTTTCCCGATACGTTGAATATCCCCTGCAAGGGCATAGACTGTGCCACTTAAAAAATCAATAATGCGTTTACCTTGCTCTCGTTCAATACGTTGTAAATTGACGATAGCTGCACGTTTATTTTTTAAATGTTCCGCGATATCTTGTGCTTCTGCATAGACTCTAGGCTCTATTAAGACAACTTTTGCTCCCTTGGAACTCATCGCAGCTTGCAAGCTAACAATATTATTAGGAGTAGCTGTACTTTGCGGCACAATTTCATGGATCGATGCCTTACGTTCTTTAATTGTTTTTTTAGGCTTTACTGAATGAATCGGTTGCTGTTGTTGTACGGGTTGTTGCTGCTGAATAGGAGCTTGCGTGATTTCTTCTTCTAGTTCTTCTTCAAGGTAAAAGAAGTTTTTAATTTTATTTTTCATGCTCATCCTGTTCCCCTCTTTCATTTCCAACAAGAGCCGTTCCGACTCGAACAAAAGTAGCCCCTTCCTCTACCGCAATTTCAAAGTCATTAGACATGCCCATTGATAACTCGGTACAAGGTGCGTGTGCGAATCCTTGCTCGGCTATTTGCTGTTGACATTGTTTTAATTGCTTAAATACAGAACGAATAAGTGCTTCGTCTTCTGTGTTTGGTGCCATGGTCATTAAACCGACAACTTGGACTTTTGTAAAGCTTCTCAATGATTCTACAAAAGGTAATACTTCTTCCATGCTTAAACCATGTTTTGATTCTTCCCCAGAAACGTTTACTTGGATAAAACATTTAACGGGCTTTACTGCTCTTTTCTCAATTTCTTCTGCCAAACTCAAACGATCTAATGAATGTAAAAAATCAATGCTGTTAATCACTTGTTTTACTTTACGTGTTTGTAGGGACCCTATATAATGCCAATTGACATCAGCTTGAATCGCAGATATTTTACGATTTAAGCCTTCCGGTCGGTTTTCTCCTAAATGAGTCAATCCAGCTTCGATAGCTTCTTGCGTTCTTTCTACAGAAACCTCTTTCGTCACAGCTATTATTTGGACATTATTGGCTTCGCGATTGACTCTTGTTTCTGCTGCTGCTATTAAATCATTTAATTTGTTTAAATTTGCTAAGATTTTTGTCACTGTTTTTCCCAACTTTACAACATTAGTTTCTCTTATTGTAACAAGCAATGCTTGATTTATCAATGAATAGCCTGACCTATGTCAGCTATTTAGGAAAGTGCCTTGACTAGAATGACATCCTTGCCAACAACAAGCACATCTTTCATATACACTTTTCTTACAGATTCTTCTCCTTTAAAAAAACCAAGATATTTTCGGGGCTCAGCAATTAAAAATGCTGTTACATAGCCCGTTTCTTTCGATACTTCAGCATCTACCACAAATCCTATAAATCGTCCATTTCCTGCTTCAATTACTTCCTTTTGCTGTAACATTGAGAACCGCAATAAATAACCTCCTCTATCCAGTACTCTTTCACCTAAATTATTTTTCTCTATCACCAAACTTTGCTGTCTCTTTATATTTATGTATCAACTGTTCATTGAATGAAGATAAAATGCGCACCGAATAATTCGATGCGCATTTTTTATTTGTAATCTTTTTGCATTGTTTCAATTGCATTCTTTTCAAGACGTGAAATTTGTGCTTGTGAAATCCCTAATTCCTTAGCGATTTCAGTTTGTGTCTCTCCATAATAAAATCGTTTTGCCACGATCATTTGCTGACGTTCATCTAGTTTCTGCAAGCTTTCCTTTACCGACACGTAGGCAACCCATTGATCTTCTGATACATCATCATCACGTAATTGGTCCATCATATAAACAGCGTCCCCACCATCTGAATAAATGGGCTCTTGTAATGACATTGGGTCTTGAATAGCATCTAAAGCAAATAAAACATCTTCTTTTTTCATGTCAATCATGTCAGCAATTTCTTCAATCGTTGGTTCGCGCAAATTTTCGGTTATCCACTGTTCTTTTGCCTGCATTGCCTTATAGGCAATATCCCTTAAAGAACGAGATACTCGTAATGCATGATGATCACGCAGATGGCGACGAATTTCACCAATGATCATTGGGACAGCATATGTTGAAAATCTTACATTATGCTTTAAATCAAAATGATCAATGGCTTTCATGAGGCCAATACAGCCTACTTGAAATAAATCATCTGCCTGTTCACCTCTATAGGCAAATCTACCAACAATACTTAGCACTAACCTTAAATTGCACATGACAAGCTCTTCTCTGATTTCAGTTTCACCGGCTTGTAAACGAATGAAGAGCTCCTTCATTTCTTCGTGCTTTAAAATTGGCAAAGTCGATGTATCTAAGCCGCAAAGATCTACTTTTGTTCGCATATTCGATTCCTCCGGATGTTATTCTCTGACTAAACCGTGACATCAGTTTGTCCGAGAGAAACAAGAATATGCACAAAAGCTATGACCAATTTTAGGTAGGATAATTTTCCCTTTCTAAGAAATTGGCTGATTTAAATTTTCACGTAAATCTTGAATAATTTTCTTTTCTAAACGGGAAATATATGATTGTGATATCCCTAAATGATCTGCTACTTCTTTTTGCGTCATTTCTACTTTTCCATTGAGACCAAAACGGCATTCCATAATATATCGTTCACGTGCACCTAATAAATTTATGGCATGGAACATATGCTGCCGTTCAATTTTTTTCTCCACATTATCAAGAATAATGTGCTCTTCCGTACCTAAAATATCTGACAGTAATAATTCATTTCCATCTGCATCAGAGTTTAAAGGTTCGTCTAATGATACTTCACCCTTCATACGACTTGTTTTTCGTAAATGCATTAAAATTTCATTTTCAATGCATCGAGATGCGTATGTTGCAAGCTTAATATTTTTATCTGTATTGAACGTTTCAATTGCCTTTATTAATCCGATAGAACCAAT
Organism: Lysinibacillus sp. F12; assembly: GCF_057773605.1. Taxonomy (NCBI): domain Bacteria; kingdom Bacillati; phylum Bacillota; class Bacilli; order Caryophanales; family Bacillaceae; genus Lysinibacillus; species Lysinibacillus sp. F12. Next base: position 1,101,242 of record NZ_JBYMLP010000001.1, read on the forward strand.
GCTGATTAAATCTTCGATTGGCGTTCCCGTATTGTCAAAACGTCTAGCAATATAAACAACAAGACGTAAATTACGTTCAATTAGTGTGTCTCTAGCTCGTAAATCACCTTTCATAAAGGATGCAATGACTGTAACTTCTTCTTCTCGACTTAGTGGCACTGGCAATGAATCATTTCCCCCTATATAGTACGTTTCACGACTACGAAACTTACTCCAAAATTTTTTCAAGCTAGCAAGTAGCCTAAGAAGCAATAGTTCTCCCCCTCTATGAGTTATTTGAAAGCGCTGAAAAATGTAAAATTGCTGCTGTGCTATGTGGAAAATTTTTTGCTTTTTTTGTTAAAACGATATATTCATTCGATTTCACCTGTGAAGGCTCCCCCTTTATCAACCACTCATCAAAGCGAAAACCAAGAACAACGGTTTGTTGTTGTACGGTATTGATATGAATAAATCGAATATAACGCTGATAATCTTCTGAAAACATAGATACATTGTACGGATCTGTTTCTTGCCATTCTACTAATGATTTGCAAAAATCGGCAGGTAAATGTGGGCTTAGAGCTGTATAAGAGACGAAATGAACAGGTTTCCCTGAAAGCGGCTCGATTGCTTGGTTTCCTGTGTCCACAAAAGCTGAAAGTGGTATTATCGAACCAAAGATTTTTAAAGTTGTATCAAATACAAATTGTCCACTTAAACGTTCTAGTTTAACAAAACCCCATTGCTTATAAAATGCAACAAGATTTAAAACTGCTAGTACAAAACAAATCATTATAAAATGGTTGGCAGAAAGATTTTTTAAATAGGGTTGTAGTGCTGTTAGCAATCCGCCGATAACGATCGTTGCTGTTAAAACGATCGGTCCTTGCTTTTGGAAGCTTCGAATCTTAAAGCGAAAAGCTATACCTATGAGCAATATAAAACTAAGTACCGTTGACCACAGCATTTGACCGCCAATTACAGCTACTAAACTACTACAAAATGAACTCATTAATAATCTTGAATTCTTGACCAAAACCCCTGTTACTCTTGCGGTAAACGTGAGTATTGCTAGATTGAAAAGCGTATTAATGAGCACCAGCCATTCTCCATACATAACAGCCGCCTCCTACTTACAAAGTTAGCATGTTACTCCCACAAATATTGTCAAACAATCGCACCATTTCCTTAAAATGTTTTGACAAAATACATGGTTTCCTTACACAAATGAACATCTCGACAACAAAAATAAAAAGCTCGTATTTTACATATGTAAAATACGAGCTTTTTAGAAGTTGTTTTTTCAATTAACCGCGATTTTTGCGATTGCGTAAAAATGCTGGGACTTCAAGCATGTCATCCTGTGCATAATGTTGCTGATTTTGGCGTGGCTGCTCTTGTTGAACATGCACTTCTTGTCGTTGTTCACGAATCGGTGCTTGTTGTTGTGGAGCAGATTGTCTATTTATATTGAGCGATGGTTTTGTTGTATTACGTTGTTGCTGTAAAGCTTCCTCTGAGAAACCAGTTGCGATAACTGTAACAATGATTTCATCTTTAAGGTTTTCATTAATAACAGAACCGAAAATCATATTTACTTCTTCGTCAGATGCAGAAGCTACGATATCTGCCGCTTCTTGTACTTCAAATAAGCTAAGATTAGAGCCACCTGTAATATTCATAAGAACACCTTTAGCACCATCGATAGATGATTCTAGTAATGGACTTGAAATGGCTTTCTTTGCTGCTTCTGAAGCACGGTTTTCACCAGTAGCAATACCGATACCCATTAATGCTGAGCCTTTGTTTGACATAATTGTTTTCACGTCTGCAAAGTCTAAGTTAATAAGACCAGGGGTTGCAATTAAATCTGAAATACCTTGAACACCTTGACGAAGTACGTTATCTGCTTCTCTGAAAGCTTCTAACATTGGTGTTGATTTATCGACAATTTGTAATAGCTTGTCGTTCGGGATAACAATTAGCGTATCCACAGCTTCTTTCATACTACCAATGCCGCCGATAGCTTGTGTTTGACGTTTACGCCCTTCAAACGTAAATGGACGTGTCACAACACCTACTGTTAGTGCTCCTAATTCACGAGCAATTTGTGCAATTACTGGCGCTGCACCCGTACCGGTTCCTCCACCCATACCAGCAGTGACGAATACCATGTCTGCACCACGTAGAACCTCTTCTAATTGCTCGCGGCTCTCTTCAGCAGCCTTTTTCCCTACTTCTGGATTTGCACCTGCACCTAAACCCCGCGTCAGTTTCGCTCCAATTTGAAGCCTAACTTCTGCCTTTGATAAATTTAATGCCTGTGAATCAGTGTTAACTGCGATAAAGTCAACACCCTGTACACCATGTTCTATCATTCGATTGACAGCGTTGTTACCGCCGCCACCAACACCTATGACCTTTATTACTGCAAGTTCATCTACATTTGTATCAAATTCTAACATCTCTTTTTCCTCCCACGGTAACTCGACTCTGTATCAATCATTACGCATTCTAGTTAATCAAAAAACTTATCAAATAATTTTTTTGCTTTCCCAATTACGCTTTCTTTTGGTTCTGAAGGTGCAGAATACTCTTGCTTTTTAGGCATAGCTGCTTGAGCTCCTACAGCTGCATATTCAACAGGTTGCGTATTCGTACTTTTACCGTAAAAATCATCTTCTAAATAGGCGTAACGAATAAGTCCAACCGCTGTTGCAAATGAAGGCTCTCTAACGCCAATATAATCGGGTGTATAAATTCTTACACGCGTTTGTAGAATTTGACGCGCTAACTGGGCGATACCTTCAAGTTTAGCAACACCACCCGTTATAACAACGCCACCTGGTAAATCTCTAACACCTAGACGTGCTAACTCGTCAATCACTAATTCTAGTAATTCTTCTAGGCGTGCGCCAATAATTTCTGATATATAGCGTTGACTATATTGATCAGTAGAATCTGTTCCTACAATTGGTACTTCAAAGATTTCATCGTCAGATGCATCATCATAAAAGGCATGTCCAAATTGGTGTTTGATATTTTCAGCTTGTTCTGTTGGTGTCTTTAAGACGATAGAAATATCTTTCGTTATATGATCACCACCAACTGGTATGACACCTGTATGCGTTAGCAATCCCTCTTCAAATACTGCGATTGTAGTAGATCCGCCTCCTATATCGATAAAGGCAGTTCCTTGGTTTTTTTCATCTTCAGTTAATGCAAAGTAGCCTGATGCTAATGGTTGCAAATATATTTCTCGTATACTTAAACCGGCACGCTCAACACAACGAAGTACATTGTGTAAAAGCGTTTTGGATGTCGTTATCATGGTTGCATCCATTTCTAGACGAATGCCAATCATACCACGAGGATCTTTAATTTCATCAAGGTTGTCCACAATAAACTGTCTTGGAATGATGTTAACTAATTCACGTTCAGGAGGTATTGACATGACTTGTGCAGATTCTACCACTCTGTCTAAATCATCATCTGTAATTTCTCTGTTTTCACTATTTACAGCGACAACACCTTTAACTAGCTGTAACATCGTTTGGTTAGCAGGAACGCCTAGAACGACTTCGTGAATTTGATAACCTGTCATTCGTTCGGCTTGTTCTACTGCTTTTCGAATAGATTGAACTGTTGCATCTATATCAACAATTGCTCCTTTTCGAACCCCATTCGATTTTACATTTCCGACGCCAATTACATGTAATTGTCCGTCACTCATTTCACCTATTAATACCTTGATAGAGGAGGATCCAATATCAAGTGAAATGTATAAATCTTGCTGATTCAATTCGCTGCACCTCCTTGAAAAATGCTCTTATTTTCATTCTATTGTAAATTTGGCATAATGTCTAAGCAAATCGAGTATTTTGGTCAATTTTTCTCTTAATCTATGGAAGTTTTTTCTTTCTTGTGACGTTTCTCATCCAACCGTGTTAGTAATATACGCCTAATTATTGCTATATTTTGGAACAAACGTACCCCAAAAGCGAAAATAGCTGCTAAATACAAATCTATCCCTAAATTCACACCTATAAAAGCTAACCCTGCTGCGAGAACTATATTAAAAAAGAATCCTGATACAAAAACTTTATCGTCGTACACTTGCTGTAATTGAGCACGGATACCACCAAATAATGTATCTAAAGCTGCTAAAACAGCTATTGACAGATAATTTTCATACATAGAGGGGATTTGTATATTTGTTAACAAGCCAAGGGCAAGTCCAAATATCAAACCTAAAAATGGTAGCCACATAAATTAATCTCCTTTTTTTACCTCTGCTAAGTAATCATTTGTCAATCGCTGATCAAATGCTGGAATTTGTAATTGATCAATTGGCTCTTCAATCACTAAATTAAAATTATCTAAATAAAATGAATCTATAAATGTTGAGGCTTGAAGCGAATTATACATTTTTTGAGCTGCTTTAAAATCGCTTGTCCCAACATATATATCAAATTTAGGTGTCGACAATGGTACACTATTCACCGTTGTCTTCCCATTTATGTCCCGAATGGCTGTTGTTTGAACAACACGATTGCCATCTATTGAAACACTTGTTGCATCGTTTTTAAACAGCGTATTTAATAATTGGGTTAATAAATCAGGCGATATCTCTTTGATTTCATAACCCATCTCTATTAATTCAGGTGCGGGTTCAATACGAAGTCTGACACCAGGCCCTACCACTTCTGTTAGTCCAGCCTGTTGCTTTAAACGATTCAATGTTTCATGTAAAGCGGCTTGCTGATTTACTTTTTCAGATTGCTCATAGCGATCCACTACTTCATGAAGTGAGCGAATTTCTGCCAGTAATGCGGAATGTCTTTGCTTTTCTTGTGCTAATTCCTCTCTTATTGCCCAAATATCTCGTGTATCTCGCTCTGCTGGTTTTTGTATGGTATTGTATTGTACCGCTATCATCAAACCGATAATAAATAGCACGATCGTTATTCGGGTGTACATATTTCTTCGCAAAATAGCCCCTCCTAGACGTATCGTATGCCCCTCAGAATTCAATGTAAAACTTTCCTAGAGGCTAAAATTAGACTTTAAACATGAAATAGGTCTTGTCCTTAACTTTCTACTTTTACTCTTGGCATTGTAAGTTTTTGATGTTCTTCTAAAGACACTACAATATTGTCATTTAATAATTGATCAACGACACCGCCATTTAAATTTAAAGATGCTATTAAAGTATCGGAATCTCCAACAGCTTCTATCACAAAAGGAGCGGGATGCTGTGTACCATCAATAGTTATTACAGGACCATTACATCGGATATAGGAATTGGCCATGACACGTTGCCCATTAATAGCAATTGCCTGAGCACCTGATATCTTCAGTTCATTCAACAATTTAAAAACATGACTTTCATGAACAATATAGTCATTCGGATTCAAAGATTTTGGATCATAGTCACCATCCTGGAGAGTGATCCTTATTCCTTTTCCCTCACTCTTCAATTCACCAAGTAGAAGCCGTAAATCCTCTGCTTGTTCCACAAGTTCTTTATAATCCTTCTCATTAGAAGCAAATGATTTTTCATACTTTCGAATTTGTTCCTGTAGACTATTTAGCTCATCCGATAGCTCTTTATTACGTTCTTGTTGAGTGATCAATTCCTCACGATAAGAATCTTCTTGCTCAAATAGCTCTGAATTAATCGTGCCTGCTTCCCGGTTATCTTTTGCCTGATTATATGAATAGCCGATAATAAATCCTGTTGTCACACAAACAATCAGTAATTCAAATTGTTTTCTTGAAAAAAAACTTCCTTTGCTATTCATCTTTTTGTTGTTCATCGTCTGTCACTTCCTGGTCAACCATTTCCCCATCTGCATTAGCTTCCATATCGATGCTTATTTTGTTGTACTCTTCGTTAAAAGGGCGATAATAGGAACCGACCTCTAAATCAATCACGCCTTTTTCTAAATTTGCAATTTGTGCAACAATGGAGGGGTAATAATTTAACTTCTCCGCAAGCGTCTGAATAACAGCTCGTACCTCATATCCATCATTCATATAAAGCTTTACCGCGTTCGGATTTGTATCATTACTATTCGTGTTAACCTGAGAAATTAAAGCTAATACTTCTGGTTTTAATTGTGCTAACTGTTCAACAAGTTTTTTGATTGTTTTTTCGCCAGTAATACCAATAAAAACAGGTGCATCAATTGGCGTATCATTTCCTTTTTGTTCAAAACGTTCACCATTTTCAAGCAGTGGATAATAGGTGCCGTCCCCAGCCAAATACGCAACTTTTTTCCACTCTTTCACATCAATCGTTACGCCTCGAAGCCAGTTACGTTTAACATGTGCTTCTTTTACCCATTTATCCTTCAACAGAAGCTTCTCCACATCTTCTATTTTGAAACCCCACATTGATTTACCTAGCGCCAGGGTACTTGTCTCCACATAATGTTCATTATTTGCCAGCTTAGCACCATTGACTGTTATTTTATTGATGTTACTGTATGGAGATTGAAAATAAAGGAGTACTGCTAACACAATAAAGAAAAGTAATATTAGCACGATGAATTTACGATTTGTACGCTTTTTTCGTCGCTTTTTTAGCGTAGGTATACGATCTTCTATATCAATTACTTTCTCCAAAAAGTACTCCTCCTTTATATTTATTTCGCTAATTGATAAATAATACCTATTATTAACCACATTGTGACTAAAGATGTTCCTCCGTAGCTGATAAAAGGCAATGTAACACCCGTTACGGGTACTAAACCTATTACAACAGCTATATTAAGAAACGCTTGCACCATCAGCATTGTGACTAACCCTATAATCGCATAATAGGATGTTCGGCTTTTAGCCTGTACAGCAAATCTATAGCCTGCATAAATTGTCAGTACAAAAAGTGCTAAAATAACGAGACCACCAATCAAGCCGATCTCCTCCAAAATAATAGCGTAAATAAAGTCATTTTGTGGCTCAGGCAAATATAGAAACTTTTGCCGACTTTGTCCAAAACCATGACCAAAAATTCCAGCAGGACCTATCGCCATAAGTGATTGCACTGCTTGGAATCCACTTACTAAGGGATCAGCCCATGGATCGAGGAATGCTTCTATTCGCTTTAGTCGATATGGTGCAGTCGCAATTAGTCCTACTAGTCCAGCTATACCAGCTAACATAATCATGGCATATAGCTTTAACGGGTAGCCAGCGACAAAAAACAATAAAAATACAGCAACAACAAGAATAAATACTGAACCAAAGTCAGGCTGCAACATAATCAAAACAACAGGGATTAGGAGGATTAAAGCATGGCGCCAATTAACAACTGGCGTTCCTGTTTTATGCTGCGCTAAAATATGACTCAGGTAAACAATGACTGTTATTTTCGTTATCTCCGCTGGCTGGATTGTCAATGGACCAATCCCAATCCAGCTTTGCGAGCCATTTCGCACTAGCCCAATACCAGGTATTAACACTAGAACAAGTAAGACTAACGAAAATATATAGGCCATTTTCCAAAAGGACTGCTCTCTCAAAATATTTAATCGAATTGTGATTAAAAATACAATTATGGCTACCACAAAGTATACGCTTTGCTTCATATAAAACGGCATTTTTCCACTATAATGAATGGCACTCCAATAAGTCCCCGCAGAATAGACGAAAATAATGCCGATTACTGATAGCATCAAAGTTGTGACGAGCAATAAGTAGCTTTCTTTCCCTCTCAGTAATGCCATCCTTCCAAGTCAAGTATATTCTAAAATAGTTACAGGCTCATTACAGCTTCATTACAGCATCAATAAAAACATCTCCGCGTATTTCAAAGCTGTCATATTGATCCCAACTTGCACAAGCTGGTGATAGTAAAATAATATCTCCCTCTGCTGACATCGGTGCTGCATAGTGTACAGCGTCTTCCACATTTTGAGCGATTACTGTTTGTTGGACACCACATGATTTTGCAAATTCAACAAAACGTAATCCAGTTTCTCCAAATGCGACGACGCCTTTCACATGATTCATACTAGGTCGAAGCTCCTCAAAAGAATGTCCACGATCTAAACCACCTGCTAACAAAATAACGGGCGCCTGGAATGCATCTAAAGCACTTTTTGTTGCTAAACAGTTCGTTGCTTTGGAGTCATTATAAATCTTTCGACCATTCCATTCGCGTACGAATTGAGTACGGTGTCTCACCCCACCAAAAGCCGCTAAAACCTCTTCCATTTTCCCTTTGTCACAGCCAACTAAAATACAGGCCGCCACTGCTGCTAGGATGTTTTCTAAATTATGCTTACCAGGCAGTGCTATATTTGCTCGGTCCATATACGGATCCCCTTGCCAATAGATCGTTGTATCATCTGCACTGATTCCGTGGACAGTACGCCCATTTGAACTGAACGGAATTTTTTGCGCATTGGATTTTGCCGCATAGCCAACTACAATTGGTTGGTCCGCATTATAAATAAAATAATCACTTTCATCTTGATTACGTGTCACACCAAACTTCGCTTCAGCGTAATTATCAAATGTTCCATGGTAGTCAAGATGGGCATCATAAAGATTTGTAAGTATAGAAATTTTAGGCTTAAATGTTTTAGTCCCCATCAATTGGAAAGATGACAACTCCGTTACAATAACGTTATCTTTACTAGCTTCTTTAGCAACGCCACAAGCAACTGTACCAATATTTCCTGCAATTAATGGATTTTTACTTCCGTTGTTTAACATATCAAATATTAAAGTGGTCGTTGTTGTTTTTCCATTCGAGCCTGTAATACCAATAAATGGCGCGTCACTTATTAAATACGCAAGTTCAATCTCTGTCCATACAGGAATACCGCGCTGTATAGCATCCGCTACAATGCGATTGCTATAAGGTATACCTGGGTTTTTAACGACTAATTCAAAACCTTCATCCAGTAAGTCCTCAGGATGACGACCACAAATCACGGTAATCCCCTTTTGTAATAAACCCTGTGCATCTGGGCTTTCATCAAATGGTTTGGAATCATTGACTGTTACAAAGGCGCCGAGCTCATGTAAAATTTCAGCAGCGGCCACACCGCTTTTCGCTAGGCCTAACACAAGTACTTTTTTATGTTGTAAATCTGTATAGTTTTTCATTAAAACGCCTCCGATAAAACTGCAATCAATGCTACTGCTAGGGCAGTTGACCAGAAGACAAGCACTACCTTCCACTCTGACCAACCTGATAATTCAAAATGGTGATGGATTGGACTCATCTTAAAAATACGCTTTTTACGTAGCTTAAAGCTTCCTACCTGTAAAATAACGGATAATGTTTCGATGACAAAAACCAAGCCAACTAGTAAAAGTAAAAATTCTTCTTTTACTAATACCGATACCATAGCTAATGCCCCACCTAATGCTAATGAACCCGTATCACCCATAAATACTTTTGCTGGATTCGCATTAAATAATAGAAACCCTAATAATGCTCCTGTAACAGCAAATGCAAATAAAGCGATATCTGCTTGGCTTTGGAAGAGTGCGATAACGCCAAAAGCCGCAAAAGCAATCGATGCAGTTCCTGCCACTAGTCCATCCAAACCATCTGTTAAATTCACCGCATTGGAGAACCCTACTAACCAAAAGATTAAAAAGGCAACATAGAATACACCAAGATCAACTGTCCAATCTGTAAATGGAATAGCGAGCGTTGTATCAAAAGATCCAACATACAGTAGAAAATATGCAAGGATGGCGATAACAATTTGACCAATTAATTTTTGAAGAGAGGTTAACCCTAAATTCCTTTTAAATACAACCTTCAAACCATCATCCAATAAACCTATTAAGCCAAATCCTGCTAATACTAATAAAAGTACTACGGTCTGTGTCGTTAATAAATCTAAAAAGCTTCCTACACCAACAGTTGTTAGGACGATAGAAATTAAGAAAATTATACCGCCCATTGTTGGTGTACCAGCTTTTTTCATATGTGATTTCGGTCCCTCTTCACGAATACTTTGCCCAAACTTTAGGCGTCGAAGAAGTGGAATACTAATTGGTGCCAGGATAACTGTTACTATAAAAGCAAGAGCTAAAATGGTAAGTGTTGTTGCGAGTTTCATTGAAAAATCTCCTTTAAATCTTGTTTCACTTTCTTCGTTAGGAAAAAAGCATAAACTTTCATTTATTTATTACTACCCTTCATAATAATAGTGGTTCTTTCCCATTTTTTAAAGGTAAAGTTATTTCAGTTCTCCAAATATAAATGAATGGTACCATCTTGTTTGATAACACTATCCACTTCAGGTAATTGGTTACCAATTTTAGTCCCTTCTCCATGCCATTCTATACGAAATGGATAAAACTGCTTGGCAATATCATCCTTTGTCTGACCAATAAAATTTGGTACCTTCACAGTAATTGGATCACCATATCGATAATCCTTTTCAAGCTGTTCCTTTGATTTTTCAATACCTACAAACGGTGCAACATCCTCTATTATTTGCCCAACAATAGGTGCTGCTACAACACCGCCAAACTGCGTCGTCTTTTTAGGGTTGTCGACTGCTACATAGACGACAATTTGCGGATTGTCAGCTGGCGCAAAGCCAATAAATGATACGATATATTCCCCACTCTTGTAACGGCCGTTTTCAACCTTTTGCGCTGTTCCTGTTTTACCGCCAATTCGTAAACCATCTCTAAAGGCTTGTCGACCTGAACCATTTGCTACAACTGACTCCAATGCGCCCCGAACCTTTGCAGAAGTCTCCTCACGAATCACCTGATTTTTGACAACAGGTTCAGTTTCCTGTATGACATCCCCTGTATTTGGATTAAATACTTTTTTTACAACATAAGGCGTATATAGCTTGCCTCCATTTATAGCTGCTGCTACCGCTTGAACTTGCTGAATTGGAGTTACCGCTACCCCTTGCCCAAATGAGGTTGTAGCCTGTTCAACGGGTCCGAAGGCTTCCTTAGAAAATAAAATTCCTGAGGCTTCACCAGCAATATTGGAACCAGTCTTTTGACCAAAGCCAAAATCTTTAATATATTGCAATAGTCGCTCGTTTCCTAACCGCTGCCCTAATTCAACAAAGCCTGGGTTACAGGAATTCTCCACAACTTCTAAGAAGGTTTCATGTCCATGCCCTTCACGCTTCCAACAACGTAGTCTTGCCCCAGCAACCATTGTATACCCTGGATCATAAAATGTATCATGCTCTAAATCCACTAAATTTTCTTCCAATGCAGCGCTCAAGGTAATAATTTTGAAAGTAGAACCTGGCTCATATGTCATCCATACAGGTAAATTTCGATTATAAATCGTTGGTTCGACTAATTGATATTCAGCCGGATTAAAAGTTGGATAAGAGGCTAATGCTAAAATTTCACCATTATTTGGATTCATAGCAATGGCCAATGCTTGGTCCGCTTCATAGCGCTTCATAGCCTGTGACAATTCACGCTCAACGACCTGCTGGACATCGACATCAATCGTTAGCTCAATAGTTGCTCCATCCTCACCAGCTTTCCAAGCACTCGCGACATTTGGTAGATTATTGCCTTTTGCATCTGTAAAGAGGCGAATTGCAGAAGAATTAGCCTGTAAAAACTTATCATATTCGTATTCAATACCAGCTAAACCTTGTGCATCATAGCCTGTAAATCCTAAAAATCGAGATAAAAGTGTCCCATATGGATAATCTCTAGAGTAGTCGACACCACTATATAGTCCTTCAATTTGTAAGCCTTGTAATTCAACTGCTTTTTCATAGGGGATATTTTTTCCCTCAGGCGCTAGCTTTACTAAATAGGCTTTTTTCTTCATCTTCTCTAACAGTTTCTCTTTATCCACTTCCAAAACTTGCGCAATTTTTTCAGCGGCCCCTTCAATATCTTTACTTTGAGAGGGCATAAAATATAAAGTTGGTGCAAGCTTATTAGTTACAATACTCTCCCCATCTCGATCAGTAATATGCCCTCGTTCATTAGCAAACGGTATTTCTCGGTCCCAGTTCTCTTCTGCCTTCGATGTCAGTTCTTTTTGATCTAACACTTGCAAAAAGAATAGCCTAATCACTATCGCCACTGCAGCACACATAAACAACACATATAAAATACGTAAACGCTTTTTAGAATGGATAGAAATCCACTTCATTCGACATCACACCTTGTTTTTTACAACGTATGAAATAAAGTGGACTTCTATTCAGTATTATTCATCCTCTACTTGTTCAATTTCACCCTCAGAGGCAGCTTCTACATCTTGCACAAAACTTTCAGCAGGTGTTTTGAGCTTAACAACAATCGGCGAACTATCCGTTATAACAGTCCCTGGAGATACACTTTGACTCGCTACAAAGCCCTCACCGAAAATCTCCATCTCTACCCCTGTCATGGATTTGAATACAAGTAAATTTCTTAATGACCAATTCGTAAAGTCTGGCAATATGATATCTCCATCTGTCTTTAAAAATACATAACTACCTTTTACTAGTTGTTTTGTATCTTTAGGATATTGGTCTATGATTTTACCCCCGCTACCAACAATAACAGGCTGCAATCCATTGTTTCCTAGCTCTACTTCAATCGCTTCAGCACTTTGACCTGTATAATCCTTCATATCTACCTTATCCACATGCTGTACATCATCCGGATTAATATTAAGGTGCTTTAAGCTATTTAACATCACAGGATTAAACACTTTAGATACTGGCACTGATCCAAGCTCATTATTTAACTTAGGTTTTTTCACTGAGACATACATAATGAGCTGAGGATCATCAACGGGAGCCATTCCTAAAAATGAATATAGGAATTGGTTAGCGCCCCAAGCATACGTACCATCTGCTCTCGGAATTTGCGCTGTCCCTGTCTTCCCCGCAACCTCGTAATCTTCCAATATAAAATCCTTTGCCGTACCATATTTTGAAGTTAAAGTAGAAGCAAGAATTTCTCGTACTTGTTTCGCTGTATCTGCTTTGATTGGCTGTCCTTTTTCAACAGGTTCATGGTTTTGAATAACCTTCCCTGTTGATGAATCAACAATGCGGTCAATTACATAGGGCTGCATCATCTTGCCATCATTCGCAATAGCAGTCATGGCTTGAATCATTTGGATAGGTGTTACGGTTGACCCTTGCCCATATGTTGTTGTTACTCGTTGGATTGGGTATTGAGATAATATTGTTCCTGCCGCTTCATTCGGTAAATCAATTCCGGTTTTGTGGCCAAAACCAAAGCGGTCTAAATATTCCACAAAGACATCATCGCCAATCAATTTTAATAAGTGGGCCATGGCCGTATTCGAAGAGCGTTGGAAACCCTCTAAATAGCTAATTTGTCCCCATCCAACCTGATTATGGTCTCGAATTGTTCGGTCATGTACTGTATAAGAGCCAGATTGAAAATTTGCATTCGGAGCCCACGTATTTGTATCAATCGCTGAAGCGAGCGTGAATGTTTTCATCGTTGAACCAGGCTCAATTGTCTCCTCAATTACCTCGTTCAGCCATTTCATATTTTGGCTTTCGCGTGTTTCAGGATTGAACGTAGGTCGTTGGGACATCGCTAATATTTTCCCTGTTTTGGGGTCTGCTACAACCGCAGTCATAGATTCAGGATTGTATTCCTTTTCAACCTTTGACATTGCTTCCTCTAAAAAGCTTTGGATGGTTTTATCGAGGGTTAAATAAATGTCATCCCCATTTTTAGCAGGCGTCACCATCTTCTCGCTGTTGGGTAATAAATAGCTGAAAGCATCTGTTTCATATTTGATTTTCCCGTCGACGCCTGTCAGTTCTTTATCATACGTATATTCTAGGCCCATTTCGCCTTTTGTTGTAACAGTCCCGTCCTCGTTATCCTTCTTCAGTGCATAGCCAATTAAATGGGAGGCAAAGACACCATTTGGATAATATCGTTTTAAGTCGCTAACAAATAGAATCCCTGGTAATTTTTCTTCCTTTATTTTACTCATAACCTCGTGACTAATACCGCGTCCTGAACTACCAAACTCTACTTGATATAATGGTTTCCCATCGCTTCTATAGCGATTATTTAGCTTTTTAAGAATTTCGTCTTCTTTTCCTTGCATGGCTGGAATATACTTCGCTAAAACTTGAGCCGTTTTTTCAGCATCTACAACATGCCTCGGTTTCTTTGAATCCGTTGTAGCTGCTTCACTTACGACAGCTACTAGGCGATAGCTTAACGTATCCTCTGCAATCACTTGACCGTTTTGGTCATAAATCTTTCCTCGGTTTGCTGTGATAACACTTTCCTTACCATACTTAGCAGCTGCTCTTGCTGCAAGCTCCTGTCCTTCTACTTGCCCTGTCGCCTGAATGTTCACCATTCTTGTGAATAATAGAAAAAAGAGCCCTCCATAAAAAATCAATAATAGAAAGGCTCCCCATTGGAATCGAAATCTCTTTTTTTTCATTCTCCCGGCACTACCTTTACATTTTTCTCATTTTGAGTTAAACCGAGTTCTTTCGCTTTTTTCCATATGTTTTCGTATGTAGAAAGTTCACTTACACGAACCGTTAAGTCAACATTCTGTTTTGCAATCTCATCTGCTTCTGATTCGATGTTTTGAATGTCCATGTTTGTAGTTTGAATAGCTGCTTGTTTATTTAATACCAGGATACCTAATACAGCAATAATGCTAACTAAAACAATTAGCATTGTCTTCTCAAACTTCTGGTTCGTTTTTTTACGACGTATGATAGTGGGTTGTGGACTAGGTGGTGTTATCGGTTGTTGCACTTGTTGATGTTGGTGCTGTTGCCTTACACGTACGGCTGCCATTTACTCACGCCCTTTGTCGTTAATTTTCTCCACCACTCTAAGCTTTGCTGAACGCGCCCGATTATTCACTTCTAATTCTTCATCTGAAGGAACAATTGGCTTTCGTGTAATAAGCTTTAAAGTTGGCTTCATGTCATCGGGAATTACAGGTAAATTTGGTGGTAATTCCGGTAATGATGACGCTTCCTTAAAGATTGTCTTGCATAGGCGGTCCTCCAATGAATGGAACGTAATGACACTAATGCGTCCACCTACGTTAATCATATCAATCGCATCGACTAATGAATCCTCTGCCGCGCCTAACTCGTCATTGACAGCAATTCTTATTGCTTGGAAAATGCGCTTTGCTGGATGCCCACCTTTTCGGCGTGCCGCTGCTGGAATACCCTCTTTAATAAGTTCTACAAGTTGTCCAGTTGTTTCAATCGGTGCTGATTTGCGCGCCTCTTCAATTTTACGAGCAACTTGCTTTGAAAACTTTTCTTCCCCATAACGGAAAAAAATACGTACTAAATCCTCATAAGCCCATTGATTGACAACTTCAAAAGCTGTAAGTGTTGCCGTTTGATCCATGCGCATATCTAGTGGTGCATCATGGTGATAGCTAAAGCCTCGCTCTGGTGTATCTAGCTGAGGTGAAGATACGCCTAAGTCATATAAAATGCCATCTACTTGTTCAAAACCATGAGCCAATAATTCTTCTTTTAAATACCGGAAATTCGAGTGGATAAACGTGACACGCTCAATATAGGGCGCTAATCGAATTTTCGCATTTTCAATAGCCGTCATATCTTGATCAAAACAAATTAATCGGCCTTTATCTGATAATTGCTGTACTAAATATTCACTATGGCCTGCACCACCTAACGTACAGTCCACATATACACCATCAGGATCGATGTTCAACCCATCAACAGTTTCTTTTAATAACACGGTTGTATGATCGAACATACCACTCGCTCCTTTCAGGCCTTAACCTCATGTCAACTTTGCATTGACATGCCTATCAAAAGTTAAAAATCAAAGCCAATCATATTTTCTGCAATTTCATTAAAAGATTGTTCAGACTCGCTGAAGTAAGCTTCCCATGCATCCTTAGCCCAAATCTCAATTCGATTTGAAACCCCCAACACTACACATTCCTTAACCAGATGTGCATGTTGCATAAGAGTAGCTGGAATATTGATTCGCCCCTGCTTGTCTATTTCTACCTCTGTTGCTCCAGAAAAGAAAAACCTTGCAAATGCACGTGTATCCTTTTTGGTCATCGGTAAATCTTTTAACTTTTCTTCGAGTTTTCGCCATTCATTCATAGGATAGCCAAATAGACAGTTATCGAGACCTCTTGTGACAACAAACGCTTCGCCTAAAGCTTCACGAAATTTTGCCGGCACGATTAATCGCCCTTTTGCATCAACGGAGTGTTGATATTCTCCCATGAACATACTACTCACCCCACTTTATTAAATAATGTACCACATCCCCCCACTTTCCTCCACTTTTTTTAAAAAAAACTTGACATTTTATCTCTTAATATGCAATTAGACCTTGATAGGAATTTTTGATATATGCTAAATGACATAAAGAAAGAGCTATCCTTAGTAGGATAGCTCTCTATATACGATTTTTATAGACATTATTCATCAAATCCCTATTGTATCAAAAAACTACCTAGGTATAAAGAACTTGATACTTAGGTTTTATAAATAAAGTAAATAGTGGTGTTTGCCAATACTATAGTTTTGCTTTAACATTTCAGCAATCAACATAGGTCCAAACTCATTAAAATATTGATACGGATTATACGTTCTTTCCTGGAAGCCCTCATTTGGATACAACTCATTTTGTAGCGTCGTAAATTTGCGTATAGTAGTCTCATGCTTATCGAGTACAGTTTGTTCAATTTTTTGCTGAAGGTAATCAAATTGTTTTGCATGATTTTCTTGATTCTTCACAAGGATTTTATCTAAAGTTAAATGTTGTTCCTCTAAATACGATGCAAGCTCACTGTACTTTTCTGCTAATAACTGCTCCATAGCCTGAATTTGGCGTTTAGCTTCAATATCTTGCACATCATGAATAAAACGCTCTTTCATTTCTAAGGCTTTGCCATTCCAAACATCTGTAACAGACAATTGATGTTCACGTAATAATTGTTCTACATGACGCGTCACAATCGTCATATGAAGGCGTGGAGCAAAAATAGGCATTTGTAGGTCTAGCACAGAAAATGCACTCTTTAATGTTGCCCAATAAGCTAATTCACCTGGACCACCGACGAATGCTAGTACAGGGAACGTCATTTCCTGCATTAATGGGCGAGACACTACATTATTACTCAAACGCTCTGGATATTTTTCAGCAATCTCTAATAGCTCTTCTCGAGTAAATTTAAGGTTTGCTGCTAAATTAATAAATAGATCATTTTTTCTTTCTAAAAGATGACGTTCTCCATCCTCTACATAGAATAAATTAGCTGCTTCTCGTGTGGCCAAAATAGGTTTTCCGTAGCCCGTTCGCTCTAGTTGCTCTTCCTTTTCTGTTACGACTCTAGCAATTTCTTCACTATGCTGAATGATATGCGTAAAATTGGTACTTTCATATTGACGGAAATTATAATCCGCTGCATCAATTAACAGTAACCCTTCATCTTTAAATAATTGGTTCATTAACCGCGCAAAGAAATCAGTAAATGTCTCACTTTCGTTTAGCACATCTACTAATTGTTTAATAAGCGCCTCTGTATACTCTGTTTCCCCAATATCCCTAACAACGGTATGGATGAATTGTGTCATTGACTCTTTATTGAGCATTGTTGCAGAAGCCATTGTTTTACGTCTAGAGCGCTCACTGTATGCACGTTTTTTTAATAGCTCACCATGCACCGTATAGGTATGATTAATTTCTTCCAAATCATGATCTTCTCCAGCTATCCAAAAAACAGGTACCACAGATCTTTGAAGCTTCACACTTTGCTCTTTTGCTAACACAATCACTGAAATCGCTTTATGAACGGAGTAAAGAGGGCCAGTTAAGATACCTGCTTGTTGGCCACCAATTATGACCATAGCTCCCTGTTCTAATTGTTGTAAATGCTCATTCGCTTTTTGTGATAGCCCTAGCGGCTCCATAAATTGACGGATGATGGCTGTCAGCTCTTTTTGATCTCTGGCATGTTGTGCTAAATGCTTCGCTCTTTTCTCAAAAGCCTGATCATTAAATTCGTATTCAAAAAACTGATGAATGGCAGTATTTGGCGACCAGTAATCGGCTAGCACATTATTTTTTATAGGTACTTGGATAGACTCCAGTTTCATTTAACATAAGCTCCTCTACTCACTCAATCATTAATTTACTTATAACGAGAAATTGATTCCTCACATATTATGCACATGATGCAGTAAATGTTTTAGCCCATATTGCATTTCTCCCACCATAAATATAGCACTGTGCAATATTACTGAACTATTCTTCTAGCTCTGGGCTTTATGGCCTTTAATCAGTTTCCCATCCATAAAGAATGATTTTTTATATCTACTTTATAATGCTATTATTTTAACCCTTATAGCTCCAACTTGAAAAGAAAATGCTTAGACAACCCGAAAATAGTCTACAAGGGACTGAATGACACCAATTATACAAATAACAGCATACGCGGTGCTCAATAATAAAAATAAAAAACGCCAAATTTTCTTTAATAAAGGCTTCACTTCTATTTCTTTTTTTGTCCGCCAATCAATATATGTAAAAATCATAGCCATCATTATTGCAAGTATGACTAAAAGTCCCCCTACATTTATTTGCCATAGTACCCCAATGCCTAAGGGTACCGAAAAGAACAAACAGAAGGTTGTCACATCAGAGGCTGCACCAAATGCATGCGTGCCCCGTATTTTAACTTTCCTGCTAATTAGATAGACTATAATAAAAAGAACAATTGGACAAAAAATAACGATACTAACAATTATATGTAAAATGTCTTTCAACTTTGTTCACCGCTCTCCTCTATCGCAAGTACTTGGAGATATAAGGTACGCAAAGTAGGCAAATGATGACCATTTGTTAAGGCTTTATTCAGTATGGCACCAACAATTGTTTCAATCTCACTTCTTCTTCCCTGCATACGATCTGCAAGCATAGAAGAGGTATTTTCGGCTGTTTGCCTACATAAGTCTACCACGTCTCCAAAAGATATAGTGCGCTCAATGCCTTCGAACGCCATTGTTAACTCCTCATATAAATTTTTCATAAGTACATACGCGTGTGTATTCGTCACTAGTTCCCCGTTCTTTATTTGTAATACACAAGTTAATGGATTGATTAAGCTATTGAATATAGCTTTTTCAAATAGCATCTTCTCCGCATTATCGACCAGTTCAACAGGAAACAATGGGTTTTGTAACTGTAACAACTTAAAAAAAACATGTTGTTCCCCTCGTTCAATAGCTATTTTACATGGACCAATTCCTCTATGTTGAACCGTTGTTTGATTCAGCAATTGTGCGCCAAAAGATACAGAGCAAAACGCGATATTTTTTTGAGGTAAATTTAGTGCCTCCTCAAAATGAGCTAAGCCATTTTGCAAAAAGAGCAAAGGTATTTCATTTGATAGTGACGCTAATTGGTCGTAGAGATTCTGTAAATGAACATATTTAACAGCAATGACCATTAAATCTTGAGGTGGTAAAGAAGTTAAATTTGTTGTAGAAACAATTTTTTGTACAGTTTTAGTTCCATCAACATTCAATCGCGTTAATTGATTGATAGTTAGCTCTTCTACCTGCTCCTGTTTTCTGGCAACCAATGACACTGACATTCCCGACTCTGCTAAAAAGCTTGCTGTTAATTGACCAACCGCACCAGCACCAATAACTGCTACCTTCATCATTTCATTTTACATCCTTTCCTCACTACTTTATAAAGCTATAAGAATAAGGTGCCTCAGAATAAATTCTAAGGCACCCCTAAGCAGGTTCTTCTATTATACAAGATTGGCTGATTATTGACGATATACTGAAAGGGTTTTATCTCTAGGAAAGATAAATATTGTATAATCTTCCGAAGCTACTGTAAATTTAATCTTTCATTAATGAATAACCTTGTTGCAGCCACTTCACTAATTTCTCATGTTCATTTTGCAACTCGCGATGTTTCATTTCAAGGGTTTGATAGGCATCTGTTAATTCGTCAAAACTTGTCAATGCCAATTTCAAGTGGCTTCGCATAGATTGTTGTGGTTGATTTCTTACAGCTAATAATGACTGACTATATTGACCACGTAATGTTTTATTCCAACGGAAGCCACATGCCTGCTTTGTACGGCCCAATTCCACAGCCGCCATTTCAAAAGCCTCCAACTGCGTTTTGCCATTTTGCACATTATGCAAGACAATTTCTGCTAGTCTTTCATCGTCTTCCTTTGTCCATTGATCTTTTCTTTTTTTCAATTCCATAATCTATCACCCTCGCATTTTTTACTACTATATGCAGTAGCGAGCAAAATAGAATCATTGCATGAAAAAAGACAGTGATGATGTTTTACTTTCATCACTGCCTTTATACATCACTTTTTATTCTTCTTAGTTAAGAAATTATTAACAGCCAGATGATGCGCTTCGCTTTCCCACAATTTTGCACAAGTACGAACTTCCTCCATCACCCGCTCATACATATTTCGTTCGCGCCATTTACGAAGTTCGATTTCCTTATAAGCTTTATGAACAGACGGATGTATTTTTCGCATATGTTCAATAAAATCATTTAACGCCTCTTCTTTTGAGCCTTCAAAAACTCGCATTGCCCACCCTATTTCATAGAGCAAATGTGCAGGATATGGCTTTGCATCTACAAGCATTTTTAACGCACGATCATGACGTAACCCTCTTTCAAAAAGATATGTACCACCACCCCAGCCACTCGTAATGGCTAAGGTCCCTTGAATAAAACCGCACTTGGCATGTTCTGTCACTAAACGGAAATCACAAGCCGTAGCAATCTCACAACCGCCACCAACTGCAGTACCATTTATAAGCGCTATCGTCGGAACCGGGAGCGTCGCAAGGTCATATAATATGTTCCCCATTTTACTTAACATACCAAATGCCTCATCCTCCGTCTCCAGAGAATGAAACTCAGATAGATCTCCCCCAGAGCAAAATGATTTTTCTCCAGCACCCGTCACTACTAAAAAACGTACATCCTCATGTTTACGAATATACATAATGACTTCCTGAAGACCATTCATAACCTCATCATTGACAGCATTACGCTTCTCTTCTCGATTAATCGTAAAAGTCATAACACCATCACGATTGTCAATCGTATAACTCACATCACTACCCCCTTTGTCTCCATGAAATAATTGTATCATACAATTATTTCACTATTATATTAAACTTCACAAACGACGCAATATTCCGTTTTTAATCCATCAAAAAAAGGCTAGTAAAGAGCCATGGTCTCTCTACTAGCCTTTTAAGTGAGCAAACACTGTATTATTTGCTTACTACTTCTTTACCTTTGTATTGTCCGCAAGCTTTGCAAACACGGTGTGATAATTTAGCCTCACCACAGTTAGGGCAAGTTACCATACCAGGTACAGATAATTTGAAATGCGTACGACGCTTTCTTTTTGCAGTTTTAGAAGTTCTTCTAAATGGTACAGCCATTGATGGCACCTCCTTACAGATCGTCTATTCGTCTGTTTGATCAAAATACTTAGCTAAAGCAGCTAGTCTTGGATCCACTTTTTGTTCGTCAGCTTTTTTGTGTAGCTCTACGTCTTCGTCTGTTGCATAAGACCAGCTTTTACCGCCTTGCACTTGTCCTTCAGTATTTTCCTTGAACACTTGCATAGGCACCTCGAGTAACACTAGTTCCTCAAGAACTGGTTTCATGTCGATGACTTCACCGTCAATATAGTGAATGTCTCCGTCATCGTCTCCTCGTTGATCTTCGTCAATCCAGCTAAAAATTTCAACTGTCTCAACATTGATAGGAAACTCAACATCCTCCCACGTGCGAGCACATGGTAGTGTTAACGTCGCTTTCACAGTTAACTGACATGTCATTTGCGATGCACCAAAAGTACATAGCCCTTTTACATGAACGGGCGAAATTGCTCGAATATCCTGGTTTCGCTCCATCACTTCGTCCAATTGGACAAAGGCATCGATTGGCATCCCGTTTTGGCGGTATTTAGATAATTGATGAATTGACCATTTCATTCGTTTAATCACCTCGAGACAACAATGTTGATTATATAATGTGTAAAAATAGATGTCAAGATAATTTCTTGTCACTACTTTAAAACCTACTTATAATTATATACTATAAGAAGTATATTTGCTCCTAACAGCTTACCATAAAAACATAAATGACCAGGAGGGAAAGCATGAAAGCAGTTGGAATTGTTGTTGAATATAATCCTTTTCACAACGGACATGCCTATCATTTGACACAGGCAAAAAAAGTAGCGAAAGCAGATATTGTCATCGCTGTTATGAGTGGAACATTTTTACAACGTGGTGAACCAGCTATGGTTGATAAATGGACACGTACAAAAATGGCACTCGCAGGTGGTGTAGATATTGTCATTGAGCTACCTTATGTCTATAGTACAGCTCCTGCTACTGATTTCGCAAAGGGGGCGATTTCAATATTAACTGCCGTTGGCTGTGACTCATTTGCTTTTGGTAGTGAGGATGGCTCTATCCAACCTTTCTTGAACACTTATGATTTGATTGACAATAACCGTACAGAATATGACGCACTCATAAAAGACAGCCTTAAAACGGGGGCTAGCTACCCTAAAAGCCTATATTACGCCTATGAACAGCTTACTCAGAAGTTCCCAGCCCCATACATTGATCTTGCACAACCCAATAATATTCTTGGCTTTCATTATCTAGAGGCGGCGAGAACGCTGGACAGTAACATCAAGCCGCTAACCATTCCCCGTATCGCAGCAGGTTATCATGATGCACTTAAACAGGACTCATCCATTGCAAGCGCCACTGGAATACGTAAAGCCCTAGCATCTACAAGTTCTTTACAAAGTGTGCAAAAGGTTGTCCCTGAGACATCTTTTGATTATTTGACAGACTGGCATAGACACTATAAAAAATTTGCCAGTTGGGAATCATTTTGGCCACTATTACAGTTCACTATCATGAGACACACGCCTTCAGAGCTCACTCGTTATGCAGAAGTAACTGAAGGAATTGAGAACGCTATTATGAAAGCTGCAAAAAATAGCTCATCCTTTAATAGCTTTATGGAAAAAATAAAATCTAAACGTTATACATGGACACGAATACAACGTATGATCACTCATATTTATACAGGGTTTACAAAGGAGCAGCTACAGAGCTTTGAAGCCCCATCATTTATCCGTTTACTTGGCATGAGCGCAAAGGGTCAAGCTTATTTAGGAAAGCGCAAAAAAGATATTGAATTACCTTTAATAAGTCGTGTTGCAGCTGCAAATGATGCTATGTTGGCCATCGATATTCATGCTGCAGAGCTATACAATTTAAGTATAGAACAAGGCGTTACAGCGCAGAGTCTCCCTAAAGATTATCAAACACCCCCAATTCGTAATTAAAGTCATAAAAAGAGATGCTAGATAGTCTAGCATCCCTTTATCGTCTTTATTTTGGTTGCAGCTGCTTTAAATATTTTATGGCATCATCTACATTTTTCACAGGTACAATTTTCATCTTTGTCCCAATCTCCTTCGCTGTTTTTACAGCAGTTGTATAATTCGACTCTAAATCTGGATATTTTGCCTTCATTTCTGTAGAAATTTCATCATCGGGGGCAAAAAAGATTTCCATACCATCACGATCAGCCGCTATGACCTTATAGTCAATCCCCCCAATTCGACCAACAGATCCATCCACTAGCATTTCTCCTGTACCTGCAATGGCATAACCTTTCGTTAAATCCTCATCCAGAAGTTGGTCTAATATTTCAAGTGTAAACATCAATCCTGCAGATGGACCACCAATATCCTCTGTTTTCATTGTTACTTGTGGATTGGTTTCAATTGATTTGCTTTCTGTATAAGAAATCCCTAAACCCGCTCTATGTTCTTGCGCATTTGGAATTTCCTTCAATGTAACCGTTGCCTTTTGCTGTTCTTCTTGTCGTATAAATTGAATCGTTACTTGATCCCCAAGCTGTTTAGGCTGTAAAAGCTCTACAAGCATTTGCTGATTAGTTATTTTGTGACCATCCACTTCAATTATTTCATCACCAGCTTTTAAGATGCCGTCTGAAGCACCACCATCTAATACATTTAAGATAAAAACACCGTTAAAATGAATTTTTGTCTCTAATCCAGCTCTTTGGAAAGCTACATATTTTGCATTAAATTGTGAATCTGACATTAATTTCAACTGTCGAACATTATATTCCTCATCATCCTCTAATGGATTTCGGACTTGTTCAATATCCATGAGTTTTTGATATTTTTGAGTTTTAGCCCATAAATATGAAAACGGTGTGGCTTGCTGCATGGCAACCGTCATGAGACTCATAGACCCTAAACTATCTGGCTCCTTGCTATCGACTGTAACAAATTTACTGACATCATAGGCACTACCAGGTTTCATAATATACGCGTCTAGTCGGTATAACATCATAGAACAAATCACGACTATTACCACCGCATAAATGCCAATTTTTTTCTTCACTTGAATACACCTCCTAGGACGCTTGCAAAACCATACGTTCATGTTTTTGCCTTTCTCACATATATTAATTTTAGCATTTGCCTATGTGAATGACAAAAAGTTGAAACGAGATGATAACATGTTTGCTACAATTCAAATAGCGCTCTGCGTAATTCTAATTCTCTTACTCTTGTTATTCCCACAAACCGCTCATAGTGGTACTGATTTAGGCTTATCTCTTTTCATGGAGGCGTTATTTCCGTATTTACTACCCTATTTGGTATTAACACAATGGCTTTTGCGTTTAACAGCGCCTATGCGTACGAAAACAAAGAGAGCTTCCTTATACGTACAAGCCTATATTATTAGCGCACTTGGGGGCTATCCAACTGGAGCAACCACTATTGTTTATTTAAAAAACAGCGGTCAGTTACATCCTAAAGAAGCAAATTTTCTACTAGCTGTTTGTCATGCACCAAGTCCATTATTCGTGTTAGGTTTTGTAAGTCTTGATTTACTACACAGTAATACGTTTGGATGGTTATTTTTATGTTTACTACATACGTTTAATATTTGTTGCTTAGTAACTGGTTACTTTTTATACCGCAAAACGGATTCACCTACCATATCTGTTCACAACACTACACTTTATACGGCTCCCTTTTCAGAAAGTATTAAAGAAACTGCCCCAACAATTTTGCTAGTGGGCACAACTATTATCTTTTTCACAACCATCCAGACTATTGTGCAACAGGGCTTAGATCAATTAATACCAAAGCTGCCTTATACAATTGAACTTTCCTTAGCAGCTATTCTAGAAGTGACAAATGGTCTTAAAATGACTGTCACTGCCTTCCCAGATTTTCCGTATACTACTTTACTAGTCGTCATTTTGTTAACGATGCAAAGTATAAGTATTCATTTACAAATTTTTGTGATTGCTAAATCCGCCAAACTTTCTGTGAGACCTTATCTAAAATTCCGCCTCCTTAGCATAATCATTGTACCAACTATTTATGCTCTATTTTTTCTGAAATAATTAGTTTTCACAGATAAAAAAGAGGATGTTCAGCGTATATTACCGACATCCTCTTCAACCACTATTGGGAAAAACCATATTTTTCTTTTAAAGCTTGTACAACACAATCTGGAACTAGCTCATTTACATCACTTCCATATTTCGCAACCTCTTTTACAATACTGGAACTTAGGAATGAGTATTGATTCTTCGTCATAATGAAAAATGTTTCGATGGTTTCATCAAGAAAACGGTTCATAGAAGTAATTTGCATTTCATATTCAAAATCTGAAACTGCTCGTAAGCCACGTACAATGGCCTTGGCTTTTTTTTCTTTAGCATAGTCTATGAGAAGACCTGAAGAACTTTCTATCCGAACATTAGGTAACGCTTTTGTTACTTCAGCCATTAAAGCCATACGCTCCTCTACAGAAAACAACGGATTTTTTGCTGAATTGTTTAATACGGCGACATAGACGATATCGAACACATCGGCTGCACGTTTAATAATATCTAAATGGCCAAATGTCACAGGGTCAAAACTTCCAGGAACTACAGCAATTTTCTCTGACAACTTATTCTCCCTCTTCCTCTGTACAGCGATAAACAGAAATAATTGTTCCGCCATATGCTTCTTGTCTTTTTAAAACAAACTCACCAAAACTTTGAGGCAATGTTACTTCTTTTGCATGTTCACATAAAATAATACCATTTTGTTGAATTTTTTCATTATCAACGAGTAATTGTACTAAGTCATAGTATTCCTTTTGATGATAAGGTGGATCTAAAAAAACTAATGAAAACGTAATATCACGCTTTAATAGCGCTTTCACAGCACGCTTTGCATCAATGCGAAACAGCTCAGTATGCTCTTCGTAACGGCATTTTTTTATATTTTCTTGCAGCACCTGAAAGGCTTTTGCATCTTTTTCAATAAAAATAGCACGCTCTACACCACGACTTAGCGATTCAATACCTAAACCGCCGCTTCCTGCAAACAAATCAAGTGCAGTACCTCCATCAAAAAAAGGACCAATAATATTAAAAATCGATTCCTTCACTTTATCAGTTGTAGGCCTCGTCGTATTCCCAGCTATCGCCTTTAGCGGCATTCCTTTACGCTCTCCTGCTACAACTCTCATATAAGCTATCACCGTACTTTCATCCATATAAAGTATTTTTGCAGCGAAAGGAAAGCCCTCCGCTGCAAAATTTATTGTTGCTCTTGTGTTAATACTTGAATACGTTCCTCTTTCTTTTGTAATTCAACTAAGAATAAACGTTGTAACCAAGCTTCTTCCACATAATATTGATTAGCAATTTTAATAATTGGCTCTGAAATTGTTGAATATCTTCGCTGATTGAATACATAAAATCCAGGTTCTTTAGGGAATCGGAATGTGCGATGCTCGCTATTTACATAATAGCCGTTCTTTCCTTCTCCGACTGTATAACCAAGATAAGGTAATAACGTATCTGCCGTATATAACGCTTGTCCTTCATATAGAATAACATGAACGTCTTCCTTCAACACATCATTCACATATACATCTCGAGAATCCTCAAATAATAACGGATATGTTCCGTTTTTCTGTGCTGCATTTAACGTAAAGTATGATGTCTTAGCATCTAACACTTGCGATAAATACTCATCCATAGTGTTTGGAGAAATAGGGTCATCTCCAAGTTTTTTCAACTTATCTTGCCAACTCTGCTGTTGACTATCTGTCATATAATCATTCAATGTCTTCACAATTTTCTTTGCTTTGTCTCCACCAATTGAATCATTCACTAAATAGGATGCCACAACTTCTAGCAACCATTCTGGGGAGTCCACAAATGTATATTGCGATTTTATTTGGGACAAAATGACTTCCTGTTCAACAGCTTGAGCTGTAAGTGTTGGTAAAAATAACAACCTTTCATCATGAACCGGGACAGGACTTTTCTCTTGAATAATCGCGATATGTTCATCATTTAAAAACTGTAAACTCTCTAAAGATTTTAGGAAATCATTCGGAACAGCCTGTTGTGCATAGATTGATAATACAGGCGTTTGTTCTTGTACTTTGAGTTTTCCTGCTTGCCAATAAAGATCATGAACAGTTCCGTTGCCTCTAAACATCGTATAGTTAACAAGTGATAGCTGTTGTTGACCTACTAATGGCAAACCTGTAATCCATTGTCCATTAATTTTACTATCTGTAGAAATATGAACAATTGAATAGGACGCTTCACCATTAATTAGTGTAGCAAAAACGTCTTGAAGGAGCATCTTATTTTTCAAGCCACCCTCAATCGGAATTATGTATGACACAGATTGTGATTTTGTCTCCCCTTTTGCAAAATAAGAGACCTCATCTGATAATCGATCACAGCTTTTTTCATTCTCGATAAAGCAACTAGGATTTGTTGCCTTTTCAGGCCATTTTATTTTCACCTTTTGATTTGGCAAATTTTTAAAATGTTGGCGAATATCTAAGCTATTTTCACGATAAACAATCTCAATTTCCTGCGAGTAATGAAAATCCCCTATGCCGGTTTCTAAATCAGATGAGTATGCATGATACTGGAAAAATAACGTTCCTGAAATAATAAGTACTAAAATAGAAAAAAAGCTTAATGCAAATTTCATGTGCTTGACCTCCCGCAGCATGATACTATGAGTATTGGAAAGGATGTGCAATTATTATGCCACAACAATTTATAGAATTAGGAGAAGGCTATGGTGATGTATACGAGCTACTTGAAATTATTAAAACCAATCAGGAACGCTTTCATCAGGCCTTTATACTAACATCTACAAAAGAAGATAAAAAGGTAATCTCCTTAGCCGTTGCCTTTAAACCAGTGGGTGAAAGTAAATTCATGCCAATATATATTTGTCGCGAAGGCATCCCTTATCATGATGAACAACCAACTAAGCGACAAAAAATGTTTGAAGCACAAATAGAACAACTAGACCGAAAAGCAGTTGTTGTAGAAATAAAGCACTCATCTATATTTTCGGAATCAAAACTATTTTATCAATACTTAATCGGCATATTAAGACTAAATAACTATATACCAGCATTAGCCTAATATTATAGACCTACTTTATAGTCATATTCCTTGGCTTTATCTGGCTTTGCATTTTCGTATTCAGTTTTCACAAATGGACGGTAAGATTCCACAACGTCTTTCACAAAAGGAAGGCGTTGTAGTTTTGTTGTCAACATTTCAATGTCCTCACGATCACAATACAGCACTACATATTTTTGTCTTCTAGAAATATAAAGAACATGACCATATTTCCGAAGAGACTTCGCATGTTTTAATTGATGGACGTAAACGATTAGCCCTTGTCGTTCGTTCATAATGGATTCCCTCATTTCTTACCTAAAAGCATACCATAGACCAGAAAATGATAGCAACAGAGTTTAGCTGACAGAACACTCGATTTTCCGTTATAATGGAAAAGCATACTACGTTAGCATCGTAGAAATTCGAATCAGTTGTTTTAAATAGCTTACATGATTATTTTTTCCATGGAATGTATATTTTACTGAAGGATGGGATGTTTATGCCTCATTCTTTCATCACGGATGAAGGTAGAAGTCGACATGAAAAAATCATCATTCCCTTAACTACTTACTAGTTTTTTATAAAGCTCTTGGACGAACGTTGGGAGCTAGTCATTGAAACAATGAATTCACCATTACTTTAGAAAAAAATTGTTAAGGAGGACGAATATGGGGAAGAAAACTAAAATAGCAATTGCAATCGCAGCTGCAAGTGCGGCAGCTTGGGCGGGTAGTAAAGCTATTTCTAAACCACAGCAACGTGAAGGTAAACAAGCATTACAGTTTGATCGCACAATCATTCTTGCACACCGAGGCGGAGCTCATTTAGCACCCGAACATACTATGATCGCCTTTGACAAAGCAGCTCAGCTAGGCGTTGATGGATTTGAAATAGACGTACGATTAACAAAAGACGAAGAAATTATTGTTTTCCACGATGATACAGTTGAACGAACAACAGATGGCTACGGTCTTATAGCTGATATGACATTGGCAGAAATCAATGCCTTAAACCACGGCTATCAATTTGAAGATTTGGATGGAGCCTTCCCTTATCGTGAGGATAAATTACAAGTAGTAACATTACGTGAGCTACTTGAGACGTACCCACATATGTTAATCAATATCGATATTAAAGATGCCCCTGAAACTTATGAAGGAAGTCTAATGCCTTCTAAGCTCTGGCGTTTAATTGAAGAACTTGGCGCAGAGGATCGTGTTGTTGTAACAAGTTTTTATGGTGAGCAAATAGATCGTTTTAACTTATATGCTCAAAATCAGGTGGCGCTTGGTGCAGGTGAATCAGATGTAAGAAAAGCATTTGCTTCCTTCTCCAGTCAATTCGGACATTTATATCATCCAAAAGTAGATGTGTTCCAAATTCCTCCTAAATCAGGGGTTATCGCTTTAGATTCTCCAAAATTTATTCAGTTTTTAAATAATCTCAACATTCCAGTTCACTATTGGACAATCAATGACATAGAGACGATGAAAAAATTAATTACTAACGGCGCTAAAGGGATTATTACGGATCGTCCTGATATAGCCGTAGAATTATTGCAAACTCAAGAGTCTTAACAAGGAATTATCCTATGGAAAGCTAATGTTTTAAATAAACGCCTTCCTTCTTACTATTGATAAAAGCCATCGAGATACACGATGGCTTTTGTTATATTAAGTAATGTCTTCATTGATAGACTGATTCTTCATGTTGTAATACCGCATCCGTTCAGTAGCCCTCTTAAGAATATATGGTCTGGCACTAATTGCGGCATGCCCACTGCCCATAAGAAAATTTGGTCATATGACTCTAAAATCTCTATCCCATTTTCAGGTTTCATATTAGTCCTCTCTAAGTGATAATGCCCCTGGAAAGATGTCCACTCGTATTGAAAGCGACCATCTAATAGATCCCCCTTATTAAGTGCATGTGCATCTATAACTGCTGGTACTACCTCTTTTCATATACCATCTTCTGGTACGACTGCAATCCTATGTTTTTCATGTATATTGCCTCCTGCCATAATTGTATAGAAAAAGACTGTAAACAAACTCAGTTTTACTTCGAGTTGTGTACAGTCTAGTAGAGATGTGTTTTAACACATCTTCATTTACGCTGAGCATGAGCATGAACCGCCCGAGCTACATCCTCCTCCGCAAGATGAACCAGATGCAAAGAATGGATTGCTTACAGGAACTTTTACCGCTTCAGAGACTGTTTTCCCTACAAGTAGGCTAATCTCATCAAGCAAGTCCTGAAAATCGTTTTCAGCAATTTTTAAGGCAGAAACCTTTTCATTTAAGTCAAGCGCCCTCTTCTGTTGGCGAATCGACTTCATAATTGTATGGTAGTCCGGATGATATTTTCCGAAACGTTGTACATCTTCGTACTGTTCTTTCATGCGATTAAACGCGTAAATAGCTTCTACAATTTGTGTATCACTATAAACGGCATCATACGCTTGTCGGAGCGCCATCGCAGGTTCTGAGGAAAGAATCATCTCACAAAGCGCTTCCGCCTCATCTAAAATGAATACCCAGTCAGAGGTCATCATCATTTTTAATTCCCCCAATCTCTTTCCCATCATAACAGATTTTATGGTAATTTTACATTAATGAGATTATTAATGAAAGAGGTTTTTCCAATTGATGACAACATCCAAAGAAAAAATCGATCTATTATTAGGGGCAATTTTACAAGATAGTACGGAGGAAGATGAAGAAGTTCTTTTACATCTTTTAACCGGGCTCCGAGAAAAACAACAAGGCATTCATCGTCGCTTTATTAACGCTGCCTTACACATGGTTGGCAAGTTTGAGCCTGAAGTCAGTGAGGTTCGTATTCCCATTACACCAGTTATTCATAACACGATAAAGGTGCCACACGGCGGCATTATTGCGACTATAGCCGATGCGGCAATGGGTGGACTTGCTTCCCGTTCTGTACCAGAAGGATTTAATGTAGTAACTACAAATATGAATGTCACGTATATTGCCACAACAACGAATAAAGAATTAATTGCGCGTGGTCGTTTTGTTCATAAAGGGCGGCAAACACTTGTAATGGAATGCGATATTGAAGATGAGACAGGGCGCAAGCTAGCCATTGCTACGGGATCATTCTTTGTTATTCAGCGTCGGTAAGTAAACCTGTAAAATAGTCTTTGATACACTGTTGATCGGAAAAAGGGAATTTTTGATTTTTAATTTGCTGTGTTTGTTCATGCCCTTTTCCGGCAACAAGGACAATGTCCCCTTTTTTTGCCTTCGCTAACGCTTGATGGATTGCCACTTTACGGTCTAAATAAATTTCATAGTATTGTTGCTCTGTAAAACCAGCAATAATACTTTCATTAATTATGATTGGATCTTCATCTCGAGGATTATCTGTTGTTAAATAGATAACGTCTGCATATTTGCTTGCTACAGCGCCCATAGCAAAGCGTTTCGCTTTATCTCGATTTCCTCCACAACTAAAGACAAGATAAATCGTTTTCGAACGATCGAAGGTTTGTAACACCGCTTGGAGCGCTTCAGCAGTATGAGCATAATCTACATAAACATCAATTCCAACTGGGTTATCGATCTTCTCGAGCCTACCTTCTGGAAGCTTTAAGGACCACATATGTTCGATTATATCATCTATTGGAATTCCTAAGCGCCATACTGCCATCAATGCTGCAACCGTATTTTGCACATGATACTTCCCTACAAATGGGATTTCTACAATATGCTCACTCGCAGATGTTTGTAAGCAAAGCACTGTTTTGCCAACTGTTTCACTGACAATTTGGATATGTAAATCATTGTGATTATCAAAGCCAAATGAGCAGGATTTTTTCTTATCATAAATTCCAACAGAACGGCAAAAGTTATCATCGCCGTTTAATACTAACTTTTTAGATAAGTCAGCTAATCTTTTTTTCGCACGTTTATAGGCTTCTAATCCCCCATGATCTTCTAAATGATCTTCTGATAAGTTTAAAAACACTCCACAATCAATATCACAATGATCAAGTCTATGTTGCTGTAATCCCATTGAAGATGCTTCTAACACTACATGTGAGACACCTTTGCGTACACATTGTTTTAATATCGGATGTAATTCTTTAGCCTGCAATGTGGTAAGCTGCTCATAAGATGTTTGTTGCTTTTCGCCATCAAGATAAAACCCAATCGTTCCTATAACCGCTGCTTTTTTATGTAGAGCGTTTAAAAGTTGACTGACAAAGTGACTCACTGTGGTCTTCCCATTTGTCCCCGTTATTGCAATAACACTTAATGCTTCTGCCGGAAAAGCCGCTAGCTTTGCACTTGCATACGATAGAAATAAGGCTGTATTAGGAACCCATACAAAAGGAATTTCTTTATCAATAATGGGTAAAGAAATACTTTCCTCCGAGACAATTGCGGCTGCTCCACGGGCCAATGCTTCTTTGACAAAACGACTTCCTGAAGTTTTTTTGCCTTTTCGTACAATAAAAATGTCGCCAGGTTGTACGGCCTGTGCATAATCCTCTACGCCTGTAATTTCTGTTCGAATCGAACCTCCCGTCACGCTACATGGCCAGTCTTTCAATAACTCTGCTAATTGCAAGCCTCTTCCCCCTTTCAGTTCTCTATCATATGACGGCCTTTGTAACGGTGTGACGAAAAATGTTGAAGCCAATCGGAGCACTAACAAGCACAAAAAAATGAAGACAAGTCCATTCAGCGAAGGCTTGTCTTCATGTAAATTTATTATTTTATGGTGATTGGTCCTTATTCTCTTCCTCTACAGGTTCCTCACTTTCAGTGTCTTCATTATTTGACTCCTCATGATCCACCTTCTGTGAAGCAGGTTCTAGATAAATTTGTGTATAATAATCAACGAAAACGCCTGAACCAACTTGTGAATATTTATCATTTAGAAGAACTTTTCGATGTTCTGGTGAATTTGTCCAGCCATGCATTGCCTCAATCGCATCAAAATAGGCAGTTGCTAGATTTTCATTAGCATCGCTATAGTCAATGTTCTGTGCTTGTAACCTCTTTTTAAGATCTCCATAAGTGGGGGATTCATGTGATAAAAAATTTTGTACCTTCATATCTTCGCTATGCATTCTCGCTGTATTTTCCAATGATTCATTCATTTCTACAGGCAGCAACCCATGATGCTTTCTCGTTACATTTAGTAAATCATCGAGCTGTTTGGCATTCGCCCTATCAATTTCTTGCTGTAAAAATGAAGAAGGCGGTGTACGTCTAACAAGCTCTCCTTGATAACTCATTTCATATGGCTGGTGAAGGACAAGTGTTTCACTATCGGTATATCGGATCCCCTGTAACTCACTTGTTTCTCGGTCAATATAAAGCTGAGCATAGAGTCCATCAAATTTGACCAGTAATCTTGTTTGCATATCTTCTTCATTCATCGAGAATATGTAAATATTATCACCAACATTGGCGGCTACCTCATAATCAATAATCGTCATGCGATAAATTTCATCGCGTTTTTGTCCTACTTTAAAAGGGAAAGCATTGATATCTTGCCCTGCTATGTAAACTTGCGTAACAACGTTATTTTCAACGCCAATCATAAAAAAGGTAGAAATATCTTTATTATAGACCCACCATTCATACCCAAACGAGGAGGGTTCCTTTCTTCCTGGTACCCCATATTGTTCCAAAACAGTTTGTGTGCCTTTCCCTATTAATGTTGAAATACCCGTTTGTGGACGTGTCATTGCTCCTATATCAGGCTGTTTTAGTTCTGTTTGAGGGATTATATTAGAATTGGTATTCGGGCCTTCTAGTGGTTCATTTTCCTTAGGGGTATTAAAAAACATAAAGCCGATTAATGCTATCGCACCACAAATCATTAATATGCGGAATAAAGCTTTCATATAGGACTCCTTTCATCACCATTATTGTAAGTTATTATATCAATTGTAATTGGGTTGACACAATGTTGTCATTGCAACAATGTCGAATATGCTCTATTATAAAAATGAGCGTATACTTTGTACGAGAACCTAAAGGAGGATTATACATGTATTTTGAAAATACTAACCTTGAAAATTTAACAGCTGATCAAGAGCTACTTGTCAGCATTATGAAAAAACATGGTTTAGAATGTGATGGCGGTTGGGATTATGAACGTATGACATTCGATAAACGTTTCGATACTCGTGAAGGTCGCTATTACCTACGCGTTTTCGCATATGCCATTTCTGGTGATGTTGGTGCTCACGATGCCATCCTTACTTTAATGAAGCCAGCACTTGGTAAGTACTATTATCCACATGGTGTTGAATATGGGGATGATGAAGTTTACCCAGCACACCTAGTGAAAAAATGTGAAGAAATCTTAAAAAAGGTTAAATTAGAATTAGATCAATTCTCAATCGAGCCTACAAATAAAAATAACTTTGAACCTGTTAACGCACGCTAATCTTTATTAACTGAAAAAGTGATAGCAAGTATCGCATTAAATAGCTTCATTGTTACGAAAAGACTGGTAGCCCAGTCTTTTTTATTTTGAGTAAAAATTTGATTTCTTCTCATACTACCTATATCTATAAGAAGATGTAGGTGAGAAAATTGTTGTCCTATTTTAATCGTCCTTTTTTTCGTCATCCCATAATCGTTATCGCAATTGGGGTCTTTCTTCTCTGGTTCATTTCAATATCATTGCCGATCTTACTTGCCTACTTAACCGCCTTACTTTTAGAACCTATTATAGTTCGGATGAGCAAACGTTTTCGAAAAAAGCGTAAAATAGTGGTCTCGATCTTTTTTATATTTTTTCTAAGTATATCTTTATTATTATGTACGCTTATTATTTATATAAGCTGGAAACAATTTTCATCTTTTATAATTCATATTCCAGATTATCTGAACCAACTTTCTGCACTATGGATTCAAATGCAATCTAAATTGAGTAACCACACCTACCATTTACCTGTAGAGCTAGTTTCACAAATTCAATATATGATTGCAAGAGCTTTAGTTTCCACTGAAAATTTTGCACTCTCTTTAACAAACATCGATGTCTGGTCAGCCTTATTAACGTATATCCCTACACGATTATTTGATATTTTTGTCTATTGGATCGTCTTATATATGTTACTTTTGGAATTGCCAACCATCAATCAAAAAATATTAATGCCCATCCCTTTCCATTACCATCAGAAAATTGTATTTATTGGGCAACGAGTAAAACTAGCCTTATTTGGATTTTTGAAAGCACAATTGCTAGTAGGATTAGGCATTTTTGCTTTAGCTATCGCCGCCTTTTATTTTCTTAAAACGCCATTCCCTCTATTGTTAGCATTGCTGCTTGTCGTCTTGGACTTTATTCCTTTTCTAGACTCCTTTATTTTATTAGTCCCTTGGGCAATCTATCAAGTTTTTGCTGGCGACTATCTTTATGCCGTTGTATTAATTGTATTAACAGTAGGTCAATTTTTAGTTCGTCGTATGATTGAGCCTAAAATAATAGGTGATAAAATTGGACTTTCTTCTCTTTCAACTTTTATTGCCATGTTTATTGGATTCAAAATTTTTGGATTTTTAGGTATTTTAATTGGTCCATTACTTTTTGTAGTGGTACTCTCATTACTTCAGCCAACGACAAAAAACCTCCCACCTATAGAAAAATGAGGTGGGAGATTTTTATTATAAGCCTAAAATAGCTTTAATAACGGATGTTGTTTCGCCTGGTTCAAATAAAACATACAATAATAAATAAACAAGGACACCTGTTATAGCGACGAAGAACCAAATAATACTTGTAATTGGTCCGATACGACGGTGTAATTTTAGGTTTGTTTTAAGACCTGAAATAATACTAACTATCCCAAACACGGCTCCAGATGTTGCTAAAATAATATGGAATATCAAGAAGAACGTATAATATGGTTTTAAATGTTCTCCACCACCAAAGGCAGTATTTCCAATAAACACCGTACGTGAAGCATAAATAATAAAGAAGATAAGAGCAGCAACACCTGCAGCAAGCATTACCTTTTTATGCCCTTCTACATTTCTTTTTATAATTAAGCCCCATCCTATTGCTACTAGTACGGCACTAATGACGATAAACGATGTACTAATAGTAGGCAAAATTTGCAATTCCATTATCAAAACCCCTTATACAAAGTAAATTTCTATTTTATAATTAATGTTGCTGTTGACTTTCCCACTTTTTTTGATGGGCTGCTAATGCATCAGCTGTAATTTTATCTGGATCCTTTTGTTCAGCACGATACCATTTTGTAAAGATGGCACCAAGTAATACACCAAAAATAAGCTCTTGTATGATTTTCATTAGTACGCCACCTAACTGCTGGTCAGCAACAGGTTTCATATCTGTAAATAACTCAGGTCCTGATAATGATAGCCCCGATAACGTAGAAGCTGGAACACAGAGCTCCATTGCCTTTAACCAAGCTTCACCATTCGTATACGTTTCATACATGGCATTAGGCGCAAATATGATTAATCCGCAGGCAGGAGTAATTAAAACGGCATTTGCAATAATATAGCCTAATTTATGCAAGGGCTTCATTTGAGCTCTACCTGGGATATTTTGAATTAAAGGCCAGTACATAAATACAGCAGATAGGAATAAGACAAATGTATAGGTACCATGTAGCGTTTCATTTAATTTAATATAATCTAATACATCTGGTAAATGATAGAAGGAAAATAGACCAATAAACACAAACACGGCAACAACTGGTAGTGTTAATACTTTAAATATAGTTCTAACAACAGGTGCTTCAATGGCAACCTTCCAAACCCACCAAGGTATTCCTTTAATTAAGAAAATCGGTACTAGTAATAATAAAATAGCCATTTGAACCATATGCATTGTAAACATAATATGAGCCATTAAATCAACTGGAGATCCTTTAATGATATAAATGGTAATCATGGCTAATACGAAATAGATTGCTTGTCCCTTTTTTAAAGGTTCACTTTCTTTAAAATCCTGACGCCACTTTACTGTGACTAAAAAATAGATGATTGTTATAAAAACAAGAACCCCTATTAAATATGGGCTCCATAATGCTTGGAAACCAAATATACTAAGTGGCATATAGAACGCACTCCTTTAAACTTCAGTACTCCTATTATAAAACGCTTACAGCTATACTGCAATGAACGAAAGGTGAACAAATGTTAAGATTGCCAGTGTTTGCTTCTTTTTGCAACTATCACTAAAATTTAAAATAAAAAAAGCACGTTCGTACAAAGTAACGAACGTGCTTTTTTTTGGTGATTACCACCAAATAATTGTTAAGAATGCTAAGAAGAATGTAAATGCAATTAAAATCCCCATCCACATGAAGAAACCAATAACGCCACCGAAGTGTGTTTTTTTGTCTTCTAAGTGCATGAAAGAATACAGTTGAAGTACAACTTGAACACCCGCTAATAATAAAACGAATGGCATAATTAAGTATTTAGAAAAATCAGCTGCAACTACTGCGAAAGCGATAAAAGTAAAGAAAATCATAATCGCAAAGTTGAGTACTTGTTTACGCATATGAACGGCATTATGATGACGATCATACTCATATTGTGCCTGTGATTTAGCAACTATAGGTGTATCGTGTGAAGACATTATCCGATCACTCCCATCAAGTAAACTACTGTAAAGATGAATACCCAAACAACGTCGATAAAGTGCCAATATAAAGCAGCTACGAAGAATTTAGGTGCATTGTATAAGTTTAAACCACGTTTAGCATTACGAATCATTAAAGTTGCGATCCATACAAGTCCTAAAGTTACGTGGAAACCATGTGTACCAACTAAAGAATAGAACGCAGTTGCGAATGCAGACTGGTTAAATGTAAAACCAAGATGTACATAGTGTTGGAACTCATAAATTTCAAGAGCTAAGAAACCAAGACCTAAAGCTAAAGTAATTGCTAACCAAGTTTGCATTCCTTTAAAGTTAAAGTTACGCATATGGTAAATTGCATAAACAGATGTTAGTGAAGATGTTAAAAGTAACATCGTCATAGCAAATGCTAATGGTAATTCAAATAAACCTTGAGTTGTGAACTCCATGCCAGCTGGCCCTTTGTTCTTAAGCGCTAAATAAGTAGCGAATAAACTTGCGAAAAGTACAACTTCACAGGCAAGGAAAATCCAGAAACCAACGACTTTGTTTTTACCTTCCAGCGTTGCTTGTTCAGGATGATCTGGCCAAGTATGAGGAGTAAATTTAGTATTGAAATCCATTATTTATTTCCCCCTTTGCCATAAAGTTGTTCTTCAATTTCAAGAATTTCTTCTTTGTGTAAATGGAAGCCGTGATCATCTTTAACAGAGCGGACAATCATTGCGCCAAATGTAATTGCAAGACCTGCAATTAAAACATAAATTGACCAAGGTTTATCTGCATCAGGATTATAAAGTGCACCGAATGCTGCAATAAACATACCTAATGAAATAACGAATGGAATCGCTGAGTTATTCGGCATATGAATATCGCCTAGTGGCTCAGCAAATGTAACTTCTTTGTTACCTTCTTGTTTTTCAATCCACCATGGATCTAAACCACGAACAAGAGGTGTTTGACGGAAGTTGTAGAATGGAATTGGTTGTGGAATTGACCATTCTAATGTACGTCCATCGCCCCATGGATCGCGACCTGCTGGTTTGCCTTTGATAGACATTAAGCAGTTGATTACCATTAAGATAACCCCTACACCCATCATTAATGCACCGATTGTAGAGATATAGTTGAATTGATCCCAACCTTGACCTTCCATGTAAGTGAATACACGACGTGGCATACCCATTAAACCAAGGAAGTGTTGAACGAAGAACGTTAAATGGAATCCGATAAAGAATATCCAGAAAGTAATTTTACCAAGCGTTTCGTTTAACATACGGTTGAAGAAAATTGGCCAGTAGAAATGTGCTGAACCAAATAATGCAGTAACGATACCACCAACGATTACGTAGTGGAAGTGAGCTACGATAAAGTAAGAATCATGTAATTGGTAGTCAAGAGGTGCAGATGCTTGCATTACCCCTGTAACACCACCCGCAACGAATGACGGAATGAAACCAAGTGCATAAAGCATTGGTGTTGTAACTTTAATAGATCCACCCCAAATCGTTAGGATCCAGTTGAATACCTTCATACCTGTTGGAACGGCAATTGCCATTGTTGCAACGGCGAAGATAGCGTTTGCTGTTGGTCCAAGACCAACTGTAAACATATGGTGGGCCCAAACCATGAACCCTAAGAAACCGATTAAAATTGTTGCGAATACCATTGAAGAGTATCCGAATAAACGTTTACGAGAGAACGCTGGGATAATCTCAGAGAATAATCCGAACGCAGGTAATACTAAGATATATACTTCTGGGTGTCCGAAGATCCAGAATAAGTGTTCCCAAATAACTGTGTTACCACCCATTGTATGGTCAAAGAAGTTACCACCGAACATACGGTCAAATAACATCATTAATAAACCAATTGTTAATGGAGGGAATGCGAATAAAATTAATGCACTTGATACAAGAGCTGTCCATGTGAATAATGGCATACGCATGAATGTCATACCAGGAGCACGCATCGTGATAATCGTAACGATAAAGTTAAGACCCGAAATTAACGTACCTGCACCTGAAATCTGTAAACCAAGTACATAGAAGTCAATACCATGCCCTGGAGAATATAAAGATAGTGATGCATAAGAAGTCCAGCCCGCATCAGGAGCGCCACCCATAAAGAATGACAGGTGAAGGAATACTGCACCTAGGAAGAATAACCAGAACCCTAATGAGTTAAGGAACGGGAATGCAACGTCACGTGCACCAATTTGTAATGGTACAAGCATGTTCATAAATGCGAATAGTAATGGAGTAGCAGCTAGGAATAACATCGTTGTTCCGTGCATTGTTAATAATTCATTGAAAAAACCAGCTGACACGAAATCGTTATTTGGTTTCATTAACTGAATACGCATTAATAACGCTTCAAAACCAGCGATAGCGAAGAACAATGTACCGGCTAATAAATACATAACTGCTAACTTTTTATGGTCAACAGTAGTAATGTAATCCCAGACAGTTGCTCCAAAGCCCTTTTTCTGTGTGTATGAGCTCACAACTTTTACCTCCCTCAAAATTTGTTACATAGAACGGAAATTATTTTTCAACTGATAAGCCCATGATATAAGTTGCAAGAGCTTCAATTTCTTCGTCAGATAAATTGCCGTATATAGGTGCAGTACCTTCAGCATTCATCATCAAGTTACCTGGTTTAAATTCCTCAGGGTTTTTAATCCAAGCTTTTAAGTTTTCTTCATTGTGTTCTAAGAAACCAGCAACACGGTTACGGTCACCAAACGTAGTTAAGTTTGGACCTGGTGTACCGCCTGCTCCTGAACCAGAGATAGCATGACAGCCTAAGCAGCTGTTAGCAAAAGTTGCTTCGCCAAGATCTGATGATGCTTTGTCAGCAGTCTGTCCTTCTGTTGCTTTCATTGCATCAACCCATGCGTCAAATGCATCTGGGCTTAAAGCTTTTACTTTAAAGTCCATTAAAGCATGTGAAGGTCCACATAATTCAGCACATTTACCATAAAATACGCCATCTTTTAGGTCTTTAGATTCTTTATCAAATACTAAATAGAATTTGTTTAAGTTTTCTACGTTTGTATCCATTTTACCGCCTACAGCAGGAATCCAGAATGAGTGCTTAACATCGGCAGCTTTTAAATTAAAGTAAACTTTTTCACCTGTTGGTACTACTAGCTCTTGAGCCGTTATAATACCTTGGTTAGGATATTCGAACTCCCACCAGTACAATTTTGCTGTTACATTGATTGTTAGGGCAGTTTTGTTCCCCTCTTCATCTACCTCATCCATTGCAGCAACATCTGCAAATTTATAAGTAGTTGTAACAACTGGTACAGCGATAATTAATAATAGAATAATTGGTATAACTGTCCAAATCACTTCTAACGTATGACTACCCTCTACTTGCTTAGGGATAACATTTTCACCAACGCGTGAACGACGGTATTTCAGGAATGCAAGTAAATAAATAACGGATACTATTACCACTACTAGCGTCATAATTACAGTAGTTAACAGTAATAAATTTAATTGTTGTTTACCTACTTCTCCAGATGGTTTTAGTGTAGAAAGATAATCTTCACCACAACCTGAAAGGAAAACCATCATCACTGCTAGAAGTGAAAAAAGACGCCATTTT
The DNA here is from genome assembly GCF_057773605.1 of Lysinibacillus sp. F12. Taxonomy (NCBI): domain Bacteria; kingdom Bacillati; phylum Bacillota; class Bacilli; order Caryophanales; family Bacillaceae; genus Lysinibacillus; species Lysinibacillus sp. F12. Next base: position 1,143,002 of record NZ_JBYMLP010000001.1, read on the forward strand.
TTAAGCCCTTTCATCATAGCTTAATTAAACCCCTCTTTCTTTGTTGTATTTTCATGTGTACATAGGACATTAGTTCTGTCTATATGAATTCTTTTAAAAAAGAAAGAATTCCTAAATTTAGCTAAACACCGCAAATATTATGATGGATACAAATAGTATGGTCATATGATTCAATGAATAAATAAACATTCTGTTTGCCCATTTCATATCATCTTTTGCTGTAAAGCCTTTCAGAGCTAGTATTAACCAACCCAAGTTCAATGCAGTAGCAAGAGTTAAAAAGCCAATTCCAAGCTCCGGTAAAAGGAAAGGTAACGGTAATAATAAAAGAATCCAGAATAACATTGAGTACTTTGTACGTTTAAATCCCTTTACAACTGGTAGCATTGGTATTTTAGCTGCACGATATTCCTCTGTACGTTTCATAGCAAGCGCGTAGAAATGTGGTGGTTGCCATGCAAACATAATTAGAAATAAGGCAAGTGCTCCTGGACCTAAAGCAGGCTCAACTGCTGCGAATCCAATAATAGGAGGAATAGCCCCTGAAATGCTTCCTACAACCGTGTTACTAACATGCTTTCTCTTTGACCACATTGAATACAGAACGACATAAGCAAATATTCCTGCTAGTCCCCACATGCCGGCTGCAAACGATGCCGCAAATAACAAAATTTCACCTACAATTAAAAATGAGAGGGCAATGGTCAATACAAAATTTGGCTTGAATCTGCCAGTCACTGTCGGTCTTGCCTTCGTTCTTTTCATGATCGGATCTATATCTTGATCAATAAAGTTATTCATTGCACCTGAGCCACCAATGATTAATGCCGCACCCAGCATGGTGAATAAGATGACATCCAGTTCTTGCAAGAAGTGTCTACTAGTAAATTGAAAAGCCAGCCACATCCCTGTAAACGTTGTGACAAGATTCGAGTTTACAATGCCAATTTTTATTAGTGCTAAGAAATCTTTTACAACTGATGTTGTTTCTGGACCAGTATTTCTAGTAGCCGCCAGCGTACGACCGTTTGACATACTACCTCTCCTTTCATTTTTGTAAGCATATTCCGCTAACAATAACTATAGCGAAATTTGCGATTGATTTCTAGACATTAAGTGAAATTTAGATGAAGTTGTAAAAATTAGTTTTGTCTAGAAATATAATTAAAAACAACATATCTATAGTAAATCATTTTCTAAAATGAATTGTGAAGGTTAAAGCACGAAATTATGAACAATTTGTGAAATGGAATCGACATCTAGTACTCCCTTCCCTTTACAAGTTGTTTTTTAAACGTATTTTCGATATTATCTAGTAGCAGAAACATTACGTTCTTGTAATGTTGATAGATAAAGTAGGTGACTCATTTTATGCAACACAATAGATATTTAAAGTGGTTTGCTGTTGCCGCTACGGTAGGGATGCTCCTTATTTTATTAGGTGGGGCTCTCGTTACGAAAACAGATAGTGGCTTAGGCTGTGGTCGAAACTGGCCTGATTGTAATGGATCTCTTATTCCAAAGGAGATTACACCGGAAGTCCTTATTGAATTCTCACATCGTCTTGTTACTGGAGTCGTATCTATTTCAATTCTTGTGTTAACAGTTTGGACATGGCGTAAGCTCGGACATATTCGTGAAGTAAAACTTTTAGGTTTTTTAGCAATGTTTTTCTTAATTGCGCAGGCTCTTATTGGAGCTGCTCAAGTACTATGGGGGCAAGGTGATTTCATCTTAGCACTTCATTTTGGTATTTCTCTTATTTCCTTTGCCGCGGTTCTGCTTCTCTCTATGATTGTATTTGAAGTCGATCGGAAATTTGATGCCGATAACGTATTTATTGGTAAAAAGTTACGTTGGCATACAATTGCTGTCACAATTTATTCTTATTTGGTCGTTTATACCGGTGCGTTAGTTCGACATACAGATTCGAGCTTAATTTGCCCAGACTGGCCATTTTGCTATAACGAAACACCATTAGCATCTCCAAATAACATGTACGAATGGGTGCAAATGGGACATCGTTTAGCTGTTCTTATTATTTTTATTTGGATTGCATACATAACTTGGCACGCTGTGAAAGAATATAAAAATCAACGTGTGGTTTACTATGGTTGGATCATTGCTTTTACTATAGTATTTTTACAAGTGATTGCTGGTATGTTAGTAGTCCTAACTAAACTGAACTTAACAGTCGCTTTAATGCATTCATTATTAATTTCTCTCTTGTTCGGTCTATTATGTTACATGATCATGCTCGTTGCTCGTAGTAACTACAATGAAAAAATGAAATAGTTTAATAAAAAAGATTCGTTACAGTATTTGTAACGAATCTTTTTTTTTTCTTATCGTTGTTTCTTCATAGATTCAGTTCCTATAATCCCTACTATTAAAATAATCATAGATACTAGGGCGTAGTCTTTAAAGAATGATGTAAATGGAATGTCAAAATATCTACAAATCACTGTTACAAGACGACCACCTAATAGTATTAAACCAATGACAAACATCCAATTAAATAAAGCTTTAGGCATGGTTAGTATCCTCTACTTTCATAGCTGTCCAGCTAATGTTGATGACCTCTTCGATGAGGTATCCTTCTTAACATGTACTCCCCAATCAATCCTTGATTAAGTTTTACCATAACATGGACAGATGTAATATATTCACCTTGTTCCTTTAGTTAATATATTGCTCAAGGCTTGTAATAAAGATCTTCTCCATCACCTGGCAACTTATCAAAAGGAATGTTATTAGCAGTACTAGTAGCGCAGTATTACCTTCTGGGTGTATCTCTTGATATGCCCTCCATAAAATGAGCTAATGAATCATCCGCAACATGTGTTTTTGCGAAATGATATGAAATTAAAGCTGTGCTAATGAAAGTACATTTGCAATTTGGGCTAAACTCGACTTCACATAGCCAATATCACTGAACGTCCTTATAGTTACATCAAATAATTTGCTGTTTCCTTGCTTCCTGAATAAAGGTATTTTTATTAATTTCCATAAAATCTCATTGATTACTCAAACATCTCTTAATCAATTAATCAAATTCTATATAATTGTTCTCATTTCTACAATTAAAAAAGGTATGCAGATATTAAAAAAGCATCTACATACCTTGTATTACTATCAGTTATTCAACTTCAATCAGCAAATCACCTGTTGAAATAGCATCTCCTGCACTTGCATAAACCTCTTTAACGATACCATCTTTTGGTGCTTGGACAGTTGTTTCCATTTTCATTGCCTCTGTAATCAATAGATGATCACCACGTTTTACAGGACTTCCTTTGGACACAACGACCTTCAATACAGTACCAGGCATTGTAGCACCAATTTGATTTGGATTACTTGGATCTGCCTTTAATGACAGATTGCCATCTACTTCCACGGTCATATCTTGAATGACCAATTCACGGGATTGACCATTTAGCTCAAAGTACAGGACACGCGTTCCATTATGTTGCGGTTCGCCGATAGAGACCAGTTTAATAATCAGCGTTTTTCCTTTTTCGATTTCAACTTCAATGATTTCACCAAGCTTTAAGCCGTAAAGGAATGTAGGCGTATCAAGAACTGAAATATTACCGAAAGATTCTGCCGTTTTCGCATACTCTTCAAAAACTTTTGGATAAAGGGCATATGCCAATACGTCCTTTTTTGAAACCGGACGATTCAATTTTTCTTCTAGCACTGCCTCCAATTGTTCAAATTGAATAGGCTCTAATAATTCACCAGGTCGAACTGTAATAGCTTTACGGTCTTTTAGCACTACTTGTTGCAATGCTTTAGGGAATCCGCCGTGTGGCTGTCCTAGATAGCCTTGGAATAATTCAATAACAGAGTCTGGGAAATCAATCGTTTGACCCCTTGTTAATACAGTATTTTCATCTAAGTCATTTTGTACCATAAAGAGTGCCATATCACCTACTACCTTCGAGGAAGGTGTTACTTTGACAATGTCCCCAAATAATAGGTTCACACGGGAATACATACGTTTAACTTCTTCCCAGCGATCGCCAAGGCCCACTGCTTTTGCCTGTTGTTGTAGATTACTATATTGTCCTCCAGGCATCTCATGTACATAGATTTCAGAGTGTGGGCTAATCATGCCACTTTCGAAATCCTTATAATATTTACGTACATCTTCCCAATAATAAGACAATCTTTCCAATGCATCGATGTCTGCACGGAGCTCACGTTTACTGCCCTTCATGGCATAGTAAAGTGAGTTTGCACTTGGCTGAGATGTGAGACCTGCCATTGACCCTAATGCTGTATCAATGATATCTACACCTGCCTCAATGGCTTTTGCATATAAGTAAATACCATTACCACTAGTGTCATGGGTATGCAAGTGGATTGGCAGACTTGTCGTCTCTTTTAATTCGGAAATTAAACGATATGCTGCTTCTGGCTTCAGTAAACCAGCCATATCTTTAATAGCTAAAATATGAGCACCAGATGCCTCAAGTTCCTTGGCCATGTCCTTATAATATTGCACAGAATATTTCGCACGAGTATCATCCAGAATATCGCCAGTATAGCAGATTGCCGCTTCCGCAATTTTCCCTGATTGTCGTGCTGCATCTATAGCTACTTCCATTCCCTTAATCCAGTTCAAGCTATCGAAAATACGGAACACATCAATACCCGATGCAGCTGATTCTGCGATAAATTCACGGATTAAATTGTCAGGATAGTTCGTGTAACCAACAGCATTGGCACCACGCAACAACATTTGGAATAATACGTTTGGAACTTGCTCACGTAGTTTTGCTAAACGCTCCCATGGGTCCTCCTTTAAGAAGCGATACGCCACATCAAACGTAGCACCGCCCCACATTTCCAAAGAGAATAATTGATGCATCATACGAGCTGTTGCATCTGCAATTTGATACATATCATGCGAGCGTACACGAGTAGCGAGAAGAGATTGATGAGCATCACGGAAAGTAGTATCCGTTAATAGCACATCATCTTGTGCTAAAATCCATTGCACTAAGCCATCTGCTCCCTGTGTATCTAAAATTTGTTTCGTACCGGTTGGCGGCACAATTAAACGATCTATTTTAGGAATGTTCGGTTGAACAAAAATGGGCTTTGATTGCTTTTCCACACCTGGGAATCCGTTTAACGTTACATTACCGATATAGCTTAACAGCTTTGTCCCCCGGTCTTGACGTACTGGGAAATGGAACAGCTCTGGTGTAGTGTCAATAAAGCTTGTATCAAAGGCACCGGATAAAAATTTCTCATGTGTCACAACATTATTTAAAAACGGAATATTCGTTTTGACGCCACGAATACGGAATTCTTTTAAATTTCGGTCCATTTTCGCAGCAGCTTCTTTAAAATTCATGCCAGATGTAGAGATTTTTACGAGTAAGGAATCATAGTATGGTGTGACAACAGCACCTTGGAAACCATTACCGGCATCTAAACGCACTCCAAAACCACCACTAGAGCGGTAAACCATTAACTTTCCTGTATCCGGCATAAAGTCGTTAGCAGGGTCCTCTGTTGTTACACGAGCCTGAATTGCATAGCCGATCATTGGCATATCTTCTTGCTTTGGCATATGAATTTCTTCGCTGAACAGGCTATAACCTGCTGCTACCTTAATTTGGGTATGAACAATATCTACACCTGTAATCATTTCTGTAATCGTATGTTCTACTTGAATGCGAGGGTTTACCTCGATGAAATAAAAATCGTCCCCTGCGACTAAAAATTCCACTGTCCCTGCATTTATGTACGAGACATTCTTCATTATTTTCACAGCAGCAGCACAAATACGATTTCTTAGCTCTTCGGAAATCGAGTTAGAAGGAGCAATCTCAACTACCTTTTGGTGACGACGTTGGATTGAACAATCACGTTCATATAAATGCACAATATTGCCTTGCTGATCACCAATAATTTGTACTTCAATATGCTTTGGTTTTATAATGGCCTTTTCAACATACACCTCATCAGAGCCAAAAGCAGCTTTTGCTTCTGATTTTGCGCGTTCATAGGCAGAAGCAAGCTCCTCGGCTGCATGCACAAGACGCATGCCACGACCACCACCGCCAAGCGCTGCCTTAATCATAATTGGATAGCCAAAAGTGCTAGCAAATGCCTCTACCTCTGCTAAATTGGCTACAGGGCCATCTGTACCAGGAATAACAGGAATGTCAGCCGCAATGGCTTGCAAACGTGCTTTAACCTTATCCCCAAACATATCTAAATGTTCAGAAGTTGGTCCAATAAAGATAATACCCTCTTCTTCACAGCGACGTGCAAATTCCACGTTTTCTGATAAAAAACCATACCCAGGATGAATCGCATCAACATCTGCATCTTTTGCGATGGCAATAATACCTTCAATATCTAAATAGGCATCAATTGGTTTCTTGCCCGCTCCCACTAAATAAGCTTCATCAGCTTTAAAGCGATGAAAAGCACCACTATCTTCTCTTGAATAGATAGCAACAGTTTGGATATTCAGCTCCGTACAAGCACGGAAAATACGAATTGCAATTTCTCCTCGATTGGCTACAAGGATTTTGTTGATTGATTCCATAGATATCCCCCTTTATGATTGTGTTTTTTTCCTCTCTACCTTTTCAAACATAGAAACATTGATTAATATTCCCATTGCTAAAGATAGAATGATTATAGATGTACCGCCATAGCTTATAAAAGGTAACGTTACACCGGTTAACGGGATTAACCCAGTTACACCCCCAAGATTTATAAACGATTGCCAGCCTATCCAGCTCGCAATACCTGCCGCAATCATGCGTGCCATTGGATCCTTTGTTCGCAAAGCAATAGAAAAACCTTTATACACGATAAACCCTAAACCAGTCAGGACGATTAAAACTCCCCATATCCCTAATTCTTCCATAATTATAGCCATAATAAAATCTGTTTGTGGTTCAGGTAGGTACCCTAATTTTTGAATGGATTGACCAAGTCCTCTTCCTTCTAAGCCGCCTCCACCAATTGCATAATAGCTATTGGCCACTTGGTGACCACTACCATTTTCATATTCGAACGGATTTAAATAAGATAAAATTCGCCCTTTTCGGTTATCAGTTAATAGTTCACCCTTGAATAACAAAAGTATGCCAAGGATTGCAGCACCGAATGCCGCCAATACACCAAAAAATTTCCAAAAGGTTTTAAAGGGAATACCACTGGAAGCTACGACGGATACGGCAATACCACATAAAATAATAACTGCCCCTAAATCTGTTTCAAATGCAACACCAGCCACTACTAGAATCCATAGAAAAATGGGATAAAAGATTTCCGTCGGTTGAAGTTTTTCAAATGTATATTTTTGTGATTTGCGATAAAAAGCAGCTGCAAAATATAAAATTATAAATAGTTTTGCATATTCAGATGGCTGAAAGTTTCCTAAACCAGGCACACGTATCCAACTTTGTGACCCTACATCTTCTGCACCATGCCCTGCTACCTTTAGCCAAGTAAATAGAACAGCTAATATGATAGTAAGTATCATCATAATATTCTTATTCGCATAATGCTTATAAGGGAAAAATGCTGCCACAATAAAACCTAAAGAGGCAACTATTAAATTGGTGATTTGCTTTTGGTAAAAGTAATCAGGCGCTTCTCCTTCACGTACAATAGCTACCATCATACTTGAACTATAAATCATAATTAATCCAAATAAGCTCAATAATAGGACAGTAAAAAATAAGGGGTAATCAAAATTTTGTGCATATCGTTTTAAGTATTGTTTCATCTGAAAAACCTCGTTCTAGTAAAAAAACTCAAAGCGCAAAAAAGCGTTTGAGTTTTTTCTTTTTATTTGTCTGTATACGCATCGTGTAGTACAGAAAGTTCTTTCTCGAGTGAATCGAGAATTTCCTTGCCTTTTTCACGTTCAATCAGACCTAGCTTCACAGCAAAATCAATTTCACGAGACAGGCCGAACATTTGTGTATCTAATACTTCCTCATATAAAGGGCATTGTGGCATTGTTAAATGATCCATTTGTACTCGAATAAGGCGAGCAATCTTATCTGCATCAGCAATTAAAAGCTCCAAAGCCTTTTCTTGAAAAGAAGTTTGTGATTTCGTATCCATGAGGACGCCCCCATTATCTGATATTTCTTCGATTCTATCTTAATAAAGTTTATCTTTTAGTCGTTAAAAATGCAAGTGTCTTCATTGGAAAATACCGAATTCCAATTTTATTTCTTTATTATTTTTAGGCATTAGCGTTATACTATGTCATGGATATACAAGATTTGAGGAGGATTTCTATCATGGAAACAATAATTCCTATCAAGGGCGCAGTATCATATCAATTAACATTAGATCCCACTGTTTGGATTTTCGATGACCGTAAATTAGATTTAAAAACATATTTCACGACACAAGATGTTGAGGAAGATTCAGACATCAAATATATGCGTGAAGTTGGTGCTCACTGGTCTCGTGAGATTATGGAAGGAGCTACATTTCCACCTACATTAAAATCAGAGCGTAAATTTGACCGTAAAGGAATGGAAACAGGCACATTTGGTATTGAATTAGGTCATTTCTTGAAAAATGCTGAAATTAAACCTGAAGCAACAAAGATTATCTTTGAATGTGAAAATGGTCAGGAATATCCTTTTTCTATTGAAGAAGCCTATAAACTTATTTTAAAATATAGCCAAGATGGCAAACCACTCTTAGAGGATGGTCCTATCCATGTATTAATGAGAGATGGTTCAAATCTTGACAATCCTATTAAAAACGTATTAGCCATTCGCGCTGAATAGGGGGGAATGCAATGCGCGTAAAATGCGTAATTTGCGATACGATTCAAAATATAGACGATAATTTACCTTTAGCTAAAAAATTACGTAATCGTCCAATCCATACTTATATGTGTGACAATTGCCATGATCGTATTAAAGAAAATACGGTTGCACGTTTAGAAACAGGTAATTTCCGTTTTTATAGAACTTCACCACAAATGGATAAAGAATTTTAATGTATAAAACCAAAAAGAGGTGCCTCCCATAGGAGACACCTCTTTACTATATTAGCCATTATTTTTAATAACCGACTTTTCTATCAACTCAACCACCTGATACATAATCGTTGCAAAAAATGCAATGATAAGCAAGGACATGAGCACAAGGTTAAAATTAAACACTTGGAAGCCGTAGATAATTAAATAGCCAAGACCTTTAGAGGCAACTAAAAACTCACCAACAATAACCCCAACCCACGATAGTCCCACATTCACCTTCAAGGTTGAAATTATGGTCGGAAAGGATGCTGGTAAGATGACTTCTCGAAAGATTTGCCACCTAGTTGCACCGAATGTTTGTAGGACTTTACTGTAATTCGGATCAACACCTTTAAAGGCCGTATATACTACGATGGTCGTAATAATAATGGAAATTAAAGCCCCCATCGCAATGATGGAAAAATAACCCGGGCCTAGTGCAACAATAAGAATAGGTCCTAGCGCCACTTTTGGCATCGCATTTAAAATAACTAAATAAGGGTCGAGTACCTTCGATAGAAATGGTGACCACCACAATAGGATAGCTATGAGCGTCCCCAGTAAAGTCCCAGCAATAAAGCCAATAACCGTTTCCATTAATGTCACACCAACATGCAATGTTAAAGTTCCATCAATTACTTTTTCGATAAATGTATGCCAAACTTGTGTCGGTGAACTAAAAATTAAACGGTCAATCCATTCTAATCTAGAAAGCAGCTCCCAACCTCCAAAGAAAAGAAGCAGAATAATAAGCTGATATAGCCGTACAAAGCGTTTTTCTTTTTTCAGCATTTGCTGATATTGTTTAAATAATGTGTTATCCAAGGCTCTCCAGCTCCTTCCAAATGATTTGGAATACATCTGCATAGGTCGGATGCTGTCTTACCTCAAACGGTGACAATTCACGAAGTTCTTCAGGTATTTCAAACACTTTATGCAATGTCCCTGGATTGGCAGAAAATAAAAAGACACGCTCACTCATAGCTATTGCCTCTCCAATATCATGTGTCACAAGAATTGCTGTCTTTCTATAGGTCTTTAATGTTTCTACAACTAAATCCTCAAGCTTTAATTTTGATTGATAATCAAGAGCTGAAAATGGTTCATCTAACAATAAAATTTTAGGATTTACTGCTAAGGTGCGAGCAAGTGCCACACGTTGTCTCATACCCCCTGATAATTCTCGTGGATAATTGTTTCCCACATTTGGTAATCCTACTTCTTGCAAAAGAGCATTGGCCGTTACTTTATGCGTATTATTGCTTCGCTCCATAATTTTCAAACCAATAGTAACGTTTTCTTCAATCGTTTTCCACGGAAATAAATAGTCCTGCTGAAGCATATAGCCAATGCTTGATTGATTATATGCCGATAGTTCCTCACCATCTATATAGACCTTGCCTTCTGTTGCTGGAAACAAACCAGCGATTATTGATAATAACGTCGTTTTGCCACAGCCACTAGGCCCGATAAACGACACAAACTCTCCTTCACGAATGGCCAAGCTAATATCACGTAATACTTCCTTTGCCTGGGTGCTTGAAAAATAACTATGGTGAATATTCTCTAGCTGTAAAAATTCCATTACTCAGCAGCCTTTTTAGCAAAAGTTGTGTTCACAAGTTTTTCATACTCCACACGTTGAGGAAGTTCACCTGCTTCCTCCATTATTGTTTGCAAGTTATCCCACTCCCCCTCATCGAGGATTGGGTCTGTTGCATAAGAGCCTTGTGCTTTATAACGCTCGATTACTGTTTCAATAATCGCAACATCTACATTTTCAAAATAAGGTTGAATAATTTTTGCCACTTCAGCGGCACTCTCTTGCTGTACAAAATCCTGTGCTCGCTGCAAGGCATTTGTAAAGGCTTGAACTGTCTTCTTATCATCCTTTAAATAACTGCTTTTCGCCATAAAGGACGTATAAGGCAAATTACCAGACTCCGTGCCGAAAGATGCTACTATATAGCCTTTCCCCTCTTTTTCAAATACGCTAGCTGTTGGTTCAAATAGCTGCACATAATCACCAGTACCCGAGGCAAAAGCTGTAGCAATATTCGCAAAATCAATATTTTGTATAAGGGTTAAATCATTAACAGGGTCAATGCCATGCTTCTTCAACACGAATTCCCCTGCCATTTGCGGCATTCCCCCTTTACGCTGCCCTAAAAATGTAGAATCCTTCAATTGATCCCATGAAAAATTATTTATTTTTTCCCTTGCAACTAAAAAAGTACCGTCAGTTTGGGTTAACTGAGCAAAATTCTGAATGGGATCATTCGCCCCTTGTAATGTGACGTAAATGGAAGTTTCTGACCCGACTAAAGCAATATCAATACCATCTGACAGCAATGCCGTCATAGTTTTATCGCCACCAGCTATCGTTTGTAGCTCTACAGAAAGACCCTCATCCTTGAAGAATCCTTTTTCAAGCGCTACATATTGAGGTGCATAAAAAATCGAACGAGTTACTTCTCCAACTTTGACTTTTTCTAGCTCTGCTTTATTACATGCTGTCAAAGAAAGGAGTAACAAAGCAATGACACCTATTAGAAAACCTTTTGTAAGCCAACGCATTCCCTTTCCTCCTTGATGTGATGAAAATAAGCCTATCGACATTAACTTATTCACATCTGAAGAATTCGGTGCCAACCATTTTATATTGATTTTGTAATTGTGTAGCATTAGGTATGCAATAGGATTTTTTTGAAGAAGTTTTTAGTTATATAAAAAAAGCCTTAGCAACTACTGTGCTAAGGCTTTTTGATAAACGATTAAAGCTCTAAATATATAATACGTACTGCCTTTTATTGATTGGCAGCTTGTTGCTCTTCTCTTTTTTCACGCCATAATCTTGTTTTATAAACAATTAAAATTAAGGCGGCTACAATCAAGCCCTCAATCATTGGCAAGAATAGAGCGAAGAATGTTAGCATGATACAACCCAAAAAGAGGAACGCATAAATAATAATGTTTTGAGATAGTTTTAATTTCTTGGCAAAGCCAAGCTTATAGACAATGGCAGAAAGTGCAAATACAAGAAGAAATACAACATAGCCTGCAATTTCATAGCTTGGTAAATTTTCGTATAAAAATCTAGTTATACCCGCCATTCTTCCAAAAACTCTTGTTGTTTCCTCGGAACTTGTCTGTGCAGCAACTTGAATAACATTTAGTTCACCCAATAAAGCGGACTTAATATCCAAGACTCCTCTTCCTTTCATGTCAGCGAAAATTATTGTTCTGCGTTACGTAATTTTTTCGCTGCTTTCTCACGTTCATTTTTATCTAGAATTTTTTTACGCAGACGAATAGATTCTGGTGTAATTTCTAAATACTCATCATCACCTAAGTATTCAAGCGCTTCTTCTAAAGATAAAATACGTGGTTTTTTAATAACATTCGTTTGGTCTTTATTTGCTGAACGAATGTTTGTTTTTTGTTTCATTTTAGTGATGTTTACAGTGATATCAGCGTCACGAGTATTTTCTCCAACGATCATACCTTCGTAAATATCTGTACCTGGCTCCAAGAACAGTGTACCACGATCTTCAATTTGCATCATACCATAAGTTGTTGATTTACCAGTTTCCATAGAAACTAGCACACCTTGGTGACGTCCACCAATTTTACCTGGTAGTAATGGTTGGTAGCAATCAAACGTATGGTTGATAATACCAAAACCTTTTGTCATTGACATGAATTCAGTCGTATAACCGATCAAACCACGAGCCGGTACTAAGAACGTTAAACGAACTTGACCACTGCCGTTATTCACCATATCAAGCATTTCACCTTTACGTGTACCAATAGATTCAATAATTGAACCAACATTTTCTTCCGGTACATCGATTTGAACGCGCTCAAATGGTTCACATTTTACACCATCGATTTCACGCACGATTACTTGTGGTTTTGATACTTGTAATTCAAAACCTTCACGACGCATATTTTCGATAAGGATCGATAGGTGAAGCTCACCACGACCTGAAACTGTCCAAGCATCTGGAGAGTCAGTATCTTCAACTCGTAATGATACGTCCGTTTGTAATTGAGCACGTAAACGCTCTTCTACTTTACGAGATGTAACCCATTTCCCTTCACGACCTGCAAATGGAGAGTTGTTTACTAAGAATGTCATTTGTAAAGTTGGTTCATCGATACGTAATGGCGTAAGCGCTTCTTGATGCTCAACAGGACAAACTGTTTCACCTACGTTGATATCTTCCATACCAGAAACGGCGATTAAATCACCAGCTTTTGCTGTCTCTACTTCTTCACGTTTTAAACCGAAGAAACCAAAGATCTTCGTTACACGGAAGTTTTTCACTGTACCATCTAATTTCATCAGTGCAACTTGTTGACCTACAGAAATTGTTCCACGGAATACGCGGCCAATTCCGATACGTCCAACGAAGTCATTATAGTCAAGTAAAGCTACTTGGAATTGTAATGGGTCTTCTGAGTTATCAACTGGTGCTGGGATAGATTCAATAACTTTTTCAAATAGACATTTCATATTTTCTTCTTGTTTAGATGGATCAGCGTCTAAAGAAGCTGTACCATTTACACCTGAAGCATAGACTACAGGGAAGTCTAATTGATCGTCATCTGCACCTAGCTCGATAAATAATTCAAGTACTTCATCTACTACTTCTAGTGGACGAGCTGAGTCTTTGTCTACTTTATTAACAACAACGATTGGTGTTAGACGTTGTTCTAATGCTTTTTTTAATACGAAACGTGTTTGAGGCATACAACCTTCATACGCATCGACAACTAGTAAAACGCCGTCTACCATTTTTAAAATACGTTCTACCTCACCACCAAAGTCAGCGTGTCCAGGCGTATCAAGGATGTTGATACGAGTTCCTTCATAGTTTACTGCTGTATTTTTAGCTAAAATCGTAATACCACGTTCGCGTTCAATATCATTAGAGTCCATTGCACGTTCTTCAACACGTTCGTTTGAACGGAATGTACCTGATTGTTTTAGTAATTGGTCGACTAAGGTAGTTTTACCATGGTCAACGTGGGCGATTATTGCGATATTGCGAAGATCTTGACGTAAGTTTGTCATTATTCCACTCCATATTCTTTTTTCGAATGTTTAACTGTGATATTATAGCACAAGAAGGATAGAAATGTCCTTATTAGAATTTCCATCATTCTAAAAAATATATTTGATTGATAAATTTTTTATATAGGAGGCTAGGCTATGAATCGTGCAAAATTCGTAATGGCTATTTATGCATTAGCAGCTGTTTTAGCAATGTGTTCAATTGGCTATTCAGTGGCGGCTAGTAGTGTACTTGGTGCAATAGCAGGTATTGTCGCTACTTGTGTCATTTTCATGACAGCCTTTAAAATGAAGCGTAAACTACGTATGCAAGGTTTACTTTAGTTAAAAAAAGGAGCTGTCTAGTAACTAGACGGCTCCTTTTTATTCATAAGGTACAATATATTTTTCCAATAATTCTCTATGAATGGAAGGATTAGCGATAATAAAAGTGTCTTGATGCAAGAAGTCAAAGCCCTCTCCATGCAAATTTGTGGCAATGGCCCCAACCTCTTGAGCAATAATGGTACCACCTGCTATATCCCACGGTGATAGGCGCATGGAAACGTAAGCATCCAACTTCCCACTAACAACAAATGCGATTTCCATACAAGCTGAGCCATAGGAACGCGTGCCCCTAACTTTGCGGACCATTTCAATGACCTTTTCATGATGAATATGTCGATTAGGTGCTACCCAATGTGCATTGATGCCGATGACTGATTCCTCCATCGTAACGGATTGAAGTTTCCGCAATGGAGAATCGTTATACCATGCGCCTTGGCCTTCAATCGCATAAAATAAATCTTCACGCATGACATCAAATATGTACCCTAACTTGCCTACCCCATTAATAAAAATACCTATTGAAATCATAAAGTGACGATGTTGTTTGACAAAATTCATTGTGCCATCTATTGGATCAATAATCCAAACTACACCATCTAATGACTCTACCTTTTCTCCCATTCCTTCTTCGCCTAAAATTTTGTGGGCTGGATTAAAAGCTTTAATTTGGTCGATAAAAAATAACTCAGTCTCTCGGTCAATATTTGTTACCAGGTCATTGGCACCTGATTTTGTCTCAATGACTAAATTATACGAGAAGGCTTTTCGAATACGCCTTCCAGCTTCAAAGATTATACTTTTCGCAAATTCATCTATTTGTTGTAAATCCAATTAAAACCCACCCTTCGAATATAAGAAAAAGCCTTTTCTTTCCTCACTCTTTATTCATTTAGTTTCATCTGTTCCATCTCTTTACAATGTCTTTATAGCGATATAAAACATGAATTTCCAGAATTACTGAAATTCATTTCGCTTAATATAGTATCTATTTTACCCTTTGTCACAATAAAAATCACCTGCTGTCGGAATATTCAGCAAGTGATTTTTTAAATGGGTATAAGATTTTGATTACGCATAGGCGTGCAAGCTTTCAAGTTCCATCTGGATTTCTCCAAGACGTTTTTTACTTTTTTCAATTTCAATTTCGTTTTTTTCATTCATCGCTGCAAACAGCGAAGCTAATTCATAATCTAATTCCAATTGTAAAATGTGTTCATATTGCTTTTCAATGTCAACTTTACGTATAATTTTTACGATTGGTTTCATAAAAACACTTCCTTTTTTAAATTTTTTTACAAAAACTTTTCTAATTCGATATAGTTCTTGTTATAAGATTTTTTCCCAAAATCAGCGTAAAATAAACCTTATAAAACGAAAGGAGTAAAATAAAATTGCCTAAAATAAAGTGGACAAACAAAGATTTTAATGTTTTTAAAATAGACGGTTTAGAACAAAGGATGAATGCATTAAACGATCATGTACGCCCAAAATTCCATCAGCTTGGTGATGATTTTGCCACCTATTTCTCAAGCAAGCTAGGTGAAGAATTCTTTCCTCATGTTGCCAAACACGCTCGAAGAACTGTCAACCCTCCACAAGATAGTTGGGTTGCCTTCGCCCCGTATAAAAGAGGTTATAAATCATTGCCTCACTTTCAGATTGGTCTATGGCACTCACATTTATTCATCGTCTTAGCTATTATTTATGAAGCTCCTCAAAAAAATGTAATGGCAGAACGTTTACTCGCTCATCCATCCTTATTTGAGCAGCTATCTGATGACTTTATTGTGTCTGGTGATCATATGTCCCCAGAGGCCATTTCACTTGAAGAGGCGAAAGAAGACAAGCTTAAGGAATTGCTCTTACGTCTGCGAGATGTAAAAAAAGGTGAGTTTTTAATTGGTCGTCATATTCCAAAAGACCAAGCAACAAAATTAACTGCCAGTGAATTCCACCAGTTAACGGAACAAACATTCAACAGCCTGCTACCTTTTTACAATGTCATCGTTGGGAAGGACCTAAAATAAGCTTTAACCTAATGTTATTTGTTGAAGTAGTGTATGCCAAATGTCGTTTTTTAACACCCTAAAATAAAAAGCGGATGTGAGTTTTTCTCACATCCGCTTTCTTATCGATTTTTTTTAGGGACTATTTTTATAATTGTACCATCTGCGGCTTCTTTTGTTTGTTTAACAACAGGATAGCTAATATAGCCACTCGCTTCTTCAAATTCACGAAAGATTGTTTTTTCCTCAGCCTGTGAAGGAACAATTTCCTTAAAGCGGCGATATTTAGCCATCATAACCTCACGCTTGATGCCCTTTTCATGAGCTTGTTCAATTCCTTCAAAAAATTGAACAACATCCACAATCTCCTCTGTAGACCAATCTGTTGAAAACGGATAAGAATATTCCATTCGACAAAACCACCTTTACATTATTGCCCCCATTTTAACCGGATACTTTCCGCTTCTGCAACCATTCGATTGATTAATTCCTCAACGGTTGGAATATCATGAATCATCCCTGTTACTTGTCCAGCCCAACCAAAGCCTTGCTTTTGTTCACCATCATAAATAAAACGCTTATTCGCTGAACCACTTATATATTCCTTTAACGCTTCATAGGTTGGCTCTTTTTTCTCAATATCTAAAATTTTTGCCGTAAACTCATTTCGTAAAGCACGAGCAGGTGCACCAATAGAACGTTTTATAATCGTTGTATCAGCCTCTGTGCTTGCTATTAGTGCCTCTTTATAAGCTGCAGAAGCATCAACACATTCTTTAGTTGCAATAAAGCGAGTACCCATTTCAATTCCTTCAGCTCCCAATGCATGGGCAGCCATCCAGCCTCGGCCATCGCCAATTCCCCCTGAAGCAATAACTGGGATTTTTACACTATCAACAACCTGTGGGACGAGCACCATCGTACCTACATCATCTCTTCCAAGATGTCCGCCACCCTCTTGTCCAACAACCATTACAGCATCTGCTCCAAGCTGCTCAGCTTTTTGTGCTTGTCTACGTGCAGCTACCAGTACCATTTTTTTTATATCTGTACCTGCTAATAAATCAAAAATGGGTGCAGGATTACCTCCAGTCATCGTCACAACAGGTACTTCTTCTTCCACTGCAACGAGAACCATTTCCTCATAGCCTGTACCATGCATACCAATAGCAAAGTTTACGCCAAAAGGCTTATCTGTTAATGTTCGTACTTTATGAATCTCTGCTCGCAATAAGTCAGGGCTTCGTAAACTCATTGCTGTTATTTGACCTAACCCTCCAGCATTCGACACTGCTGCAGCTAAATCAGCATAGGCTAAATACGCTAAACCACCTTGAATAATTGGGTATTTTACTTGTAAAAGCTCTGTCACCCGTGTATTCCAACTCATAATACCTCCCCTTTCATTCGGTATTAATTTCTCGATATCCTTAAAAAATCCTTTTATTTTTTATGAAAAGTCTATTTTTTCGTGTCGTTAGGTGCTATAATTCATTTGTTTTCTTAGATAATTAAAAGTGAGGTGGTACCTGCGTTGTCACAACTAGAGACTCCATTGTTCGACGTATTACTTAAACATCGGAACAGACATCCCATTCAGTTCCATATTCCAGGCCATAAGAAAGGGCAAGGGATGGACCCTGCTTTCCGAGAATTCGTCGGCGACAACGTTTTATCAATTGATTTAATTAATATTGCTCCACTAGACGATTTACATTCACCAAAGGGTGCTATTAAAGAAGCGCAAAATCTTGCAGCAGAAGCTTTTGGTGCTGATCATACATTCTTTTCCGTTCAAGGTACTAGTGGCGCCATCATGACGATGATTCTGACCGTCGTTGGTCCAGGCGATAAGATTCTAGTGCCACGGAATGTCCATAAATCTATTATGTCGGCGATCGTTTTCGCTGGTGCCATTCCTATTTTTATTCATCCTGAAGTCGATAGTGAATACGGGATTTCTCATGGCATATCCCCTGAAGCTGTCGAAAAAGCGTTAAATGCTTATCCTGATACAAAAGCTGTGCTAGTTATTAATCCAACTTATTATGGCTTCACAGCAGATTTAAAACGTATTGTCGAAATCACTCATAGCCGTGATATACCTGTAGTAGTAGATGAAGCCCATGGTGTACACATTAAATTCCATGATGACCTTCCTTATTCAGCAATGGAGGCAGGTGCTGATATGGCTGCTACAAGTGTTCATAAGCTTGGTGGTTCAATGACACAAACATCCATTTTGAATGTTCGAGAAGGACTCGTTTCAGCAAAACGTGTACAAGCTGTTTTTTCTATGCTAACAACGACATCAACATCCTATCCATTGCTCGCTTCCCTTGACACAGCTCGACGTCAATTAGCGATTCATGGATATGATTTAATTGACGATGCACTACGTTTAGCAAAGGATGCACGTAAACGAATTAACCAAATCCCACACTTAAAATGTGCAGGCAAGGAGAAATTACATTCATCTGCTACTTATGATATGGACCCTTTAAAGCTTCTTATAAGTGTCAAAGATTTGGGTATTTCTGGGCATCGAGCTGAGGAATGGTTACGTTATAATGCCAATATCGAAGTAGAATTGTCTGACCTTTATAATATTTTATGCTTAGTGACATTAGGAGATACGAAAAAAGAAATTAATCTTTTAGTAAATGCATTATCTCGTATGTCAAAAGCATTTGATTCGGAAGCTGCTATCACAGAGGCTGTAGTTAATGTCCCAGATATTCCAGCGCTTGCTATGTCACCCCGTGATGCTTTTTATGCTGATACTGAGGTAGTTCCACTTGCTGAAGCAGATAACTGTATTTGTGCAGAATTTATTATGGTATATCCTCCTGGAATTCCAATTTTTATTCCCGGGGAAATAATTACTCAAGAAAATATACTTTATATTCAAATGAATATTGAGGCGGGGTTACCAGTTCAAGGACCAGAGGATACAACATTAAAAACGATTCGTGTTATAAAAGAAAGAAAACCTATTATTTAATCTTAAAAGCTAGCTCTTCAAGGAGAGCTAGCTTTTTCATTATTTATAAAAAGCAGAGGTTGCGATCGCTAAAATCGGAAAGGCTAACCACCAAGAATGCCATAAAAAAGTCGCCAACTATTTTATTCAGTTCATCTAAGGAAATTTGAAACAGTTCACTTTACTTAATGAAATTATCTATATCAGGATAACCTTTTCCTAATTTCTATTTAGACACAACCTGCGGTGAAATCTGTAAGTACTCTGCCACTTCATCCTGAGTATAGTGATGTTGTTCCCTTAATTTCTGTAAACAATTTTCCAAATCACCCAGAAAATTTACCTCCTAATTATTATTACATAATAGATCACAATTAACTTAGAAGCCAGAATTTATTATTAGCTTTTATAAGCTAAAAGTTAGAATAACGAATGCACATTATCTACAATATAGAAAAGGAGGAATGGATTCATGAATACATGGAATCGACGTTTTCTAGGATCTGAATACGTTTATGGTGAACAACCAAATGCCTTTATTAAAGATTATGTAAATTATTTAAAAGAATGCCCTAATATCGCAGCCTATGCAGAAGGTGAAGGACGCAATGCTGTTTTTTTAGCCTCAATGGGCCATACTGTCACTGCCTATGATTATGCACAAAGTGGTCTTACGAAAACAGAACAATTAGCACAGAAACATTATGTGTCAGTTCAAACTATGCTAACTGATCTACTACTGGATGACCTACCTGTGGAGAAATATGATGCGGCTATTATGATTTTTGGTCATTTTCAATTACAACAACAGCAGGCTGTCATCCAAAAGATTATCGATTCAGTCAAGCAAGGTGGGCGGATCATGATGGAATTATATTCTATTTATCAGCTCCCCTATGCGTCTGGTGGTCCACAGCAGCTCGATTTTTTATATGACCCCATTCATGTCCTGCAATGGTGTCAGTCTCACAAAATTATCCATTTTTTCACAGGAGAGCAAATACGCCATGAAGGGACGTTACACACTGGACTAGCCCATACTATTCAATTCATTATTGAGAAAAAATAAATGAGTTGTCTCAAACCATTTGAGACAACTCCTAAAATGAGAATTCTTTATAAAAATAAATACACAAATAATGGACAGAAAAAAGCCCCAATAATAGCCGTTAGGCCCATCGATAATGAACCAACTGATAATTCCTGTTCTCCATATTCCCTTAATTTCACAAGTCCTACACCATGAGAGGCACTCCCCACTGCGACCCCTCTACTAACCGCCGAGTCGATTTTGCCATATTTAATAACTAATGGGCCTATAATAGCCCCTACAAACCCTGCTATCATCACAAAAACAGCTGTTAATGGCGGGATACCACCGATTGTTTCGCTGACCTGCATCCCAACAGGCGTTGTTAGAGATTTAGGCAAGGCTGTCAGCATCCAGCTAGATTTTACACCAATCGATCTTAACAATAAAAAAATAGTTATTAATCCTGTCACCATGCCGATGATGAGTCCTGATAAAATAGAATATTTATATTTGATAATAATTGCCCGCTGATTATAAAGAGGATAGGCAAGTGCAACTACAGCTGGCCCAAGCATTTTCTGAAGCCATTCTCCACCTACCATATATGTAGCATAGGGGATTTTAAAAACTAGTAAAATCACTGCACTAACGACGGTAGTCGTAACTAAAGGAATCATAATAGGATGTGGATATCGCTGATAAAGCTTCGTAAATAATATGAACATAATAATAGTGCTCAGGACAACAATTGCTTCAATCAACCGTTAACTCACCCTTCCCTTCTTCAACAATAGATTCTGTTCCTTCTTTTTTCTTTAATTCTTTCTTCTCAATTATTTGCGTCAGTAAACCTGTGACATAAATAGAGATTAATGTACTAGCAATAACGGCTAGAATTATAAGCAAGCCAGTAATTGACATGAGTTCTGGGTAATCAATAACACCCACTGTTGCCGGTATGAAAAACAACGTTAAAACGCCAATTAAAAAACTTGCGCCATCTTGAATATATTCAACCTTAATGATTTTAAAAATGAGTGAAAGTACCAATAACAGTAATCCAATGACACTCCCTGGAAGCGGTATGTGTAAATAAGTAACAATCCCTACCCCCATATAATAAAAAATGGTCAGTATGCCAATTTGAAAAATGATTCGAGCAACTCGCAACAAAATTGTAGCAAAATTTTCGTTCAACATTTCGCCACTTTTCACCCCCTATATCGTTCATTCTACATCTGTAGGAATTTTCTGTCTATTGTAATTTTAGAAAAATAATAATCAGTTACAAAAAGACTAAAAATGATTCTAAGTTTTTACATATACAATTTTTAATCGATATTTAGGGTGAATTGTCACTAAGGACTATTCAAATAGCTTTTTTTACCAATGAAAAATATCCTCTATTCATCCCCTTTTCTTTATTCACTAGCTAGCAAATTCCAGAATTTTTATATATAATCTGAAATTACAAAAGATACTCATTTTTCAAACAATAATATAAGTCTCCAGAATACACAATAAGGTGGGATCTTCTATTATCTTTAAAACATTAAAACTTCAAACTCGCATTTCTTATTACAGCAGCTTTTTAATATTTCTTATTGTCACTTTAGCTGGTCTACTCTTCTACATAACAATTTCTGATGCACTGCAAACACAAATTGGTAATCGAGCGCTTTATTTGGCGGAAACAACTGCTAGTAGGGGCGACGTAATAGAAGCCTTTCACACCGACAACCCATCAGAAAGTCTGCAAAAAATTAGCAATGATATTATGGTTGCTGCAAAAGCTACTTATGTTGTAATCGGTGATAAAAATGGCATTCGCTACACCCACCCTCTCGCCGACCGTATTGGCAAATCCATGGTAGGTGATGATAATGACAGAGCATTGATCAACGGTGAATCTTATATTTCAATCGCCGATGGTTCAATGGGACAATCTATACGTGGGAAAGCGCCTATCTTTGATACGAATGGAGCGATTTTAGGCGTTGTGTCAATTGGCTATTTAACAAGTGAATTGGATAACTTATATTTTTTATACTTGGATAACATTTTTTATACAATCATTATTGCACTCACCATCGGTATTATTGGCTCTATTATTTTATCCCGTAATATTAAAAAGCAAATTTTTAATCTGGAGCCAAATGAAATTGCCAATCTATTAACAGAAAAAAATACTTTAATAGAATCAGTACGAGAAGCTATTATTACGATCAACGATAAAGGCAAAATTACAACATTAAACAATGCCGCCGCCAATATCTTAAATTTACCCGATTCTGCTTCGATTATTGGACATAATATTAAGCAACATATCCCAAATACACACCTACTAAATGTATTAATGAATGGTGAGAAACAGCTTGATAAATTAATGATTATCAACGGTGATGAAATTATCGTTAACCGTGTTCCTATGAGAGTGAATGGTAAAATTGTCGGTGCTGTAGCAAGTTTCCGGCTACAATCAGAAATTGAGCAAATGGCGATTGAATTATCACAAGTAAAACAATATACAGAAGCTTTACGTGCACAAACACATGAGTTTAATAATATCCTTTATACCATTTCTGGTCTTATTCAATTAAATGCATCCGAGGAAGCTTTAACAATTATTCATAATGAGGTACAAGGACATTCGTCGTTAACACAATTTATTACAAATCGTGTAAAAGACCCATTCTTAAATGGTTTAATTATCGGATTTTTTAATCGTGCTCGTGAATTAAAGATTCAACTAATATTTGATGAAGATAGTTATTTAGAAACCTTCCCTGAAAATATCGAAAAAGGCCTTATTATTTCGATTATGGGCAATTTACTAACCAATGCTTTTGAGGAGGTCGAAAGAAATAAGGAGCAACAGCCAATTGTAAGGCTTTTTATCTTTGATAATGGAGAGGAAATCATCTTTGAGGTCGAGGATTCTGGCAATGGCATAGCACAAGAAAAACTAGATGTATTATTTTCAGAAAATATCTCAACTAAAGATAGGAAGCATCGAGGCTATGGGTTAAAGAAAGTAATTTCTAGCATCCATGATTTAAACGGCACACTCGCTCTTGGGGAAGGCGATTTAGGAGGTGCCCTATTTATCATTTCTATTAGTAAAAGGGGGACTATTAACAATGACTGATATTGAAGTGCTAGTAATTGAAGACGATGTACGTGTAGCAGACGTACATCGTCGTTTTTTAGAGAAAATTGAAGGATTTACAGTAATTGCGTGTGCAAATACTGGAGAAGAAGCTTTAGACTGGCTTCAATCATTTGCACCACAGCTAATATTACTCGATGTATTTTTACCAGATATACTTGGCGTGGATCTAATTGATAAAATCAAAAAAATGAGCCCAACCAGTAGCATTATTTTGATTACCGCAGCCACGGAGGCTCATATTGTACAAAAAGCGTATCGTAAAAATGTTACTGACTATATTTTAAAGCCATTTACATTCGATCAACTAAAAGAAAGTATAGAAAAATTCCGTTTCAAGCATCTACTCCTGCAAAATAATGAGAAATTTACACAAGAAAAAATTCAATGCCTTTGGCCCAAAACTGCTTCATCCATCCCAGAGGATACACAGCTACTATTACCAAAGGGCATTGATCTAACAACGATGAATCATGTCATCAACTATTTAAGCACAAGGAAAGATGGTAGTACAGCTGAACTGTTAGGAAAAAATATTGGTGTTAGTCGTTCCACTGCTCGCCGCTATTTAGAATTTTTAGTCACACAAAAGCAGGCCTATATCGAACTAACTTATGGCACAGTTGGTCGTCCTGAACGGCGATACTTTATTTTCTCATAAACTTTATGAACAAAATGACGTTAATCCACAATATCACCACAATATTTTCACAATTCTGATATAAGTTATAGTTATGATAGCGCTCGAATGATAGCGCTATCATTTTATTTTTAAGGGGGATTTTTATGTGGAGGAAGATTTCAAAAGTTATGATAGCTGGCTTACTATTTACTAGTTTAGTTGGCTGTTCATCATCAAATGGAGAAACAGCAGAAGGAAAAAAAGCAAATAATTATCCGAAAAGTAATATTACCATTGTTGCTCCATCAGGGGCGGGGGGTGGTTGGGATTTAACAGCTCGTGCAGTAGCAAAAACGATGAATGATACAGGTTTAATTAATAAATCAATTCAAGTTGAAAACAAGCCAGGCGGCGGTGGTGCTGCCTTTATGGCAACATTTGCTACAAAGGAAGCAAGCAATGATTATATGTTAATGGTTAAATCACCGCCAATTCTTATTAATCATGAAAAAGCTGAAGGAAATAGTAAATTTGGCTACAAGGACACTACACCCTTAGCACAATTAACGCGTGACTATGGTGCAATTGTTGTTAAGAAGGATTCTCCATTCCAAACGCTTGAAGATGTATTAAATGCTATAAAAGATTCGCCAAAAGATGTTACTTTAGCAGGTGGCTCTGCACCGGGCTCTATGGATCATCTAGTAGGAATTATTCCTGCCTATAAAGCTGGCTTAGACTTAAAAACAATTAAATACGTTTCTTACGATGGTGGTGGTGAAGCTGTAACCGCGTTACTAGGCGGCAACGCTGATGTCATTGCAACAGATGCTTCGACAATTGCTACTTATGTTAAATCAGGAGATGTGCGTGTATTAGCCGTAAGTTCCTCTGAACGTTTAGAAGGTGAGCTAGCAGAAGTTCCTACATTTAAAGAGGCTGGTATTGATGAAGAATTTACTATTTGGCGTGGTATTTTTGGTCCGAAAAATATGAGTGAAGATGCGGTTACCTACTGGTCTGAAAAATTACAAGCAATGGCTGAATCAGAAGAATGGCAAGCTGAGGTGTCACGTAATGGCTGGCAAGCTGAATACCGCAATGCTGAGGATTTTACAACTTACCTAGACAATCAGAATAAAATCATCGTAGAACTATTGACAGCTCTTGGTATGCAAAAGTAAAGAATAGCCTGTGTCGAAAAAGAGCACAAGTATTTCCATACAATAAGATTTACTTGTGCAACCTTAAATTATTATCAACGGAGGTGTATAACGATTGAATTACACATTTGATAAAACATTTAGCATTATCCTCTTAGCTGTTAGCATTTTATTTATCTTTCAAGCAACGCAAATTTCTGATAGTGCTTATGGATCTACAGTCGGTCCTAAAATATTTCCACTAGGTTTAGGTATTATTTTAGGTTTATTAAGTCTTCAACTATTTTATGAATCATGGAAAAATGCTGTAAGGGAGAGAATTACAGGAGGACCCACTGCACCTTCTAAAACCTCATCTACTGAGCTCAAGAAATTTTTAATCATTTTTGTTAGTGCGATCGCCTATGTATTCTTCCTAGAAAAAATAGGCTATGTGATCACAACGTTTTTATTTTTATGTATTAGCTTCCAAACGATGGAACGAGCTAAGCTTATTTATTCCATTATTATTGCCGCTGGATTTTCATTGGGTGTCTATTATTTATTTACAAGTTTACTAGGAGGTTCATTGCCTAGTTTCCCAACTTTTTAATGTAAAGGAGTGAACATATGTCTACATTGCAATTTTTAGCTGATGGATTTGCTATTGCCCTTCAATGGCAAAATCTTTTATTCGCTCTTGTTGGTGTCATAATTGGAACAGCAGTTGGTGTCCTTCCTGGCATAGGTCCAATGAGCGGCGTTGCTTTATTAATCCCAGTAACCGCAACCATTACAGCGGGATTACCTACGGAGGCCGCCGCTACAAGCTCAATTATTTTACTTGCAGGGGTTTATTATGGAGCCATGTATGGTGGTTCTACCACTTCGATTTTATTAAATACACCTGGTGAATCCTCATCAGTTGTTACTACATTGGATGGCTACCAAATGGCTAAGCAAGGACGTGCTGGAAGTGCTCTTTCTATTGCAGCAATTGGTTCCTTTTGTGCTGGGGTTATAGCATTACTTGGTCTAATACTATTAGCGAATCCATTATCAAAATTAGCCCTTAAATTTGGACCAGCAGAATACTTTTCATTAATGTTACTAGGGCTTGCTGCAGTAAGTGGACTTGCAGGCCGCTCTATTACAAAAGCTTTAATTATGACTGCCTTAGGACTTATGCTCGGTACAGTTGGCATTGATGCTGTATCCGGAATCGAACGCTTTACATTTGGTCAACCTATGCTGTTCTCAGGTATTGAATTTTTAACAATTGCCGTTGGTTTATTTGCATTAGGAGAAGTATTTAAAACGATACTTGAAAGAGATGAGGAAGATGGTCAATTAGCAAAAATTAATCGTGTATTACCAACAAAGCAGGATTTAAAAGAAAGCGCTATCCCTATCGCTCGCGGTTCACTACTAGGATTTTTCATTGGCGTTTTACCTGGCGCAGGCGCAACACTTGCCTCATTCTTTTCTTATATTACCGAAAAGAAATTCAGTAAAACACCTGAGAAGTTTGGAAAAGGCCATATTGCCGGTGTTGCTGGACCTGAATCAGCGAACAATGCTGCATCAGGAGGCGCAATGATTCCATTGCTAACATTAGGTATTCCTGGTTCAGGTACAACTGCTATTTTAATGGGTGCACTTATTATGTATAATATTCAGCCAGGTCCATTATTATTTGATGAGCATCCTCAAGTTGCTTGGGGATTAATTGCCAGTATGTTTATAGGAAACTTTATGTTATTAGCCTTAAACATGCCTCTCGTTCGTATTTTTGCAAAAATCATAGAAACTCCGAAAAAATATTTATTGCCCATTATTGTTGCGATTTCAATTTTTGGTGTGTATGCAGTACAATTCGCCACTTTTGATTTATTTTTATTATTAGCTTGTGGTGTGCTCGGTTATCTATTTGCTAAAAATGACTATCCAGTAGCACCTTTAGTACTAGCACTTGTCCTAGGACCGATGATTGAAAATAATATGCGCCGTGCATTAACTATTTCTAATGGTGATTTTTCTATTTTTATAGTAAAGCCTTTATCATTACTATTTTTAATAGCTGCTATTGCTTGGTTACTTATACCACTATTCATGAAAATGCGTGGTAAAAATGTTCTGATTAACGAAGAAGGATAATCCATAAAATCCACTACACATTCTATTAATGAAAGTATAGTGGATTTTTTCACTATAATGCGTGACCAGAACCACCATCAATATTCAATGAGGTCCCGGTAACATAGCTAGCTGCATCAGATACTAAAAACGTAATGACGTTAGCAGCTTCTTGTGTATCACCTACACGACCAAGTGGAATAGATTGTCCTACTTTACGAGAATAGTCTTCCCACGATAAACTAGGATCTTCCTTCTTCCATTTTTTTTCGATTTGATCACTGCGAATAAGCCCAATACATACAGAATTTACACGGATATTATCCTTACCTAAATCCTTACTCATCGCTTTTGTCAAGGCAAGTCCCGCAGCACGGCTAACAGTTGTAGGAAGCGAGCTTGCAGGGGGAGTCTTAGCCATCACCGCAGTCACATTAACGATTGCACCGCCACCAGCCTTACGCATATATGGCGCAGCATATTTTGAGCAATGAATAGCCCCAAATACCTTTAAATCTAAATCTGCTTGCCACAGCTCACTACTCACAGATTCAAAAGGATTTGCTGAAGCTGTCCCAGCATTATTAATGAGAATATCAACATGTCCAAAATGTTCAACTGTACGCTCAATTAGATTCTTACAATCTTTTTCTTTAGTAATATCCGTTGGAACAATTAAAACATCGATACCCGTTTCATTTTTAATACACCCAGCTGCCACCTGTAGCTGTTTTTCTCCACGTGCACAAAGGACAACCTGTGCACCCTCTTTTACAAGTTGCATGGCCGTATAATAGCCAATACCTTTACTCGATCCTGTTATAATTGCTACTTTCCCCTTTAAGCCTAGTTCCATTATATTCACCCCAAATATTTTCGAATATTCTTAACAATATATTTACTTTAACAAAATTATAGATAATATACAAAAAACGGCTACAAAGCATTTGCTTTATAGCCGTTTAAACGGTTTTACATTATTTTTTTGCTACAATGTGAATTGGGTTGCCAAGTAATACTTCAGCAGTTTCCATTGTAATTTCACCTAATGTTGGGTGAGCATGAATTGTTAATGCGATATCTTCAGCAGTCATTCCGCCTTCAATGGCTAAGCCCATTTCAGCGATCATATCAGATGCACCAGCACCTACGATTTGAGCACCGATTAATAAACCATCTTCTTTACGAGCAACAAGCTTCACGAAGCCTTCAGATTGGTTTAATGCAAGAGCACGACCATTTGCTGCGAATGGGAATTTCGCGGCAGTGTATTCGATACCTTCTGCTTTTGCCTGTTCTTCGTTGTAACCAACTGTCGCCATTTCTGGATCTGTGAAACATACAGCAGGTACAGCAAGATAGTCAACAACTGATTTTTCACCAGCAATTGCTTCAGCAGCAACTTTGCCTTCATAAGAAGCTTTATGTGCAAGCTGAGGTCCAGCAACGATATCACCGATTGCATAGATATTTGAAATATTTGTACGACATTGTTTATCTACATTGATTAGACCGCGTTCACCGAATTCAACGCCGATTTCAGCAAGGCCCATTTCATCAGTATTTGGACGACGACCTACAGTCACTAATACGTAATCAGCTTCAACTTTTTTCTCTTCTCCGCCAACTTCATAAGTTACTACTACGCCTTTTTCTGTTTCTTCAACGCCTTTTGCAGATGCGTTTACTTCGATTTCAACGCCTTTCTTTTTAAGGCCTTTTTTCACGATTTGAGTCATTTGTTTTTCGAAGCCAGCTAAAATATCTTTTCCGCCTTCAATAATTGTTACTTGTGAGCCAAGGTTTGCATATGCTGATCCTAACTCTGTACCAATGTAACCTCCACCGATTACCACTAATTTACCAGGAACTTCTTGTAAAGAAAGTGCACCAGTAGAATTTAGTACGCGCTTAGAGAATTTGAATGTAGGAATTTCAACTGGACGAGAACCTGTTGCAATAATGACATTGTTAAATGTGTAAGTTTGAGCAGATTCACCATTGATGATACGCACTGAATGAGCGTCAACGAAATAAGCTTCACCTTGTACAATTTCAACTTTGTTCCCTTTAAGTAAGCCTTCAACACCGCCAGTTAATTTTTTAACAACGCTGTCTTTAAATGCTTGTGCTTTTGAGAAGTCTAATTTCACATCAGAAGCGATGATTCCCATGTCATCTGAATGCTTAGCTTGCTCAAAACGGTGACCTACTGAAATTAATGCTTTTGATGGAATACAACCTACGTTTAAGCACACACCACCAAGTACATTTTTTTCAACGATTGTTACTTTTTGGCCAGTTTGAGCTGCACGAATTGCTGCTACATATCCTCCAGGACCTGAACCAATGACAAGAGTATCTGTTTCGATTGGGAAATCTCCTACTACCATTTTTGTTACGCCTCCATTAATAATAATTCTGGCTCACTTAACAAACGCTTCAAGTGATTTAAAGCATTTTGCGCAGTGGCTCCATCGATCATACGATGATCAAAGCTCAATGATAATGCTAACACAGGTGCGGCTACAATTTCACCATTTTTTATTACAGGTTTTTCTGAAATTCGACCAATACCTAGAATTGCTACTTCAGGATGATTAATTACTGGTGTAAACCATTGACCTCCCGCAGAGCCAATATTCGTAATAGACATAGATGCACCTTTCATTTCATGTGGTGCAAGTTTACCTTCACGGGCTTTAGTCGCTAACTCATTAATTTCATTTGACACTGCAAATACAGACTTGCGATCTGCATGCTTGATTACTGGGACAAGTAAACCTTTTTCAGTATCCGCTGCAATACCAATATTGTAGTAATGCTTTTGGATAATTTCTTGTGTTGCATCATCTAATGAGCGATTAAATTCTGGGAATTCGCGTAATGTTGAGATTAGTGCTTTCACTACATAAGGTAAGTATGTTAATTTAACACCTTTTTCAGCTGCGATATCTTTGAATTTTTTACGATGCGCTACAAGAGCTGTTACATCGACTTCATCCATTAGTGTAACATGTGGAGCTGTTTGTTTCGAGTGTACCATTGCTTTTGCAATCGCTTTTCGAATACCAGACATTTTCTCACGAGTTTCTGGGAATTCCCCTTCAAGAACAACTGGTGCTGTTGGAGTAGTTTCTTGTTGAACAGCTTCTTCAACTGTCACATCAGTTGCTGATTCTGTCTCAACAGTACCTCCACCATTTAAGAAGTTTGTAATATCCTCTTTCAAAATACGACCATTTTTGCCTGAACCTTTTACCTCACGGATGTTTACGTCGTTATCACGTGCAAATTTGCGAACAGAAGGCATCGCAATAACACGTTTTGTTTCATCAACAACTGTCTCGGCTTTTTCAGGAGCTTTCTCTGGTGCTTTCTCCTCTTTAGCAGGAGCTTTCTCTACGTTCTGACCAGATTCAGCAGTTGCTTGAACTTGTGCTTCTGTTTTCTCTTCAGCATGACTATCACCTTTTAGCTTTAAATCTTCATAGCCAGGTGCATCCAAACGGATTAAAACATCGCCTACAACGGCAACTGTTCCTTCTCCTACTAAAACTTCCTCTACTGTTCCTTCAACTGGTGAAGGAATTTCTACTACTGCTTTATCATTTTGTACTTCACAAAGAATATCGTCTTCTTTTACTGTATCTCCAGCCTTGACGAACCATTTCACGATTTCGCCTTCGTGAATTCCCTCGCCAATATCCGGTAATCTGAATTCAAATGCCATGTGTACCCATCCTTTCTATTTACTGATGTTCAAGTTTAGAAGCTTCATTAGAATGTTAAAACTTTTTTCGCTGTTTCCATTACATCTTTGTAGTTTGGTAACCAAACACCTTCAGCTTGTGGGAATGGGTACACAGTATCTGGTGCAGCCACACGAAGAACAGGCGCTTCTAAGCTTAGAATTGCGCGCTCAGTAATTTCTGCTACTACATTTGCCGCGATACCTGCTTGTTTTTGTG
Source organism: Lysinibacillus sp. F12 (assembly GCF_057773605.1). Classification (NCBI taxonomy): domain Bacteria; kingdom Bacillati; phylum Bacillota; class Bacilli; order Caryophanales; family Bacillaceae; genus Lysinibacillus; species Lysinibacillus sp. F12. The sequence goes on from NZ_JBYMLP010000001.1 coordinate 1,174,502, forward strand.
CTTCTTGTACAACGATTGCACGACCTGTTTTTTCTACAGACGCAATAATTGTTTCGATATCAATTGGTTGAATTGTACGTAAATCAATTACTTCAACAGAGTGGCCTTCTTTTTCAAGTTCTTCTGCAGCCTTTAAGCTTTCATGAACCATTAAACCGTAAGCAACAATTGTTAAATCTTTACCTTCACGTTTTACATCCGCTTTTCCTAGTGGAATTTCGTAAGCTTCTTCTGGTACTTCTTCACGGAATGAACGGTAAAGTTTTAAATGTTCTAAGAAAATAACTGGGTTGTCATTACGAATAGATGAAATAAGTAAACCTTTTGCATCGTAAGGTGTTGATGGTACAACTACCGTTAAACCTGGTTGTGCAGTCATTAAGCTTTCTAAGCTATCTGAGTGCATCTCAGGAGTATGCACTCCACCACCAAATGGTGAACGAATTGTTACTGGTGCGTTATATACGCCGCCACTACGGTAGCTCATACGTGCTAACTGACCACTAATTGAATCCATTACTTCATAAACGAAGCCGAAGAACTGAATTTCAGGAACTGGACGGAATCCTTGTAGAGAAAGACCGACTGCTAAGCCACCAATACCTGATTCTGCTAACGGCGTATCAAAAACGCGGTCAACTCCGAATTCTTTTTGTAGGCCTTCTGTCGCGCGGAATACCCCACCGTTGACACCTACATCTTCCCCGAATACAAGAACGTTTTCATCATTCTTTAATTCTGTGCGAAGTGCATCTGTAATTGCTTGAATCATCGTCATTTGTGCCATAGGTTATTTCGACTCCTTCTCTTTATAGATTTCATACTGTTCTTTTAAATTAGATGGCATTTCGCCTTTATACATGTTTTCCATTAACTCTGTTACTTTTTGTTTTGGAGCAGCATCAGCTTTTTTAATGGCTTCTTTAATCTCTTCTTTTGCGCGCTCAATAACTGCTTCTTCTTTCTTCTCATCCCATAGACCTTTAGCTTCTAAGTATTTACGGAAGCGTACAAGTGGGTCTTTTTGAGCCCATTCATTATCTGTATCAGAAGTACGGTAACGCGTTGGGTCATCCCCAGCCATTGTATGTGGGCCATAACGATAACACATTGTTTCAATTAACGTTGGACCCTCACCATTAATAGCACGCTCACGTGCATCACGAGTTGCAACGTAAACTGCAAGCGCATCCATTCCATCTACTAAAATACTTGGTAAACCTGCAGCCACACCTTTTTGAGCAATTGTTTTTGCAGCAGTTTGGAGTTCACGTGGTGTTGAAATTGCATATTGGTTATTTTGGACAATGAAGATTGCTGGAGATTTAAATGCACCTGCAAAGTTAATACCTTCATAGAAATCCCCTTGTGATGAACCACCATCACCTGTATATGTTACGGCAACAGCCTTTTTCCCACGCTTTTGAATACCTAGTGCAACACCAGCTGCTTGAATATATTGAGCACCGATAATAATTTGAGGTGCTAAAACATTTACACCCTCAGGAACCTGGTTCCCCATGAAATGACCACGAGAGAATAAAAACGCTTTATCTAAAGGTAAGCCATGCCACACGATTTGTGGAACATCACGATATCCTGGTAAAATCCAATCCTCTTGTTCTAATGCAAAGTGTGAAGCAAGCTGAGAAGCTTCCTGACCTGCCGTTGGTGCATAGAAACCTAAACGGCCTTGACGGTTCAGTGAGATTGAACGTTGGTCTAAAATACGTGTGTAAACCATACGTGTCATTAGTTCAACTAATTCTTCATCCGATAATTTAGGATCTGCCTCATTATTTATAATTTCGCCTTCTTCATTCAAAATTTGAAACATTTCAAACTTATCTTCGATTTCAGTTAGCGTTTGTTTAGCATCAAAAATATTATTGTTTTTCTTGCTCATTTGTCACATCTCCCTTTCAGCTGTATTAAAATAAATCACCTTTTTGACTAGTACAACTTATTCTTGACACTCAGTATACTGAATAAAATACTGTCGGTCAATCATATATTACGGCTATAAACAAAGATTTTTTCTAGAATAACATTTAATTATCTCTGTCCTATACTGTATTACTAATAACGAAATTCTGTATTAGAACACCATATTTACACCTTGTAATTCTTAAGTTTTTCAACAGGTTTTCCAATAGTAGAATACCCCATTCTAGAAAATCTAATAGCATTCGAAAAATTTTTTGAGTATATTCAAATAAGGTCTTTTTTCATGTGATTGTTTTTAGACGTGATGTATACTAATTAATAGAGCACTACAAAGATGAAAGGAAGATTACTATATGATTTTAATGGATGATATTATCCGCGAAGGTCATCCGACTTTACGCACGAAAGCTGAGGAAGTTAAATTCCCTTTATCTGATGAAACAAGGCAGCTCGCCGAGGATATGCTGCAGTACTTAATCAATAGCCAAGACCCAGAAATGGCAGAAAAATATAATTTACGCAGCGGCATAGGCTTAGCTGCCAATCAAGTAAATAGTCTACAGCGTATGTTTGCACTTCATTTGCAAGATGATGCTGGTGAACAATTAAGCTTCGTAGCCATAAACCCCAAAATAGTCAGCCATTCAGTTGAAAATACATACCTTTCTGCTGGAGAAGGTTGTCTTTCAGTTGATCGTAATGTTCCTGGATACGTCCCACGCCATGCACGCATTACAGTAAAATTTAAAACTATAGATGGGGAAGAGAAGAAAATGCGCCTTAAAGGATTGCCTGCCATCGCCTTTCAGCATGAATTAGATCATTTGAACGGTGTCATGTTTTATGACCGTATTAATGAGAAAAATCCATTTGCCGAAATTCCAGATTCAATTCCTTATGAGCGTGATTAAAAGCAAATCAACAAAACAAACCTCAGCAATTGTGCTGAGGTTTGTTTTTTCTTTGTTCTCAATTTCTATCGTTCGTTTCATTTGCTAGCTCTTCATTTATCGTATTAATTAATATAGGTAGGTCTTTCATCGTTTCAATGGTATAGTGTGCACCAGTCATCTCAAAAATACGTTTTGTTTTTTCAATGGCTTGTTGTTGTTCTTCAGCAGTTAAAGCTAGGAACTCTTCTTCAGACAGTCCCATTTCCGAACTTCCAATAATAACACCAACAGCCCAAACACCTGCATTCAGCGCCTCTTTTATATCTGATGTTGTATCGCCGACCTTTACTACTTGCTTGGTTGATTTCGCTCCTAATGCCTCCATATTTCTGAAAATCATATACGGATAGGGTCGCCCTTTATCACTAACCTGTGTCGGAGTTACTAAAAAATCTGGTTGATAGCCCTTCGTAGCAGCCTGTTTTGTTACGACTTCCATCATGAAATCTGTGTAGCCTGTAGTAGAACCAAATCGAATACCCGCTTCTCTTAATTGCTGTACAGTCGCGGTTACATGCTGAATAGGATTTGTGTAGGTCGCCAAAGATTCCATTAGCTTTGACTCAAATTGATTGTATAGAAGATGTACATCTTCCTCCGTAAAATGCTGGCGATGAACTCGTTTCCATTCCTCATTAATCCTTGGCATTTCAAGCATCGTACGAATATGATCAATTTTCAGCATGCCCATAGGTTTACGAGCTTCCTCAAGGGTTACTGTTACACCAGCATCTTCAAAAATCGTTAAAAAGACATTTACAGGGGCAAAGCAACCAAAATCAACTGCTGTACCTGCCCAATCCAAAATAACTGTTTCAATTTTCATTATTTTTCACCACCATATAGTTTTCAATGACTTCACATAAGGCCTGCATATCTTCCTCATATATATCCCCAATATTTCCAATACGGAATGTATCTACATCTGTCAGCTTACCAGGATAGATGACAAAGCCTGCCTTTTTCATTTCCTGATAAAAATGTTCAAAAGAAAATTCTTTATGTGGGAACAAATACGTTGTAATAATCGGTGATTGTAGCTCTTCAGAAATATATGCCTCGAACCCTAGTACCGATAAACGAGAACGCAGTAATAGATTATTATCAGCATAACGTTGGTAACGTGCGTTAACTCCTCCTTCTTCCACTAACTCTTCTAACGCCTTAGCAAATGCCGCTACTACATGTGTTGGGGAAGTAAAACGCCACTTCCCATCCTTTTTCATTACTTCCCATTGACTATATAAATCTAAGGCTACACTGCGCGCTTGTCCTTTGCATTTTTCCAATATATTTGTTTTAGCAATGACGAACCCAAAACCAGGAACACCTTGAATACATTTATTGGCACTACTAATACAAAAATCAATATCCAAGTCGGATAAATCCATTGGCACACCACCAAAGCTACTCATAGCATCTACGATAAATGTTTTGTTGAAAGAATGAACAACTTCTCCTATTTCTTTAATTGGATTTAAAATACCAGTAGTTGTTTCACAGTGTACAACCGCCACATGTGTAATACTTGCATCTTTTTCTAGTAACGCTTGAACTTCTAACGATGATGGCTGTTTATCATAAGGGACACTATAAACAACTAGTGCCAATCTTAACACTTTAGCCATTTCTACAATTCTTTCACCATAAGCGCCATTCGTTATAATTAGCAATTTATCATCTTCACCCACAGCAGTTGTTAGCACCGACTCTACAACAAAACTGCCACTACCTTGCATTAGTACTGCTGTATAATGTGGCTCATCGACTTGCGCTAAATTTAAGAGTTGCTTCCGTATCACTTGTGTCACATTTTTATAGTCGTCATCCCACGTACAGCGATCCTTTAACATTTCCTGTTTGACTGTCTTAGTAGTTGTTAATGGTCCTGGTGTTAATAATTTATAGTTGCTCATCTTCTACAACCCCTTATTTTTGCGCTTCTTTAAAGAAAGCTTGGTGTTTTTCTAGTAAATCTACTGTTAAGGTAGTATCCCACTTTTTAAGGTGTGCCGGCACATGCTCTGCCTTTACCTGCTCTCCTTCATAAAGCGTTACAGGGTATTGCTCTAATAAACCATTTCGAGCCTCTGTTGCAATTACCTTTGCCATTTCTTTAGCTAAAGTTTCATCTCCTTCTTTATCTACCACAGCCACTGATTCTGTTAGCGTAAAGTTCCCTTCCACTGGGTCTATATATTCTATTGGTAGTCCTTCTTTTTTGGCATCAATAGCTTGAATACGTAAACCAAATCCAGCTGCTACTTCTCCTGTCTTCACTTTTTTTATTGGTCCTGATCCAGAGCTTTCAATATGAGGTCCAGCATTTTTAATTAAATCCGCCAAAATCCTTTGTCCCTCTTGCTCACCATATTCTTTAATAATGGCTTGTACTAATAGCCAACCGGTTGAAGAGTCCATAATATTAGGGAATGAGAGTAAATCCTTAAAGGCAGGGTCCGTCAAATCTTTTATCGTTGTTGGAACCGGCAAGTCCTTTTGCTGCAAAACACCTGTATTAATAAAAATAGATCCAACATTTCCCAAAATAGGCAATGCATATGTAACACCGCCATCAAGAGGTTTTAAATCCGAAGAAATATCTGTAAACATGGATTTCGAGGTTTGGGCGCTTTCTATAAAATAAGAAGCCATCGTTACGATATCCGCTTCAATATCTGTTCCTTCAGCCATCATTTTTCCACCCAACTCTGAAGTACCGAATGATTGAATTACATATTTTCCTTTATAGCCTTTTTCGTCTAATGTAGATTCCATTACTTCAATTGCCTCATCATCTGCATTTGAATAAATAATTATTTCATCTTTCGAACCTGCTTCTCCCCCTCCACATGCAGTTAATATTATTGCTGCCGCACTAACTGTCCCTAACATCATGATTGTTGATTTTTTCATTTTGAGATCTCCTCCACTTTTTCTTGATGTGCTGTTATATAATCACAACCTAATTTCACAATGAGGTTTGTACATAAAATGAATATCGATAGTACGAAAATATCTGTATATTTTGCAAAATGCTGAAGCTCTTTTATTCTTGTCGAAACAAGCATAGTCTTTGTGCTGACAAGGAAAATAACGCCACTGACCGTGACCATTGCATTTAAAAAATAGTAGCTAAACATTTGATAAATGGTCGGTTTAATATTTGGCAAGATAATGCGTATGACTGTTTTTAACCAAGAATCCTTTAATAGCTCCGCTGTCACTTCCCAGGTTGGGTCCATCTTTTGCAATGAATTTTTAGCCATTAAATAAGGTGTTGTAAAAAAATGCACAATATTACATGCGATAATGATAAGAAATGTACCCTTTAATGAACTTCCATTAAAGAAAAACAAATACGATAGACCAAGCACCATTCCAGGAACTGTGTTAGTAATCATTGAGGCAATATCTAAGCTTTTCCTTCCTTTCAATGGCGTCCTTGCATTAAGAAGAGCCGACATAAATGTAATCATTACACCTAAAACAGCTGTTAAAGCCGCCACGATAAGTGAATTAACATACACCTTTATTAAATCTTTCTCCGCTAACACATTTTGCACATGTTCAAATGTAAAGCTGAAATCATAGGGATAACCCTTCGTAAATGGAACGATAAACATGGTTGAAAAAATGATAAATACGACTGCAACAGAGGCAATTGAATAGGCAGTAAACAATGTGTCACGAAGACGATGTTTAACAAGTTCACTTCTCCCCGCCTGTTTATAATGAAAATTAAAACGTTCTAAAATGGTTAACATGAGGACACCCAATATAGCTGGGGCAAGCATTAACACTGAAATAACTGCCCCACGCTCAAAATGCACAATCGAACCTAGCATAGCTTGATAAAGTTCAGTGGCAATTACCCTGTAATTACCACCTACTGATGCAGGGATTCCGAAATCTGTAAAGCTTAAAATAAATGTTAAAATAAACGCACCACCAATCGTCCCAAGCATCGGACGTAATACCGTATGATAAAAACGACGGAGCGGACGATCATGCATTAACATAGACACTAGCAAAAATCGTTTATCGATATATTGCATAGAGTTTTGCATTAGAATAAAAGCGACTGGCAATGTGTATAAGATGTAACCTATCACCAAACCGTTATATCCATAAATCGTGAAAAGTGGTTGTCCAGCTAATCTTGTTAGAATTCCTTGATTACCAAATGTATAAATCAACACGAAGCCATAGGTGATAGTCGGCAATAGCATAGGCAACGTAATTCCTATTTGTACTAGCTTTTTTGTATGGCGATGCATCGTTGTAAAATGAACAGCATATGCCAATAAAAAAGCTAAAATGGTTGTAATGACAGATGCCACAAAAGAAACTTTAAAGCTATTGAAGAAAGCATCACGGATTTCTACATTTTTTAAAGCATCTATATAATGTTGAACGGAAATATCATTTCCTACTTTTAAAGAGTGCCAAAACATATAAATCAATGGCACTATTAAAAAAAATAGGAGGAATAATAGAATCGGCAGAAAGATTAATTTCATCATTTTATTCGTTTTAAGCATATGTTTCTCCAAACAATTGATAGATATTATTTCGCTTAATATGAAGCTGCTTTAAAATAAAATCCTCAATAAATGAATTTTTCGGTGCTGCTACGATTTCATGTGGTGTACCGAATTGAGCGACTGTTCCTTCATTAATGATCAAAACTTTATCCGATAAAGTTAGCGCTTCTTCTGGATCATGGGTCACAATAATTGTCGTCAAATTAAATTCACGAGCAATTGATTTAATACGCTCCTTGATAGATTCCTTAATGACCCCATCAAGTGCGCTTAACGGCTCATCTAACAAAAGTATGTTGGGTTGCATAACAAGCGTTCTAGCAATAGATACACGTTGCTTTTGACCACCTGATAATTCATGAATCTTTTTTTGCAAATGCGGAGTCAGTTCTAAAAAATCAATATATTCCTGTACATCTTCTTTGGACATTTGCTTATTTATATTTTTCAATCCATATACAATATTGTCGTAGGCATTTAAATGAGGGAATAACGCAAAATCCTGAAAAACAATATTGAATCCTCTTTCTTGCATGGATTTCTTCGATATATCTTGCCCATTGTAGAGCAGCTGACCACCCGTTTGCTCTGCAAGCCCTAAGATAATATTAAGCAAAGTAGTTTTACCGCAGCCACTCGGCCCTAATAAAGATATGATTTCACCTGATTCGATGGTTACATTGATATCTACTAAGACTTGCTTATTTTTATAGCTTTTTGAGATATTTTTCAGTTCTAACAAATTGGTCACCTCTCTCAGTTCTTAGCTTTAGTATAGGGGCCATTTGTAAAGGAAAATGCGCCTTTGTGTAAATGTTGAGTAAATTCTGACCAACTGTTGACAAAGTTATGTATACTTTGAGTAAATATCTATTAGAGGTGATGAAATGTATATGATTGAAAGACAACAACAAATATTACAATTTGCAAGACAGCATAAGGTTGTGAAATTGGTAACACTCACGAAAGAATTTAATGTCTCAATGGAAACAATTCGTCGCGATATTCAACAGCTAGTGCAAGACAAGAAAATTGAGAAGTTTTATGGAGGTATTAAATATATTGAACCTGTAGAGGGACTAATTGATCAACGACTACATGAACAGTTAACAGAAAAAATTGCCATCGCCAAAGCAAGTGCTTCTCTTGTTCAAGATGGAGAATGTATTTTTATCGATAGTGGAACAACTACATATCAAATGACACCATTTTTATTGGACAAGGAAAAATTAACAGTCGTGACAAACTCATTACCTGTAGCTTTCGATCTAATCGGCTCTAATATTGAAGTTATACTGCTCGGTGGAAAAGTGCGTCACTCTGAAAAATCGGTTACATCGAATGAATTTCTCTTCCACTTCGAACATCTAAATATTAATAGGGCTTTTATTTGCGCTAGTGGGGTATCTCTTGAAAAGGGGATTTCCGACTTTAATCTAGAAGAAGCTATTACGAGAAAAAAAATTATTTCGATTTCTCAAACCGTCTATGTCGCTACTGATTCTTCAAAATTTAACAAGGATGTAGCTATTCAAGTATGTCCTCTTGAAGAAGTAGATGTCATTATTACAGACGACACACTGTCTAAAAAAACGATTCAACATTTTTCCGATAAAGGGGTTGAAATAAAACTAGTGAACATTTCTGAAGAACACCAGTAATTTAACCAAAAAAACAACTAGTTGCTACGATTGTCAACTAGTTGTTTCTTTATTATATGATAGCAAGCTTGCGCATTATTTTAGCGAGACCATCTGCATCTACATGATCGGCAATATGATGTGCAATAGCCTTCACTCGTTCATGACCATTTCCCATTGCAACACCGGTCCCAACCGCTTGTAGCATTTCTATATCATTAATACCATCTCCAAAAGCAATGGCATCCTTTAATGTGATGCCCATTTTATCCAATACTTTTTCAATCCCTACCGCCTTCGAACCACCCTTTGGCAAAATATCACAAGAATACGGATGCCAACGGACAAATTGGACATTCGGAAACATTTCACAATATAAAGGTTCATCTTTTTCTTCCATAAATATAAGTGTTTGATATACATCATTCTGCATATAATAGGATGAATCTAATTCTGGATACGGATATTTAAGTGTATCCAAGCTTTCTGCTACCATCATATGGTCACTGACAGACGCAATCATACGTTTGTCATCTAAAAACACTACCGGTTCATTGCGCGCTTCACCAAAAGCAATAATTTTAGCTAATTCATCTTTTTCAATTCCGTTCGTATAGACAACCTCACCCTTATAAACAACATACTGTCCATTGAAAGTAACATACGTATTAATATCAAGTTCTTCTAGTAATGATTCAATCATAAAAGGTGCACGACCTGTAGCAATCGCCAATTCATAGCCATTGCAGCGTGCTTCCAAAAGAGCATTTTTTGCAGATTCAGGTAATTTTTTTTCGCTGTTATAGAGAGTGCCATCAACATCAAAAAACAAAATTTTATTCATTTTATAATCCCTTTCTATAAATAGTACCCATCAAGGTGAATGACTTTACACAGACAATAATTTTGATTATAATGATCCTAAGGAGTGATGTGCCATGCTGAAGAAACTAAAACGGAAATTGTTGAAGCAACTTCGCGGCGTACTCGGAAAAAAATCAATTGCCTAACATTTGCCCTTCATTATTTGAAGGGCTTTTCTTTATTTTAGAGGAACTGCGTGATAATATAAAGGAAATGCATTTATTTGGCTATACGCAACCACTGTCTCACTACTTCCTATTCATTTTATAACATAGTGCACAACCGAAGTATTGAGATACAAGGACTACAAACGTACATTTCTTCTTATAAGAAATTCGTTGTTTTCTTGTAGCACGTGTGTGGTAGTAGTCAAAGGTGCAATAAAATTGTACGCAATTAAAGGAGAGCAAACTATGATTTACAAAGTTTATTATCAAGAAAATGCAAATGAGATTCCAGTTCGCGAAAATACTAAAAGTCTATATCTTGAAGCTGCTTCAGAACGAGAAGTACGTCAAAAGTTAAAAGACCGTAACTACAATATCGAGTTCGTCCAGCTGCTTGAAGGTAACTATTTGGAGTACGAACAAGCAAGCCCGAACTTCGTCTTGGAGGAAATTTAACAAACATGAAGTTTGTTAAAAATGACCAAGCAGCTGTTTTCGCGCTCGGCGGACTGGGCGAAATCGGCAAAAATACTTATGGCGTTCAATTTCAAGATGAAATTATTTTAATTGACGCTGGCATTAAATTTCCAGAAGATGACTTACTCGGCATTGACTATGTTATTCCAGACTATACGTATTTAGTACGTAACGTCGATAAAATCAAAGGACTATTTATTACACATGGACATGAGGATCATATTGGCGGTATTCCTTATCTTTTACGTCAAGTGAATGTTCCAGTCTATGGTGGTAAGCTCGCACTTGGCTTATTACGTAATAAATTAGAAGAACATGGCTTGCTACGTACAACTAAACTCATCGAAATTAAAGAAGAAGATGTTATTAAATTTAGAAAAACATCTGTTAGCTTCTTTAGAACAACTCATAGTATCCCTGATGCTTATGGAATTGTTGTTAAAACACCACCTGGTAATATCGTTCATACAGGTGACTTTAAATTCGACTTTACACCTGTTGGCGAACCAGCCAACCTAACAAAGATGGCCGAAATAGGACGAGATGGCGTACTTTGCTTACTATCAGATAGTACAAACGCTGAAAAGCCTAATTTTACAATGTCAGAGCGTACAGTTGGCAAAAGTATCGATGAAATTTTCCGTAAAGTGGATAGCCGAATTATTTTTGCTACATTTGCGTCAAATATTCACCGTTTACAACAAGCAACAGACGCTGCTATCAAATATGGAAGAAAAATTGCTGTCTTTGGTCGCTCTATGGATAATGCGATTACAATTGGGCGCGAGCTTGGTTATATCAACGCTCCAAAAGATACATTTATTGATGCTCAAAGCATTAATCGACTTCCAGCAAATGAAGTAATGATTTTATGTACAGGCTCACAGGGTGAACCAATGGCTGCATTATCACGTATTGCCAATGGTACTCATCGTCAAATCCAAATACAACCTGGTGATACAGTTATTTTCTCTTCTTCACCGGTTCCTGGTAATACTGTGAGTGTTAATAAAATCATCAATTTATTGTTCCGTGCGGGTGCAGAAGTTATTCATGGTGCATTAAACAATATCCATACTTCTGGTCACGGCTCACAAGAAGAACAAAAATTGATGCTACGTTTAATGAAACCTAAGTTTTTTATGCCTATCCATGGCGAATACCGTATGTTAAAAATGCATACACACTTAGCAGAAGATTGCGATGTACCACTTGAAAATACATTTGTTATGGAAAATGGCGATGTGTTAGCACTAAGTGCCAATGAGGCACATGTGGCTGGTCGTATCCCTTCTGGTGATGTTTATATCGATGGTAATGGTATTGGAGATATCGGTAATATTGTGTTGCGCGATCGTCGCATTCTTTCTGAAGAAGGCCTAGTTATCGTAGTCGTAAGCGTAGATATGGAAAATCAAAAAATTGTTTCAGGTCCTGATATCATTTCCCGTGGCTTTGTCTACATGCGCGAGTCAGGTACGATGATCAATGAAGCTCAAAAAATGCTTAATCGTCATCTGAATGAAACCATTCAAAGCAAAACCCCTCCTCAATGGACAGAGCTTAAAAACGAAATTACAGACGTTTTAGGTCCTTACCTATTTGAAAAAACAAAACGTCGTCCAATGATTCTACCGATTATTATGGAGGTTTAGCCTCATGGAAAGAAGCTATGTAATATGTACATAGCTTCTTTCTTTTTGCTAATTGTAAATTTACTTAATTTTTTTCTTTTTTTGAAACCTCCCTTTTTATTTTTGCGTATATAGTAATAACAACATCCAAAAGGAGCGTTTTATGCTAAATAAACTTCTTCAATCCCTACTCAATGGTAAATCCAAACGTCATTATTCTTCATCAAGCAGTCGTCGCAGATATTCCAAACGCCATAATTATTATGGCCATAAGCATTATAAACGTAGTTCTCGTAAAAGCTCACGTAGTTTTTTCAGCTCTTTGAGTTTTTTCAGTAGCTAATGTGGTGGAAACGACTTTCAGAAAAAAACTTTGATTATGCTGTAGAGCTTTTCATAGCTGAGCATCCAGATTTCACGTTTAAAAAATTTCTTGGCTTTGGCTCATATGGTCGTGCGTACTTAATTGAAAATTGCTCATCAACAGGTCTGTTCGTCTTAAAATGCCTGCGTCCCAAGCATCGTCATCACCAAAAGACCATACATAAATTCAGGCAGGAAATTCAAATTCTACAGCAATTATCATTGCCGAATATACCTAAAATCCATTCGACTGGAACTATCCAAGATATGCCTTATTTTATGATGGACTATATAAACGGCCAAACCTTTGAACAGCTTATTTTTCAAGAAGGTGTTAAATTTACTGTCGCTCAGTCACTTGAAATAACCAAACAGCTTTTAGAACAAATTATCCTGCTACACAATCACGGAATTGTCCATCGAGATTTACGTATACCTAATATCTTATTGGTTGATCAACAATTACACATTATAGATTTTGGTCTCGCAACGACATTACAAAAGGCAGTGGAACTTTCTTCTATACAAAACCCGAAGCGAGCTGAAAATCATATTAGCGATCTATATTTCGTGGGCCATTTTCTATTGTTCTTACTTTATTCAGACTTTAAGCCACGTAAAAAGAAAGAGGACACGTGGCAACAAGAATTGAATTTACCGATAGAAGTGAAGGATTTTCTCGAACGATTATTATGGATTCAAGACCCTTTTAGTAGTGCATTAGAGGCTTACCGAGCTCTGCCACATTTAATAAATATTTCCATACATTTGAAAGAAAAATAAAAAAATAGAATTGTTCACCGATCTAAAGTGAGCAATTCTATCCTATAATTTAAATATTTAAGTATTTTGCACATACATAAGCAATCCAATGATACGCAGGGCTAAGTCGTAGATTTTCTATTAGCCCCTTTACGATGGCTTTACTGTATGTTGGCTTTTCTATTTCGAGTTTTAGCAGTTCCAATGATTCTTTTTCAATAGAATCCTCAGTATTATCAATATTTTGTTCAATTAACTGCAGTAACATTTCCTTTGAAATATCCTGTTCGCAAGGCTTCGCTATAAAAGTAACAAGCTCCTTCGTAATAAAAGGTATCGTTGTATGTCGTGCAATAATATCTGTTTTTTCTGCTAAAGATTTCGCAAGTTGTTCTAAATCGAGAGGCATATCTGAAAAGATAAAAAGTTCCGCATAGCTCTTCATAAAACCTTTAATACAATACATGACATCGTATTTTGTTTCTTGTAGCTTATCCTGATAAAGTTGCTCCAGCATATAAATGATAGATTTAGACATCTCTGCTTCATACGCTGTTATTTTATGAAATAGCTCTTTTTTTGTTAGAAAGACCTTCTCATTAAAAAATACTCTAGCAGATGCAGAGTGATTTTTGAATGCCTGAAAGATACTTTTATAAAATTCAACCAAAATCGTTTCTTTGTTATACGCCCCTCTGACTACTCGGTCAACATCTGTAATAAATTGTTGTAAGTAGTAGTCAACCATAGAGATAACAAGCTCGTCTTTTGTTTTGAAGGATAAGTAAAACGCACCCTTAGAAATCCCACAACGTTCTGTTATTTGCTGTACTGATGTAGCTTCAAAACCCTGTTCAGAAAACAGCTCTAATGCTTTCTCCATAATTAATTGCTTTTTTAACATATTTTTAACTCTCTCCTAATGCATTTCGTTGACAAATGACCGATTAGTCATTAGTATAAATAATTGAATTTAGTTAGTCAATAAAGGGTAGGTGTGAAGGTGAAAGGTTTAGTTAATTTCGTATTGAAAAACAAATTGGCAGTGTGGTTATTAACAATTATCATCACTGTCTCTGGTATTTATTCCGGCACAAGAATGAAAATGGAATCTATACCTGATATCTCGATCCCATACTTAATTGTCATGGGCGTATATCCAGGTGCAACGCCTGAACAAGTCATGAATGAGCTTTCCATCCCATTCGAAAAATCCATAGAAAGCTTAGAAGATGTGAAGGCAGTTTACTCAACATCCTCTTCCAACGTAGCACAAGTGCAGGTTGAATACGACTATGGCATTGATATGGATGAAAAAAAGCGTCAGTTAGAAGCAGCTTTAGATAATCTAAAATTGCCTGAAGGTGCTCAAGAGCCAACTATTATGGCTATCAGTATGAACATGATGCCAGTAGTAGCTTTATCCGTTAGTAGTTCTGAGGAAGATATTGTCGATCTTACTTCTACAGTAGAAGATGTTTTACTTCCTAAGATTGAAAAAATTGATGGTGTTGCCTCTGCAACCATTACAGGTCAGCATATTGAACAAGTATCCTTTAAATATGATGAAGAAAAAATGGCTGCATTAGGGTTAACAGAGGAATCAGTCAAGCAAATGATTCAAGCAAGCGATATGTCACTATCACTTGGTTTATATCAATTTACTGTTGGAGAACAAGCAGTTTCTGTAGACGGTAAAGTAAAGTCCGTAGATGAACTAAAAGATTTATTAATTCCAGTCACACCTTCAGCAACAAATCCTTCACCATTCGTTCGTCTGGGTGATATTGCAAAGATTGAAGTAGAAGGTAAAGTACAATCTGTGTCCCGTACAAACGGTCAAGATGCTATTGCCATTCAAATCGTTAAGGGTCAAGATGCTAACACTGTAACTGTTGTCAATGCCGTTAAAGACCTTATGAAAGATGAAGAAAAACGTTTAGATGGCCTAAACGTAGATATCTCTCTTGACCAAGGTGCCCCAATTGAAGATTCTGTCTTTACCATGATTGAAAAGGCCGTATTTGGTGGTGCAATTGCTGTATTAATCATCTTGTTATTCTTACGTGATTTCAAATCAACCATTATTTCGATTGTTTCGATCCCAGTTTCAGTTTTCATGGCATTACTACTACTAAACTGGATGGATATTACATTAAACATTATGACCCTTGGGGCGATTACCGTTGCCATTGGACGTGTTATCGATGACTCGATTGTAGTTGTTGAAAACATTTATCGACGTATCCATTTAAAACAAGAAAAATTAACAGGTCGAGCTTTAATTCGTGAAGCAACCATTGAAATGTTTAAACCGATTCTTTCGTCAACATTAGTTACAGTGGCTGTATTTGCTCCACTTATTTTTGTAGGTGGTATGGTTGGCGAACTATTCATGCCATTCGCACTAACAATGACGTTTGCATTAGGTGCATCATTATTAGTAGCCATTACCATTGTACCTGCATTATCCCATTTCCTATTCCGTAAAAAACTATACGGTGAGAAAAAAGAAAGCCAGCATAAAGAAGTTGGTAAACTAGCAACATGGTACAAAGGTGTTTTAGAAAAAGCGTTAAATCATAAAATTATTACGTCTCTAATTGCGATTTTCTTACTTGTAGGTTCACTAGCGTTAACTCCTTTAATTGGGTTTAGCTTTATGGGATCACAGGAAGAAAAAGTTATGTACCTCACATATACTCCTTCAACTGGAGAGCTTGCAGATGAAACTGCAGCAAATGTTGAAAAAGTAGAAAAAGAATTAATGAAGCGCAAAGACGTTGATATTTTACAAGTTTCCATTACAGATGCGAACAATGTCGATCCATCAGCAATGATGATGGGCGGAGGCGCTGGCGGAGCTTTAATGTACCTAATCTTTGATCCAGATATGAAAGACTTCCCTAAAGCTCGTGAAGAAGTAGAAGACTATGTATTTAATATAGGTCAATCAGGAGAATGGAAATCTCAGAACTTCTCTTCAATGTCTATGTCTTCAAACGAAGTAAGCTACACACTATATAGTGATGATTTAGATAAGCTACGAGACGCTGTAAATCAAGTAGAAGGTGCTTTAAAAGATGTGGATGGCCTAGAAGATATTAAATCAGATAACGAAGATCCATATGTTGAAAATGTACTTAAAGTAGAACAGAAGAATGTCCTTCAATATGGTTTAACAACTGCTCAAATCGTGATGGCTTTAAATGCAAATACATCACAAGAAGTTTTAACAACCGTGAAAAATGATGGAAAAGATATTGATGTCATTGTTCAACGTGATGCCAAAGCAGCTGCGACTTCACTTGAGGATGTTTTAGCAACTGAAGTTAAAACAGCATTAGGCACAACGATGACTATTGGTGAGCTAGTAGATGTTGAAGAAGGCACGACTCTTAACTCACTATCTCGTTCAAAAGGTGAATACTTCGCAACAGTATCCGGTACGATTATCGGCGATGATATTTCAAAAGCAACTTCTGCTGCCGATAAGAAAATTGACAAATTAGATTTACCAAAGGGTGTAACAACAGGTGTTGCTGGAGTTGCTGCAGATATGCAAGAAACATTCACGAAGCTGGGTGTTGCTATGCTAGCGGCAATAGCGATTGTATACTTCATTTTAGTTGTTACGTTCGGTGAAGGTTTAGCTCCATTCGCTATTCTCTTCTCGCTTCCATTCGCCGTAATCGGTGCATTTGTTGGTTTATTCGTAACAGGTCAAACGATTTCTGTTTCTGTTATGATGGGTCTACTGATGTTAATCGGTATCGTTGTGACGAACGCCATCGTATTAGTTGACCGTATTATTCATATGGAACATGCTGGTTTAGTCATGCGTGAAGCCATTCTAGAAGCTGGTGCTACACGTTTACGCCCAATATTGATGACAGCTATTGCAACAATCGGTGCGATGGTTCCTATGGCACTTGGTTCTGGTGGTAGTGGATTAATATCAAAAGACTTAGCCATTACTGTAATTGGTGGTTTATTATCATCCACTCTATTAACATTAGTGGTTGTACCAATTGTGTATGAAATGCTTTCAAAAATGTTAAAGAAAAATCGTAAAGATATCGAAGAAAATTAATAAAAAACAGCTACTCATGCGGTTCAATCGCTTGAGTAGCTGTTTTATTATTTATTGAACCTCTTTCACTACAAAAGCTTCCTTGCTTTCTACACCTGTAGCAGAAACGGCCGTAATGCCGTATGTATAGTTTTGCTTAGCAAGAGCTGACTTGTCCACAAATTGAGTGATGCCATCCTTATTATATACAACATCCACTATATTTTGAGGGTCATGGTAGGAACCTTCTTTGTTCCCTTTAAAACGATAAATAACATACTTACGTGGCTGTGTTTCATTATCGTCAATAATTTCAATCTTACGACCTGCCGTTTCCTTTGTCACTTCTACATAAGTCGGCTTGTTCGGCACTGCGTCATCATTCCAAATTGTTTCTGGTGTCATTGCTGTATAATTATATAGCTGTTGACTAACAATTGTTGCATAGCCTAATTTATTGCTTTGAAAACTTCTTAACGAGAAATGCATTTGCCCATCGGCTGCTACTTTTTCTGAACGATTTTCTAGTATTTGACTGGGCAATTCCATTTTATTTTTCCATGCAGCATCACTGTCATTGCCAACTTTATAATCAGCCAATCCAATATATAGATGAACAGGATGCGTTTTTGCATATGTTTGTACTTCATGGCTCCACCAATCTAACAATGTCCCATATTTGGCAACAGATAATGTTCTTGACCAGTAAATTTGCGGGGTAATATAATCAATCGTGCCATTTTGAATCCATGTTCTGACGTCTGCATATAAATCATCGTAATTATTGACACCAGCTCGTGTATCACTTCCTGTTTTATCCAATGATTTATTACGCCATACACCAAATGGTGAAATACCAAATTGTACATATGGCTTTGTCTCTTTAATAGCTGTATAAAGATTTTCAACAAGCCTGTTCACATTATTTCTTCGCCAATCCTCTACCTTGTTAAAGGAAGCACCATATTTTTTGTAAGCTGCTTGATCTGGGAAAACCTCATTTGCAATTTTATATGGATAAAAATAATCATCCATATGAACGGCATCAACATCATAATTGGCTACTAGCTCTCTTACTATTTCAACTAAATAGTCTTGCACCTCAGGTAAACCAGGATTTAAATAATATTGTTTGCCATATTTAACAACCCAGTTTGGATGTGTTATAGCTACATTATCGGGAGCAAGGTCAGTTAGCTTTTGTCCAGACATTGTTACACGATAAGGATTCATCCAAGCATGCAGTTCCATCCCTCGTTTATGTGACTCCTCTACTAGTATCGTAAGAGGATCGTAACCGGGGTTTGTACCTTGTTTTTTCCCTGTTATGTAGGACGACCATGGGGCTAACTCAGATGCATACATTGCATCATTTGTTGGTCTTACTTGATAAATAACAGTATTGAATTTATTGGCTTTTAATTGATCCAATGTTTGGCGTGCCCAAGCCGTGTACTGCTCCTTATTCATACCTGCTTTCATATCAAGATTGAGAACCGTTGAAATCCAGACAGCCCGCATTTCTCGTTTCGGCTGTGTCGTGCTTGCCTTCACTGTATTAGCAGGGATTGCTGATAGGCATAACATCAAAATCATAGCGACTAAAGCAATAAGTTTCCATTTACTATTTTTCTTTCTCATATTTCCTCCATTTGCTATTTTTCTATTTTAGTATATGATAAGTTCACGCTATATGCACGTTCCTGAAGCAACTTCACTAACTGGATCAAATAATAATCATGGAATTTGAATTACTACGTATGACTAAAACAAAATCATTTGTTTCTATAACCCTATTTAAAAAGCGCTTTAGTTAATGCCAAAATATGTATCATTATAATCCCCCCAAAAAACACAGATGACCTACACTTCATTATTATTCCGTTACAATTTCCTTATTTTATATTTTAACCTAATTTTTGTTTGATTCATTCTTTACGCAGTCATAAACTGTATGCTACAATCAACACAACTTATATAGAACGGAGGGTATTCCAAATGACAGCTTCAATTAGACTACGATTTCACATTACTAATTAAATATGTGTACACTTTGCCTGCTGTGCAAGGAAATGGAATTAGGTCTAGTCTGTTTTAGGAATACTGGAAAAGAGGGGACTTCTACTCCCCTCTTTTTTGTTGTCTTTTTACTTTCCACACAGGCATTACTGTTAGAAAGGGATGACGAAATTGGAACATTGGAAACGTAATACAATACTTTTTTTAAGTAGTCAGACGATTTCACTTTTTGGCTCTGCTCTTGTGCAATATGCCATTACATGGTATATCACGCTTACAACGCAATCAGGCAGCATGATGACCATTGCGATTATTTGTGGCTTTTTACCAACCTTCTTCCTAGCGCCTATTGCTGGTGTCTGGGCAGATCGTTATAACCGAAAATGGCTTATTATCTTGGCGGATGGCATGATCGCCTTATCTACGCTCTTTTTAGCCATTTTATTTTTAATCGGCTATGATGAACTCTGGCTATTGTTTGTCATATCGGCGGTACGTGCAGTTGGTGCAGGTATTCAAACACCAGCTGTGGGCGCTATTTTACCGCAATTTGTACCTGAAGAGCATTTAATGAAAGTTAATGGAGCGAATAGTAGTATTCAAGCTTTTATCATGATTCTTGCACCTATGGCAAGTGGAGCATTATTAACGATGGCTTCAATCGAGTCTATTTTCTTTATTGATGTGACAACAGCTGCTATTGCTATTGCTATTTTCTTATTATTTCTGCATATTCCTGCACATGCGAAAGCTAATCAGCCACAAACAACAGGTTATTTTAGTGATATGAAACAAGGCTTTATCTACATTAAAGAGCATGCTTTCTTGAAACATTTATTCTTGTTCTTTGCCTTTTTCATGCTGCTCGCTGCCCCTGCTGCCTTTTTAACACCTTTGCAAGTTACTCGTAGCTTTGGTAATGATGTCTGGCGCTTGACTGCTATCGAGATGGCCTTTGCCATTGGGATGTTAATTGGTGGTATCGCAATCGCAACATGGGGTGGCTTTAAAAATAAAGTGCATACGATGACATTATCTGCTTTATTATTTGGTCTTTGTACAATGGCTCTCGGAGTCATTCCTGTTTTTTGGCTGTATCTCATAATCATGACAGTTACTGGAATAGCTATGCCAATCTTTAATACACCCGCAACGGTGTTATTACAAGAAAAAGTGAATAGTGATTATATGGGAAGAGTATTTGGCATTCTTAGTATGATATCTACCTCTATGATGCCTTTAGGTATGCTTATTTTCGGTCCGATTGCAGACATTATTGCTATCGAGTGGCTACTTATTGGTACAGGAATCCTCTTATTTATCCAAGGATTTTTCCTACTGGGCAGTAAAGTCTTATTACATGCTGGAAGACCTACTGCTGAGCATAAAGATGTTTAAACATCCTTCTAGTTAATCAACTGACGTTTGCAAACCTGCTGCAAAGCACCTTCCTCGATGTTAAGAAAGTCCTGTCACCATGCAGGGCTTTTTTAATTATCATCATTTTTCTTCTAACAAAACTTATTGAAAAGGCTTTTGCCTGCTGAAAGTGAATAAACGACTAACAGATGAAAATAACAAAACAGCCAACACACAGCTGACTGTTTTGTTTCTGAAATTTTAAAGGGGCACTATTTTCTCTTGCTACCGATTAACAATGTGATTTGTGCCATCGTGAATGGTAATGATGATTTTTTCCGATACGCTACATATTTGGGTACCCAAAAATCTGCATATTTTAACTTGAAGTTTTTTAATCCTTTAAAATGATAAAAATGCTGTCCATGTAGAAAGAATTGCGCAGCTATTTTTTCACTTAAAAAGGAATATCTAGATTGTCCGACGTTGGATAAAGGAGACATCCCCATATTAAAGACACGATAACCTTCCGATTTTGCCCATTCAAATAGTGATAGGAAAATGAAATCCATTGTTCCAGATGGTGAGCCAGGCTTAAAGCGCATAAGATCAACAGAAACCCTTTCCCCTTGATCATACATGGGCATAATACTAGCAAAGCCAAACGTTCCTTGAGCACCACGTAAAACAGCAATATTTGAAGTACTTAAATAATGTTCATCAAAAAAACCAAGTGAAAAACCCTTCTCTGCCCTTCCCTGCAACCATTTTGCTGATACCTCTTTCAATTCCTTCATGACTTCCTGAGAATAAGGTGGACTCATTATTTCCACTATATAATTTTCACGTTCAAACTTATTTCTGATTGCTCGGCTACCCTTCATTTCTTTTCCTGTAAATGTAAATTTATCTAAATCTACAAAGGCTTCCTCACCAAGCTTAAAGAAACTATATCCATACTCGTGTAAGGCGGAGAAAATTTTATTGTTAATTTCGTAAAATACAGGTGTATAGCCATAACGATCAGCCATTTCCAAAAATTCCTGGATAGCAGATAAAAAATCAGATTCATTACCAACCGGATCTCCAAGAACAATAATCTTATCTGCATAAATTTGATAAGAGAATAAAACTGTTCCTTTATCATTCCAATGTACAAATTTATCATGTAAAAAAATTAAATGTGAATACTCCGTCCCTTGATAGGACATCAAATGATTTTTAATAGCTTCCTCTTGTTCATGAGATAAAAGTTTGACCATTTTCTTAGGTGTACATATAAAATAGCCTATATAAAAAATAACAATGGCGATCAGAATACCGATAATCGCACTATTAAAGAGGTCCTGATAATCGGTTATCATATAGTCTTGTAGGGCACTAGGAAAATGAATTTTGGCAGAGGGCAAATTAACGTAGCCAATTACCACATACATCGCTGTAATAACAGTTACTACAGCAAAATCAATAATGACAATTCCCCATGTCAAAACATAACTTTCTCGATAAAACTGCTTTTTTGACACCATTAATAACACTGCGACAATGACTAAAAAAATGGCTTCCTCATAATCAAAACCTTTAAAAATTGAAAATAGCGCCGAACTACTTAGCACAACAATAGCGAGCTGGTAGGCCCTTTTTACCTTGTATTTGATTCCCCTACATAACCCTAACAGTATAAAGCCCGCTGCCACGGTCAATTGATGGGATACATTCATAATGGGCGAGGATAAAAACTCCTGAGCAATTTTTAGACGACTTAGTATCCCTGGCAAAGCTGCAGATAGCAATAAAATAATGCCAGATATAAACACCAATATGGTTAATAGCGTATGGCTTAGTTTCTGAAAAATAATATTAGGTAAGTCATCCCAAGATTGATTCCACCGCATCCAATATTCTTTAATAAATAAGAGTACAGAAACTAAAAATGGTAGAACAAAATAGCCCACTCGATACAATATTAATAGAAACAACACCTTTTCATCAGCAATTCCAATACTTTGTGTTCCCCATAAAAAAACGAGATCAAAGGAGCCAACACCGCCAGGTATCATACTGACTATTCCTGCGCTAGAAGCAATTAAAAAAATGGGAATTAATGTAGATAATTCTATTGGAATCTTCAAAATAAACGTTAAAGCCCAGATCACAAAAAATACGGCAAGCCACTCAGCTACTGAAGTGATCATCAATTGAACTGATATTTTTGGTGTTAAAGAACTTTCCTTTTTATAGCGAATTATATACATCGCCAAAAAAGCTGGTACATATAGGCTGACAAGAACTACGGCAATCGATAACCATCGTTCTTCTTTAAGCAACGGGAAATCCCAAAAGAATATATACATAATCCACGTTAACAAGGAAATTCCGGTTAAATAAAACAGTGTGACCGAAGCAATACTTCGCATCATGCCTTCTTGATCTTCTTTATATTTGGTATAAAAATAATCGCGTAAAAATATACCAACTAATCCCCCAAAGCCAATGAGGTTTGAAAAGGTATTAACAATAAATGAATGATTGAGCAGATTACGTTTATTAATCTTGATACGTAAGATGTTTGCTAAAATAACATCGTAAAAAATCATTGGGGTAATCGCTAAAAAGGTGATTAGAAAGATCAATAAAAGCTCCCATAGCTGAAGCTCATTCACTTCTTTTTGTAGTAAATGAACATCTATCCCACTCACTGTTTGTTGAATTTCATAAATAGCTATCCCCAAAAGTATTATTGGGAAAATAATTTTTAATAATTTCAACAGTGCCTCTTTTCGAACGGTAAACATATGCCAAACCTACTTCCCATAATCTAACTAAACTTTCTATTACCTATTTAAGGTAACAGACTATTTCCATATTGTAACGTATTCTTTGCTATATGTATTGTCAAAGTAAGGTACTACTATTCATTAATAAATAAACTATATAGAACAATTTTATACTCCTAACTAACCAACATCAAAAGGGCCATTTTCATCCCTCTATAATTAGAGAAATAAAAATGACCATTATTGGCTCTAATTTTTTAGAGTCGCATACAGTAAAGTGAATGACCATACAACCGATAAATCTAACATAACTAATGATTAGATATAGTAACGATGAATAGGACGTCCTACACTTCCATATTGTATATCTACTTTTAATAGACTTTGCTTTTCTAAGAAGTCAAGATAACGTCTAGCTGTAACACGTGCTGTACCTATATAAGTAGAAACCTCCTCGGCAGATACTGCCCCACCACTTGTTTGAATATAGGCAAACACTTTATCTAACGTAGCTCGATTAAACCCCTTTGGTAGCTCCTCTATAGTAATTGCCTCCGTTCCTGCTGTTGTAATAACAACTTGCTCAGGGAGACGTTGCTGCATTAAATGATCCACATCATGCTGGGTTAAATCCTGCATACCGCTTATTTTTTTTCTGTAGCTTCGATAATTTTTTAATGTTTGCTCAATCCGCTCAAATGTAAAAGGCTTCATAATATAATCATATACACCTAAGTGTAAAATACGCTGCACAGTGGGCATATCATTCGCAGCAGTTACAGCGATAACATCGACCGGAAGATGCTCCTCTCGAATTTTCCCTAACGTAATAATGCCATCTTGCTCTGGCATAAAAATGTCTATAAAGACAAGCTCTGGGGTTAATTGTTTAATTTTTTGAATTCCCTCAATACCATTACTAGCATAGCCGACTAAAGAAAAACCTTTGATTTGCTCAATAAATTGCCTGTTCACTTCTCGTACCATTGGATCATCTTCAATTAATAAGACATTTATTACATCCATCTATACTTCTCCTAACTCAAATAAAATTAAGAAACTTGTTCCTTTCATAAATTCACTCACTACTTCTATATCTCCGTTGCCTTTTCTTATAATTTCATAGACTAGATGCAAGCCAATGCCCCGATTTTCAGCAGCCTTTGAAGAAAATCCATTTTCAAACATACGATCCTGTACCTCTTTGGACATGCCAATCCCATTATCAGAAACTGCTATCGCTAAGACTCCATCATGCTCGTCTACAGAGATGGCTACATATTTATCTTCTTTAGAAAGGACATTCAAAGCCTCAAAAGCATTTTCAATTAAATTGCCGAGTAACACAACAAAATCATGATGATCTAATAGAGGAGGAAAGCGTTTAAAATGACTTTTCTGATCAATCTCAACCTCGATACCCAGTTCTTTTCCATAACTTACTTTACTTAATAACAAACCTGAAATATTTTCATTATGAAAGCGTTCGTTTAAGAACTTCGTCAATGATGCTTCATTTTCAGTGGTGACTGTAACATATTCAAGTGCTTGCTTTGTGTGTCCCAGTTGTAATAGTCCTGCAATCGTATGAATTTTATTTTTATGCTCATGGGTTTGCACACGTAATGCTTGAACAAAGGCCTTTACACCTGTCACTTCCTCTGCAAGCTTCTTCACAGCTGTTAAATCTTTAAACATAGCAACTGCCCCAACTAGCTCGCCATTCACAATAATGGGGACACGATTACTTAAGATACTATGATGATTAATGTAAAGCTCTTGATCATAAACAGGAGTTGCTGTTTCAACAATTTCAGGCAGGCGAGTATCCGGCAAAACATCATAAATCTTTTGTCCAATACAGTCCTCTATTTTCCGAGTAACACCTAAAATATCAGCTGCTTTCTCATTAAAAATCGTTATATTCATCTCCTTATCAACGGCTATTATTCCCTCATGCATAGCATTAAAGGTTTCTGTTCTTTCCACATACATTTTGGCAATTTCATGAGGTTCTAGCCCAAACATTTGTTTTTTTATATGCCGTCCAAGTGTATATGCGCCAAAAATACTGAAAATCAGTGAGATAACAATAGTTATCATAATTTCTCGCTCATAGCTTTGTAGCATTTCTAGCAGTGTCGGTAATGAATAGCCAACTACTATAATGCCCACTTGCTCCCTTTTGTCATTAATAATGGGGACAAAAGCCCGTATCATGACACCTGATTCTCCACGTGCCTTCGAAACATAATAATGCTCACTAAATGCCGCATTTAAATCCTGCGACTCACTGCGCTGTCCTAATTCCTTACTTACTGGATGAGATAGTTTAATACGATCCATATTCATCACAACAATATACTCTGCCTTATTAATCACTCTAATGCCATCTACAATTTTATTAATATTTTTGGCGGATTCTTTTATATTGTCATTGTTCAAATGCACACTTAACTCTGGTACATTCGATACAGTTCGTGCTACAAGCATTGCTCGCTGACCGTAATCTTTTTCCTGTTCAGATAATAAGTTACCGAGTACAAAAATACCACCTAGTAAAAAGGAGAGTGCAATGATTAAAAATGTCATTAACAGTATTTTGCCGTTTACAGGCATTTTCATCATTCAATAAATCCTTCCTTTCAAATTCGCATTCTCATTAGTAGTGGCACACATATTTACGATATGGTTTTAAGATTATCTGCAAAAAATTCTTTTGACAACACCTTTAGTCTATATAAATAGCAGAAAATATTGAATTTAATGAACAATATTATAATTCGACCATTTACAATGAACTCTTTTTTTATTTTATGTTTTTGTATTATAACAATAATAGATTAACTTTAGCGTACCATAACAGAGATAGTTATTGATATTACTATATTTATATGTGAATGTAAGAAAATGTACTTAATGAACGTTATGTTTCTTATTTTCTAAATCTCTTTTTTTAAGAAGTATTCGCTATGATGATTCTAGTGAAAGCGATATCAAAGAGAAAATTTAGAAAAGAGGTAGCAAAAAATGAGGATACTGAAAAATTTAACTGTTCAGGTTATTGTGGCTATCATCCTTGGGATTATTGTTGGTGCCATTTTCCCCGAGTTCGGTGCTAGTTTAAAAATCTTAGCAGATCTATTCATTAAATTAATTAAAATGTTAATTGCCCCAATTATCTTCCTAACAGTTGTTATTGGAATTGGCAGTATGGGGGATATGAAAAAGGTTGGGAAAATCGGAGGTAAGGCATTACTTTACTTCGAGATAGTTTCCACAATTGCCTTAGCAATCGGAATTGCTGTTGCTTTAATTGTAAGTCCTGGTACTGGATTAGATACATCAGGTGCGTCTGATGCTGATATTTCGAAATATACAACTGCTGCGGCTGAATCTGAGCAAGGCTTGGGTGCATTTATTTCTAGTATTATTCCCGAAAATGTAGTGGGTGCATTGGCAACTGGTCAACTATTACCAGTCCTATTCTCTGCTATTTTATTTGGCTTAGCAGCTGCCTCAATCGGAGCACCTGCAAAACCAGTCATCACATTCTTTGAGCAAGTAGCAGAAATCTTCTTCAAGATTGTCAGTATGGTGATGAAAATATCACCAATTGGAGCTTTTGGTGCAATGGCCTATACAATTGGGAACTTTGGATTAAAATCCTTAGGTAATCTAGGTCTATTAATGGCTGCCGTATATATTACAATGTTTTTATTTGTTGTCTTTATTTTAGGTGGCATTGCAAAGTTTTTTGGATTCAATATTTTTAAATTTATTGCTTACATCAAAGATGAAATTTTCTTAGTAATTGGGACATCCTCCTCTGAATCAGCTCTACCATCTATGATGCGAAAGCTAGAGAATTATGGCTGCTCAAAGCAGGTTGTAGGTTTAGTCGTTCCTACTGGGTATTCATTCAATCTAGATGGGACTTCTATTTATCTATCAATGGCAGCCCTGTTTATTGCACAAGCATACGGGATGGACCTAACTTGGATTCAAATCATTACATTACTCGGAATTTTAATGATTACTTCTAAAGGTGCAGCGGGTGTAACCGGATCAGGATTTATTACATTAGCAGCGACTTTAGCTGCTTTCCCAATGATACCAGTGGAAGGAATAGCACTTTTAATTGGTGTCGATCGTTTTATGTCAGAGGCTCGTGCTGTTACAAATTTAATTGGTAATGGCGTTGCTTGTGTGGTAGTATCGAAATCCGAAAAAGAATTTGATGTCACGATGGAAGAACGTGCCCTTCAAGGAAAGGCCACTATAGTATCCTAAGAAAAAGGGTAGTGATGACAGCCACGGCTGTTTCACTGCCCTTCTTATGTTTTTTTTCAAGGGTAGACTATGGAAAACGATTATGTTTAAACTCTAGTAAAATGGTGAAAGTGTATAGTAAGAGGTGATTATAAATGACTAATAAAAAGCAATCAAAAACGCGCTATACAAACAATCCTGATGTGTTGGATACAGGGAAGGAAAGTATTTTTGATAAACATGAGGATATGAAAACCGTTGATCCTATACCTGTCGAAGAACTAAATGAAAAAGTCAAAGATGAACAGCATAAAACGAAAACAAAGGACTCCTCTGCAACCGATAAACGCTATCCGTAAAATGAGATTACGCATAGAAGATGTGTCCACAGATGATGTGTATGTGTATGTGTATTCACCCATCTCCCCTTTATAAAAAGTTGGCCCCATTCATTCTGAGGTCAGCTTTTTTGTATACAATAATGTTAAAGGAGGGGATTACATGAAATATAATGTACCCATTTTGAAAACAGAAAGACTACTTTTAAGACCTGTTACACAGCATGATGTCGAGGCTATGTTCGATTATACTTCTCGAGAAAGCGTAGCCCGTTATGTAACATGGCATGCCCATACAAGTATAGAGGATACTAAAGCTTTTTTGACGTTCATTTTAAATGGGTACGAGCAAGGCAATCATTTACTTTGGGGAATTGAATATTCAGGGACTCTAATTGGGACAATTGACTTTGTTACAGTTGATAACACCCATAAATGTGGGGAAATCGGTTTTGTTCTTTCGGAGGATTATTGGAATAAAGGAATGACAACGGAAGCCACAAAAAAGCTGATTGACTTTGGATTTCAGGAATTAAAGCTCGTACGTATTCAAGCGAGATGCTTTGAAGAAAACATAAGCTCTCAAAAGGTAATGGAGAAATCTGGAATGCAAATTGAAGGGCTGTTACGCAAAAGTATGTTCGTCAAGGGTCAATATAAAAATGTGAAAATGTACGCTATAACTGATGATGATACAAGGAACCCATAACAAATAAAGCCTTGCCAAATTAGCAAGGCTTTGTACTATAACCATTGTTCGATACAATAAATCTTTCTAGCTGTAGCATCTAGCCTCACTCGTTTACCAATTGCTATCGGATGCATAGGCTGTGTATGACAAATATCCACTTCAGCCAAAATAGGCATCATTATACCGTCCAATTGTTCAAGTAATATATCGGAAGGCTGGCGTCCGGTCCCTAGATCATCATAACATTCATGCTTGCCCAAAATAATTCCACTGATTTTGTCCAAAATATCGTGCAATTTGAGCATCGCAAAATTCTTTTCCACAATCGCCGCATTTTTCATACAATCTTCTATTAATAAAATGTCGCCTTCAGCAATTACTGGGAAATAAGGCGTACCAATAAAACCATACATGGCATTAACATTTCCCCCAATTAGCCTCCCTTCTACAACTCCCTCTCGGACGGTTATCCATTCATTTTTGATTAACTTTTTCTCCACTGTTTTCTCTAGCCAATTGACTGGCTCATCTGACCAGTAAGGGGGCTTTTGTATTTCATAAGGAAGCACTTGGGGTTGCAAGAAATACGCCTCAAAATATTTGTATGTATCGTTGACTAATGGCTCAAACTCGCCAAAGGAAGGCACGAACGCTGGACCATAAAATGTTGAGATACCTGTCTTCGCATAAAGCGCCAGTAGAATAGCTGTTGCATCAGAGTAGCCTATAATGATTTTTGGGTTTCGTTGGAAAGCCTCATAATCAATATAAGGTAGCATACTATTGGAATTGGTACCTCCAATCGTAGACATAATAATATCCACCCTTGGATTGCGAAGTAATTCATTTAATTCTTCTGCTCGTTTTTTAGGTGAGCCCGAGCGATAATAATCGGATTTGCCAGTAAGAGAACCATCTACAATATGAAAATTTCTCTCTTCTAGAAATGCTTTCGCACGCTCAAAACGTTTTGACGCAGAAACCGTCGCTGGAGAGGACGGTGAAAAAATACCGATAGTAGTCATCTCCTACTCCTTTTCTTATACAAGTTTTGACATGTAATACTCATTGATATATTGTCCATCCACATACAAGGAATCCCGTTTCATTCCCTCAATATCAAAGCCCATTTTCTTATATAAAGCAATTCCAGCTTCATTATTTTCCATCACCGTTAACTCGAGACGATGAATACTATTATCTTTTGCCCATTTTTCTACATGATTAAATAAGGCTGTTCCAATTTTTCTGCCTCTATAATTACTCTGGATGCCAATGACAAGATAGGCACGATGAGCAATTCTGGATGCTTCATTACCTTGTGCAATTAAATATGCGACCACCGTATCATCTATTTCAGCTACGAATAAGGCTGAATGACGGCTATGATTTAGCTTTTCTAAATAATTTGCAAACGGCTCAGGCGCCATTTTTCGTTCGCCAGGACCAAATAACATCAAATTAGATGCTTCCGCATTTTTCATAACAGCTATAATTTGAGCACTATCATTTCTTGTTGCTTCTCGTATTAGCATGTCAAGAACCTCACTTCCTATTTTTTGTCTTTATCCATTAGAAAATAAATATATGTTTATCTAAAACCCCCTATCTCTGCTTTTAAAGCTTTAGCATGTTTGACCTGACCATAATTTCCTTCCCTTTTAATAGCATTGGATTTTAGCAACTAATTTTTCATTGTTAAAATGAAGCGTCTCTGCATCATTCAGCATATATGCCTGCAATGTTGCATTATTTTTTAGCCAGCTATTAAATAGCATGCTTCGTTCTGGATCATCATAATGTGGACAAAATGTTCCTGATAATATCCCTAGCCCGTTGTATTCCTCATAATGATTGTTTTGATTTTCACTAAAGCATTTGTCAAACCAACACATTGCCCCAGCACTAATGCCAGCTAAAATAACACCGCTTTTATAAGCTTCCTTCAATAACTCCCCGAACTGATAGGCATGCCATTTATCTAAAAGAAGCTTGGTATTTCCCCCACCTACATAGATAATATCCTGTGCCAATATTTTTTCTCGAATTTGTATGTCATTCATGTCCTTTTGCAAAATATGAGTAGCGTCACAATGTGTAAATGCTGAATAAAATTTGTCGATATACCCCTGTGCATCATTACTTGCTGTTGGAATAAAACAAATTTTGATACGTTCATTTGTCTTAATTTGACTCAAAATATAATGGTCAATAAAGGAAGGGATTTGCTGAGAAAATCCTCCGCCTGATATGGCAACGATTTGTCTAGTGACAGCACTCGTTTTTTTAAATTCATAGACCGCTTGCTCTCGACCAAATCTTTCAAGTACCTGTACTTTTTTCATCCCTAGCTTTTCGAGTAGGCGACAGGATGCATGATTAACAGTTTGTGTCTCTGCCACGATAGAAGAGATATTTAAATACTTCAAACCTTCCTCTATCACTTGTGTTAACACTTCGAATGCTAACCCCCTCCCCCAATACTGAGGTAAAAATTGATAGGAAAGTTCATACATCTCTTGCTCATGATACTCATCAATGGATACAAGGCCTATAAATTCCCCCGTCTTCTTTAATGAAATATAAAAATATGTATTAGGAAATGGTGCCTCTAGCATGCCTCGAAAAGAAGCTTCAATATAGTTTTTTTGTGGAACTCCTCCAAGATACTCTCTGACGCTTTCATTTGTGTAGAGCCCCTGAATATCTATGAAGTGTTCTGGTTGTATACGTTCGATCACACATCGATTAGACATAAACTTCATATATTTTTACCCCCTTCTTTATGTCAAAGTTTAATCGAACTACCATACTGAAATCAAACAATTTTTTCCAAACAACACATACCTACAAATAAAAAAATAGTGACCAGCCGGACATGCTGTGTCACTACCTTCATTAATGTTGATATGTCTCCAGTAAACGCTGAGTATTGGTTGATTGTTCTAAAGCTTTTTTCTCTTGAGTCCAATAAATCATATAGTGACCGTCACCGATAGGAAAAACCATTTGTTGTAATTCTTCGCTTAGTTCAGAGCTAATCGCTACCTTTAAAATGTCCACTTCATAAAGCGGCTTGTCCTTTATTTTATAAACAATATGATAGGCTGGCTCTTCTTCAAAGAATGTTCGTTCTTTTTTAGAAAGCTTCTTTACATGACTTAATGGGTATTTCTCGACGAAGTTTTTCGCCTCGCCGTTGATTGCTCGAAATACAGGTTGTTCCCCTTGAAATATTTCAATTGAATCAATTTTGGCGGCTTGATCTAAAATAAGAGAAATCGATTCCTTCTCATTTTTTTCACGAGACTGCATAACAAAAATACCAATCAGTAAAATAGCTGCAAATATAATAAGTCTCCATCTTCGTTTAGTCATGGACAATTACCCATTCAATGCCTTTTTGACAAAACGATTTATATCAACGTCAGCACCGATTACAAGCATAATATCTCCCAATAAAATCTTATCACTTGCCTGTGGTGATACAATAATATCAGCACCACGCTTAAGCCCTACAATGTTAATACCATATTTTGCTCGAATATCTAAATCCATAATAGAATATCCCGCAATGGCATCATTCGCCTTTAATTCCATAATAGAGTGTTCATCTGAAAGCTCTAAGTAATCTAGTACTGTATTCGATAGCATATTATTAGCAATACGAATACCCATATCTCTTTCAGGATGGACTACAAAGTCAGCACCAATTTTACGCAATACTTTTTCATGGTAATCATTTTGAGCCTTTACTGTAATTTGCTCAACACCAATTTCTTTTAAAATAATGGTTGTTAAAATACTTGCTTGAATATCTTCCCCAATGGCTACAATCACATGTTCAAAATTACGGATACCTAATGAATTTAGGACCGATTCATCTGTTGAATCTGCAATGACAGCTTGTGTCGCAATAGAAGCAAATTCGTCTACACGCTCTGAGGAATGGTCAATTGCCATCACTTGAGCACCCTGACTCATTAATTCACGAACAATACTTCCCCCAAAACGTCCAAGCCCAATGACCGCAAACTCTTTTTTCATCATAAAAAATCCCTCCGAAAACTACTATACCATCATTGTAGCGTATTCTTTGTGATATGTATTGTCAAAACAAGACGCGATTCGTCATTGTTGGACAACCCT
Organism: Lysinibacillus sp. F12; assembly: GCF_057773605.1. NCBI lineage: Bacteria > Bacillati > Bacillota > Bacilli > Caryophanales > Bacillaceae > Lysinibacillus > Lysinibacillus sp. F12. Next base: position 1,207,533 of record NZ_JBYMLP010000001.1, read on the forward strand.
CCAAACATAAAAAAAGACGAGGACCTTCATCCCCGTCATCACCTACTATAATTATTCAGCGTTACGCATTTCATCTAGTACGCGATTTACACGTTTTTCTAACATTTTCATACCACTACCACCAGCTTGCATATGACGCAGTTGACCATCTTTATCAAACACAAAATAAGCAGGTACATATTGGTTTTCAAAAGCATCTGTTAATTTCATTTCGCTATCCACAAAGATTGGTTGCGAAATATCATGCTCAGCCGCTACTGCCTTAATTGTCTCTAAATCAGTATCTGCTTCAGAACGCGGCATATGTACTGCTACAACATTTAGTTCATCTTTATATTGATCACGGAAATTATTAACATCAGGCATAGCTTCTTTACATAAATGACAGCTTACTGACCAGAAATGAATTAATGTTGGTTTTTTGCCTACTAGTTCCGCTTTTGTTACTTCGCCATTTAACCAAGTTGTTGCGCCAACTAGTTCAGGCATTTGTTCACGAAGTTTCATAAAAATCCTCCTCTAATAGATCATTTTCTTTAGATGCTTAAGATTTGGTTAAAACTCCTCCCCAAACTCTATTGCCATCTAAGATAAAGTAAATTAGCACTCGCCACTTCACTTAAAAGTCCCCACAAACATGTCGTGGGGACTCTTTTTTTGTTACAGCATGACTCAACTCTATGCTCTTATAGAGTTGCTTGACCTGGACGCCAGTTTGCTGGGCAAAGACCGCCAGTTTGTAGTGCTTGAAGTACACGTAATGTTTCATCAACATCACGGCCGATATTATTATCGAATACTGTTTGGTATTTTAATTCACCTTCTGGATTAATGATGAATAAACCACGTAGCGCGATACCTTCTTCTTCAATTAACACACCATACTCTTTTGATACTTGATGGTTTGTATCCGCAGCTAATGGGTATTTTAATTCACCTAGACCATTTTGAGTACGGTCTGTATTAATCCATGCTAAGTGAGTGTGGATTGTATCAGTAGAAACACCAATTACTTCTGCATCTAAGTCTTCGAACTCGTCATAACGATCACTCATTGCAGTGATTTCTGTTGGACATACAAATGTGAAGTCCATTGGATAGAAGAAAAGTACTGTCCATTTATCTTGTGCTTTAATATCTTCTAATGATACTTTACCAAATGATTTGTCTGAAAGTACTGCTTCCATTGTAAAGTCAGGTGCTTGTTTACCTACCATGCGTTCTGCCATAATAAATCCCTCCGAATAAATATGTAGTTTATATATTCCATTCGCACAAGCGAACTCGTCTTCTACGATAGCAGAGTAAACGTAGTTTTTCAAACAAGTAAGCTCCGCCCAATTACACGATTGAAATAAGGCGACAAAAAATTGTCAAATCCGAAATTGGAATTTCTGCTACATCCTATTTATTAGCTATTTTTAACAATTATATTCTTCTTTATACAATTTTTTTCTCCACTACATTTATGACTCTTTTTTTAACATTTTACAGCGATTTTTTTCATAAATAACGATTGCAAATTTTTATTTATTATGTATAATTGTAATGGTTTTAGTAAACTAAAAGTTTCGTTAAAGTAAACTTCATATTTCAAAAGTTTATGATTGCTAAACTTCTTCTAGGAGGGAAAAGATGCAAATAGGAGCAAAAATTAAAGCGCTTCGTTTAAAAAAAGGTCTTACCCAAGAGGAACTTGGAGAACGTACAGATTTAAGTAAGGGCTATATTTCCCAATTAGAGCGTGATTTGAATTCACCTTCTATTGAAACACTTTTTTCAATATTAGAAGTGTTAGGGTCCACACCCAAGGAATTTTTTGATGATGAATCACCTGAACAAAAGGTAGTTTATACGGAGGAAGATCAGTCCATCTTTACAGATGAAGAGAAAAAATACGAAATTCAATGGCTCATTCCAACATCCAACGAAAAAGAAATGGAGCCCATTTTCTTAACATTTGAAGCCAATGGCGAATTCAAGCAATTTGAGCCATCACTATCAGAAACATTTATTTATGTAGTTAAGGGGCGTATTCGTCTCGTTTTAGGGAATGAACAATATATCGCTAGTGAAGGCAATGCTCTTTATTTTGACGCGACAGACCATCATCAAATTTTTAATGCCCATGCTGCTGAGACGAAAATTTTACTCGTTGCAACGGATTCATATTTATAGCTTAAGGAGGCGCATCAATGACAATGAATTCTATTATACGTTTTGAAAATGTATCCAAGTCTTATAGTGACGGAACAGTCGTCTTAAAGAATATCAACTTGGAACTAGAAAAGGGCAAATTTTATACTCTCCTTGGCCCATCTGGTTGTGGAAAAACAACCATTTTACGAATTATTGCTGGTTTCACAGAACCTACAACTGGGGATGTGTTTTTCCATGATAAAAAAATAAATTCTGTTCCTGCCAATGAACGTCAGGTGAATACTGTTTTTCAAGATTATGCGCTGTTTCCTCATTTAAATGTATTTGAAAATGTCGCATTCGGACTACGTATCAAGAAGTTACCTGAAAAGGAAATAAAAGAACGTGTGGCGGAGGCATTAAAATTTGTCAATTTAGCAGGCTATGGCAATCGTGAAATCTCCGAAATGTCTGGTGGTCAACGTCAGCGTGTAGCAATTGCGCGTGCCATCGTTAACGACCCTGAAGTAATTTTACTGGATGAACCACTTTCTGCATTAGACTTAAAATTGCGTACAGAAATGCAATACGAATTGCGTGAATTACAGCAACGTCTTGGCAAGACCTTTGTTTTCGTTACTCACGATCAGGAAGAAGCACTTGCTATGAGTGATGAAATTTTCGTCTTAAGTGAAGGGCAAATTCAACAATCTGGTACACCAGTAGATATCTATGATGAACCTATTAATCGCTTCGTGGCAGATTTCATTGGTGAATCCAATATAGTACCCGGTGTCATGATTGAAGATTTTAAGGTTGAATTTGCTGGTAAGATTTTCGAATGTGTTGACCAAGGTATGAAACCAAATGAGAAAATTGATATTGTTATACGCCCAGAGGATTTAGAAATGACAACTATAGATAAAGGGAAGCTTGTAGTAAAAGTAGATACACAATTATTCCGTGGCGTCCATTATGAGCTATCTACGTATGATAAAGATGGCAATGAATGGCTAGTCCATTCGTTGAAAAAAGCTGAAGTAGGGACAGAAATCGGCTTAGACTTTGATCCAGAGTCCATTCATGTAATGCGTTTAAATGAAACAGAGGAAGAGTTCGATAAACGATTAGAATCCTACGGAGACGACGAAGATGCAAACTAAGCCATCAAAATCAGCGTTATTTCCATATGTTTTATGGATCGCCTTTTTTGTTATCGCGCCGATTGCACTCGTTGTTTATTATTCCCTACTCGATTTACATGGCAATTTCACGCTCGATAATTATAAAGCGTTCTTCACTTCTGTTTACTTAAAAATGACATTAAGCTCGTTTTGGTATGCATTTTTAATTACATTATTTACATTATTAATTTCATATCCAACTGCTTACTTTTTAACAAAAACGAAACATAAGCAGCTTTGGTTACTGCTCATTATTATTCCTTCATGGATTAATTTATTGTTAAAAACATATGCCTTTATCGGCATCTTTGGTTTATACGGGCCAATTAATGCATTTATCGAAGTGTTTGGCTTTGATCCAAAGCAAATGCTTTTTACGGATATTAGCTTTGTTTTTGTATCCGTGTACATTTTTATTCCGTTTATGATTTTACCGATATTTAATTCTTTAGATCGTTTAAATCCGACACTTATTTATGCATCTCGTGATTTAGGCGCATCTGCCTTTACAACGTTCCGTCGCGTTGTTTTACCATTGACAATGGATGGTGTTAAATCAGGTATTCAGGTTGTTTTCATCCCTGCTCTATCACTTTTCATGATTACTCGCTTAATTGCAGGAAATCGTGTTATCACGCTTGGTACAGCGATTGAGCAGCAATTCCTTGTGACACAAAATTGGGGGATGGGTTCAACTATTGCCGTGTTCTTAATTTTATTTATGGTCATCATTATGCTTGTTACGGGACAAAAAGATAAAGGAGGTCGCGTACGATGAACAAACTCTCTGCATCAGCCAAAGTCTATTTAACGATTGTTTTTGTCGTTCTGTATGCACCCATTTTCTATTTAATCTTTTATTCGTTCAATAGTGGTGGCTCCATGAATAACTTTGAGTCCTTTACTTTAGAGCATTATCAGGCTGTTTTTGAAGATTCAAGGCTACTTGTTATTTTAATCAATACTGTTATCGTAGCATTACTATCTGCTTTAATTTCTACTATTATTGGAACATTAGGAGCAATTGGTATTGTCACTGTCAAAGATTCAAAAATGCGTAATACATTATTGTCCCTAAACAATGTTTTAATTGTCAGTCCAGATGTCATCATTGGGGCAAGCTTTTTAATTCTATTTACAATGGTTGGCATTAAATTAGGCTTTGCTTCAGTATTATTAGCACACGTAGCGTTTAGTGTACCGATTGTAGTGTTAATGGTTTTACCTAAATTGTTAGAAATGAATAAATCACTAATTGATGCAGCGTTAGATTTAGGAGCAACCAAAAAGGATGTTATGATGCGTGTCATTTTACCGTATATTCAGCCAGGTATTTTTGCAGGTTTCTTCCTAGCTCTTACGTATTCATTAGATGATTTTGCTGTGACATTTTTCGTAACCGGCAATGGCTTCAGTACATTATCGGTAGAAATCTACTCGATGGCTCGCGCAGGAATATCTCTCACAGTTAACGCTATTTCTGGATTAGTATTCTTTGTAACCGTTATCGTTGTGGTTGGTTATTACTTCATTACAAGTCGTACAAGCAAAAGAACGGAGGGACAACAATGAAGTCATTAATTCAAGCGACCATCGCTATCCTTGTTGTTTCTGCCCTTTTATTCTATGCTGCTGACGCCTTAAGTGCAGGTGGCGGTAAAAGTGGAAAAGACACTTTAACCATTTTTAACTGGGGAGAGTATATTGACCCTGATCTATTGAAGGAATTTGAAAAAGAAACAGGTATTCATGTCATCTATGAAACATTTGACTCTAATGAAGCTATGATGACAAAAATACAGCAAGGTGGTACAGCTTACGATATTGCTGTTCCTTCTGAGTATATGATTGAAAAAATGAAGGAAGATAATTTATTGATTCCTTTAGACAAAGCAAAAATACCGAATTTAAAAAATATCGACCCTTACTTTTTAGACTTACCATTCGATGATAACAATCAATATTCAGTTCCTTACTTTTGGGGAACAGTAGGGATTGTCTATAATCCAAAACTAGTTGGAAATTTAGATTTCTCTTCTTGGGACGATTTATGGGATCCTTCATTAAAAAGAAAAGTATTTTTAGTAGACGGTGCCCGTGAAGTGATTGGGATGGGGTTAAATAGTCTTGGACACTCCTTGAATTCATTGGATAACAATGAACTACGGGAAGCAACTGACAAATTGATTACACTTGCGCCCAACGTAAAAGCGATCATTGGGGATGAAATTACACCATTAATGATTAATAACGAAGCAACAGTAGCCCTCACTTGGTCTGGTCAGGCAGCAGACATGATGTTTGAAAATGAAGAGTTGGACTTTGCTGTTCCTGAAGAGGGCTCCAATCTATGGTTCGATAATATGGTTATTCCCAAAACATCGAAAAATATTGATGGTGCACATGCCTTCATCAATTTTATGCTAAGTGCAGAATCCGGTGCTCAAAATGCCGATTATGTTGGCTATTCAACGCCAAATATTGCTGCGATGGACTTAATGGACCCAGAAGTAGTTTCAGATGAACGCTACTACCCATCTGAGGACCAACGTGATACCTTAGAGGTATACAAAAACTTAGGTCCAGATTACTTAGGAAAATATAATGAACTGTTTTTAGAATTTAAAATGAGTATTCGATAATTTATAAAAGCGAATTGGTCTACAAACCAATTCGCCTTTTTTATTTAAGCATTCATTTGTATCGCTATATTTAGAAAGCAATTCTACTAGTAACCAGTTGTCGATCATACAATCCCCCTTCGTCTAGGTATCATCAATTTTTTCAAGATGCCAGCAATCTTTAGTTTTTCTTTATCCATAAAAAGACCTTGAATCTACGTCGTACGACACCTGCGCATTATAACTTCATCTTTAACTTTCATCTACACGGTTATAGGTAATGGCAAACGAAATTATTTATTTTCACTAGTTTTTTACTCTCCCTATTTCAAGTCTCTAGAAAAAGCAATTCTCTTCCTCACTCCACACCCCGAATTTTTATGAGATAAAAGCTTTTCTGGAAAATCATTCTACATATCGAACCAGTTACAGCAATCTCAACTATTAGCCAGCCATAATTCTTTATGATAGACTGTACTATATTTGATTACAAAAAGGGGGGCTTGTCGATGACCCAGCAGAAGTCCAATAAGGCGGCTTTGTATATTTTAATGTTTAACATGTTTATCGCAATGGGGAGTATTGGAATTATTATTCCTGTAATGCCTGAATATTTAAGAATATTTGGAGCAGCAGGACAAGTTCTAGGCATGCTTATTGCAACGTTCGCCTTAGCACAATTCGTATTTTCTCCAATTGCTGGGAATCTTTCGGACCAGTATGGGCGGAAAAATTTAATTATTTTCGGTCTTATACTAACAGGACTTGCACAAATCGGTTTTGGCCTTTCTACAGATGTATGGATGCTCTTTTTAGCACGTTTTTTAGGTGGCCTTGGCTCTGCATTTGTAGCACCTCCTATTATGGCTTTTGTAGCAGACGTGACAACTTATGAAGAACGCGGAAAAGGAATGAGTTTGTTAGGAGCTGCTATGTCTTTCGGCTTTATGATTGGCCCTGGAATTGGTGGTTTCCTTGCAAAGGTTAGCTTACATTTTCCATTTTTCATGGCGGGAGCTGCCGCCATTTTAGCGGCTATTTTATCTTACTTTTTATTACCATCTACAAAGCCAAATACTGCGCAAAATAGACAAAAGCAAGATAATCTGGTAAAACAGATGGCTCGCTCTGTACATATGCCTTATTTTGTTATGTTAATTATTATGATGGTATTCTCATTTGGGATTGCTAACTTCCAAACGACCTTATCACTATTTGTGACAGAGAAATTTAATTACTCACCTGGCGATATTGCCATCATTTTAGTTGTTGGTGGTGCGTTTGGGGTAATTGTACAAATGTTTATTATTACGCCACTCTTTAAACGGTTTGGTGAAATGAAAGTAGTTTTGGTCAATTTATTTATTGCGGCCGTTGCTATTTTCTTAATATTATTTGTTTCTGGTTTTGCACTAATATTAGTTGTTGCAACCATCTTCTCTACGGCGACAACGTTGATTCGTCCAGCTGTTAATACTCTCATATCAAAACTTGCAGAAAAAGAGCAAGGATTCGCAGCCGGCTTGAATAATGCCTATATGAGTCTAGGAAATATGATTGGACCCGCTTTGGCTGGTTTTTTATTTGACTGGAATATGAACAGTCCTTATATTTTTGGTGCCATTATCTTATTAGCTTGCTTCTTCCTTGCCCTGATTTGGACATTGAAAAAGGCGCCTCAGCTTATGCATCCAGATTCACATTAATAGGTAACTCTTATTGACTATTTATTGAAATATGTTACACTTCTAAAAAATAGAAAAATACTTACCACTAGGGGAGTCTTCTAAAGGCTGAGACGTATATGGTTATATACGGACCCTTCGAACCTGATCTAGTTCATACTAGCGGAGGGAAGTGGCGCTTCTTGCTATTTTCAGTGTATAAGCAAGGCCGCTTCCTGTCGTTTGAAGGAAGCGGCTTTTTTCATTTTCCTAGTGGCTAAAATGAAAAGGAGTACACCTAACATGTCTATTAGAAAATTAACAATTATGGCTTTATTAGTAGCGATTGCTATTGCAGGTTCTACTTTTATCTCCATTCCAACTGGGATTGCTCGTGCTTATCCGGTGCAGCACGCTATTAACGTAATAGGAGCCATTATACTTGGACCCGTATCTACAGTTGTAGTTGCCTTTGTTACGGCCATTATTCGAATCCTTACAGGGACAGGCTCTCTTTTAGCCATTCCTGGTAGTATTATTGGTGCATTATGCGCAGGGCTTGCCTATAAATATAACGGTAAAATTTGGTTTGCTGGTTTGGGTGAAGTGATTGGCACTGGTCTTCTAGCATCACTTGTAGCAGTGCCCTATGCAAAGGTACTAATGGAAACTTCCGTAGCAGCCTTGTTTTTTATGCCTGCCTTTTTAATATCAAGTACAATTGGAGCAATTTTAGGCATTTTAGTAGCTAGCAGTTTGCGAAAAACGGTGCTAGTAAGATATTTTAATCCTACTCTCTTTATTAAATAGTGTCGTGGAAGGATTTCTTTTTCCATGAATGTACAAAAAGCAGTGCGAAATTCGCACTGCTTTCATCTAAACTAAATTATTGGCGTTTTTTCATACCCTTTAATAGTTGTGCTACATTCGTGTCTTCTGCTTGTACAGGGAGATCCTCTACCAGTTGCTCCTTTTTCTTCGACTTCGTTAGGAAATTCCAGCCAAAGCGCCTTATTGTTATATCAATAAAGAATAAGAGCATACCTGCAAGGAGAAGCCATGTGGCAATGTTTTGACGATCCGCCCCTTGCTTTGTAAAGTCACGGAACACTTCTTGTGGTTCTTTTAAAACAGCACCACCTGTTTGTTCGGTTATTTCTTCTATTAATTTATCATTAACAGGAAGAAGTTCATATTCAGCGCTGTAAGGAACACTTAATCCCGCCTGATAAATCGTTTCCTTTTCATCAGCGATACGGAAGAAGATTAACCCCGGCTCAGCTTGTACCACAGCTCGCACCTGAGAGGCTGATATAGTTTCAAGCTGTGTGTCTAGCTCTTCACCCGCTTCATTAACAGCCACAATATCTAAAAATGCTGCTTCATTTGTAGGGTCTGTAATCATAAAGGATCCATCTGATTCTACTCTTACATCGTAGGCAACGTCATTATAACTTGGGAGCATTTGCGAAATAAGCGTTTGCCAAAATGTGCCCCAGTCCTGCCATCTTGCCCAGTCTCCTGACCACTTTCCTGTTGAATCAGAAGTAAATGCGAATGTTTTGCCAAGACCGTATTGCCATTGTGCTAATACTGGATCTTCCTTTTCGCTTTCAGCCACGACGGTAGCACCCTGCTTTGCGGTTGTTCCAATATAAGCATTCATTTGTGGAACGCCATTGGCAAATAGCGTATTCCATCCCCCTGCATTATACAGTACAGGATAGAATGGATTATCTTCAATGTACGTACGGGAAATCATGGCCGTTTCACGAGATAAAATGGACGGAATAGTTTGCTCATCGATAACATTGTAGAAACGTCCACTCCCCATCTCACTCAGAGCTTCCAATAAGTTTGCATCCGCGTCTTGACCAATAGCTACTGTCGATAAGGTTATTCCGTTATCTTTTCCTTGTTCAATTAAATCGTCATAATTTCCTGGCTGCGATTGTCCATCCGTTAAAAGAATAATATGCTTACGTTGCAGTTTCATATCTGCTAGGTTTTCATATGCTTTTGCAAGTGAACCATAGATTTCTGTTCCGCCTCCTGGTGTAACGGATAAAATGGTATCCACTGCCTCTTCTTTATTATTCAAAGGTCCAGTCTCTATAATTTCCCAAGGACGATCATCAAATGCTATAAATCCTAATGTATCTTCATCACGTAGCATTTCAACTGATCGTGCAGCCGCTTCCTTTGCAAGCTCTAGCTTGGATCCTGACATACTGCCAGAACGGTCTAGTACAATGACAAGTCCTAGTGAAGGTAATTGTTCTTTCCCCTTTATCTCCATTTCAACAGGTAATAAAGTTTCAATTGGTGTTTTAAAATAACCACCTAAACCAAAGCTATTTTCTCCACCCACCATTGCAAAACCAACACCAAAGTTTTTGACTGCTTGCTCTATCACACTCATTTTTGCCTCACCGACTAAATGTCCCGGTACATTATCAAAAATAATGGCATTATATTGCAAATAACTGGAGAGTTCATTTGGCAAGCTTTCAGGTGATTTTACATCATAGCCTATTGATTGCTGACCAAGTGCCGCCGCTATTGGTGAAGCTGTTTCATAGCCATTCACAATGAGTAAATGTGGTTCGCTTTGTACCATTGTGACACTTGTTAATTTATTGTTTTCAAATATTGCGTCCTGTCCTACTTGAACAACGGCTTCATATTTCACCAGCCCTTCACCAGTCGCTGCATGTTTATAGGTAAACATATTCGTTCCTTCGGCTAGCTCGACTCCCTCACGATGAATCAGTTCATCATTTTCATATAATAATAGCTCGCCTTGTCCAGCTGTTGTTGCATGCACTTCTGTTACCAGTTGTTGTTGCTCACCTACATAGGCAACTTGTGGGGACACAAAGCTTTTTAATGAAACATCATTCACAACAGGCTGACTGAAGGGCACAACATCCACACTAATATTGGAGCCTTTAAACTTCGTGGCGAAATCTAAAGCACTTCCCTTTGTCTCATTGCCATCTGTTAATAGCACAAGGCGTGTTGCTTTTTTCGGATCTATAATACCTGTGGCAAGTTGCAGGCTTTGTTCTATATTCGTTTGATCAGTAGCCTTTATTTCCGTAAACTTTGGTACTTCCTTTAATGTTTTAGTCATAATGGCTTCTGTTTGTAATGTTGATGAGAATGAATACAGCCCTGCAAGCTGTTCATCTTTTTTCGATTGTAAACTATCCTGTATAAACTGTACCATCTCATCTTCAGTCCCATTCATGGAAGCTGAGCGGTCAACTAGATACACGATTTGTTCTTCTTTTATAGGTAATAAAAGATACGGCCCTGCCAATGCGAAAACTAAACAGCCTACCGCTAGCATGCGAATCATAAGTACGAAAGCATGACTCTTTTTTAGTCGCTGTCGTTCTCGCCAATAGGTCCAACCAAAATAGATGAGTAATGGAAGTAATAGCAACAATATGAATGGCATATCAATTCGTAAATCCACGACGTCGTTGCACCTCCCACTCTAAAACAAGTAAAACTAAAATAATAAGAATTAGCCAAGGGACAAAAGAAGCCTTCGAAATCTCAGCCTTTCCGTTATCAGAAATATCCCCTAATGTATAGCTTGTTCCTTGCTCAATAACACGTTCTTGCGCCTGCAATTGTACAATAAAATGTTTTTCTTCATTATTAGAACGCACAAAATAGATGCCAGGTTTTGTTGGCGCAGTTAGCATACCATCCGTAACCAATGATAGAAATTCATCTTCTTGTGAATATACGCTCCAGTCTTCCTGCGCTAAAGCTACTGCTCTTTGTTCATTTGGTGTGAAAATACCGAGTGAACCAATGGATTCTGATAACTGCTGTTCAGTACTCCATAAGAATAACGGGAATGATGGGTGTAGTGGCCAATCCGTATCTGCAATATCTGCTAAGACGACGATATCCCCTTTAGGAGAGCGCTGTATAAACGGCTTTACTCCAACAGTAGCGATAGTTTCATAATTTGTAAATCCAGGATACAAGGCGCTAACATAAACATCTTTGAGCTCACTAAAAGCAAATAAAGCATCACTTTTAGTACTTACTATGCCACTTACCTCTACTTTTTCAGCATCATCACGGCCAAATAACACAAGAGGTTTGACCATCTTTTCCAGCAATTCAGCTTGATTAGTGATCACCGTGGCATCCTGATTGTCTACTACTTGTAAAGGCGGAACGATTTTCACACCCGTACTTACGGATTGAAATCCTTTTTGAATCAATTGATGCATGCCCTGATCAACCACAATTTTTGAAGTAGCCGTTTGTAGTAAAACCGTTTGTTGATTATCTACGTCATAATCATCTTGCGCATCAATAATCGCTGTCATCGATTTTTCTACAGGTAACTCCTTGAAGGTTTTTGTTATCGCTTCCTTTGGAGGAACAGCGATATTCTCAGCTACTAACTCTTTACCCTCTTCATTTAGTAATGCTAGTGTGACCTTTTGCTCGTTGTCTGTATCATTATGAAGCTGCACAAGCGCCATTGTAGCCTGTCCATCTGTTGTTGCAGCAAATCGAGTAATAGCAATATTTGTTAAGTCCTTCGCAGCACCTCTTACTAGCCATTTAACGGAGTCCTTATTCATAGGTAGTTGTTTTTTATCGAGTGCATCTGTAAATACATAGATGGAAGTCGGTGTATCTCCTACAAATGCTTGTGCCACATCTAGCGCCTTATCCATTTCTGCCGTTTCATAGGTTACTTGTAAGTCTTTAATACCTTTTTCGATTTCTTTAACATTTGTCTCTTGCTGCAAAATCGCTTTTGGTGCTGAACCAGTCGTAATTAACGTGACTGGTCTCCCATTTAATTCATCTATAAGCGTCAGCATTTCCTGTTTATGTGTGTCAAAGGTAGATTGCCCCTTACCAGCTAACATTGTTGCAGAAGTATCCACAATAAATATAGTTTGCTCACCAACAATCGTTGATTTTTTCACATAGGGATTCATGAGTGCCAACACAAGAAGCAACAATGCTAGTAACTGTAAATAAAGTAGGGCATTCTTTTGCAAATGCTTTAAATAAGGAGATACCCGTGTTTCCTGCATAATCTCAGACCAGAAAAGTGTTGAAGAGACCGGCTGATCTGTATATTTTTTTCGAAAGAAATAATAGAGTAGGACAATGACCGGGATGATGGCCGTCCAGCTAAACATAATTTGACTAAAGCCCAATACGGCTCACCTCACCTAATCCAATGTGCTTTTAATAATTGCTGAAAGATTGCCTGTTGCAAACCATCTTCCACCTTCAATTGTAATTTTCGAATGCCGAAACGACGACAAATAGCTTCAAACTCTTCTTCATGTAATAAACGTCTTGCATGATAGGTTTCTAGTACTTTAGTGGACATTGTCACATTGACTTCATTACCTGTTTCACGATCAAGAAGACGCACATCCCCTGAATAATTTGGTGATAGTTCTTCTTCCGTCACTATTTGTAGTATACGTACATCGCCAGCATAGCGTGGTAGCCTTTTTAAAAGTTGCTCCCATTCTTCAATTGACTCTAGACCATCTGTAACAATAAATAACACTGTACTATCCTTTGGTAAAGCCTTTAAGGCACCCTGTGCAAAAGGATTTGAATAACTCGCTTCCTCTATATCTGTTACTATTTGTAAAAATGCTCGGCGATACATGGCGCCCTTGCGACGAAATGGAGGCTTCGTTTCATCTTGTAAAAATGAAAAAGATAAACGATCGTCTCTACCAAGTACCATTAAACCAAGGGATGCCACTATTTGACGAGCAAAAGTCCACTTGGCATCCATGCTCATTGATTTTGTGGTATCGAGTAGGATGTGTACGCGCATTTCTTGTTCATCTAAAAATCTTTTAATAAAGTATTTATCCGTTCGGGCAAAGACGTTCCAATCCACTTGTCGTACATCATCACCTAAATGATATTCTCGAAAATCCGAAAAATCGAGGGATGCCCCAAAGCGCTGTGAACGATGCGAGCCTTTATGCTGCCCGCGTAGCTTGGAGGCAGTAGCTACTTGAAAACGACTGATTTTCGCTAACCAGTCTTCGGGCAATAAGTAGTTGGCTGTCACTTGCTAACACCTTGTTGAACCTTTTCTAAAATAACATCAATGACATCATCTGCTGTTTTTCCTGAAGCCTCCCCTTCATAGTTCAATAGCATCCGATGACGTAATACAGGTTTTGCTACTGATTTAATATCAGCCACTGAAACATGGAACCGACCATTCATCAGCGCTCTAGCTTTTGCTAATTTTATTAAACTTTGCAAACCACGAGGTCCACTGCCATACATCGCATATTGCTTGACCTCGTCCAGAGCATCAGATCTTTCTGGGTGCGTTGCCACTACTAAATCGGTTGCAAATTCAAGCATTTCATCAGCAACCAGCACTTCCTTCACCATTTGCTGGGCTTCTATTAGAGCCTCTGTATTCATCAGTTTCTGTAAGCCAATTTCCTGAGCACCTGTCGTTCGCTTCATAATTTCCATTAGCTCATTTTTTTCCGGATAGGGGACAAGAATTTTACAAAGGAAACGGTCCATCTGTGCTTCAGGTAACGGATATGTGCCTTCCATTTCAATCGGATTTTGAGTCGCTAACACGAAAAATGGTCTCGCCATTTTTTTTGTATCGCCCAAAATCGTTACCGTTTTTTCTCCCATTGCTTCTAACAAAGCACTTTGAGTCTTGGGTGTAGCGCGATTTATCTCATCTGCTAACACCATCTGACTAAAAATAGGGCCAGGCTGAAACGTAAATTGTTGTTTACCATCTGGGGTGCGTTCAATCATACTTGTCCCAGTTATATCCGCCGGCATAAGATCCGGTGTAAATTGTATACGTGAAAACGATAAGTCAAGAACTTCAGAAATTGTACGAATTAACATCGTCTTCCCTAAGCCTGGTAAACCTTCTAATAATGCATGACCATCTGCTAGTACAGCATACAAAGTATAATCAATCGCATCTTCTTGCCCTACAATAAAACGATGAATTTCATCTTTTACTTGTTGTAATTTTGTACTCATTTCTACATATTGTTGCTCTGTAAATGCCATTTCATTTCCTCCTACTGCGACTCAATTGACGTGAAATAAGATTGCACGACATTTTGTAAATCCTTCGGTAATTGTAAACGCTCTGAGCTTTCTAAATAGCTGTCTTTATAAGAACCAATTATTTCTTCATACGGTCGAATGGTGCCCTTTGTTATCGGACCATTCCCCTGTTGCTCAGAGACATGAGAGCCATCTCCTAATGCTCCACCATCCACGGATGTCTCGTTTGACCCACCAATCCGATTCGGTGTCGTTAATAAATCTCGACCACCTTGACCTTTACCTGCGCCCTGACCTTGTCCTTGACCCTGTCCTTGTCCCTGTCCTTGTCCCTGTCCTTGTCCCTGTCCTTGTCCCTGTCCTTGTCCTTGACCCTGTCCTTGACCCTGTCCTTGACCCTGTCCTTGTCCTTGACTATTACCATTTTGTTGTTGGGAACCATTTTGAGCATTATTTTGACCAGACTGACTCGTCTGCCCTTGCTGATTGCTTGGCTGGGAATTACCAGATGACTGCTGACTACCTTGTTGTTGATTATTATTTTGATTGTTAGTGCCAGCATTATTAGCACTTGCAATTGCATTTTGTAAGGAATTACTCGCTGGTTTACCAAGTTTACTCATAGCTGTTTGTGTGGCATTTGCATTTTGTGTGAGCTGTTGCTGCATTTGTGCAAGTTCCTTCAATTGCTCAACTTCTTTTTTCGATAAGCCTTGTTCATCGGTAGCTCCGTCTTGACTTGCCGTTTGTTTATCCTTTAATTGCTGCTCCTTAAGAGCAAGCTCCTTTTGCTTCTTCACCACTTCGCGGAGTGCCTCTTCAGCTGTTTCTGCTTCCTTAAGCGTGTTTTGAAGCTCTTGCAATTGCTCTTTCACTTCTTTTGTCTGCGCTTTTTTCTCCAGCTCCGCAACTTCCTTCTTCATATCGTCGATTACAGCTTGCTCTTTTTCAACTTCAATCGCTTCTATTTGAGTCGCTGCCGGGAACATATAAAGAATTGCTAGGACGACAGCAGTGCCAAATAGTCCAATAAACGCCTTTGGTCGAAACAAATTTTTCTTGCGAGCCTTAAAGCTTATGAAAGCCTGTTCAACATTCTGTATCGCCTTTAATAATAATGCTTGAACAAGTGGGTCCTGATCGTCTTTCAATGATAAAGCTGTAACCAACTCATTATGTGAAAAATAGTGATCCAATGTATGCAAAGCTTCTTTCTCTTTGACACGTCTCCACCAGATGTAAACGATCGTTGCAATAATAAGTGTAACAAAGATAGCCAACGCAATTTGGCGGTAATAGGGCCAGACAAATAATCTTGAAATAAGAACGAGAGAAGCACTCGAAAGCAATGCCAAAAACAGACCATATTGTGCAATAGGAATGCTTTTTTCAAGTGTTAAACTCGACTTTGCACGCTGAATATATTTTCGTAATTGCTTACGACGCTCCATAATAATTCCTCCTCATCGGTTACTTTTCATGTTGGCACGTAATTTTTTTATGGCAACTGTTAAACAAAGTACAATAATCAATACATAAACGATTAAATAAGTAATCCACACAGGTAGTTCCACTCCTGAAAGTTCAGCTAACGCATTTCCCATCTCAGGTGAAATCAGCGTCAGCATTAGGGCACCTGGATTAATTGAAGCCCAAAAATAAGTCATAAAGGAGGTACTTGCACCTACAGCATTACCCATTTGATGGAAAGCCATTGTTAAAAAGAAGAAAAACGCTGTAATCCCACCTAAAAAGATAATAGAACCATATGTGGCAATCATGGCAACAATCGTTTTTTTCGTAATAGTTGAAAACATGACACCAATACTACCTATTGCTACTACAGTAACTAAATAGAATAAAAATATAGAAACAAGTTGGGAAGGTGAAACCCCACCAAATAGGAACACTAAACTATATAATGGTAATCCTGCTACAAGCATTAAAACTAGAAACGACACCGATGATAATAATTTACCAACAACAATTTGTGTAGAGCTTTGTGTCGTTGTTAGCAAAATATTCAAGGTTTGTTTTTCACGCTCACTACTGATTGCTCCTGCTGTTAAGCTTGGAGTAATAAAAAGAACTAATGCCATTTGTAAAATGGTTAATACAGCAAACATCATAAAACTTGTTTCTGGTTTAAAGAATCCCTTGCCAGTAAATTCAGTGGTAAGCAATAAAAAACCTGCAATGAAAATACAAAGTACCGCTAAATAAAACATTAATCCTGAGAAGCTTTTAAAAGAACGGAATCGTAATTTTAACTCTTTCACAAATACTGGATTATAAAATCTTTCCATCATTGACTGTCCGCTCCCTTCGTAATCGCCATAAAGACATCCTCTAGATCTTTCTCTTCCTCACTTAACGCATAAATAGGTAAATCTGCAAGTATCGCCTTTTTCAGTAATGCTACCTGCTCTGCATCTGTTCCACGATAATTAAAGGCTATTTCTAGACGATGCTCAAGGACATCAATAGATGAAATATGGGGATCTTCTTCCAAATATGCACGTACTTCGTGTATACGATCTGTTACTTTCATGACGATACGCTTTTCTCCCTGTAACTGCGCCTGAATGGCAGCAACATTTCCATGTGCAATTAATTTGCCATTATCAATGACGCCAATTTCATCACACATTTCAGCAAGCTCAGGCAAAATATGAGAAGAGATTAAGATGGTTTTACCCATAGACTTTAAATTCCGTAAAATATCTCGCATTTCCACACGGGCGCGAGGGTCTAATCCTGACGCAGGTTCATCTAAAATCAATACTTTAGGATCATGGATAAGTGCACGTGCAAGACATAAACGCTGCTTCATCCCACGCGATAATAAATCAACGTATTCATAACGTTTGCTCGTTAAATTTACAAGCTCTAAAAGCTGTGGAATCAGCACTTGGCGCTCTGCTAGTTGAATACCGTAGCTAGCTCCATAAAAATCTAAATATTCATCTACTTTTAGCTGGTCATAAACACCAAAGAAATCAGGCATATACCCGATTTGCTTGCGTACTTCTTTCGGTTCCTTAACAACACTTTTACCGTTTATCAACGCATCACCTGATGTCGGTGACAGTAATGTCGCTAAAATAGAAAATGTTGTTGATTTACCCGCTCCATTAGCACCAACAAAGCCAAACACGATGCCTTCTTCTAAGGACAAATTTAAATGATCCAGTGCCGTAAAGGAGCCATATCTTTTCGTTAGGTCACGAATTTCAATCATGATTATTTTGCCACTCCCTTCAGCTCTATTTCAGGTAATTTCGTTTGTTCACCAGTTGGATCTGGACCATACTTAATTTCAAGTCGAACTTCACTATCTTGATTAATAAAATTTTTAATATTATCTGTAAACACTTGCTTTGTATCAACTAATGGCTCATACATATTTGTGGCATTATTCCATATCGACAGCTGCATACGTTTAACATCCTTATTAGAAATGGTTAGTTCATTAAGTGATTCCACAGCGTCCATAAATTGATCAGGCATTGCCATTGTTAATTCGTATAAACCATCAGATAGATACCAGTTATTCAATTCCTCATCGATTTTATCGAAATATCCACTCGCGGATAGTGAGTTTAATGAGTACGTGAAATTATTGCGTTTCATTGTAAATGGTCCTGATAGTTCCACTTTCCCTTTAAACGGTTGAACAAGCATTGTAATTGGAGACATATTTGCACTTGTTTCAAGCTCAGCCCCTACTATCGCTTGATCTGTCCATGCTGTAAGTATTGGCTGTCTATCATTCTCTACAAGTGGTAATGCTAATGTTTTCATTCGTTCAACACGCATTGGATCTACCTCATCCTTCTGAGATGGGTAACTGTAGTTGTAATTATTAAAAACAGATGGCTTTTGAAGTACCGTTGTCTTCAATTCCTTGTCTACTTGCAAAGTTCCATTCGCTTTAATATCACCCAGCTTTACTTCTTTCACGCCAGAAATTAACGTGACGTCTTTTAATTCAAATGGGAAATTATTTTTTATTGTTCCAGTCAGCTTTTCATTTTTCAATGTGATATCAACATCCATTTTCCCAATATTTTGAGCTGATGTTTTCCCTCCAAATGATTGAACAGACCAATAATTTAAATCACGTAATGTTAACGTTGAACCGTTGGCATTTTCTTTAATATAAGAAGATTCATGTAAATCACCCACAGTACCTGTGAAATTATTATAATTTCTCATCGCAACTGCCGTTGTATTTTTATCCGCATTAACGATAAAATCCCCGCTACGATTCGTTAAGATTGATTCAACATAATACCCATTCAAACTACTATCCTCATTGACCTTATAAAATGCGGATTGTTGTACTTGTGGCTGAACAATTCTGTCTTTTGCTCCAACAATGAAAAGACCAATCGAAAGAACGATTGAGAACACGGGAATAATCCACCATGCATGCTCACGCTTGTCTACTTTTTTCAGAACAAAATAAAGAACTGGGCCAATGATGATAATATAAAGAATAATGACGATAAGCATATAGCTTACTGAAACTTCAAAGGACGGGAATAATTCATTTATGTTACGAAGCTCATAAGAAATTTGATCGAGTGGGGATTGGCCCTGATTCATCATTCCATGCTGCGAAATACTTTGAATATCGATCATTTTTGCTAGAAGGGCTGCATAGCCATCCATTGAAGCAAGCGGCTGATCTCCTAAAGAAAAGGCTGTTTGAATAATTTCACCACCGCCAATTTTTTTCTTCGAAGCTAGTACAACATTATTCTCCGTTAATACCGGTAAACTTCCTTCAAGATTAGTAGCTGTATGAATCGAAATTGGCTGCGTAAAAATACCACCGCCCGATAATTTTGTTAATGTTTCTGCAGAGATAGATGTCGTCTCTTGTGATAATGACATTGGTAAATAATCTTTAAAAACCCCTGCTGTGGCATCCACTTGATCAGTAGCCCCTAAAAGTAATGTACCCCCATCTTGTACCCATTTCAGCAATGCCTCTTGTTGTTTTTGTGCTAAGTCGGCTATTGCAACTTCATCTACGACGATGACATTTGCCATGGCAAGTCCTTGTTCATCTTCTGGGAATGTATAATCCTTTAATTGATTAATGTTAAATATTTCTACATTGTTTTGAGGAACAAATGATGATAAACGTAAAAGTGCTGATAGTCGATCACTTTTATCTGTCAATGTATAGACAAATGTTGATGTAGGATCTAAAAAATTCGATTGTAGACGCTTAGTCCCCTTATAGGCAATCTTTTTTCCTTTTTCAATATTTCCTTCATAAAAAGCAAATAAATCTGCGTCCGAATATCCATTGTCAGCTAAACCATCTAGATAGAAGGTAAATGTCTTCTCTTCTCCAGCTGCTATATCAATTGGAACGACAAGTGCGGATGCTGCTTCATAGGAATTAGAAGAATTTATTGCCATATCTCCAGAAAAATCTGCACCGTTATTTTTCACTGTAACTTGTAAGGGCACAACTGATTGATATTTAGCTTTCCCTGAAATGCCTGCTGTTGCTTTGACCTCTAATGGTGCAGCAGCTTGCGCCTGTGTGGAAGGCAACAGAAAGCTCATCATCAGCATTACTAATAAAGTCAGTGCCATAATTTTTGTCTTTTTCAAAAGCTCAACCCCTTTTTATGTAAGTAGATGGTTACATAATTATACGATTTAAATTGCATTTTGTTCCATTTCTTATGATATCTTCATCAATATTCATAAACTCTTAAGAAATCACTGAGCCAAAACGAAAAGGCAATCCCCTAATAGACTGGAATTGCCTTATTTTTTATTTTGTATAGTCAAACAAACAACGTGCATGGTCTTGCACTACTTCTACAAATGCCTCTACTTGACGCAATTCAAAAGATGATTCATAGCCAATAAGCCATGTATCTCGTGTAATCCCAAATTCCTTTTCATCGTTTGTTAAAGGTATTTTATGAATTTCATCATGATCATTTAATGTGATGGATGGTAGTATAGCATAACCTATTCCATTTAAAGCCATCTGTTTACAAATTTCAATTTGATCTACTAAAATTTGTTTTCTGGGATTTTGAGCAAAGTGTTGCTGCCACCATTGTTGAATTTCCTGATAGTAGTTCGAATCACTTTTGTATTGAATAAATGGACGATCTGTCGTCAGTACATCTTCAATTGTCTTCAATTCCTTATCCACTAAATAAAGAGTGTCTCTGAAAAGGTGAATCTTTTCCCCTTTCCAATCTACCTGACCTCGTACAATTCCAATATGTGCCTCGCCCTCATAAAGTGCTTTCACAATTTCAGAACTCCAGCCCGTCATAAGCGATATTTTTGCATCAGGATATTTAGATACAAATTCCTTTAGGATTTTAGGCAACCAGTTTTGTCCAACAATGGACGCACAGGCAATTTTCAATGTCCCATTTACCTTTGTTGTTAAAGATTGAATCGTTTCAAATATTTCTTCCTTTTTCGCTAGCATTTCCTTTGCATAGGCAATAACCTGTTCACCAGCAGGTGTTGCTGTTAAACCTTTTTGTGAACGAATAAATAATTGTGCACCCCAGTCCTTTTCAATGGTTTGTAAACGTTGAGAAAGGGCTGGTTGGGATAGAAATAGACGTTCAGCTGCTTTCCGCATATTGCGTTCCTCAGCCAAAATTTTTAAAATCTCTGCCTCTGTTGCCATCAATCTGTAAACCTCCAATACAAGCAAAGAGGGCCTCATGACTTTCATATGAGCTCCCTCTTAAACTACTACTCTTTTTGATAAATATATTTTTTCAATTGCTTTAAAATAACACGTCTTGTTAATATCCCTGCAAATGTACCATCTTCGTCCACTACACATAAAAATGCGTGGTTAATAACTAAATCCAAAGCTCGCTGAAATGTATCTGACAATTTTAATACAGCGATCTCTTTTTCCATAATAGAGTCAACTTTAATATCAGGAAGCTTTTCATACTCAATATGTTCGAGTCCTAGAATCGATTCCGTTATCATTTTCATGCTCAGTAAACCTTGAAGTCGATATTTCATATCTAATACAGGAATGGACGAATATCCTGTCCGCGTTAGTACAAGGAGTGCGTGTTCTGCACTATTACCACTTTGTACATGTGCAACTTTTTCAGAGGAAATGATAAAATCACTAATTGGCATTGCTAATAAGTCTTTGCTGTTAGTTGAAATCATGAACTTCTTCTCCTTTTCTGTCCTGGCTGTGCAGAACAGTCCTTCCCTTTCATCATATCACAACTTTTCTATGTCTGACCATGATCAGGACGGGAAGAGTTTTTCAGGAATAACGAATTATTTTGAATCATTCAACAAAAACTAAGTACACCCTCAATCAGTTAAAGTGTTTCATCTCTGATTGAGGATGCGTTATTTCTAATAGCCAGCCTTACTCCAGTAATAAAAAATCATGATCCCTAAAAAGAGTAAAAATATCAGATATACCCATACGATTGGATTGAGCATCGTTGCATACTCTTCAACCGTTTCTGAAATCGGAGTATCCTTTTCAGACTTCCGTTCAGAAGTCATCTTTGCAATTTTCAACGTGGATACAAACGAAATAACACAAATAATTATCATGGCAATTAGAGCTGGTATTAACCACATACCCATTGTCAAAACTCCTTTCTTTTCCCTTAGTATGCGTCAATCCAGCTCTCCATTATGCAAACATTTTTAGAATGGATATTGATTGAGCCACTGGCCACCATCCAATGTCACACATTCTCCGTTCATATAACTTGCTTTATTAGACATCATAAATGTTGCTAAATCAGCTATTTCCTCAGGTGTACCCGTTCGTCCTAGTGGAACAGAATCTAATGTACGCGCAGCAGCTGCTTCCGATTCCCAAAGCTTATCTGCTCCACCCGTCCGTTCAATTGGTCCTGGTGCTATTGCATTGACGCGGATACCATACTGCTTTCCCCATTCTACTGCTAATGTTCTCGTCAATGATAATACTCCAGCTTTTGCCGCAGCTGAATGGACCACACCAGCTCCTGCATTCCAAGCATAAGTAGCCACCATATTCAAAATAGAGCCCTTAATTTTATTTTTTATCCAATATTTACCTACAGCTGAAGAACAGAAGAACGTACCATTTAACACGATATCTACAACTGCCTTCCAACCATTAGGTGTTAAATCCTCAGCATGTACAATGAAATTACCTGCCGCATTATTAACAAGACCATCAACCTGTCCAAATTTTTCAATAGCAAACGCTAGCATCGCCTCTGCATGTTCTGGTACTCGTACATCCATTTGAAAAGTTTCAATAGTTGAGCCAGCCTCTGCAATAAACTTTTTTGCCTCTGCTAAACGTTCTTCGTTGCGCCCTGTTATAACAACATTTGCTCCTTCAGCAACAAATTGCTTCGCCATATAAAGGCCCATCCCACTTGATCCACCTGTAATGACAATTGTCTTCCCCTGCAACATTCCATTTCCCCCTTTATTAAAAATGAATGGTTATTCATTAAAATTTTACTATATTTTCTCGAATATGTCATATTAATTCTGCTTTTCACTCCTTTTAATTTCTATAAAAAATATAAAAGAGCTATCCACAATAATGAATAGCTCGCAAATTTTTTAGAATTCATAAGTATAAGCTATATGATATAGCTCCATTAGTTCCTCTTTTGTCGGTATCTTCGGGTTATTGCTAGGACTACCACTTGCAATCGCATCTTCAGCCATTTTAGGGATAGCCTTATAATAAGCTGCCTCCTCTATGCCCCACTGTTTTAAATTACTTATATTCAAAAGTTTACATATTTCCTTAATGGAAGAAATGGCTAACTGAGCAAGCTCCTCTTGTGATAATATTTCATTGCTTTTATGAAAGAACTCTCCTAAAACTGCTAACCGATCTATACAAGCTTCTTTTGAAAATTCTAAAACGGCTGGTAAAAGCATCGCGTTGGAAATACCATGGGGTACGTGGAACAACGCACCTATTGGACGAGACATCCCATGTACTAACGCGACCGAAGCATTAGAAAAAGATAGGCCTGCCTGCATGGAACCTAATGACATAGCTTCTCTCGCATCTACATCATCACCTTGCTCATAAACTCTCATAATGTTATGAATGATTAAATCCATGGCAGAAAGAGCAAGTACATTTGAGTATGGGTGGGCTAAACGTGACAAATAACTTTCAATGGCATGGCTTAAGGCATCAATCCCTGTAGCCGCTGTAATTGCAGGCGGTGATGTTATCGTTAAAATAGGATCAACAATGGCAATCGTTGGCATAAAGGCAGGCTGTTTAATCATCATTTTGACTTCACTCTTTGTATTGGTAATAACAGTAGCATCTGTTGCTTCAGAACCTGTTCCAGCTGTTGTTGGAATAGCAATATGTGGGATTGGCGCTTGCGCTGCAATTTTTGCCATTTTCATGTAATCTCCTATGTAGCCACCGTTAGTAGCCACCACTGCAATTGCCTTTGCTGTATCAATGCAGCTTCCACCTCCAACAGAAATGATGACATCACAGCCTTCTTGCAGAAGAAGCTGTAGGCCTTCCTCTACATACGTGTCATCCGGCTCAGTTACTACCCCAAGGTATGAGGCGACTTCTATTCCATTTGTGTTTAACAAGCTACTACATTGCTTCACAAAGCCTAAGTTGTCCATAATGGGATCGCTAATAATAAGCGCTTTGGTACCGAGTTTTTTAGCATACTCACCCACCTCTTCAAAGGAATCACGCCCATAAACAATCGTTCCAGGTGAATGAACAGTAAAGATTGTTTTTGTTTGAATCATTTTTCTCCCTCCTACACTATTGAGCTGTATAGCCACCATCTAAAAGAATTGCCTGACCCGTTAACCCTTTAGCTAAATCACTTGCCAAATATAAAGCAAGCCCTGTAATTTCTGAAACATCAAGTAAACGCTTTTGAGGTACAAGAGGATAGAGTACCTCTTCAAGTACTTCTTCTACTTGAATTCCTCTAGTTAACGCTAAATCTTTAAACTGATGACGAACTAATTCTGTATCCACATATCCTGGACAAATCGCATTTACCGTAATGCCATCCTTCGCTACCTCCAGTGCAGCTACCTTCGTTAAACCAATGACACCATGCTTCGCCGCATTGTAACCGGCCTTTCCAGCAAATCCAATCACTCCATTAATAGAGGCCATATTAATAATACGACCACATTGATTTTTCTTCATATGAGGGAATGCATATTTCATCGCAATAAATGGAGCAACCACCATTACTTTTTGCATGTCTTGGAAAATTTCAGTCTTAAAGTCTTCAATAAGCGAGACATGTTGAAATCCTGCATTATTGATTAAAATATCTAACGTTGTAAATCGATTGATTGTCCAATTAATTGCCTCTCTTATGGCTTCTTCATCTGTCACATCACATGTATAAGCCGTTAAGGAGGGGTTTTTTCCAACAGCCTCTCTTAAAAGCTGTTCATTTTTATCCGTAATGACGACATTTGCCCCTTGCTCGGTAAATGCTTGTGCCATGCAAAGACCAATGCCACGAGCTGCTCCAGTAATGAACACTGTTTTTCCTTGCATACAACATTCCTCCTACATCCCTATTGAAAATAAGATAATAGCTATTATTGTGCCGATAGTTGGAATAATAACCGTCAACGCTCCAAATGGCATATAGGCGTCCTTGTGCTTTTCATTACAGACTGAATTAATGGTAGTGACCACATAACCACCATGTGGTAATGAATCAAGTGATCCTGATGAAATGGCAATTGTCCGATGCAAAGCCTCTGTATTTACCCCCATGTCAATATAGTGGGGTGCAAGCAAAGGCATCGCAATGGTTTGACCACCAGATGCAGAACCAGTCAAACCTGCAATGACAGCAATAGCTAGGGCTCCTCCAACTAACGGACTGCCAGGGATATTTGTCATGACATCTACGGTAGCCAAAAAGGATGGCGTTGCTTTTACGACACCACCAAATCCTACTACAGCCGCTGTATTAGCAATGGCAATAATGGCACCCATTGCTCCCGCTGCTAATGTTGCTCCAACGGATTTGGCATACTTATAACTCACTAAATAGGCGACAATACAGCCACTTGTCAAAGCAACAATTAAAGCAGAAGTTCCAAGCGAATTATGGAAAACATAAGAAATCACTAAGACGACTAGCAATGGTATTAGACTAAGTAGCGGACTGGGAAGCTTCCGCGTTTCATCAACTATTGGATCTGTCGAGCGTTCTATAAATATTTCTCCATTGTTTACAGCTCGTTTAATCATCCAATTCAGCCAAAGAGAACCACCAACAGCCATAAAAATAGCGACAATAATACTAACTTGCCATCCTGCATATGGTGTCGTTCCAAGATATTGAATGGGAATCCAATTTTGAATTTCAGGTGAGCCAGCTGACGTCATCGTAAAAGTGACTGAGCCTAGACCAAGTGCAGCGGGGATAAAGCGTCGTGGAAAATTCGCTTGTTTAAATAAACTGATAGCCATCGGATAAACAGAAAATGCTACGATAAAAACAGAAACACCCCCATAAGTAAGGACCGCTGCTGCTAACACAACCGCATATGTTGCATATTTCACCCCGATTTTTTGAATAATCCATGTTGAAACACTATCCGCTGCTCCTGTATCCTCCATGACTTTCCCAAAAATAGCACCTGCCATAAACATTAAATACCAAGAACCAACGAACCCAGTAAATCCATCCATATAGCTTGTTAGAAAATTGGCTTGGTTCTCACTTGCAGTTTGAGGAAAAAATGCTAAACCATTAGTTAAAGCAGCTAACAGTGCGGTTAACGGTGCTGAAATAAGTAAATTAACGCCCTTCATTGTTAAATAAACTAATAATGCTAAGCTACCAAAAAGACCCATGTACGCCAACATAGACATCCCACCCCTCCCCATTTTTAGAAAAAGAGCTGTATAACGCTACAGCTCTTTATAGGTATTAGTCGTTATTGCTTGGGAATGCAAATGTAGACGCAGTGGAAGTATTACTTGCCATCCAGCGTTCTGAAATAGTCTTTGTTTTAGTAAAAAATCGCGCCTGATCTGGACCAAACATATGCCCTTCACCAAAACGAGAGCCTTTAAAACCAGCAAAATTATGGTAGCCAACCGGAATAGGAATTGGCACATTCACCCCTACCATGCCGACATCTATTTCTGTTGTGAATTTACGAGCTGCTAATCCATCATTTGTAAAGATAGTGACACCATTTCCCAGCTCATGCTTATTAATTAGTTCAATGGCTTCCTCTAGAGAGTCCACGCGTACAACATTACGAGCAGGACCAAATACTTCCTGCTCATAAATTTCCATACCAGGCTTTACATGATCTAAAAGTGTAGGACCTACATAGAATCCTTTTGACTCTTTAACGATATCCAAAACACGACCATCACAAATAATGGATGCTCCCTCGGATTCTCCACGATCAATTGCAGCGAGTATTGCTTCTTTTGATTGTTGAGAAATAACTGGACCAAAATCTGAATCAGGATTTGTATATGGACCTACCTTCAGATTAGTAATCTTCTCTTTTAATATCGACACTAGTCGATCAGCAGTATCTTTGCCTACAGGCATGATTGTGGATATTGCCATACAACGCTGAGACGCTGCCCCATAGGCTGCCCCAATAAAGGCGTTTGCAACTTGTTCAAGATCTGCGTCTGGCATGACAACCATATTGTTTTTTCCACCGCCAAGTGCTGTTACACGTTTTCCATACTTAGAACCTGTTTCATAAATATACTTGGCAACCGGTGTAGAACCTACAAATGAAACCGCTTGCACGGTTGGGTTCTCTAAAAGTTCATTGACTGCATCTTTATCACCATTTATCACAGTCCAAATCCCATCTGGTAAGCCCGCTCTTTTCCACAGCTTACTAACATATAAAGCGGTCATTGGCACACGTTCAGATGCTTTTAAAATAACTGCATTCCCTACCGCAATAGCCATACTCGTTTGTGCTAAAGGCACCATAATTGGGAAATTAAAAGGTGAAATCGCCGCTACTACACCTAGAGGATATTTTGCTGAGTAAGCGTTTATTTGACCTCCAACATTCACAGAGTATTCCCCTTTCATGAGATGTGGGGCACCAATAGCTAAATCAACAGACTCAAGACCTCGTGTAATTTCGCCTTTGGCATCTTCCAACGTTTTTCCGCTTTCCGTGCAAATAATTTGTAATAGCTCCTCCATATTCTCAGTAATAAGATTACGGAACTTTAAGACGACTTCTGCACGTTTAGCCACGGATGTATCACGCCATAATGGAAAGGCTGCTTGAGCCTGCTCGATTGCCTCTCTTGTCTCCTCAAAAGTTGCCAATGGCACTTTTGCAATAATATCACCGGTAGTTGGATTGTATACAGAACCAAATCTTCCACTTCTTCCTTCAACTAACTGTCCACCAATAAAATGCGTTAATGTTTTAACCTCTTGAGCTGTCGTCATCATCATTTCCTCCTTATAATTGTTTTATTTTACATGTATCCTTTAAGCTTAAATAAGCTGCAGACATATCATTTTCACCATAGCCCTGCTGAGCAATCTCGCTATAAAGTTCCACTAATTTTTCGCCGATTCGAAGAGATACACCAGCTTCATCAGCCATTTCCTTTGCTAGCTTTAAATCTTTCAATAAAAGATTCGTTGAAAATCCAGGTGCATAATCATTATTTTTCATATATTCCATATAGTTACGCTCATAAATCCGACTTTGACCGTAGCTATTACTTAATACCTCATATAGCGTATCTCCATCAATCCCCATTTTTTCACCAAGTACAATTGTTTCAGCTACAGCCTCTGTGTAAAACCCTATCATTAGGTTATTTAATAATTTAAGACGCGTACCTACACTTGAGGACAAACCTAGGTGATAGATATTTTTCCCCACTATTCCGAATATTCGGCTTGCACTTTCATAATCTTCCTTGCTACCACCGACCATTATTGTTAGGGAGGCATTTATAGCCCCTATGACACCACCACTTACAGGTGCTCCTAAATAGCGTAATCCCAACACACTCGCTTCTTTATGTAACGAATCATTCAAATCGGGATTGACCGTACTAAAATCAATGAGTAAGGCACCTTTCTTAGCATGCTGTATAATGCCTTCTTCTGTTTGATACACCATTTCAACTATTTGAGGTGTGGGCAAGCTAGTCATTATCACATCACATTGCTTTGCAACTTCCTTTGTTGATTCAAGACCTATACCGCCAGCTGCTGTAAATAGCTCCATTGCCTTCGTATTTGTATCAAAGCCATACACTTCATAGTTTGCCTTTAATAAGTTAATAGACATTGGTAACCCCATATTTCCTAAGCCGATAAAACCTAATTTTCTATTCATTTGGATATCCCCCAATCCTTGAAAATTCAGCAATAGTGCTGGATAGTCACTAGCCAACAACAGTTTTTTATCGTAACATTAATAACGAGATACCTTTAATTGACCTGAGTCAGTGACTTCGGTCAATTAAATCATAATCAAAATAAATCCATCTCGTCAATTAAAAATTTTATATTTTCTGAATTTTTAATTTAAAAAATATTTTACAATACTTAAAATCGGAGGTAATTTGCCACTATGGAATCACTAACAAGCAGGCAAAAAAAGGCATTAGAAACTCGTGATAAATTATTAAAAACATCCCTAGATTTATTCAATAAATTCGGATTTGAACATGTTACTGTGGAACAAATTACCAAGGCTTGTCATGTCTCCAAGGGTACATTTTATACACATTTCCCCTCTAAATATGACGTTATTTTAGAAAAATTTAAAGAGCTGGATCATTTTTATAGTACTTTAGAAAAAAATATAGACCATACATTGCCAGCAAGTGAAAAAATTTTATTAGTGTATCAAGAACAAATGAAATACTTAATGAATGTTGTAGGAAAGGATCTGTTACGCACTGTGTATACTGCTGCAATGACAAATCAAGTAAAACAGGATCATTATTTAATCAATCCCGAGCGGAAGATATTTCAAATCATGAATACATATATTGAGGAAGGGCTACAACAAGGTGAACTTAGACAGGATTTATCAGCTACTGAAATACAGGCCATCATACAGCGTTGTATGCGTGCCAATGTTTATGATTGGTTAATCCATAACGAAAACTTTGACTTGGCAGCTGAGATGAACCGATTTACAGCTATTGTGTTAAACGGTCTTAAAAGTGTCAAATAAAAAAAGTAGCACCTCATCAGTTGAGTGATGAGTGCTACTTTTAACTAGCTGACGAAATATTTTTGTACAATGGTTTCAACTGGTAGTGGTTTATTATACAAATAACCTTGTCCCTTTTGACAACGGTGACGTTTGAGAAAATCAACTTGCGTGGGCTCTTCAATTCCTTCGGCAATTACCTCTAACCCTAAGTTATGAGACATCGAAATGATGGCCTTAATAATGGCCTCATTTTTGTCATCTTTAGCGATATCCCGAATAAACGATTGATCGATTTTTATAATATCAATTGGATAACGCTTTAAATAGCTTAATGAAGAATAGCCGGTTCCAAAGTCATCTACTGACACATAAACCCCTAATTGCTTTAACTCTGTAAGAATCGAAAATGTCTCATGAACATTTGTCATCGAGCTTTCTGTGATTTCTACCTCCAGAAGTTCTGCAGGCACCTCGTATTTTTTTAATGCTGCCTTTATTTTTCGTGCGAAGTTCTCTTTCCTAAACTGTTTTGGTGAAATATTGACAGCTATGCGCACAGGACGGTAGCCCTTAGATTGCCATTCTTTTTGATGACGACAAACCTCGTCAATAATCCAATCACCAATTTCAATAATTAATCCTGAAGCCTCTGCAATAGGTATAAATTGCGCAGGGGAAACAAAACCAAATTTACGGTTATTCCATCGCAATAAAGCTTCAAAGCTATTGATGCTATTATTTGTTAAGTCCATCTGAGGCTGGAGATGCAGACTAAGCTCATTAAATTCAATAGCACGTCGTAAATGTGCCTCCATTAAAGCTTCATTTGGGAAAATCGCCGTCATATCTTCACGATAATAACGATAGTGAGATCGCCCATGCTCTTTAACAGAAAATAATGCCTTATCGGCTTTCCTTACAAGTGTCTCTAAATCCTTGCCATCTGCTGGACTAAGGGATATACCGATTGAAACGCTAATAAAATATTCCTGTCCATCTATCATAAATGGCTGTTTTAAAACATTCAAAATAGCATTGGCGGTATGCTCAATTTTTTGAATAGTCGCATCTTTTAGTACAAAGATAAACTCATCACTGTTATAACGATAAAGGGCACATTTTGAATAGCAAAGTTCATTAAGTCTTTGACTAAACATACGCATGAGCTCATCCCCTTTACTTTCACCTAGGGATTCATTAAATTTTTTAAAACGATCAATATCCACTAAAATAAGGGCTGCTTGCTTGTGCTCTTGATTTTTGTCATTTAGATAATGTAACCAATGCTCCTTGAATGCCTTACGATTCCAAATGCCAGTTAATTCATCCATTAACGCTAGGTAATAAAATGCCTCATGATCATTCAGAAATGAATTTGCATCTTTAACAAATAAATGAACCCCTATAACCTCCCCATTATAATAGGTTGGGTGTGTTCTTAAGTAAAAAGGCTCTTTACTTAACAATTGGTCCTTAAATAAGCATTTTGGCATACCAAAAGCTGAACCTTCAATTGTTTTGGCAAATAATAATTTAAATTCTTTACTATATTTACTGTCCAATAATGAAAAAATATCTCGTCCTATTAAGCACTGCTGGTCTCTAGAAATTGCTGACGTAACAGCCATGTTTTGATGAATAATTCGGCCTTGTAAATCTACCGTCAGTACCGGACTTACATGTTGTTCCACGTATTGTAAATAAGGTTTTTCTTCTATTTGTGTTTCTCTCAAAATAACTGCAACCATGGATTGAGAAAAATGTTGTATATGAAGAGCAAATGCTCGTTCATAAAAACCGGTACCTAATTTCAGGACATGCTGTGTATGGACTTCTTCGTTTAGAAAATTCGACAACTGCAGCCAGCATTGCTTGGTAAAAAAACGTTCAGCGTTCGTCGCTGCTTTATCCTGCAGCTCCATAAATGATAATAGCTTATCATTAAAATCAACGACCTCGAACCTCTTTTTATCAACTATTCTCAAACAGACGACTGCATCAAACGGATTCATTTGAATGAGCTGTTGATAATCTGCAAATGGCGCTACACTCTCTCTATATTTTTTCATTCTATCCCTCACTAAGTAGCGTGTTTGCTCTATTCTTCGTCTAGCGTAGGCTTTAATGCATCTTGTAAGAAAATCTCCTGACTATTCAGCGGATCTTCACTACGATCAAAATCTTTATAATGATATTTACCATTGGAGTCTTGAATACGAGCCTTAGCAGTATCCATTAATTGTGTATTCATAATGTCAATAATACGAGTTTTTGCTTCATTTGCATATACAGGGAACAAAATTTCTACACGTTTAATCATGTTACGTGTCATCATATCAGCTGAAGATAAATATACTCTATTCTCACCATTATGATGGAACCAATAGATTCGGGAATGTTCAAGGAAACGACCAACGATACTTGTTACAGTAATGTTTTCGCTAATGCCAGGAATCCCCGGTCTAATACAGCAAATACCACGTATTATAAGTTCTACCTTTACCCCAGCAATCGAAGCCTCATATAGCTTCATCATAAGATCTTTGTCTGTCAATGAATTCATTTTAGCTCGAATAAAACCATTCCCATATTTTTTATGACAAGCAATTTCTTCATCCATTAAACGAATAAATTCATCTCGAATATCAAATGGTGCCACAACCAAGTGATTAAATGTAGGTTTTTCTGTATAGCCACTTAAATAGTTAAAGAAGTTTGTCGCATCAATCCCAAATTCTTTATCTGTCGTTATTATGCCCATATCCGTGTAAATTTTTGCAGTGGCATCATTATAATTTCCTGTGCCAAGATGAACAAAGCGTTCAATTTTTCCATTTCGACGACTAACGACTAATGTAATTTTGGAGTGTGTTTTTAAATTGTTCATCCCATAAATAACAAGGCAGCCTGCTTGCTCTAGTTGTTTTGCCCAATGCACATTATTTTCTTCATCGAATCTAGCCTTTAATTCGACTAAAACTGTTACTTGTTTGCCATTTTCAGCAGCCAGTTTCAGTGCTTGAATGATTGGTGAATTGCCACTTACTCGATATAATGTTTGTTTAATTGCCAATACATTCGGATTAACTGCTGCCTCTGAGACAAAGTCAACGATCGGTGCAAATGATTCATATGGATGATGGAAAAAGATATCTTGTGTCAATGCTTTTTCAAAAATATTTTCGTCAGATTGTAAATCTAAAGGTGGCTGTGGGATGAAGCTTTCATATTCAAGATGTTCACGGCCAACAGCTATACCTTTTACAAAAGAGAACATAAAGGTTAAATCCAAAGGACCATCAATATGGAAAACATCATTTTCTTCAATTTCAAATTCATCTAATAAATATAGAAGCACTTCCTCATTCATTTCTCCAACTCGAACTTCTAGACGGCTTCCTACTCCCCACTTTCGTTTCTTCAACTCTTTTTCAATTTCAACGAGAAGGTCCCTTGCACCCTCTTCGTGGATCGTTAAATCCGCATTCCTCGTTAAACGGAAGGCTTGCGCTGATTTTACACTATAGCCATAAAATAATTTTTCAATATGTGCTACAATGACATCCTCCAGTAGTACAACGACTGTTTTACCTTCTTCAGTAGGCACTTTGATATATCGATCTAAAACAGATGGAACTTGAACGATTGCGACTTTTTCACGACTTTCAAGATCTGATTCATCCTGCTCTAATAGGACTAGTAAATTTAGTGTTTTCCCAAGCAATGTCGGGAAGGGACGATACGCATCTACTGCTACAGGTGTTAATACTGGGAATATAGTTTCTGCAAACATCTCGTTAATAAAAGCTTTTTGTGTGCTATTTAGATCTTTCATGTCTGCAATATGTACATTATGCTGTGGTAATAAATCATAGATTAAATGGCGGTATACTTCAGTTTGTCGACGCACTAAAGCTTGTGTACGTTCTGCAATCTTCGCTAATTGTTCTTTTGGTGTTAACCCAGATTTATTCTCAGCCTTATGGAACCCTGCACGAACTTGATCTTGTAAGCCTGCCACACGCACCATAAAAAACTCATCTAGATTTGAACTAAATATAGCTAAAAATTTCAAACGCTCTAGCAGAGGATTATTCACATCCTCCGCTTCCTCTAATACACGCTCATTAAAAGCAAGCCAACTTAACTCTCGATTATTATAGTACTGAGGCTTCGCAATCTCCTCTAGTAAACGACTATGATTTTCTAAAAACTCTTCCTCATTTAGCTCATTATTCGTTATTTCAGTTGTCATCCTTATTCCATCCTTCTTCAATAAAATTGATTGTCATTGGGATTTTTAATGCTCGCTCTAAATGTTTTTTATGTCGATTAGCTTGATATTTTTCAGCTGCTGCATTGTTCTTTATATAAATATTGAGCTGTACATAGTCTTCCTCTGGATGCATATCAATTGCATGTACAACATTTCGCTTTGAGACATTTAAAGCATAGACAAATTTTAATAACGCTCCAAAATCTCTTATTTTCCGATACTCCTCACGATTCATCCAAGTAGCGAATGGGGCAGCGAATCGTTCAAAATAATCTTTATTTTTATAAGAGGCTAGAAGGGCTAGTTTGACTCTTTCTGGGTGATTTAAACCATCAATAGATTGATTCGCAATCAAATAAAAGGTATGTTGACTTGCAGAGCTTAGTTCTATATATTCACCGATATTAAATACCTTTGCTGCTTTTCTTATTAACTGCAAATCTTCCGCATTATATTGTAAATAGCCTAAATGACAACATTCGCGATACAATTGATCGGCTAAATGCATCAAATAATCGACCTCATTTTCAGTTCGACCATACTGTCGAGCAAGCCGCCTGGCATTGCCGTCAAAAACATTATATTTATCAAAAGCATTGCTATCTGTTTGTAAGATCTTTTTGATAATTAGTCCTTCACGTAATCCCTTCTTCGTTAGTTGGAAAGACTTGCTTCCTACAGTCTCCATTAATACTCTAAATACTTCTAAGGCAGGTAAAATAATATCGGCACGGTCTGATGATAGACCATCAAGCTGCCTCAATTCTTGAAAACTTAATTGGCCTAAAAATAAGCTTAATTCATCTAAATCTTCTTTTGTCATTTCGTATCCATGGACACTGGCAATGGGATAATCATGTTTTTGTTGATGAATTTGTGCAATATTACGCGCACTTCCTCCAATTGCAATGATCGGTAAACCACTATTTTGAATCCATGTTAAGGTTTGAAATTGCTCTTTTAAAAAGGCAATAAGTTCCTTCCTTTCACTGCTATTAATGATGTCCCCCTTCACAAAACGTTGCTTTAATGAAACTGTCCCAAATGGGAAACTATGTGATTGCTGAATTTCTTTATTTTCAAACAGTGTAATTTCGGTACTTCCACCACCAATATCAATCGTAACTCCTGATTTTGTGCCACTGGAAAAAGCGACAGCTACAAAGCCAAAATAAGCTTCTTCTTCTTCTGATAAAAGCTCAATTTGGATGCCAGTTCGAGCTTTCATTTCTGCTATTATTTGGTCGCGGTTGGTCGCCTGGCGGATAGCAGCAGTTGCAGCTGCCTTCACTTCTGTCACTTCAAAATCTTCTAACATCGCTTTAAATGTTTCTAAGGTCTCCGCTAACACATGGATACCTTCTTTAGACATCTCACCAGAGGGCTGTAAATATGTACGCAAACGTGCTACCGTTTTAATATTTCCAAGCTCATGAAGCCCCTCTTCATTGTTATACTGATATATCACTAAGCGAATAGTATTGGAGCCGATATCAATAATAGCTGTTTTTAATTCATTCAAATAATCACATCCTTCAAGCATCTTCAGTTTATTTTGTTCACAATATGTATACCTATACAAAAAGTCGGACCCTTTAAAGGCATCCGACTTTACTTTCATTTATTTATACTTTCAGGATACCCATTATTAAAATTGAGAAGTATCATGTAAGGCACAATTTTTACAAAATTAATTGGTCAACACGTAGGATGAGCTCTGCAATTTCTGGCTTACTAATTTGATCTTCTGCTCCTACCTGATCACCTTTATGACGAAGGTCATCTGTAATTAGACTTGAGAATATGATAACTGGAAGTTTTTGAAGATCAGGATGTTCTTTGATTTTTCTTGTCAAATGATGCCCATCCATTTGTGGCATTTCAATATCTGTTACAACTAATTGAATATGTTCTGCAATATCACTACCGCTCTTCGCTATTCCTTCTAAGTATTCATAAGCATCGCGGCCATTTTCAAAGAATTCTACATTGTCATAGCCAGCTTCATTCATCGTATCAAATAATAATTTTCGTAATAAAGGTGAATCCTCTGCAATTAAAATGCGTTTTCCAGTACGCTCACGTTTGCCCAGTTTTTTGACAGATTCTACACTTATGCCCGATTCAGGATTAATATCCACCATAATTCTTTCGAAATCGAGTAGTAGAATCATCTGTTCGTTTTGTTTAATAACACCTATAACTTGTGATGTTCCGCCTTGATACATATCTGAAGGCTTTTCAATTTGATCCCACGATATACGGTGAATTTGTGTCACGTTATCCACATGGAACACAACACGTTGCTTATTAAATTCAGCAACAATATATTTTTGTTGTGGATTACGCTCAGTACTCTGAATTCCTAATACCCGTAGCATATCCACAACTGGTAATACTTCACCTCGTAATTGAATGATTCCTTCTACATGCGGGTGCGCGTGTGGAATAAATGTTACTGGAATCGGTTGAATGATTTCTTTTACTTTAATTACATTGATACCAAATTTATTGTTAGCCACTTCAAATTCAACGATTTCTAGCTCATTTGTGCCACTTTCTAATAATATTCCTTTATGTTCCAATGCAACCCCGCTCCTTTCTCTACTTCAATTTATAATTCAATTGTATCATAGGCAATACATTTCTCCTACTTGCTATTTCCATTTTTATCATTAACTTTTAGATGTACCAACAGGCCGATAACTGTCATTACAATTAACGTCGATAGTGCGACACGGCTTGCTAGTGTACCATAATCCTTCATCCACAATGTAACTGTTCCATATACGGCTGGCCCAATAATGGAGGATACTTTCCCTGAGAAAGCAAACAAGCCGAAGAACTGTCCACGTTTCTCATTGGGTGACAATTCAATAATATAGGTCCTAGACGTTACCCACATAGAGCCAAGTGATATACCAAAAAGGCTACCTGCAAGCCAAAACATCCATTGTGCTGTGGCAAATACAGCAAACACTAAAGCGACAATCATAATTAGAGCTACCATAGTAATGGCGCGCTTAGCTCCTACTGATTTCGTTATATAGCCAAATGCCAAAGAACCTATAATCGTTGATACAGTAGAGACTAGATAAAGAATGATAAATTGACCTGAACTAAACCCAACAATGGCTGTCGCATAAACTGCCATCATTGCAATCGTAGTCGCAATAGCATCATTCAAAAAGAAATAAGCAATCATAAAAGTAAAGATAGCCTTATATTGCTTCATATCCTTGAAGGTTTGAATAATTTCCTTATAGCCATCTAAAAATTTTAAAGACTTCCTCTGTGCTTTTGGTATTGGTGTATCTTTATTAATCAAAAATAAGGGCAGCGAAAATAATAAATACAAAATTGCTGTTGGAATAAATGCACGATGAAAATCACTGCTGCCAACATACAAATAAACGAGAAGTCCAACAAGTGTACCCAAATACCCTATTGCAACGCCATAGCCCGATATGAGCGGCATTTCTTCTTTCGTTCCTAAATCTCCCATCATGGAATCATAGAATACTAGACTGGAATTAAAGAAAAACTTTGCAATAACAAAACTTGCCACGACTAAAAATAAACTAAGGGGGACGCCTGAGTAATGAGTGGTAGTCTGTAGGTTCGCAAAGATCCCCATCATAAACGTAAAAAGAATGGAAATAGACGCAAACCAGACAATAAATCTCTTTTTATAGCCAGTGTTATCAATCCATACTCCGAACAGCGGAGAGAATACTACAAGTAATAAACTAGCAATGGCATTCGCGTACGAAATAAATGTACTAGCTACTTGTTGCATAACTTCATTTGTCCCTAATACCTCATCCATATAGAACGGGAAAAAAATCGTATTAATATTTGAAGAAAAAATTGTATTAGCAAAATCATAGAAGGCCCATGACAGTATTGGTAATGATAAGTAAATTGCTAACTGACTTCGATGCTGAACATCTATTGCTGAACTCTTTTTCATAAAACCCTCCCTTACATTCTCTATAATAATCCATTAATTTTTTTCCGTAATAAAAAATTTCTTTTTTTAAAGAAAATTAATATTATTTACAATATAACAGTAAATTCCCTAAAACATAACTGCTAATAGATCGAAAAACAAAGCCCTTTCTCAATTTTTTTCTAGTAAAAAAAAAGATATTCAAGCCCCCTCGCCTGAATATCTTTTTTATTATTTTTCAGTTATTGCTACCCATTCAGAAGACCATTGTTCAATTGCTTTTAACACCGGAGCAAGTGCATATCCCTTTTCCGTCAGTTCATACTCAATGACGACTGGGGTAGAAGGAATGACCGTGCGTAATACAATTTCCTCGGTCTCTAGCTCCTTTAATCGCTCAGTTAATACGCGGCTGCTTATGTTTAACTGATTTTTAATGACTGAATATCGCTGTGGACCATCTAATAATTGAAATATAAGTAAAGTATTCCAGCGATGATTTAATATTTTTAGCGCCTTTTCAAATCGAGGACAAATTTTTTTTTGATCCACGTTACAAGCCTCCATTGTTAGTAGTTCATATACAACAGTATAACACTTATTTCGACATTCAGTTCTTAAAATACATTTAGTTACTTGACAAAAGTCGTTTTTAAAAATACACTAGGTTACGAAATGTAAGTTGAAGAAAAGGAGATACAATAATATGCAAAACATTGGTTCAACTATTTTACGTGTCGTTCTTGGCATTATTTTTGCAGTACACGGCTTTCAAAAATTCCAAGGAGGTATTAGCTATACGGCAGACTTTTTTGACAGTATAGGTATACCAGGATTTATGGCGTATATCGTTGCGATTATTGAATTAGTGGGAGGTATTGCCCTTATATTAGGTTTAGCAACGAGAATTTTTGGTGCCCTACTAACAATCACTATGATTGTAGCCATTTTCACAGCTAAGCTTAGCATTGGCTTTATTGGGGCTGATGGTTTAGCCGGTTACGAATTAGATTTAGCCTTAGGTGCTATTGCTCTATACTTTACTCTAGCTGGTGCTTCTAGCCTTTCACTAGACGCCCAACTTTTTGGGAAAGAGTAATGAAAAAACCTGAAGTCTCCTCAAAATGAAGAGATTTCAGGTTTCCTATTTTAATCCAACCAAATATAACTATCTATAATGCTGAAGAAGAGCTTGTGTCCCATTATCACCAAAGCCATCTTCCATCAATTTTTCATACATTTCATAGGCTAATGCCAATCCTGGTAAAGTGATTCCCATTTTCTTGGACTCATCCAAAGCAATTTTCATATCCTTCACGAAATGTTTGATATAAAAACCTGGTGCAAAGTCTTCTTTAATCATCCGTGGTGCTAAATTACTTAGAGACCAAGAGCCTGCTGCACCTGATGCAATTGACTGCAATACGGTCGGTAAATCCAGCCCTGCCTTAAGACCATAAGCCAGTGATTCGCATACCCCAATCATACCTGAAGCTATGGCAATTTGATTGCACATCTTTGCATGCTGACCAGCCCCTGCCTCACCCTGATAAACAATATTTTCCCCAAAATGCTTCATCAACGGTAAAACTTTATCGTAGGTTGTTAAATCGCCACCAATCATAATGGACAATGTACCATTTTGCGCACCGATATCACCACCTGAAACAGGTGCATCTAAAGATTCTACACTAATAGATTGAGCATGCTCATAAATTTTCTTAGCTAAAGAAGGCTCTGAAGTTGTCATATCAATAACAATGTTGCCAGGTTCAACTGTTTTGAAAAGCCCATTATCTCCAAAATAAACCTCTTCCACATCTGATGGGTAACCAACCATTGTAAATGCAATATCTTTATTTTTAAATGCTTCTGCTGGCGAACTAGCCCAAGATGCCCCTAAAGCTACTAGTGGCTCTGCTTTTTCTTTAGTTCGAGTATACACCGTCACCTCATGGTCATTCCTCAATAAGTGTTTAATAATACTTGTCCCCATAACGCCAGTCCCGATAAATGCAATACGTTGCTTTTTCATATGTACATACTCCTTTGTCATAAAGTTAGGATTCCTTCACCTAAGTGACTTGATGTTTTCAGTTTAGGCGAATAAATAAAATAATTCAAACTCTTCCTATAACTTGTACTAAAAAAAGGATGGCCTGCATATATACCGAATAAGCAAAAAAAAGAGAGCAAGTGATTGGGGGATCACTGCTCTAAAGGGGGAAATGAGAATGTTGCTGTGTTCATAGTAAGTTATTCCCCAATGAAATGCATTTTAAACATCTATTTTTATAATGTTATTACTCTGAATACTGGAACAATCTTTTTATTCGTCTTGGTCTTTTTCTTCATCGAATGCTGTCTGTCTATAATAGGTATTCATTAACTGGTCTAATCTGCGACTCAGTTGAATGGTTTTTGCATTTTGTAACCCGTTTTCAACACCAGAGCGAATCATCAACTCACGAGTTTGTTCCATTTGTTTCAAGAGTAGATTGACCATTCATACAACCCTCCACACACAAATAATCATACCATTATTATACATTTATATTTCATTTCTTACAGCATTAACTTACGACAATGTTCGACAAATTAACTCCTTGGTATTTCGTTATAAGTATAGATAATTCGTCCATTTTGCTTGGCCTCACCCCTAAAATGTTTAAATAAAGGATGTCTTACAAGTATTTCCCGAAATTCGTAAAAATCTTCCTTTTGAATTTCGATACTTCCTATTTCCCCATTTTGTAATTGTTTAAGCATATTTTCGTATTTTTCCATTAGTTTTATTCCTTTCTTTTCATCTTTTGTGTACTAAATTATGAATTATTTAAAAAAAGCTTTACGTTTACCATTTTTTCGTGCAAACTGTATATTATTAGTCGATGAAGGAGCTGACTGTCTGTG
Organism: Lysinibacillus sp. F12; assembly: GCF_057773605.1. Classification (NCBI taxonomy): domain Bacteria; kingdom Bacillati; phylum Bacillota; class Bacilli; order Caryophanales; family Bacillaceae; genus Lysinibacillus; species Lysinibacillus sp. F12. The sequence continues at coordinate 1,248,611 of NZ_JBYMLP010000001.1, forward strand.
AAAATAGCTGAAGTTGGAAATATTATCGAGTTTAAAAATGGTCTCCAAGGTATTGTCGAAAAGGTAAATGAAAATTCGGTGATTGTTAACTTAACATATATGGAGAATTTTGATTCCCTTGAAATTGAAGAGAAAACGGTCGTCAATCATAAACGTTATAAAATTTTATATACGAATGAAGCTTAATAGTCTGAATAGTCCCTATTTGTCTTTATAGATGATATGGGGCTTTTTTTTTGATAAAATTAAAGCATGGAGGTCGTATATGCTAACAAATTCAAAACAAACAATACTATTACTCCTTTCTCTATTATTCGTTTATGGCATGCTTGCCTTTACCTTTGCTAACCAAGCAGTATTTTGGTACATGTATGCATTTACTTTACTAGTATGTATTGCCATTGCCATACTAGCCGGTTCTATTGAAGATCAATTACCGACATGGCAATTTTTACTCTTTGGAATTGGATACGGTACCATCACTTATGGTATTATTCGCTTCGGTTATTGGCTTGCTCCCTATATTAATAATAATTTAGTACAATCTGTTCATAAATTTTTAACAAATTATGGACCACAAAATATTTGGCACTATGCATTACTTGTTTTTATTGTTGCCATCGGCGAAGAATTGTTTTGGCGTGGTTACATTCAGCAACAATTAAAACGCTTTATGCGCCCATCTTTGGCTGTCCTAGTTACGGCAGTTTTATGTGCCATTTCCATAGCCCTAAGCGGCTTTATTCTAGGCGTGGTTGCTGCACTTGTGACAAGTATTATTTGGGGCTTCTTGTATGAATGGCGGAAAAGTATGCCACTTGTTATTGTAGCTCATGTTGTTTTTGTACTATTATTATTTTTAGTGTTACCTTTAACATCATAACATTATTATTTGGAAACATTTTAGCTTTACTAACGTTTAATTTAGAAAAGGAGGGTTTTTTATGCAAAAAAAATTAGTTTCAATTCTTGCATTATTATTAACAGCAGTACTAGTTGTAGGTTGTAATACCTCTGAAAAAACAGGGGATTCAGATGCTCAACAAAATGAGCCGTCAAATACTGCTGCCGATCAAAAACCATCTGGTGATGAAACAGCAGGTGAAGCACAAGAGGAAGAGGATACAGATACACCTGCTTCAAATGAAACAAATACAGAGGATGTTTCCAAACAGCCACAACAAGATGTGACTTACAAACAAAATGGTGTAGATAAAACAGAAAAGGCAACTGAATCTAAAAGCGTTGATCAAAGCTATAAACTACAACAACTTTCAGGATTCACATTGACACAAGAAGAGCCTGGTAAAGATATGTTAGTATCTAATGAAGATGATGAAGTGTTTATGCGTATTGAAACAATTGAGGCATCTCAATCAAGCTTTACTGAAGTAAAAACAGCAATGCAAGATTATATGAATGCTGTAGGTGAAACAGTCGCTTTAACTACTGATGAATTAGCTGTATTCAAGGGTGTTCAAAATATTGAAGGTTATGTTGTAGACTTTGACACAGAGAAAGTAATTGGGGTTGTTTTTGAAAAAGATGGTCTCATTACAAAATTAACTATTCACGATAATGATAAGCAAGATTTAACAGATGCTATGATGAACATGGCAGCAACTATTTCTAAAAAATAATAATTCATACTAAGGAAGGACGATAGACAACTTGTCTCTATCGTCCTTTTATGTATGTATAAGCTCTTTGTGATATCTTACTTCTTCCACATGATAAAAAAGTTGTCTCAAATGAATGAGACAACGTTTTAATAAGATAAATCTTTAATAGAAAGGCCCATTTTCTTTAATAATGTAATAGCTTGCTCTTTTTCTTCTGAAGATAATACACTCATTATTTCATGCAAATGCTGCTCGTGTTTTGGGAATAGTTCTCCCATAAATGCTTCGCCCTCATCCGTGATTTCTGCATATGTCACACGGCGATCTGAAGGACAAGACACACGCAATAAGTAGCCTCTTTTTTCAAGCTTATCAATGACATACGTAATAGACCCACTGGCAAGTAAAATTTTATTGCCAATTTGCTGTAATGGCTGTCTTCCTTTATGATAAAGAAGCTCAAGTACAGCAAATTCAGTTGGGTTTAAACCATTATCCTGAAATAATTGATGTGTTGTCTCATTAATAGCCTTAAGTGCACGTGACAATACAATATATAATTTTAAAGATTGTTTTAAGTCTTCTGACGTCATATTCTTTTCCTCTCACTTCGCTCTTTATACTTGACATTATAGCGATATTAGAAAAGCATTGTCAAAAGCATTATCTGATTTAGAAGGTTATATTGTTGTTATTCAACCATTTTTCTCTCTTTATGTGACTAAATAGGCAGAATCTTTTGTGGACACTTCGAGTGTATCCACTTGATTAAATGTATAGATTGGGAACTGCAGATGGAAGCATGTCCCCTTCTGTAATTCACTATTAACACCTATAATTCCATCGTGCTCTTCTATAACTTTTTTCACGAAAGCAAGGCCCAGTCCTGTCCCTGATGATTTTGTCGTGTAAAAAGGCTGGAATAGGTTTTGAAGGGTTGTGCTATCCATTCCAACGCCTTCATCTTTAATTGTAAGTTCAACAATCGCGCAGTCATTTGTAGTCATTTCTACAGTAATCGTACCACCATTGTTCATGGATTCCATCGCATTTTTGATAAGATTCATTAACACTTGCTTTAATCGATTTTCATTTCCGCCGATATAAACTTGATTTGGATTTGAAATGTACTGAATCATAATATTTTTCATGAGTGCATCTGGTAACATGAACTCAATGACTTGTTTCACGATATGATCTAGTTCCAGCAACTCCACTTTCATAGTTGATGGCTTGGACAAAACTAAAAGTTCTGATAAAATTTGCTCCATTCGTTGAAGCTCACTATCAATGACAGAGAGATACATGCGTGATTCATCATCCGCATTTATCTTTAATAAATCAGTAAACCCCTTTAAAGAAGTTAATGGGTTACGAATTTCATGCGCAATACTCGCTGCCATTTGTCCAACAACATTTAAAGCATGTTGATGTTCAACTTTATGTTGAAGTTGCTTCTTCTCTGTTTCATCATTAATAACTGTGACAATAATATTATTGTATTCATCAAAGATACTGGATATTTCATAATAGCAAGTTCTACTTACTTGGGTTTCATCGACAACGTGAAGACTTGCATGTTTTTCACCCATTAATTTAGAAAGATAGGATGTAATCTGCCCTTTTTTCAATGTAAATAAATCAAATATATGCTGATGAGCTTTATGGAGTAACTGCGAGCTTTCTACTTTTAGAAACATTTCTGCATACTTATTAAGCCCAAGAATAATACCGCTAGCATCACTCACAATAACAGCATAAGGTAAGTAATCATATGCATTAAAGGATTGAGATCTTTCATGCTCTTGACTAACGTATAATTTATGGGCAACATCATCATTTAATGTTGAAATTTGCGCAACAATTTCTTCGGCATTTGGGTCATAGAAACATTTAAAAGATAACATTTCGTACTCATTCCCAACTGTGCGAATGTTGAAAATTTCTTCTGATCGTAAATCCTTTTGTAATTGTTGGACGAATTTCGCCCATTTAAATTTAGACGGCTCGTCCATAGCCAAATTACCAATAAACGTTAAATTAAGATTAAAAAGTTGGATAGCAGCCTCATTGACGTTCAAAATTTTCCCTGCTTTATTGAGTATAAGTGTTGGTGACGAAGTACTTTTCATAAGATTTCCAAAACATTGATTAATATCATTTTGCTTCAACTTTCTCACCGAACCTTTCAAAAGAGTAAGAAACCTCTAAATCGAATTTTGAGCCTTTACTATACATTATGACAGTACGATTCTATTATTACAAAATTTAGTAAATTTAAGTATTTTAAATTATTTCACGAACTGTTCACAAAATAAATAGGTAAAAAGAATTATATTGTACGTCAAATACTTGACTGATACAATTAGAAATTGAAAGGAAGATTATTGTATGAATACTATTTTAACTACTTTAAATGCAAAGTATATACACACAAACTTAGCGTTACGCTATTTAAAAGGTGCCGCTGCGCCCGAATTCAATCCAATTATAGCAGAATATACAATTAAAGACCCTGCTTTTAATATTGTATCAGATTTGTTCCAAAAGAAACCTGATATTATTGGATTTAGTTGTTATATTTGGAATATTGAAGAAACAATTCATGTCATTAAAATGTTAAAAACAGTCTGTCCAAATGTTAAAATTTTGCTTGGAGGCCCTGAAGTTTCTTACGATTCTCACCATTGGCTACGTCGTATACCTGAAGTAGATTTCATCGTGATGGGTGAAGGAGAAATTTCATTTAAACAATTGTTACGTTATTTACACGGAGAAATATTATTGGAGGAAGTTCCTGGGATTTGCTATTTGGAGGACGGGAAAGTCAAAATTCACGCTCAGCCACCTAAGATAGATTTGCGTGAATTAGCAAGTCCGTTTCGCTTTGAAGAGGACCTTCCTCATCTTGGGAAACGCATACAGTACATTGAAACAAGTAGAGGCTGTCCGTTTAGCTGCCAATTCTGTTTATCTTCAATAGAAGTTGGTGTTCGTTACTTTAACCGTGAAAAAATAAAAGAAGATATTCGTTTCTTAATGGATAATGGCGCTAGAACTATAAAATTTGTGGATCGAACGTTTAATATAAGCCGAAGTTACGCTATGGAAATGTTCCAGTTTTTAATTGATGAACATAAACCCGGTGTTGTATTCCAGTTTGAGATTACTGCCGATATTATGCGTCCTGAAGTTATCCAATTTTTAAATGACAATGCACCGAGAGGTCTATTCCGTTTCGAAATCGGTGTTCAATCCACAAACGATTTAACAAATACACTTGTACAACGTCGTCAAAACTTTGAAAAACTAAAACGAACCGTGACAATGGTTAAAGAAGGCGGAAAAATCGATCAACATTTAGATTTAATAGCAGGTTTACCAGAAGAGGATTACGCAAGCTTCCGTCAAACATTCAATGATGTTTTTGCCATGCGACCAGAAGAACTTCAACTTGGTTTTTTAAAACTTTTACGTGGTACAGGCCTTCGAGTGGAGGCTGAAAAGTTTGGTTATACGTACGTTGACCTAGCTCCTTATGAAATCTTTTCTAATAATGTCCTCACATTTGATGATATTGTTCGCATTAAACATGCAGAGGATGTTCTAGAGAAATATTGGAATGATCATCGTATGGACCATACAATCGAATATTTAGTGACAGAGGTCTTCGATACACCTTTTGACTTTTTCCAAAGCTTTGGTACGTATTGGGAAACTAAAGGATGGTCCCGTATTGGCCATCAATTAGAAGATTTATTCCGTCGTTTACTAATGTTCTTAGAAACTGTGGATGGTGCAAATTTAAACATTATTCAGAGCTTAATGCAACTAGATTATCTAACGGCTCAGCAATTCCAACCACGTAAATTATGGTGGAAGGAACGTCCAACAGAAGAGCAACAAAAATTAATCTATCAGACATTACGTGAAAATCCAGCTATCGCAGGTGAGGAATTTGCAGACTTTAAACTCACTGAGAAAGAGCTATTTAAGCATACTTTGGTCATCCCGCATTCTCTCAATTATGATGATTTCCTGAATGGCAAAATTGTACAAAAAGATGGCTATCTCTTAACCTATTTCCGTCATGGTCAAGCTCCTTACTTTGCAACAATCCACACTCTTTAATAAGAAACGCTAGACTGATTTAACGATCAGGACTAGCTTTTTTTATTTGTCTTAAACAATTCTTAAAGATACACTCAAAAGGAAATGTAGAGCTTCTATCGCTTTTCTGCATCCTTAATCTAGTAGTCAAGTATTCACAGCGAATCTAAAAATGATTAGGGCAAATTTCTTAAAGGTAGACGATTTATAGGTTGAAAATATACCCAATTAAAATTTCCATACTCGGGAAATTAATTTTTAAATTTTCCAAAAATTTTGTGACAGTTTACTCATTTAGACATTTTGGTAACGAATGGAGCCCTTATATTCTACGCCAAAAATCTGGTCGTCTTAGAATATCAGCCAATAATTTCACATTTATTAGTATGGTGTTTTTATGTATTTTTTATTTTATTGGAACTACCTAGTCCTTTTCAATAGTTAATTTTCGATTTTAAAAAAAGTATATGATTTATTAATAGATGGTTTTTTAGTGTATAGACATCTGTAATGACAATATTCGACAATTTTATTTCTTTCTTCTATATATAATAGAAGAAAGTCCTTTACCCTTCTATGCTATTACCAGCTACCGATAAGAGGATGGATTCGAATGACAGCTTTAAATATGAATACACAATCATGCAGCTATGAAGCTCCCTAACATGAACACTAATACTTAATGACTTTGACAAAAAAGGGCAATATCAACATTCCCCCTCAACAGTTTCTTATATATCAACGTTCTGAAGGTGTTATCCTTTAAAACCTCTAATTCATTTAACAGATTTAGTGTAGTTGGCGTATTATAGTGTCATTACATTTGTCTTGACGTATTTCGACAGGAAGTCATTAACTTCACTGACAACACCTACTAGTATTAATAAAATTTTATTGTATGGCCTTCATGTATTGGAAAGGTGGAAATTAAAATGTATATTTGAACAAATAAAAGAACATCAAATACCTGTAGGATGATATTAAAAAAAAGGAATTCCAACTAGTTGCTGAGCAATTTACTGATGATGAAATCATAGAAGGGTCCGCAGTCTTCCCGCCCCCGCCTGCAACATCATCAATTCCAATTGACGAATTAATAAAAATTAAATGAACTTATGGTTGCCAGTATTTTAATAAAAGAAGATTTGATACGAAGAAGAAACAACTTTTAGGTATCTAGGTTTAAAGCTGCTCTGGCCTTAATACGTATATTAATTGATTATAGGACTTGAAGGATTTAAAGCAACTAATTGATACAAAAGAAAAGTACTTACAAAGTGAATAAACAGAAAAGACCAGATACGAACATTTTATGATCGCCTGGTTGACTATTTTAATGATTTAAAAGCACTGATGAGTACTCTTTACTTTAAACTTCAATGGCTCAAAAACATCAGTTGATGACTTTGCTTCTACTTCCACATACCAGCGCCTTCGCCCCTTCTAGGTACTTTGCATATTCTAATTGATTTTTGATAATGACCTTATGGGGGCAAAAAGGGGGCAATCCCACGATTACCCCTCAACAAATCCTTATATATCAATGTTCTGAAAGTGTTATCCGATTATTACGCGTTCCTTTGGATAATGGAATTTCGATTTCTTACCTCGTCCACCACCCCCAAGTGTATAAAGGAAGGATATTAAGCCGACTCGACCAATGAACATTAAAATAATAATAATAATTTTACCAATGACTGATAAATCAGAAGTTATTCCTAATGACATACCACAAGTACCGAACGCAGAGGTGATTTCAAAAATAATTTGAATAAGGGAGGCATGTGGCTCTGTAATAAGCAAAATAATCGTTGCAATTAAAACCATGAAAAAGGCTAATAAGATGACAACGAAGGAGCGGAAAACATCAATTAAATGAATTTCTCGCCCAAACACTTGAATATCCTCTCTCCCTCTTGCAAATGTAATTAAAAATAATATGGCTATGGCAAAAGTAGTTGTTCGAATTCCTCCCCCCACTGAACTTGGAGAAGAACCTATGAACATGAGAAAGCTCATAAAAATATCTGTCGCCTCACTAAATGTCGTCACATCATAAGTTGTAAGCCCAGCAGATCTTGTAGATACAGAATGGAACATTGCTGAAAAAAGCGCCTCATGCCAGGACATTTCCTTGAAAGAATGGAAGGATTCGAGAAGTAAAATGACCAGAGCACCTACAACAAATAGAATGGCATAAGTAGACGTAGTGATTTTTGTAAACAAGCTAAATCGAAAATTCGCATGTCGCTTGAGTAAGAAAGTCTTTAGTTCAATTAATACTGGGAAACCGATTGCCCCTAACACAATAAGTATCATTGTCACCAACTGAACAAAATAATCATCATGGAATGGCAATAAGCTCATTCCCGTAATATCAAATCCTCCATTGGTCGTAGCAGAAATTGAAGCAAAGATTCCATGTAAAAATGCTTCTTCTAACGTATCAAAATAATTGGTAAAATGGAGCGTTAAGATAACCGTACCTGCTACCTCGATACCAATTAGTATTTTTAAAATTTCACGTATTAATTTCACAACACCAGACAAATTGTACTGATTATGGTCAATCATAATTAACTGACGCTCGCGCATCCCTATTTTTTTCCCAACTAATAGCCACACAAAGGTACCCAGTGACATAATACCAATTGCGCCTAACTGTAAAATAACAAGAATCATCACAAGTCCAAATTTCGTATACGTTTCGGAAATATTAATGGTTGTTAAACCAGTTACACTTACTGCACTTACCGCCGTAAATAGACTATCTAAAAAGGAAACCTTTACTCCTTCTTGATGAACCCCTGGAAGCCGTAATAACAGGAAGGAAATCGCTATCGCTATGAAATAATAAGATACAAGTACCTGAAATGGTGTGACAAGTCTATTGGAAGTTTTTTTCCAAGGCACTTTAACAACCCCTCTACATATGATGCCCAACTAGATAGATTATAGTATAGAAAAAATACAAGAAAAAAGAAAGAGGAATAGTGATTACTATACTTTTCGACTCGATAAAAGAATAAATATAATTGGATGATTCGAAATACTTTTTTCATTTTGGAGGTGAAGTTTTGAATAAGTGGTTAAAGGCTTGGAGTATTTTTATTTTTACAATTGGAGGCTTATTAGTAGTACTACTAATTGGTTTGATATAGATAGTGGAAATAATAAAAAATGTATAAAGCGGCTTGCGCTCTGAATTCTAAGGACTCAAGCCGTTTAATTGTTTCTGGTAGCGATATTGATTTTAAAATAAATAGCGTCATTTATCGCTGAATCTAACTCTCCATTGAATATAGTCTTCCAAAGCCGCTCATTTTAACTCTTTTGATTAAATTTCACATGAAGTAGCTGCCTGTAATTCATCACGTCCATTTGCCTCATATTTCATTTTCCAGCTATATAAAGTTTGAGGTTGTAATGAAAACCTTTCGTACAATGGCCAGATAGTAAAGTGACCTTCCTCGAACAATTGAAGGATATGTCATTTTAACTCGATTGGATGTTTATTTCATCCAAAAAATGCCCCCTTAGATAAACAAATTTTATTTTTAATCTGTCTATCTAATAGGGAGCATATCCAATTTTCCGATGGCTTTTGTCTACTGACTAATAGCTATTTTTTATTTCGAACACCTACTATATAGCCGAAAAATGCTATGCCTAGTAAGACAATCCAGAATGTTAACTCCCATGCAGTGGAATGCGGGAATTCTGCAGGTAATATCCCTACTTTTTCGTGGGCTAATGTTAAAACAACGAGCTTTACCCCTACCCAGCCAACGATTAAAAATGCTGCTGTTTCAAGTGAAGGATAATCATTTAATACTTTAACAAACCATTGGGCAGCAAAACGCATCATAATAACCCCGATAAAACCGCCTAGGAGCATAACGATAAATTGTCCACCATTGATGCCACCGATATCAAAATTCCCTAAATGAGGCAACGTGACAGCGATAGCCACTGCTGCCAGCATTGAATCAATAGCAAATGCAATATCTGCTGCTTCTACTTTGAGTACAGTTAACCAGAATCCAGACCCCTTTTTCCCAGCCTTTTCACTCGTATCTTCTTCCTCATCATTTTTATGTTTGCGCAAATCATAAATATTTTTCGCCGACATAAATAGCAGATAAGCCGCACCTACTGCTTGTATTTGCCAATAGTTTACTAAAACAGTAATGACAAAAAGAGCAGCGAATCGAAAAATCAGAGCACCAAATAATCCGTAAAATAACGCTTTTTTTTGTTGTTCTTGCGGTAAATGTTTGACCATTACAGCCATTACTACTGCATTATCAGCCGCTAGTAAACCCTCTAAAACAACTAGGACAATTAAAACCCAGCCGTATTGTAATATTATTGCTTCCATTTATGCTAGTGCCTCCTCTAAGCTCGAAATACCCCAAAATGACTTGTTCCACTAAAGTTACAAAAGAAAAAAACCCCTGCCTTAAGTGGCAAAGGTCTCGCTAAGTAAATTAGTACCTTATCGGTACATCAATCTACACGTCATCAGTCATCATTTTACGTATAGAGCCATTCACTATCACATCCGATGGTAAAACCATGTCTTGACGAATGTGAAACCAGGTACAATTGCAAAACCTGTTAGCTACTCCCCTTTGACAAAGTGTCGAAGGTATCTTCTTTCAAATATTATAGCACTATCATTTACAGCTGACAAAAATATCTAAATGGTTTTTTTCATTACTTAATTTGTATCTGGTAGCTCGTATCTTCTTTATGTGCTAAATAAAAATCAATCATTTTCGGCATCGTTTGAATAAAATCAGGACATGTAATTCCACCTTTTTGTAGAATTTTCTGGGCTTCAGTCGTGTCGAATGTGGCATTCCATGTTAAATAATCTAATGTCTCCTGTTCCACCCCTAACTTTCTCCGAATAAAAGGGATTTGCAGAGATAGTTTTGCCCACGCAAACGGTAAACGCCCCTTCGGATAAGCATTCGTCACTAGTTTCACCATAGTACGATATACTTCCTGTACAGGATGAGGGTTCGGATCTGTTAAATGAAGTGTCTTGCCTTCAGCCTCTTGTTCTGATGCCAAAAAAGTCGAGGCATTTAATATATAATCTACTGGTACTACATTAATTGTAGACGTAGATTGTCCAATATACGGAATAATAGGTAAACATTTTAAGCGTTCTACTAAATTTAAAAAGAAATAGGGTCCATCAAACTTAATAGTTTCACCGGTTTCAGAATGTCCCCTCACAATGCCAGGTCTAATGATTGTTAATGGGATTTCTGATTTTAAATCTTCTACTCGGAGCTCAGCCTCATATTTTGTCTCTTCATAATAATTTTTAAATGCGAATGGTCGGATCAGTTCACTTTCACGCAGTAACCCCTCACGTGTACCAGCCACATATGCCGTACTAAAGTACATATAGCGTTTTAAATTAGGTAAAGAACGCACAAATTCATTCACCATTGTTGTCCCATGAACATTCACTTTCCAAGCAATATCACGTGGTACAGCTAAATCATATATAGCTGCTAAATGCCAAAGTACTTCAATTTGAGGTATGATTTCTTCTATTACTTGATTATCTACACCAAGATTCGGTAGGGTAATATCACCCTCTACAATTCGAATCGAACAGTTAGGAAATTCATTTACTATTTTATTTTTCTCATGATGGGCCTTAATGGTTTCGCCAGTCAATACGATTGCTATAACCTGTTGCGTTTGTTTGTTTCGGAACAATGACCTAATTAATTGACTTGAAATGAAACCAGGAAAACCAGTAAAAAAATGAACTTTCATCTACCATTCCCCCCTTGATTCTAACGCATCTTTCTTGTTTCTTTATCCACTAAACTATAAACAATCGGTACAATATATAGGGTTAGTAACGTGGAAGTCACAAGTCCTCCAATAACAGCTATTCCCATCGGTTGATTCATCTCTGTTCCTTCACCTATGCCAAGTGCAAGTGGCAACAACCCTAATATAGTTGTTAACGCTGTCATTAAGATTGGACGGAGACGATCCTGAGTAGCTAGTAAAATTGCTTCATAAGCAGACATACCATTTGCTTTTTGCTGATTAATATAATCAACTAGCACAATACCATTATTTACAACAATCCCTACAAGTACTAAAATTCCTATTACAGATGTCACACCAATTAAAGTATTTGTAGCAAACATGGCAGCCGCTACCCCTATGATCATTAATGGAACCGTAAACATAATGACAAACGGATATTTGAATGATTCAAATTGAGCAGCCATCACAATATACACTAATATAATGGCAAGAATCACTGCTAATAGCATATCATCGATTGCACTATCATAAAGCTCACGATCACCGCTAAATACGATTTGTGTAGTAGGAGCTAATTGAGCACTCTTTATTGCTTTATCTACTTTTGCCGATATTCCCCCTAAAGATTCCTTCGTTTCATATTCAACAAAAAATGCCACTGCTGCCGCCTGATCTGAACGGCGAATAGAGACGGGTCCCTCTTTTATAGAAACTGTCGCAACATCCTCTAATTTCACAAATACCCCTGCTGGTGAACGCAGTTGCATTGCTTTTAGTGAATCTATACTATCATTGAAGAGCTGACCGAAACCTGTGTAGACAGGTAATACAGCACCATCCTCTGCAATTAATTGGGAGGTTAATTGTCCTCTTGTCATTTGATTGACAGACTGTGCAATTTGCGCGGGTATGAAACCATAGTCTTTTGCCTTTTCTCGGTTTACTTCAATTTGAATTTCTTGAACAGTATTATCTAAATCTGTGGAAACTTTCGTCACCTCTTCAATTGCTTGCAGGTCTTGTTGTACTTTATTGACTGCCTCTTGGAGCCTTTGTTCATCAGAGTCGGTTAATCGAAACGTTAAAGTATGCGGTGATGAGCCAGTTGCTGTCGATACGTTAAATGTCAGTTCAGTCTTCTCCTCTAGCTCTCCCAGTAAGTCTTGCTCTAGCTCTTCAACAAATTCAAAAATTGAACGTTCTCTTTCTGCTAAAGGCACAAGCTTTACATACATCTCTGCTTGGTTCGGGCTAGTTTGTCCACGTGATTGTGATTGTTGTGTACCGCCGATTAAACTAACATAAACATCCACATCTTTTTCCTGCTTTAAACGTTCCTCAATCTTTCTGACTACCTGTTCAGTTTTCGATACAGCTACACCCTTTTCAAGATTGACGCTAATAGTTGTAAAACCTTCATCGGTAGGTGGTAAAAATTCAGTACCTATTCTAGTCAATCCAAATAATGATAGGCCAAAGCAAACTACCGTGAAAATTAGTAGGAGCATGCGATGCTGCAGAACCCACACAATAGACGATTTGTACTGCCTATAAAATAGAGATTTACTACGCTGCTCATAAAAGTTAATACTTTTCATTTTTAATAGCCGACTCGCTAGCATCGGTACTACTGTAAGGGCAACTACTAAAGAGGCAATTAAACTAAATGAAATAGTGAGAGCAAATTCTGTAAAAATTTGTCCAATCAGTCCTTCGATGAACATAACAGGAATAAAGACAGCGATTGTTGTTAGTGTTGAAGCAGTAATCGCAAGAGCAACTTCCCTTGTCCCTTCCTGCGCTGCTGTAATAGGATCTTTTCCTAACCCTAAGTGTCTTTCAATATTTTCAATAACAACGATTGCATTATCCACTAGCATGCCAATACCCAATGCTAGAGCACCTAATGTCATAATATTGAGTGAAAAATCAGCCAAAAACATTAATACAAATGTCACAATAACCGAATAGGGGATGGCAATACCAATAATGATAGGGCTCTTCACACTGCGTAAAAACACAAAAAGAACGACCATCGCAAACAGACCTCCTAAAATTAAGGAAGAGCCTATGTTGCTAATGGCAATATCCACGTAGTTGCCTTGATCTACTAATATGTCTGCTGTAATTCCCCTGTATTGCTCTTTCTCTAGCAATTCATTTAAGGTTTGTTGAAACTCCTTTGACACTTCAGCAGTATTCGCACCCGACTCCTGTAAAACGGACATAAGAACTGCTGCATGCTCATTGGCACGGGTTGTCGTTACAGATGGCTGTTCTGCCCTTTTAACAGAGGCGAGGTTGCCAACTGTTAACGCTTCACCTGTTAAAGGATTCACGGAAACAATTAAATCGGCTATATCCTGAGGTGATGTTAAAGTACTAACAATACGTGTTGTTAACATTTTTCCATCATCAGTTAAAACAGGGTCACCAGGAAGTGATACATTGTTCGCTTGGACTATTTGAATAATATCTGCCTGTGTTAAGCCTTTTTCGACTAACTTTACCTCATCTAACGTTATTTGTATTTCCTCTATAAGCTTCCCAGAAACATTTACACTTGCGACACCCTCTGTCCGTCGAAGCTCCTTTTCTAAATCCTCTGCTAATAAGCGCACATCTACATTTTCATTTTCTGCCCGCAATGAAAGCTGAATAATGGGAAATTGGGATGGATCAAACTTTAAAAAGCTTGGTTTGCCCGCATCATTGGGAAGTGGTGTCATATCAATTCTCTGTAAAATATCAAGCTGGACATCTTCTAGGTTGGTGGACCAATTGAATTCAAGGACGATTAAATTGCTTCCTTCTTGTGAAGTTGATTGTAGTTTCTTAATGCCTGGTAAGGTGGCTAGTGTTGCCTCTAAAGGCTTCGTCACCCTTTCATTCACCTCTGTTGGACTGGCTCCCGGATAAGAGGTGACTACTACACCTATTGGCGGATTTAGCTCAGGTATTAAAGTAATCGGTATTTTTAATAACGATACACCACCTAATAAAATTACAAATAGCATCGTTACAATAGTAAATACTGGTCTTTTAATCGAAAAATTACTGATGTTCATATTAAAAACTCCTTCTTCTACCTCTTCCTTTCTATCATAGCCGAAAAGGGCATTATTTTATAAATGAGCTAATTTCCTATCTTAAGCGCATTTGCGAATTCAAATTTCCTAATACTGTATATATTCTACAATCCGTGTCAAATTTCCTTGTAAAAAAACACGAATCGCAAAATTGTCGATTCGTGTTGACTATTAAAGAAGGCTATAAAGTTTAATGTTTTCATTTTTATCGGCAAACCAACGCATGGCAAACTCATTTTCGAATAAGAACACAAGATTATCAAAACGATCTTTCACCAGCATTGAACGTCCAGAGGACATAGATTCTTTAACATCCTCTTCATTTTCAATCCAACGGGCAATTTTCGAACCAATTGGCTCCATCCTTACTTCCACATTGTATTCATTTTTCATACGATGTTCAAATACTTCAAATTGAAGTTGACCCACTGCTCCAAGAATAACTTCCTCTGTGTGCAGTGTTTTATAATATTGAATGGCACCTTCTTGTACTAATTGTAAAATACCTTTATGGAATTGCTTCGATTTCATTACGTTTTTAGCCGTTACACGGACAAATAACTCTGGAGTAAACTGTGGTAATTTTTCAAATTGGAATGTTTTTTTACCACCCACTACGGTATCTCCAATTTGATAAGTCCCTGTGTCATATAAACCGATAATATCCCCTGCAACAGCTTCATCTACAGTCTCACGATCATCAGCTAGGAATTGTGTAGATTGTGTGACTTTAAAGGATTTGCCAGTACGAGACAAAGTCATATTCATGCCACGCTCAAATTTACCAGACACAATACGGACAAAGGCAATACGGTCACGGTGCGCAGGATTCATATTAGCTTGAATTTTGAATATGAATCCTGAAAATTCCTCTTGTTCAAGCGGATCAATAAACTGCTCATCTTCCGTAATTCTAGGCTGTGGTATTGGTGCAAATTGTAAGTAAGTCTCTAGGAATGTTTGTACCCCAAAATTTGTTAAAGCTGAACCAAAGAACACTGGTGTTAATTCGCCACGACGAATTTTTTCTTCCGAATATTCATTACCAGCCTCGTCCAGTAGTAATATATCATCCATTGCTTGAGAATAATAAGAAGTAACTTTCATCGGATGCTCTACAGCAAGTTCACCATTTTCATCTATTGGCAGAAAGCGTTCAGCTTCATCCGTACGGAACTGCTCAATACGCTTATTGTAACGATCATAAATACCAAGAAACTCTTTCCCCATACCAATCGGCCAGTTCATAGGATATGCATGTATCCCCAGTACTTCCTCAAGCTCTTCTATTAGCTCAAGCGGCTCTTTCCCTTGACGGTCCAATTTATTAATAAAAGTGAAAATCGGAATACCGCGCATTTTACAAACCTTAAATAGCTTTAAAGTTTGCGCCTCTATCCCTTTAGCGGCGTCCACTACCATGACAGCACTATCTACTGCCATTAATGTGCGATAAGTATCTTCTGAGAAGTCTTGGTGCCCAGGGGTATCCAAGATATTCACACGTGAGCCATTATAGTCAAATTGCATCACGGAAGAAGTAACAGAGATACCACGTTGCTTTTCGATTTCCATCCAGTCAGATGTTGCAAACTTACCTGTTTTTTTTCCTTTTACTGTCCCTGCGTCACGAATGGCGCCTCCAAAAAGTAAAAGCTTTTCTGTAATCGTCGTTTTCCCAGCATCAGGGTGACTGATAATGGCAAAAGTACGACGGGATTGTATATCTTTTTCTAAATTTGAATTCATCTCGTCATTCTCCTTTTTTCATACTTAATAATAATAAAAGAAGTCTTGCCTTTCGTACAACCTTTTTACATGAAATCGCCAAAAAGAAAACCCTTTAGTACTATCTAAAAGGGTTTCCTAAATCTTATATTCCATCAAACAAATTTCAAACGGCCAGCTTCTATTGCTATTTCTGCATCACTATGCGGAAATTTTGTATTTTCAATAATTTGATAATCCTCATGGCCTTTACCAGCAAAAATAATCATATCGCCTGGTTCAGCAACCTCAATCGCATGACGAACTGCCTCTGCACGATCTCCGATACAGGCAAAATTGTCATGTAACATCCCTTTTGCCAAATCACCCGTAATACTATTATAGTCCTCATAGCGTGGGTCATCTGTTGTCAAAATAACATACTCTGCTGCCGACGCCTTCTCAGCCATGGCAGGACGTTTTGATTTATCACGGTTACCACCTGTCCCAACTAAGAAAATAAGTTTGCCCTTTTTATATGGTTGTGCTGCCTCAATCGCTTTTTCAATAGCATCAGGTGTATGTGCATAATCAACAAACATTTGTACAGGTAGCTCAGAGCATACTTTTTCCATACGTCCTTTAACTGGTGGAAGTTGCTCGATTTGCTCAATAATGGCCTCCATAGAATAGCCACGACCATAAAATGCCACCATTGCTGCTAACACATTATAAATGTTAAATTCACCTAGTAAATTCATTTTCACACGATAAATTCCTTCTGACATCTCCACATCAAAAGATGTCATATAATCGTGATATTCACAGTTAATGGCACGGAAATCTGCTGTTTCATTTTTTAAACCATATGTCCACACTGGAAATGGTGTCATAGCTGCGTACCGCTCTGACCAAGCATCATCGGCATTTAGCACAACAAATTTATTTTTTTCTAAATCTTGTCCAAGCTGGGAGAATAATAAACCTTTGGCATGCCCATATTCCTCCATCGTACCATGGAAATCAAGATGATCGTGCGTTAGATTTGTAAAAATAGCTACATCATAGTCAACACCTGCTAAACGTCCAAGTGCTAATCCATGGGATGAAACCTCCATCGTCATTAAACGACAGCCTTCCATTTTTGCTCTAAAAATCATTTGTTGTGTTGATAACGCATCACTTGTTGTATTGGCAGATTCATATAAAATTCCATTTAAATTAAAGCCAATTGTGCCAGATAAGGCAGATTTTTCACCCATACCATGCATAATATTTTGAATAATACCTGTTACAGATGTTTTACCATTCGTTCCCGTTACCCCGATCATCGTTATATCTTTGGAAGGATAATCAAAAAACTTTGCGGCTAACAAGCCTACTGCACGGTCTGTGTCTTTTACAATTACTTGAGCAATCATCTCACCTAGCGGCAATTCCCGCTCTGTTACAACAATCGTAGCACCTCCATCTACAGCCTTTTGAGCATAGTCATGTCCATCCACTGTATAACCTTTAATACAAACAAACATGCTATTTGGCTGTACACTTCTTGAATCTACTACGATATCAGTCACTTGGTCTGGCAACATGCCAATTATTTTTTTCAAAGGTAATGCACTTAACAATTCCTCTGCATACATTTCATAGTCCTCCAATCAATCTCTACACTCATGTCATCATTTTTGATTATTCGACAAAAAACGACAAAATGAATCCCCCCACGCTCTATTGAACTTATTTTACTACTTATTTCGCGATAAATAAAATGTCTCCGTGCTGTTTTTTTAACGAAAACGCTTTCATTTGAACAAAAAATACGTTTTCTTCAATTTTTTCATAATTAATGACTAATCGGCATTTTTCGACACGCCTAGGTTGGGATTTTTGGGGATATTTTTCTATACAAAGGAGGGTTTTTTTGAAAGGGGATATCTTCATTTGAAAAAAGATACCCCCATTTTAACTATTTCATAATAGAGCGTACAATTTTCACCTTTTGATTATACGGTGGAAACAGTACATTCGTCTCAAGCTTAGAAGATTTCTTTAAAATGGATTTTGCATGTGTAAAGTTTTCAAAGCTTGCTTTACCATGATATGCTTTCACACCCGATGGACCAACACCTCCAAATGGTAAGTGTAAGTTACCAACATGTGTAATCGTATCATTAATACATCCTCCGCCGAATGGCAATTCCTCTAAAAAGTATTGAGTCGCTTTTTCATGCTCTGAGAAGAAATATGCCGCTAATGGTTTCGGTAATTGGCGTATTTCATGAATTGCCAGTGGTAAATCGTTATACATCATAACAGGTAGGATAGGGCCAAAAAGCTCTTCCTGCATCGAAGGACTTGTCCACTTTACATATTCGATGATTGTTGGCTCAATATATAAATCATCTCGATCTATCCGTCCACCGAATGTTATAGCGTCACGTTCTTCCTTAATAATTTGCTGTAAACGATCAAACTGTCTAAGATTCACGATGCGTCCGTAATCAGGGCTTTTTAATGGGTTCTTCCCATAAAAAGAACGTATCGTCTCTTTTAAAATTTTCATAAAGCGATCATAAACATCTTTGTGAACAAGTAAATAATCTGGTGCCACACATGTTTGCCCAGTATTTGTGAATTTACCCCATACAATCCGCTTCGCTGCTACTTCTAGGTTCGCTGTTTGATCAACAATAGCTGGACTTTTCCCTCCAAGTTCTAAAGCAATTGGAGTTAATCGTTCTGCTGCTGCCTTAGCAACCACTTTGCCAACTGCTACACTTCCTGTAAAAAAGATATAGTCAAAGGAAGCATGGATTAAGGCAGTAACCTCATCTTTTTCCCCTTCCACTACACGTATATAGGATGGGTGAAAAGTTTCTTCAATTACCTTTTTTATAATGGCTGCAGTGTGTACAGATGTTTCTGACGGTTTAACGATAGCTGTATTACCGCCAACAATAGCACCTACCAATGGTTCCATGACCAATTGAAATGGGTAATTAAACGGACCAATAATTAATGTTACACCATACGGTTCACGAACAATAAAGCTCTTACCCATCTGATATTGAATAGGTGTTTTGACTGCTTCTGGCTCCATCCATTCTTCCACATGCTTCACCATGTAAGAAATACTATCTAAGACAATGCCAATTTCAGTTGCATACGCTTCGAACTCACTTTTCCGGAGGTCTAAGTATAGTGCGTTCAGTATTTCCTTCTCATATTTCAAAATGGATTTCTTTAGTTTTTTTAATTGCTCTTTTCGAAATTTGACACTTTTAGTGGCACGAGAAAAATAAAATTGACGCTGCTCTGTTATCATATTTTCCACATCTTTAGACGTAAAATTCATCAATAAAGCACCCCTTTTCAAAAATGGCATACATAGTTTTTTCATTTCGAAACAAACTATCATTGTCTATACGATACAACATCAGGAGGAAAAATTCCTCTTTCTACATCAGGGGGGAAGAAATTTGAGTATGTGAAATGTTTTAATTTTTTCATCTTGGGAAATATACAACTACACAACTACATACTAAACGAAACGGGGGCGTAGATGAATGACAACAACAACGACATGGTGGGAGTCTATTTTTTCTGGACCATTATCACATGGGATTTGTGAAGAAAAATTATTGCTTTTGCAAGATGAGGCTTTCTTATATCTTTCTACAGCACCGGTAGAAAACGAAGAAAATCTTGAAGTAAATTAAATGAAAGCGCATTATAGGGTACCCCTTTAATGCGCTTTTATCATGTTTAATTAGCGATTAATAATTGCCGTAACTGCTCTAACTCTGCTTCTAGTCTACTGATTGCTTCTTCCTCTATGGCAAAACCTCCTTCATCTAACCGAATAATTTGTTTATCTACAATATAAACAGAGTGCGATATTGAGGTCGCCCCTAGTACAGCTAAAACAGGCTTCAAAGCATACTCTAATGCTAATAAATGACCAATAGAACCCCCAACAGCGATAGGTAGAATGACCTTCCCATGCAGTGCTTTTTGGGGTAGTAAATCTAAATAAGTTTTCAATATTCCCGTAAACGATGCTTTGTATATAGGGGTTAAAATGACGACTATTTGTACTTCCTCAATCCATTTATTCTCTAGCTGTATACTTTCACTTGCAAAATTGGCTGTTATTAGATCTACAGCCGGTAGTTCATGAATATAATTGGAATGGACTTCTACACCCTGTGCCATTAAATGATTTTTAACCTTTTCATGGATTGCCATAACTCTAGAGCTTTTTGAGTTACTGCCATTAATGATTACTGCTTTTGTCAATTTACCAGCTCCTCTTAATTTTTTAAAAGCCATTAAAAAAAGCCCCTATTTTACAATCAAACGAAAACCGCCTTGTAAAATAGAAGCCTCTAGCTGCCTAGTCAACTCCAAAACCAAGTATTCTTATAAAATTAATCTAACATATATTTCTTTAATGTCAATAGCTTTTCAATTATTGGTGAATGGCTTTTCCAAAAACAGCTTTGGCAGTATCTCCAATATGCTCAGATACAGTCGGATGTGGGAAAATCATTTGTGCTAAAGAAAGAGCTGTACCACCTGAGTTTTTTGCCGCCAATATAGCATTCAGCATTTCTGTTGCACCATCCCCTACAACACAAGCACCTAGAATTTGACCGCTGCCCTCTTTTGTTATTAGCTTCACAAAGCCTTCAGTATTTCCCTCCATTAAAGCCTTTGGATTTGTTTGTAATGGCATTTTTGTCATCGTGTAAGGTACTTTTACCTGTTCTTCTAGTAAACCAAATGTGGCAATCTCAGGGTGTGTATATACACAACGCGGGATTGATGCTTGGTCAATTAATGCTGGTTGATTACCCATAATATAATCCACAGCATAGATTCCTTCCGCACTCGCAGAATGTGCAAGCTGATAACCACCGACTAAATCACCAATTGCATAAATATGAGGCTGACTCGTCTGTAAATGCTCATTCACGGCAATTAAACGGCCTTCAAAAGTTAACTCCAAATGCTGAGCGATTTCTGTATTAGGACGACGCCCTGTCGCAAACAGAAGATTTTCATATGTATATATACCTTTTGTCGTATGAATAGTATGGCCTTCAAATTTTTCGAATTGGAAATCTGTTATAAGCTCAATACCAAGTTTCTTCATCTTTTCTCGAATAAGGGGTCTTGCCTCTGGTTCTTCCGTTTGTAAAATATCCTCACTATGATTAAGCATTGTAATTCTCGTTCCTAGGGGGGCTAAACTAAAGGCCATTTCTACTGCAATCACACCACCACCGATAATCGTTAACTGTGCTGGTAGCTCTTTAAGATTGAAAAATGTATCTGTTGTAAAGTAGGTAGCGGACTCTAACCCTTCAAATGGTGGAACATATGGTTTACTGCCTGTTGCCAATATAATATCTGACGCCGTCAAAGTTTCATTTCCTACTGTTATCAGTAAGTCTTTAGTTAATGTGGCCTCACCACGATATAAAGTTATATGGTTGTTGATAATATAGTGCTCAATATTTGTTAGAAGCTCTTGAATAATTGTATCTTTACGTTGCATTAATCGAGGAAAATTTATTTTAACATTGTCTGTTTCTATTCCCCAACTATTTCCTCGATTTATTGCCTGCACTAGTTTACTATGCTCCAATAAAATTTTAGATGGAATGCATCCAACATTATAGCAAGCTCCTCCTAATTTATCTCGTTCAATCAACGCAACCTTTTTGCCATTTTTGGCAGCATGAATGGCCGCTACATACCCTCCTGGCCCTGCACCAATAATTGCTATATCAAATTTTTCCATATTTTTCACCTCATGTATCACCTTATCATTTGCAAAAATTGAATGCAATATTACCAGTAAGGTCATTGAAAGGGTTCCTTCAGAAATTTAAAGCTTAAAGATGAAAAATAATAAAAGCAATTGAGAGGTATTCTCTCAATTGCTTTTGTCTCCAGTCTGGCCTCGACTTTACTTTCATTACGCGTATATTTTTCCCAACTAATAGGCTTAATAAATATTCCGTTGCCAAAATCTTTGTTGTGCAATGGCGTCTACAAATTTTTTAGAAAAATCCTTATTCCCAGTTGCTAAAACAATACCTGGCCCTACATTGGCATTCGACATATTGAAAAACGTTGTACCTGTAACGGCAAATCCAATCGGTTTGTAATGACGATATGCCTCATTAATGTAATTTACGATATGTGTATTAAATTTAGCTTGATTACTTGCCTTTACACCCACCACATATAACGAGTCAAATAATACGGCATCGGTTGTAATAAAGGTGTCGCTTGCCGTTAATTGAACACCATTATTTCCAGTCACAACTCCTAGTCGATCAGAAATAATGCTGTAGCGCACCCCCTGCCTTGTTAAATATTTTAATACCTCCCCTACCTCATTCGCATCGAATCCATCACCAATTAAAACACCTACCCTAAGTGTATAAGGTAATTTAATGGTATTGGCTTGACTAAGTGCGGGTGAAGAGGCTGTTACCTTGGACTGTTCGCCACTAGGAGGGTTAACACCCACATTTTCAGCAACAGTTGTAGCCATTGCTTTATCTACGTGAACAAACATATCTACAACTTGTTGTCGCACAGATTTACTCTTGACTTTTCCAACCTCAAAGCTAAAAGCATCTATAATGTGCTGTTTTTCAGGAGGGGACATACTGTTCCAAAAGAGTCTAGCTTGTGAAAAGTGATCGTCAAAGGATTTACTACGTGCCCTTGTGATTCGCCCTTCAACCTTTTCTTCATAATGAACATATCCTCCCTCCCTTGCAGTGGATGTTGCAGGTGTATTATTGGCTAATGAATTTTTATGATAGCTTACTCTTCCTAGATTAATTGCCTGTCGACTAAAACCATTACGTTGATTATTATGCACAGGACAAAGAGGGCGATTTATAGGGATTTCTGTAAAGTTTGGACCCCCTAAACGTATTAACTGTGTATCTAAATAGGAGAAGAGTCGACCTTGTAATAGTGGATCATTGGTAAAGTCAATGCCTGGTACAACATTTCCTGGATGGAAGGCAACTTGCTCAGTTTCAGCAAATACATTATCCACATTGCGATTTAAGGTCATTTTTCCAATTATTTTTACGGGTATCAGTTCTTCTGGCCAAAGTTTTGTGGCATCTAAAATATCGAAATCGAATTTAAATTCGTCTTCTGGCTCAAGTATTTGCACCCCTAACTCAAACTCTGGATAATCTCCAATTTCAATGGCCTCCCATAAATCCCGTCGCTGAAAATCTGTGTCCTTCCCAGCTATTATCTGAGCTTCATCCCAAACTAGTGAATGCACACCTAGTACAGGCTTCCAATGAAACTTCACAAATCTTGATCTTCCTCTATCATTAACAAAACGGAATGTATGCACCCCGAAACCCTCCATCATACGGAAGCTTCTAGGTATTGTTCGATCTGACATATGCCACATAATCATATGTGCAATCTCCTGATTGTTCGCCACAAAATCCCAAAACGTATCATGGGCAGAGGCAGCTTGTGGCATCTCATTATGCGGCTCAGGCTTTACTGCATGAATTAAATCTGGGAACTTAATGGCATCCTGAATAAAAAAGACTGGAATATTATTGCCTACTAAATCATAATTTCCTTCATCCGTGTAAAATTTAGTTGCAAATCCCCGTACATCACGAGCCGTATCCATTGAACCTAAACTACCTACCACTGTCGAAAACCTGACAAACACTGGCGTTTTCTTTTTCGGGTCTTGCAAAAATTTCGCCTTCGTATACTCTCTCATCGACTCATACAATTCGAATTCACCATGTGCAGCAAAACCTCTAGCATGCACGACACGTTCCGGAATTCGTTCGTGGTCAAAATGTGTAATTTTTTCTCGAAGATGAAAATCCTCCATAATTGTCGGACCACGGACTCCTGCTTTTAAGGAATCCTCATCGTTTGACACTCTAAGACCCTGATTCGTAGTCATTTTTGTGCCTTCGTTCTCTACACGAAATGGCTCTAGTTGCTGATCCTTGGCATTTTCCTCTATATTTTTGCGTTGATTCGAATTTGGCTTATCCACGCAATCCCCTTTCATACTATTACTGATTTCGCTCAATAGACACTATATGTTTGTTTGGATTAAACATGCATTTATTTGACAATCTATTTCCACTAAAGTAAAGAGTAGGACCCCTACGTCACAAAAAGAACCTACCGTTTTTAAAATATGTATCGTATCATTTCATGTATGTTACAGTAAGGGTTGTCACGGCTCTCCGAACTACGAAGAGCCATCATGTCTGTACAATTTTTAATCGCTACTTCATGACGTAATGCAATGGGGGCAATAATCGTCTCATCAGCCTTATGACGGAAATATCGGCTCACACCGAGGTGT
The DNA here is from genome assembly GCF_057773605.1 of Lysinibacillus sp. F12. Lineage (NCBI taxonomy): Bacteria > Bacillati > Bacillota > Bacilli > Caryophanales > Bacillaceae > Lysinibacillus > Lysinibacillus sp. F12. The sequence continues at coordinate 1,273,351 of NZ_JBYMLP010000001.1, forward strand.
TGTTCCATTTTGTCATTTAAGACGGCACGTGGATATTTTTCCGAGCTATCCACTTCCTCAAAATGCAAAAGTAACCACAATTCAAAAGCCTCATTAGAATAGGCAATTTGAATCTCTTTTTCCTCACAAAATTGATTTACTTCCTCCAATTGCTTTTCTGTTAAATCATCCTTATCAAAAACAATCCAGACCTCATCAAAATATTGATAACTAGAATCCCGATAAGCATGTTGAGCAAGCTTGATGGCAGATCGTTTAACATTTTTTATTTTGACACTCACCATTTTAGAGCGCTTCAAAATACGTAGCTGTTCAAAATAAATACGCTCCGTTTCACCTTCACAATAAATTAAAATAGTTTTCCGCAGTGTTCGGTTTCCTTGTTGACGTACTCTCACTGCTCAGATACCTCCGCTTCTTCTAAATATTGTTCAGATAAATATTCATTAATAACGGGCGTTGCGCCAAATTCTCCTTTTAAATAACGTTTTGCATAAGAAAGGTCGCCACGCTTTTTTTGCAAGTCTGCAAAATCAAATAAAGAATAGAGCTCAGATTCATTTTTAAAGGTTTTATTAACAAACCAAATTTGATCAGAACGCAATGGCTGATCCAATAACTCTATTTCATGACTCGTCACGACAAATTGATTACTCGTATTACGTTTACTATTCATGATTGCCATTAGAAATTCGCAAATTGATACATGAAAAGCTGTATCGAATTCATCAATAAAAATAGTTTTTCCTTTATTATAAGCATCTACCATCACACAAGCTAAATGCAACATGCGCACTGTACCTTTAGAATCCATCGTCCAATTGATCGTCTCGTTTCCGATGGGCACACCCGATTCATCAAATGATAAATAATGTAGGTCAATATCAACTTCTTGAATGACCTCAGGGCTGTCAAATTCGTAGCCAATGGTATTTTTTTCTCTGCGCTCCACACGTCTTGCCGTGACATCTTGAATTGAAAAATCGGCAATTTTAAGAAGTTTGATGACCTCTTTTTTAAAGGGCTCCTCTTCAAGTTTACGAATTAGAGGATGACTTGATAACCGATTCGCTTCATCTAGAAACAGCATTTTATGTAAAAACCAATCGAATACCTTTAACGCGTCTGAATCATTAAAAACATGTAGCACTGATATAAAGGCTGTATTATTCCGCGTATATTTTGTTAATTCCTGTGCAGTCGAATGAGCTGTTTCATACGAATAATCCACACCATCCCATCGTCGGACAAAAAGCTCTTCCTTCAAATTATGAGTTGTCTTGTGAAGACGCTCATATAGAATGATGGAAGCATTGTACTGAATTTCATACTCATACAAAGCACCGTCCAAAAATAATGAAATCATAAATTCTGTTGGTTGGCCCTGCTGACTTCCTAGCTTGAATGGTTGATAAGGCAGGCGTAATTGTTTAACATTGTTTAAATTCTCAAAATTAAAGAGTAAGGTTCTCAAAACTTTAAGCGCGGTAAATAGATTGGATTTACCACTTCCATTCGGCCCAAAAATAAATGCACTTTTCACGACACGAAGTGAATCATCCAACGGTATGGTATGGGTATCCTTCCATTTTCGTAGACGACTTCCTGCTACCATTGAAAATAATGTATCCTCTTTATAGCTTAGACAATTGTTCACTCTAAAATCTACAAGCATATGTAAGCCTCCGTCCACATCCATTTCTTTAATGAATTATTATACTATAGACATAGAAAAAGACATATTACACTGTGTAATATGCCGAATCCTCTATATAGTTAAATTTCCGCCAATTTATCAACTTGTAAAGCATTCAACGTACGTTCAATTCCCTCTGCAAAAGAAATTTTGGGTCTCCAACCAATTGCATTGGCTAATTTGTCATTATTTAAAAATGAATGTTCAATATCTCCTTCTCGTGCGGGTGCATATTGAATTTCAAGTGGATGATTTAAATGCTGAAGCAACAAAATCACTTGATGAAGAGACCACGCTTCATTTGTGGACACATTATAGATACCTTGTAATCTTGAATGGACACCGGCATAAATGGCATCTGCAATATCATCGACGTAAATAAAGTCACGTGTCTGTTCACCATCACCATAAATTGTAAAGGGTCTTCCCTCCATGCTACTCTTTAACATACTTGGGATGACAGCAGCTTCACCTTGCATTTGTTGTCTTGGACCGAAAACATTGGCGAATCTGTAAATAAGGATAGGTAACCGATAATCCTTTTGCCATTTTTCACAATAGGTTTCCCCTATGCTCTTGTTTAGCCCATACATTGATATAGGTTCGCACACATCTGTTTCTTCTAGTGGCGGATAGTGACTATTTCCATACACAGCAGCTGAGGAGGCAAAAACAAAATGCTTTACCTTATATTTAGATGATAAAAAGAGCATTTGACTTAGCCCAACAATATTCGTCAAAATATCCTTTACTGGCTCCTGTAAGGATTGTTGAACACTCGTTTGTGCTGCACAATGAATGACCACATCGAAATGTGTCTCTTTAAAAAGGTGCTCACAAACCTCATCCTCCACATTTAAAAGATAAGATTTATGCTCAAAATCAACATTCCGTAAGTGACCTGTACTTAAATTATCAATAATATAAACAGATGCACCTTCTTCAAAAAAACGCCTACCTACTGCACTGCCAATAAAACCATAGCCACCTGTCACTAATACATTCATCCTATCGCCCCCAAAAACAATATGATGATTTATATGCAGAATTTGCTAAAAATATGCAAAAAACATACTCAATGGAATTAATTTACAAAATATCATTACTAGAATATTTCTTAAGAACATACCTTTTTTTGGACATATAAAAAGCATGCTTGAATATACCTTCAAGCATGCAAGAAAATCTCTTTATTAAGCTGGGTTAATTTCTAACTCAACTGATACTTTAATATCTTTACCTACAAGTACTCCACCAGTTTCTAAGGCTGCATTCCAAGTTAAACCAAAGTCTTCGCGATTGATAGTTGTTTCAGCTTCAAAACCATATACTTCTTGCCCCCAAGGATTAGTACCCTTGCCATTAAATTCTGTATCAAATGTTACTGATTTTGTTACACCTTTAATAGTTAAGTCTCCTGTTACTGAATATTCATCGCTAGATTTTTTAGTAATGTCTGTTGATTTAAACGTAATTGTTGGATATTGTTCAGCATCAAAAAAATCCGCTGCTTTTAAATGGTTATCACGATCTTCACTACGTGTATTAATACTTGCTGGATCAATAGTAAAGCTAATGTTAGCAGTTGTTAAGTCTGCAAGATCTGCCGCCTCAATGTCCGCTGTGTATTTATCAAATACACCTTTCACTTTTGATACCATCATGTGTTTTACTTGAAAGTTAATTGCTGAGTGCCCTAAATCAATATTCCATTTTGCCATTTTAAAATTCCTCCAATAAGTTGATTTTATCTCGATTTCGAGATATATTTTAAAATATGAAGCAACTACATGAATTATGTTACCCAACATTGATTAGGCTAAACATTTGTAGTTACTTATCTTTTTGTACTACTTTGGTTATGAAAAGTAATTGATTACTTTATGTAACTTACTATATATTAATAATTAAATTACGTCAAGTAATTTAATTATTTTTTGTTAAAAGTTCTTTTTGAAATTTGAAATATTCAATTTACGATTTCGAACAAGCATAGGTTTGTCCACATTAGCCATAAATAAAGCATAACGTTAAAGAGTTTTTATGTATCATCCTTTGTCTATCAAAATTCATGATCGTATCAGGATTTTTTTTCATCCATTTGTTATATAATTCTGCGAAGAGGACTTGGAGGTATGAGGTATGAAAATCAATAGAATGGATCATGTGAGCATAAACGTGAATGATCTTTCAGAGGCTAAAGCATTTTTTCTTGAGCTAGGGCTTGAAGTGAAAGCAGAATGGGAATTACAAGGAGAACTGCTGAGCCGAATTGTAGGGCTTAATTATGCAAAAACGGCATGTGTAGGATTGGGGATGCCTGATGGTCAGACATGGATAGAGCTAGTGAAATTTTACTCGCCTTCTGATGAAAAAGGTATACAGCCAACTTTTGCAAATACGCTTGGAATCCGACATATTTGCTTTAATGTTGAAAATATTGAAGGTATTATTGCTAAATTGAAAAAAAGGGGTACAAAAATTTTTAGTGAGATACAGCAATATGAAGAAAGTTATAAATTATGTTACGTGCGTGGTCCTGAGGGCATTATTTTAGAGTTGGCGGAGAAAATCCAATAAAAAAGGCTAAAAAGATGGAGAACCTTGACAGTAAAGGTTCTCCTCAATAAAAAGAAAGTCAAGCTCTATTTATTCACCACGTTTTACTAATTTACCCTGAACAACAAAGCGGTGATCGTCACTCATCACTGAATCCTTACAGGTAGACAATGTCAGGATTTTATCACCGGGACTTATAGCGACATCCATTTGTATGGATGATCGCTTTTGAATTTCCTCTAGAAATTGCTTATAAGCTCCGTCACTTGTAAAATCCGTTTCAATATAGTAGAAATCAATAGTTGTCTCATATGCTGCAAATACCTCGATATCATACCCTTCATATAAGGTATCTAAATAAATAATGGGATGGTCATTCGCGTAGTCTTGCTTTAAGTAATTTTTTAGACTGCCAAACATCGTATTATTTTTCATAGCATGACCATATAAAACTGTATTTTGACTCATAGAAACAATATTATTTCGATAATCCATAAAGACACTGCCTGCACGACTTTCCTCGTCTCTAAAATTATGATTTAAATAAAAATCATTATTGTCAGCTTGTAGTACTGGATTATTTAACTTTGTTCCATCCACTGAAATCCATCCTACAATTTGACGGTTCATTGCTAATAAATCTTGGAATTGAGGTCTTATCGTTGAAGGAGCTTGAGTTTCTTCCTCTTGATTTACAGGCTGATCTTCAATAGTGCTTAATGTAGCTTGATATATATCCTGCACTTCCTTCAGCGATTTTGATGTCTCATAGTACGTATATAGATACTTTGCTAGGGAAAATGCAGAAAATAAAAATATTGCTACATATAGAAATGTGACAAACTTTGACGCCTTCTTTTTCATCCCATCACCATTCATATCCCCATTGGCATCATATAATAGCCAAGTTGTGGATCTTCATTAAATACCGCGTTAACCCCATATACCTCTTTAATAACATCTTTCGTAATTACATCACGTGGGGTACCTTCTGCGAATATTTTACCATCCTTCATTAAAATAATATGGTTACTATAGCGAATAGCTTGATTAATATCGTGTAGCACCATGATAATCGTTAAGCCGTGCTGCTCGTTTAATGTTTTGACAAGCTCTAATAATTCTAGCTGATAATAAATATCCAAATATGTTGTCGGCTCATCCAAGCATAGTATTTCTGATTGTTGTGCCAAAGCCATAGCAATCCAGACACGTTGCCGCTCCCCACCTGATAACGCCTCTAAATTTGTTGAACTCTTTTGTTGTAAATTTGTACAAGCCAGTGCCCATTCAATGGCTTTTGCATCTCCCTCATTGTCCTTTTTCAGCAATGTTTGGTGGGGAAGACGACCAAAACCGACTAATTTTTCAATTGTTAAATCTTTCGGTATATCGTTTTGCTGATATACTATGGCTAGTTTTTTAGCAAATTCCTTAGGCTTATAATCTAGTAAGTCTTTATTTTCTAACAGGACATTTCCTGATTTAGGTGAATGCAGGCGAGAGATGACACTTAATAAAGTTGATTTCCCACAGCCGTTCGGACCAATTATTGTTGTAATTTTGCCTTTTGTAATTGATGTGGAAACACCATTTAAATGATTACGTGTATTATCATGCGATACAATAATGTCTTGTATATTCATGCTTGTCACTCTTTTCGTAATAAGAATATTAGGAAGGGTCCACCGATAATGGCCATAATGGTGGACGCCGGGATTTCAAGTGGTGCAACAATTGTACGTCCAATTGTATCTGCTAATAAGATTAGTAATGCTCCTGCCAATGCTGTAAACGGAATAAGCACAGCATGATCATGGCCAACTAATCTGCGAGCAATATGAGGTACTAAAAGACCCACAAATGAAATAACTCCTGCAACAACAACTGAAACAGCTGCTAGTAAGACAGCCACTGCTGCAATTAATAACCGTGCTCGCACAACTTGAAATCCTAAGCTTTTAACAGTTTTGTCTTGTAATACGAGTAAATTACACCAACTATATAAAGCAAGAGAACCTATTAATCCGATTGAACCATATGTCACAATTGTTGAAACATCTTTCCATGTTCGCATGGTTAGATTAGAACCAATAACACTGGATGCGGACATATTTAAGGAGCCGCCTAAGCTAATCATAGCCTCGGTTAAGCCTGTAAACATAGCGTTAATCGCTATCCCTACTAAAATCAATTTGAGCGGGCTTAAGCCAGATTTCCAAGATAATGCAAAGACAAGCGTACAGGCTAAGGCTCCACCCATAAATGCTAACACGGGTGTCATAAAAAATAATGTGGGGAAAAAGGCAACAATAAACAATTGGACAAATGCTGCACCCGAAGATATTCCGATAATCCCTGCATCTGCCAATGGGTTACGCATCACCGATTGTAAAAGCACCCCAGAAACTGAAAGGGCGGCACCTGCAAATAATGCCACAATGATACGTGGGAAGCGTAAATCACGAATAGCCTCCATTTGACTATTCCCCTCATTAAATAATGCCCCTATAAACTCAAAAAAGCCCATTTTAATGCTACCTGTTGATGCTGAATAAATCACTGTCACCAGTAATAAAAAAATTACAAGTAAAAAACTGACGATTCTTTTTGTCATATCGGACTTCCTTTTTCTTTTTTTATTCCATATAGGATAAGAAAAACGCTCTATGACGAGTAAAAATACTGATCATACGAGCGACATTCGAGTTACTATTTACGATAGAAAATTTCCATCAGCTGTCCTAAAGCCTGTGGTACCTGCAAGGAGGATGTCGTCCCGAATAATTCTTCCTCTAAATCATAGACTTTACCGTTTTTCACTGCATCGAAATGTTTCCAAATATCATTAGTTTTAAACTCTTCATCAAACATTTCTACAACCTCATCGGGCATGCCATGTGATAAGCGCAAAATAATATCCGGATTGCTATTATGAAGATATTCCGTATTAGAAGATAGATATTCTGCATCTTGCCCTTCCATTACATTGATACCCCCTGCTCGTTTGACAAGATCCCCGGCATAGGAATTTTCTGTTGCTACTAGATAACTCCCTGGTATACCTAGTAAAATTAATACGCGAGGACCTTCTTTATTCGCAGCTACGTTTTGGACTGCCTCGATATTCTTCTGTAGATCTTTTACTAATGCATCGGCTTGAGCTTCACGATCATAGCGTTTTCCTAGAGATGTTATCTCCTTTAGCATGGCATCAACGCTTTGGAAATTAAGAAAATCAACAGGAATATTAAGTTGTTTAAATTTATCCTGTAAATCGTATTCTAAAGTGGAAACGGATAATACTTCTGTTGGATTTAATGACTTAACAATTTCCATATCTGGCTCCATCGCATTACCGATTGTTGGCAGACCATCAAAACGCTTTGCTAATTGCTTTTCTGTTTCAGGTACAGCGATTGCATCAAGCTCCAGCTTATCAAGGATATCCGCTACCACTACAGTCCCAGCAATAATACGTTGCTCACTATCTTCTGTTACCTGTTCTTTATCAGTAACTGTCTCTTTTTTTTCTGTTTGATCGCTGCTACTACATGCAGCAAGAATTAGTGATAGTAATGTCAGCAACAGTACCTTCATTTTCCAATCTTTTTTCATTGTGTCATCCCCCACTTATTTCTGCTCAGTCAACTAAATTTTTGGTTTTCCTAATACGCTTAATCAGTAACCATCCTGATACAAGACAAATAACGATTAGCCCAATAATTTTTACGAAGTTTAACGGCTCCATTTGCTGATCTGCAGTCGATTTTTTTACTACTTTTGTTTCCGTAGTTTCCTCATTTGTTTTGCTGTCCTCTAATGCTTCTTCTAAAGCTTCATCAGTTGGTTCATCAAGTGTACGATCAAATGTTAATTTTTCTTCCTTTGGTATAAGCAAGGGTGTTTGAATAGCTGGTAATGTCTGTGTGGCATTGCTAGAAACATTCTCTTTACTTATTTGTATTGGTGGCTTTTGTACCTGCTCCTGTTGCTCCGTTTCCACCGACTTGTCACGTACGACTTGCGTAGTAGGTTTTTCGTTCGTGGGTTTTTGTAAAAGCAATGAAACCTGCTTTTGATTGAATACTAGCTGAACATAATATTGATGATGATAAGAAATGTCAGGAATATCAATCTTTACCCACATTCTTAACGGCTGTGTTAAGTCCTCAACCTCAAATTCCACCATGCGTACATTATCTAAAAGAGAAACTTGCTTTGGTTCAATCTGATTTCCCTTATCATCTATCTGTAGACCTGTCACCCAAGCTGATTGTAAAATAGTCATTTGCGCATAGTATCTACCATCCTTTTCAATAACCTTTGCGATTGGCTTCACATAGTTATTCATAATAGAAGGTTCATTTTTACCATCCGCTAATAATACATAGTCCACTGCCCATTCTTGGCCTTTTGTTTCTTCTACAACTAAGTTTTCAGCTTCATCCGTTTTGTTTTCTTCCTGAGGAACATTCGGAGTAAGTCCCGCTATCTCTATTCGCAGCTCTTGAGTGAACGAAAAATAAGATTCTTCAGCTGCAAGCTCCACATTGCCCTTTATAACAATCGGGTCTTGTAATGCCAAAACATCAAACTGAACTAAATTTTCTATATCTTGAGTCAAAGAAATTTCATTGCCAAGCTGTTCGATATGTATGTCGCGTACAGAATATGATTGTTCAAGTGCCAAAGTTAATTGATACTGACCATCCTTTACGGTGAGAGTTGCTTTATGTTTAAAAAGATTTCCTTCAAACCCTTCAATAGGAGAAAAACTTAGTTCAACTTGATAACTACCATCTATTATGCCAAGGTTCTCAGCTTTTGCTTGCATAAGAATGGATGGAGGGAAAACAAGCAATAAAACTGCCAAAACAGCCGAAATACAAATGTGCTTTTTTATGATTGTCATTGCATGGTCTCCTCCCATTTTAAACACATAGGAACTTCCTTCCCCATAAAATATGAGAAAGGAAGTTGCTGTAAAAATCCTTATTATTTATTCATGTATTGCAATGAGCCATTTAAAATTTTCGCCATATGTGAACGTTTTAATGGACTGTTGGCATCAATAACTGTTTTGCCATCAGCAGTTGGAGAACCAGTCATTACTTTACCTGCATATAGAAGTGCAAAGGCTTTTTTTGCTTCTTCGTCTTTCACTTTTGCTCCATCAGCATAGTAAGAAAGACCTGTGTCACCAAAGCTCATTTCTTTTCCTGCTACATGTGTTATTGTGCGATAGATCATGACAGCTGCTTGTTGACGAGTAAGTGTATCATTTGGATTGAAGTTTGTCGCTTTTTTAACAATGCCTGCTTCAGCTAATGCATTAATAGCTTGAACAGCTTCCGCACTAAGCTTACCTGTATCTTTAAATCCAGCATCTTTTGTAGAAGATACGTTCAATGAACGTGCCACCATTAAAGCAAATTGAGAACGTGTAATGTTGTCATTTGGTCTAAAATTGTCTTGTGCCTTCACAATTCCTAAGCTGTAAAGTGATAGGATGGCATCTTTATTCGCATCTTTACTAATGTCCTTAAATGGATTGATAACTGGTTTCACTGCACCTTCCACAGCAAAGCTAAATTGTACTGTATGATTCGAATCATACTTCACACCTTGGGCTGGTTCATTTACAACGATGTGTAATTGAGCACTTACCAGTTTCTTCAAATCTTTAACTTCAAATGAATATGTGCGTGAATTTGTTGCATCGTCTTCTTTCACTAAAGTTGCTTCTTTCCCCTCTACAGTGAAACCTTTTACATATTGACCTTGAGGGAATGTCATTGTCACAACATTTTTACCGTCTTTTACAGTAACTCCTACTTTTGGTGCGATATATTGTTTCATCATCGACTCTTCTGTTGTACCATCTTTGTAAACAGTGACAGCAACTTCATTCACTTTCACTTCTTCTTTTACTTCTTTCACTGCTTTTAGATCAAAATCATACCATTTATCCATATTTGCGGAAGGAACAACTACATGGATTTTTGCTGATTTAACTTCATCAACAACCACAGGGAAACTGTATGTAATAGTACCGTCGTTATTTTTTACTTCTTTAGCATCTAAAAATGTATCGCCTTGTTTTGTTTGTAGACCTGCAATCATTGGTGCAGATTTAGCAGTGATTGTTAATTGAGCTTCAAATTTACCGTCTTTTTCAACGATTGTTCCTTGTGGTACTAAATGAGAACTAATTGCAGGCTGTGCTTCTGTCGTACCTGTTTTAAAAATTTGGAAATTAATAACTGAATCCGTTTTAGCAGCTTTCGTTGTTTCTGCCTTCACTTCTGTATTTGTTGTTACTAATTCTGCCGCAGATGCAAAGGAAGGAACTGTAAGAGATGCTGCTAACAATGAAGCTAGTACTATTTTAGTTGCACGTGATTGACGTTTTTTAGCCATTTTATTGACCCTCCGTTTTTGTTTGTAGTTTTTTTCTATAAAGTAAAAATGCTGACCCCACTAACGCAACGATTAATAGATAAGGTGTTGCATCATCTGTTTGTGGATTGGGCACTTGACTTCCAGTTGTAGTTGCTGAAGAAGTAGGTTGAGATTTACTGGATTCTGTCTGTTGAGTAGAAGCAGTCGCTGTATTTGCAATTGATGTGGCATCAAATACAAGTGATACACTGTATTCATGATGATAATTGATATCATCAATATCAATTTTCATCGCTGTTACTACAGGTTTTGTTAGGTCTTTAACAGTGAATTGTACCGTTCGTGTATCTGCAGCTTGATCTTCACTTACTACAGTTGCTCCACCTGGTGGTTGAAATTTCGTAATCCATGCACTGTTTTTTAATGTAATTTGTACTACAGCAGTACCATTCTTCACCGTCACTTTAGCCGGTTTTACAAAATAATCATTAGCAATGGATGCGGAATTACTTTCAGGTTTATTGACCTGATATTTTATCGAATGAGTGCCATCAGCCAGCTGAGCAGATGCTTGCGTTAACCCGAAGTTAACGAAAAAAATACTAACAAGCATGATCAACATGAGCATTTTCTTCATGTGTTGCACGCCTCCCTTAGTCATAATAAAACATCCTAATTGATAGATTCACTTCCATGTAAACGAAAATAATTCTCAATTACGATTCTACTCCCAAGAATAATCGTTACTGCCAGTCAATGTCAACTATTAATCCAAATTCGTCCTCAATATGTCAAATTTTCCTCCTAATAAAAAGAATATCACCAAAATTTGGTGATACTCTCGCTCATCATTTTATTTAGCAAACATCTCTAAAATACCAATCAATAATAATAACCATCCTGAAATAGCTGTTGAATGCCTGCCAATAAACGTTTTGGCGAGCAACGCCCCACATTGACTGCCTACTCCCACCGTAACAAAAGAAAAGACACCGATGGAAATTACTGTCCATATTGCAGAGATGCCATTTGCTCCAATGGCAATGCCCCCTGCCAAGCAATTAGCTGACAATACAAAACCGAGTGCCATTGCCTCTCGAGTTGAGATCACTAAATTTTTATCTTCATCAAAAAGCTCAGGGTTCCCTGCTATCCGCTGTTTAGAAAAGTTATTGGACATCAAGGTCCATATGCCTATAACGCATAATAGTAAACTTCCTAATAAATTGGCAGTATGCGGTGAAATGTATTCAACAACAGTGCTGCCAGCTGTTACAGCGACATATGTGACAATCATTGACATGCCAGCGATCACTGCATTCGATAAAATAGGGATTTTAACTTGCTTGACACCATAAGCAAGCCCAATCCCCAAATTGTCTAGATTTGCAGCAATCCCTATTAGAATAATAGTAATCCAGTGCATACTAAGCCTCCTCAAAACCCAGTCTCCATTTTCACCTATCATATGTAATCGAGTTAAAAATCTATGGGCTTCTTAGTCCCTTATTCAGCACCTTTTCCATGATTCATTCTTCATTTTATTGCATGAGTTACAGGAAACCTCTATTTGACAAAAGTAACAACTTGTATATAAAATTAAGTTGTTACTTATTGATATTTATTAATTTTCACTAAGAGTTAAGGAATTATTGAAAGGGGAATATGATGAGATATTCAAAAGTATGGAAGATAGGATTTGTTTTTTCATGCCTACTACTATTAGCTGCATGTGGTTCTGCAGATGCTGGTACGAAAGATAAAAAAGAAATTAACTTGGCGTATGTTGAATGGGATACAGAGGTTGCTTCTACTCATGTGGTAGGACAAGTATTAGAAAATTTAGGATATGATGTAACACTAACACCATTAGACAATGGCATCATGTGGGAGGCACTTGCGAACGGTGAGGTTGACGGTATGGTATCTGCCTGGTTACCGCAAACACATGCTCCTCAAGTAGAGAAATACAAAGATAAAATTGAGAATTTAGGCGAAAACCTTACTGGTGCTAAAATTGGCTTAGTCGTTCCAAGTTATATGGATGTTAATTCAATTGAAGACTTAACAACTCAAGCCAATAAAACAATTACAGGCATTGAACCAGGGGCTAATATGATGGCTACAACCGAAAATGCCTATAAGGAATATCCCAATTTAGAAGGTTGGAATGTTTTAACCTCTTCAGCCGGTGCCATGACCGCAGCCCTTAGTCAAGCCATTTCAAACCATGATGAAATCATTATTACAGGTTGGTCACCCCACTGGATCTTTAATGCCTACGATTTAAAATATTTAGAAGACCCTAAAGGTTTATATGGTACAGAAGAATATATTGGTACATTCGCTCGTAAAGGATTAAAAGAAGATGCATCTGAGGCGTATGATGTCCTAGATCGTTTCTATTGGACTGCCGAAGATATTGAAAGTGTGATGTTTGATATTATGGAAGGTATGAGTGCTACGGAAGCAGCCAAGAAATGGATTAACGACAATCAAGATAAAGTAGCTGACTGGACAAAAGACGGGAAGTCATCATAAATGAAAAAATCCATTTACTCATCACTAGTAAATGGATTTTCTAATTATAATGGACTACTTACAACTGTAATCCTCCTTTTAGAAGTGATCACCTTGAAACTAGTTTTAAATTGTGACCCCTGTGCTGTCGATCAAGTGCAAGTTCATTCCACCAATAACTAACACTCCTTTACAATCAATACTAAATGGGGAAAAGTTGATGGGAACGAAGGGGAACTTCTGCGGAAAACACAACTAAAACTTTTTAAAGTTTGTCTACGGTATTGAAACATTAGGCTATTCTACTATCTTTACTCTTTTTTGAACAGGGGGCCCTAATGAATAAGAATTAACCATTCTTATTCACCATCTTCATGGCTATGAATTTATTTACACTTCTTAACTTTTTTCACCCTAACATTTATTATTACTAGTAATGGTAGAAAATTTTAAAGCACGTTTGATTATATATTTTTACGAATTTTTCCCGTATGACTTTTCAGTTAAATGTTTTACTATATATCGAAAGAAAAGGAGTCTTTCATGAACTTAAATCTCAAAGCATTGTTTCCTTCCTATCGTTATTATCGTTCCAAGCCAACTCAACTATCAAATGACTGTCATATTTTTTACCATCACGAAACTAAGGAATGGTTCTCTATCTCAAAGCATGAGGTTTCACACCGGGACTACGAATGGCTGACGGTTTTTTATACTGAAGTTACTTCGTCACTATTTCAAGCCTCGGATATATGGTATGAATTTATTTACTCAAATGGTGACATGCCATCCAAATTAACCTTTAAGAAAGCACGTGTTATTCAAATAACTTTTATAAACGAAAACCCTCCTTTAGAAGCATTAAAAGAAGCGCTATACAATTTTTTTCAGGAAAATACGATATTCATTCAAGTTGCTACTAATCACTTTTTACTTATTGAACCTGAAAACTGTTCCATAAATGAGAGGGAAGATTTACTTGCCCTTATTCGTACGATTGAAGTAGATTTTTATGTCCGCATCCATTTATATGTAGGAGAATTTTATGTAATCGATCAAAGTTTTCCAGTTAAATTCCAAAGAGAAGCACAATGGTTCAAAGAATGCTTACATTTAAGAACTGCTGAACCTTATTATTCATTTCAAACAATATTCCCTATTTTATTAACAGAACAATTGCCCACTTCTATTCTTAAATTTATTGAAGAGCAGATTATTCTACCTTTAAAGTCAGACAAGGAATTATTGGAAACAATTAAAACTTTTTGTGAATGTGGTTTCAATATTTCGTCGACATCCAAAAAATTACATATACATCGTAATACGCTTACCTATCGATTATTAAAGTTTCAAGAAATCACCAATATTACTATCAAAAATTTAGATGGTGTTATTCTTGTTTACTTTGCTAGTTATCTTTGGTCCTTTTTACAAAATGCACAAAATTAATTAACTGAAAATTATGCACATTAAACATTGGTTTTCTTCCTTACTTTATTTACACTGAATAAAAGAACAAAGGGGATTAAATATGGAGAAAATTGTACTTAATCATATTTATAAAATATACGATGGTGGTGTAACAGCTGTATCTGATTTTAATTTAACAGTTCAGGATCGAGAGTTTATTGTACTTGTTGGTCCTTCAGGTTGTGGAAAGTCAACAACATTACGTATGATAGCAGGGTTAGAGGAAATTTCGGAAGGCGATTTTTTAATTGATAACAGGAAAATGAATGATGTGCCATCTAAGGAACGTGATATAGCGATGGTGTTTCAAAACTATGCACTCTATCCACATATGACAGTATATGACAACATGGCATTTGGCTTAAAGCTTCGAAAATTTTCAAAACAAGAAATTAAAGAACGTGTTCACAACGCAGCAGCCATACTCGATTTAGAAAAGTATTTAGATCGTAAGCCTAAAGCTCTATCGGGTGGTCAGAGACAACGAGTTGCCCTTGGTCGAGCAATCGTCCGAGATGCAAATATTTTCTTAATGGACGAGCCATTGTCCAATTTAGATGCAAAGCTACGCGTGCAAATGCGTGCAGAAATTACTAAGCTTCATCGACGATTAAAAACAACGACAATTTACGTAACACATGACCAAACTGAAGCAATGACAATGGCAACACGCCTTGTTGTCATGAAGGATGGTATTGTTCAACAAATTGGTACGCCTGAAGAAGTATACAGATTACCTGAAAATAAATTTGTTGGTGGTTTTATAGGCTCACCATCAATGAACTTTTTTAAAGGGGTTTTCTATGAGGAAGGGATTCAATTAGGACCTATTACATTAACCATTCCAGCAGAAAAATCCAAATTATTATTAGAGCAAGGATACTTACAAAAAGAATTGATTCTTGGCATTCGTCCTGAACATATATATGAAAAATCTTCTGTCATTTCTGAGCCATTCTTCTCAGCTATTGAAGCAAATGTTGATGTATCCGAATTAACAGGTGCTGAGCTTATGCTACATGCACAGTTAAATGGACAGCCTTATATTGCACGTGTAAACTCTGATACCAAAATTACTCAGGGCCAATTAGCACACCTACTTTTTGATATGTCACGAGCTCATTTCTTTGACTTAGAAACAGAGCAACGCATTCGTTAGAATAATAGACAAGTATAAGCCTCATTGAAAAGGAAACAGACTACAACAAGTCTGTTTCTCTTTTTACAGTTTAATGTGCAATCAACCTCACTAATTTCAGATTAACCGTTCTATTTGACAGTTAGTTATTCTCCTCTACCATTCATGACATTTACGTACTAAAAACATACAAATGTAAAAGACCCAATTTCTCTATATAGGGGATAGAAAGAAGTTGGGTCTTTTTATGAAATTTTTATCGATGTAATTTCCCATTTTACTAATCGCACCACTGTTTTTTATTACTTCATTGCTGCACCATACAGACCTGCCTCAGCTTTCCGAATACTACTCTCTATAATTTGCTCTTTCCCTTCAAAAGGCGTACGTAACAAACGTTGCTGAATGACCTCTTTAATCTGCTCGATGATTTTCGGCTGATGATTAAAAAAACCTCCGCCTAATACGATGCAGTGTGGATCAAGCATTAAAATCATTTGGTGTAACTGTTTTTCCATGCAATCAATAATTTGCTGCAACACCTTCTCCATGATAGGGTCACCCTTGTAATAGAGCTCCATCATATCTTTTAATCGAATAGCTGAATTTCCTAGTAATACTCTTCCCAGCTTTTCTATAGCTGGCCCAGCGACACTTTCCTCTAACGTTTCACCAGCATGACCGACAATATTAAACCCTATTTCACCAGCTAATCCTGTTCCTCGTAAAAATTCACCATTAACGATGGTACAACAAGATATCCCTGTACTTAATGTTACATATACCATCGTTTCCTTCTGAAATCTTCTAGCATTATACTCTCCCCAGGCTGCCATATGCACATCGTTATCCATCATAATCTGTGCATGGGGAAAAAATTCAACTAAGCGTTCACAAATCGGAAAGTTACGCCACGGTATATTATTTTGATAGATGGCTAGACCTTTTTGAACATCAACAATACCAGGTAAACCAATGCTTACCTTAGAGATATCTTTAAAAGAGAGCTTCTTCTCCATACAGAGCAACTCAAAGCTGTTGATTAAACAATGGAATAAAGCGTCTCTAGTTGAAATATCACTTGGTACCTCTCTTTTAATTAAGAGCTGCTGGTGTTGGCTGAATAAAGCTGTGGCTAACTTTGTCCCACCAACATCGGCTACTAAAATATGACTCATCTTTTCATCACCAGTTTTCCACACAGGATTCACTTAAATTCAAAATTATCAGAAAGTAAAAGATAGAAATATATCTATTACCTATGGAAGAGTCTACTATTATGAAAGTTTGACGACTTGTGTTAAATTACGTGGTTTATCGGGATTACGCCCTTTAAATATGGCATGCTGATAAGCTAAAAGTTGGAAGTAAGGAACCGCTTCAACAAGGCGATTTACATCATCTACTTCTGCAGATAGCTTAAAAATTAAATCTGCTTCTAATTCTTCAGAAGCTATACCGATAATAACAACGAAGCCTCCAAGCTTTTGAATATCCTTCACTAATGCCTGATCATATTCCTTCGTTTCATTTTGTGTAAATATAATAACAACCGTTTCCTGATCGACAATAGAAATTGGACCATGTCGGAATTCTAAATTTGAGTAACTTTCACATTCCGTTTGGGTCATTTCCTTCAGCTTTAATGTTGCTTCTTTAGCCAACCCATTAAAAACACCTGACCCTAAAAAAATAAAGCGCTTTATGGAAGCATCTTCAGTCACCTGCGTTAACTGCTGTCCATTGCCTAATGCTGAATGCACAAGAGCGGGGATTTTCTCTAATTGTTCCAGCATATCCGCTCTTCCACTAATTTTCGTAGCATATAATTGCAAGGCATATAGCATATTAGAAAATGATTGTGTCATGACCACGCTTTTTTCTGATATATGATTTAAAGCAATCAATTCATCTGTTAATTTTGCCATAGGTGTGTCACCATTACATGTTACTGCCATAGTACGTATATTTTTAGCATCCTTCAAATGCTCTAAGGACATAATGATTTCCGAAGTTGTCCCCGATCGTGAAATTCCAATAATAAGATACTTTTTATTCTTTAATATAAAAGTGTCTGTGTGTAAAAATAACTCAGATGCTGGTACCGCAATGGCAAATTCTCCCGTAACGGCTTGATAATACCGCGCTGCTGCAATGGCTAAATAATAGGATGTTCCACATCCAGTGAAAAGCACTACATCTACAGCTTTTTCATTGAAAGTAATTAATTGAACAGTGTCCTTTGTTCTTTCTAACTTTTGTCCTTGTGCCATAATCTCATTGTATGTGTACATAACCAAATCCCTACTTCTCTTATATTTTAGTTATTTGTATCTCATCGATAAGCTTTTCCACATTTTTTCTTTGGACTTTTGCAATTTCATTATGTGCTGCATTCGCTGAGCCACAGGCAACAGCCCATTTGTATGCCTCTGTATGGTCTGCACCATGTGAGAGCTTATAAATAAGTCCTCCTAAAAAGGCATCACCACTTCCTACTGTATTGACCACATTTATCGATGGTGCATTCACTTTGTAAACCCCTGACGGATGAACAAATAGAGCGCCTTGCTCGCCCAATGAAAAACATACATGCTCAATGCCCATTTTTTGTAATTTTACACCAGTATGAACTAAGTCTTCCTGAGTCAAAGCAGACCTACCGATTAATTGAGCAATTTCATCCTTATTAGGCTTAATGATGAAAGGTATTGCCGTAATACCCTTTTTCAAAGCATCGCCACTTGTATCAAGTGCGACTCTAATACCTTTTTCCTTTAATAATTTGATAATCGTTGCATATGCCGTTTTCTGTATACCTTGGGGTAGGCTTCCTGACAATACAAAATAGGTAGCATGTTCCGCTTGTGTTTCAATCCAGCTTAACATTTTTATCCACTCTTGTTCATGAATTGTAGGTCCTACCTCTAACAACTCGCTCATTTCCTTCGTTTGCTGATTAATAATCGTTAAACAAATCCGGCTTTCCTCCACTATTTGTACGAAATCAGTTTGGAGATTTTCCTCCTGTAAAAGCTCGGCTATTTTACTACCATTTAATCCACCAACGAAACCGCCAATACTCACTTCACCACCAAGTGATGCAATAACACGAGCTACGTTAACCCCTTTTCCACCACCTTGTTGTGACTTCTGTAACACACGATTTGTCTGACCAATCATTAAAGAGTCCAGCTCATATACTTGGTCAATGGCTGCGTTTAAGGTTAAAGTAGTAATCATTTTTGTAACATCACAATCTTTTGCTCTACTAATTTAATTAAAGATTCCCGTGCTGGAAGGAAATACTTTCTTGGATCATTTTCTGTTGGATAATCCTTAAAATAAGCTCTTAATTCTTCAGCAAATAAGTCTTTAAGCTCCGTAGAAAAATTTACTTTCGCAATTCCATATTTCAAAGATTTACGCACATCCTCTTCTGGCACCCCCGAGGCTCCATGCATAACTAATGGAATATTAGTAGAACAATGGATTTCCTGTAAAAGCTCAAATAACAATTTTGGCTTTTCCCGGTACTTACCATGTGCCGTACCGAAAGCGGGGGCAAACGAATGGATTCCCGTAACCTTCACAAAATGCTCAGCTTGCTTAGGGTCAGTAAAGAATGCATTCTCTTCCTTTACGCTTACACTATCCTCGACACCACCAATTGTTCCAAGCTCTGCCTCAACTGGCACATTTACCGCACTTGCAGCTTCAACTACTTTTTTTACTAATAAAATATTTTCCTCATAAGGTAAGGAAGATCCATCAATCATCACAGAGGTGTAGCCTGCCCGTAAACATTCCATCACAATATGATAAGATTCGCCATGATCCAAATGTAATGCCACCGGTACTTTTGCCTGTTCCGCTGCTGTTTTTGCTAGCGCAATTAGATAAGGCATCTCTACATATTTATAAGTACTTGAAGTTGTTTGCAAAATTACAGGTGCACCCACTTTTTCTGCCCCAGCTATTACAGCTTTAATCACTTCTAAATTATGTGCTCCAAAAGCACCGATTGCATAATTATTTTTATAAGCATCTTCCAACATATCTTTAGTTGTCACTAATGGCATAATAGAATTCCTCCCTCAATGGGTTGTTGGTATAATCTATAACAAAAATAAATGAAGCAAACTATTAAATTTTAATTTAATTCCGTATAAAAACGGCAACGATCTCCTCTAACAATCGAAATACAGAACTCCACTGGTTTCCCTGAAGTGTCAAACGCAGTCCGCTCCAGTAATAAAGCTGGTTTTCCAGCCTCTGTTTTCAATAAAGATGCTTCATCTTTCTTGATAAGGACAGGTTCAAAGGCTTCTCTCGCCCTTACAACAATAATGTTAAAACGTTCGGCTAATAAACTGTATAAGGACGAAGACGTTACTTCTCGTAATATTTCAATATCCTTAATTAGGCTTAATGGTAAAAAAGATGATTCCAAAATAATCGGCTCATTATCTGCAAATCGTAAACGCTTCATTTCTACAACTTGTTCGTTTTCCTCTAATGCTAAATTAGTTCTAACCTTCATTGATGGATATACCTTCTGTATTTCTAATACTTCATCTTTTTGATTAAATCCCTTTTCTTGAATCATGCGACTAAAGCTATAAAACCCTCCAAGAGATTGTTCAAGTCTAGGCTTGCAAACAAAGGTCCCTTTCCCTTGAATCCGATATAATTTCTCTTCCTTTACTAATTCCTCTATTGCCTTTTTTACTGTATTTCGACTAACACGGAACATCTCCATCAATTGATTTTCCGAGTCAATTTTATCTCCTGGTTTCCATTCACCTGATTGAATTTTCCCAAATAAAATTTGTTTCAGTTGATGATATAATGGGATTACACTAGATTGATCTAATAAATGCATCTTTTTTCCTTCCTTCTCTAGGTTTTGTAATCAATATACCATCTATATAATAGGATGCCTATTGATATATCAATCCTTTTCAAAGGCAAGAATCCCTAAGCAAAAAGTTTTCTCTACTTCCCCTTCCTCATTCAACCAAACAATATCTGCGTCTTTTCCTAGTGCAATAGACCCTTTACGATTGTCCATGCCTAAATGCTCTGCTTGATTTAAGGAAACAACACGTAATTGCTCAGCAAGTGAAAGTGTAAGCCATTCTTCTATGTTCTTTCTTGCCGCATTCATATTCAATACACTTCCTGCTAAGGAACCTGTTTTACGTTGAATACATTGATTATTCATTACTTCTACTTCATTACCACCTAAATGATACATACCATCTGGCATCCCCTTTGCACGCATACCATCTGTAATGACGAGCAAACGATTCAAGCCTGTCAGTTTATAAACCATTGGTAGTAAATCTTTATGAACATGTATATTATCTGGAATTATTTCCACATACACATCTTCTGATAAAAGTACTGCTCCAACAACACCTGGATCACGATGATGCAGTCCACTCATGCCATTAAATAGGTGTGTTGCATGATTAATACCAGCTTTTAATGCATGTTGTGCTGTATCATAGTCAGCATTAGAGTGACCAATAGATGCAATAACCCCTTTACTAGTTAATTCGTGTAGTAATTCAAAACTGCTGTCTTCCTCTGGCGCAAATGTGACAATACGAATCGAATGATGAGACTTATTATACAGGTCATTAAATTGTTGCACATTTGGTTTTAAAATATATGCTTCGGATTGTGCCCCTTTTTTTAATTGACTAATAAATGGACCTTCTAAATGAATTCCTAACATCTCAGGTACTGCTGTCGGTTGGTTTTTATAATAATAGGCAAGTGCCTCAACAGCAGCTTCAATCTCCGTCATAGAGCCTGTCATCGTTGTGGCTAAAAAAGCAGTTATTCCCTCACTGGCTAAATACTTTGCAATTCTCGAATAACAAATATAGTCCGCATCCATAAAATCATGGCCTACAGCACCATGTATATGGATATCGATCATTCCAGGGATAATATAGCCTCTTTGCTGACAGTCAATTACATTCTCTATTAAAGCGAGGGTAGGGCAATTAGCCATATGATCAATTACTGTAATTTTCCCTTCCGACATTACTAGGAATCCGTTATTGATAATTTGATTTTCCATCACGATATTCGCATTAATAATCCATATTTTATTCATGAGGTTATCCCTCTCTCAACAGAGTAATGTGGTAGATTAGTATGTTTCTCTACTTCGCTCTCATTCTTAAATATATGGGATGACATCCACGTTAAAAATAATGCAGCTAAACTAACACCGAAAAACGGTATTAAGCCAGGCAACCAGCTATACACTTTATAAAGAATTACAAGCCCTACAATATTGCTAATCATTTGTAATGGATACGCAATACTAAATATGATTGAAGCAGCAAAGTAGCGTAGTGTTGGCAAATTATAATGGGAGAATAGTTGAAATATATTTACGACAATCATACCGAAAAGTATACAAATAGAAATAAACGCTGTTAGTAACAGTAGACCTTGTAAGCCATGAAACGTTAAAATGATTTGAAAATTAATCGTTAAAAAGTAGCCAACACACAGTAGAATCATACCTATTTTATTGGATGGAATAAATTCAGCTTTATATGTATTCCAATAGATTTTGACTAATCGTTTTAAATCATCTTCTCCTTGTAGCCTTTTACGTAAAGTAGTAAACATGGCAACAGTCGCTGGGGCTACTCCAAATAACAACAATCCTAATAAAGCTAAGCCTGTCCATAGTAACTGTAACACCGCTAACAATGTGATCCACTCTACAAACCAGTATAGTTTACCTTTCCACCCTTCCAATTCCATGTCCATTACCTCCCTACGATAACGCATTCCTAAATATTTTCTTTTTATACACTCCCTACATCCATCATTGAAGGTCGAACAAGAGAGTGTCACATAAGCCCAGTTATGCAAGATAAACTTATAGCCTATGTGACCTTTTCTTGTTAAGTTTGAGGGAGAATCTGAACCTCCTTATTTAGAACGGTCATATGCCCCTTGTGCCACTTCCATATAGTCCTGCAAGCCCATCTTCTCTATTGTTTTCTTATAGTCATTCCATTTATCGAAGCTTTCTTTTCCTGTAATAAAGCTTGCTGTCATTTCATTTACATAGGTTTGTATGTCTGTTAAAACAGCGGACACTCGATCATTTTCTTCCACAGTGTAATTTAACCCTGGAATAATTTCATCATCTTTCAAAGCATATGGCATAACTTGCTTAGCATTGTTAAGAGAATTTTCCTTAGCCTCTGCACCTTGGAAATACTTTTGCGTAACAATCCCAGGGTAATAACCACCTGGCCATGTTAGATAATCACTTATTGCTTGGTCTAAGTTTTTGCCATCTGGATTATTCGTAATACTGTCGATATATTGAATAGTTCCATCCTCATTTTCTTCGTAAGTGACACCTTCAAAGCCCATAAAGAACATTTTAGCCCCTTCATCACCATATAAATGATCAATCCAACGAACCATTGCTTCAGGATTTTTCGCTTTATCTGTTACGACAAACATTCCTAGATTCCCAAGACCATTAGTCATTGCAGTATATTGTCGATCCCCATTAGGTCCTTCTAAAACTTGGGCACCCGTATAACCATCTAGTTTAAATAACTCTTTAGGGTCTACTTCACTAAGCATACCAAACGTTCCTTTTGCTGCTTCTGCCGCAAATTTCTGTGGCTCAGTCGTAAACACATCCTTATTAATTAAACCTTCTTTATAAAGCTTATTTAAATATTCAAGTAATTGTTTATATTCGTCAGTCGTTGGCACGAATCGGAATTCCTCAGTTCCTTCTTTAAAATCTAAATTCAGATTCATCGTTCCTTGCTTATTCAAGCCAAACGATCCTCTTAAGTAAGAAATAATTTGTTCAATACCATAACCAGTTCCCCAGCCTTGTTCATCTTGTAAACCATTACCATTTGGATCATTCTCTTTAAAAGCTTTTAATACTTTGTATAAATCTTTTGTTGTTTCTGGTGATTGTAAGCCTAGGTTATCAAGCCATGTTTGGTTAATCCATGGCGCTCCAACACGAAGTGATGAAAATTTTGGATCGTAAATTGTTGGAAAGCCATAGATATTTCCATCTGCCATTGTCACACCTTGCTTGACAGATGGGTACTCTTCTAATAGCTTTTTAAAATTTGGTGCATATTGATCGATGTATTCATTCAACGGTAAGAATACACCTTGTTGACCGTACTTGATTAAATCTGTTTTGGAAAATGCTGATGCAAAAAATATTTCCGGATAGTTTCCTGAAGCTAAAAGTAAGTTCTTTTTGTCTGCTAATACTTCTGTCTGAACCGTTGTCCAATTCATATGGATGTTAGACATTTTCTCGTATTCTTCCCATAACATTAGATGATTCCAATCCTGTGATGCAAAAAACTTTGCTGCAAAACCATCGACTTCAATTTTCTCCTTTGCAATCGGCATACCCGTCACATTCAAATTATCGATATTATCACTTTTTACTCCACCAGCTTCTTTATTATCCGAACATGCTCCTAATAAACTTGCAGCTAACATCAGGCTTGTTACAAAACCATAAACATGCTTTTTTTTCATTTTCACTTAAAATCGCCCCTGTTCTTTAACCTTTTAATGAACCAATCATGACACCTTTTACAAAATATCTTTGTAAGAATGGATAAAGCATTAACATTGGTAGGTTAGCAACGATTAAAACTGCGTATTTTAACCCTTCAACGCTAAGTTTTTGAGCTAAAAAGCTTTCTGACGTCGCTTTAATCATATCGTCAGCTTGTCCTTGAATTAATATTTGCCTCAGAATAAGTTGTAATGGAAACTTATCTTGGTCTTGCAAGTAAATCAATGCCTGGAAATAAGAGTTCCAATGTCCTACAGCGTAAAATAAAACCATGACTGCCATAACAGGTAATGATAATGGAAGTACGATACTCCATAAAATACGGAAGTTCCCTGCACCATCAATCATGGCCGATTCCTCTAATTCATATGGAATGGATTGAAAAAATGTCCGCATAATAATGATGTTCCATACAGCTACTGCATTCGGAATAATCATGACCCAAAATGTATTTATCATGCCCAAATCACGGATTAATAGATAGGTAGGAATTAATCCCCCACTGAAAAACATGGTGAATACCATAAATGCCATAATAAAGCCCTTTCCTTTCAAATGTCTACGAGAGAGAGGGTAGGCTGCACAAATGGTCATCACGATATTAAGTAACGTTCCAAAGAATGTGTATTTCAACGTGTTAATAAATCCATTAATAATATCTGGATTTTGGAATACTTTTTCGTAAGCCTCCACTGTAAATTCCTTTGGCCATAGCCATAGATCCCCTGAAATGACATACTCAGGATTACTAAGAGAAGCACTCAAAACAAAAATAAGTGGATACAAAACAACAACTGCTACAATGGCTAAAAAAATATAATTAAAGATAGTAAACGCACGATCGCCCTTTGATTCTTTCATGTCAATCTCTCCTTTACCATAAACTTGTATCACTCACTTTTTTAGCTATTCTATTAACCATAATAAGGAGGATAAAATTAATGATAGAGTTGAATAAACCAACTGCTGCCGAAAAGCTATATTGTGCCTCTAAAATTCCGCTACGATAAACAAAAGTGGATATAACATCTGATGCCGACATATTTAAATCATTTTGCATTAAAAATACTTTTTCAAATCCAATGGCCATGACAGATCCTACATTTAAGATAAATAAAATGATAATCGTCGGCAAAATCGCAGGAATATTGATATGAATAATCCTTTGAAATTTTGATGCTCCGTCTATCATTGCTGCCTCATGCTGTGCTGGATCTACGGCAGCCAAAGCTGCAATATAGATGATGGAACTCCATCCCATCGTTTGCCAAACATCAGACAGTACATATATGGATTTAAACCATGTAGGTTCTGAAATAAAATCTACGGGTGTACCCCCAAACAACATAATCATTTGGTTAATCATCCCATCCGATTTTAAGAATAGTAATAGCATCCCAACAACTACTACTGTGGATAAAAAATGTGGGGCATAAATGACTGTCTGTACAAATTTTTTAAAACGAAGACTCTTCACTTCATTTAGTAGCAAGGCGATAATGATGGGTATTGGAAAAGAAATAAGTAGCGTAAATACGCCAATCCCAATTGTGTTTCTGATTAAACGCCAAAAATAGTAGCTATCAAAAAAGCGTTCAAAATGCTTTAATCCTACCCACGGACTCCCCATAATTCCCTTAGTAGCAATAAAATCTTTAAAGGCAATTTGCAAACCATATAGTGGGTAATAATGGAAAACTAGAAAGTAAAGGATAACAGGGGCTAGTAATAAATAGAGCTCCCAATTTTTTTTGATAGATTTTTTCCACTCAACCAGGTGATTTTTCTTTACCTTTGATTGCTTTTTGAAAAAACGTTTTGTTTTAAATGGCTTTTCCTCAACAGTTGTTTTATCTAAAAGCGTCATGACTACACCCCCTATTTATCAATGTTGCAGAATGGTAGATTCCTTCTGAATCTCAATAACCTTACCTCCGCTACGAATGGATTCTGTAGCCGCGCAACCCACTGCTACACTCATTCGTCCGGCAAATGGCGTTGTTAAAGGTTTCTTATCGTAGAGGATGAGTTCTACAAAATCTTGGGCAATTTTTGGATCAGCACCACCATGGCTACCTTCCTCAGGCTTCATTTCGTAAACAACATTACTTAGTTCCTCCCAAGAATTTGATTTTCGTGTTTTTAAATAAATTTTATTATTGATATCATCATTTTCAATACGCCCCTTCGTACCAATAAATGTATAATTCCGCGAATAATCTGGTGTGAAGTGACATTGTAAATAAGAAGCCTTTATGCCACCTTCTAATTCCATCATGACCATATTATTATCCTCCACATCAATTTCTTCACGGAACGCACATTCTGTAAATGTATGGGCAACATATTCTGGACAAGTTTTTTTCTGATCGCAGGTAGGACATGTTAATGTATTTGGCTGATTTCCACCATAATAATCTAAGCTACCAAACGCAGATACTTTCTGCGTATATTTCCCTGAAATCCAATGAATGACATCTAAATCATGTGAGCCTTTTTGAAGTAGTAAAGAGGTTGTATTTTTTGAATTACCATGCCAATCGTGGTAGTAGAAATAACCACCGAATCCAACAAAATGTCGCACCCATATTGCCTTTAGTTCTCCAATGGCACCTGAATCAATTAGGCCTTTCATCGTTTGATACATACTCATATAGCGCATATTAAAGCCCACCATGAGATGCTTTCCTGATTTTTCCCATGCATCTAATATTCGATCGCAACCTTCTACCGTTATGGCTAATGGTTTTTCCGCATACACATGCTTACCCGCTTTTAAACAAGTAATAATATGTTCCTCATGTAAATAATCTGGCGATAAAACCGCAATTGCATCGATGTCATCTCTTGTTAATAACTCTTTATAGTCCTTTGTTAAAAATAAAGGTGTATCAAATTTCTCCTGAAATTTTTCTAAACGTTCTTGAGAAATATCGGCTAACGCTACTATTTCTGATTCCCCGGTAGGCTTATGCCAGTATTGTGCCAAGCCCCCTCTTAAACCAGCTCCAATAACACCTATTCTTATTTTTTTCATTTTTTTCCCCCTCGTTTCATCCTTATGGCCCTGTATTCATAAACGTAAATAACCTCAATTATCCATAACAACACAACTACACGTCAACACGTTGTAGGTACAAGTTAATATATAATGAATATTCAAAAAATTTAACTGGGATAAATATATAATTCCTATACTTAGTATGTCAATACCTAAATGATGGTTGCTTGTATGCATCAAAGCTATTCACATGAGTTGACTCATCCTAAAATTTAGAAAATATAACCCTTCCTTAAAAGCTCAATCTACTACTCTTTTCATTTAAATTTTTTTCGGATATGCCAAGTTCTTCAACAGTACGCTAGCTATTTTAGACTCAATCACCCATGTTGATCAAAAAAAATATCTGAGCACAGGGGTTACCTGACTCAGATATTTTATAGGAGCAGAAATACTTGATTTTATTGCTTAGCTGGAATAAACCCAGCAGCTTCTGCTTCTTCTTCAGTGCAGAACATCTCCTCAGCTACTGTATTATCATAGTCCCGTTGCCCTGGCATATGATAAATTTTGTTACCTTTGGAATTAATATTTCCTTTGATTTCGCACCTGTCCTTCTTGTTATTGGTATTCGATTTATCCTCAGCTATGTTAGACTGGTTTCCTTCTTTTATGGCAGCATCGTATACATCTTTATCGTATCCACGATTTGTTACATAGTCTTCAACTGACCATATCCCAATAGCTGATTGTTGTGCAATTTTTTGAATCGATTTAAACCAATCTACATGCTTAGTATTTGGATTATATATATATGCTACACGTGCTAATCCATTTTTTAACAACTGCTCCTGAACACTTATACCTTCTTTGGTATAAATATAGGCAAGTAGTCTTTTATATTTATCACGATAAGAAACGTCAAACTCTAAATAGACTGTATCTTGACCAGCTAATAGTTGTTTAGTAAATTCTTTAGCTTCTGGTCCGTATGGTTGCTCTCCTAGTGTCTCATGATTAGTTTCCGGGGTATCAACAAGTAAAAAACGAACTTTTTCAGAGCTTCCATTATATTTTATTCGTATTGTGTCGCCGTCAATGACACTTTCTAGTTCATATTCTTCAAACTGACTTACATCGTGTTTCTCTGCATTTTCTATCGTTGAAGATATTAGATCTTCTATATCGTCAGTCTTAATGATATTCGTACTAGTTTCTTCTGTGCATGCACTCAAAACCAATGTAGAAATGAATAAAGCAAAAATAATTTTCTTCAAATTTACACGCTACTTTCTAATTAATATCCCCTATTAAAATTAAAAAATCTCCTCCGTTAACTAATTTTCCTATAAATAGCTTCCTTCCTACCTTTTATAATACTCCTGTATTGAAATTAAAAGCCTTCAGTCATTGTAACAACTGAAGACTTTTATACATATATTTATTTAAATATTAAATATAAAACAACAGCCAAAATAATTGTTCCACTAGTTATTAGCGTTTTAATATCTGATTGTTTCACTTTTATCTCCCTCAGCTATTTATTTACACTAATAATAACATGTCCTAGCCCTTTTTATATAGATTCAAAATTATTCTAAATCAAAAAGATTATGTACAGTCACTACATAATCCCCTTGTAACAAATATATATTTTTCTATAATTCTTTGAATGTATTAAAGAATTTCCATTATATGCAACTACATTTTATTTATGCAAATAAATATGTACATGTAATGTAGATATTCCATCCTATGCTTTAATATAGTTTAATTAAAGGTTGTTCATTTCAGTAGAAACCTGCTACCTGTCTCTATTGTCCTATAATTTGACAGCCATCATGTTGAAACGGCTACCCAATGATTTGGAGAAACCTCTACCAGCTGGCTATTTTCTACCTCGTAGTGAACTTTCACGTCGTCTGTATTTTCAGCATCACTATATTTCTGCTTTTCAATCGCTGGATCGGGAATTGGAATGGATTGTAATAGTGCACGTGTATAGGGATGCTGTGGGTTTGCATATAGCTCTTCACTTTCAGCCAATTCTACAATTTTCCCCGCATACATAACTGCTACCCGATCACTAATATGCTTCACCATCGATAAATCATGTGCAATAAATAAATACGTCAACCCAAGCTTTTGTTGTAATTCCTTTAGTAAATCCACAATTTGTTTTTGAATGGATACGTCTAGGGCCGATAATGGTTCATCACAAACTATAAAATTGGGCTCGACCGCTAATGCTCTCGCAATCCCGATCCGTTGTCGTTGACCTCCAGAAAATTCATGTGGATAGCGCATAGCATGTTCTTTCTTCAAACCAACAAGCTCAAGCAGTTCCTCCACTCGTCCTAGTCTTTCATCATGTGACTTCACTAGGCCATGAATATCAAGAGCTTCCCCAATAATATCTAAGATTTTTTTTCGAGGATTTAACGATGAATAGGGGTCTTGAAAAATAATTTGCATATGGCGACGCATCGCCTTCAATTGCTTTTTCGTTAGTCTCGTGACAGGAATCCCCTGGTATAAAACTTCTCCATTAGTAGGTTGATGAAGCTGTAGAATAGTTCGGCCTGTGGTAGATTTACCTGATCCTGATTCGCCTACTAAGCCTAAAGTTTCCCCTGGAAGTATATGAAATGATAAATCATTGACAGCTCTTAATGTTTGGCCTTTGCCTAATGAAAATTCCTTTGACAGATGTGTGACTTCTATCAAAGGTTTATTTGGGTCAATACCTGGTTGGATATTGGAAATTTCTTTTGGCTGCTTTTTTTCATGTAGTTTTGGTAGCGCATTCAATAATTTTTGGGTATATGGATGTTGCGCATTCGCAAAAATCTCTTCCGTCGTCCCTTGTTCAACAATTTCTCCTTCTTTCATGACAATGAGACGATCACACATACCAGCAACGACGCCTAAATCATGTGTAATTAAAATAATAGATGTGCCCATTTTCTTTTGCATATCTCGCATCAATTTCAAAATTTGGGCTTGAATGGTTACATCCAATGCAGTCGTTGGCTCATCCGCAATCAGCAGTGATGGATTACATGCAAGTGCCATAGCTATCATTACACGTTGTCGCATACCACCTGAAAATTCATGTGGATATTGTCGATAACGCTCTTCTGCATCACGAATGCCAACAAGTTTTAATAATTCAATGGTTTTTGTGTAGGCTTCGGTCTTTGACATAGATTGATGCTTGATTAAACTTTCAGCCACTTGATCTCCTATTCTTATAGTAGGGTTTGTAGATGTCATAGGATCCTGAAAAATCATGCTAATATCTTTTCCACGAATTGTTTCCATTTGTTTTTCCGCTAATTCCGTTAACTCCTGACCTTTAAATATAATATTACCCGATTTTAAAAATGAAGGTGGAGATGGTAATAAGCGCATAATGGAACGTGCTGTTACACTTTTTCCGCTCCCAGATTCACCTACAATTCCGAGTGTTTCACCTTTATTTAGATGGAAGTTTACATCTTTTACAGCTTCAAACTCTGTCTCCCCAGTGATAAAGGAAACGCGAAGATTATTGATTTCTAAAAGCTTTTCGCTCATTCGACCCATCCTTTTTGAAATTTGTGATTGACTTACTTTCAACTATAATCCATACTTTACAATACTGATAGGAATTATACAATATAGTGTTGAATATTTTATTAACGCTTGGAGGAAATGCATGGTTACTTCAAAAAATCATTTAAAACCTAAGGAATTTATGTTCTTTTCTATGGTTTATCAAAAACTAATGCACCAAAAGCCTTACAATATACTACTTTTCCTTTTAAGTATTTTGGTTCATCCATTTACATACTTTATCTATCGGAATAAGAAACATTCAAATACTTATGATCAGGCTTTTGAATTGCGTAGTCAATATTACTTAGAGAATGGTTTATTTGCACATTGGCAGCAATCATTTGAACAGCAAGAAATAGCAAAAGCTTCATTTTTTCAAGAGGCTGCGTCATCATCGCAAATACAGCAAACTGCTAATGAATTAGCCAAACAAAGGCTTCAACAGCTAGTGGACCAAGATTTACAAAATGAAGGTATACAACCATTAACTTATGATCAATTTTTTAATCAGCAACTGAAAAACAAATATTTTGTAGCTCTTACCTTTCTACCAGCTGTTTTATTTTATGTCGTGCTAATCTTATGTGCGAACCCGTTTTTGCAATTTATCATTGAAAGAATTTTACAAAGCTTCATTGTCATTGTTGGAGTGGCAACGTTAGTGTTTACAATTTTGTATCTATCACCTTTCGATCCAGCCAGAAACTTGCTCGGTGTTGAAGCGACAGCAGAGCAAATCGCCAACTTTAATCGCATTCATGGTTTGGATCAACCTTATTTATCTCAATTATGGCATTCACTATCTGGCCTATTTACTTTTGACTTAGGCACATCCTTTGCAGGTAAAGAAGATATTACGCACAGCATTACAAATAAATTTCCTGTCACACTTGAAATAGCCGTATTATCACTGTTAATGGCGATTGCTATTGCCATTCCAGTAGGTATTATTTCAGCGGTTCGTCCAAATTCGTATTTGGATTATACCTTTATGTTTATTGCTTTAATTGGTTTATCCATTCCAAGCTTTTGGCAAGGTTTAATCTTTATTTTAACGTTCGCGTTAAAGCTACAATGGTTTCCAGCGACCTATAACCCCCAAAATTGGTTATCCCTTATTATGCCAGTTATTGTCTTGGGGACATCCATTACGGCATCCATAGCCAGGATGACAAGGTCTAGTATGCTTGAGGTGATTCACGAGGATTACATTATTACAGCTAAAGCAAAAGGCTTGAATGAATTTAAAGTAATTTCAAAACATGCCATTCGTAATGCCATGATTCCTATTATTACGGTGATTGGACTTCTTTTTGGAGGTATGTTGGGAGGCGCATCTGTTACAGAAAAGGTGTTCAATATTAGTGGGATTGGTAGCTATATTGTTGATAAACAATTTATTCCTGATATTCCCGCAATCCTTGGAGGCGTTGTTTATATCGCTATAACGATTTCCATTGTCAATTTATTGATTGATATCATGTATGCCTTTTTTGATCCACGCATTCGCTCGAAAATGAAGAAGTCTTAAAGGAGGATCACCTGTGAAAAACATCTTACATGTCAAACTACTCTTGAAGATTACACAGGAATATGTCAATTCTCATTTTACCTTTGTCTTTTCCTTACTGTTTTCTTTATTGTTTCTAGCCTATAGCTATAATTTTTCTACCCATAGCTGGCGACCCATTGTACTACTATTCTTTGTTATTTATGCCATTACTACGATCTATGTGGCTTTTGTAAATTTACGAATAAAAAGGGATTTAGCAAAGTTTGGTGAGATCCAAAGAAGCACTCGTATTTTCGGCTATCCGCTATTATTAACAGTTCTTTCTGGCAATATTTTTTCTACATCATTTGCGTTTATGCTTGTGTCCACAAGAAAGACTGCCGAATATACGTTTGCTGCTTATGCCTTTATTACACAATTATTCATCATTGGTATTGCAGCATTGAACTTATTTAAACCATATGTAACTGATACCTTTTTACTGGCGATGGGTGTTTTCTTCATACTTGCGCTTATTTATATCGTGATGACCATTTTATGCGTTAAGTTTGTCACACCTACAGCGGCCCCAAGATGGATGCTTATTCCAGGTGTTTTATTACTATTGGCTACTTTCACTGGTAATCTATTTGCTACATTACTAGGTTATAGTCTTATTCAAAAGGCTAGAAGGGCAAACCCTTCTTCTATTGAAAAGTGGCAAAAAATATGGGAAAAGATTTTACGTAATACGATGGCTGTATTCGGGTTATTTTTCATTATCTTTATGTTTTCATTGTCTGTCACAAGCACTTGGACCTTTGACTATGACTTTGCTACAGAAAATAACTACGGTGCTCTGCTGCAAACACCTTCATTAGAATATCCTCTAGGCACAGATAATTATGGGCGAGATTTATTCTCCCGTATTGTATTTGGGGCACGTATTTCATTAATCGTCGGATTTTTCTCAACGATTATTCCTGCGTTAGTCGGAGGTGCGTTAGGGGCATTTTCCGGCTATTACGGAAAAACAACTGACAATGTCATCATGCGAAGCCTAGATATTTTATATGCTATTCCGGGCATTTTGTTGGCCATTGCTATTATTGCTGCATTTGGTGCTAACACGATCAATCTCATTATTGCACTTAGTGTGGGGGCAATCCCAACCTATGCACGTACCATGCGAGCAAATGTCATGCAATTAGCAAATTATGAATTTGTTGAATCTGCCAGAGCTTTGGGAGCATCTGATGCGGCTATTATTTTCAAGCACATTGTTCCTAATTCATTAGCACCTATGATTGTCAAAGCAACACTAACAATTGGTGGAGCAGTTATTTCAACAAGTAGTTTAAGTTTTTTAGGGCTTGGTATTGAACCTCACATCCCGGAATGGGGCAATATTTTAAAAGTTGGTAGTACGTACCTGGAAACTCATTCTTATGTTGCGATTTTCCCAGGTCTTTGTATTATGCTTCTTGTCCTCTCCTTTAACTTCTTAGGAGATGGCTTACGAGATGCTTTAGATCCAAAAACAAATTAACTGGAGGTACCTATGAAGAAATTACTTGTATTTTTATTCGTCGCAGTATTAGCTTTAGCTGGCTGTGTACAGACGAAAACTGACGTAGAAGGAAATAAAGATTCAAAAGATAGTGACAAGAGCAAGGGCAAAGTAGCCATTGAAGTATTAGGCATGGCAGCTTCTGAAGAAGATATGAATATTGTTCGAGACCAATTAGTAAAAAACGGTTTTGATGTAAAGCTTAATATTCAACCAGATTACGGTTCATTCTCTGCCCAAAAAGAAGCAGGCAACTATGATCTTGCTCTTTCAAGCTGGACGACAGTAACCGGTAACCCGGACTATGCTGTTCGTGGATTATTTAAAACTGGTGGAGATTACAGTGTTGTTGCAGATTCAAAATTAGATGCCCTAATCGATGAGGCTAGTACATTAACTGGAGAAGAAGCAGCGGCTAAATATAAAGATTTAGAGCAATTATTAGTATTTGATCAAGCTTATATTGCACCTTTATATATTTCCAATAAGTATCAGGGAATCTACTCAGAGCTAGTAAACCCTAAAACAGTTCATTTACCAAAATCTCGTGCGCAAGTATGGGAACAAATCGAATTTAATGATTCAGCTAAAAATGCTACTGAACCATTAATTTTACACCAAACAATTAACTCTCTAACTTCTCTAGATCCGATTAAAGGGAATGATGGTTCCATCAATACATTAAATACAAATATGTATGTTCGTCTTGTTAATTTAACAGACACTGATGACGTTGTTTCAGATGGTTCATTATCTTATAACCATGTTATGGCAGAAGGCAATCAAGACTATTACTTTATTTTACGCGACGATATTCATTTCGCAGCAGTGAAAGATGGCGCAGCTGTTGATACAGGTGATTTAGTGTCTGCTGAAGATGTGGTATTCTCATTAAACCGTGCTAAAGACGCTAATTCAGTACCAGATCACCGTACTTATAGTATCCATGAAAATATTGAAACTGTAGAGATTGTTTCAGATTTAGCTGAATTACAAAATAAAAAAGTATCTGGCTCTGATCAAACAGTTCTCGAAGCATTATCACAAAATCTCCCTGCCTCTGTAGCGCAATTAGCAAAGGACAAAGGGGCTGTTAACAATGCTTCTGGTTCATATCAAGTCGTTAAAATTACAACACCAACACCATTTCCACAAGTGTTAAATTATTTAGCACACCAATCTGGTGGTATTGTATCTGAAAAACAAGTAACAAGTATAAATACGTATGATGTAGCTAACTATAACCCTGACAAAGATATTGCCTATGGTGATCAAGCTACGGTAACTGAAGGTTCTGCAACTTTTAACAACCAGCTTTATGCAAGTGGTCCTTATATTTTAGTAAAGAAAAATGATTATGAAGCACAATTTGTGAAAAACCCTGCATACCGTGCTGGTAGTGAGTATGAACCAAAAATTTCAAAAATCAATGTTCGTTTCATCTCTGATGTTGATAGTGCTTTATCAGCATTACGGAATGGAGAAATTCATGTTCTTCAAACAGTTCCAGAAACAAAGCTAGATATTGTGAATTCAGACGATAAATTAACTTTAAATACAGCCGATAGCAATGCTGTTTCTTATTTACAAATGAATACATCTGGTCGTGCAGTTTCCGATTCAGCTGATTTACGTAAAGCGATTTTGTACTCCATCAACCAAGACGAGTTCATTAGCTATTACCAAGGCAATAAAAAACCTGCCGTATCAACTGTATCTCCTTTAATTGACACTGGGTTAAAACTCGAAGCAAATAGCGAAAAAGTAAAAGAATTTTTAAAAGCCTATAACGATAAAAAGTAATATAAAGTGATGTTATATGAGTCTTCTTTATAGTTAGGATAAAAATGAGAAAAGCCATTGAGAATAAAACTCAATGGCTTTTGTCTACCCTTCTCCATATTGTAAAAGGCTCTTTTTTTATAGTAGAAACTCATTTTATATTTCATTATGTGATTTTGGTTTTGGTCCTAGCTCTTCTGGCTCGATATCTGCAAATGTTTCGCCCTCTTCCTCTAAATCACGCATACGATGAGCAATGCGAGATGCTGCAGAAGCCGCGATACTGCCAACTAAATCATCTAAAAACGTATTAACGTGATGCCCAGGCTCTGTATCTAATTTTTTAATAATCCCAATTTTTTGCTTGTCTAAATGACCAAAAGTAGTTACTGCAATGCTGCCATATGTAAATACAGATCCTAGTGCGATCGTTTCATCCACACCAAATAAGCCTTCATCAGATTCAATAATTTGCTGTAATGGTGATGATAATAATTTTTTCTCAGCTAGCTCATCTAATTCAATCCCTACTAAAAGTGCATGTTGCACTTCTCGTTTACGCAGTACACGCTCAACCGAATGAACACAATGATCCAGTGTTAAACCTTCATTATAGGTTTTTTGCATTTCGTAAACAATTTTTGCGATATCCTCAATCGCTACACCTCTACGAATTAACGCAGCATGTGCTGCCTTGGCTACTTCATCAGAGTGCACACGGATACTTTTATTATGCATAGCTACCCCTCATTTCGATTTTATTGCTAGTATAGTGCTAGCCCAACCTATTATACCTTTACTTTTGTAATATGGTACAATTTTGTTACAAACACAAGAAGGAGTGTCATCATTGGATAAGGGAACAGTACAGGATTTAACATTCTATAGTGAAGCATTACAGGAAGAATTACAGCTCTATATTTATGTTCCTGCAAATTATTCTCCACTATATAAATACAACATTCTAATCGCATCGGATGGTAAAGATTATTTCCAGCTTGGCGGTATTACAAAACTAGCTGATGAACTGATTGATGACTATGAAATCGAAAATTTAATTATTGCATTTGTTCCATACAAAGATATTAACGATCGACGTCATAAATATATTCCTAGCGGTGAGCAGCATGAAGCTTACCTTCGCTTTTTAGCACATGAGCTAGTACCTTATTTAGATAACGAATTTTCCACGTATCAAATGGGTATGAGTCGCGGAGTGATTGGAGATTCGATGGCTGCTACAGCTTCCTTAATGGCCGCATTAAAGTATCCAAGTATTTTCGGTAAGGTTATTCTACAATCACCATACGTGGATGAGGAAGTTTTGAAGGCTGTCGAAAACTTCAAAGATCCAGCAGCCATTTCTATTTACCATATAGTTGGCAAGGGTGAAGATCAAGTAGTCACTATGGATAAATCTGTGAAGGATTTTTTAACACCTAATCGTCAGCTCCATGATCTTATGATTCATAAAGGGTTTTCTATATTTTATGACGAGTTTGATGGCAATCATACATGGAAATATTGGAAACCCGACCTTCGACGTGCATTAATTGAAAATTTTAATTAATGTGAGTGATTAAATTACGAAAAGTGGATTTTCTGATATACTTAAATAGAAAAATTGTTTATTTACGGGAGGTAATGGACTATGAAGTACGGTATTGTGGCATTTCCATCAAAAAAATTGCAAGATTTAGCGAACACGTATCGCAAACGATATGATCCCCATTTCGCGAAGATTACACCGCATATGACGTTAAAAGACAGCTTTGATGCGTCTGAAGAAGAAATTCAAACCATCGTTAAGCAATTAGATGAACTTGCTGCTAAATATGCGCCTTTAAACATTCATGCATCACGCATCAGTTCGTTTTTCCCTACAACCAATGCTATTTATTTCCGCATTGAGCCAACTGAACAATTAGCTGCTTTCCAACATGAAATCCAAGAAAATATTTCTTATGGGGAAACAAAACATGTATTTGTACCTCATATTACAATCGCTCAAAAAATGTCAGATTCCGAGCATGACGACATTTTTGGTCAATTACGTATGACTGGTGTAGATGAAAAGGATACAATTGATCGCATTCATCTTTTATATCAATTAGAAGATGGTTCATGGACAACATACGAAACATTCCGTTTGTCTGGAGCTGAGTGATGATTGTATAACGTTAAGATTGTTGAAACAAAGGAAGAACATGATGATGCGTTTGCTGTACGAAAAAAAGTATTTGTTGAAGAGCAAGGCGTTCCACTCCACTTGGAATGTGATGCTGAAGATGCAGCTGCAACGCATTTTATTATGTATGATGATGATGAGCCTGTAGGAGCAGCTCGTTTACGTAGTATTGAAAAGAATACAGCAAAAATTGAACGGGTTTGTATTTTACAATCTCAACGCGGTAAAAAACTAGGGGCTTTAATAATGAGAGAAATGGAGAAATATGCCATTTTCATCTCTAAAGAAACATTGAAGCTTCACGCGCAAAGCCATGCGATTCCCTTTTATGAAAAGCTTGGCTATGCGGTAACTTCTCCAGAATTTTTGGATGCTGGTATCCCACATCGAGCAATGGAGAAAAAAATTTAATGAAAGGGTGTTACGATATTGTTCAATGTCGTAACACCCTTTTTTAAACTAAAATTCGCTTGCCACCATTTATCTACTCTATCGTAACAAGCTGCTTTGCCAAGTAGATATGCCATGCGCTACTTCATCATTCTAGTGATTTTATCGAAATCTAGTGATGCTCCATCTTGAATAATAGATTGTACTAATTTATCCTCTAACTCTTGTGTAATCGTTCTGTTAGATATTTTAGCAACACGTCGTACGATTTTTCTTACTTGTTTTTCACTTGTAAAATCCGCATGTTGAATGGCATTGGCTAATGCGAAGATTTCATCCATCGAAACACCTGTTTTTTGCTCAATTGAATTAAATAACGAGCGATGCATGTTTTCCCTCCTATCATTAAAACTCAAATTGACCTTGCGACTTGCCCGAAGCATTCACAAATGGTGGAGGCCTTAACTTTATTTAGGTGTGAACCCTCTAAATAAGAGTTAAAGCCTTTACAATATGTTCATCAAATTAGATGTAAGTAGCGCCAACAATAATTAAAAGAATAAATAGAACAACGATTAGAACAAATGTTGAACCATAGCCAGAGTTGTTGCCTCCACAATAACTATAGTTATTGCCTCCGCAATAGCTATTGTTCCACCCACCAACATTATTTCCATACGGTTGTGAGGACCAGCCTTGATATCCCATAAAAGCACCCCTCCCTTCTACAACCTATAATATGTTTTGGTTGTAGAAATGGGAGGGGTATTCGTCTAGTCGATATTTCCTTTAGGCTTAAAAATTAATGCACCGATAAAGGCGAAAACAATAGCAGCACTGATACCTGAGCTTGTTACTTTAAACATTCCTGTTAAGACGCCAACCAGTCCATGCTTTTCTGCCTCAGCCATTGCTCCGTGTGTTAGTGAATTACCAAAAGAGGTAATGGGTACGGTAGCTCCTGCGCCAGCAAAATTAATTAATGGCTCATATAACCCCATGCCATCCAATATAGCACCGAGGACAACGAGTGTACTTAATGTATGAGCCGGTGTTAAATTACCGACATCCATTAATAATTGGCCGATGACGCAAATAATGCCTCCAACAATAAATGCAAATACAAATGTCATTACCATAATTTATGCCTCATTTCATTGTAATTTCGATCGCATGCGCCGTACATGGAATCGTCTCACCCTGTTGAAACGATAGTGGAGACAATAATGCCCCAGTTGCTACTAGTAATACACGCTTATAGCTACCCGCTCGCATCTGTTGGAGAACGTAACTAAAAAAAACAGCTGCTGAACAGCCTGCACCACTTGCCCCTGATTGAAAGGATTCATCTTGTCCATAAAACTCAGCGCCTGCATCACGCAGCAGGGTTAGCTCCTCATTTTTCACACCATTTTCAACTAGCATACCCTTCAAAAGCTTTAAGCCCAGCTGACCTAAATCGCCCGTTAAAATTAAATCGTAATGATAAATTTTTTGATTGCGTTGTTGTAAATGAGATTGAATCGTTTGAAAGGCAGCTGGTGCCATTGCAGCACCCATATGGAAAGGATCATCCATACCGTAATCAACAGACTTTCCAATTGTGGCGGCTTCGATAGAGGGATAATCTTCACGGTGTTTACCGATTAGCGCATAGCCAGCTGCTGTTACAGTCCATTGAGCAGTTTGTGGCTTTTGTGCACCGTAATTGATAGGATAACGAAATTGACGTTCTATCGCATTATGCTGACTTGATGCACCCGCTAATGAAAAATTAGCAGCACCTAACTCTGTTAACAGACAGGCAATAATGACAGAAGAAATGGAGGTGGCACATGCAGAAAACAATCCAATAAACGGGATTTCCAAATCTCTTGCAGCAAAATTGGTCGGTGTCATTTGATTGACCAAATCCCCACCCATTAAATAATCAATATCTCCACTTTGTACCTTCATTTTCTTCATAGCCGCATCACAGGCTTCTTCAATCATTTTACGATGCCCCTGTTCATTGGTTTTCATTTGCCAACGCTCATCATCATAAACAGCATCAAAATACTGACTAAAAATACTCCGGTTCTCTAAAGGTCCTGCTACAACACCCCCTGCTAATAGGGATGGTTTCGATTGAAAAATGATTACCATGAAACCACTCCTATCACCACGAAGATATATTTAATAAGTGCTACGAAAAATGCTGCGACTACCCCAAATAAAACCACTGATCCTGCTAGTTTAAATAAATTACCGCCAACTCCTAATACTAAGCCTTCTGATCTATGCTCAATAGCTGCGGAAATTACAGCATTACCAAATCCGGTTACTGGTACTGATGAGCCTGCCCCAGCAAATTGGCCAATTCTTTTATATAGACCAAGCCCTGTGAGCAACATGGCAAAGAATACCATTGTTGCTACGGTTGGATTACCAGCTGTGGCTTCTGTAAAATTGAAGAAAATAATATAAAAAAGGGACACAGCTTGGCCAATTGTACAAATAAGACCACCGACAAAAAACGCCTTTGCTACATTCTTTATATATGGAGGCTTTGGTGTTACATTTTGCTCCAATTGCTGATATTGCTCTTTTTCCATTTATGTCTTCTCCTTTGCAAGCTCTTTAAGTTCTTTAATTTTATCGCTCAATTTATTATCTTCAATCTTATCCTTTTTTATTTTATTGGCTTCATAAAAAATTTTATAATCAGCTGAGACAAACACATCTTTATTTGGATATTTCTCATCAAATTTTTTTTGCAACTTTTTCTCTAACTTAGTCTTTTTCCACTTTTCCCATGGTTTAATTTGTACTGCAACAAGCATACTATCGTCATAATGGATAACGGTTGAACGTTCCACATAGTCCTCTTCTTTTATAAGGGCTTCGACTTCACTTCCATTCTGAGATGGACCGTAGACGATAAATTTTTCTTTTTCAGCACAACCATTTAACAGCAATAAAACGACTAAGAGAGGTAACGTCATTCCAAGTAGCCTCAAGTTTTACCCTCCTTTTCTTTAAAGTTTCTCCACACATAAAAAAACTATTCATATATACAATAGCCCGAGTCCAAATTTGAAAAGTACATATTGTAGAAGTAGTAACGAGGAAAGGAGGTGACAATATGGGTTGTGGTAAGCCAACAAATCCTATTGGACCAATCCATTCAGCAGGCTGCGTTTGTGACGTAGTTCGCGCTATTTTAGATATTCAAAATCAAGCGGTGCGAGATGAGTGTTCTCCATGTACAGCTAACTGTTTCTTAGAACCACTAGGCGGGATTGTTAGTCCTGCACGCTCTCAAGCAGATACACGTGTATTTATGTTAATTACAAAAGACGGTACTCCTTTCAAAGCATTCTTTAATTCCCCAACTGCAGATCCTTGTATTTGTACATCCGTATTCTTCCGCGTTGAAGATATGTTTGATGAGTGTTGTGCGACTTTACGTGTTTTAGAGCCTCTATGTACATTCGATTCTAGCGAAAGTACAGTAGATTTATTAAGTCGTGACGGCTGTTGCGTAAATATGAAAAAAATCTGTAAAGTGGATGATTGGAACTCAACAGATAGCTGTATTACTGTAGACTTATCTTGCTTCTGTGCTGTACAATGTATCGCTGATGTTGACTTAGGGATTTGTGACTAATTTCTTTCACCTTTGACACACACACATAAAAAAAGTGTACAGCATCCTCTGCTGTACACTTTTTTTATAATGTTGGTAATTGTCTGCCACGCCATAGTACTTGTTTTATATCTTCAAAATAAATGATTTCCTGTGTTTTTAATTCGAGTGAGGTAAGCATTAAAGAATCATTTTGTACATCTGAAGCAGAGCCCGTTAATTTTCTACCATCTTTTAAACAAACTAAAAGTGGCTGATAGGCGCGCTGACGAAATGGTTTCTCTAAAAATTGAAGTTGTTTTAGTAAATACGGATCTACCTGCACATCCTTTACAACGTCTTCCTCTTCAACTGTTTCCTCTACATAAGTATGGTCCTTTACGTATACAGATGTACTTTCATCCAAATCAAGTTCATGCAACACCTTAGAAATATTTAAAAAATATGATGGTGATTTTATAAACAAGCGTGGTTCTTGATCCACAATACTCACTTCCCCTTTTTCCATACAATATGCGAAGGAAAGTAATTTGGTTCTTAGCCTATTTGACTTAAGAAAACCGTTGCTAAACCTAAATAAATTAAAATACTGGTAATATCATTTAAAGTTGTAATAAACGGGCCAGAAGCAACAGCTGGGTCTATTTTCAATCGATGCATTAACAATGGAATAAAAGAGCCTGCTAATGTCGCAACTAAAATCGAGCCACAAAGTGCGGCACCTACTAACATCCCAAGTACTAGTTCTTGCTTCCAAAAATAAACGATACCAATGACAATTAAGCCGCAAACAATTCCTGACATTAAGCCTGTGCCCGCTTCTCGTAGTAGTAATTTGAATTTACTATGTTCTTCTACATCTCCTGTAGCAATACCACGAATGGCTACGGCCAAAGCTTGTGTTCCACTATTTCCGGATGTTCCTGAAATCAACGGAATAAAGACAGCCAATAAGGCAACCTTATCTAAAGTATCTTCAAATTGGCCCATTAAATTTGCTGTTAGCATTCCTAAAAACAGTAGTACCACTAACCATGGCAAACGTTTTCTAGCAGCTTGGAATGGTGTGACATCAAATTTATCCATATCGGAAATACCGGCTAACTTAGAGTAATCCTCAGACGCTTCTTCATCCATAACATCAATAATATCATCGACTGTGATAATCCCAAGTAATTCACCTTTGTCATCAATAACAGGTGTCGCTAAGAAATTATAATCCTTCATAATATGTGCGACTTCCTCTTGATCATCTCCTACATGTACCATAACGACACGTTCATTCATAATAGAACGAATAAGTGTATCCTCTTCAGCAATAATTAAATCTCTTAATGAAATAACACCTGTCAAGCGGTGCTCTTCATCTACTACGAATATATAATAAATGGTCTCTGCATCTGGTGCCTCTTTACGTAAAATTGCCATGGCTGAACGCACTGTAGAGTTTTCTGGAATAGCGACATATTCAGTTGTCATAATGGAACCAGCCGTGTATTCATCATAGCTTAATAGCTCATTAATTTCCTCAGCCGTTTCCTCATCCATCATTTCCAGATAACTTTCACGTTGCTCCATATCCAGTTCATTTAAAACATCTGCTGCATCATCTGCATACATATGAGAAAGCATTTCCGCCCCATAAGATGGATCCATTTCAGCTAGATACGCTTTATACTCATCATCTTCAATATCGATTGCCTCAAAAATATCAGCCATTTCTGTCGGAGACAAGAACGAATAGATGATTTTCCTTATGTCAGGTTCCACCTTTTCGTAAAACGTTGCCTGATCATATGGATGAAGTTCTAAAAACTCATCACGGAATGCGTCAATATTATGTGCTTCGAGCATTTCTCGTAAATGTGCTTCGTCAAATTGCACATCATCCTTTTCATTTCTATCCTCTATCATGCTTGTCCCCTCCTTCCGAACTATCCATCTTTGTTACGGACAATACCGTAAATCTACCTTCTATATAATAGAGCGTATTATTCCCTTCTGCAAACCCTTTTTTGTTTATTTTCATGAGGATTTGTATGGCTTCAATATAATGGAATTCCATTCTTAAAAATCGTGATGTTTTCTATTTGACTATACCTTATATTTGTACTTAGAAGATGAAAAACGCGTAAAGAACCCTTTATTTACTATCAAAAATGATAAGGAGATGCCCGTTGTGCGAACATCTCCTTTTCATAATTTTAAGTGGAAGATTCTTTAAGTAAATTTTGCATATCTTCATTAAGCATACTTGTGAACTGCAAATGTTCACTTGTTAAGGGATGTG
Organism: Lysinibacillus sp. F12; assembly: GCF_057773605.1. Taxonomy (NCBI): domain Bacteria; kingdom Bacillati; phylum Bacillota; class Bacilli; order Caryophanales; family Bacillaceae; genus Lysinibacillus; species Lysinibacillus sp. F12. The sequence continues at coordinate 1,317,703 of NZ_JBYMLP010000001.1, forward strand.
TCATATTTAAGGACACACAATGTAGTGCCTGACGGTCCATATGAAGTCGACTTCCTCCATAAAGCTCATCGCCAACAAGTGGATGACCTAACGACGACATATGGACACGAATTTGATGTGTACGTCCTGTATGCAATGTAAGCCCTATATGTGTCATCGGTTCAGCCCCTAAGTAAAAACGTTGTATTACAGTTACATCTGTATGAGCATATTGCCCATCTTCACGAACCTCTCGCTCAATAATGCTCGTTTCTTTACGCCCAATTGGTGCTACGATTGATTGGCTATCCTGATGAACATGTCCGTGGACAATTGCCTCATATTTCCTTGAAATCTCACCATTACGCTGAGCCAAGCCTGTTAAATGATGAATGTGTGCATGCTTGGCAATACAGAGTAAACCTGATGTATCTCGGTCAAGTCTCGTTATAATATGAGCAGTGGATGCTAATCCTTGCTGCTCAAAGTAGCCACAAACAAGATTGGCAATACTATTGGTTGGGTGTTCACGTGAGGGGATGGTGCTTTGGTTAGCAGGTTTATTTAACACCAAGATTGTATCATCTTCATATACTATAGCCAAATCTCCATGTTCGCTCGTGAGCCCCTCACTCTTTTCCTCAGGAGGAAATGTCACTTCTACACAATCATCAACTTGAAGGGCATATCTTACATTTCGTTCAATCCCATTGACCGTCAATAACCCTCCATTGAACTTTATAGCAGTTAGTGCTCGCTTAGATATACGCCATTCTTGTAGGGCTTCTCGTAATAATTGACCCTCTTTCTTAGCCACAAAGCGCAATGTAAATCTAGTATCCGTCTTACTCATTTGCAACGAATGATTCATGCACACGTTCCCAAAATGGGAATGGACGGAAACGTGCGAAACGTACCCTTTCATTAGCCACGTTAAATACAATTGCCTTTACATCACCCTGTGTAATTTGTAAATGGTCCACTGTCATATTAAAGTTTTGTTCATTTACTGGACGTAATACACAATGATGGTGAGCGGGTAAAATTAATGGAGAACCAACTGTCCTGAATACACGATTATTAATGGATGCGATTTCTGTAATTTGAAGTGCTGCTAAAGTTGGATGAATGATTGCCCCACCAAGCGCTTTATTGTAGGCTGTACTTCCAGAAGGAGTTGACACACAAAGACCATCTCCTCTGAAACGTTCAAATTGATTGCCATTTAGCTCAACGTCCATGACAAGTGTTACATCTGGCGATTTAACTGTTGCCTCGTTTAAAGCTAGATACGTATTCGATGCTGCATTATGATGCTCCACCTTCACTTCTAACAGTGGATATTCCACCACATTAAAATCCTTTTTAGCAATGGACAAAACTAACTTTTCTAATTCAGATGGCTTCCAGTCTGCATAAAAACCTAGATGTCCTGTATGGATGCCCACAAATGCCACTTGATCTAATAAATGAGAATATCGATGAAAGGCATGTAAAAGTGTCCCATCTCCACCAATAGAGACAACGATTTCTGGTGCTTCCTCATCATAAGTTAAGCCAAAATCCTGTAAGTAGGTTTTAGCTAGCTCCATTAGTTCATTGGATTGTGCATCTCGACGTGATTGAATCGCAAATTTCATTGTTAGTCACGCTCCTTCTCCGATAATAAATTAGGATTCGATGCTTCCTTATATTCGCTGAAATACGCCTGCGCTTCTTGAATTTCACTACGAATAGATGACATTTCCTCATCCAAGCGAAATGCTGCCTCAGCAGCACTTTGCAAGCGATTTTTTATTTCCTCTGGGAACATGCCCTTATATTTATAATTTAAAGAGTGCTCAATAGATGCCCAAAAATTCATAGCGAGTGTTCGTATTTGGATTTCGGCTAACACTACCTTTTTGCCCTGAATCGTTTCAACAGGGTATTCAACAATCATATGGTAAGAGCGATAACCACTTGGTTTATTATGTGTAATATAATCGCGTTCTTCCACTACACGCATATCTTTTCGTTGACGGATAAGCTCAGTTACTGTAGCAATATCATCCACAAATTGACACATAATTCGAAGACCGGCAATATCACCGAGTTCATCACCAAGTTGTTTAGATGGCTCAAAGGCTAACCCTTTTTCCAATGTTTTATCATATATACTTGCTAAGGGCTTCACACGTCCTGTTACAAATTCGATAGGTGAATTGGCATTAACAATACCAAATTGTGAACGCATGCCCTTTAATTTTACTTTTAGTTCATCTACTGCTTGTTTATAAGGACTTAAAAATATTTCCCATTGTCCCATCACAAAAACCTCCCGACATTCGGTATCGAACACCGTCTGTTCGTTTTGTCTTTCTATTCAGCGAGAATTGCCTTGAAGTGTTGTTCCACTGTTTGGACAAATTCTGCCCCGTAATTGTAATTTCCTTCAATATTATACACGAGCATTTCCAATTCATCGTAGAAATTAATAAGCTCGATTGCTTCATCATTTATTCGTAGTATTGGATCTTTCTTTTTTTGTAAAATATGTACAAGATTCTCCCAACTACTCGGTGGAAAACGCAAGTAATGATAGTCTTCACCTGCATCCAGTAAATAAATAAATGCAAAATCATCTGAATCTGCAATAAGTTGTCCAGCAGGTTTTAACTGTAAATTTACTTCATTGTCGTTTAAACTAAAATGAAGTTGATCTTGTTCAAAATTCGATGTTTCTATTGTGTAAATTTTACGCACGTGCGGTTCCCCTTTTCGTTGTACTCTTCCTCTTATTTTAGCACAGAGGGTAAATAGTTGCAGTGTGTAAATGTTAAATCAAGCGAAACAGCGAATGAAAAATAAAAAAATAAATAGGTGAATAAATATGACACAAGAAATTGAAATCGAGTTTAAAAATCTCCTAACTAAACATCAATACGAGCAACTGTTACAAGATTTCCACATTCATAAAAATGCTATTCATCGTCAAACAAATCATTATTTCGACACAGCTACTCAGGCTATTCGCAAGCTACAAAGTGGATTGCGTATTAGACAAATTGGTGAATATTATGAATGTACACTTAAAGAAAAAAATACTGAGCATGCCCACCTTGAAACTACAGATCAATTAACAGCGGCTCAAGCTCAGAAAATGCTGAAGGGCGAAGGCTTTTTCGCTCAAGAGGTCGCCAAAAAACTTGCCATTCATAGCATTCCTTTAGACCAATTACGTGTGTTTGGTTCGCTTACTACAGATCGTGTCGAAATTCCGTATAAAGAGGGGCTTCTTGTTTTTGACCATTCTTACTATTTGCAGTGCGACGATTATGAGGTAGAATATGAAGCAAAAGATGCCATAAAAGGGAAAGCAATCTTCGACGAATTTTTACAACAACATGGTATTCAAAAGCAAGAAACTGATAAGAAAATCGCCCGCTTCATGAAGGCTTTACAGCAGCAAAATTCATAATAGTTTAAAAAGAAAGGTGACTAACCTCTTGGATATTCAATCACTAAGATCTTTAATGGAGATTCAAGCATTACAAACACTTGGTTCGACAGATGGTTCATCTACAAACGCTTTAACAGACAATCAATCTATTTTTTCTGACATGATGAATGAATTATTGGGAGATGCTTCAACTGCTAGCAATGCCACATTATCGAGCCTACTAGGTGGAGGCACAGCAAACGCTGATATCTTCAATCAGTTGGCTAATACATCAGAAGCTACACTTGAATCATTGTTATACAAAGGTTCTAATGCTGTGTACATTCCTGATTCTGTTAAGCAGGCATTAGCAACCTCTTATGGGAATACAAAACTCGACTCCTATGTTTCTGATCATGTAATTGGCTCAACTGCCTATGCAAACTCTTTGGCAGGAGCAGATCAATATGCTGCTATTATCGAAAAAGCATCAGCTACATATGGTGTGCCTGAAAAACTTATTGCAGCCGTCATTAAGCAGGAATCCAATTTTAATCCATCCGTTGTTAGTCATGCAGGCGCGCAAGGCTTGATGCAATTAATGCCTCGCACAGCACAGTATCTAGGGGTTACGAATGCTTTTGATCCAGAACAAAATATTATGGCTGGGGCAAAGTATTTGCGTCAAATGCTAGATAAGTTTGATAATGATCCTACACTAGCATTAGCTGCCTATAATGCAGGCGCTTCTCGTGTCACAAAATATGGAGGCATTCCTCCTTTCAAAGAAACACAGAATTATGTCAAAAAAGTGATGAATTACTTCACAGTGTAATCGCATTATTCCTACTATCTATCTTTTTTCCAACAAATTTCACCCGCTGTGGTGAAATTTGTGCTTTTATAGCGAACAACAATTCGAAAGAGCTCTTTATTTGTGAAAACGAAAAGACGTTGATAGAATGAAGGTAGTCACAAGAAATTCACATTTTACTGATGACGGAGTATATAAATGGTACTTTACGATATAAAGAATTAAAGGAGCATATAACCTATGAGTCGAAAATACACTGTTCCTTATGAGGAGCTGGGGGCTGAAAAACTGGCAGGGCTTATTCATGCGTTCTATAAAAGAGTTGCTCAGCATCCTGATCTTATTCCAATCTTTCCAAAGGATTTGACAGAGACAGCCCGTAAGCAAATTCAATTTCAAACACAGTATTTAGGTGGACCTAATCTCTTTACTGAAGAACATGGACATCCAATGATGCGTGCACGTCATATGAATTTTCCAATTACACCAGACCGCGCACAGGCTTGGCTGGAATGTATGTCAGAAGCTATGGATGAAGTAGGTTTGGAAGGAAAGTTCCGTGAAACTTATTATCAACGTTTAGTATTAACAGCTCATCACATGGTTAATACGCCTAATGACGATGAGGGGGAATTGTTACGTGAATAATATTCAAATGCTACAAGAACCAACGCCAACGATTTCTACTGCCAATAAGCCTATTGAATTGTATATTTTCGTAGATCCACTTTGTCCTGAAGCTTTTAGCATGCAAGCTGTGCTCCGTAAATTACAGCTTGAATACAACCATTACTTCACTTGGCGTTTTGTTTTAAGCACTGAGCTTACTTCTTTAAACTGCTTAAGTAAGCGTGTAAAGGGCTGTATCTCAGGCATAGAGCTAGATATTAATCATCCTGTATTACCTTCTATCGCTATTAAAGCGGCCGAATTACAGGGAAAACGCGCCGGAGCACGATATTTATCGAAATTACAAGAATATGTATTACTAAGCCATCAAGATGTAAACTCCTATGCTACTCTTTTAAAAATCGCAGAGGATATTCAATTAGATATGACTGAATTCACCGTTGACTTCGGTTCAAAGGAAGCAGCACGCGCTTTCCAATGTGATTTATACATTAAACGTGAAATGGAAGTTGACGAAGTCCCTAGTATTGTATTTTTCAATGAATGTATTGAAGATGAGGGACTAAAAGTTAGTGGTAGCTATGCCTATGAAGTTTATGAACATATTTTACAAGAAATGCTCAATGAACAGCTGGTACGTCAGCCTTTACCATCAATAGAGGACTTATTTTCAAAATTCCATACACTTTCTACAAATGAAATAGCATTTATCTATTCATTAACAGAACAAGCAGCTGAACGTGAACTAAAGAAACGTATGCTGCAACAAAAGATTGAACGAATCCAGACAACTCACGCTACTTTATGGCGTCTTAAATAATAAACGTTAAGGACTTAACTAATCATTAGTTGAGTCCTTATTTTATACTATAAAAAAACAAAGAAACGCCTCTATCCTCGACCGATAGAGACGCTTCTTTTTCACAAAGGGGATGGGAGAAATGTTCACGTTCAAACAAAGGGGTGTATGTTTGTTTTGTGATTTATTTCACAAGAATTACTCTATCACGGAATAATATATTTAGCAATGAATCCAATACTAGATTCACAAATTTGTCAAATAGAAAGCGATTTCAAACAGTATTTTTCCTAGATGCACTCTTTTAAAGTATTTAGAAATCAAAAAAAATCATTATTCTTTCCTTTCAAATAAAGCTACCTATAAAAAAAATGAGGCTATAGGAATATTCCTATAGCCTCATTAATTAGTTATTCAACAATAATTTTTCTAATTCATTTAAACGATCTTCAAATACTTTACAAGCATCCTCTATTGGCTTCGCAACGTTCATATCAACACCTGCTGCCTTTAATACTTCAATTGGGAAATCCGAGCAACCTGCTTTTAAGAAGTTATTAATATAACGTTCTACAGCCGGTTTACCCTCCTCTAAAATCTGTTTACTCAATGCTGTAGCTGCTGATTTACCTGTCGCATATTGATAAACATAGTAATTATAGTAGAAGTGCGGAATGCGAGCCCACTCTAAACCAATTTCCTCATCCACAGCCATATCATCACCGAAGTACTTTTTATTAAGTTCATAATACACTTCAGTCAATCGATCAGCTGTCAAAGATTCACCGTTTTTATCCATTTGATGAATTAGATGTTCGAACTCAGCAAACATTGTTTGTCTGAAAACTGTACTTCTGAAACCATCTAACCAATGATTTAATAAATAGATTTTTTGTTGAGGGTCATCAATGGTTTTGAGTAAATAGTCATTTAATAATTCTTCATTACATGTCGAAGCAACCTCAGCCACAAAAATAGAATAATCCCCGTAAACAAATGGCTGATTATTTCTTGAATAATAACTATGAACACTATGACCAAATTCATGTGCCAACGTAAATAGATTATTCACATTATCTTGCCAATTCATTAGGATATAAGGATTTGTTCCATAGGCACCGGACGAGTATGCACCACTTCGTTTCCCTTTATTCTCTAAAACATCTACCCAACGGTTATCTAGTCCGTTTTGTACGATATTTTGATATTCCTCTCCTAATGGTGCTAAAGCCTTCACTAAAATATCCTTAGCTTCGTCGTAAGTAACCTTCATTTCTACTTCTTTTACAAGTGGTGCAAATAAATCCCACATATGCAATTCATCCACACCTAAAAGCTTCTTACGTAACGAAATATAACGCTGCATTGCAGGTAAATGCTTATGGATGGTTTCTACTAATTGATCGTAAACATTTTCAGGAATGAAATTATTAGACATCGCTGCCTCACGTGCTGAGTCATAATGGCGAATACGAGCGCTCACATTATGTTTCTTCACATTCCCTGTTAGTGTTGAAGAAAACGTGTTTTTAAACTTGCCATATGTTTCGTACATGGCTTTAAACGCCCCTTCACGAACTGAGCGATCTTTGCTCTCTAAAAACTTAATATAGTTACCATGTGTAAGTTGTACTTCTTCCCCTTCTTCATTTTTTACAAAAGGGAACTCCAAATCCGCATTATTTAACATGCTAAATGTATTAGATGCAGTGCCAGTGACCTCAGACATTTGAGCCAGTAATGCTTCCTGTTCCGCTGGTAAGACATGTGGACGTGCCATTGTAATCTCTTTTAAAGATTGCTTATATAATTGTAGGTCTTGACTTTCAGCTAAATAGCTTTCAATTGTTTCCTCATTTAATGCCAAAATTTCTGGCGTTAAAAATGATAGCCCCGCAGAAATACTAGTTGCTAATGTTTGTATACGGCTATTCATATCTTGATAAAAACTATTTGTCGTATCCTGATCGTAACGCATATGAGCATATGTGTAGAGCTTCATTGCACGTTCATAAATATGGTCGTGATACTGTAAAGCCGCTAATAATGCCTGTGCCCCATTATTTAAAGTTCCTGCAAAACTAGATGCTTTTTTAGCAAGTTCTGCAACTTCCTTAAACTCCTCTTCCCAAAGTGCGTCAGATGCAAAAATGTCCTCTAATCGCCATGTTAATTCTTTCGGTACTTCATTTCTTACCAAAATTTGATTACTGTTACTAGCCATGTGCATGCCAGCCCCCTTTATATGTGCTTTTTTCCCTATACTCTCATATTTTCTCAGTATATTGCGGCAATTGCAAATAATTGTGCGTACACTTGCTCACAAATATCCTGTAGTTTCTGATCTTGTTTTATTCCTTTCAATATTCGGCTATATTGTTGAACAGCCTTTACTGCCTGTCCTGTATACTTTAAGTGATATTGAATTAGAAAATCTTGTATATGGTGTTTTTTTAGATCATAAGGCTCTAAACCTAACTGTTGACTAAAAAACCACAGCATAGTTTGCCATTCACTCGCAAATAACGAGATGGCTGTCCCTTCTTTTACGGGAATACCGATATAAGAGGGCAGTGCCGAAATAGAAAAATTCATCTCATAACAACTTCGTAAAAATGAATCATGTACGCCCTGCTTACTTTGTAGGAGGCGCCTATTTGCAAATTGCTGGCAAGCACGTTTATATAGCTGCCAATACTGTTGAAATTCTTCTAAGGAAATACAAGTTGGTATATAAAATGGAAAGCGTTGTTGTTTTATTGAGATTTTTTGTACTTTACCTATAAAAGTATGCCCATGGACATGGAGGAGATTCGTCCAATAAACAAATTGTGCAGTTTTGGCATTAAAGGTCATTAAATAAGGAAGGCCTGTTGAAGTGGTCATAAATGACTTTTGTAGTAATGGGGAAATGCTTATTTTTCTAATACCAGTGATTGCTTCGTTCCTTTGAGGAGTTAGAAAGAGCCAAATTGGTTGTATGTTATTTGTTTCATAGCCTATTGTCCGTTTTTGCCATTTATCATGAGTAATGGGGCTACATTGAAATTCCAGTGCGAAGTTGTTATTGTCAAAAGCAACAAGTAAATCTGGACGCTGAGAAAGCTCTGTTAAATAGGGCTCCAGCTCCACTTTAAGCCTAAGCTTTTGTAGCCATTCAAACAATTGAATTTTACCTTGTAAATGAAGTTTTGATTCACCTTCTGCAAAGAACTTTGAACATTGATTTTGCGTATGATGTGCAAAATGTGGGATAGTATAGGAACCAATTTTTAAATGAACTGGTTCTAGACATTGAGGACAAAAAAATGTCATCTGGCGCCTATATTTCTGCAATGCTTCTCTCGTATATTGATATGGGTGAAAAAGCTGCTGAAGATGGTTATAGGCAATCAACATATAATCAGCTCCTTTTAGCCCAACTATAGTAAACATTATTAGCTATCACAAAATAAAAGCTGCTTTTTCTTGAAATTTATAAAATGCTACTATTGAACATTTCGTATAAAAAAACTGTAGTGAATCTCGATAAATTTACCGAGTCTCACTACAGTCTAAAAAATCAAGTAAACAAATGCTTAAGCAAAGTATTTTCGAACTGTCTCAAAGCAATTAAATTCCATAATTTTTTCGCCGTACTCCTCTAAACGATGAATCGTAAAATTAGATGGCGTTAAAAATTCTTTGATGACTGCATTTCGATCGTGACGGTTTAACTCTTCATCTGCATTACCAAAATCAACCACTAAATAGTACCAATTTTCATATTTAAATAATGAGGAATCCACTAATTCGTCTGTCATTCGCTTTGCAACAGGGATTAACTCATCAATATCTTTAAATTTATATACATAAATGTCTGTATCCATAAATAATTCTGATTCATCCATGTCACCAAATTGAGTTAGTTGGCTAAGAAGATCATCCCCAACTTCATCGAATGGTGCAAACATCTCTTTGTGTTCATCAAAATTCGAATGACCATCTAATGTTTCACCGTCTTTTAAGATATGTGCACGTGTGACAATGATTTCTAAGCCTACTTCAGATGCATTGATATGAATCCAAATCGGACCTTCTACATCAAAATAATCCTCCGTATTTACTTCATCAATCATATCCCAAAAAAGCTGTTCACCCTTTGCTCGATTGTACCAGATTTCTTCACGACTATAGCCGCGATCCTCTATATCATTGTACGTAATAAAGAGCTTAAGTGTATTTTCATTTACACGTTCGATGTCCACTAGACCTCATCTCCCTTCACTGTCATATGTCGAAAAACAGTTTTGTTTCATTAGTATGCTTTTATTCTTTTTTTTTAACCTTCATACTGCATTTGTTTTTCAACCTTTGACCACACCAGTAAAACCACACGAGGAACTGCAAACATTAAAATTTTTTATTCACAGTTGTCTCTAACACTATTGTATGCTGTTCTGTCATAAAATGAAAAGGATATACACCGTTTCACAGAAGATATTTGAATTATTGAAATTGTAGTAAACTATTTAACTTAAATCAAGTTTAACATACTTTAACGGAAATATATGACTTTCCACTATTAATTATTATACTTTATATAGAAGGTTTTACATAAGTAAAACATAAAAAAATAGATGTCACAATATGCATCTCACAGCTGTAACATCTACTACTTATTTTATTCAGAATAGATAAAATTAATTCACCATTCTTTGTGCTTCTTGCAACTGATATGCGCGAACTTTTCGAGGTAAAAAACGGCGAATTTCATCTTCGTTATAGCCAACTTGTAGACGTTTTTCATCTAGAATAATTGGTCGGCGCAATAAACCAGGATATTCCTGAATTAATTCATATAAACGTTGTAAAGGTAAACTTTCCACATCTACATTTAATTTTTGGAATATTTTAGAACGCGTAGAAATAATTTCATCTGTGCCGTCTTCCGTCATACGTAAGATTTTTTTAATTTCACTAATACTTAGTGGTTCAGAAAATATATTACGTTCTGTATAGGGAATTTCGTGCTCCTCAAGCCATGCTTTCGCTTTACGGCAAGAGGTACAACTTGGTGATGTAAATAGAGTTACGATCATTCCTTCTGACACATCCTTTCATTTTGTAATCATATCTATAAACCAGTGTGTTAAATTAGAATTAATGTAATGTAAAATACACAGTACCATTATACAGTACTCTGCTGTTTTTGAATATAGTTCCAATAAAAAAAAGAATGGGTGTCTCGCTAAATTTTCTGTCTTTTTATATACCTTTTAAATGTATATACTTTTTTCACAACATTCCGAACTACTACTACTATTCCCACTTTACATGCATTTTAAACATCTTTTTATGACTCTCAGCTGTTCTCATTTAACTAAAGTAAACGAGAAAATTGTCAATTTGACGTGTACACCACAAGTTAATTTTAATAAAAAAGTTTAATTTTATAACAAAATTACACAACAAAAAAAGCATATAATTTTTTCTCAAAAAAAAACACCGCCAAAAGTCTGACTTTACACAATGAAATCTTTATACTATAATTCAATGCAATAAAATCAATTTGAACTTAAATTGAGAAAAACGCTGACGAAGAGTAGTACATATGCTACGTACACGTTTAGAGAGTCTGTGGCTGGTGAAAACAGATCGTGGGGCATATGGAATGGACTTCCGAGTTAGCTTTGTGAACGTTTTAGGTATGTAAACTACTAGCAAAGCTCGTCCCTTCACGTTACGAAGCTGAGTGGCCGTTAAGGCAAGCTGGGTGGTACCGCGGATTCAAACATCATTCGTCCCTTCATTAGAAAAAGTCTAATGAGGACGCGTGATGTTTTTTATTTGAATTCGAGGAGGAAATTTTCATGACAACAATCTTTTCAGGTGTTCAGCCTACAGGAATTGTAACTTTAGGTAACTATTTAGGAGCCTTCAAGCAATTCCCTGCCCTTCAAGATGAAGGGGATGCTATTTATTGCATCGTCGATCAACATGCTATTACAGTCGCTCAAGATCCAAAAGAATTACGAGAAAGCATTCGTAAACTAGCTGCTACTTATATTGCGACTGGCATCGATCCTAAAAAATCTACATTATTTATTCAATCAGAGGTGCCTGCACATGCTCAGGCAGGATGGATGTTACAATGTGTTGCATCTATCGGAGAGCTTGAACGTATGACACAATTTAAAGATAAATCTCATGGTAAAGAAAGCGTCTCTGCTGCCCTTTTAACATATCCACCATTGATGGCTGCAGACATTCTACTTTACAACACAAATATTGTCCCAGTTGGTGATGATCAGAAACAACATATCGAGTTAACACGTGATCTGGCAGAACGCTTTAATAAACGTTATGGCAACGTTTTAACAATTCCAGAGATTCAATTACCAAAAGCTGGTGCTCGTATAAAATCCCTACAAGAACCAACAAAGAAAATGAGCAAATCTGATCCAAATACAAAGGCGACAATTAGGTTGCTAGATACGGCTAAGGATATTGAGAAAAAAATAAAATCAGCTGTTACTGATTCTGACGGTATCGTAGCATTTGATGTTGAAAATAAACCAGGCGTTTCAAACTTATTAACAATTGAATCGGCTATTTCAGGTATATCTATTGCTGACTTAGTAAAAAAATATGAAGGCATTGGTTATGGCGGCTTCAAGCAAGGCGTAGCTACTGCAGTAATCGACCACCTGACGCCAATTCAAGAAAAGTTCTATCATTTAGTAGAATCCTCTGAATTAGACGTCATCCTTGATGAAGGTGCTGAAAAAGCAAATGCAATTGCCAGTGCCACATTAAAACGTATGGAAGAGGCAATGGGTCTCGGTCGTGCACGTCGCTAATCATTTATAGTCTATCTGACGTTCGATCAAAGCCTATATCAAGAACGACAGCGCATATGATGATACATGCTCCAACCGCCATATAAAATTCTGTTGTTTGAAAAATAAATTTAAATACAACTTTCCAAGAATAGCCTAGCGTACGGTAATTTAAATACAATATGAGATTCCCTACAGAGAGGATCATGAGACCATAGCTTACTAAAAATAAAAAGAGACGGAACAAAGTAACGGCATCCTTTCTATTTCTTCTTACTTATCATTTATTCACAAAACTATAAAAAAAGACGTCAGCCAATTAAATTTGGCTGACGTTTTTTGAGTTTAGTTGTACTATTTATGCTTCATATTTTTTAAATAGAAGACTTGCATTGTGACCACCAAAACCAAGAGAATTACTCATTGCATATTGAATATTTGCTTCTCTCGCTTCATTTGGAACATAATCTAAATCACAATCTGGATCTGGATCTGTTAAATTAATTGTTGGTGGTAATATACCTTCTTTAAGTGCAAGAGCAGTAAAAATAGCTTCTACGCCCCCTGCTGCCCCTAATAAGTGTCCTGTCATAGACTTTGTAGAACTCATAGCTAGGTTATAAGCATGGTCACCGAAAGCAGTTTTAACCGCTTGCGTTTCGAATAAGTCATTATATGGTGTACTCGTGCCGTGTGCATTAATATAATCAACTTGTGATGGCTCTACACCAGCATCTGTCAATGCTTGCATCATTGCACGTGCCGCACCTTCACCCTCTGGAGCTGGAGCAGTAATATGATGAGCATCTCCCGTTGCACCATAGCCTAGAATTTCGGCATAAATTTTAGCGCCACGAGCTTTTGCATGTTCGTATTCTTCTAAAATGACAATACCAGCGCCTTCTCCAATAATAAATCCATCACGGTTTTTATCAAATGGACGGCATGCTTCTTGCGGATTTTGATTTAAAGATAGTGCAGTATTGGCACAGAAACCTGCCACAGCCATCGTTACGATTGGTGATTCCGCACCACCTGAAATCATGACATCTGCATCTCCACGTTCAATGACTTTAAAAGCATCTCCAATTGAATTTGTTCCAGAAGCACATGCTGTTACAGAACAAGAGTTAATACCTTTTGCGCCAAAATGAATCGACACTTGACCTGAAGCCATATCTGGAATCATCATTGGAATGAAGAATGGGCTAACTCGTCTTGCCCCGCGCTCTTGGAATGTTAAAAACTGTTGCTCATAAGTTTCCATTCCACCAATGCCTGAACCAATCCAAACACCAGCACGTGGAGCTAGCTCCTCATCAATTGTTAGCTGTGCATCTTCCATAGCCATGATTGAAGCAGCTAATGCATAATGTGTAAAGCGGTCCATCTTTCGAGCTTCTTTACGATCAATATATTTTTCAATATCAAATTCTTTCACTTCTGCTGCAATTTTCGCTGCAAAAAGATCTTTATTTAAACGTGTTAGCTCACCAATGCCAGATTTACCAGCTTTAATGTTCGCCCATGTTTCTTCGATGCTATTTCCTAGTGGTGTAACTGCGCCAATTCCTGTAATTACTACTCGTCTTTTACTCATTGTCTTACTCCCCTCAAGCATTTTTCCTACTTATTTTCCCCATCTCATGGCAACGGCACCCCATGTTAAGCCGCCTCCAAAACCAACAAGGACTAATAAATCATCCTCTTTAATTTTACCTGCTTCAAGCTCATCTACCAAGGAAATACCAATCGAAGCTGCAGAAGTATTTCCGTATTTATGAATCGTTTTTGACATTTTTTCTGGTGGTAGCTCTAATCGCTCACGAGCTGATTCCATAATCCGTATATTTGCTTGGTGTGGCACTAAAAAATCTACGTCTTCTTTTGTTAATCCTGCTTTATCTATTACATTGACAGCTGATTCACCCATTTGACGCACAGCAAATTTAAACACTTCACGACCATTCATGGCAATTGTGTCTTGTTTTGTTAAATAAAGATTTTTACCGCCCGTGCCATCTGCACCAAGCTCGAATGATAAAATACCTCTGCCATTAGAAACTGGACCTACAACGGCTGCGCTCGCGCCATCACCGAATAATACAGCTGTATTTCGATCGTTCCAATCAATAACCTTTGACAGCTTTTCAACACCTACTACTAAGACATATTTATAAGTGTTTGCCTCTACAAAATGTTTAGCTGTCACTAAACTATATATAAATCCTGCACATGCTGCTGCTTGATCCATCGCCGCAGCATTTACTGCTCCGAGTTGTTCCTGAACCATACATGCTACACTTGGGAAAGTTTGATCTTGTGTGACAGTTGCTACAAGTATTAATCCAATTTCTTCAGGCGTAATACCCGCTTTTTTAATAGCTTCTTTAGCAGCGGCTACTGCTAAATCTGAAGTTTCCTGATCATCTGCCGCAAAATGACGTTCTTCAATGCCTGTTCGCGTACGAATCCACTCATCCGAAGTATCCATTATTTTTTCTAAATCAAAATTTGTCACGACTTTCTCAGGAACGTATTTGCCTATTCCTAAAATACCAGCGTTCATATAGCAACCCCTCAGCTTTCTTACTATCAATTATTAGTAACTGGTCATAATTATAACGCATAGTAAAGGACAGACGCAAGTTCATTTAAAATTAATGTGTTGAGAGCACGGCATTTCTTTATTATCGAAAGGGAGCTTTCAGCTTTTGAAGGTATTCTTATTACTTCTCTCATATGGTATGAAGTCTATAGCGGTTCTATTTTTTTGTAAACAACCTATAACAAAATAAATGCCCTCACAAAACCAAGATAATTATTAAATGCAAAACCTTGTATTTGTTGTGACAAATTCGCCATGTTTCACATAAAAGATTCATTTTTTTTCGATTTATGTTATGATATGATAATGAATATGAGTAAAAACTTATGATGAAAAAAGTTCGGTTGAGGTGAAATTAATGCAATATATCGTAACGTTCGTATGGTCATTCCTACTAGTTTCTATGTTAAACTATGTAGTCAGCTCTGTACTTGGTGCACCATTTGATTTTAAGACAGGGGCAATCGTTTCAGTTGTATTCTCCATCTTAATTTTTATTATTGGAGCAATTATTCCAAACGATCCTACACCAGAAGCTGCAGACCATCATTAATTCAGCTAGAAAAAACCTGTTCCGCATTATGCGAAACAGGTTTTTTCTGTTATTTTTCCACTATACAATGGCCATCATGCATTTTTACATGCAATGTTTCTCCAGGCAATACCTCACCCCGTAGTAGTTCCTTAGCCACAGCTGTTTCGATATGTCTTTGTACGAAGCGCTTTAGTGGTCTTGCACCAAATTGGGCATCTGCTCCTTGTTGGACAACCCAATCGATAACTTCTTGGTCAATAGCTAATGTAATTTCTTGTTCTGCCACTCGTTTCCTTAACTGCTCCACATACTTCCAAGCAATAGCTGTAAAATGTTTATTTGATAACGCATGGAACAAGATAATGTCATCCATACGGTTTAATAACTCTGGTTTAAAATGCTGTCTGAGAGCAGCCATAACCAAGTCTTCAACAGCTGGATCGTCATCTTTTGCCTCCATTAAATAACTAGAGCCGATATTCGATGTTAGAATCACTACTGTATTTGTAAAATTGACCATACGTCCTTGACTATCTGTAATTCGGCCGTCATCTAAAATTTGCAATAAAATATTAGCCACATCGGGATGTGCTTTTTCAATTTCATCTAGTAAAACAACAGAATAAGGGTTACGACGCACAGCCTCTGTGAGTTGACCTCCTTCTTCATAACCAATATAACCCGGAGGAGCTCCAACTAATCGAGACACGCTATGCTTCTCCATATATTCGCTCATATCAATTCGAATGAAATGATCTTCTGAATCAAATAATTGAGCAGCTAGGGCCTTAGCAAGCTCTGTTTTACCAACACCTGTTGGGCCTAAGAATAAAAAGCTACCAATTGGACGATGCGGATCTTTAATGCCTGCACGAGCACGCCATACAGCCTCTGTTACTAATTGAACTGCTGTATCTTGACCAACTACACGTTCATGTAAGGTTTCCTTTAAACGCAATAGTTTTTCTCGCTCGCCCTCCACTAGTTTTGTCACAGGAATACCCGTCCAGCGAGAAACAATTGCGGCGATTTCGTCAGCTGTCACTTCTTCACGTAAAATACGAGACTCTGCACCGCTTTCTAATTCTTTTTCGAGTTCCTGAATGTCTTTTTCAAGTGTTGGTATTTTACCATGACGTAATTCAGCAGCTTTATTTAAATCATATTTACTTTCTGCCTCCTCTAAATCACGACGGTATTTATCTAATGTCTCCCGTTTTTTCTGAATTTCATGTAGTTTTTCCTTTTCTGCTTCCCATTGCTGCCTCATCCCCTCAGAAGACTCTTTCAACTTTGTCAATTCTTCTCGTAATTGCTCAAGACGTTTTTTACTTGCTTCGTCCTTTTCCTTCCGTAACGCTTGTTCTTCAATCTCTAGTTGCATAATACGACGAGTCACTGCATCTAGTTCCTGTGGCATTGAATCAATTTCAGTACGAATCATTGCACATGCCTCATCAATTAAATCAATCGCTTTATCTGGTAAAAATCGCTCTGTAATATAACGATTGGAGAGCTCTGCTGCAGCCACAATCGCGCGGTCATGAATACGTACTGCATGATGTAATTCAAAGCGTTCTTTTAAGCCTCGTAAAATAGACACAGTATCCTCAATAGAAGGCTCACGTACAAGAACTTGTTGGAACCGGCGTTCTAAGGCAGGGTCTTTTTCAATATACAGACGATATTCATCTAATGTAGTCGCACCGATACAGTGTAATTCGCCTCGAGCAAGCATGGGCTTTAACATATTTCCTGCATCCATAGCACCATCCGTTTTGCCTGCGCCTACAATTGTATGAATTTCATCAATAAATAAAATGATTTGCCCTTCTGAATCTTTAACTTCTTTTAATACGCCTTTTAAACGCTCTTCGAATTGGCCACGGTAGCTTGCACCTGCTATTAAAGCACTCATATCCAGCTCGTATAGCACGCACTCTTTCAAGCCCTCTGGTACATCACCCTTCACAATACGTTGAGCCAAACCTTCTGCAATCGCTGTTTTACCAACTCCTGGCTCACCAATTAATACAGGATTATTTTTTGTTTTACGCGTTAATATACGAATGACATTTCGAATTTCCTCATCGCGCCCAATAACGGGGTCCATTTTGCCATTTTTAACTTCTTCTATTAAGTTACGTCCAAATTGCTCTAATGGCTTTTGATTATCAGTTTGTTGAAATTGCATAATTAGCACTCCTTTACTTTACTATTTCGCATAATCTTTATACCCATTCTGGTTCTTTTTAAAAGTTTGACCTTATTTGACTAACTTTATTTTACATCACTCGACAATTCTTATGCAAAGAAATAGCACTAAATTTTTACACTTATAAATAAACATTTACGTTATAATAATGGTATGTTTCTATGTTTAAGTATCGAAAAATCCACTGTCCTTTTGTAATAATCGCCATTTATTACAAAAAGAAAGCGATGTGTTGGAGATATGGTTTCAAAGGATAATATGTTAGAAAAAATTATGGACCTTTTTCAAAAGCATGGTGTTTTTATCAAAGTAAATAAAGGGAATAAAATTTTTCTAGAAGGTGAACGGTCAAAGGAAATTTACTATATTAAGTCGGGTGTTGTATCGATTAGTCAAGAAACCGAAACTGGGAAGGAATTGACGATTCGAATATGTGGTCCTGATAGTATCATTGGAGAGGGTTCATTATTTTGTAACCTTGTCTATAATTCCATGACTGCAAAAGTTTTAGAATCTGCTACGCTATATGTTTTAAGTCGGCAGTCATTAGAACATTTACTGGAAGAACAGCCTACGATTATGGTGGAATATATGAAGTGGCTACAAACAGAAAATTTAAAGCATCAGAGTCGTTTGCGTGATTTAGTGTTAAACGGAAAAAAGGGTGCCTTGTTTTCAACGCTCATTCGTCTATCTAATACGTATGGTAAGCTTTTAGAGGATGGTTCCATTTTTATTGAGTTTCAACTAACAAATACGGAAATTGCAAATTTGTGTGCGACTAGTCGTGAAATGATTAATCGCATGTTGAATGATTTAAAAAAACATGACATTTTGACTTTTGACAAAGGCTTTATTACTATTCATGATTTACAATTTTTAAAAAATGAGATTGCCTGCGAAAATTGTCCATTACAAGTATGCCGTATCGATTAATTCGTTACATGCTAAATCCCTGCTTATTAAAAATAAGCAGGGATTTTTAATAGACACTATTAGCGTACACCCAATGCCATTTTGGCATAGCGTGACATTTTGTCTTTTGACCAAGGTGGATTCCATACAATATTTACATTTGTACTTTTCACTTCTGGAAGCTCGTTTAATGCTGTATTCACTTGATCCACAATCACTGGGCCAAGTGGACAGCCCATCGATGTTAACGTCATTGTAACCGTTGCTACACCTTCATCATCTAAATCTACATCATATACTAAACCTAAGTTGACGATATCAATTCCAAGCTCAGGGTCAATTACATTTTCTAATGCACCTAACATGCTATCTTTCATATCCTGATCCATTCCCATTTCTCCTTCCATCATAGTGTTAACCTTATCATAGCAGATGCATCATATTATGCCAAATGCTCTGCAAGCCACTCTGTTGCTGCCAACATTCCATCACGTGGTACAACATGTCCAGCCTTTTTATTCACCATGAATGTTAAATTTTCAGGGTTTGCTTGATAGTATTCCCGTAATGTTTCATAAAATTTATATGTTTCATGGAAAGGGACGGTTTTATCTAATTCACCGTGCCAAAAGAATATCGGGCGTCCCGCAAATTTTTCAGGAGTTAGACTAACATCATAGTTAGCTAGGACCTCATTAATTTTTTGAACATCATTCTCTGTCATGGGCCAATTGACACCACTTTTTATGAATTGCTGTAATTGGTATTCACCCAACTTTATAAAACCAGGCGCACCCATACATATTGCAGCCGTTTGAATCCAATCATAAAGCTTAAGGCAGCCTGATGTCACAATACCACCCATGGACGTACCTGCTAGGCCAACTTTATGATTAGCTAATAAATTTTTATTCTTTAATTCATTATATAATTGTTCCACTTCATGAATAGAATTTATAACAATGTCCCAAAATTTCAAGTTCATTTGCATCTCTGTTAGGCCTTCGTTACGATCACCATGAAATTTTGCATCTGGTAATAGGACACGCACCCCTTTATGCACCAATTGATATGCATAGTGTAAGTTATGTTCTTTTGCACTCATAAAGCCGTGTAAAAAGATCACTACCGGTGTTTCTTCATTCATATTGTCTGAATGTATATGTAATAAAGGAATATTTCCCCACATTTCTTTTTCTACAAACATTCTTGTCACTCCCAACTCTTGTCTCATCTTTATGTTAGCAAACTTTTTTCACTGTGACAAAATTTTGACGAATGAAAGACAAAGAGATACTATTCAAACTATAGGAAAGGGGCAACGAGCTATGAAACCGCATTTAATCGTGTTAGATTTAGATGGTACTTTATTAACAGACCAACAACAAATTTCCTCAAAAACAAAAAAATCATTATTGCAGGCTAAGGAACAGGGGCATCAAGTGATGATTGCAACTGGCCGTCCATATCGTGCTAGTGATATTTATTATCATGAGCTTGGGCTTACAACACCAATAGTCAATTTTAATGGAGCTTATGTGCATCACCCTAAAAATGCCTCTTGGCAGCATATGCACACTCCCATTGATTTAAGTGTTGTCCATGATGTCGTTCATTCCATTAATAGTTATGAGTATGAAAATATTATTGCTGAGGTAAAAGATGATATTTATGTACACACAGAGGATGATCGCATCTTAAATATTTTTAATATGGGTAATCCCAAAATTACACTTGGGGATTTATACACACATCTCTTAGATAATCCTACAAGTTTACTGATACAGGCAAATGAAGCCAATTCTGTCATTATTCGTGACCATTTACAGGCTGTACACGCTGAAGTTATTGAACACCGTCGTTGGGGAGCACCGCTTCATATTATAGAAATTGTTCGCCGTGGCTTAAATAAAGCAGTAGGCATTGCACACGTAGCAAAGGATTTAGGTATTCCGCGTGAACGCATTATTGCATTTGGTGATGAAGACAATGATTTAGAGATGATTGAATATGCTGGAATTGGCGTAGCGATGGGGAATGGTATATCAAGCCTTAAAAATATTGCCAATGAAATAACTACGACAAATAATGAGGATGGGATTGCAAAAATACTCATCGAACGCTTGAAATTATCATAGTTAAGTAGTAACTTCAAGTTACTATACCATTTTTACCAGTTTAACTTTATTCAGTGGTACCCCTTCCGGTTGACTTAAGTGAGTACCGACTGAATAAAGCTAAACAGGCTTTAAAAAGTAAGTTGAAATTAGGGGGACAAGAGAATGAAGATTTTTACGGATAGTGGATGTGATTTACCAAAGTCTTACTATGAAGAAAATGATGTCGTGCTACTCCCTTTACGAGTGCAATTGAACAACAAAGAATATGAAGATGTCATTTCCATTGATTCCAAAGAGGTTTATGATGGAATCCGTCAAGGTGCCCAACCAAAAACATCTCAAGTATCGCCAGAGCTTTTCTTGAAGCACTTTGAAGATTTAGCCAAAAAAGAGGAGGAAGGTATCTATATTGCCTTTTCTTCAGAATTATCCGGCACATATAGTACTGCTCAAATGATTCGGAATCAAGTATTAGAACAATATCCTTCATTGAAGTTAGTCATTATTGACTCTAAATGTGCATCACTAGGACATGGACTTGTTGTAGAAGAAGCTGTTCGACTTAGAAATTTAGGAACCTCCTTTGAAGATGTAGCGACTAGAATTAGCGCTTTCGCTCCTCAGATGGAGCATTTATTTACAGTTGAAGATTTGGACTACCTCGCTAAGGGTGGGCGTGTCTCAAAGGCTAGTGCCTTTTTAGGTGGTCTTCTAAGTATTAAACCTATTTTAAATGTAGAAGATGGCAAGCTTGTACCGATAGAAAAATCACGTGGTCGTAAAAAAGCACTTAATCGTATGCTGGATTTAATGCAGGAGCGTGGAGGTAGCTTTACGAATAAAATTGTTGGTATTAGTCATAGTGATGATGTGGCCTTTGCCAATGAAGCAAAGGCATCCATTCAGGAGCGTTTTTCTCCACAGTCGGTTCAAA
Organism: Lysinibacillus sp. F12; assembly: GCF_057773605.1. Classification (NCBI taxonomy): domain Bacteria; kingdom Bacillati; phylum Bacillota; class Bacilli; order Caryophanales; family Bacillaceae; genus Lysinibacillus; species Lysinibacillus sp. F12. The sequence goes on from NZ_JBYMLP010000001.1 coordinate 1,339,494, forward strand.
TTACAATGATTGGCTCAGCGATCGGTTCACATGTGGGGCCGGGCACTATCGCAATCTTCTTCACGAATAAGAGCTATCAAGGCTAAGCCATGAATGATTGGCATTGCCGAGCTGTTTGAACTTCACTGAATGAAAACAAAAATAGCATGTTAGGACGACTCCTAGCATGCTATTTTCTTTGTGAAATTATTAAGAAGCGTCTTGTTCTTGACGACGAACTTTTCCTCGTCTAATGATGATGACAACAAAGCCAATAAAGATGACCCAAACTAAGCCAAGAGCAACCATATACGGCACGTTTAATCCCTCATCATTTCGAACCTGATAAATCTCTACCATTTCTCTGTCTAAAATAACTGGATAAACTTGCTTTTCATTTATACGAACTTTTTCCTCATGTAAAATCCCGTTTAGCATTTTCCCTTCACCCAGTTGTTCAGGTGTTAAGTCCACGCGTTGTGTTTTGCTCGTATTATTAACCATAATTACCCATTGTTCTTCATCCGAAGTACGTGTAAAGACAAGTAGACCATTTTCATTTGTAATGACTTTAAAATCACCATTACGTAGAGTGGCAGACTGATTTCGTAAGGTTTGAACATTTTTTATATAATCAATTAATTCTTCATCTGTTTTAAAGTTATAAAGTTGATGTGTATCAGGTTTAGCTTCCCCGTTCATCGCAATTTCTGTACCATATTGGACAACTGGAGTTCCTGGCATCATAAATAAAGCACCCATAGCCATTTTTAAACGTGTAGGCGGGAACATATTTTCATTCGCAGAATCGAATGTAAAACGGTGGGTTTCTAGAGAATCTACCATAATTTGCGTCGGTTTTTCTCCTGAAAATGGCTCTGTTAATTTAGACGAGTCCATATCAACATTCTTAAAGATATTACGATAAATTTCTGCTGTCTCCGTTGAGAAGGTTGCATCAAAATCAGCATCGCTCGCTTCATTTGTTATGACATAAAGAGAGGCTTTAGTATCTTTTAATGCAGCTATCATGTTATTTATAAAATCCGTATCAGCATCTGAAATATGGGTTAATCGAATCCCACCAATATCATATGTAGAAACAAAATCTATGGCTGATTGAATAAGCGCTTCTTGCACGTCTTTATTCGATAAATCCCACTGAATTTGCCCATTATTCGTAGAAGCAATCCAGTCTGCTTTGGCAGCATCCTTTGCCCATTCATGATTAGGACTTACATCACTGAGTGGGAAATCCACCATGATAGACATGTTTTTAGCTTTATAGGCCTCTACAACACTTTGGAATTCTTCTGTAGTCCCAAAATGGCGTTCAATCGTAGAATAGCTTGTTGGCATAGATCCATCATATTTTTCTGTAGAGTAAATAGGTCCAATGGAAACAATTGTATAACCCATTTCACCGATAAATTTTAATTTATCTTGTAGACCTGTAAAATCCCCCCCTGCAAATTTCGAAGGGTCTTGCGTATTTGTATCAAAATCGTTTGTGCCCGAGCCATTAAAGAAACGGTCAACGAGTAAATCATAGATGCTCTCTTCTGCAATCGATGTTGTCGCTTTTGCATCCGCATGCGCAACAGGTGTAGTACTTACAAATGTAGTAGCTAGTAAAAGTGATGCAGCTGTCGCACTTATCCACTTCTTGAATTTCACTGTTATTCCCTCTCTTTCAAACCAATCCATCGTCATTTTACCAAATAACACTGTCTCGTCGCTATCATTTCAAAAGATTTTACGAAAATGCGGAACGAATTACGGCAAAAAGGTGTCCGTTCACTTCCATTTCAGTATGCTATCTGCTTAAAAAAAATAAAAGCCGCGAAGCACATACTTCACGACTTTCACCAAATATTATGCTAAGAAATTTTGACCCATTGGTAGCTTGAAGCCTAGGAACAATGTAATCAATAAGAATACTGCAAATAAAATCCAGAACATGCCAGTTGGTTTATTTTTCTTTTGGCGTACTAATACCATTTCCATCATACCAATTACTAGAATACCACCTATGAATTTAAAGCCGTAAAGCATGCCCATGTTGTAATTCATGCCTTCAATGAATAATGCCCCACCTGTAATGATAATTAGTACATAGAATAGACGCAATGTCATATGTAAGCCTTTTGATTGCTTGCCCATTAGCGCAGCGATTAAAAAGATAACAATAGCTACTACCCACGTAGTAATATGCAAATGCGTTTGGCTAGTTAAAAAACCCATGTTTGTCCCACCTCATTCATTTTTCTATCAAACTCTATCCTACCATGCGATGGAAAGGGTTTCAAACATTACAATAGTGTTCACATAATTTACACTATTTGCGACTTAGAAACTCCCTAGAAAGCAACTTACACAGGGAGTAATAAAAAAATCCGCGGAGTAAAGACTCACACGGATTCCCTTTTATTATTCAAAATGGTTGACTAAAGTACCAATGCCTTGAATAGATACTTTTACTGTATCTCCAGCTTTTAAGAATTGTGGCGGGTTCATGCCTTTACCAACTCCTGCTGGTGTACCTGTTAAAATAACATCGCCTGGCTCTAGTGTTACATGCTCAGATAGGATAGATACTAAAGTTTCAACTGAGAACATCATGTCCTTCGTCGAGCCGTTTTGGCGTACTTCATCGTTTACTTTTGTGACTACTGTTAAGTCCTGAGGATTCGGAATTTCATCCTTTGTTACAAGGTATGGTCCAAGCGGACAAGTGCCCTCCAAGCTTTTACCTAAGAAGAACTGTTTATGCTTCTCTTGTAAATCACGAGCTGTTATATCATTGGCAATTGTATAACCAAAAACATAATCATATGCTAAGTTTTTCGGAATGTTTTTACCACGTTTTCCAATAACGATAGCAAGCTCCCCTTCATAATCCATTTTAGATGAAAGGTCCGCATGGATGGAAAGCGTTTGTCCATCTGCTGCAATAGCCGTTGGTGATTTTGTAAATACCATTAATTCCGTTGGTGCTGCCTCTGCACCCATTTCTTTGGCATGTTCATTATAATTTTTACCTATACACATAATATTTTTAGGTGTACGTGGGATTGGTGAAAGCCACTCGATTTCTGTAAATTCACGTTTAAAACTATTAGCACGATCTGATTTTTCAGCTGCTTCTACTAATTTACGAATCTGTTCAACAAAATCAAAGCCTAAAGCAATGCCATCTACAATTGAACTTGAAAAAGAAGGGAGAACTTGAAGTTCATTTTGAATAGCGAGTACATCCCATACCGCTTCTTCTTTTTTTACTTTTGGTCCAAAGCTTACATGTCCACCTAATTTGAATGATAAAATTTTCATGATTGAAAGAGCTCCTTCTTTTTTCTACATGATACAACAATATGATAGAAATTGCCTCACTTTTGCGACAATAATTTTATAAGTTGTTATATCTTCATAAATTATGCATGTGAAGCGGAATATATTATCATATTTTTCCTTTTTCCTTATACGTTAATTTGCGCCATAAAGCCTCTAACGGACCTTGCTTCCATTTTGATAACCAAATTTCGGCTATGATCATTTGTACAACAATTATTCCAAAGGCAATGAATACACCTGTTTCTACACTTATTTTCCCATACCAACCAAAGCCAAATTGATAGAATAAACACGTGCCGATTATGGATTGCAATATATACATCGTTAACGACATTCTTCCAATTTTGCCAAAAGGACTAAGTAGCTTAGGTACAATTGGCAGCAGGCAAAGTAGCACTATGACCGCGATATATCCCACAGAAAGGATAGGGCCACCTATGTATACCTTTAAATAATCTAATAAATATGTCCGTGTAAGCATAATAGGCAAACTTTTGATTGTTATGCCGATAATCAATCCGGCAAGGGCAAGTGCTAGCCACAGCCATTTTAATTCTTTTGCTCGCTCTACTAGACGCCATTTTGATGCAGCTGCGCCTATTAACATATATGGTAAAATAGTAAACAATGCGGCAAACCACATCCCTATACTTGCTTGCATCGATAAGTCTGTTAAGCGTTGCATAAAGGCATCTAGCCAGTTTCCAGTCCCATAAGCCGTAATCGCCTTCTCAACAGATACAATATCTAAATAGTCATCCACCTTCGTATTAAACTCCATAATCCCTAAAACAAATAACATAAAAACTTGCATCAAACCATTCATGATAATTGCACTAATCAATAACCAAATAGGGCTTAAACGTAGTAAAAGCACTAAAAATACCCCACAAAAGGCGTACACCATTAAAATATCGCCCCACCATATAAGTACGGCATGTATTAAACCAAAGGCAAATAATACAGAAAGTCTTCGTAATCCTAGCGTATAGAAATTTTGCTCACGACTTTGTGCTTTTTGCCACTGCATGGCAAGCCCATAACCGAATAGCATCGCAAATAGTGGATAAAAGCTACCTTGTACATAAATATCTAAATTTTTCTGCCAAACGATATCGGATGGTGTTGTAAACCAAGATGCCAAATCAATATGCGGCATTGGCAAATAAAATGCATACATATTTACGAGTAAAATACCTAATAAACTAATACCTCGTAAAATATCTAATGTTGCCAGTCGATTCTGCAACATTGTCGGTTTAAACTCCACAAAATAGCCCCCTCTTAAATAGCAGCTATGGTGTAAGCAGAGCAAGCAAAAATTGCATGACTCCGCTTTCCATAACAAATGCTTATGCCTGTACAGTTTGTTCATTATCGAATAAATACAGCACTTTTTCACTTACTTTAATTTGTAAAATCGATTCAATAGCTTCACTATAAACACGAAGCTGAACAGCATAACGCCCCATTATTTCCTTTGTCAGGGCGGGCTCCTTTGCAAAATGTGGGAGGATGCGGTCTGTCTTGTAATCTAGCAAGACCCAGTTACCATATTCATCCTCAAACAAACAATCGATAATCCCTTGGACGATTTGAGCATCCCCATCTTCATCTACTCTACTAATAGTAAATGGCATTTCTCTACGTATCTGTCTTGCCTGCTTAAAGCGTTGTCCAATTTCGGTATGAAAGAAATGATAAACTTTCTTTATCGGAACCACTTTTCCCTCTGCCTCTGTTAGTAGCTGTTTTGCTACTAAATTTGCTACAAAGCCTTTTACAGCTTCAATAGTATCAAAGCCAAACTGCGGAATATGCTGCATCACTGTATGTACAGCCGTTCCTATTTCCGCGCCTGTTAGCTGTTGATCCTGTAAAAAGGTTGGTCGTGGTGCAATAGAAGCTGAAGTCCGCTTAGCTGGAGTAGCAAAATAATATTCTGGCTCCTCCTGACGCTGTAAGTTTTCTAAACGTTTAATTTCACTGACCGACGTTTTAGAGCGTTTTCTTGTTGATTTTTGATACGTATACTGCGCGTGAAAGCGTGCCTTTATTTCAGATAAAAGTGCCTCATCCTCTTGTGTTGTAAGGTGTTGTTGTATTTCATCATTAAATGCCTGTATATCATACGAATAATGTCTCGTATCAATGGGCTGTATCCACCAATGGGATGGACTGTCCAATTCTTTATATGAAGTGGTAGCTTGGGAGGCAAAGTCACCATGTCTTGCCACAGCTGGTCCAATCCAGTCTAGATAACTATTAGCTCTAGCCCGCAAATATTCTTGAAGCTGAGCATCACTCGGTATATTTTGTGCATCCTGCCAGTTGTCTCGTGTTTTCTCCCAATTTTTCACGGAGCCCACTAAAATCAAACGTTCCTTTGCACGTGTCATGGCAACATATAAGACACGCATTTCCTCTGCACGCATTTCCAGCTCTTTTTTCTCTTTCAGCGCCAAAAACGGTAATGAAGTATAAGTTATTCGATTTTCTGGGTCAATGGCCTTTACAGCTAGGCCAAAATCTTGGTCGAATAAATAAGGATGATGAAAATCCATCTTATTAAATGGGCGTCCCATTCCTGCCACAAAGACTACAGGGTATTCTAATCCCTTGGAGGAGTGAATGGTCACAAGGCGTACTACGTCGTCCTTTTCACCAATTGATTTAGCAGTCCCTAAATCATCTCCGCGTGTACGCATCCGATCTATAAAGCGTAAAAAGCGGAAGAGTCCTCGAAAGGCCGTTTGCTCATACATTAATGCACGATCATGTAAGATACGTAAATTGGCCTGCCGCTGCTTACCATTGGGCATTGCACCAACCATTTCATAATAATGTGTATCTAAATAAATCTTCCAAATTAAATCTGATAGTGATCCACGCCGTGCTAAATCTCGCCAATTTTCAAAAGCTAGCATAAAGCGTTGAAGTTTTTCAAATGTAGTCGTCTGTACTCCCTGTCCTTCACTTCGAATAAATTGTCGTAATGCATCATAGAAAGGTACCTTTGAATCAGCTAAGCGGATTTTAGCTAATTCATTTTCCGTCAAGCCAACAAAAGGTGCACGCAGTACAGAAGCCAAGGGGATGTCCTGATAAGGGTTATCCACTACCTTTAGGACATTTAATATAATCATGACTTCCAGTGCATCAAAATAGCCCTTGGACGACTCTGCATAAAGTGGAATACCCGCTAGTTTAAATTCCTCCACTAAATCCGTCGACCATGTCATAGAGCGCATTAAAATAACAATATCACTATACTTCAATGGCCTTTCTGTCATTGATTTCGTATCATAGACAGTGGTGCCATCTTCCATCATCTGTCGTATACGATCAATAATAAAGCGTGCTTCATATTGTGACTTTTTTAATTCCTCTAACTCAGATGCTTCATCAGTTTTATCCTCTTGCTCGTCTACTGTTTCCTCATCCTGTGGAGGATGCATCACGACAAGCTCAACAGGTACTTCTTTTTCATCATAGGGCGCTGCTGGCTTTAATGACGCATTGTCATCATAGAGAATTTCGCCGACACGCTCACCCATAATTTGAGCAAAAATATAGTTTGTCGCGTTCAATACCTCTTTACGACTACGAAAGTTGGCATTTAAATCGATACGCATGCCCGTTGCATCAGGCGTTTCCAAAAACTCACTATATTTCCTCATAAAGAGCTTAGGTTCGGCTAAGCGGAAACGATAAATACTTTGCTTGACGTCTCCCACCATAAACAGATTTCCATCCTGTTCTTCTCCTGATTTGACAAGTTGTAAAATCGTTTCCTGTAGCATATTTGTATCCTGATATTCATCCACAAGTACTTCCTTAAAACGTTTTTTCAGATCAAGCGCTACGGGGGATGGCTGTAGCTCTCCATCTACCTCAACTGTTAAAATTTGCAGTGCATAATGCTCTAAATCTGAAAAATCAATAATACCTCGCTCTAACTTGGCAAGTCTGAATTGCTCACTAAAAATAGTCGTCAATTCCACTAATGTGCCAATGATTGGCGCCATCAAGCGTATTTCTTCTAGCAAACGTGCGGGGGTGCGAATAAAATAGGTTTCTTTCATTTTATTCATAATTTTTTTCGCTGCTTCCCGCTTTTTCTTTGCAAGCTCCTGTAACTCCACGTCTACTAAAGCATCCTTTGATACTCGCTTTAATGTAGACCACTTGACAGTCGCAAAATAATCAAAGAGTTCCTGCCATGTACCTTCCTGACTTATTCGAATCCCTTCCTGAATCATAGCAAAATCAATTTCTGCCGTTTCAGCATATGGGGCTGGTCCATCGGGTTGGAGGGTAATTGCTCGCATTTCTGAAATTAGTACGAAGGCTTCCTCCAAACTATGTCGAACAGTCAATTTAACATAGTGGGATAGCTCTAAATCATCAATTGTCACTTCCTCCGCTAATTCATAAGCTTTCGGTAAGCTCCACAGCCATCTTTGAGGCTCTGCGTGTACCCGAGAAGTATCATAAAGCTTACTAATCAGCGTTTCTATAGCCTGATCATCTCGATCTGACGTAAAGCTATCCACAAGTCGATAAATAGCTTGTACCTGTGTCTCTTCTTCAGAATCATAGGCTCCTTCTAAAACATCCGCTACTATATCATCTCTTAATAAGGCTACCTCTGCCTCATTAGCAATACGAAATCCAGGATCGATGTCGAGCAAATAAGCGTACTGTTTAACAATTGCTAAACAAAAAGAATGCAATGTTGATATTTGCGCCTTATTAATAAGACTCAGTTGTCGTCTTAAATGACTGGAAGTTGGATTTTCTACTATAGCCTTTTCTAGAGCTTCTGACATTCGATGGCGCATTTCAGCTGCTGAAGCATTCGTAAAGGTCACCACCAGTAGCTCATCTACATTGATGGGATTGTCAGTAGCAATAACTTTTTCAATCATACGATTAATCAGTACCGCTGTTTTCCCAGACCCCGCTGCAGCCGACACAAGTGTATCCTGACCACTAGCGTAAATGGCTTTCCACTGATCGTCTGTCCATGAGACATCCGCCGGCTTTATAGGAATTGTTTGGACCATGCTACTCTATCTCCTTCCGAATTTTATCAACAATTTCATTTGGTTTCGCTTGCATTAACTGACGATAGTTTTGTTTACCATCAGATGGATCAAATTGACAAACTGCTGCAAACTGACAATAATCACAGGCCGTTTTGGATTTTAATTTATACGGGCTGATGGCCGTGTCACCAGACAAAATCCCATTCCCAGCCTCCTGATGCTTACGACGTACGAAATGCTGAAGTCTTTTCATATCCTTCACAGGCACAATGCGAGATTGCGATTCAGAAGGTGTTCCATCTTTTTTCATATAGACTGGGATAATTTTTGAGTGACCACTACTTTCCTCTAACTGCTCGTCCATTGATAAAATGGATTCAGCATTCTCAGACAGTAGACCCTTCATTTTATACTGCTTTAATCGGTCCTCTTCTATTTCACTATCCGTCATATCCTTATCTAGTTTTAACATGGGGTTATGGACATGGACATACAGTACCCCAGCAGGTTCTGTTTCCCCTGGAAGCCAATAGGTGCTATTTTCCATTGCCACGTCTAAATAGGTAAGAACCTGTAAAGACAAACCATAATAAACCTCATTTAAATCTAGATCTCGAGCTGATGATTTATAATCAACAATCCGTAAATAAGAGCGGTCATCTATCGTGGCACTATCTATTCGATCAATACGCCCTCGCATAAACATTTTCTTACCACTAGTCAAATCAATCTCAAGAGGGGGAAGCTGTTCATGTTGTCCTGGGCCAAACGATGCCTCGATCGCAATTGGTTTAAAGTGAGACACATTTGCATGCTGCGTCAATGCCATCATCGTGCGTTCCACAATTCGAATAAGCTTACGCTGAATATAGCGATAACGTGCACTAGACAATAAAATTTGATGGGAGAAGACAGGAACAATTTGCTCTACTGCTTGACGTGCCAACTGTTTAATTTGTTGTTTTGTTAAACGAATCCAGGATAGTTGCAGTCGGTGAGTTTCCTCTGTTATCCACTTTAACGCCTCATGGAATAAATCACCCATTGCAAAGGTTTCCAAACGGTACTCCGCACGTTCTTCTAAACGTAGACCATACGTTGTGAAATGAGAAAATGGACATCTAAAATATTTCTCTATTCGAGACACACTAGATGTGAGCTTTTGCCCATATAACTCTTGTGTTATATAGGTTTCCAATGGCTCTGCTTCATTTTTATGAGTAATTGGATAATGTACCCGATCAAAAATAAGTGCCCAATATGGGTCCTGTTGATAAAATTTTTGTAACGCTAACCATTCTGGTGCTAGCTCACGGCTATGCTCTGCCTGACGTAGTTGCACCATTAAATGTGCTAACGCTGTTCGCGGATGGCGTAAATACGGTAAAGCACTTTCATCTAATAATTCAATTGGATCCATTACAACACGCTCCGCTTGAACACCACTCAACAACCCAGCTATTTTGTCGTTTCCGATGAATTTTTTTATATAAAGAGACGATAACAGTGCCTTTCCTTCTTCATCTGCTGTTGGATACGTCAAATAAAGCTTGTTTGACGGTGTGGAGGCCGCTCGATAAAATAAGAAATTTTCCTGTAATAAACGGTTAGAAGAGGTTGGTGCCAGCTCATAACCAATTTGACTAAACCATTCACGCTCTGTATCTGACAATAAACCTTCATATTCCATCCGAGTTGGATACACACCATCATTCATCCCTAAAACAAAGGCCACTTTAATATTGGATAAACGAGCTAAATCAACCGTCGCTACCATAACCTCATCTAAGGTTGGCGGAATGCGAGAAAATTCTAATGTATCAAAGCCCTCATCAAGAATTTTAGCCGCTTCCTCCACTGACATCTCCTGCTCGCCAAACATATAGACAAATTGATCCAGTACATTGATCCATTCATTCCAAGCTTGCTCATGCTCACTCGCTGCGAGTGCATCTCCTCGCTCAAGCTCACGATCCTTCATAGCTTGAAGCTTCTCATATACCTGTAATGACTCTACTAGCTCAAATAAAGCGGTGGCAATATCCTTACCTGTTGACGCTATACTAAGTTTGTCTTGTAAACTCTTTAACGGTTGACGAATTTCGTCACGAATTGCCTCAATTTCTGCTTGCATCGCACGTTCTTCATCTGTTTGTACACGCGAATGGAACTCAAGCCCACGATACTTTTTATAAAACCAACGAGGCTCTTCAAACCAACGTTCACCATAGATTCCTTGCGCTAAGCAATAATTTTCCAATCGATCAGCTCGTTCACGCCAGATAGTTAGCTCCGCTTGTAAGGGGAAAAACAAATCTGTTTTTACACTTCGAAATACAGGCTCATACTTCCAATTAGACGTCATGATTTCTAATGCCGAACGACTAAGCTCTATCAATGGATGATGGAGCATTGTTTTTTTAGTATTTGTAAATATAGGAATTTCATATTGTTGGAAAATACTTGTAATCAATGGATCGTAAAGCTCTGCTTGTCGATATAAAAGGACTATATCTTGATAACGATAGCCATATTCTCTTGTAAGCTTTGTTATTTCCCGGGCAATCGCGTGAACCTCCGCTCTACGATTGGATGCTTCAAATACCATTACATCTCCAGAAGTTTTTTTGGTGTGGGGCACCATATTAGCAAAATTTGCCTCTACATGTTGTAAATCTTCAGATTGAAATCTTTGAGTATAATAAAAATGTAAAGGTGGCTCAACGTCTATGCCTTCTTCATTTGCAATATCATGTAATCGCTGATTCGTTAACGCCGCTTCATGAAAAAGAGCCTGTTCATCAAAAGCTTCGTCTATATGATCAATCGGAAGAACCACAGTTACCTGTTTAGTGACCTTAAGCAATTCACGGACCAGCTCTAACTCTCGCACCGTAAAGGCCGTGAAACCATCAATGTAAATGGTTGCTTGCTTCATCGTTTCAGCATACTTCAATTGCTCCGTTAAAATCGGATAATAACCCTCACTATCGACATATGTCGTACCAAGGCGTTCCTCTAATGCCTGCAAAACGACATATAAATCATTCGTTTTGGCTTGTAAGGTATTTGGCGCGTCAATTGCCTTTAAGGATTCCTTTACCTCAGCTAAAACAGAGCTATTTACACTATATCGACTAAATTCTTTTAAAAGTGTTTCAATTTCCTCCGTAAAACCACGTTTTCCAGCAGCTTGTCGGAATAAGGAAAACTCACTTTTTTGTTCCTCCAAAAGTTTACGGATTAGCATTCGATAACCATAGCCATTTACTTCTTTACGAGCAATCCCACCTGTCTCCTGTAAAACGAGCCATGCTAAACGCTTAAACGTCATCACTTGTGCGCGAATTAAGCCTTGCAAACCATGCCTATTCGTTAGCTCATATTCCGTAGAATAAGACATCTGGTCAGGAACAATTATAAAAATAGGATGACCTAGTGGATCACTCTTTAGCTGTTCAACAATTTCTTGATGAATAAATACCGATTTCCCTGTTCCTGAGCGTCCTGAAACAATTCGCAATGTCATATCCGTTTCCCTCCTCTATAGATTGCCTTCTACCTATCTTGATTGAGCGTTAGTAGCGATTCACTAACATTTATATATAAATTATTTTTTATCGTTTCTATCACTAAATCATATTCCGTTAAAAATGATTACGCCATTAACAACGATGGTTAGCTATCTTAAATTCTATCGAAAAAAACTAGCAAATACTATCTATCAACCTTCGATAGACAATAAAAACCAATGAATTCATTTCACAAAAAAACAGCCTCTTCAGCTATTCAAAGAGGCTTCAACTATTTATCTTACATGGTGATCCTGATTTTTCGTCAAATTTCGCGCTTGTTTTAAATCTCTCTCTACACGGGCATTCAATCGCTTCTCAATCAGCTTACCGATAAACCATAAAACAACAATTGCAACAGCTGCAATTATTAATTTCACGGGGCTTGTTAGTAACGATTTTAAATCATATCCCAATACACTCATACCTAAAATCATGACGAACTTGCCGGCTAGTAATACGACTAAGTAAAACTTCTTATGAATATGAGATAAACCCGCTACAATATTCACGATGACAGAAGGTGTAAAAGGGAAACATAGGAGGACAAAAAGAGGGCTTATACCATTCATATCCACCCACTTAATAAGCTTCTGTACTTTCTTACTGCCAGTTATAAATCGCAACCTTGGATGTTTTCCAAAATGTCGGACAAGCAAAAACACTACATAGGAGCCAGCTGCAGAACCCAACCAAGATAATAAAAACCCAAGCCATAAGCCAAATGCACTTGCATTAGCTACAACGAACACCACTAATGGTAGGAATGGTAAAAACGCTTCTAGAAAAGGTAGCAGTAAACCAATGATGGGGCCGAGTGTTCGATACTGCGCCGCCACAAGTTCAATATTTTCTACTGTAAACCATTCTTTCAATATCGACACCTCTATTTATACTGTAAAATTAAATGAAAAATTGTTAACCCTTCAGATGTATTTCGATATTCATGGGGTTGATGCCCCGAGAATACTAGTGTATCCCCTTCATCCAGTAATTCATGCATATCTCCGGCAGAAATAGCAGCTTGTCCTTTGATGATCATGACAGTTTCCTCTACCCCTTCTGTATGGGCTTCACTCCTACTAACAGCTCCCGGCTCCATTTCAACCTTGTAGAATTCCCAGCCTCGTTCTGGATTATACGGAATAATTGAATAGACACGATAGCGTCCCTCATCCTCATCAACATGTGGCACATCCTTACTGCTATAACGCATGAAATGAGCTGTTGGCGGCTGTAATAATGAAGAAAATGAAATACGCATACCAGCAGCTATTTTCCAGATGGTTGATACCGTAGGATTGGCCTCTCCTTTTTCTATTTGAGCGAGTTGCGCTTTACTAACGCCTGTCGCTTTGGCAACATCATCTAAGCTTAAATGACGTTGTTGTCTAATTTTCTTTAATTGAAAGGCTAAATTTCGACTCATTTGTTCCATTTATAATCACCAATTTTCTATTGTTTATTTTATCAGACATATGTATACTTTAATAAACATCAAGAACTATCAAACTATTCCATCAACAGTATACATGGAAATTTTTAAGAAAGGATGACCTATTTATGACAAGTACAACAGAGCTTCATCATGATCCGGCAACAAGCTCTCCTAACGATAGCTTTATACAAGGCGTGAAGGATTGTGTACCCACTTTACTCGGTTATATTAGTATAGGACTTGCATTCGGTGTTGTAGGTTCCGCTTCAGGACTATCAGTGCTTGAAATCGCCCTTTTAACTATATTGATTTATGCAGGCTCTGCACAATTTATCTTTTGTGCACTACTTTTAACAAGTAGTCCTGCTTCTGCTATTATTGTAACCATTTTTGTCGTCAATTTACGCCATTTATTAATGAGTTTAACATTAGCACCTCATTTTACGCGTTATTCCATGCTTAGAAATGTAGGCTTCGGTACTTTATTAACAGATGAAACCTTTGGAGTGGCTGTGACTAAGCAAATGCAAACCGGTAAATTATACGGTAAATGGATGGATGGGCTTAACTTAACTGCGTATCTTTTTTGGATTTTATCTTGTGTCACGGGTGCCTTCTTAGGGCAATGGGTGGCAAATCCTGAACAATGGGGATTAGATTTCGCCTTAATCGCTATGTTTGTCGCTCTTTTAGTTTTACAATTGAGTAGTGTCGGCAAAAGTAAAATCGTGCATTATATTAAGTTAATCGGCTATATGGCTGTTATTATGTATGGTCTATCTTATATAGTACCTTCACATGTGGCTGTTTTACTAGCAACAGTAATCGTAGCAACCATTGGGGTGGTGACAGATAAATGACAACAACCGCTTATATGGTATGGCTAATTATTGGCTGTGCGCTTGTCACATGGCTACCACGTGTCATTCCTTTTATTTTTGTACGCAGTGTTACACTTCCAGATGTTGTCCTGAAGTGGCTTAGTTTTATTCCTGTTTGTATTTTAAGTGCTCTTGTCATTGAAAATTTAATCGATACCGAAAGCGGCAAAATTGTGACGCTTGATTGGCCTGTCTTTATTACATTTATTCCAACGCTACTTATTGCACTGATTACGAAAAGTTTATCTATTACTGTCGTTGCAGGAGTGATCATCATGGCAGCTGTGCGATTTTTCATGTAAAAAGGTCAGTCCCCCATGAGGACTGACCTTAGACTGCTGTAGACAAACTCAATGAAATAAAGTAAAGCCGTTGATTTCCACTACGGGCGGACGCTTTCCGCGGGCGGGGTCGAGCTGCTTCCCTCGCTTCGCTCAGTCCAGGATCTCGACTTTCCCGCTTTTCCCGCAGGAGTCGCCGCCCTTCGTTCCCATCAACTTCTACATAAAGTACCCCATCTACATAGGTAAATTTTTGAGAAACATCGAAACCTTTGAATGGTGCTAAGTGTCAAGCCTTTCCCAATATACAGAAAGTAAGAATCACAAAAAACTCATTCAACGCCATATTGGGGAACTGTATGTGGAGGAAGCTGAACATTTATGCCATTCCTATGACATCAAACAAATTTATGCAAGCGTAAAGAAACGATTGAGCATGTCTTTGCCGATTCAAAGGAAAAGCATGGAATGTGATGGACAACCTAGAGGTCTGAAAAAATTATCCATGCAGGCGATACCTACTACTTGCTGCCATGAATTTAAAGAAACTAGCTACTTGGACGTGGCAGGCGGCTTCAAAGAGTTCTTATACTTGAAGAGTCTGTTTTATTGGATATCAAATTACCATTTTTAAACATAATGAAAGAGAAAAAAATGACAAAAGGAATCGAGTGTGAACTTCTCAATTCCTTTTGTCGACAGTCTGAGGTCAGTCCCCCATGAGGACTGACCTTGTTTATTTCTTCATTTTACTTGCTAGCCAAAAGCCCACTGTCAATGAAAATGCATCTATAACGAAAATAATTGGTGGAGATGTATATCCAGCATATACTGAGGCAGCGATAAGCGCAATGGCCAATAATAGGGCAACATAGCGATTAAACGTAATTCTTGTGAACAATAGCACCAATAAAGCAGGTATGAAGAGCGCTAACATCATTTTGCCAAAAACGTCCATTATATATCCCTCGGCTCAGCTAATAGTAATCCAATTCGGTAATGATCATTACTATAAATTACATGCTGCGTTAAACGAATTTCATTGTTTCGATCTAACACTTCAAGACGACAATGAGCTGCATTTAATTGTAATGCCTCGTATAATTCATTTTCTGTAAAAATAGAAACACCATTTACTTTCCGAATACATTCCCCTGCAAGTAAGCCCATTTTCTCAGCTGGCGAATCAGGAAGCACTGCTGCAATAATAGCACCCTTTGTGCTAGGTGCTACCGCATAATGATCTGTTTTATCCTGCTGAGCATAATAAATGGAGATGATGATACGGATAATCGCTCCCAACCCAAGCGTCATATAACCGATCATTGGTTCAAGATATGCAGCCAGTCCCCCTATTAAAATAAGCTGTCCAAGTATCACTACAGAACGTCCAATTTTAGGTAATACTAGGGCCGGTAATTCCCTTCTTATCAGCTTGGAAAAGCCAATTACGAGTGGGAAAAGGACGAGTGCAAAGCTAGTATCCCCAATCGTAAACTGTGGCCAGTACGGGAATACAGCAGAAATCGCATCACCAGGCATAACAAAGAAAATGGGCAATACCCAAACATTTCTTGAACGATAGACAATCGCCTGCATACCTCGTTTTGTTTTTTCCATACCAGGTGTTGTGACCTTTATTGCCGCACGTCGAATTAAAAGCCCTTCAGCAATGACGCAAAGACCTACAATAATAGAAATGGTAACGATAGCCCCATTCTCTAAATCGACACCTGCCAGGGAAATGCCCCCCCAAGTAAATGACCAATTGTAGTAAAACATAGCCCATATTGCTAGCGTTGCTACACCCATGGTTAAAATAGGTGACAAAGCATTCAGGAAATACAATACGAGCCCTACGATAGAGACTGCTATTACAAGGATTAAAAAAACTTTTGGAACGGTAAGGCCTGCCGCCACACTAATCAGGGAAATAAGCAAAGCATAAAGCCATCCATCTTTCCATTGTCCGATTAACTCTGTCCAGCCCCAAATAATCCGTCTATTAAAATATTTACGCTCCTGCTTTACGCGACGATAACCTAATAAAATAGCAAATATTATGGCTATATACAGTAATGGGTTGAGTAAAAAGCGGCCAATCGCTGTTACAATTTCTAATAAAATCTCACTAACCATACGAACACCCGCCGTTTCTATCTTGAATACTATGAATTTATTGTATCAAACGACTACACTCTTGCGTAGTACAAACTCATAGAAAGCTTTGTATTATGGTATTTTTGTTCTACTAATTAGTTTATTGTTCGATTGTGTGTAGTAAAAAACTAGTTGCCATTTGGAATTGTTGATCATTCTGACGATCTGTTTTATAATTTTTCAATGTTTCATTCAAGCTATTAAAGAAGGTCGTATCCATATAAAATTCATCTTCTGCTAGCTTTAATTTTTTCTGTTTTCGATAAAGGTTAACCGCTTCAGCCGTTGTATCATCCATATAGCCATCTAACCGATCTATTTGATAGCCAAGTTTCTGCAAGGCATTTTGTGAATAAGAAATTTCCTCGCTCATATCGCCCACTTTAAACTTCCCTGTCAGTGGATGTAGTTGAAAAGCGAACAATTCATTTTGCTCAATTACTAAACTAGCCTCGATGCCTTGCCCATGAATCCATTCTCGCTTCGGTGTTAGCCATTTATTTGTAGATAATTTAAGCTCTCCTCCATTAGAAAGCTCCCATGATTCCTGCACCGTTCCTTTCCCAAAGCTCTTCACTCCAACAAGAGAAGCACGTCCCCAGCTTTTTAAGGCTCCGCTTAATACTTCACTTGCAGAAGCACTACCTTGGTTTTGTAAAACAACAATCGGAATCTTGTTCATCTTTTCTAAATATTTTTCATCGATACCTTTTGTTTGTGTTTTTAATGGTTCCATAGCACCTTCAGCATTTTGCATATATGCAAATACCTTGCCACTATCTAATACTGTGCTTAGTAGCGCTGCGACGCTATGTAAATAACCCCCTGGATTATCACGAACATCAATAACAATTCCTTCAACGTCTTTCCGAAGTAACTTACTTGTTTCAGCAACCCACTCATTTGCCGTCTTCTCACCAAACAGAGAGATAGAAACATAGCCAATTGTCGTGTCCTCTACTTTTACAACTTCACTTGAGACCGTCTTGTTAGAGATAGCTGCCCGTTCCATCGTCATTTTAATATGCTTATCCTCACTTGGACGGTACACAACAATAGTTACCTTCGTCCCCTTCTCCCCTTGAATTAAATGCATTAATTCACTCATCGTTTTCCCATCTACACGAACACCATCAACTTGTACAATTTCATCAAGTGAACGCATACCAGCCTTCTCTGCTGGTGATGAACGAACAGGGGAAACTACGATAAATTTCCCTTTATTTTCTGAGAGTTCAATACCAATACCTACTCTTTCCTCAGCTAGCATTTGTCGATGTTGCTCAGCCTCTTCCTTGGAATAATAAGTGCTGTAAGGGTCCTTAATGGCATCTGCCATACCTCGAAGGGCTCCTTCCACCAATGCATCCTTTTTTGTATTGTACACTGATTTTTCTTCAATGAGGGTTATGGCCTCACCAATTGTGTCAACCTCCGTAACAGGCTCCTTTTTATCACCCATATTAAACCAATCAAAGTAAATACCACTGCCTACCACTAAACTACTAAGTAGGACACCGACACCGGCCGTTAATTTGCGCAAATCTTCCCTCCTCCGTCTCTTTTACTGTATGACACTATTTTTTCAAACATACAAGATTGCTTTTCAAAATTATGAAATGAAGAGATACTTTCTCTCAATTTGTGAATAATTGGCATTATCCTACTGGAATTTGGCCTCACCATGCGCGAGCTTCTATTCACTTAAAGATTTTTCATCACTGAGTCAGTGAAAAATAAAAAAAACTGCTCGTTTCAACTATAGAAATCGAACAGATTTTTTATGAACTAATCTAATGCATCTACATATTCTTTTAACATATCCACGTCCATTGGTCCTTTGATGGCACGCTGAATATAACCGTTAGAATCAATAAAATAAGTGGTCGGTATGGTAATAATTTGATAGTCCGAGCCGGCTGAATTTTCAGGGTCCAACAAAATTGGGAATGTTAGCTCAAAGCTATCTCTAAAAGTCATCACCGTATCCACTTTCGCATCAGCTGTCACATCACGCTCAGCGGATGTTAAATTGACAGCTATGATTTCAACATTTTTTTCTTTCCCATATTCATCATAGAAACTTTGCATATGAGGCATTTCTGCCTTACATGGTGGACACCATGTCGCCCAGAAATTTAACACAACCTTCTTTCCACGAAGATCACTTAATTTGACGTTTTTCCCGTCTAAGCTTGTTAACGAAAAATCAGGCGGCGTATCTCCATTGCCTAAACCAATTTTTCGCTCCTCAATATCCTTGCCAAGAGCAGATTTCTCAATTGCTCGGTCTTCATCAATTTGCTGTTTTACATATGTACCAATCATCGCAACTACTAAAAGCACGACAATCAGCAGTCCAATATTTTTTTTCATCCTTTACCTCCCTCTTTGATTCCTTCTTGTTCTAAAACAATACCAAGACAAAGCAATACTAGACTAATACCTACAGCCGTTTGCCATATACCAAGTGGCTGGAAGAAAGCAACAATGCTTAGGCCAGTAGTATAAAGTATTAAGCCACGCTTAATCCCCTGCATTTTCCATAGTATGAAGATGGTCAAAACACTTAGTACCAGTAATGTAGTGATCTCACTCGTTGTAGAGTTGTCGTTGAGCAGTACAACAAGCCATTGATAAATGGATTGGGTTAAGATGATTGCCCAGCTATACGCCATCACATGATGGCCTTGTAATGGGAGCTTTTGTCGCTTCCGCCATATTTGCAAAGATGCAACAATGGCGCCAAGAAAGACGCCAACCGTACCTCCGTTGAAATATAGTAAGGAGATGGGTTGCGCCACAACCGTTTTAAAGTCAGTGACAAGCAAGCTAAATTTCCAAACAAGTATAAACGTAAAGGCTGCATCACTATATGCCTCAGACCACTTTTTTGAAAATTGTAAACGTAGAATAAGCCAAACTATGAAAAATGTAATAAGCAGAGCAATTGCAGTTGCTGGTAAAGTTAGTGCTCGGATGGAGTACCAATCTGTATTGATCACTCTATAATCCACCTCCGAAAGATACATACAGCATAGCATAGAACGTTTTCAAAATAAGCCTGTTTCACATTGTGTTCAGAAAATCTTAAGAAATATACCCCACTATGTATATATTCATCATAACATTAAATAGAATTTGATAATAGGAAAAGGAAGGTGCCTCCCTTTTTCAACACTACCTTCAATAATTACTGTCTATCAAATAGTTATGTTTAGCTAGTAATTCTATTATTTTTTGCTGGAGCACTAAACATAATTAAGAACTTCATAATGTTGAAGGACAAAAAAAAGCTACACACTAGATTGGCTCTAATGTATAGCTTATAGTTTTTACAACGGAATATATTTTAACGGGTTTACACTACCAACTGCCTGTCCTCTCCAAGGACCAATGTGCACTTCGAAGTGTAAGTGTGGACCAGTAGAACGACCAGTACTACCCATTGCAGCAATTTGCTGTCCCTGTGTTACTTCTTGTCCTACACTCACATTAAATGAATTTAAATGTGCATATACAGTTGTATAGATTTGCCCATCTACCGAATGTGTAAGAATGACCACATTTCCATATGAGCTTAATGGTGCAGCGTAAGCAACTACACCATCTGCTGCTGCCCAAATTGGTGTCCCTGTTGAATTGGCAAGATCTACACCATAATGGAATTCTGGGCCTGCTCCAAGGTTACGCCATCCATAAGGTGATGTTAAACGACCATTCGTTGGTTTTATCCATGTGCCGTTTGATTGAGGGGCATTGACTGTACCACCAGATGAGCCACCACCGCCATTGTTGGCAGCAGCTGCAGCTGCTGCAGCCGCGGCTGCTTTACGCTTTGCTTCTTGTTGACGAGCAATTTCTGCTAAACGCTTTTGCTCAGAAATAATTTGATCCTGTAATTCTTGGCTTACTTCCAAAGCCTCTGAATACTCTTTTTCAAGTAATACTTTTTCTGATTTTAGCTTTTCTTGCTCTTTTTCTAATTGGTCAACTAATTTATTTTTCTCAGTTTTTTGGCTATTTAATGAAGCTTTTAGTCGTTCAAGCTCCGCTCGTTGGCCTTCTAATTTTTTTCGTTTTTCTTCTACACTTTGCTTTTGTTCTTCTAATTTTTGCTTATCATCTTTTTGATCTTGAATAATTTGACGATCCGCTTCCATTAAGGCATTGACCGCAGAGAATCGATCAATAAAGTCTACAAAACTATTAGAACCTAATAATACGTCTAAATAGCTAACAGAGCCTCCTGCTTGAATTGCTCGAGCTCGCTCTTGTAACAAAACATCGCGCTCTTCAATTTTATGCAAAAGTTCTTTAATAGACTCTTCTAGTTTTTTTATTTCTTCATTTGTTGCTTGAATTTCGGTTTGTACATTTTTTATATCACTATTTGTTTTGTCGATTTCAGCGTTTAATGCTTGAATTTGATCTATGATTTTTTGTTGTTTTTCTTGATTGGCTGTAATTGCATTTGATTTGTTTGAAATGGATGAATTTAATTCATTTTTCTTTGTTTCAATTTGCTTTTTTTCTTCTTTTAAATCCGATAAACTTGTTGCAAACGCTGATGGAGTTTGGATAAAAAGAATGAGAGCAGATGCTACTGCAAGTGTTTTCAATGTGTTTTTCGCCTTACTTTTCACCGATTGAACTCCCCTTCGACTATTCATTTTCCCACTCACAAATATCCGCTGTGAGTGCTAAACTAAATTTTTAAAAATTTACGCACTGACATGAAGCTTCCCCAAATACCGATCAATACACCAATGAGTAACAAAAGACCGCTCACTTGATACACAAGTGGAGAAAAATCTAATACTTGAATGAGCTCACCTTGTAAACGAGGTGCAATAATTTTATATATATTGTGGTAAAGGGTTGTGACAACCGCAATCGGAATAATAGAACCTAAAATACCGAGCCACATTCCTTCCAATAGGAAAGGGATACGCACAAATGAATTCGTGGCACCTACTAGTTTCATAATTTCTATTTCATCTCGTCGAGCAATAATCGTAATTCGAATAGTATTTGAAATTAAGAAAATTGCTGTGAATAATAACCCTAAAATAAGCACGATTCCTACATTACGACTCATATTTAAGAAGTTAAATAGTTTTTCTACTTTTCCTTCGCCATACATAACGTCATATGTATACTCATATTTATCAATCGTCTTCGCCACTTTTGCCGTTTGCTGAGGTTCAGTAGCTTTTACATAAATTACATTACGTAATGGGTTACTTTGCTCAAATAGTTTAAAATCGTCACCAAAATCTTTGACTAATTTGGTTAACTCATCTTCCTTAGTTGAGTAGTTCATTTCTAAGACACCAGGTAATTTTTTAATTTTCTCAATGAGTGCTTTTTCAGCGGCCTCATCTGCTGTCTCATCAATTAAGACTTTTATCTCAACGTCGTTTTCTAAATCAGTTGCCACCTTATTTAAATTCATCATAATAAGCGCAAAAACGCCAACTAGAATAAGTGTAACTGTGACTGCACTGACAGACGCAATAGTCATCCAGCTATTTCGTCCAAGCGACTTTATACTTTCACGGAAGTGGCGCTTTACTGTACTAAATTTCATAGCCGTATTCACCTCCGTGTTCATCACGGACAATTAAACCGCCCTCAATAGCGATCACTCGACGTCGAATCGTATTGACAATTTCACGGTTATGGGTCGCCATTACAATGGTTGTCCCCCGCGCATTAATTTCCTCAAATAAATTCATAATCTCCCATGAAGTTTCTGGATCAAGGTTTCCCGTAGGTTCATCCGCAATCACAACTTTTGGTACATTGACGATAGAGCGTGCAATGGACACACGTTGTTGCTCTCCCCCTGAAAGCTCATTCGGAAACATTCTGGCTTTATGCTTTAATCCAACAAGCTCTAAAACTTCCATAACGCGACGTCTGATCTCATCAGGCTGTTCCTCGATTACTTCTAGTGCAAACGCTACGTTCTCATACACGTTCAAACGAGGTAATAATTTAAAATCTTGGAAAACAACACCAAGTTGACGACGCAAAAAAGGGACTTTCTTATTCTTTAACGTTGCTAAATCGATACCATTAACAATAATCTGCCCTGACGTTGCTTTTTCTTCACGGTACATCAATTTGATAAATGTAGATTTACCTGCACCACTTGGGCCTACTACATACACAAATTCTCCCTGCTTTATATTTACAGAAATACCATTTGTCGCAACAACGCCATTGGGGTACTTCTTTGTCACATTTTTCATTTCTATCATGATTAAACCACCTAAAACTCTCACTATGTAAGAGGTATTTCATTTACTATTATAGCACTCTATTTCTGTTTTTTTATTACAGTTTCATTTCAATCCGTGGTAGTTCCTTCTATTTCGTTCTTTCCTTGCCATAATCCTTAAAAATATGACATACAATAAAAACAGCAATCGACGACATACGGTGTCGATTGCTGTTTCACAAGAAAAAAGCATCCAGGCAATCAGCCTGAATGCTTTGTATTAAACTTGCTGCTCATCTGTTGTTGTGTAGCGAATTAAAACAGCACCTGTTTTTGATTCTCCCTCAATAAATAAGCGATTTGCATGTTCCACTTCTTTATCAAAACGGACAACTTTAGAGAGGAATTGATCTTGTGACTCCATTTTGGAAACATCCTGTATTCCGACGTCTACTTTCCCAAAGTTAGTTACCACTTTACCACTTAATGAAATAGTTCGAGGCACATATAATTCAACCGCTCCTGCAACAGTTTGAGCTTTTATTTTGGATGAATTTGTTGAACATGTTGTCACCACAACATGTCCATTCACAGATTTAGCTTCTACTTCATCCAACGCGCCATCTAAATAAACGCGACCATTTAAAGTTTCAGCTTCTAAATCTTTCCCGCGAACCTTCGTTAATTCAATGGAGCCATTAGAGGAATCTACTTCCGCTTTCCCAAAACTGAACTTAGTCCCTTTAATAGCACCATTTAATGTTTTCACCTTTAATTCTTCAACATCTGTATCCTGTAATGAAACACTACCATTCATAAGTCGGACGGATAGCTTTTCAAGTTTATCCTTTGGAACAAGTACCTTCGCATTGACTTGAACAAGCTTTAATTGACTTAGAATTCGAAGTGAATGCTCATCTTCTTTCACAACAAATTGCTCTAAAAAGTGATTGCGTGTTTCTTCTTCACTTTCATTCATAAGCGGTGCCTTCACCTTGCAAATAACTTGAATTGTATCTCCCTCACTGGATTCCAATGAAAAGTTACCATTCGGTAATTCAGCGATAATGCTTTCTACATTGGCAGCAGCCACTTCTTCTGTATGTGTAAACTCAATTTTGTCGCCAAATGGAGAAGCAACATCAAATTCCTTCACCTTTTTGACAGCTGTATTCATCATATCCATAAAAAGAGAACCAATCTGCGTTAAATCTTTACGGAAATCTTGCATCTCATCTTGGAAATGTTTCATAAAGTCTTCTTTTTTCTTGTCGCCATCTTTAGACTTTTCTTCAAATAGTGACTCTTTGTCAGTTGAAAATGACTGTGACTCTTTAGACACATCATCCATAACATTTTGAGTAGATTTGCCAGATTGCTCTAATGCCTCTAATAATGTAATCGCCTCTTGTGCCGAAATCGTACCTTTTTCTACAAGTTCTAAAATTCGTTGACGTTCATTTTGCATAACTAAATAGCCTCCCTCAGTTCGTTATACTATTTATACGATTCTTTAATTGAAAAGTTTCACTGCAAAATTGAAATAATATGGATTTTCTATCACAACCAAGGCTTTCCTTCTCGTCAGCTTGAAAGATGTGCTCCAATCTTCTTTAATTCTATAGATTAAGTAGCGCTTTTCGCATTCCATTGATGATTAGGATTAAGATTTAGAAGCTTCTGCTAGAACTGCATCCATTCTCATACGGTCGCGTTCTAAAATTGGTTTTAAATACTTTCCTGTGTAAGAACCAGGCACTTCTGCCACTTCTTCAGGTGTACCTGTTGCAATGATCGTCCCACCTTTGTCTCCACCCTCAGGACCTAAATCGATTAGATAATCAGCTGTTTTGATAACATCTAGATTGTGTTCAATGACTAAAACGGAGTCGCCATTTTCAACAAGACGTTGTAGCACGACAAGTAAACGCGCTATATCGTCTGCATGTAAGCCTGTTGTTGGTTCATCTAGAATATAGAATGATTTACCTGTTGAACGTCGATGTAATTCAGATGCTAATTTTACACGCTGCGCTTCTCCTCCTGACAATGTTGTGGCAGGTTGTCCTAATTTCATATAACCTAAGCCGACATCTACAATAGTTTGTAGCTTACGTTGGATTTTAGGAATATTTTCAAAGAACACTACTGCATTTTCAATTGTCATATCCAGAATATCTGCGATACTCTTATCTTTATATTTCACTTCAAGTGTTTCACGGTTATAGCGTTTCCCGTGACAAACTTCACAAGGAACATACACATCCGGGAGGAAATGCATTTCTATTTTTATTATTCCATCTCCACGGCATGCTTCACAGCGGCCACCCTTGACATTAAAGCTAAAACGACCTTTTTTATAGCCTCTTACCTTTGCTTCATTTGTGGTAGCGAAAACATCACGTATATCATCAAAGACTCCCGTGTAAGTGGCTGGATTCGAGCGTGGGGTACGGCCAATTGGGGATTGGTCAATATCGATGACTTTTTCAAGTTCATCCATCCCCGTTACCTCTTTATGTTCTCCTGGTTTAACCTTGGAACGATTCAGCTTCTGTGCCAATGATTTATATAATATTTCATTAATCAGCGTAGATTTCCCTGAACCAGACACACCCGTTACTGCGACAAATAAACCAAGTGGGACGTCGACTTTGACATTGCGTAAATTATTCTCCTTGGCACCCTTAATCGAAAGCTTACGACCATTTGGTTGACGTCTTTCCACTGGCAATGGAATAAATTTTTTACCACTTAAATATTGTCCTGTTAAAGAATTATCATTTTCCATGACTTCCTGTGGTGTACCAGCTGCAACAATTTGACCACCATGTACACCAGCCCCTGGTCCAACGTCAATCAGATAATCAGCTGCTAGCATCGTATCTTCATCATGCTCCACCACAATTAGTGTATTACCAATATCTCGCATGTTTTGTAAGGTGCTAATCAAACGATCATTATCCCGTTGGTGCAAACCAATCGATGGTTCATCTAAAATATAGAGAACGCCCGTTAATCGTGACCCTATTTGCGTAGCAAGACGAATACGTTGTGCTTCCCCACCTGATAATGTGCCTGCTGCACGACTTAAAGTTAAATAGTCTAAACCTACATTGACAAGGAAGCCTAGTCTTTCTTCTATTTCTCGTAAAACTAGACGAGCAATTTGCATATCCTTTTCAGTGAGATCTAGCTCTTTGAAAAATGTATCGGCTTCCTGAATCGAATATTGTGTCACTTCACCAATATGCTTATCAGCAACTTTCACTGCCAATGTTTCTGGCTTTAAACGATAACCCTTACAGGAAGGACAAGCCTGTTGTGCCATATATTTTTCCATTTGCTCACGAACATAATCTGAAGTTGTCTCTTTAAAACGACGTTCTACATTTCGCTCAACACCTTCAAATTCAATCATTTGGTCTCGCACATTGCCAAACTCATTTTCATAATGGAAGTGAATTTTCTCTTTGCCTGAACCATATAAAACTTTATCCATCTTGTCCTTTGGTAAATCTTTTACTGGTACATCCATTGGAATCTCATAGTGGTCACATACTGCTTTTAATAATTGAGGATAGTACTGTGAACTTGTAGGCTCCCAAGGTGCAATAGCATGCTCTAACAAGGAACGATCCCAATCTGGCACCACTAAATCTAAATCCACCTCTTGTGTGGAGCCTAAGCCATCACAGCTAGGACAAGCACCAAATGGACTATTAAATGAAAACATGCGTGGCTCTAGCTCTCCAATGGAAAAACCACAAATTGGACAGGCATGATGTTCACTAAACAGTAATTCCTCGTGCTCCATGACATCTACAAGAACACGACCATCTGCTAAACGAAGAGCTGTCTCTAAAGAATCACTTAAACGTGCAGCAATACCTTCCTTCATTACAACACGGTCGATCACAACCTCAATGGAATGCTTTTTATTTTTATCAAGATCAATCGCATCATCTAAATCTCGTAAATCCCCATCAATACGCACACGAACGAAGCCTTGTTTTTTTAAATCTTCCAGTAGTTTTACATGTGTTCCTTTACGACCAGAAACCATTGGCGCAAGAAGTTGCATCTTGGTTCTTTCTGGATAAGATAATAAACGGTCCACCATTTGCTCAATCGTTTGGGAAGTAATTTCTATCCCATGATTCGGACAAATCGGCTTACCAATACGTGCATAAAGTAAACGTAAGTAATCATAGATTTCTGTAACTGTCCCGACCGTAGAGCGTGGGTTACGACTCGTCGTTTTTTGGTCAATTGAAATAGCAGGCGATAATCCTTCAATTGCATCAACATCTGGTTTGTCCATTTGTCCAAGAAACTGGCGAGCATAGGCGGACAGAGACTCGACATAACGTCGTTGTCCCTCCGCATAAATCGTATCAAACGCTAGTGAAGATTTACCTGAACCTGATAATCCTGTTAAAACGACTAATTGATCACGTGGAATTGTGACATTAATATTTTTTAAATTATGAGCACGTGCACCTTGCACGACAATTTCAGTATTTTTCACAAGTCATTCACCCTTCTACCTTCAATTCAAATATTGTATCTCTAAGCTCCGCTGCACGTTCGAAATCAAGCGC
The DNA here is from genome assembly GCF_057773605.1 of Lysinibacillus sp. F12. Classification (NCBI taxonomy): domain Bacteria; kingdom Bacillati; phylum Bacillota; class Bacilli; order Caryophanales; family Bacillaceae; genus Lysinibacillus; species Lysinibacillus sp. F12. Next base: position 1,367,043 of record NZ_JBYMLP010000001.1, read on the forward strand.
TTTTGCTGCTTCCTTCATTTCTATTTCTAGAGAAGCTAAGAGCTGTTCTCTTTCTGCCTTTGTCAGCTTTTTGCCCTTCGTCGCCTTTGTTACATAGGATTCTTCTTCTTCTGCCACTTGTGTAGCACGAATTACTTCTGGTATTTTTTTGCTAATAGTTTGAGGTGTAATACCATGCTCTTCGTTATATGCCATTTGCAATGCACGACGACGTTTTGTTTCATCCAGTGCCTTTTTCATCGAGTCTGTTACATGATCCGCATACATGATGACATGACCATTCGCATTACGCGCAGCTCGGCCAATCGTTTGAATGAGTGAACGTTCAGAACGTAAGAACCCTTCTTTATCTGCATCTAAAATGGCTACAAGTGATACTTCAGGAATATCAAGGCCTTCACGCAATAAGTTAATGCCAATTAGTACATCGTATGTGCCCTTCCGTAGCTCACGGATAATCTCAATACGCTCTAATGTTTTAATCTCAGAATGCAAATATTCAACCTTTAAGCCCATCTCCTTCAAATAGGCGGTTAAATCCTCTGACATTTTCTTCGTTAGCGTTGTTACTAACACTCGCTCATCACGTGCAATTCGATCCTGAATTTCATCAATCAAGTTATCTATTTGACCTTCAATTGGGCGGACATCAATTAATGGATCCAATAAACCAGTAGGTCGAATAATTTGCTGGATCATTTCTGGTGTATGCTCCAACTCATAAGGCCCTGGTGTGGCAGATACATAAATAGCTTGATGTACTCGAGCTTCGTATTCTTCAAAACGCAATGGACGGTTATCTAGAGCAGATGGTAAGCGGAAACCATGTTCTACCAGTACCCCTTTACGTGCTTGGTCACCGTTATACATCCCTCGTACCTGTGGGAGAGTTACGTGACTTTCATCTACTACAAGTAAAAAGTCCTCAGGGAAATAATCAAGCAAAGTATAAGGAGTAGCACCTGCTTCACGTAAAGTTAAGTGACGGGAATAGTTCTCAATCCCCGAACAAAAGCCCATTTCACGCATCATTTCTAAATCATAACGCGTTCGTTGCTCTAGACGTTGAGCCTCCAACAATTTATCCTCGGCACGCAATAATGCCAAACGATCTTCTAATTCTTTTTCGATATTTTCAATTGCTTTTCGCATTTTTTCTTCTCGTGTAACGAAGTGGGATGCTGGAAAAATAGCAACATGCTCTCGATCTGATAATATTTCTCCAGTTAAAGCATCTACTTCACGGATACGATCAATTTCATCCCCAAAAAATTCGACACGAATACAATGTTCATCACGTGAGGCTGGGAAAATTTCAACTACATCTCCTCGTACCCGAAACGTTCCACGTGTAAAACTAACATCATTGCGCTCATATTGAACATCTACAAGTTTGCGCAGTAACTGATTACGTTCAATTTCCATACCTGTACGAATCGATACAACCATTTCACGATATTCTTCTGGAGAACCAAGACCGTAAATACAGGATACAGATGCAATAATAATGACATCATCACGCTCAAATAATGCCGAAGTTGCAGAGTGGCGCAGCTTATCAATTTCATCGTTAATGCTAGAATCCTTTTCTATATAAGTATCTGTCTGCGGTACATAGGCTTCTGGTTGGTAGTAATCATAGTAACTAACAAAATATTCTACAGCGTTATTTGGAAAGAACTCTTTGAACTCACTATATAATTGGCCCGCCAATGTTTTATTGTGTGCCATAATGAGTGTCGGTTTTTTAACCTGCTGGATGACATTAGAAATCGTAAACGTTTTTCCAGTTCCTGTAGCACCTAATAACGTTTGATGACGCTTGCCTGCCTTCACACCCTCCACTAATTCCGCAATTGCCTGTGGCTGGTCCCCATTAGGCTGATATGGCGCTTGTAAATCAAAAGTTTGCACACCTGTCCCCGTCCTTTCTTTCCAATTTGTACATATATTTTAGCATAGCAATATTAAAATATCGAACATTTAACGAACGAATGTTTGTAAAATTTTTTTCTATCCCTAAAATGGAAGATGGCCCATCAACCTTCTACTTTCATCATAGCCGTTTCAACAGGTTTTCAAGCTTTATCTATTCATTAGTCAATTATAGAATGGTAGTCGCAATTTCTCGTTTCTCATTTCTCATTTTTAGTGCAACACTTTTCATAAATTGAGTGTATTGGATCCCACCCACTCTATCATTTCCAAAAACAAAAATCCCGCTCTCCATAGACGCGGAGAGCGGAATAATTAGTATGATTCATCTTCTGTTTGATGCAAGGAGTTTAGTTCGGTTGCGTATTGATAAAATGCGTTTTCATCTTTATCATCGAGCGCTCTATCTATCAGAACTATGAGCTGCTCTTGTCGATGCATACGCTGGATACGATTTAAAAATAAATCTAAATAAATCTCGTTTAATAATCTCTCTGCCTCATCAACTTTTTTTGAATGACCAACGGCTTTTAGAAAATCTGTGTACGAATAATATTTATCCAACGATCTCACCCCGATCCTTTTCTAAATTATATGAAAATTGAAATTAAAAAGCAATGCTTACGATTTGAAAATAACTTGAATTAGCTACTAAACTCGTGAAGTTTAAAGCAAACTCTCTAAGCATTTCATTCATTTATAAGCCTTGTTCCATTATTTTGTATATTTTTTGAAATTCATATTATGTACTACACTACGATTATCAATAGAAAAGGGAGGCACTTTCACTATGACTACCAAATTTGTTAATGGCTATTTAATTTCCTTTAACACTTACTTGCTACAACCTATTCAGCATGACGCTAAAATTTTTACTCATGTTATTGACAAACATAATGAGCTAATTGTTACTCGGAAACCGATGCATGTACTAAGAAAATCCTGTATATCATTAGGCTCCACCTATGAAGCTGCCAAGCAATCTGCTAAACGTTTTTTTGGTAATCAACATAAGCTACCAATAGTTGTGGCTTTTGATTATGGGTTTCCTTGCATTTTTCTACCAACCTATTCACCGAATTCAATTCATAATATATGGATAGGACTCCATGCTATTACTAACATTACACCTAGTAAAACAGGATGTGTTGTCACATTAAAAAATGATAAAAAGATTGAGCTACCTATTCAATATGCTTCTATTAGTAAGCAGTTTGTAAATGCATCAATGCTCTATAAACATTATATGAACGAACGAAAACAGCTTAGTCAAGACTCCCCCTATCATCCACCCTTTTAACTACAAGAATCCCCCAAGATTAACTCTTGGGGGATGGATATTAATTAATTTTTGAACGTAAGTACGCATTAATAAACGGATCTAAATCGCCGTCCATTACCGCTCCGACATTCCCTGTTTCTTCATTGGTACGATGATCTTTTACCATAGAGTATGGATGGAATACATAAGAGCGAATTTGCGAGCCCCAGCCAATGTCCTTTTGTTCACCACGGATCTCATCAAGCTGCGCCTGTTGCTTCTCTAGCTCTAATTGATATAATTTCCCTTTTAACATAGCCATCGCTTTTTCACGGTTTTTAATTTGTGAACGTTCTGCTTGGCATTGTACAACCGTGCCAGTCGGGATGTGTGTAATACGAACAGCTGAATCTGTTGTATTGATGTGCTGACCACCCGCACCTGTCGCACGATACGTATCAATTTTCAAATCTTCTGTGCGAATATCAATTTCAATATTCTCGTCAAACTCTGGCATAACATCACAAGAAACGAAAGAAGTATGACGACGTCCTGAAGAATCAAATGGTGAAATACGTACTAGGCGATGGACACCTTTTTCGGCCTGTAAATAACCGAAAGCATTATGCCCCTTAATCGAAATGGTTACAGATTTAATCCCTGCTTCATCACCAGGAAGATAATCCATTGTCTCCACTTTAAAGCCACGCTTCTCAGCCCATCGTGTATACATACGTAAAAGCATAGAACCCCAGTCTTGTGACTCTGTTCCCCCTGCTCCTGGGTGCAATTCTAAAATGGCATTGTTTTGATCGTATGGACCGCTCAATAATAATTGCAGCTCAAAATCAGCCATTTTTTGTTGGAATTCCACCAACTCTTTTCCCAATTCTTCCTGCAATTCTTCATCTGGCTCTTCACGTAAAAGCTCCAATGTCATATCTAAATTCTCATGTGTTTCTTCTAATTCTTTATATTCATTAACGATTGCTTTTAAGCCATTACCCTCATTAATGATCACCTGTGCACCTTGCTGATCATCCCAGAACCCTGGCTCTAGCATCATTTCATCTAACTCCTGTATACGTGCCTCTTTGTTTTCTAAGTCAAAGAGACCCCCTGAAGTCCACCAATTTTTTGGCTGTAGTATCTAACACATTGCGTACATCTGCTAATTCTATCATTGTAAAATCCTCCGAACGTTTGTAATGGAGCATAGTGTGAAAGCTCCGTATCTTTTTATTATAACGTTTTTACAGAGGAAAACATACATAAATACACGATCCTAAGTCTCGTCCTCAAGCATATCAAGCGTAAAACGTTGAAATACTTTCACACGATCATATTGAACAAGTAAATGCTTCGTCCTTCTCTCTAATCTATATTTTAATAAAAATGCCCGTTGAATACGATACTCTATCGTTTTGACACTAACATCTACAATAATTTCCTGCCCATTCGTAAAGATTATCTTTGTACTCTTTTTATCCACAGAGATATACTCATCAATATGATGGACAGCAAACCATATACATTCCGGATGTAGAGGCGACTTGCTCGGAAACCATAAAATATTACCTCGCTCATCCACAACGATTGGGTTTTTATTAAGCTTACCTAAAATCATTTTTGATCCATCAAAAGCCCCTCTTAAGCTAGAACCATAATAACGCAGATTATAGTCCATTAACTTTGTCGGCGGTATTTTAGAAATATAATCTTTACTTTTTTCCATTACCCGAGTACATAAATTTCCAAAGGAATCATACACAGGCATATACAGCATAGTTTCACTACTCATAATATCCTTCTTATGCATCATTATTCCCCCTTTATGCACTTATGTTTTCAGCCTAAATAAAAAAAGAATATACAAATGTCCGTACATTCCCGCTTTTTTCTACAAGTCGAAATTGCTTGGAAAACTCTATTTCCACCCACATTTCTCCCACCCCATCTTTAATCTTTTGTCACTCTTAATTCTTTGTTTTCAACCCACCTAATTATTAGGTAATAATAGAAGTATTCTCTAAAACTAAATCCCTAATATTACAGCTATTGTATACCCATATTTTACTATTGTCTATAAATTCTGACTTTTATAACAAAAATTTATTTATTTATAAAAAAAAGATCATTTCAACACACAGTTAAAATGACCTTTTCCCTTTATATTATTGAGCTGCGCCATGACAGTTTTTAAACTTCTTACCGCTTCCACACGGACATAAATCATTACGTCCAACATTTTCAGCTTTACGAACTGGTTGCTTTTTCGGAGCAGGACCGCCTTCTTCCTTCGGATTAACAGCCTGACCTTTCGCCACCTCTTCACGCTCAAGATTACTGCGAATTTCTGCCTTCATTGCATACTTCGCAACATCCTCGCGAATGGAAGCAACCATATCTTCGAACATCGCAAAACCTTCTTGTTGATATTCACGAAGTGGATCATTTTGACCGTATGCACGCAGATGGATACCTTGACGAAGTTGATCCATTGCATCAATATGATCGATCCATTTTGTATCAATAGAACGTAATAAAATAACTTTTTCAAACTCACGCATACGCTCTGGAGTAAGCTCTGCTTCTTTTTCATCATATCGAGCATGAACAGCTTCTGAAATCAATTGATTAATGTCTTCAGCAGATTTGCCTTGGAAATCAGCTACTTTTAGTTGACCTTCCTCTAGCAAGTTAGCAGCCACAAAATCATCAATAGCCTTCAGATTCCAATCTTTTTGCTCCCCTTGTGTATAGAGTCCGACAACATTATCGATCGTCTCTTGAATCATCGATTCCACAAGCACACGCATATTTTCTGTTTCTAGCACATCATAACGCTCTTTATAAATAATCTCACGTTGCTGACGGAGAACATCATCATATTGTAATAAACGCTTACGAGCATCAAAGTTATTACCTTCGACACGTTTCTGCGCTGATTCTACAGCTCTCGACACAACTTTTGATTGCAATGGCTGTGTATCGTCCATTCCTAAACGCATCATCATAGACTTCATATTATCTGAACCGAAACGACGCATTAAATCATCTTCTAGTGATAAATAAAATTGTGTCACCCCTGGATTCCCTTGACGACCAGAACGTCCACGTAGCTGGTTATCAATACGACGGGATTCATGTCTCTCTGTACCAATTACCGCTAACCCGCCAATTTCTAAAACACCTTCACCAGGTTTAATATCGGTACCACGCCCCGCCATATTTGTGGCAATCGTTACAGCACCCTTTGTACCAGCATTTGCAATAATTTCTGCCTCACGTTCATGGTTTTTCGCATTCAGTACATTATGAGGGATTTTATGTTTATCAAGCAATTGCGAAATAATTTCAGATGTTTCAATCGCAACCGTACCAACAAGAACAGGCTGTCCTGCCTTATGGCGCTCTGCAATATCAGCCGCCACCGCTTTATATTTCCCTTCCATAGAAGCAAAAATTAAATCTGGACGGTCATCACGAGCAATGGGCTTATTCGTAGGAATCGCAATAACGCTCATATTGTAAATATTGCGGAACTCTTCTTCCTCAGTTTTCGCTGTACCTGTCATTCCCGCAAGCTTTTGGTACATACGGAAATAGTTTTGGAATGTAATGGTAGCCATTGTCATTGATTCATTTTGAATCTCAACGCCTTCTTTTGCTTCAATAGCTTGGTGGAGGCCATCCGAATATCGGCGCCCCTTCATTAAACGACCAGTAAAGCCGTCAACAATCACAATTTCGCCATCTTGGACAACATAATCGACATCATTATGCATACTCACATGTGCCTTTAACGATTGGTTAATCGCATGATTTAAGCGGACATGTGTTAAATCAAATAAATTGTCAATGCCGAATGCTTTCTCCGCCTTTTCCACACCAGCATCTGTTAATGTAACACCTTTTGTTGACTCTTCGTATGTGTAATCTGTTTCTGCACTTAACATACGTACAAACGCATTAGACTGTTTATACAACTGTGCTGATTTCCCAGCCTGACCGGAAATGATTAATGGCGTACGTGCCTCATCAATTAAAATCGAGTCAACCTCATCGATGACAGCATAGTGAAGTGGGCGTTGAACACGCTCCTCTTTATAAAGCACCATATTATCACGCAAATAGTCAAATCCTAATTCATTGTTTGTGCTATAAGTGATATCCGCTTCATAGGCCGCACGCTTCTCTTCTTTTGACAGGCTATTTAAATTTAAACCTACTGTAAGACCTAAGAAATTATACAGCTGTCCCATCTCAGCAGCGTCACGACTAGCCAAATATTCATTAACTGTGACAACATGCACACCTTTACCAGTAATCGCATTTAAATAAACCGCCATCGTAGCTGTTAACGTTTTACCTTCACCGGTCTTCATCTCTGAAATGTTACCTTCATCAAGAGAAGCAGCCCCCATGATTTGGACACGGAACGGATACATCTCTAACACACGTTTCGACGCTTCGCGACAAACAGCAAAAGCCTCCGCACGAATAGACTCTAACTGCTCCCCATCCGCATAACGCTTTTTAAACTCTTCTGTTTTCGCTTGTAATTGTTCATCTGAAAGCTGTTCCATTTGAGAAGCGAATCCCTCAACCTGGTCAGCGATTTTTTCTAATTTTTTTAACTCACGTTTATTGAAATCAAATAATTTATTTAATAGGTTTGCCATGAATGTTTTTCACTTCCTATATAGATTCAACTTTCATTTTACCATTGTGTAACAGTTTCATGCAAACAGTCACCCTACTTGCATGAGAAAGTCATACAAAAAAGACTCTCGCCATCGCGAGAGCCTTTGTCATCATGAAGTTTAAGTTGTTTCAATTAAGCCATATTTTCCGTCTTTACGTTTATACACAATATTTGTGCCGTTTGATTCAGCATCTGTAAAGACATAGAAATCATGCCCTAACATATTCATTTGTAATACAGCCTCTTCCTGATCCATCGGTTTTAAATCAAATTGCTTGGTACGTACAATGGAGTATTCTTCTTCATCCAAAGTCGTATCAGCGACTGCTTGAGTAGTAGCAAAATAAAGGCCTGCCCCTTCACGCTCACGGAATTTACGGTTTACTTTCGTTTTATGCTTACGAATCTGACGCTCTAATTTATCAACAATGAGATCAACCGCAGCATACATATCATTATGACGCTCTTCAGCACGAAGAGTTAAGTTCTTCATTGGGATTGTAACTTCCACTTTTGTTTGCTTGTCATTATAAACCTTTAAATTTACGTTAGCATTGGCGTTAACATCTTCGTTAAAATAACGTTCAACTTTTTCGATTTTATTCTCAACATACTCTCGAATAGCTGGAGTTACCTCAATATTTTCACCACGAATGTTAAAGTTTAACATGTAAACTCCTCCTTTATAACTGCTATACTATCTATTTCTACACAAGTGTGTGAAATTCCTCTAAAATAATTCTTTATTTTACAAAAAACTTTTATAAAATTAATATTGGCTTTGCTTTTTTATTTCTGCCGCTTCTTTTTTGCGTCGTAGCTTTAATTCATCTACAATCAACTCTTCAACACGACCTTGATCATTAAAATAAACGCCATATTGCTTACCACTACCAAATGGACGACTCCAAATCACTTCACCATAAGCCCGTACCTCTTGCGTATCAAGCACAAAATGGATATCCAATGGTGGGGGATTCACACCTAAATCCACTTCCGTATACATCTTTAACCCACGCGGACTAATATCCAGCAATTCAGCCATTGCCGTCTGCCCATGATTAACTCGCCCATTTTCATAAACAGCAAAAGTTATTTGAACAGGCTCCTCAAATTTAAATCGGAAACCTTCTTGACGCTTAAAAATCATATTCCCACCCCAGTATATTGTTAAACATTTATATTGCTTTGATTATGACACGATGCCCATCTTACAGCTAGGGGAATAAGTAACATATTTTACCGTTGAACAGCCTATTTTATGACTATTTAGTGATAATTTCTAACAGATGATTCTGTCTTAAAGAAAAGAGACCATCTTGGTGGATGGTCTCTAATAGTGTCTAAATTTGTCCGCTGTTTCCCTGACCAAATTGCTGTTGTCGATTAATGCGAATAACTTCCTTCCACGTATCGCGGAATTCCGTCACTAATCCTTCTACTTCTTCAATAATGGCTACATCATTTTGAATGTTTGCCTCGACTAGACGATGATTCATATATTCGTAAAGAGGTAGCATTTGTTTCGAAATCTCAATATCCATATTAAGCGTTGCCATTAATTCACTTATAATTGCCTGTGCCTTAATAAGATTTGTATTTTTTTCTTGGATATTTTTTTCTTGAATAGCTTGTTTCGCCTTATTCAAGAATTTTAAACATCCATTATAAAGCATTAACGTCAGCTCTCCTGGAGAAGCAGTGGTTACACTATTTTGTTTGTACGCATTTTGTGCTGTTAAATTTGCTGCCAATAAAGGACAACTCCTTTGAAAGGTTACTTATTTACTAGTTTAAACCATTTTCCGAAGAAAAGCTATTTGATCAATTACGCCCAAGCGTAATTGTGTCGGGATTTTGAATTGTGATAGCACAATTCACTTCTTTTAAAAATCCTTGACATACGCCTGGGCCTTATCTTCATTCAGCTTGCGGCTTCCACCACACTGAATGAAGATAAAAGGTCAATTCTTTTTGTCGTAATACATTCCGTCCATCACACGAACATTGGAGTAAGGGTTGAAATATTGCTGTTCACTTTTTTTCGTTTTTTGTAGGTTTGCCATGTCTTGCTTAACTGCATCCATAACAGCTGCTAATCGTTGTTTTATGCCCTTATCTAACTCTAACAGAGTACGATGAATACGATTTTGTTCATCGAATTGAAAACCTTCTTGTCTCAAGCCTTTAATAATTGTTTCACGCTTGTCCAACATGGTATTAATTGTTTCAATATATTCATCACGTTCTTCACCATTTGGAATGTCACCTAAATGCTTAAATAGATTAGCGGACACCTGTAATAGTTGATCTGTTTGATACATTATACTCTCCTATCTAATAAAGAAATCCTTAGCCCTGCATGAACATGCTTGATTGTTGATTTGCTTTATTAATAGCTTGCTCCATTGCTGTGAATTGTTTCCAGTATCGTGCTTCTATATCCTCTAGTTTTCTTTTCCAAGTACTGATTCGACTTTCTGTATCCACTAAATTTTTTCCAATTGCATATTGAGCGTCGGTCATCGTAGAGCGGCCTGCTTTTTTTTCAATAGTAATTTCAAAAGTTTTCATCGATCCACGAAGTTTATCTAAATAACCGCGTGTATCGACTGTTTTTCCGTCTACGACATCATCCTTTTTACCTTCACTATTTTTAAAGAGTTTTTCAACTGCATCAGGATCTTCTTCCAATACTTTTCGTAATTTTGCTTCATCAATTTCTAAAGTACCGCCATCATTATAATTTTTTGATGTTGTAATCCCAATACTAAAGAGGGAATTATATTTTGAGTCAATACCAGGATTTGATTGGTATACTAAAGAACGCATACCTGCAAGCCCTTCACGAATAAGAGTGTCACCTCTTAATAACCCACTCTTCGCTTTTTCTTCCCAAAGCTTAATCTCACTTTCTGACATCTCTTCTCTTTGTTCACTAGTCAATGGTGTATAATCACGATATTTTGTTTCTTTCGTTTGATCATTTAAATCTTTGATAAAACCGTTATAAGTAGTGACAAATTCCTTAATTTTAGCCATGATGTCATCCACATCTGTTGTGGAAGTCATAGTGACCGCTTGTGCTTGTGGAGCAGCATTTACTTTATCCTCGTCAACTACTTTACCGCCACTACCATCATCCTTTAAAATACCTGCTGCAGTTGCATCTGCTGTTGCTGCTTTTTCGGTATTAGTGGCCTCTGTTAAACGAGTTTGAGCTGCTTTTTCTTCAGCAACTGCAGTTAAATACTCGGAGCGCTTAATATTTTGATCGGCTAAATCATAAAATTGACCTTTTTTTTCTGGTGATAAGCTATTCCAAATCTCTTTTTGTTTTTCTGTTAAATCCTCAACCTTTTTAGTACCTTCTTGCAACTCTTTAATTAACGCATCGCCTAACTGACTATACTTTTGTTTGAAATCGTCAGCCTGAGCTTTTTCTTGATAAGTTTTTAAAGTTGCTGAATCTGTTGCTATTAAATTAGTTAAATCATCTTTACTTAAAGATTTTAGCGCATCTTTGACTTCCTTTGTAAACTCCGGATTATCATCTATATCTTTATGAATTTTTTCAATTGAATCACTGCTGTTATATGAGAAACGTTTTAATGCATCAATGGCATTTTGATCAAAATCTTTTAATTTTACACCATATTTTTCGTATTCCGCTTGAGCTTTAAAATCTGTAAGCTGATCTTTGTTTGTAAATAAAACATCTAGGGCGCTATTTGATAAACCTTTTAATTTTGCTTTACTTTCATCACTTAAAGTACTTCCATCAATATTGTCTTTGATTCCTTGTACGGATGTCTGGTTTTTAATGAAATCTATTTCATCTGTTGATAAATTTCTCCATGCATCATTTCCTAGTTTGTTATATTGCACTTGTTGTGACAAAGATAAAGTATTACCAAAAGCGTTTTTATACGCAGTTTCATGGTTAGCGGTATAACTATTAATATCACTAGCACCATAAGCATTTTGTTTTGTAATAAGATTTGCTTGCTTATTTGCTAAATTGGTAGTAGCATTTTTTAATTCTTCCACAGCAGCCTTATATTTATCTGCAATCGTTTGGAGGCCATTAAATGTATCTTTTAGCGTTACATTATAGCCTGAAATAGTAAATGTATTTGTTGTTCTTTCTGTAGCTATGCCATTCACAGTGAAAATAGCATTTTTTCCTTCTGTATTTTGAACTTTATTAGGATCAGCAAACCCTAACTTGTTGAAAATATCTAAACCACCTACAACTTTGATTTCATCATCACCTTTAACATCACCAGTGTTTTTGGCAGTAAAGGAGAATCGACCATTTTCAAATACAGCACTTATTCCTGCATTACTAGAATTCACTTTACTAATAAATTGATCAACTGTCATATCAGAAGTAATTTCAATCTTTGTTGCTTCACTTGCTAATTTGCCGTTGGTTTGGATGGCTTTAAATTCTATAGTTCCTGTTGATGCAAAATCGGATATTTTCGTAGTTCCTACAGCATTAACCTGGTCACCAACTTTACGAGCTGCTGTAGCTAATTGAGAAACACCCTCAATTGACAGTGTTCCCGCAGCACTTCCTGTTGCAGTTGCAGTTACTAAGTTAGAATTGGAACTAGCTGCTGTTTTAGAAAGAAAGCTTTTTAACACTAGATTATCTGCAATGTAAGTATCGAATGTTTTTAATTTTGTATTAACACTGCGATAAGCGTCACGTTGCCATTCGTATGTTTGTTTCTTTTGATATAATTTGTTTAATGGTGCTTTTTCCGCATTCATTAATTTTTTTACGAGTGCATCTATATCCATTCCTGAAGCTAAACCGCCGATTCTATTTACCATTATTATTTCCTCCTAATTATGCTTATATTTTTTCGTCTACAATCATTCCTAATAACTTTTGCATCTCATAAAATGCGTCTAAAAGTTTTTTGGGAGGGATTTCCTTTACAACTTCTTCAGTTTTAGTATCAACAACTTGTACAAAATAACGGTCTAACCCGTCATGTAAAACAAATTTAGAAGCATTATGATTGATTTGTAAAAATTCATTTATAGTATCTACTGCATGTTGCAGCTTCTCTTTAGATATTTCTTGTACGTCAGCAGTAGGTAGATTTTCTCCTTGTGATTGCGTTACTAATTGAGCTTTACTAGTAGTCATCGTTGTTTCTTCTGCTTTTTTCGCAACTGTAGATGACGTTGCAGTTTCTAAATCTGTAGATTGTCCTTGAGCTGCAATACGCATAATATGTAACCTCCTAAACTTTTCTTATTCTTATATTTAATATCGGAAGTTTTTAGGAATGTTTGACTCTTTCTACTGAAGTACTTTGATTTGTTTGTATACTTCAAAGAATGGCCTCTCGTTCAAATAATTCTTTCTTGAACAAGAGGCCATCTATTCTATCCTATTTAATTTTAAATTATCTCACTGTATTTTTATTTTACGACTGTAATTTTATTGCTCTTTGAATAGTTATATCTACATATTTCTCTAATTTATCAATAAATTGTACTGATACATCTTCTAATGTATTTAAGTCTAATAATTGCGCTTCATAATGTTCTAAATCAACTAATCCATTGTCAGTTACATTAGATTTAGTCTTAAATCTAAAAATATGTTCAGCATCTGTAATAGCAACTAGATAAGGTTGATTAGGGTGTATTGTTTCCGTTGTGGCTGTACCACGCCCGTTACCTCCAAAATCTTTTAATACAACACCTTCATTACTATCTAACTTAATGTCAGCAAGTTTAGCAATTGTAGGGTAAATATCAAGAATTGAACATAATTCATTACTAATTTTCCCTTCAACTTTTCCACCTGCCAACATAAATGGGACCTTACGTCTTGGTTCATGTAAGAGAAAGTCGTCTTCTTTTAAATAAGTTTGTCCATGATCAGCTACTAAAGCGACAATAATATTTTCTTTGCCAAAACTTGATTCAAGATAACTATATAATGAGGATAAATGTAAATCTACTCGCTTTAATTCTGATTCGTACTTTTTAATTTTATTTGGGTCATAAGGAGATAATACAGATGTAGCACCAAGATTTTTATTTTGTCTATATTTTGCTGACACATTTACCTGACTCATTAAATCATTATTAATTTCATCAGCTACATCATGTAAATCCATTAAGCTTATCCATAAAAAATGATTGTTATTTTTGAATGTCTCTAAGTGTTCGATTGCTTCCGCAACAACTTCTCCAGCTGTAAAGCCGCCTGTATAGTTTTGATATAAGATTCTATCCATCCCCTCTAAATAACCATAAGTAGGTGTAACCCGCCAGTCATTATTTATTTGGGTAGTCATATATCCATTCTTTTGAAAATCCTTAGTAAATAAATGATTATGTTTATTTAACTCAAAATGATTTGAAGGATGGTAAAGGCCGTGCTGTAAGGTAGTCTTGCCGGTATATATGCTTGCAACACTTGGTAATGTCCAATCTCCTGTTGTATAGCAATTATTATTTATATAACCATTTGAGAAAAAATTATATGTATGTGGCATTAAATCATTTAACTTTTCTTCTATTACACTATTTGCTAATCCATCTACAAAAATAGTTATTATAACTTGCGCAGATTTTAATTTAGGCTTCAAATTAACTGGTTTAGCAACAAAAAAGAGTTTACTAGACGTTACTTTATATTTACCAACATCCGCAAATGTAAAATAATTAAATTGGTTAGTCCTTAACACATTTTTAGGAAAACAAAAATTAATTTTCGGGCCTTCCACTAAAATATCATCATATTCTTCAAACAATGCTACTGGTAATGTTGTTTCATTATTAATTTCAAATGAAAATGAATCAGTAGCTTTCCCTTGTAACAATTCAGTTTTAAAATAGTAACGTGAATTTATATCTATATCCTTGACGTCCATTGATTTATACATTTCCGTAAAGTATTCATTGTCAGAAGAATCTTTTACAATTTTTTTAATAAGACTTTGATTAAAGCGATTAACTGGATACGTTCTCTCGTCTCCTTCATGAAGAATCATTTGTGTATAATTTAAAATTGAATGTAGCTGTTCAGGTATTAATGTAGAATCATTTTTTATTATTTTTATTATTTTATTAAGTTGATTTGCTACTTCTTCACTATCTTCGTCACAACTCGCTAACTTTAAACATCGTGCAAACAACCATAAGCTATGTATTTGTTCTCCAATTGCACTCTTTAAAGTTGCCAAATTATAAAAGATTTCAAATGAAAATGGGAACTCCTTTATTGCCTCCTCTAATAAGATTATTCCTTGTTGATACTCATGTATTAAATAGTAGTAATTGGAAAATAAGGAATAATAAGCTTCATTTCTTATAATTATTTTATCTAATTTTTCTTTAGCTTCTGTAAATTGACCTTCATTTAAGAGATACGTAATTTCTTCCTCAAGCTTTTTAATAGCAGTTATTTTAACATCTTTCAAAAATATCACTCTTTCAATATTAAAATATTATTAGTATTATTTAAAGAATGCAGTTAAAATCACTCATCTAGTTCTTTTTAATAGCCATTCTTGCTAAAAATGGGTTTTCATTTTTATAAATTGAAAGTCCTCTGCCTTTTGAAAATTCTTGAATTGAAAACCCTAGATTTATTAATTTGGTAATTAGCAAATCTGTATCTATATATCTTCTATAATGATTATCAAAAACTTTGTCTAATTCTTCATCTTCTTTTGTTCGAAACTCCGAAACTATTTCACATGGAATTTGAATATTCTCGAGAATGCTTTCAAAAATCAAATTTTCTGTTTCATCTGTAATTGCATGTAAGAAAAACCTAGTATAAAATAAAATATCCTTTTCTTGCGACATTGAAATTTCATTTAATTTAACCATTAATTTTTGAACTTCATTCTCATTACTTAAATCAACACAGTCGAAATGCACTTTATTATTTGTATTCAAATATTTTTTCAACGTGATCTTATTATTTTTTATTACTTCTTCTGATCCATCAATACCGATTACTTCAAAACCATTTTTTGCAAAATAAAAAGTATCATTCCCAGTACCACATCCTAAATCAATTAGAATTGTGTTTTTTATCATTCGTTCTTTTTTTCTAAAAATAAACTCACTAAAAGTTGATGATTCTGTTAAATTCACTCGTTTTTTATAAAATTTTTCCCAATACTGTTTATTTATATAATTCATAAAAAATTCTCCATTCTTTTTTTTTTCGTATTTTCACCTCTTCTTCTCTTATTTCAAACTATCCAAATATTTATATTTTTTAAAAATTTGTTTATTTTCATTAATTTGAATTAAGACGTTTATGTATAAAAAACGATACTTAATTACTAATCATCACAAACATATGTCCCATTGTAGTATAGCCAGAATCCTCCATACCTTTACGAACGCCTTGAAGATAAGAAGAATTATGTTCAATTGCTTTTGCAAGTTGTTGTATACATTCAATAGCCATTTCTTGCGTTAAATTTTGTTCGTTTGAAGCCATTCCAATCATATGTAATTTAATAAGTGTAAAGTGAATAACAAGCATCATATAGCTCTCAAACATTGAATTGTAATTAAACGGAAATAGGTTTTTAAATATATAGTTGACAATATAATTTTCAAGTATATAACCCTGCTTTTCCATGAATGGTTCATAATAATCTAGATAGCTTTGATTATATTTAGCAATCGATTTATCCATGTCCTGTACTTCTTGATTGTCATCTTCATCTAATAATAATCCTTCTAATAGTTGAGATAGAATAGATAAATATTTTTCCGATGACACACCTCCAGCAGACATACGATAACGTATTAAATCTCGAGCTAAATTTAGTTGAAAAATCAAGTTCCCTTCAATATTTTTTAAGGATTCAATGAATTCTTCATTATCTAAGCGATTTAAATAATCTTCCATTATTTCAGGTAATTTTTTTTCTAATTCAGTTTGATTTAATTGCTCAATTTTTTGTATAAACAGACCCAAAATAATTAATCGGATTTCTATAGGTTGTTTACGACTCTGCATTAGTTGAATAGTAAAAACTCTTAAATCCCAAAATAAAGGATGCTTATTTAAATTAATTTCACCACTTATTAATCCTCGAGTATCTTTAGGCTCCTCTGTCTCAATAAAACCTAAACCTTCTTCACGTAATAGAACAACTCTTGCTGCCTCAGGGCAAGATAATGTTAAACTTTTTTCTACAATGGAACCTACTTGTGTAAATTGTCTTGGATAAGTAGCACAAGTATTACATAAAAACTGTTCTCCCAATTCTTTATGAATACTACATAGGCCATCCTCCAACATCATATGACAGTTCTTATTTTCGTCTAAAAGTAATTTTGCGTAACTCGAATCATCCTGTTGATTTCGATTACGTTTTACATAGCGTTGTAACTTCTCACTTATTTCTGGATGTTTTACTTTACGATAATTTTGATAAGTCTTTTTATCTACTGTAATATTCCACCCTGCACAACAAGTATCCTCACAAGCACCACCAATACAACTAAACTCTTCAAAATACTCTGGTATTAAAATTGGTCTCATATTTGCACATCCTAATTTTTTCTCATTTTAATAAATACTTTACATTAGAGTTTCCGTATAAAGATATTCACAAATCTTAAAATCTTCTTCTGTATCTATGTCGAATGATCTCTCAATTGGCATAACATAAGCTATAGTTTCATCTGTAATAAAGTTTCTCGTTTGTTTTAAAAGATTAATATTTGCTAAATAGATTGCTCCATTTAAAGTATATACTTTTGGCAAATCTTGACGTCTTGTTATTAAAGATTGTTGTTTCAATAATGGTTGCATTTTAGCACAATTATCTAATGTATACATCCAATATGGGGATTGCTCTACCTCACATACACTAACGCAAAATCTGGCTTTTTCTTGTAAAAAATACTCTATACATCCATCTATATCTTCAACTAAACGCAGGGGAGATGTTGGTTGTAATACAACAACATAATCATAGTCAGCAAAATGTTCTAATGCATGTAGAACTGGCTCAATTCCAGCAGTATTATCTTCTGCTAGATTAGCAGGTCTTACAAAAGGAACATATGGACCAAATTTTTGAGCAATCTGTAAGATTTCTTTATCTTCTGAAGAAACTATGACTCTATCAATATATTTGGACTTATTTGCTTCTTCAATTGTCCATGCAATTAACGGTTTCCCTGCTAACTCTTTAATATTTTTCCGTGGCACACTTTTTGAACCTCCGCGTGCAGGGATAATTGCTAAAACTTTAGGCTTCATTTAAAAGCTCCTTAACCTCATTATTTGCTTTATTAAAATCATCAATTTGCCCAATATCTAACCAATATTCTCTAATTGGGAAAACAGATGTTTTACTATTTTTTTCTATTAATTTTTCAAACAGGGAAGGCATATCATAAAACTCATCCTGTGGAATATAGTCAAGTACATCAGGATTTAATAAGTAAATTCCGGCATTAACAAAGCTACGATGAATCGGTTTTTCTTTAATTGTCACCAAATCGGTACCGTTTGTTTCAATAACTCCATAAGGGATTTGATATTCAAATTCCCTTACACACATTGTTGCTACTGATTCATACTCCATATGGAATTGCATTAGTTGATCGAAATTAATTTGTGTGAGCAAATCTCCATTCATCACAAAAAATGGTTTCGTAGGCCTTTTTTTTAATAATGAAAGTGCTCCAGCAGTCCCCATTTTCTTGTCTTCCTCGATATACTCAATCGTTACATCAAATGCTTCCCCATTTTGAAAATAGTCCTGGATTACCTCTTTTTTGTAATTAACAGAAAAAATAAAATTAGTATAGCCATATTGCTTGAAACCTTCTATTATTGTTTCTAAAATCGGCTTATTTCCCACTCTAAGCATTGGTTTTGGTGTATCGTTTGTTAATGGTCGCAACCTTGTACCTAATCCGCCAAGCATTAATACAACCGTGTTTTTATTTAATGTAGTTTCAATATTGTCCGCAAAAAGTATATTGATAATTCTATTATTCTCATCTACTATAGGTAACTGCTTAAGCATTTTTGATTTCATTAATTGCTTATATTTATGATACCTTTGACCACTTTTTGCAGTTATTGGATTTGGGTTCATAATAGATGTAATTTTCACATCAAGACCTTCACCTCGCAAAATGCCACGGCGAATATCTCCATCTGTGACAGTTCCAAGCAAATGTTGTTCTTCATCTACAACTACTGCAAATTGCAAAGAAGAATCATCAATAATTTTCATAGTTTCTAGTAAAGTATGATTTTGATCAACTAGCGTTTTTTGCCATTTTTTCATATAGTTACACTTCCTTTGCAGGTACGCCAACTGCTTTTACGCCATTTACAAAATTACTAACCACAACAGCCCCTGCACCAATTAAACAATTTGATCCTATATGAATGCCTTGAATAATTGTTGCACCTGTTCCGACATGTGTTCCTTTTTCTATATGGACACTGCCTGATATTTTTGTGCCTGGCGCAATATGTATATGGGAACCTATTTGACAATCATGATCAATCAGCGCACCGGTGTTTATAATACTATTATCGGCAACTATTGTATTCGTTTGAATAATAGTACCAGCCATTATTTGAACACCTTGTCCTAATTGGACGGAAGGAGCAATAATGGCTGAAGGATGGATGACAGATTTAAATTGATACGTTTTTTGCGTAAATTTATTAAAGATTTTTTCTCGCAATGGGGACGGTTTAATTGTTCCTATGGCGAGTACTAGTTCAATGTCTGCTGGATTATATTGTTCTATTACCTCATCAGATCCTAAATAAGTTAAACCAAAAGCATTCTCTTCTGTAGTCGGTGCAGTAAATCCAATAATTGTTTCCTTCTGTGATAATAACATTTCAGTTAATACGGAGGCATGTCCACCATTTCCAATCATAATAATCAGCTTATTCATCAATTAGCTCATCCTCTTCATATGATTTTGAAGCAATTTCACCGATAAGAGACCAGTATTTAGAAGGTTGCATACCATCTCCAGGTCTTTTTACAGTTAAATTATCAGTAGTAAATACCTCACCTACATTTATAGGAGTTTTAGCAATAAGGCTTTTTCTGACAGGAATCCTATTTTTAATCTCTACAGAGTTAGGTCTTTTAATTCCATCCCCCAGTGCCAGCTCTACATCTCTAATTCCTTTTATCATGGACTTTAACTCTCCTGGATTTAAGGATGCAATATGATCAGGCCCTTCTAGTGTTTTATCTAAAGTAAAGTGCTTTTCTATCACTTTTGCGCCCAAGCTAACAGCTGCAATGGGTATATTAATACCTTCTGAGTGGTCTGATAACCCAATTGATAAGTTGAAACTCTTCTGCATTTCAGTCATTGCATTTAAATTAATAGAGTCCATTGGGGCTGGATATTGTGTAGTACAGTGTAATAATGTGACATATTTATTTAGCGCTTCTTTTGCTTCCGTCGTAGCATAAAAGCTGTATACCTGCTTAATCGTAACAGGTTCCATAGATTTCACTAAACCATAAGCTATAAATGCTAATGCCTCATGAATCTCTTCGACAGTTGCCATTCCAGTAGATAAAATTATTGGTTTTTGTTTTGTCGCTATATAATGAATAAATGGTGCGTTCGTTAATTCGCCTGAAGGAATTTTAGCTGTGGCAATTGCAATTTCATCTAGTAAAAAATCGACACTTTCAAAGTCAAAAGGTGTCGATAGAAATTCTATTTGCTCTGATTGACAAAACGATTGCAATTCAATAAATTCATCATAAGTTAATTCTAGCTTTTTCAACATCGCAAATTGAGATGAAGCCTCACCTAAATTTGCGACTTGATATGCAGCTTGCTGCGCTTGCTTTGTTACTAAGTTTTCAGCTTTAAACGTTTGAAATTTTACCGCGTCAGCTCCTGCTTCTTTTGCGACCATCACTAGCTCTTTTGCCATTTTTAATGACCCATTATGATTGACACCTGCTTCAGCGATGATATATGTTTTATTGTTCATAAATCATAAAACCCCTTTTGAATAGAAAATGAAGGTAAGCTGCGTAATACTGTCATTATTTTTTCCGATACTTTGCCATCGCCAAATAAATGTTCATATTTATCGCTAAACTTTCTAGCCTTTTCAATAGTATGATAAATATTTCCAGCATCCATCTTTGTATTAAATACTGAATTGGGATGCTCTCGTCCTTCTTGACGGTTTCCACAATTTACAGTAGGTGTCTCTAAATAAGGGACTTCAATTAATCCACTCGAAGAATTCCCAATGACAACCTCAGCATTCTTTACTGCACTTAAATACTTTAATTGACCAAGTGAATCAAATATTTTAGCATTACTATGTTTTAATATGAATTGTTGAATAGCCTCATTAATTAACCTTCCTCCATTATCAGCATTCGATTTTGTAAACACCAAATTAATATCGGAATAATTTTCCAAAGATTTTAACAATTCGTAGATCCCATTAATATGACCATTCGTTTCAGGATGATAAGTTATTAAAAACATAGGTTGTTGCTCATCCAGTTGAAGTTTTTGAAATAGTTCCTGACGCGTCAGCAGATTTAAATTCACAATATTTTCTATACCAAGAGCACCGACATTAAAGACACGTTCTGGAGATTCACCTAATTGAATAACACGTTTGCGGTGAGATTCTGTACTTGTAAAGTGCCAGGTAGCCATTTTTGTAATGGAATGACGAATTGCATCATCATACGCACCAAAAGTACATTCTCCTCCATGTATATGGGCAATCGGTATTTGCATAATAAGTGCTGTTTGAGCAGCAGCTAGCATTTCAAATCGATCACCTAAAATGATAAGTAAATCTGGTTGTAAACGGTTAAAAGCGTCTGCGAAACTAATTGCGGCAAGTCCAATTGATTTCACAATGCTAGTGGAAGAGTCCGCAGATAACAGAATTTCTATCTTTTCATCAATGAAAAAACCATCATTCTCAATCTCTTTATATGTACTTCCAAACTCTGGCGATAAGTGCATACCCGTTACAACCATCTGTAAATCAATTGCTTCATCTCGTCGTATCTTATTAGCAAGATTTGACAGTAAACCGTATTCGGCTCTCGTACCAGTCACAATACAAATTTTACGTTTCATCGTGATCCCTCACTGATTGGTGTGCTAGGAATATTGACAACTCTTCTATTCAACTGTTCTGTCACATTTAATTCTGATTTCGGACAGTTTTGATAAATTGCTAAATGGTGCATCGGTGTCCAAATCGGACGGCTCATTACACCTTGCTCATTTAAAAAGCTTAATACCTCATCACGATTAATCTGCTCATTAAGGAGAATAGTCTGTAACCAATAATTGCTTCTAGTATTTTCAGGCTCTTTAAATAAATGCACGCCCTCTAAATTACTTAACCATTGCTCATAGTGCTTGGTTAAATCGCGTTTTTGTTGAATAAACGTTGGCATTTTTTCTAATTGCGCGCAACCTAGCGCTGCATTTAAATTCGGCATGCGGTAATTAAATCCGATTTCATCGTGCTCATACGCCCACCGATGTGGAATTTTAGCAGTCGTTGTTAAATGTTTTGCATAGTCAGCTATCGCATCGTCATCTGTCACAATCGCACCGCCACCGCCAGTTGTCATTATTTTATTGCCGTTAAAGCTGATGGCACTTACTTTTCCAAAGCTACCTGTATGTTTTCCTTTATAATAAGTACCCAATGATTCTGCTGCATCTTCAACAAGCGTCACATTATACATATCACATACTTTTAGTAAACCTTCTATATCAACCGCATGACCGAATGTGTGCATTGGTACAAGCGCAGAAATACGTCTTCCTGTGTCTCTATTATAAAGCTGGTTGTTTTCTGTTGTTCCAATTTGCTCTAGGTAGATTTTTAATTTATCTGCATCAACACCTAAAGTATGAAAGGAAACATCTATAAAGTGAGGTACTGCACCCAAATAAGACACGGCATTGGCTGTTGCAATAAAAGTAAGAGAAGGCATTAATACTTCGTCTTCCGCCTTTACGCCTGCAATTTTTAATGCAATATGTAATGCAGCTGTACCATTTACAACAGCAACAGCACGTTTAACGCCCACAAAATTTGCGAGGTCTTTCTCTAAACGATTCACATAAGCTCCAACTGAGGAAACCCAACCTGTTTTGATACAATCCGTCACATATTCAACTTCTTTTTCATTAAATGTTGGCTCATGTAAAGGCACAAACTCTTTACCGTAAAACTGTTTTACATTATTCGCAAATTCCGTCCATTGAGTATTCATATATTGTAAACATCTGCCTTATATTGAGATAAGTTTTTAGGATTTGTAAACCATTCTATTGTTTCTTCAAGACCTCTATGGAAGCCCTCTTTACCACCATATTGTGGTTCCCATCCAAGTAGTTCCTTCGCCTTTTTGTTTTCAGCCCAAAGACGCTCGACTTCACTTTTTTCAGGACGTAGGCGGTGCTCATCCGTTTCGATTGTTAAATCTACACCCATAATATCTGCAATCATTTGTGCAGTTTCACCAATAGAAATTTCGTAATTTGATCCAATATTAATAACTTCCCCAATTGAATTAGTAGATTCCATAACAGAAATAAATCCGTTAACTGTATCTTTTACATAGTTAAAATCGCGTGTAGGGCTTACAGCACCAAGCTTAATGTTCTTTTTGCCACTTGCCAGTTGGCTAATAATTGTCGGGATAACAGCACGAGCTGATTGACGAGGCCCATATGTATTAAACGGACGAACAACCGATACTGGTGTATCAAATGAGCGGTAAAATGATAATGCCATTTGATCAGCGCCTATTTTTGATGCAGAATAAGGTGATTGCCCTTGTAACGGATGCTCTTCATCTATTGGTACATATAACGCTGTTCCGTATACTTCACTTGTAGAAGTATGAACTACCTTTTCTATACCTAACTCTTTCGCTGCTTGTACTACATTTAAAGTCCCTGTCACATTAGTATCTACGTAAGTTGCAGGAGAATGGTAAGAATACGGGATTGCAATTAACGCTGCTAAATTAAGAACATGCGTACAACCCTTCATAGCTTCTTTCACACCATAAGGATCACGAATATCTCCTGAAAACACATCCAATGATGATTTAATTTCTGATGAAGACTGATCTAACCAGCCCCATGAATTAAATGAATTGTAATAAACAAATGCACGAACATCATAGCCTTGTCGTACTAATGTTTCTGTTAAATGTGAGCCTATGAAGCCATCTGCTCCGGTTACTAAAATCTTTTTTTGCTTCACACTTATCCCTCTTCTTCTAAAAAATTATTGATTTTTCGCTATTAATTGTACAAATTCCTCTTCATTTATCAAAGGAACATTTTTTATTTTAGCTCCTTTAATAGCCGTGTTAAATACATTTACTTTTGTTTTATCCATTTTTTGATTATACCAATACCAAAACACTTGAAACATAGATGTTGTATGGATAGTACTTCCATCATTGGCCTCTATATTTCTTAAAAAAATATCATTAGAAGCATCTCTTCCCGAGGTAGAATCTACTGCATGTGTTTGATTACCTGCGAACCCCAAATCTTGACCAAATAACACTATAGTTTCATAACCTAAATATTCAAGTAAACTAAACGCTGTTGTTCCTACAGATCCACCTGTTTCAATTAGAGGTATATTCCGCTTCTTAGCCTCTTCCTCCGCTAATTGATACCCTTGTTGAAATAGTATATATCTCTTGCTACCATGTTGAGCTACGGTTTTAGAGTTTGCAGTACATAAATAATACAACTCTCCCTCAAAATTTGAATCTTGAAACTGAGGTATAGTTTCATCATTAGCATCTGACAAGACTGCAGCTTTTGGTGTAATTCCATTTCCCAACATCTTTTTTAA
Source organism: Lysinibacillus sp. F12 (assembly GCF_057773605.1). Classification (NCBI taxonomy): domain Bacteria; kingdom Bacillati; phylum Bacillota; class Bacilli; order Caryophanales; family Bacillaceae; genus Lysinibacillus; species Lysinibacillus sp. F12. Next base: position 1,391,862 of record NZ_JBYMLP010000001.1, read on the forward strand.
TACTGCTCCTACAACAAATATATCCACTTGATATTGGTACTTTTTTAGCCAATGTATTGTATCGTTCAGGGATGGCCCTGCGGCAACTAAACAACCAATACTACGCTGCTTTTTTACTTGAATAATTTCGTCAGCTAAATTCATATTACAAGTGAAATTTTCTTCCATTTTACTTGAATCTCTTTTAAGAGAAAGTTGATTTATTTTTATCGTTTCTAAAATTGAAAATAATGGATGCCTTTGGCCAATCCCCTTAATCCAAGCATTTGGAAGTAAAATTTGAACATTATCTTGTAGTTCTGTTTGATTCAAGTCATGAACTATATGTACATTTCCTTGGTTCCACCAGTGATCAGTATTATGAGCTAAAAATAATTCGTATTCATGTTTATCAAAATAATATACCGTCACGGTTTTATTTTTACATTGGCTAACAAGAGCATTTAAATGATAGCCTAACCCTAAACCAATTAATACGTAACTTTTTGCTTCTGTATTAATCTCAGCATTTAACCAACGGAAAGCGTCTTCCTTTGGTCGGTATTTACTATAGATAAAGACTCCATTTAACTGTAATGTAGGTTCTCCATTTTTAGCTTTTTCTACTAGCCATTGCAACTTATTGTACCGTACCTTTTGCACTAACTACTTCTTCAAAAAAAGGTGCGATTTCGTATTCAAACATATCAGCAACTAATACATAATCTTGTTTTTCTAATCCTTCGTTTACTTCTATTAAAAACTCCTGAATTTGTCCAATATTTAATGCTGCGTGTGCTCCATTTTTCATCAAAAGATCACTTGCTTCAGAAAGCCAAAGTACACCTTCTGAAAAATCTTTAATTGCTATTAAAGCATTATTTAGTTTGTCCTCCCGTAAATAGTTAGCAATATATATAGCCCCATCAGGTATCTTCTTCACATAGTCATTATAACTTTCTATTAGTTCTTTAATCTCCATTGTTATTCCCCCATAAGCTTTTCAGCTTCTCTAATTGTATCTTGTGTATACTGAATAGATTGTTCAGTAGCCTTACATAGTCTGTCATATAACTCTCTATTCTGTTCAAACACACGTTGATATGTTTGTTCTGGAGTTTCTTCTCCTTTTGCCTCATAATTCGTCATAACATCTAATGTTATTGGATCATTAATACGCTCCATAACTACTTTTTTCATTAATTTTGCTACCTTAATATCTACTTCGTCTAACGTTTTTAAAATACTAGGAGCAAATTCTGTCGTTAAAGTATTTTTTTCTAAGGCCTGTTGAGCCAACTTTAACTCTAAAATAATATTTTTATATATTCTAATCTCCTCTCTTGCACTACTTATATACTTGGCTAAATCCTTTTTGTTCTCTTTTGCATTATATAATTTCACTTCACAACTTCGATCTACAAATTGACGACAAAATTGTCCAAAGGATTTTTGCTGTATATTTACTATCTTCACCCCTCCCTCTGTACAATTGAAAATGGTATTAGGGTCTTCAATTTGTTTCATTATTTCCTCAAAGCTTTCCTTCATGGAAAATAATGAGTAATCTGTCATCACTTTATCACCATAGTAACCTTCTATTTCAAAGGCACCTTGAAAAGCTAGAAATGCACTATCAGCTGCTTTTAAATGCTTATTTCCCTCGGCATGAGTCTTACCCTCAGTATAAGCTAAATCCTGCCCTATTAAGGCTATTGGACCTGTAGATAGATAACGAGCAATACTTAATGCGAAGTTTGCTACCGATCCACCTCCTAAAATATTAGGTAATTCGATTCCAAGTGTCTTATTCACATGCTCCTTATACTTATTTTCCCTAGTATCTAGAAAAGCATATTGTCTATTTTTAAAATTTTGTTGTATTTTATAATGACTAGTCGAAGCATACATTAGCTCAGCTGACTTTACTTTTAAATCTTTAAAGTGAGACTCAAAATTTATTTCAGAGCCGTCAATTGTAATAATATAATCAGGTTCAATATTATGTGTCATTAAAGTATTTACAGTTGAACCTGCAGCAATTAATATAACATTTTTTCTAATACCCTTCAGCGTATTAAGTTGTTTAGTTAATGACGGCCCTCCAGATGCTACTACCACTGGGCAATCGTAAAACTTTTCCAATACTTTTAAAGAACCATTAATATATGTTGGTAGCATATTGCGAATACTATTTTCCTGCCAGGTAACACTTAAATCCCTAACGGTATTATTGTAAACCACATTTAAACTTTGAATATCTTTCACCTTTTTTAGAACATTCACATATAAAGAGGAGAAGATCTTATCATAGTTTGGAGCACAAATTACATTAATTTTTCTACTAAAAAAGCGTAGCTTTCCGTCAATTGCTTCTTGAATTTCATCTAAATTATTTCCAAATACAATATCATATTGTTTAGTATTATATTTATCAAAAGTAGTAATTGGTTCAATAAATAATATTTTTTCATTACTTATTTTTTCTTTTACTAACGCATTTGCAAGATAGCCTTTTCCATATCCAAAAATAACATTAATATATTGTTTATTAATTTCTTTCTTAATCAAACTTTCTGCTTCTCGTAGAGGATTATATTTACTATGCAATAAATATCCATTAACTTCAAACGTTTCATTGCCGTCTTTTGCAGTTATACTTTTTATATTTAGTAATTCCATAAATCTATCAATCACCTCACTTTGTATATCGGCATTCTTTTAAAAAAATAAAGAAGGCCCTCTCAATAAATAGAGAGAGCCTTCTTCTTAATCATTTAAAGATTATTGTAATAATTGTAGAACACCTTGTGGTTGTTGGTTAGCTTGAGCTAACATAGATTGAGCAGCTTGCATTAAGATGTTATTCTTAGTGAAGCCCATCATTTCTTTAGCCATATCTGTATCACGGATACGTGATTCAGCAGCTGTTAAGTTTTCAGAAGTAGCACCTAAGTTGTTGATTGTGTGCTCTAAACGGTTTTGTACCGCACCAAGTGCAGAACGTTGTGTAGATACTGTTTCTAGAGCTTTATTGATCGTAGAGATTGCTTTGTTAGCTACAGATTGTTTGTCAATCTTAACTCCACTTACACCAATACCTTTAGCACCCATATCTTTGATAGTTAAAGTAATGCTTTGGTCTTTGTTAGCACCAATATGGAATACTTTACCTTTAAAGCTGCTGTTTAATAATTTTTGAGTATTGAACTCTGTATCTGTTGAAATACGAGTAATCTCAGAAGTTAATGCATCTACTTCTTTTTGAAGTGCATCACGGTCTGTAGATACGTTTGTATCATTCGCAGATTGTACTGCTAATTCACGCATACGTTGTAGGATTGAGTGTGTTTCGTTAAGAGCACCCTCAGCAGTTTGGATTAAAGATACTGAATCTTGAGCGTTTTTAGTAGCCATATCAAGACCACGGATTTGTCCGCGCATTTTTTCAGAGATTGCTAAACCAGCAGCGTCATCGCCAGCACGGTTGATTTTGTAACCAGAAGATAACTTCTCAAGGTTTTTAGATGCTTGTGTGTTGTTGAAAGCTAGGTTACGGTGTGTGTTTAAAGCTGAAATGTTGTGTTGAATTCTCATTTGGAATTCCTCCTTGAATGTTTGTTTTGTTATTCCACATCCGTGTGGAATTTAGGAATAGGTAGTATGTATATACTTCCTGCCCCCTACAAACTATATATCGTATTTAGCTGGAAATGTTTAATAGTTTTTTAGAAATTTTTTTAATTTTTTTATGTAATAATTTTAAACAACTTATATCAATTATTTTTCTTCAATTGCTCTAAAAAGTTTGTTGTTGAAGAAAGAGCTTCTTTATTTTGAGCTTGTATTGCTTCAAAAACTTCCGAACGATGTACTTTTACCGTTTTTGGGGCAACAATACCTAGCTTAATTTGCTCGCCTTCTACGGCTAAAATCTTTATTTCAATTTGATCACCAATCATGATCGATTCATCTTTTTTTCGCGAAAGGACTAGCATTATTTCGCACTTCCTTCCAATGGTTGCATTGGATAACGTAGAGGAAAGGCTTTATTGTCTTGGAGAACGATTTGCTTGCCTCGTTTTTTAGCAATATTTAAAATAACGGGTGCTAACAAGTTAATTGTAGAGTCTTGAAATGTCTCTTTCATTGTTACAATGGCGTATGCAAGAACATCTTCTTGTTTTTCAATTTGTAATTGCTCACGATCTTCTTCGCTAATATCAAAGCTATAATCTTTTTTGAATGCAAATGGATAGGCAACAACAAAGCCAATTTCAACATGTTGAACAGATTGAAGTAACGCGAGAGGTAAGTTTGCATCGATTGGAAGCAAAACGAACTTTCTTTCTTCCTCTAAACCTAATAAGCCATGTTCAAACGTCAAAATATCTTGATTGGCAATTTCAACTTCTCCTAAAAATTTAGTAGCAATTTTCATTTATAAACTCTCCTTTAAATGATGACATCTATGTCAACATCTGGTCTTTGTATCATTGTACCAGTTACTTTTCCTGGTGTGTATTCATGTATAGGTTTGTTCACTTTGGCGTCAATTACTGGTTCTCTTCGTTGAATATTGATATCCGTTGTACCTGGAGTGAAATTAATTTTGACGGATCCTACGGATGGTACAAATTTGACATTAAATTGAACACGATGTGGACCGTGGTTTTGCTGAGCGATATTTTGAATTACTGCACGCCCTTGATCTTTCCCTGAATTCTCCATAATTTGTCGTCCTTCTCTTGCTCTTCGTGCCATTCCTTTTAGCGCCTCTTGTTTCCCTTTTTCAGCGTAATTTGCACTTGATTCTATGGGACCGATCATTCCTATGTCTCTTCTTGCCTGTGAGGAGTCAATCTTTAAAACACTTCTCGTTGTATTTATATCTAAAATAGCGGCTGGCTGTTCAATATGCTCTGTCGCTTTTGGTTGTTCAATATACTGCTGAGGTTTACCAATATGAAGATCAATTTTGGCATCGATTGTACGAATTTGTATTTGTGGTAGCCTCACAATACTAGCTCTCCTTTCAAGAAAAGCGTTTGAACAAGGTGTCCAAACGCCTAAATGATATTAACGGATAAAATCCACTAATGTTTGCTGAATTATTTTAGAACCTACTGAAAGTGCAGCCTGATGAATAGATTCATGTGTCACCATTTCAGTAATCGCCTTTGCATAGTCAACAGACTCATTATCTCTCAATTGCTTTGTTACGTTAACCTCACGTACACCCAAACGATTTTCCATCATTTCTACACGATTTTGTCGTGCCCCGATGTCTGCCTGTGCTTCTAAAACTTTATTATGCATAGCTGTAATATCATCATTTGTAGTCGATGAAGATACGCCACCTAGCATGCTAGCAATTTCTTCACCTGTTTTGGTTGGATCGCCTAATAAATCCGAAATTTTACCCATCATACCATCTATATTACTAAATAGATCTTTCCCTGGGGTATTCACAGAAAGCTGGATACCATCATATATTTCTACTTTTACACTCTCTTGATTAGTATTTGGGTTTATGGCACCTCCTATAAACAAAGGCTCGTTAGTTCTAGTTCCGCTAAATATGTAACTACCACCTATATTCGTATTCCCTACATCCTGTAATTGTTGGCGAATTTGGTCAATTTCTTTTTTTATTTTGTCGCGATCCTCTGATGTATTTGAATCAGTGGCTGCTTGAATAACTAATTCGCGAACTCGCTTCATTTGCTCGCCAACCTGATTTAGAGATTCATCTGTCGAATCCAACCAGCTACTTGCCGTAATCGTGTTTCGAGTGTATTGCTCTACTTTAGCCAAATCTCGACGATAGCCCATACCCTTTACTGCAATAACAGGATCATCAGATGGACGAGTGATTTTTGAACCCGAATTGATTTGATCTTGAAGCTTAGACATTTTACCATAGCTGTTATTTAAATTGCGTAGCATGTTACTTGATAGCATAGATTGTGTTACACGCATCTTGTAAAAAACCTCCTTCTTGTCAGTTGGAGAAAGTTGTCTCCATTAATTACATTACTCTTGATTTTTTTCTATGTTATAATCCAACTCGGCCCATGCCGTTAATAATTTTATCCAATGTTTCATCGACAACCGTAATCATACGGGCATTTGCATTATACGCCTGTTGGAAAGTAATCATATTTGTCATTTCTTCATCTAATGAAACTGCACTTACAGAATCACGGCTTTTAGAAACCATAAGAAGCTGGGATTCAGAAGATGCCGCTAAACGTAATGCTTCTTCACCATCTACACCAACTTTACCGACAATCGCTTGATAGAATGACTGTAAGCTTGCGTTATCTATATCTGCATATAATTTATGCTGCATATTGGCAAGTTCATAAGCATTTTTACCATTTCCTTCTTCTGTCGGGTTAGTCGATGCTGCTAAAAGATTAGGATTTTTTAAGATATCCTCATTAACCTTAATTCCACCTGCACCTGTTCCTTCAAAGAAAACGCCACCTGGTTTCGAAGCATTGATGATGTTTCCATTCGCATCTTTTTCTTCAAGAGTATAACCTTTTGCATGCTGCGCATTGAATTCTTTAATAAATGCATTAGCCAGCTGATCTAATTTTTGTAAAGTTTCCGAGTAGTATCCTTTAATATCGCCGCCTGCACTTTGATACCCAAACGAATTAATGAGTGAAAGTAATTTCCCTTTTGATGCTTCAAAGTCTTGCTGTTTAATGGCCGTTTGTGTACTAGTGACAGCACCTGCTTCATGCGCATCTAGTGATTCCAATCCTGTTAATTGTAATTCAGAGAAAGAGTTTGTAATATCGTCGCCTGTCACCTTCGTGCCATTCGTACCCATTGCTGTAAATTGAGCAAAATCTTTACCGTTTACTAGATCTCTGACAACACCGTCTGCACCTTTAATTGTAATTTTTAAGCTACCCTCTGCAACCTCTGAAGCTAATCCCCCAGAAGGAATACGTTCAATTGATACGGGGATATACTCATTTAATTTATCGACTAAAGTATCACGAACATCATATAAATCATTTGGTACATGTCCACTAGGTTCAACCTCTTGAATTTGTTTATTAACAGCAGCAATCTGTTTTAGGATGGTATTAATTTGAGTTGTTGAAACATTAAGCTCATTTCCAAGATTACCTTGGATTAGTTTTAACTGCTTATCTAAGTAGTTGAAAGAATCTGCTAAGTGCTCTGCACGACTAATTGCCACTTTTCGAGATGCTGCATCTGCTGGTTTTGTCCCAACATCTTCAAGGCCCTTCCAGAGCTGTTCGAAAGCTTTATCTAAGCCGAATTCTGAAGGTTCATTCATAACATCTTCCATTTGGGCAATGGCATTTGTTCTAGATTCCCAGTACCCTAACTTATTTGTCTCCTGACGATATTGGCGGTCAATAAACTCACTGCGAATACGTTGAATAGACCCCGCTTCCACCCCAGTACCAAGATGCCCTGGATAAGTTGGCTGGTTTAAACCGGCTGTTGGAAAACCTGGTGTTGCCTGCATATTTACTCGTTGGCGTGAGTAACCTAATGTGTTGGCGTTGGAAATATTATGTCCTGTTGTGTATAAAGCTGTTTGTTGTACAAAGAGGCCGCGTTTACTTGCTTCTAGACCCATAAATGTTGAGCGCATGTTTCTTCCTCCCTTATTAGGCTTGTGAATCGAAATATGATTTTTTTGCTATATTATTTGTACCGAGAACCTCGTTGCTAGAGTAGTTCATTTGCTCTGTACGAGGTCTTACGGCATCTAATGTTAGGTTGACAATTTGAAGTGATTGGAAAACGAGTTTTTGATTTAAGTCATTTTGTTTTCGTAGGTCATTGATAATTTGCAATAAGCGATCGCGAACTACTGATAATGTTGCTTTGTCAGTTTGTTGTTCAGCAGCCTCGATGACGTCCGCAACAGTTGTTTTGTCAGTTGAAGCAAGTCCCTTTGCTTCAAGGTAGTCCGTTACCTGTTTCTGACGCTGTTGTTCGAGCTTATCGATGGCCGCTACGTGTGCCTGCTCATCCTTGAGCAATTGGTCTAGCGCTTCGATATCGCCAGCTTTAATAATTTCTGTTTTTTTACAGGCTAGTTCAAGTAAGCTTTTATGCATTCTCTCTAGCATCGTTAATGTAGAATTAATCGCTTCTACAGACATATTGCTATACACCCTTTCTGCTATACCCTAGAAACGATAATATTTCAGCATATCCTCAGCTACTTTACGAGCATTTACTTTGTATTCTCCAGAATCAATGTCTTTTTTCAGCTGTTGAACACGGTCAGCTCGTTCCGTATTGTAGGTTGAAACGCTTTTCATGTCTTGAGCAGCTTTTGAAATTTCGATTTTGTCTGCAAAAGATGCTTTGTTTGTATCGGATTTAACATTGCGCACTTGGTTTTTATAGGCGTTCACTGCATTAATTCCATAAGATGTAATTTTCATCTTGAAACCCCCCGTCTAAAATCTTATCTTACTATTATTTCGGATTGTCTCACATAATGTTAAGTTTTCACATATAAAAAAGTGTGCTAATTTTGTTTAAAATTAACACACCTTCAATTATTAACGTTTTCGATCTGCGTGATATGTGACACGGTCGCGTTGCTCAACACTATCTCGGAATTCCTTAGCGGCTTCAAAAGTACGTAAATCAGCCTTTAATTCATCCTGACATTTAGTGCAAAGCTTGCCCGTTGTCGTTAAATGACCACAGTTATCACATGGGTAGCCTAAGTTAGGGAACATCGCTGGCTGCAAGCGACCTTTACGAACCCATCTATATAGTAGCTCTTCCTCAGCACCCGTTGCCTCTACAATACGCTCCACTGTTGCAGCACGATTTTCACGTTTACGAAGGAAGCGATATACGATCTGATACAGTTCTTCTTCTGATTGTGCACATTTATGACAAACTTCCCGTACCCCTGTATAATTAAAAAACTCATTACATTTTGGACAATTTCGAACCTCTGCCATCTACTTTTCCTCCTCTAACAAAATATCTTATCTACGCATACTAAACTCATCATCTATTATACATAATACATTGGAAAATTCATCCTTCAATTAATGTGAAGTATTGGACATTTTTCGCACCTGCTTGCATTAAAACTTCTGCAGCATGCTGTAAGGTGGTTCCCGTAGCTTTTATATCGTCAAAAAGAAGGTAATCTTTATGCTCTACATTCGCACGCGCTTTTAAGCGAAATAGCGGAGTTGCACGTAAGCGTTGTTCTCTATTTTTGGAGCCTTGTGTCTCTGTTGTTGTCTTTTCGAGCAGCTGAATAAAGGGTATATTTGCTGCCTTTAATAATTCATCGGTATGCGAGAAAGTGCGCTCCTGTTGTTTGATGGGATGCATGGGAATCGGTAGAATAATGGCCTTTTCTTTATTGAAACGAGCATACAGCTCCTGCCGAAATACTTTTGCCAGAGCTATATCTTGTAGGAATTTGAATTGGTGTAAATAGACTTTCATGGCCTCATTATATTGATAGATTGCTGTAACTGACTGTGATTGTTCAAAGCGAGCAGAGCATGATGTACATATAGTTGGAGTAAATTGCTTTGTTAATAGCGTTTTCCAAGAAATTGAGGTTTTTAATAGCTGTGAGCATAACAAGCAATGCGATTCCGTTTTATTCATACGGTAAATCCTTTTTTATTATAAAAAAGGATTTTCGCACATGCCTCATCCATCTCTGTCGTGATGCCATGGTGAAAGTATAGGACGTCCCCATTTGGATATTGACTATTTCGTCCAACTCGTCCAGCAATTTGTATCAGTGCATTTGCGGTAAATATGGCGGATTCTGCTCCAATAACTGCCACCTGTACATTACTAATGGTGATACCTCTCTCTAATATGGTGGTCGTTAAAAGTCCGGGTACTTCATTATTTCGGAGCCTCTTTACTTTCTCTTTCCGATCCGGATCTTCTGCGTGCACAGCAAGTATATTTTCATTTACCAGCTGAAAAAGAGGCGCTGCTTTATGCATGAGGGCAATGGTAGGGAAAAATAGTAAAAATGGTTCCTTTCGTTCAAGGCGTTCTACTGTCCATTTTATTAATTTCTTAGGGATTCTTCCTTGATGAAAGCTTTTATTATAACCCCATAAAGCACGAATCTGAGGAACTGGTAATGGATGATTGTGAAAGCGTTTGGAGATGAAGGAATAGCTTTCATTTTGGAAAGCATTGAGTAATTTCTGTGATGGCGTTGCGGTAACAAATACGATAGGTGCCTCTCCCTTTTTGGCCTTTGTTACTGCTCTTTGTAGAGCTTGATCAAAAGTATAAGGAAAAGCATCTGCCTCATCTACGATCATGACATCAAATGCGTTCTCAAATCGGTAGAGCTGATGAGTTGTGGCAATAATAAGCTGGGCATAAGCATTTTGCTTCGTTACACCACCGTATAATGCATGAATAACTGTCTTAGGGAAAACTTGTTGAAAGCGTGGATATAGCTCTAATACTACATCCGTGCGCGGTGTAGCAATACAAACACGTAACCCTTTCTTTAATGCTTCGTGAACAGCAGGAAAGAGCAACTCAGTTTTGCCTGCTCCACATACAGCATGAATAAGATGGGATCGTTTTGCCTGTACACTTGCTCGCATTTCATATGCTGCCTGCTGTTGGAGCTTAGTCAACTGCCCTGCCCATTTCAGTGTATGCTTTCTCATTTTGATAACTTTAGGGCCTGTCCAAATCATTAACTCCGTACAGCTACTCACCCTACCCATTCTAATACAATGCCGACAATATAAACATTGCTGCTGACATTTTGAACATTCGAATAATGTGAATAAATGTGGGTCTATATTGTGGCAACGATTGCATTTGATAACAGGCGTCATTTCAATTCCATCTATTATATAGAAGTAATTTTGCTTAATTGCTCGATTAGTATCTGTAGTTGAAAATGGAGAATGATGTTTTAACCAAATACGTCCTTCATGGAAATCTCGTAAAGCTGGTGGTAACAGCCAACCTTTGTATCTCAAGATGATGTCTCCCTTCATCGAAAAAAGCCTCTACTTTTGCGTAGAGACTTTCATCAATTACATTTATTTTTTTGTCCAACCTAATCCCATTGATCCTTCTCCTAAATGGGTACCAATGACAGGACCAAAATAGCTTAATTTAAAGTTGACGTTTGGGTAAGTTGCAGCTAATTGTTCTAGCCATTCTTGTGCTTCTACAGGGCAATTGCCGTGTATGACCACAGCATCCATGGCATCATATTTTTTAGCATCCTCAGCTAATAATTCCTCTACACGCTTTAAAGCTTTTTTACGTGTTCGGATCTTTTCGAAAGGTACAATCACCTTATCCACAAAATGAAGAACAGGCTTCACCTGTAAAAGGCCCCCTATCAAAGCTGCCGCAGAAGACAAACGCCCACCACGTTGCAAATGTGCTAAGTCGTCTACAATGAAGTAAGCACGAATAGACTGCTGCATGTCCGCCAATGTTGCAAGTATTTCTTTTGCTGAATAGCCCTCTTTCGCCATTTCAGCTGCTCTTAAAACGTAAAAGCCTTGCACAGCACAGGATATTTCACTGTCAAAGGCATAAACATCAATACCTTCCACCATTTCACCTGCCTGCACGGCACCTTGGTATGTTCCACTAATTCCACTCGATAGATGGATGGAAATAACCTCATCGTAATCCTTTGCTAGCTCATCGAAAAGAGCGACAAATTCTCCGATTGGAGGCTGTGTTGTTTTGGGGAATTCTTTGGCACCACGCACCTTATCATAAAATTCAGATGCTGTGATATCTACTTCTTCTGCAAATAATTGACCTGAAATATTAACACTTAAAGGTATCATATGAATATTTAAGTGTGCACGTTCCTCAGCTGTATTATATGCAGTACTATCTGTTACGATTGCCGTCCTCATCTATGTCCACTCTCCTATGATTCATAGTTTACAATCTATTTCATCTTGGTGCAATTGTTGTTGGGCTTCCCACAGATTTTTGAATGAAAACAAAAAAGAAATGAATGTGTTGAAGGACGAACGTATATTTTACGTTTTAGTCATTCGAGAATCGAGCTAGTGGCTAGCTTTCATTTCACATTCATTTCCTATGTATAGTAGGCGTATCTTCACTCAATTCTACGTTGAATGAAGATCGCTCCTCTTAATTGCCTGTACTTGACTGTGAGTCATCACCAATATAAAAGACGCTTGTTACTTTCCAAGCATCATCTTCTTTGACAAAGACCGTCACCTGTCGTCCTGCACTTTCATGCTCGACATTTGTTTCAAGCTGAAGTGAATGCATTTTCATGTTGGCAAATACCTGTGCTTCTTCAGGCGCGTATTTGGCAATCGTTACATTTTCGACATCACGCTTTATATCAAATTGATCGAACACTTCTGTGGCATATGTTTTTTCTTCATCGTATTTAAAACCCTTTGGATTTTTGGAAATCGTTTTCATATAGCGGTCGATTTCTTCCGCATTTAGGGCTGCAATATACTCATCGAAAGAAGCTAAAATAGCTTTTTCATCTGCTTCTGGTACGTTTTCTGCCTTTTCAACATTACCGCCCATCATCTCAAAGCCAACGGTACCATCCTCTATTACCTTTTCTCGATCGTCGTCACTAATCTTCTCTTCTTTATTACCACATGCAGTTAAAGTGAATACAAATAAAATTAAAACTGCTAGAAAACTTTTCTTTAACATCACAAAACCTCCCGCGCATATTGTAGCATATAAATGCTGTCGTAGGAATTTTGTTGTGCTTTTTCAACATTTAGGTGCTACATCTTCCTTATGACGCATTTGACAGTAAAATGTTGCATGATCTGACAGTTTCCATATTTAATGTCTACTAACAGGACCAAAAAGCATTGTTACAAATTTGTGAAAGGCGGTCCATTATCTTCAGATGACAATACAAAAATTTACCAAAAAACAATAAAAAACTGTTTTAAAAACTACTCCCATAAAAAGTAGCTTTTAAAAACAGTTTTAACAATTATCGTACTTCAACCCAACCATTTTTAATGGCTGTTACAACGGCTTGTGTACGGTCATTCACATTCATTTTTTGTAAGATGCTTGATACATGGTTTTTAACTGTTTTTTCAGAGATAAACAGTGTCTCACCAATTGTACGGTTAGATTGACCATCTGTTAATAGTTGTAATACTTCACATTCACGTTTTGTTAGTAAATGGAATGGACGGCGAATTTCCGTTTGGTGGAAGTTCCCTTTATTTTCGTGTTCTGAAAGTCTTTTGAACTCTGCCACTAAATTTTTCGTTACTTTTGGATGTAAGTAAGATCCACCGTTTGCAACGACTTTAATTGCCTCCACGATTTCATCTGCATCCATTTCTTTTAACATATAGCCAAGAGCGCCTGATTTTAATGCATGTGTCACATATGTTTCATCATCATGGATGGACAGCATAATTACCTTCGCATCTGGAAATTCATTAATTAACTCCGATGTTGCTTCTACTCCGTTTTTACCTGGCATGTTAATATCCATCAGTACTACATCTGGTTCGTTTTCAGCGTATAACGTCACCACATCCGTACCATCGTCACCTTCTGCTACTACGTCAAACGTATCTTCAAAATCTAAAATACGTTTTACTCCTTCACGGAATAGCTGGTGATCGTCTACAATAATAATCTTTGTCATTTGTCTTTACCCCCTAAATTTCTGCAACAGTTACTTTACTTCTAACGGAATTTTAAATAACACCGTTGTACCTCGGTTGATTTCACTAGTAATAGTAATTGTACCATTTAAAATTTCAATACGTTCTTTCATTCCTAAAATACCAAAGGAATGGTCTTTCACTACTTGTTGGTCAAAGCCTATACCATCATCTTTAACAACGATATTAACAGCATCTTTTAACCACTCAAGCTTTACCCAAATGTCTTTACATTTTCCATGCTTCATGGCATTTGTTACGCACTCTTGCACAAGTCGGAAAATGGATACTTCATAATTGGAAGGTATACGTTTTTCAGTACTTCTCGATTGGAAATGAATGTCGACACCTGGATTATATTCAGTGACTGTTGATAAATACTTCTTTAATGTCGGAATAATTCCCAAATCATCAAGTGCCATTGGTCGTAGATCATAAATAATACGTCGCACCTCAGATAATGCGTTTCGCACCGTTTTCTTTAAATCAGCAATTTCTGCCAATGCATTTTCTATGCCTTTTTCACGATACGTTCTATCTATTAAATCAGTGCGCATTAGTACATTTGCAAGCATTTGAGCAGGTCCATCATGAATTTCCCTAGACAAACGCTTACGCTCCTCTTCTTGAGCTGCAATAATACGTATCCCAAAATCTTGCTTCATTTTTGCTTGTTCAAGCGCTAAACCAACATTTTTTAAATCTGAAGTTAAGTAATTCAAAACGACATTTACCTGATTGACAATATGATCAGCACGTTCAATCGTATCGAGTAATCCTCTTAATCTTCTCTCTAGATCATCTCTTTTATCCCGTAGCTGTTTTTCTTGCGTTCTAATAACGGAGAGCTTTACTTGAAAATCATGTGCAGTTTCATATGCTTCTCTAACTTGTTCTTCGGTATAATTATCAAAAGCTTTACTTACTAAGACAAGTCTTTGTTTAGCAAGCTGCGTACTTTTTTCCAATGCGTCGCCTTCATCAATTACAATTGATATTTGTTTTCGAACAATTTCTAGCTCTTTTTGCATATCTTCAAAGCTTATACGGCTTTGTTCGCTTATAATAAAGATATCATCTTTCGAGCTCATGATTGTATCTAACATTCGATTAAAAATGTCATCAAGCGACTTTAAATCGAAGGTATCATTTGAAAACATACTATACTCCCCAGTCTAATGTCTTATGATTACTTACTATTTTAATAGACCAAATTCTTATATTCCATAGTCTACACCTATTATAGCATTACCATGCTAAAATTTAATGCTTTTTCTTTATGAAAATTATAGAATAGAACTCTAGTTAAAAGGAGATTGATACGGATGAGAGAAAACTATTTAACAGTAAAAGGATATGGTGAAAGCGAAATTGTTATTTCTAAATCACGCTTTCTCACTTATATAGAACGTGCAGAAACGGAAGAGGATGCAATTTCTTTTATAGAACGTATAAAAAAAATGCATCACAACGCAACTCATAATTGTTCAGCCTATATAATCGGCGAACATGATCACATCCAAAAAGCGAATGATGACGGGGAACCTAGTGGTACGGCTGGCGTCCCTATGTTAGAGGTCTTAAAAAAGCAAGGCCTAAAAGATACGGTCGTCGTCGTGACACGCTATTTTGGAGGTATTAAACTCGGCGGTGGCGGTCTTATACGTGCATATGGAAAAGCAACAACAGAAGGTCTTATTGCTGCGCAAGTAGTGGAACGCAAGCTTCATCATTTCATGAAAGTTGCCATTGACTACACATGGCTCGGGAAAGTCGAAAATGAAGTAAGAGGTTCGTCTTATACGTTAGAGGAAATACGTTATTTGGAGGGTGTCGAAATCATCGTCTCTGTGCCTAAAGAGGAAGAAGAACAGTTTCGAGGTTGGATGACAGAAATCACAAATGGACAAGCATCCATTACATTCGAAGATGCTCAATTTATAGAATTTATTGTCAAATAAATAGTTTTAATTGTCGAAACTAAATATGCATAGTATAATTTTTTTGTTAGGCTATTTTTATGGACCACACGTTTACTTCTTTAGTAATTGAATAAAATTTAGCTTTATCGCATTATTATTCCCAATAATAAGAGGAGAATATATCCAATATGAAAAAAAGATCTGTTAATAAGTTCAAAAAGAGATCTTCTAAAGCTTCCTTAATTATAAAAGTTACACTACTCCTAGTGGCTAGCTTAGTAATTTGTGTTACTGCTTATGGTGTTTACCTTACAAAACAGGTAGAGCATGCGGCAAACTCAGCCCATGAAGTATTAGAAGGTCGGGAAGTATCTAAGCTCCGTGAGGAAAAAGTAGAACCCGTACATGATAATGTTTCTATTTTATTTGTCGGAGTTGATGATAGTGATAATCGTGGACAAGGTTCTGATCATTCACGTTCTGATGCGCTTATTTTAGCAACATTAAATAATAAAACACATACCGTTAAAATGTTAAGTATCCCTCGTGATTCTTACGTTTATATTCCTAAGGTCGGCTATAAAGATAAAATCACTCATGCTCACGCAATGGGTGGGACCCTTACTACGATTGAGACAGTAGAACAATTATTCGATATCCCAATCGACTACTATGTACGAATGAACTTCAATGCCTTCATTGATGTTGTCGATGCATTAGGCGGTGTAGAGGCTGAAGTACCGTATGCCTTACACGAACTTGACGAATTTGATAAGTTTACAATCAATTTACAGCCAGGACTACAGCATTTAAATGGTAGTGAGGCACTCGCTCTTGCAAGAACACGTAAACAGGATAGCGATATCGAACGTGGTAAACGTCAACAGGAAATTCTTTCAGCTATTATTAAAAAAGTAGCTTCTGTAGGTTCCATCACAAAGTATGATGATGTAATCAAGGCACTTGGTGATAATATGAAAACAGATATGACATTTACTGAAATGAAATCCTTCTTATCATACTTATCAAAAGGCGCTCCGCGTATCGACACTTTAACTTTAGATGGTACAGATGATATGTCTACTGGTATTTATTATTACCAGCTAAATCAGGATTCTGTGGAAGAAACAAAGGAAATATTCAAAAACCATCTTGGCCGAAATGAAGAATCTTCAAGCCTAACTTCAAGTGGTAGCAACAATACAGGAACTGATAGTGCTGCTAGCGATGAAAATTCAGTGGTTGAATAATCAGTTCGTATAACAATAAAACCCTTCAGACCATAGACGAAATTTTTGTCTATGGTCTTTTTATTCTAGCCAACGCCATTTTAGTTTATCTCTCCTTCTCTTTTCCATACGCCTTAACGACCATACGAGCAGATTTTTTGTTGTTGCTTCTTTTCCCTTTAATCTGCTACTTTAAACAGCTCTCCGTTAGTGACAATAACCAACTAACCTCATAATAAAATGTTAGACGCGAAGGAGGAAAAAGCATAACGCCCTATGCATTGTGAAACAACGATTGACCCAATCAAAAGCCTTCAAGAAGTTCTCGCGTCTCTTTCGTATACTTCCCTTATGGATAGATGTCCTCTCTTAAAATTCCAACTCAAAGTAGAGATCATGCAGGAAGCATTTCGACCTAATCTGGAGTTATGGAAATCAAAAAAGACTAAAGACAAACTCAATTTTTTGAGTGCGTCTTTAGTCTTTAGTATGTCACAAAGCTTTATTTACTAAAGCTTCGTACAAAATTCAATAATGGTTTGTAGTTTTTACCAGCTAGCCCGATAATTTCTACAAATATTTCGATAGCTGTTAGAATGACAGCGACAAGTAAAATCGCACCCCATACTTTTGCCATTGAGAAAATAATTGCTGCTAATCCAAACATCACTGCAATTCCGTAAATAATAAGTACAGTTTGACGATGTGTGAAACCCATATCCAGTAAACGATGGTGTAAGTGGGATTTATCTGGATCAGACCATTTCTTCTTCATACGTACACGTCGAACAATCGCAAAGAACGTATCAGAAATCGGAACACCAAGAATAATAATTGGGATGATTAAAGAAACGAACGTAACATTTTTAAACCCAAGTAGCGCTAGTACAGAGATCATAAATCCAAGGAATAGTGCTCCTGTATCACCCATAAAGATTTTGGCTGGGTGGAAGTTATAAAATAAGAAGCCAAGTGAAGCTACAGCTAAAATGGCTGCTATTGCTAATACAAACATATTACTCATAATAAATGCCATGACCGCTAATGTAATCAGCGCTATTGTGGATACACCAGCAGCTAGACCATCTAAGCCATCAATTAAATTAACAGCATTTGTAATCCCAACAATCCAAATGATTGTTAAAGGAATACTTAGTAAACCAAAATCTAATGTACCTAAAAATGGTAGGTTTACCACATCAATTTGAATGCCACCTACAAAAACAATAATGAGAGCAGCACCCAGCTGACCAAGCATTTTTGCTTTCGCAGAAATCTCACGCATATCGTCCACAACGCCTGTCGCTACTATAATACAAGCACCAATAATAATCGCTATTAAATAATCGCTATTGCCATTTTTAGTATGAATTAAATAAGAATATAAAATCGTTACACCAATTATAAATGCAAGGAAAATAGCCAAACCACCAAGTCTTGGCATAATTCGAGCATGTACTTTTCGATAGTTTGGTGCGTCCACTGCACCTATTCTAAATGCTAAACGTTTCACTAATGGAGTTAACAAAATGGATGCAACGAATGCTGCTATTAAAGACACGTAAATCATGTCTCTCCTCCTCAAAAAATAATCTACATTGAAATCCAAATTGATTATAGCACGAACAAGCATTGAAATATACTTTTTCTAAACATTTTCCACGATTTCACAAATATTTTGTACATTTTAGCATTAATAGATTCCTATATAGTCAATTGTAGTCACCATACGTAAAATTTGATAGAATAATGGAGTGTCTAGCATTTAGACAACATTAAAGGAGCGTATATTTCATGTTCTCAATTTTCAAAAGTAACAAAGAGCAAACGAGTGCTCGTCAATTAAAACGCTACTACAAAATAGTAGATCAAATTAATAATCTTGAACAAAAGTATGTTGACAAGTCAGATGCCGAATTACGTGAAATGACTTTTATTTTCAAAAATCAATTAGAACAAGGTGAGCCTATTACATCAATCATCCCAGACGCATTTGCTGTTGTACGCGAAGCCTCAAAGCGTGTATTAGGAATGCGTCATTTTGATGTGCAGCTTATCGGTGGTCTAGTGTTAACAGAAGGTAATATTGCTGAAATGCCTACAGGTGAAGGTAAAACACTAGTGGCATCTCTTCCCTCTTACGTACGTGCATTAGAAGGTAAAGGCGTTCATGTCATCACCGTGAATGATTACCTAGCAAAACGTGACTATGAGCTAGTTGGTCAAATTCATCGTTTTCTTGGCCTAACTGTTGGTTTAAATATTCCAATGATGGAGGCTGATGAGAAAAAAGAAGCCTACAATGCAGATATTACATACGGTGTGGGTACTGAATTTGGTTTCGACTATTTACGTGACAATATGTCCTATAGCTTAGCAGATAAAGTACAGCGTCCTTATCACTTCGCAATTATTGATGAAGTGGATAGTGTATTAATCGACGAAGCTAAAACACCTTTAATTATCGCAGGTAAAATGCCTTCAAATGATGAATTACATCGCATTGCGGCTATGTTAGCTAAACGTTTCAAAAAGGATGAAGACTATGATTTCGATGATGAAACAAAGGCTACATCTCTAACAGATAAAGGTATTGAAAAAATTGAGGCTGCTTTCAATGTTGAAAATCTGTATGATTTAGAACATCAAACACTTTTCCATTATGTCATCCAAGCAGTACGAGCTCATGTCATGTTTAAACGTGATGTGGATTACATTGTGAAAGATGACAAAATCGAGCTTGTGGACATGTTTACAGGCCGTATTTTAGAAGGACGTTCGCTTTCTGACGGTTTACATCAAGCAATTGAAGCCAAAGAAGGCGTCACTATTACAGATGAAAATAAATCACAAGCACAAATTACAATTCAGAACTATTTCCGTATGTATCCGAAGCTTTCTGGGATGACGGGTACAGCGAAAACACAGGAAAAAGAAATTCGTGAAGTATATGGCATGGAAGTTGTACAAATTCCAACGAATCGTCCACGTCAACGTGTCGATCAGCCTGATATTATTTTTAGCACTCAAGAGGCAAAATATAAGTATGTGGCAGCCGAAACTAAAAAGCGCCACGAAAAAGGACAGCCTATCTTAATTGGTACAACATCGATCTTACAGTCTGAGACAGTGGCCGATTATCTAAAAAAGGAAAAATTAACATTCCAATTACTAAATGCAAAAACCGTTGAACAAGAGGTTGAGCTTATTTCGCAGGCAGGTCAAAAAGGGCGTATTACGGTAGCGACAAATATGGCTGGTCGTGGTACGGATATCGTGTTAGGCGATGATGTTCACGAACTTGGTGGTTTATATGTTATTGGTACCGAAAAGCATGAAAGTCGCCGTGTAGACAATCAGCTTCGTGGTCGTTCTGGTCGACAGGGTGACATAGGCGAAAGCCGCTTCATTCTCTCTATTGAAGATGATATGTTCCGACGCTATGCAAAAGAAGAAGTTGAAAAATTCTCTGCCAAGATGGTCGTTGACGAACAGGGCATTATTCAAAATAAAGAGGTTCAGGAGCTAATAGACCGTACACAGCGTATTGTCGAAGGTTCTCAGTATGGCATGCGTGAGTATAACTTAAAGTTAGACGATGTTATTAATGATCAACGTACTGTACTATACGGACTACGAGACAAAATTTTAGCTGGTGAAGACTTAATGGGCGAGCTGAAAAAAATGCTACATGAAACGGTTGACTTCGCTGTACTAGATGCTGCACCGGAGGATGTATCCTCAATAGATTGGGATTATGATCGGATGGAGCATGCACTTAACTCCCTTTTCATCACACCGGTTACAATCGATCGCGAGGTTGGTAAAGTAAAACAAATTTTAGCTGATATTCAGCCTTCTGAACAAGAGCTCCTCAATCATATGGAGAAATTTGCGGAAAATGAAAGAGTAATTGAAGTTCTTCCACAAATTATGCTTAGCTATATCGATAGTGGTTGGGTAAGACATTTAGAGGCAATGACGCATTTAAAAGAAGGAATCGGCTTACGCCATTATCAACAAGAAGACCCAATGCGAATTTACCAACGAGAAGGACTTGAATTGTTCGGTAAAAATTTCCAAGAGCTACGTCGTTCAATTATAATAGAGATTACAGGCTTCATGAAAACAGTCGAGGCACAACAGGAGGAACAATAATGGGTTTATTTTCATTTTTTAAAAAATCGGACAAAGTCGGTCAAGAAAATACGATTGACTCTAAAGACCTGCTAGGAAATGCTACAGCAAATAAAGGTGATCACCGTGATGTTGTAACAAAACTGTCCTTTCATCCAGAATGGGATGTGCCGCAGGAGCAAAAGTACATCTTTAACTTCCTTGCGAATGAGCTAGAACCATTGAAACCGAATCAATTATCGCTATCTTCTATTAGTATTGAAGAGGCTCGCGCTGGAAAATGGCTAGTTCGTGCATTTTTCCGTTCTTCTTTACCACAAGCAATTGAGCTAGGTGAAATTGAACTTTTCATTCTAGATAAAAATGAAGAGCTTATCGCTTCTAAAAAATTCGATTTTAAAGCTTTAGGCACAATTCCGGCAGAAAGTGCTCGTCCATGGGTATTTGAATTTGAAAAATCTACTATTAAAGTAGACGAAGTTCCTGAAGATGGCTGGAAAATTGCCTTTAACCTTGTCTCCCTTCGTGGTCACCAATTAGAGCTAGATCCATCATGGGAAAAGCAATTACCAGCAGCTCAAAAAGAAGAGCTTGAGAAAATCGTCAAAACATTACCAGAACTTGGTGAAACTGAGGTAAACTTTACAGGCCTACAGGCAAAACTAGCAGACAATGGTAATCTAAACGTATCCATCTTTATCCGAAATGGTCACAACAAAGCGATCAATTTAGAGCAATTACCTTTAGAAATTATTGATTCGACAGGTAAGCAAATTGCAAAAGGTTCTTTTAAAATGGACCCAATTCTAACTGTTCAACCGAACTCAACAAAGCCATGGACATTTATCTTCCCAGCAGAGCTTGTTGATGCAGAAGACGCTGATCTTTCTCGTTGGACAGCACGTGTAACGCAATAATACATAAAGCCCCTTCTCAATAAAGAGAAGGGGCTTTATAAGTTCCCACTACACTAGTGATCTCTGCCCTAGCAAAAATCCCTAGTTTTTTATTTCACATTATCAAAACGTTTATAGGCTACTAGTTTAGATGACCAGTATGGATACGTAACATCTGAAATTTCTACACCATCTGTACCTGCATGGACAAATTTATTCTCACCAAGATAAATACCCATATGAGAAATCCCTTCTTTATATGTGTTCTCGAAGAAGACTAAATCACCAGGTACTGGATTTTGTACAGCTGTTGTATTGCCATTAAAATACCCTTCACTACTCGCTCTTCCTATTTTTAAGCCACCTTGATTAAAGGTATAGAAAATAAAGCCACTGCAGTCAAGGCCTACAGGTGTATTTCCACCATATAGATACGGTGTCCCAACCAATGTATTGGCCACTTCTATTGTCTTCTTATAAATAGCTTGTCCATTAGTGGTAGGATCATTTGATGTTACTTTTGATGGTGTACCCGCATCTGAAGTCACATTATTATGTATTGAATCGCTCTCGGGAATGACTGCGCCTGGAGACATTTTTAACACTTGTCCAATGTAAATTGTGTCTTTCTCCAGCTTATTCCAACTCATAATATCCTTAATGGTCACATTATATTGCTTAGCAATTTTGGATAATGTATCACCCTTCGCTACTGTGTGAGAAGTAGTTGTTGGCTGCTTTACGGTTGTTGATGGAACTGAAGGATTTTTACTATCATTCGTCGCTAGCTTTTGAATTTCAAGCTTTTGAGCCACATAAATCGTATCTTTCGATAGATTATTCCATTTCATAATATCTGTAATCGTTACTTGATGATTTTGGGCGATTTTAGATAAAGTATCGCCTTTTTGTACAGTATATGTTGCAGCCTCTGCAGTTTGTAGTGTTAAAAATGAAGTGGCTAAAGTGCTTAAAACGAGAATTCTCCATTTTTTTGTTTTTTGCATACCAAAGTGCCTCCGTTCGTGCTAGAATATTTCCTTGTGTGTCTATCATACTAGATAATTATATTATGAAAAATCGGAAATACTGACTATTTTTCAAACTTTTTATCAAACTTATAGAAAACGACGAAATCCGACTATATTACAATAGTATATTCATTGCAAGAATTTAGTTCCTATGATAACATACACTTCTGTATTTAAAATTTTTAGAAAGTTTCATCTTTTCAATCTTAAAGGAGTTTTTAACTTATGAAAAACATCATGCATTTCCTCAAAGGAAATTTAGCAGTAGGATTACTACTATTTGCCTTATTCTTGGGTGCTGGGAATATTATTTTTCCACCGTTATTAGGTCAACAAGCAGGTGAAAATATCTCAGTAGCCATGATTGGCTTCCTAATTACAGGTGTCGGTTTACCATTATTAGCTATCGTTGCTGTCGCTAAAGCAGGAGGCGATTTACAACTGCTCGCCAATCGTGTTAGCCCCGCTTTTGGTATACTCTTTACATCTATTGTATATTTAGCAATTGGCCCGTTTTTTGCTGTACCACGAACTGGATCGGTGTCCTATGAAATTGGAATTGCCCCTTTTCTTTCAGAAGGTATGAAGGATCATTGGGCACCTCTTTTCATTACATCTATTTTGTTTTTTACCTTAATTCTTTATTTATCCATTAACCCTTCGAAGCTTGTCGATCGAGTAGGAAAAATCTTAACCCCTGTCCTACTTCTTGTCATTTTATTGCTGGCTGTCAAAAGCTTTCTTTCTCCAATGGGCGAGCCTGGGGAAGCGGTTGGAAACTATATTAGCTCCCCATTTGCTGAAGGATTTGTACAGGGATACTTAACAATGGATGTTCTGAGCGCTCTTGTATTCGGTATCGTTATTTTACAAGCATTACGCGATATGGGCATGACAGATAAGAAAAAGCAAGTCAATACAACTATATTTGCTGGTGTTGTTGCAGCAATTGGTTTATCTTTTGTTTACATCTCACTCGGTCATATCGGTAATACAAGCATTGCTGCCATTGGTACTTCTGCGAATGGTGGAGATATTATTGCAAAATCAGCAGAAGTACTTTTTGGAAGTCTAGGAAGTATTATTTTGTCTGCGACTATTTTACTAGCTTGTATTTCAACAGCTGTAGGTTTACTAACTGCCAACGCACAATTTTTCCATAAACTATTCCCAAAAGTATCCTACAAAACATTCTTAATCGTCTTTACTATTTTTAGTACAGCCATTACAAATGTAGGGCTTTCAACAATTATTAAAGCATCTCTACCTGTGCTGTTAATCATTTATCCAATAGCCATGGTATTGATGGTGCTATCATTAATGGATCACTTCTTTAAAGGTGGACAAATTGTTTATATTTTAGCGTTAATCCCTACCTTCCTTGTCAGCCTATATGATGGATTAAAGCAAATGAAAATCGAAATCACTTCATATGAAAATATTCTTCAAGCCTTGCCATTGTATGAGCAAAACTTAGGATGGCTTGTACCAGCCATTGTTGGTGCATTTATCGGTTTTATTATTTATAAACTATTTAACAATCAAGTCTCGGCTTAATGGACCTGACATTTTTCATGAGAATCTACTTGCTATACAAGGCAAGTAGATTCTTTTTCTATGACATTAAATTCATCCACTATTTCTATCGTTCATGTATAATAAAAACTAGATACTCAATTGTAAAATGTATCCATCCATTAACTAGGAGGACATACATTCCTATTGTGAGTTCTAGAAAAGAGGTGTTCAATGAAAAAATTAATATGGCCGTTCGTATTTATTCTAGGCTTCTTTCTCCTACCACTAACATCTACGCAAGCAGCTAGCCATGAACAATCGTTAGTAAGAGAAGTAAAGGATATTATACAGAATACGTATGTGGGGACGATTAACGGAAACTTAGAAAAGGCTACATCCATCGCAGAAATTATTGATATGCTGGATCCTTACTCCACTTATTTTACAAAACAAGAATTTGAAGATTATATGAATAGCATCAATTTATCATCCATCGGCATCGGTGTTGTGATTGAAGAGCACGAAGATGGTATTCATATTTTACAAGTAATTGAGGGCAGTGGTGCATTTGATGCAGGCTTACAAGCAGGAGATATCATTATTGCAGTAAATGGTGAGTCAATTATTGGTCGTTCTACACAGGAGACCTCTTCTCTCTTAACTGGTCATGAAGGTAGTCAGGTGAAAGTTACACTTAAACATAGTAATGAAACGACGACGACAAAAACCATTACACGAAAAAAATTCACATTACCAAATGTACAATCTAAATTATTGTTTGGGCATGTTGGCTACATTTCACTAGCTTCATTTTCAGAAGATGGTGCACAGCTTGTCAAAAAAGCGTTAGCTGATTTAAAAAAGCGCGGTGCTAAATCGTTTATCTTCGATTTACAAAATAACGGTGGCGGGTATGTTACAACAGCTGAAGAGCTTACAGGTCTATTTCCATCAGCAAAAGTTGCGTATCTATTAGAGGAAGCACATGCCTCTTATACAATACCAGCCGTTAAGCAAAATACGAAGTTTCCAGTAAATACGCGTATTTTAGTCAATCGATACAGCGCTAGTGCTTCTGAAATGCTTTCTGCATCATTAAAAGACCAAAAAGCAGCTATTTTATACGGTGAAACTACTTACGGGAAGGGCGCCATGCAGGGCTTTTATATGCTCCATGACGGAAGCTACTTAAAATTAACTGTAGGCAAATTTACAGGTCCTGCCCAGCAAACCATTCATGAAGTAGGAGTCAAACCCAATATTCAAACAACAACAGCGCCTATTTTCCAGGCACATTTTGATGCCATAAAGGAGCAATACCCTAAATATAAAAAGCTTTCAATTGGGAAGACTAGCATTCAAACAGGAAAAATAACGGTGAAACTACCTACAGCACTTGTTTCACAAATGGATAAGGGGTCTATTCAACTTATTGCTTTAGGGGGCGATGAAGTATTAGCCACTACTAAAGTCGAAGGGCAAACATTAATTGTTACTCCAACGAGTCCTTTATCACTCAATCAGGAATATATGCTACTCATTCATCCGAATAAACAAAGCAAGGGACAAAAAGGTTATTATCAGCACATAAAATTTGAAAATTAAGAAAAATCCTCCCATCAATCTACATTACGACTGATGGGAGGATTTTTGTATGATTTCTTCAGTTTTCCAAAAATATAATTGTACAATATCGTTTGCTAGTTCTGCTGGCAATCTTTTTTGCTCTAGTAAATTGGTTAAAATCAGTCTCTCCATCGATCCAACTAAAGAATCTATTAAAATTTTAATATCTACACGATAACGTTGTAAATCCTTGTCACAATCATGAAGATAAATAAGATGGATTAATTCTTGCGTTAGTTGAGATTTTACTAAAATTGCCTGCTTAGATTCTATAAAACCGATTTTTGATAGCTTCGGATTTTCGATTATGTAGAGAAACAATTTTGACAGTTTTTGTTCTAAAATCGAAATAAATGCTTCTAATCCATTAGCCATACTATCAGAGGATTTACTATTCATCGCTTCAAAAAAGCCACTCTGAAATTGCAAGTTCAAATCATTATAAAGTGCATCTTTACTTTTAAAGTATAAATAAAAAGTAGGCTGTGTTACATTAGCAGCCTTCACAATATCACTAATTTTTGTATGATGATATCCTTTATCAGAAAATAGCTCTATCGCTTTTTCAAGTAATAGTTGTTTGCTTCGTTCACCATTTGAATTAAATTTTCTACCCCTTGCCATACTTTCCACCTTATCTCAGTTTATAGTCGCCCTAATCCCTTAGCATCACTAATAGACACACTATTCTTAATCAAAAGTAACTAAATTTTCATAACATGTGCATTTTTTATTCATGATTATACACCATTGTATTATAATACACCTTTTAAATTTTTACTATAAATGATAGATTTATGATTACACTAAAAAGTGTATATTTTTTATTTAATTTCCAAAATACCTCAATTATCCATACCATAAAATTATATCAACATATTATCAATAGAAGGATTTCACTTATTTCTTTTTTTCTTATAGATTGGGTTTAAATAAACACTCTTTCACCCAATAAATTAGCAAAATTATAGCAATAAACTCCTTCAATAAAGCAGCACTTCCGTTTTAAGACAAAAATTTTAACATAAAACAAAACTATTATTTTGAAAAGTCCTTTTTTTTGAAAAAATATTTTTTATGGCCGTTTTTAAATTCGAAAAATCAATTACGCCAAGAGTTTACCTCCTCAGTCATCTGTTCAAAAAATTTTTTTCTAAAAATCATCCCATTTTACTTTTCGAAAAAAGTGTTATAATCGCCAAGAATTTAAAATTTTCAATTTTGGAGGCATAAAATGGTACTACGTGATTTTTTCATTTACTTATCAGAAAACAAAGTATTAAATAGCGCTGCACAAAAATATGGTCTAAAAATGGGGGCACAAAGTGTTGTTGCAGGCACTAGCTTACCTGAAGTTGTCCAATCTATTAAAGAATTAAATAAAGCGAATATTTCTTGTACAGTCGACAATCTTGGAGAGTTCGTTTATGAGAAATCAGAAGCAACTGCTGCAAAAAATAATATTTTAGCTGTTGTCCAAGCGATTCACGATGAGCAACTAGATGCTCATATTTCACTTAAACCTTCCCAATTAGGGTTAGATATTGATTACGCATTTTGCTACGAAAACCTAAAAGAAATCGTAGAGCTTGCACATCAATATAATATTTTCGTGAATTTCGATATGGAAAATTATGAACGTTTACACAGCTCTTTTGAATTATTAGAGGAGTTACACAAAGAATTTGATAATGTGGGAACTGTTATTCAAGCTTACTTCTTCGAGTCAGAGGAAAATATTGAGAAGTACAAAAACTTCCGTTTACGTATTGTAAAAGGTGCTTACAAAGAGCCAGAAAGTGTAGCATATCAATCAAAGGGTGATATCGACCGGAACTATTTGAAGCTAATCGAACATCACTTGTTACATGGTAAATTTACTTCTATCGCTACTCATGACCACAATGTTATTAATCATGTGAAGCAATTCGTTAAACAGCATAACGTTCCAAATGATAAGTTTGAATTCCAAATGCTATATGGTTTCCGTAAAGAAATGCAGTTAGACCTTGCACGTGAAGGCTATAATTTCTGCACATACCTACCATTTGGTAACGACTGGTACGGTTACTTTATGCGCCGTCTAGCTGAGCGCCCACAAAACGTAGCACTTGTAACAAAACAAGTGTTTAATAAAAAAACAAACCTAGCAATTGGCTTAGGAGCAGCAGCCTTCGCCCTTGGTCGTCTTTCAAAAAAAGGAAAATAAGACTTAAGGCTAGTGACTATCCAACAGTTCGATAATTCTAGCCGTCACTTTCGGAATTCTATCCGTCAGTTCGACTGCTTTATCCGTCATTCTAAACAAGCTATCAAAAAAAGCGAAAACATTGTTAATCCATGTTTTCGCTTTTTTTATTGAGCTTATAGTTTTTTACGCGATATTGTAAACTTTGTCGTCGAATTCCCAATGCAGCCGCGGTTTTGGAGATATTACCTTGATGAAAGTCTAAAGCCTTGGAAATATAATATTCCTCCACCTCTTTCATGTAGACATCTAATGGTCGAATGTCTTGCTGATTTTTAATGACAAACAAATCACTTGTTGATACTTCATTTTCTGTTTCCTCACATGTACTTTGGATTTTCCATTTAAAATGAACAGGTAGCATATGGGATTCTACGACCGTTTCATTGGTAATCAGAGAGGTAATTTCATCCAGCAATACTTCTAATTCCTTTAAATTACCTGGCCAATCATATTTCAAAAATATCTCTTGAACTTCTTCCGAAAGTCCTTGAATCGTTGAGCCAAAGCTATCACGATGCCTTTTGAAGTAATCATCAATAAATGGCATCATATCTTCTTTTCTTTCACGCAAAGGTGGTACATAAATTGTGATTCCAGAAAATAAGCGGTACAGTTTTTTAGAAAGCTCCTGTTTTTGAATCAAATCTATTGGGTCTTTGCCAACACTAGCAATTAAAACATGCTGATGATTTGGATGATCGTTGAATAGCTCGACAATCTTTTCTTGTGCCTCGAGTGATAAATATTCGATGCGTTCAGCAAAAAAAGTAATTCTCTCTTTTTCAACAATGTATTTTTCAAATTGATTCAACACTGTTTGCTCATCTCGCCGGCAAATTAATGCGATAAACATATCATTTTGCACGTTTAGATCATGATGAATCCCCTCAGCAATCATATCAATTCCAGTACCTGACTCCCCTATTAGCACAACAGGCATTCTGCTCAAGGCGACAATTTTTGCCTTTTCAATGACACCCTTCATAACTTCGGAGACAGCCGTAATAATATCAAATGTTAGCGGTGCACCGTATCTTCTTAATGGCTGATACATCATATATTCAAGCTGCGTAATATCCCGAGCAAACTCTACAGCCCCTACTAAAACACCCTCATAGTGCAACGGATAAATATTGCTTATGTAGGTCACTTCTTGATTTTTTTTATTCCAATACGTTTTTTTCACATGTAGAACTGGCGTTTCAGAACTTAGAACTTTAAAGATATCGCTTTTTTCGATTTCGAAATCAATGATTTCTATTGCTCGCCTCTCCTCATACTCGTCTTCATTCACGCCTTCTAGTTCTCGCATTTTTTTATTGTAAATGAGCAATTTGCCTTCTGTATCCACAACGCAGATTCCCATATCACCTTTTTCAATGACGTATTTATAAATGCTTAGTAATACATTATTATCCATCTTGTCCTCCTGTATTCCATTATGCTTATTCTAACACCAATACGAAAAACAGATGCAATAATTAAAAAAGTTTTAAAATTAGTTGATTAATGCCAAATTATATTGCATTATATAATTAACAAAATCTTTAAAGGTGCATAATCATTTTGCACCCTTTATCCAGGGGAGGAAACAGATATGATTCCATACAAACACGAACCATTCACAGATTTTTCACAAGAGGCAAACTACAATGCTTATGTAGAGGCTTTAAATAAAGTTGAAGGTTACTTAGGGCAAGACTACCCACTTATTATCGGTGGTGAGCGTATTACAACGGAAGATAAAATTGTTTCGTACAATCCTGCAAAGAAAACAGAAGTTATCGGCCGTGTGTCAAAAGCAAGCAAAGATTTAGCTGAAAAAGCGATGCAAGCAGCAGATGAAACATTCAAAACTTGGAAAAAGGTAGATCCAGCTATTCGTGCAGACGTTCTTTTCAAAGCAGCAGCTATTATTCGTCGTCGTAAACATGAATTCTCAGCATTATTAACAAAAGAAGCTGGGAAACCATGGGCTGAGGCAGATGCAGATACAGCAGAAGCAATCGACTTCTTAGAATACTATGGTCGCCAAATGCTACGCATTAAAAACGGTCAACCAGTAGAAAGCCGTCCAGGTGAATACAACCGCTATGACTATATTCCACTAGGAATCGGTATCGTCATCTCACCTTGGAACTTCCCATTTGCGATTATGGCTGGTACAACAGTGGCTGCTTTAGTAACAGGTAACACAGTATTACTAAAACCAGCTTCTACAACACCAGTAGTGGCATATAAATTTATCGAAGTATTAGAAGAAGCAGGTCTTCCAGCAGGAGCTGTTAACTTTGTACCAGGTTCTGGTGCAGAAGTGGGCGACTACTTAGTGGATCACCCAAAAACTCGTTTCATCAGCTTCACAGGTTCACGTGATGTTGGTTTACGTATTAACCAACGAGCATCTGTCCTAAATGATGGTCAAATTTGGATCAAACGCGTTATCGCTGAAATGGGCGGTAAAGATACAATCGTTGTCGATAAAGAAGCAGATCTTGAATTAGCTGCACAATCGATCGTGAAATCAGCATTTGGTTTCTCAGGTCAAAAATGTTCAGCATGTTCTCGTGCTGTTATCGTAGAAGATGTGTATGACCAAGTAGTGAACCGTGTAGAAGAGTTAACAAACGCACTAACAGTTGGAGATCCAACAGATTTCAGCAACTTCATGGCAACGGTTATTGACCAAGCAGCATTCAATAAAATTACGGAATACATCGAAATCGGTAAAGGCGAAGGTCGTCTAGTAGCTGGTGGTACAGCAGATGATACAGTAGGTTACTTCGTACAACCAACTGTATTTGCGGACGTAGAGCCTTCTGCACGTATTATGAAAGAAGAAATCTTCGGACCAGTAGTAGCGATTGCAAAAGCAAAGGATTTCGATCATGCGATTGAAATTGCGAACGATACAGAATACGGTTTAACAGGTGCTGTCATTACGACAAACCGCATGAACTTAGAAAAAGCACGTGAAGAATTCCATGTTGGAAACCTTTACTTCAACCGTGGTTGTACAGGTGCGATTGTTGGCTACCAACCATTTGGTGGCTTCAACATGTCAGGTACAGACTCAAAAGCTGGTGGCCCAGACTACCTACAACTTCACATGCAAGCAAAAACAACTTCTGAAATGCT